>NZ_CP185242.1:7962500-9121706 GCF_049075665.1 Bradyrhizobium sp. B120 | reverse complement strand
TCGATCTCGACGGCTATCCCGTCACGGTCATCGACACCGCCGGGATCCGCGAGACCGACGACCCGGTGGAGCAGGAGGGTGTCCGTCGCGCCCGGGCCCGCGCCGCGGAAGCCGATCTGGTGCTGTGGTTAGCCGACAGCCGCGGCGCCCAGGTCGGGCATGGCGGAACGACACCAACCTGGCTGGTGCGGAACAAGATCGACCTCGTTAGGACCCCGTCGGGTGACGGGGGCAGTTACCCCGAGTTCCGGATCTCGGCGGCCCGCGGCGACGGCCTGTCAGAGCTGATTGCCGCACTGGTCGGTTTCGCTCACGACTATTTCGCGACCAGCGAGGGCGGTCTGATCAGTCGGACGCGGCAGCGCGGAATGCTTGAGGAGACCGCCGAATCTCTTCGGCGCAGCATCGATGTGGTGGGGCAGGGCGAGGAACTCGCCGCCGAGGAACTTCGCAGGGCCGGCTATTCGCTTGGACGTCTGCTCGGTCGGGTGGATGTCGAGGACATCCTAGACGTCATCTTCCGCGAGTTCTGCGTCGGGAAGTAGCGGGTGGCCGTCTGTTTCACGTGAAACATGGTTTCGATCTGGTTAAGGACACCTCCTCCCGTTTCACGTGAAACAATTGTCGCGGCATGACCGAACCTGTTTCACGTGAAACAGCTCCGCCCTTGTTGTTGCGAACGAGCCGGCTTGTCCGCCAAAGGCTAGGCGATGGCGGAAGCAATCCATATCTCGACCCAGGATTGGTTCTCGGACCCGCGACCCAACTTCGTTCTTCCGGCTTTCATCACTCCGCGATAGAAGTCCCGCCATGACTATCAGGGCAGACTCATTTGACGTCATCGTCATCGGCGGCGGCCATGCCGGCTGCGAGGCCGCGTGTGCGGCCGCCCGAATGGGCGCGAAGACAGCCCTGGTGACCCATCGTTTCGCGACCATCGGCGCGATGTCCTGCAATCCCGCGATAGGAGGCCTCGGCAAGGGTCATCTGGCCCGCGAAGTGGATGCGCTGGACGGTCTGATGGGCCGGGTCGCCGACGCCGGCGGCATCCAGTTCCGTATGCTCAACCGCCGCAAAGGTCCCGCGGTCCGCGGGCCCCGGGCCCAGGCCGACCGCAAGCTCTATGCGGCCGCGATGCAGGCGGCCATCACCGAGACCGCGAACCTGAGCGTCATCGAAGGCGAAGCGGATGAGCTGATCGTCGTCGATGGGCGCGTGACCGGCGTTCGCCTGGGCGATGGCCGCCAGCTTGCAGCGGGTGCGGTTGTCATCACGACCGGCACCTTCCTGCGTGGTCTGATCCATCTCGGCGAGAAGAATTGGCCGGCGGGCCGGGTCGGCGAGGCGCCGGCCATGGGTCTGTCTGCCTCGTTCGAACGGGCGGGTTTTGCGCTCGGCCGGCTCAAGACCGGGACGCCCCCACGCCTCGACGGCACCACGATCGACTGGTCCGCGGTCGAAATGCAGCCCGGAGACGAGCCGCCGGAGCCGTTTTCGGTCATGACGGATCGGATTACGACCCCACAGATCCAGTGCGGCATCACCCGCACCACGCCGGCGACCCATGAGGTGATCCGGGCCAATGTCCATCGCTCGCCGATGTATTCCGGCCAGATCAAGAGCTCCGGACCGCGCTATTGCCCCTCGATCGAGGACAAGATCGTTCGCTTTGGCGACCGTGACGGCCATCAGATCTTCCTGGAGCCGGAAGGGCTCGACGACACCACGGTCTATCCGAACGGCATCTCGACCTCGCTGCCCGAGGAGGTCCAGCTCGCGATCCTCGCCAGCATTCCCGGGCTCGAGCAGGTGAAGATGGTCCGCCCGGGCTATGCGATCGAATATGACCACGTCGATCCTCGGGAGCTTGATCCGACCTTGCAGACCAAGCGCCTGCGCGGGCTTTTCCTGGCCGGCCAGATCAATGGCACCACGGGATACGAAGAGGCGGCGGGGCAGGGCATCGTTGCCGGGCTCAATGCCGCGCTGGCCGCCAGTGGGACCGATCCGATCGTGTTCGACCGCGCTGACGGCTATCTCGGCGTGATGATCGACGACCTCGTGACCCGCGGGATCACCGAGCCCTATCGCATGTTCACCTCGCGGGCCGAATACCGGCTGACGCTGCGGGCCGACAATGCCGACCAGCGGCTGACCGACAAGGGTATCGCGCTGGGATGCGTCGGTACGGCGCGCGCGGAGCGCCATCGGGGCAAGATGGCGGCGCTGGACGCCGCCAAGCGGCTCGCAAAGTCGCTTGCGATCACGCCGAATGAGGCGGCCAAGCACGGGCTGGCGCTCAATCGCGACGGTCACCGCCGCTCCGCCTTCGAGTTGCTGGCCTATCCGGAGATCGAGTGGCCCGCAGTCCAGGCGATCTGGCCCGAGCTGTCGGCCATTGACCCTGCGATCGCGGTGCATCTCGAGATCGATGCCAAATACGATGTCTATCTGAAGCGCCAGACCGCCGATGTCGACGCCTTCCGGCGCGACGAGGGCCTGGTCCTGACCGATGTCGACTATGCCGATGTGCCGGGTCTCTCGAACGAAGCGCGCACCAAGCTGCAGAACGCGCAGCCGCGGACGGTCGGGCAGGCGGGCCGGATCGACGGCATGACGCCGGCGGCGCTGGGTATCCTGGCTGCCTATTTGCGGCGCGAGGCGCGACGGAAATCGGCCAAGGCGACTGCCTGACGTTTCACGTGAAACACGCGGGGTGAGCGCCTACCTTTTGCGAAGGCGAATCGACCGACGCGCCGCTCGCCGGTCTCATCACCGGCTTTCACTACGTCAGACAAACGGCCTGCACCAAGAATGGCTCCAGCCTCGCAATCCGCCGAACTCAGCATCTCCGCCAAGGACAAGGCCGCGGCACTCGCGCTGACGCCTGTTTCACGTGAAACAGAGGCGCGGCTCGATCGCTACATCGCCCTCCTCTTGGAATGGCAGGCCAAGACCAATCTCGTCGCGCCCTCCACGCTTCCGAATCTCTGGACCCGGCATGTCTCCGATTCGCTGCAGCTTCTGAGCCTTGCACCCTCGGCAAAATCCTGGGTCGATCTCGGCAGCGGCGGGGGCTTCCCCGGTGTCGTCCTCGCCTGTGCGTTGGCCGAGACACAAGGCGCACGGATCCATCTGGTCGAGCGAATCGCCAAGAAGGCCGCATTCTTGCGCGAGGCGATACGGGTCACGGCGTCACCTGGGACGGTGCATCTGGCTGATATCGGGGATACTGTGGATAGAATCGCAGGTCCCATCGATTGCGTCACCGCGCGGGCGCTGGCTCCGTTACATCAACTCATCGGTTTTGCGGAGCCGTGGGTCAAAAAGGGCGCGAGGGCGCTGTTTTTGAAGGGTCAAGATGTAGAGGCCGAATTGACCGAGGCCACTAAATATTGGAATATTGAGCCAAAGCTACACTCCAGCCGGACCGGCGGACAGGGCTGGATCGTCGAACTCGGGTCAATCGAGCGGCGCTAGGGGACTCCGCAAGAGCAAATGGTATTTTGGTATGACTGTGATGGACGAGGTTTATCAAGAGGATAAGGCGTCCCAGCCGCCTGGCCATCCGCGCATCCTGTCGCTCGCCAACCAGAAGGGCGGCGTCGGCAAGACCACCACAGCGATCAATCTTGGCACCGCACTCGCTGCGATTGGCGAGCGCGTTCTGATCGTCGATCTCGATCCGCAGGGCAACGCCTCGACCGGGCTCGGCATCGATCGCCGCAGCCGCAACTGCTCGACCTACGACGTCCTGATCGGCGAAGCGCCGCTGCGCGATGCCGTGGTCGCGACCGCCGTGCCGCGGCTCCACATCGCCGCCTCCACCATGGATCTGTCCGGCCTCGAGCTTGAGCTTGGCACCACGCCGGGCCGCGCCTTCCGGCTGCGCGATGCGATCGCAGGACTCAACAACAACGTCTCGCCCGACTCCGATTACACCTATGTGCTGATCGACTGCCCGCCCTCGCTCAACCTTCTCACCGTGAATGCTATGGCAGCGTCGGACGCGATCCTGGTGCCGCTGCAATGCGAGTTCTTCGCGCTCGAAGGTCTGTCGCAATTGCTGCAGACCGTGGAGCAGGTGCGCTCGACGCTCAATCCGACGCTGTCGATCCACGGCATCGTGCTGACCATGTTCGACTCGCGCAACAACCTCTCCAACCAGGTGGTTGCCGACGTGCGCCAGTTCATGGGCAACAAGGTCTACGACACCATGATCCCGCGCAATGTGCGCATTTCGGAAGCGCCGTCCTACGGCAAGCCGGTGCTGGTCTACGATCTCAAATGCGCCGGCAGCGATGCGTATCTCAAGCTCGCCACCGAAGTGATCCAGCGCGAGCGCGAGCTGCGCGCGCATTGACGATGTGGTGGATGGGCGCCGTGAAGCGAACCCCATCATTGCACACAATGAGAGCGATGGGTTTCGCGGCGCGCGGCCCATTCGACGATTCTGAAATTCAAGTCTGGAGTACTGCGTGTGAATCCAAGGGAGCTCGCAACAATGGCCGATGAAGCGCGTTCGCGACTGGGGCGCGGGCTGGCAAGCCTGATCGGAGATGTCGGCGGCGAAGCGGCCGCGCATGTCGAGCGGCCGCGCACGCAGCGCAAGGTGCCGATCGAATTCCTCAAGGCCAACCCGCGCAATCCGCGGCGCAGCTTCGCCGACACCGAGCTCGGCGAACTCGCCGATTCGATCAAGGCCCGCGGCGTGATCCAGCCGATCGTGGTGCGCGCGATCAAGGGCGTGCAGGACCGCTACGAGATCATCGCCGGCGAACGCCGCTGGCGCGCCTCGCAGATCGCAGGCCTGCATGAAGTGCCGATCGTGCCGGTCGAGGTCAGCGATGCAGACGCGCTCGAGATCATGATCATCGAGAACGTCCAGCGCGAAGACCTCAACGCGATGGAAGAGGCGCTGGGCTATCACGCGCTCGCCGACGAGTTCAAACGCGGCCAGGAAGACATCGCCAAGATCGTCGGCAAGAGCCGCAGCCATGTCGCCAACATGATGCGGCTGACCAAGCTGCCCACTGAAGTGCAGGCGCTGATCTCGAAGGGCGATCTCTCCGCCGGTCACGCCCGCGCGCTGATCGGCGTGCCGGATCCGCTCACCGCCGCGAAGCGCATCGTCGCCGAGGGCCTCAACGTCCGCCAGGCCGAGGCGCTGGCGCATGAGGAGGGCGTGCCGGAGCGCAAGCCGCAGAAGGCGCGGAGCAGCGCCGCGGCCAAGGTCGACAAGGACGCCGACACGCTGGCGCTGGAGAAGCGCGTCAGCGATGCGCTCGGCCTTGCCGTCACCGTCAGCCATCGCGATCCCGGTGGCACCGTCCAGATCAGCTACCGCAACCTCGAGCAGCTCGACGAGGTGGTGCGGCGGCTGGAGGGCGGTTAGCCCGGCGACATCCGTCTCCGTCATTGCGAGGAGCGACAGCGACGAAGCAATCCATCTTTCCGAGCATGCGGGAAGATGGATTGCTTCGCTTCGCTCGCAATCACGGTTGTTTCAACGCCTCGGCTAGCCCCGCCGCTTCGCGTTCGCCGCGATCGAGAGCAGCGCGCGCTGGGCGATGACGGCGGCGAGCGCGGCCTGCTTGCGCATGTCGAGCGCCGCGGTGGCGAGCTGATCGATCACGGCCACCAGCCGCGGCGGCGTGAAATTGCGCAGCGCGACCTCGACCGCCGGCTTGCGTGAGAAATGCAGCCGCGGAAATCCGCCCTCGAGCACGGTCGACGCCGGCGTGCCGTCGGCGATCGCGAGCGCTGATTTGTGCAGCCACGCCGCCTGGCGCTGCGCGGCCGAGATGATCACGCCGGGATAGGTGCCGGCGACCATCGCCTTGGTGAACTCGCTTTCGACCAGCGCGGCGTTGCCGGCGAAGGCGCCGTCGACGATCGGATCGAGCTTCAGTTCGGAGGCGTCGGAGACCACGGTCATCACGTCGTCGAGCGTGATCTCTTCCTTGCCATGCGCGAACAGCGTGAGCTTGCGCAGCTCGTTGCGCGAGGCCATGCGGTCGCCGCCGAGCAGCGACATCAGCACCGCGCGCGCATCCTGTGCGAGCCGCAGGTTGGAGACGCGCAGCTCGTCCTCGATCAGCTTGGTCAGGTCGCGTTCGGTGTCGGGATAGCAGCCGATCGCCACCGCAGTCTTGGCACGCTCGCAGATCTTGCGCAGCGGCGATTCCGGCCTGAGCTCGCCGGCCTCGATCACGATGCGGCAATCCTTGAGTGCTGGCGTCTCGGTCAGCGTCTCGACGCCGCTTGCGAAATTACGCGAGCCGGCGCGGACGCGGATGGCGCGTCGGCCGCCGAACAGCGGCACCGTCATGGCCTCATCGACCAGCCGCGATGGTTCAGCGGCGAGCTCGTCGCCATCGAGCCGCACCAGCGAGAACGGATCATTGGGATCGTCGACGGCGGAGGCCATCAGCGCATCGGCGCGCTCGCGCACCAGGCCGAGGTCCGGACCGTAAAGCAGGATGATCGGGCGACCGGCGTCGGGCCGGGCGAGGAAGCTGTCGATCTCTTTTCCGCGAAGCGCGACCAATGCGACGATCAGGTCCCGGCTGAGAAGAAGGAGGCGAGGCGGGTCTGGATGTTGTCCGCGATCTCCTGCGCGGCGCGGTCCTCAGCGTCGCGGAGGGCGCGGGTCCGGGCGAAGCGCTGGTAGGAGCCCGGCATGTCATAGGACACGCGCGAGAACGTGGTGCCGGTCATGACCGACTTGTTCGACGCGATCTCGACCAGGTTGAACTGGGCATCGATGCCGTAGTTCTCGCTGGTCGGCAGCGCGGTCGTCGGATCGATCATCAGCGAGGAGCGGCTGGTATAGAAGCGCAGCACCAGCCGGTGCGTCGGCGGTGCGCCGGTGGCGGTGCCGTAGAGCTTGAAGGCCAGCGCGTTGCGGACCTCGACGCCGACCCGGGCCTCGCGGGACGCGTTCGCCTTGTCGACCGGCGGAACCTCGACGCCGAGCAGCTTTTCGCGCAAGGCGGACGACTGACCGTCGAGGGTGCGCTCGGCATACATCGGCTGGAAGCAACCGGCCGTCAGCGCGGCCAAGGCTGCCACGGCCACGAGCCGGGCGGCGATCCTGATCCTAGCCGACAACATTGACGATCCTCATGGGCACCACGATCACCTTGCGGACGGGTTTGCCGCCCAGTGCGGCTTTTACCGCATCGAGCGCCAAAACGGCAGCCTCTATATCCGCATTTTGCGCCGCCCGTGGCACGGTAACATCACCTCGTTTTTTACCGTTGACCTGGACGACCAGGGTCACGCTGTCTTCGACCAGCAAATCGCGTTCGATTTGCGGCCAATCGGCCTCGGAAACGAGCCCGGAATGGCCCAGAACCACCCAGCACTCCTCGGCCAGATGCGGCATCATCGGCGAGAACAGCTGCACCAGGATGGTCGCAGCCTCTTTTACGGCCCAGGCCACATCCGGGGCAGGTTTGTCACCCTTCGCCAGCACCTCGGACAGCGCATTGGCAAATTCGCGGATGTGGGCGAGGCAGACGTTGAAATGCAGCCGCTCGATCCCGGACGACACCTTGTCGAGCGCGCCATGGGCGGCCTTGCGCAACGCCAGCGCCTCGGGCCCGAAACTAGCCGGCCGGGCCACCGGCGCAGCCTTGGCGATCTCGGCCGATTCGTTCACCAGCCGCCATAGCCGCTGCACGAAGCGCGAGGCGCCCTGTACGCGTTCGTCGCTCCAGATCACGTCGCGATCCGGCGGCGAGTCCGACAGCATGAACCAGCGCGCGACGTCGGCGCCGTAGCTTGCGATGATGTCGTCGGGGTCGACGGTGTTCTTTTTCGACTTCGACATCTTCTCGATCGGGCCGATCTCGATGTCCTCGCCGGTCGCCAACAGCACCGCGCGGCGGCCATTGCCGCCAACTTCGATCTTCACCTCGGCCGGCGTGACCCAGCTGCCGTCGGCCTTCTGATAGGTCTCGTGCACCACCATGCCCTGGGTGAACATGCCGGCGAACGGCTCGCTCATGTCGATATGGCCGGTGGCCTTCATCGCGCGGGTGAAGAAGCGGCTGTAGAGCAGATGCAGGATCGCGTGCTCGACGCCGCCGATATACTGGTCGACCGGCATCATCCGGTTGGCGACCGCGGGCGTGGTCGGCGCGGTCGCGTTCCAGGGATCGGTGAAGCGCGCGAAGTACCACGACGAGTCCACGAAGGTGTCCATCGTGTCGGTCTCGCGCACCGCCTTGCCGCCGCACTTCGGGCAGTTGACGTGCTTCCAGGTCGGATGATGGTCGAGCGCGTTGCCCGGTTTGTCGAAGCTGACATCCTCCGGCAGCGTCACCGGCAACTGGTCGTCGGGTACCGGCACGACGTCGCACTTGGGGCAGTGGATCACCGGGATCGGGCAGCCCCAATAGCGCTGGCGCGAAATGCCCCAGTCGCGCAGCCGGAAATTCACTTGCCGCTCGCCGACCGGCGCATTACCGCGCAGCTCGCTCTCCAGACGCTTGGCAACCTCTTCCTTCGCCTCGTCGATCGTCATGCCGTCGAGGAAGCGCGAATTGATCATGCGGCCGTCGCCGTCATAGGCGGTGTCGGTGATGAAAAACGTCTTCGGGTCCTGGCCCTCTGGGCAGACCACCGGCACGTTGCCGAGGCCGTATTTGTTGACGAAGTCGAGGTCGCGCTGGTCGTGCGCCGGGCAGCCGAAGATCGCGCCGGTGCCGTATTCCATCAGCACGAAGTTCGCGACATAGACCGGCAGCTTCCAGCTCGGATCAAACGGATGCACCGCCTTGATGCCGGTGTCGAAACCCTGCTTCTCGGCGGTGTCGATGATCGACTGCGCGGTGCCGATCTTCTTGATGTCGGCGATGAACTCGGCAAGCTTCGGGTTCTTCGCGGCCGCGGCCTGCGCCAGCGGATGGTCCGCCGAGATCGCCATGAATTTTGCGCCGAACAGCGTGTCCGGCCGCGTCGTGAAGATCTTCAGCTCGTTCTCGCCGGCCGGCGTCGTCGCCGGATCCAGCGCAAAGCGGATCAAGAGGCCCTCGGAGCGGCCGATCCAGTTGCGCTGCATCAGCCGCACCTTGTCGGGCCAGCGGTCCAGGCCGTCCAGCGCTTCCAAGAGCTCCTGCGCGTACTTCGTGATCTTGAAGACCCACTGGCTCATCTCACGCTGCTCGACGACGGCGCCCGAACGCCAGCCGCGGCCGTCGATCACCTGCTCATTGGCGAGCACGGTCATGTCGACCGGATCCCAGTTCAGCTTGCGCTTCTCGCGCTCGGCGAGGCCGGCGGCGAGCATGTCCAGGAACATCTTCTGCTGATGCTTGTAGTAGCTGGGGTCGCAGGTCGCGAATTCGCGGCTCCAGTCGAGCGACAGCCCGATCGACTTGAGCTGCTTCTTCATCGCGGCGATGTTGTCGTAGGTCCAGGCCTTCGGCGCCACCTTGCGCTCGATCGCGGCGTTCTCCGCCGGCAGGCCGAACGCGTCCCAGCCCATCGGGTGCAGCACGTTGAAGCCCTTGGCGCGCATGAAGCGGGCCAGCACGTCGCCGAGCGTGTAGTTGCGGACATGGCCGATATGGATGCGTCCCGACGGGTACGGGAACATCTCGAGCACGTAGTATTTCGGCCGCGGATCGTCGTTCTTGGAGGCGAAGATCGCCTTTTCGTCCCAGGTGGCTTGCCAGCGGGGTTCGGATTCACGGGCGTTGTAGCGTTCGGCGGTCATGAAATCGCAGGGGAT
The DNA here is from genome assembly GCF_049075665.1 of Bradyrhizobium sp. B120. Lineage (NCBI taxonomy): Bacteria > Pseudomonadati > Pseudomonadota > Alphaproteobacteria > Hyphomicrobiales > Nitrobacteraceae > Bradyrhizobium > Bradyrhizobium sp. B120. The sequence continues at coordinate 9,111,964 of NZ_CP185242.1, read as the reverse complement.
TCTGGGTGGCTTTGGGTGATTTTCGGGTCCCATCCGGGGACGGCGGACTAGGCCATAAAATCGCCCATGGGGTCAACGGCTTGGGGGCTTCAAACGCCCCATCCCGTCGCGCAGCCGCCCTGCCGCTGTCGCAGGGGCGCCGCCTTGAGCATCCCCCGTCGTCCTGGCGAAAGCCAGGACCCATAACCATAGGGCCCTGTTGGGATAACGGACCGCGGCCCCAGCCCCGCGCAATCATGATCAGCGGGGGTAATGGGTCCTGGCCTTCGCCAGGACGACGCTGAATATGTGGCGGCGCCGGTGGTCACAGTTACGCGTCATCGCGACGCCGCTCAACTCGCCAGCGCCATCCCGGCTTCATCCAGCGTCTGCAAGAAGCCGTGCTCGATCACGGCGTTGCGGCCGCGGCGTTTGGCGGCGTAGAGGGCGGCGTCGGCGGCTTCGATCAGATCGCCGGGGCGCTGGGTTTCGTTCGGCTTGGTCGTGGCGACGCCGACGCTGACGGTGACGACGCAATGGCTCGAGGGGGCGTGTGGCACGGCGAGGCCGAGGATTGCGGTGCGCACGGTCTCGCCGATCGCGAGTGCGTGCGCGGCATCGGTGTTCGGCAGCAACAGACAAAATTCCTCGCCGCCATAGCGGCCGGCAAAGCCCATCGTGTCGGCGGCGATCCCGGCCAGCGTCTCGCCGATCCGGGTCAGGCAGACGTCGCCTTCGGGATGGCCGTAGGTGTCGTTGTAGAGCTTGAAGTGATCGACATCGATCATCATCAGCGACAGCTCGCATTCATACTGCTGCGCCCGCATCCACTCGAAATCGAGCCGGCTCTGGAAGCCGCGGCGGTTGGCAAGGCCCGACAGCGCATCGATCGAGGCCATCACGGTGAGACGATCGTTGGACGCGACGAGCTCGCGCTCGCGCTGGCTGAGCTGCGCCGCCATCGCGTTGAAGGCGCGCGCCAGCGGCACGAATTCCGACGGCAGCTTGTGCTTGGCGACGCGCGCCGACCAGTCACCCTCGCCGAAGCGCCGCGCCATGCTGGTCATCAGCTCGATCGGATGGATGACGAGCCGCTCCGCGCCGACGAGGGCACCCAGCAAAACGAAGAGACAGACGAAGCCGAGCTGCAGATAGGCGGTGCGGATCTCGCGGCTGATCGCCGCCGTCACCTTGGCCTCATCCATGCTCACGATCAGGCGGGATTGCGTTCCGGCGATGCGGGCGAAGCTCAGCGTGCGCTGCGCGCCGTCGGATGCCGTGAACGACACCGAGCCTGACGGCTCGTCGTAGCTCAGCGCCTTCTCCGCAATCGCCGACATCAAGGGGATGGTGTCGAGCGAGCGACCGATCAGGCTCGCATGATCGGAGGGTGCCGCAACCACGACGCCGGTCGAGTCGACCAGAACCGCCGACATGCCGGGCTGGCCGCCGAGATTGCCCATGATCTGCGACAGCCAGTCGATGTTGATGCCGGCGACGACGATGGAGTCCAGCTCCGGATTGATCGCGGCCACCGGATAGGCGGCCATCATCATCGGCCGGCCGTTGGTCCTGCCGCGCAGATAGTCGCTGAACACGAAGCCGCGGTTGTCCTGCGCCTTCTTGAAATATTCGCGGTCGCCGAGATTGAGCCCGACCTGGCTGTTGAGCGTCGAGCACTGCACGAGGCCGTCCCTGGAGACGAACATGATGCTGCGGATCCATGGCAGGATCGTCGGCAGGCTGGCGCGCAGCACTTCGCAGCTCTGTCCGATGCCGCCGGAGGCGCGGATATAGGCGGCGGATTTCAGCATGGTCTCGACCGAGGAGACCACCTCGCGCTGGGTTTCGGCGGCGTGCGCGGTGAGGTTGGCATAACCTGCCGCGGCCTGCGCGATCTGCGTTGTGCGGAAATTCTCCAGCGTGCGGACGCGATCGAGCATCAAGGGCGCGACCAGCATCACCGCAAGCAAGGCCAGCCGGGCACGAATGCCCAGAACCTTCTTGAGTCTGACCCGGTTGCGGTTGAAAGTGACGCCCGACATTCTGGTCCCTTGCCCGGGCGCAAGGTAGAGTGAAGGGCTTCAAAAAGCCTTTCCCGAATTTGGTAAAATTCGAACCACCCCCCGCGCCTGTCAGAGAACGGCACAAGCATGACACAAACCCCGACCGCGCCGTTATCGGCTGATTCACCACATGACCCTGCCTTTGGCCTCGCCGCCGTGGAGCAGGAGATCGCGCACGCCTGCAAGGAAGCGCGGCGCGACCGCGCCTCGGTGACCTTGATCGCGGTGTCGAAGACATTCGCGGCCGACGCAATTTTGCCGATTATCGGCGCCGGACAGCGCGTATTTGGCGAAAACCGCGTGCAGGAAGCCAAGGGCAAGTGGCCGGAATTGATCCAGGCTAATCCCGGCCTGCAGCTGCATCTGATCGGACCGCTGCAGTCGAACAAGGCCAAGGAGGCGGTCGCGCTGTTCGATGCGATCCATTCGGTCGACCGCGTCAGCATTTGCGAAGCGTTAGCCAAGGAAATCAAAAATCAAGGCAAGCATCCGGAGCTGTTCGTCCAGATCAACACCGGCGAGGAGCCGCAGAAGGCCGGCGTCGCGCCGCAGGACGCCGATACCTTCATCGCGGCATGCCGCGACAAACATGGCCTGCAGATTTCAGGACTGATGTGCATCCCGCCGGTCGACCAGGCCCCGGCACCGCATTTCGCGCTGTGCGCTAAGATCGCCGCGCGCAATGGGCTGAAGAATCTGTCGATGGGCATGAGCGCGGATTTCGCGGTCGCGATCCAGATGGGCGCCACCCATGTGCGGGTGGGTTCGGCGATCTTCGGGACGCGGACGGTGGCGCATAGCTAACCGTCGTCCCTGCGAAAGCAGGGACCCATATGCCGCGGCCATTGCAATGGGCACGCGGTTCGATCGGCGCACAACGACTGACTTCGGTGGTTATGGGTCCCTGCTTTCGCAGGGACGACGGCGGTGTGTGCGGTTGGCGTGCGCCGACTACGCGAACTTCACCGACACTTTTCCGATCGCGCCGAAATCGGCGGCGAACTCGTCGCCCGCCTGAATCGGCAGCGGCGGATGGCAGGTGCCTGTGGTGACGACCTCCCCTGCCCGTAACGTCAGTCCGAGCGCACGCAGTTCGTTGGCGCACCAGGCGAGCGCTGCGCGGGGATCGCCGAGCACGTTCTTGCCGTGGCCGATGTAGCGCTCGCCGCGCAGCGTGATGGTCGGGCGCTGCTCGACCAGATCGATCGCGCGCCAATCCGCTGCTGTTGCAGGTCCGAGCACGAACAGATGCGCGCAGGCATTATCGGCGATCAGTTGCGCCTCGCCGGCGGATGCGAAATCGGTGAAGCGCGAATCCGGAATCTCGATCGCGGGATGCAGTGTGCCGACCGCGTCGAGCACCTCCTGCACGCTGTACGGCGTCGCGCGCGGCGCGAGATCACGCGCCATGCGGAAGGCGTATTCCGGCTCGCCGACGCGCATCGCGTTGCCCTTCATCGATGCGGTGCCGCCATCTGCGATCAACGTCTCGGCGAGGATGCGCCCGGCCAGCGGGCCTGCGACATTGATATGCTTTTGGCCGGCCTCGCTGGTCGCTGCGATCTTCCAGCCGAACAGTTTTTCGCGCGACGTCTTTTCCAGCTGGGCCTGCACCGCGTAACCCTCAGCGCGGTCACGCGGCCGCATGGCGCCTTCGAGCGCGCCGAGTTTCGTTCCGGCGCGCCAGTGATCGTGCAGGACCTTGGCGGCGGCGATCTGGTTGTTGTGGAGCATGCGTTTTCGTCCCTGCGGGAATTTTCTGTGTTGCGCACGATCTCAGCACAAGCGCGTCGCGTTTGTCGCGTGGGAAAACCGATGCTCAACTATTCGATAATTTTACCCGATGATGATTTTGGTTTGCGGCGACATCCGCCGCAACAGCCGCAGCATCGACGCCTTGGTCATCGAGACGCAGCCCGCGGTCGGTCCAAAATTCGGCCGCGCCAGATGCAGGAACACGGCGCTGCCGCGACCGGCGATGCGCGGTGCGGCGTTGTGGTCGATCTCGACAATGAAGTCGTAGAGGTGATCCTCGCGCGTCAGGCGGTCGCCGCCCTGGTCGCGGTCGAGCCGGACAGGCTGGTTGTAATGGCGATCGGCGGGGTCCTCGCACCAGGCATCCTCGCGGCGGATCGGCCGGGCCGGCAGGAAGGTCACGGGACGCCGGTGCCGGTCGGCGCGCCACCAGAGTTGCTTGGGGTGGAAGATGCCGCGCGGCGTGCCGCCGTCGCCCTCGCGCTTGTTGGCGAGGATTCCGCCGCGCCCGAGCGCCACGGGAACGGTCCAGCCATCGGCCGTCAGCCAGCCTCGGCGCGGATCGCCGGCGGCGCGGCGGACCTCGATGGCGGAGAGCGGGCGATCACGTTTCACTGTCATATAAGTGATTGAAATAGCTGGCGTTCCTTTAAGAATCGTTCAAAACTGAACTTGCCTTGGACGGTTCGATCATTCTATCTCCCGGCATTACAGGACATTCACGTCCTGCCCCGCCGGATTTGAGGTAGACTGCGCTGCCTTGTGAATCGGTAACGACGGCCTACCTGAGCACGTATCTAGCCGATGCTACGGCCATAAGCGCCCCCCGCTTCTGACCGCCCCGCCCCCGAAGGATTGTACCTATGGCCAATGCCCGCAAGATCTTGATCGTGGATGACGATACCGATCTGCGCGATACGCTGGTCGAGCAGCTGTCCCTGCACGAGGAATTCGAAGCCTCCGCAGTCGACACCGGCGCCAAGGGCGCCACTGCCGCCAAAGCCAATTCTCCCGATCTGGTCCTGATGGATGTCGGCCTGCCCGACACCGACGGCCGCGAAGTGGTCCGCAGCCTGCGCAAGGGCGGCTTCAAGGCCCCGATCATCATGCTGACTGGCCATGACACCGATTCCGATACCATCCTTGGCCTCGAAAGCGGCGCCAACGACTATGTGGCGAAGCCATTCCGCTTCGCGGTGCTGCTGGCCCGGATCCGGGCGCAACTGCGCCAGCACGAGGCCAGCGAGGACGCGGTGTTCTCGGTCGGCCCCTACTCGTTCCGGCCCGGCTCGAAGATGCTCACCGGCGCCAATGCCAGGAAGGTCCGGCTGACCGAGAAGGAAACCGCGATCCTGCGCTTCCTCTACCGTGCCGGCCAGATGCCGGTGTCGCGCGAGACCCTGCTCCAGGAAGTCTGGGGCTACAATTCCGGTGTCACCACCCACACGCTGGAAACCCACATCTACCGCCTCCGCCAGAAGATCGAGAAGGACGCCGCCAACCCGGAAATCCTGGTGACGGAAGCCGGTGGCTACAAGCTGGTGCCGTGATACGCTTCGCGCTCAACGATTCGTGAAATCGAGGCGCACCGCGGTTACCGGCCCTGAATGTCGATCGATGATGACGTAGCCCTGCTCGAGCAGGTCCCGACGATGCGTCTGTTGGGCGACAGCTCCTTGCGCATGCTGGCGATCGGCTCCGAGCAACGCGATTTCAACGCAGGCGAGGTGCTGTTCAAGACCGGCGACACGGCCGATGCCGGCTATGTCGTGCAGCGCGGCACGTTCCGGGTCGAGGAAGGCGGCGCCGAGATCATCGCCGGCCCCGGCGCGCTGATCGGCGAGCTCGCATTGATCGTCGCGATGAAACGGCCCTCGACCGCGACCGCGCTGGAGCGCGGCTCGGTGATCCGCGTCGCGCGCAGCCTGTTCCAGCGCGTGCTGGAAAGCGATCCGGCCGCCGCCCGCCGCCTGCGCGACGAGCTCGCGCTACGGACGAGCCAGCTCGCGAGCGATATCGTGATGGCGGGCGGGAAGCTGAGCACGTAATTCCCCGTCGTCCCGGACAAGCGAGCATCGCGAGCGCGATCCGGGACCCATACGCCGCGGCCCATCTTTGGGCACAAGGGTCGACGGCTTTGCCAATTTCGGAGCGCTGTGGTTATGGGTCCCTGCTTTCGCAGGGACGACAGCGAGACTAAACCTCCATCACCGCCGTGACAGGCACATGATCCGACGGGCGCTCCCAGCTGCGGGCGTCGCGGGTGATCTTGAAGTCGCTGACCTGATCCTTCAGCGCGCGCGAGACCCAGATGTGATCGAGCCTGCGGCCGCGGTCGCCGACGGTCCAGTCCGCGGCGCGATAGCTCCACCAGGTGTAGACCTTTTCCGACATCGGGATCCGCTCGCGCGCGATGTCGAACCATTCGCCATGCGCTTGGGCTGCGAGCAGCTTCTCGGTCTCGACCGGCGTGTGCGAGACGACCTTCAGCAACTGCTTGTGCGACCACACGTCATTCTCGTGCGGCGCGACGTTGAGGTCGCCGACCAGGATGTGACGGTCGTCGCCGCGCGGATGCAGCGGCTCGCAGGCCTTCATCTCGTCGAGGAATTGCAGCTTGTGCTCGAACTTCGGATTGAGCGCGGGATCGGGAATGTCGCCGCCGGCAGGCACGTAGAAATTATGCAGCACCAGCGGCTTTGAGAACTGCGCCTTCTCGCCGAAGGAAACCGAGATGTGCCGTGAATCGATCTTGTCGCAGAACGTCCGGATGTCGGTGGTCTCGAACGGCAGGCGCGAGACGATGGCGACGCCGTGATAGCCCTTCTGCCCATTCAGCGCGATGTGCTCATAGCCGAGCCGCTTGAAGCGCTTCAGCGGAAACGCATCGTCGATGCATTTGGTCTCCTGCAGGCACAGCACGTCCGGCCGCGCGCTCTTCAGGAATTTGGCGACGATGTCGATGCGCAGGCGCACCGAGTTGATGTTCCAGGTGGTGACGGAGAACCGCATGAGAGGTGCGTCTTAGCACGGTTCTTGGCGCGGATTTCAATTGTCCACAGGGCGGCTCTTACCTCGCCCCGCTTGCGGGGAGAGGTCGGATCGCATGGAGCGAAGCGCAATGTGATCCGGGTGAGGGGGACTCTCCGCGTACTCACATCTGGCGAATTTGCGGAGACAGCCCCTCACCCCAACCCTCTCCCCGCAAGAGCGGGGCGAGGGAGAAGGATAGGCTAACCCGGCGAAGAACCCGGATAGGTCGTGAAATCGATCTTGAACAGCCCCGGATCGGGCTTCTGCGTCGCGTCGAGATTGTAGACTGCAACTGTCGTGTCGTAACCCTGCGGATCGGTGACGGTCCACTGCTTGAGCTTGCCGTCCTTGGCGCCGATCATCAGCAGGAAGCGGCTGGTGCCGACCAGCGCCTGCTTCTCCTCGATCGTGATGCTGACGAACACGTCGTCGGCGGTGACGCTGACGACGTTGGTGTCCTTCATCAGATCGATGCGGTCCGACAGCAGATAGCGCAGCGGGGTCTGCGACAGCGGATAGACGTCCTGGGTGGCGAGCCTGCGGTCGCGCACCGCGACCGACGAGCCGTCGGCGATCACCTCGATGGTGCTCGGATTGTCATATTCGAAGCGCAGCTTGCCGGGCTTCTGGATGTAGAAATCGCCCTTGGTCTTGGTGCCGTCGGGACCGACCTGGACGAAATTCCCGACCAGCGTCTGCAGCGACGACAGATAGGCCGAGACCTTGGCGGCCTGCGCCTTCTGGTTGGCGTCGAAGGTCTGGAAGATATTGGCGGGCACGTTGCGGCGCGGATCGGGAATCACCGGGTCCGGCGGTGCCTGGGTGGCGCCGGTTGTGGCCGGGCCCTTGTCCGCATTGCTCTGCGCGCCGGCGTCCTTGGCCTTCGGCGCAGCCTTTGGTCCGGCGTTGGCCACGGATTTCGGCGTCGCCGGCGCATTCTGCGCAGCCGCGCCGCCGGCGATCGCGGCGGTGACGAGAAGAGCCAGCGCAGTGCGCGTGCCGCGGTCAATGAGATGTTTTGCCATCAGATATGTCAGGTCTCTGTTCGACGCTCGTCCCGCTTCGCCGGATTTTATCCCGCCTCTTCCGAGGGAGATATGGTTTTTCCGTGATGATCGCCCCCGATCAGAACTGGCCTTCTTCCTCCGCGACCAGGATTTCGCGCTTTCCGGCGTGATTCGCCGGGCCGACGATGCCCTCAAGTTCCATCCGCTCCATCAGCGAGGCGGCGCGGTTGTAGCCGATCTGCAGCCGGCGCTGGATGTAGGAGGTCGACGCCTTGCGGTCGCGCTTGACGATCGCAACCGCCTGCGTGAACAGATCGCCGCCGCCGTCGCCACCCATGCCGGTGGCATCGAACACGGCGCCGTCCTCGTCGGTCGGCTCTTCCGCGGTGACGGCTTCGAGATATTCCGGCTGGCCCTGCGTCTTCAGGTGACGCACCACCTTCTCGACTTCCTCGTCGGACGCGAACGGGCCGTGCACGCGGCTGATGCGGCCGCCGCCCGCCATGTAGAGCATGTCGCCCTGGCCGAGCAGCTGCTCGGCGCCCATCTCGCCGAGAATGGTGCGGCTGTCGATCTTCGACGTCACCTGGAAGGCGATGCGGGTCGGGAAGTTCGCCTTGATCGTGCCGGTGATGACGTCGACCGACGGACGCTGCGTGGCGAGGATGACGTGCAGGCCGGCGGCGCGCGCCATCTGCGCGAGGCGCTGCACCGCGCCTTCGATGTCCTTGCCGGCGACCATCATCAGGTCGGCCATTTCGTCGACGATGATGACGATGTAGGGCAGCGGCTCGAGGTCGAGCTTTTCTTCCTCGTAGATCGCCTTGCCGCTCTCCTTGTCGAAGCCGGTGTGCACGGTGCGCGTCAGCTCTTCGCCTTTGGCCTTGGCTTCGACGAGGCGCGCATTGTAGCCGTCGATGTTGCGCACGCCGAGCTTGGCCATCCGCTTGTAGCGCTCTTCCATCTCGCGCACGGCCCATTTCAGCGCGACAACGGCTTTCTTCGGATCCGTGACGACAGGCGTCAAAAGATGCGGGATGCCGTCATAGACCGAGAGTTCGAGCATCTTCGGATCGACCATGATCAGGCGGCACTGATCCGGCCGCAGCCGGTAGACCAGGCTCAGGATCATGGTGTTGATCGCGACCGATTTGCCGGAGCCGGTGGTGCCGGCGATCAGCATGTGCGGCGTGCGCGCGAGGTCGATGATGACGGGGTCGCCGCCGATCGTCTTGCCGAGGCACAGCGGCAGCTTCGCAACCGAATCGACGCTTTCCTTGGCGACAAGCAGCTCGCGCAGGTAGACCTTCTCGCGATGCGCGTTCGGCAGCTCGATGCCGATCGCATTGCGGCCGGCAACCACGGCGACGCGGGCCGACAGCGCGCTCATCGAACGCGCGATGTCGTCCGACAATCCGATCACGCGCGACGACTTGATGCCGGGCGCGGGCTCCAGCTCGTACAGCGTGACCACCGGGCCGGGGTTGGCCTTGACGATCTCGCCGCGCACGCCGAAATCCTGCAGCACGCCTTCGAGCGAACGCGAATTGGCTTCGAGCTCCGCCTTGCTCAGCGGCTGGCGATCGCTCGCCTTCGGCGCACTGAGCACGGAGACCGACGGCAGCTCGAACTTGTCGGAGTTCTTCTTCTTCGGCTTCGGCTCGGCCTTCTTGCGCGGGGCGCGGGCAACGGGAGCTTCCTCCTCGTCATCCTCTTCTTCCTCGTCGTCGAAAGCCTCGGCTTCGTCTTCGTCGTGGTCGTCAGCCGCGGGCGCGATTGAGGGCGCCGCGCGGCCGCCGCCGATATTGGGCTCCTGGCGCTCGAACGCGGCACTGCTGCGGCCCTGCGATCCGCTCGACACCAGCGATTTGTAGGCGGTCGAGAACAGCCAGCCGAGCCGGGCTTTCGCGCTCATCAGCGCGTGGAACAGCCAGCCCAGCGAGACCGAGCTGCGGTCGTTGTCTTCGTCCTCGACGAACGGCTCGTCGTCATCAGAGATCGGCGTCAGCTCCTCGTCCTGCTCCTTGGCGCCCCAACCGCAGGCGAACAGGAAGGTTGCGGCCATCGCGACAAACAGGATCAGGCCGAGCACGACGCGATAGAGGAAGCCGGGCGGCCCGAACACGACGGCCGGCGCGCGCAGCAGCGCATCGCCGACCACGCCGCCGAGCCCGGTCGGCAGCGGCCAGGACGTATTGTGCGGCCAGCAGCTGGCAAAACCCGCCGCGATCACCGTGCACAGGATCCAGCAGCCGAGCCGCAGCGCCTCGCGATCGAACGGACGATGCGTCAGCATCCGCCAGCCCCACACCGCCACCGGCAGCAGCAGCATGATGGCGCCGAGGCCGAGAATCTGCATCAAGAGGTCGGCGCCGATCGCGCCGGGATAGCCGAGCACGTTGCGGATCGCGCGCGAGGTGGCGTGGCTGAGCGACGGATCCTGCACCGACCAGGTCATCAGCGCGGCGGTGACGGCGCCCGACAGCGCAATCAGGCCGAGCCCGGTGAGTTCGCGCAGCCGTCGCGCCAGCGCCTCGCGCAACGAGAGCGGCAGATGGCCGACCAGGGGGATGACACGTTCGATCGCTGGCATACTCAATCTTCGCGCTTCGCGATTAACCCAGGGTTTCGACCAGGCGATGCATCGCCTCGGCCGTCGATTCACTGTCGGAGACCAGCGCAAGGCGGATATAGCCCGCGCCCGGATTGGAACCGTCGTTCTGCTCGCGCGCCAGATAGCTGCCGGGAATCACCCGAACGCCGGCGTCGCGATACAGCCTGACGGTCACCGCCTCATCGCTGCCGCGGTCGGAGACGTCGAGCCAGACGCAGAAGCCGCCGGCCGGACGCTTGTAGCCGTAGCGGTTGCCGAGGATCTGGTCGGCGAAATCGAACTTGATGCGATAGAGCCTGCGGTTCTCCTCGACATGCGCCTCGTCGCCATAGGCGGCGACCGCGACATGCTGCAGCGGCACCGGCACCTGCGGCGCGGCGACGTTGCGCAGCTCAAGGAACGCGGCGAGAAATTTCCGATCGCCGGCGGCGAAGCCGACCCGCATGCCCGGCAGGTTCGAGCGCTTCGACAGCGACTGAAACGCGACGACATTGCGGAAGTCGGGCCCGGCGCATTCCAGCATGCTGCCCGGCGCCTCGCGGGTGTAGATCTCCGAGTAGCACTCGTCGGACAGGATCATGAAGCCGAACCGGTCGGCGAGTTCTTTCAGCCGCGCGAAATAGGCGCGCGAGGCGACCGACCCTTGCGGATTGGCGGGCGAGGCGATGAAGAACGCGACGGTGCGGGCCCATGTCGCCTCATCGATCGCATCGAGGTCGGGCAGGAAACCGTTGGCGAGCGTGGTCGGCAGATGGATCTGCTCGCAGCCGGCCGCGCGCGCGCCGGCGCCATAGGCCGGATAAAACGGATTCGGCATCAGGATCGCCGGCCGGCCCTTGCGCGGGGCAACGTGGCGCGCGGCTGTGATCGCCGCAAAGAACAGCCCCTCGCGGCTGCCGTTGAGCACCAACACCTCGCTCTCCGGATCGACCGGACGCGGCAATTGGAACCGGCTTCCCAGCCAAGTCGCGACCGCGCGGCGGAACGGCTCGATGCCCTTGGCCATCGGGTAGCGGCCGAACTCGGCGGTGTGCTTTGCCAGCACCGGCCCGACGAAGTCAGGCACGGGATGCTGCGGCTCGCCGACCGACAGTGTAATCAAGGGCTTAGCCGGCTGGTACGGCGCCAGCAGTTCGGTGGTTCGCACGAATGGGGAGCGCTCGGCCTGGCCGGCGGCTGTGGCATCGGCGGCGCCTTGCGCCACGCCGGATGAGGCGGTCATTGCCATGGTTGAAAAGCCAGCACTTTCACTGCGGTCGGAGGTGAGGGGGGAGCCGACCGTAAACCGATCAATTCACCATAGATAGGGCGAGGTTAAGACGCGATTAACCATCGGCGGCGCGGCACGTTTGGCCGGCGCGTGATATCAGCGCTGACCTCAGAAAACCGCATCAAAATTGCACCGAGACATGATCCACCGCCGCGCCGTCCGGGCGCTCATCATCGCGGGTGAACTCGAAGTCCTGCTGATGCGGATTCGCCCGCCGCACGGCGGCGACTGTTTCTGGATCGCGCCCGGCGGCGGCATCGAAGACGGCGAGACGCCGGAAGCGGCCTTGCAGCGGGAATTGGCCGAGGAATTGGGCCTTGTCGATTTCGAGCCTGGTCCCGCCGTCTGGCGGCGTCATCACATCTTCAACTGGGGCGGCCGGCGGATCTCCCAGAGGGAAGAATACCGGATCGTCCACACGGATCGATTCGCGCCCGTGATGAGCGACAAGACGGAGGTGAAGGTGCTCGATTGCTTCCGCTGGTGGCCGATCGCCGATCTATCCCGCGCGGAGGAGCGCCTCACGCCGCTGTCGCTCGCCGGTATCCTCGAAAGCCATTTGCGAGACGGCGCACCAAGCGAGCTGCCGGACGAGGAAGTCCTGATCGACTGATAGCATTGCCGTGCATTCGAGTGATCCGCTTTACCCGCCATTAAGGCCAGCGCGCACGTCACGAGTTCCTTCAGCAATTCGCAACACAGCACGACCGAATGATCCCGCGTATTGCGAGGACGTGCGGACGGACATGGCCATCAGGATCGAGACACACGGCGATGTTCTGCGCCGCACCGGCAAGGTGATGGTGATTGCCGCCGGCATGACCGCGGTGATGTCCTTCACCATCGGCATGCTGGTGTTCGGCCGCGATCTGGCCGCGCCGATCACGGTCGGACAGATGCAGTTGTTCGGGCTCACCGCCGGCGTCTTCATCTCGATCGCACTCAGCGGCGCGATGTCCTATCGCGCCGGCATGTTGATGCTGCAGCTCGCGCATACCCGCCGCGAGCTTGCCCAGATCTCGCAGACCGACCAGCTGACTGGCCTGTTGAACCGGCGCGGCTTCGACGCTGATGCCGCCGCGGCGCTTGAACGCGCGCGGGCCGATGGCGCGTCGGTTGCGGTGCTGATGTGCGACATCGATCATTTCAAGTCGATCAACGACCGCTACGGACATGAGATCGGCGACAAGGTGCTGGTCGAGATCGCCGATGTGCTGCGCCAGTTCGCGATCCGGCACGGCGCGCTGGTCGCCCGTTACGGCGGCGAGGAATTCGCAGCCGTCGTGACCGGCCTGAGCCACGAGCAGACGGCGCGCGGCGCCGAGGAAATCCGCCGTGATTGCGCAGGCCGGACCATCCTCGACGGCGTGACCCTTCTGCCGGTGACGATCAGCATCGGCTTCACCTTGAAGGACGCTGGCTTCGACCTGAGCGGCCTGATGCGAACCGCCGACCAGGCGCTCTACGCCGCCAAGCGCCATGGCCGCGACCGCGTCGAGCACGCCCGTGACGCGGCGTGAGCTTCGCTGCTTTTCGCGCGGCCAAACGAGTGCGAGTTACATGATCCCGTCATGCCCGGCCTTGTGCCGGGCATCCACGTCTTGGTTTCCGTGACGCAAGGACGTGGATGGCCGGGACGAGCCCGGCCATGACGAATCCAGTTTGCTTGCACCCGTAGCCCGGATGCAGCCAACGGGTCGCGCAAACACGCGCCCGATGACGGGCTCCGCGAAGTCCGGGGGCAGTCTCGCCCACATAGCCGCCCTCTCCCGGATTGCGCTGCGCTCCATCCGGGCTACGCACGCGACGTGTGACGTCTACCGCGCCGGCAGCTTCTCGAACGACGGCTTGCCGTCGGGCAGATGGTGGAAGGTCTGCTTGTCGCAGGTGTAGATCGTCATCTGCGGGGTGAACACGCTGGGGTCGTCGAAGGTGCCGACCTTCAGAATGGTGGCGGGCAGGCCGGGCACCTTGGTCACGAGATGGGTGCCGCATTCCGGGCAGAATTCGCGCGTCACGGCGCGTTCGAGGTCCTTCCGGGTGAACTGCTTGGGTTGGCTGGCGGTGTATTTGAAGCCGGTGGTCGGCATCGCCATGAACATGTTCGGTCCGCCGCCCGTGATGTACTGGCATTCGCGGCACAGGCATTGCGCCGCCATCATCGGTTCGCCTTCGGCCTCATAGCGCACGTTGCCGCAATAGCATCTGCCTTGCACCTTCATGACGTCCTCCCGTTTTCTTGTCTGTAGCCTGTTGTTCCACAATAGCAGGCAATTCCGACAATATTTTCTCAAGCCGCAGAAAAAAGAAAGGGGCTCCAACTTGCGCTGGAGCCCCTCAACGGTCCGGACATTGCCGGGTATGTGCCCGGACCGTAGTTCTGGGAACGACCGCTTGGGGAGGTCGCGCCCCGGGAGAACTCACATGTTGTAGGCGCGCTCCGTGTGCTCGGTGATGTCGAGGCCTTCACGCTCGGTCTCGACGTTGGCACGCAGGCCGACGATCACGTCCACGATCTTGTAGAGGATCGCAGAGCCGACGCCCGACCACACCAGCGTGGTGCAGACGCCCCAGACCTGCGAGGTCATCTGCGCCACGAAGTCGTAATCGGCAACCTTCGGCGGGATCGCGGTGTAGTCGATGATGCCGGCACCACCGAGCGCCGGGTTGACCAGGATGCCGGTGCCGAGCGCGCCGATGATGCCGCCGACGCAGTGGACGCCGAACACATCGAGCGAGTCGTCATAGCCGAGCGCGTTCTTCACGACCGTGCAGAAGAACAGGCAGACCACGCCAACCACGAGGCCGAGTACGATGGCGCCCATCGGACCGGCGTAACCGGCCGCAGGCGTCACCGCGACGAGGCCCGCGACCGCACCCGAGAGCGCGCCGAGCAGCGAGGGATGGCCCTTGATGATCCATTCCGCGAACATCCAGGCCAGCGCCGCCGCGGCCGTGGCCACGAAGGAGTTGGTCATGGCGAGCGCAGCGCCGCCATTGGCTTCGAGGTTCGAACCAGCGTTGAAGCCGAACCAGCCAACCCAGAGCAGCGAGGCGCCGATCATGGTCATGGTCAGCGAGTGCGGAGCCATCAGCTCCTTGCCGTAGCCGGTGCGCTTGCCGATCAGGAGCGCGCCGACGAGGCCGGCGATGCCCGCGTTGATGTGCACGACGGTGCCGCCGGCGAAGTCGATCGCACCCTTCTTGAAGATCCAGCCGGCATCGGCGTTGATCGCGTCGAGGGCGGCCTGCGCCTTCGTCTTGGCATCGCCGTCAGCCGCGGCGGCAAGCGCCTTGGCGGCATCCTGGATCGCGTCCGGGCCCGGCCAGTACCAGACCATGTGCGCGATCGGGAAGTAGATCACGGTCACCCAGATCGGGATGAACAGCGCGATCGCCGCGAACTTCATGCGCTCGGCAAAGGCGCCGACGATGAGGGCCGGCGTGATCGCCGCGAAGGTCATCTGGAAGCACATATAGACGAGCTCCGAGATGTTGGCGTCGACCGAGAAGGTCGCGGCCTTGGAGTCCGGTGTGACGCCCATCAGGAAGGCCTTGGAGAAGCCGCCGATGAAGTCGGAGCCGCCGGTGAAGGCGAGGCTGTAGCCGTAGAGGGCCCAGAGCACGGTGACGATGCAGACGGTGTAGAACACCTGCGCCAGCACCGAGAGCATGTTCTTGGAGCGGACGAGACCGCCATAGAACAGCGCGAGGCCCGGGATGGTCATCAACAGCACCAGCACCGTCGATGTCAGCATCCAGGCGTTGTCGCCCTTGTTGACGGTTGGCTCGGCGTAGGCGGCGGTCGCGGCAAAGAGGCCGACTGCGAGGGCCGCCAGTCCCGCGCCATAGGGACGCTTGAACGTCATGTTATTTCACTCCTGAGGTCTTAAAGGTTGAGCGCGAAATCAGAGGGCCGCTGCATCGGCCTCGCCGGTGCGGATGCGCACGGCGTGCTCGAGGCTGATGACGAAGATCTTGCCGTCGCCGATCTGTCCGGTCTTGGCGGCGGCGGTGATGGCGTCGATGGTCTTGTCGACCTGATCGGAGGCGACTGCGACCTCGATCTTGATCTTGGGCAGGAAGCTCACCGCATATTCGGCGCCGCGATAGATTTCCGTATGGCCCTTCTGGCGGCCGTACCCCTTGACTTCCGTCACCGTGAGACCGTGAACGCCAATGGCGGTCAGGGCGTCACGGACCTCTTCCAGCTTGAATGGCTTAATGATCGCCATAACAATTTTCATGAGTCCTATCCCCGCTTGGGCCCGGTGCGAACGAACACCGGGAGTTTCGACTGAGGTTCACCACGCGGAAGACATCCATTACGCGGGCACAGCCGAGACCCTTAGAATCAAATGCCGTGCCAAACGGCTCGGGTTCGCTAATGGATTATGAATCCGGACCTTTTCCCGCATTGCGGGAGCAAGCTGCTCCTGCGCTATTCCGTTGCGCCTAAAATCTAATCAGATTGGCCTAATTCGTGAGCAAGCCAGGGTCTGGACACAATTCTGCTCAGCCGCGGTGCAGGCGTCGGTATTTGGATAAAGCAATGCCAGGCCATTAGGCGGCGTCGCGCGCTGCAAAAACCCTGTCGATCAGTCCCCATTCGAGCGCCTGCTCCGCCGACATGAAGTGATCGCGGTCCAGCGTCCGTTCCACGTCCGCCTCGGTGCGCCGGCAATGCTGCGCATAAAGCCGAATGATGCGCCGCTTGGTCGCCTGCATCTCGGCGGCATGGATCTGGATGTCGGAGGCCTGGCCCTGGAAGCCGCCGAGCGGCTGATGCACGTGCAGGCTGGCATTGGGGAGCGCGGCGCGGTGGCCGGGCTCGCCGGCCATCAGCAGGAACGATCCCATCGACCGCGCGGTGCCCATGCACAGCGTGTGCACCGGCGCCTTGATGAACTGCATGGTGTCGTACATCGCAAGCCCGCTGGTGACCACGCCGCCATAGGAGTTGATGTAGAGGTTGATCGGCTTGTTCGGGTTGTCGGCCTCGAGGAACAGAAGCTGCGCGCAGACCAGCCCGGACATCGCATCATTGACCTCGCCGTTGAGGAAGATGATGCGTTCGCGCAGCAGCCTGGAATAGATGTCGAAGGAGCGCTCGCCGCGGGACGACTGCTCGACGACCATCGGGACGAGTTGCATCATGTCGCGCATCGGCGACCTCCCATTTCAGCAGGTGATGAAGTTTCAGCGGGTGATGAAGTCTGCGATCAGGCTGCGCGCATCAGCACGCGGCTGTTGCTGTTGGCCGCTTGCGGCTGGTTTGCGCGCTGGTCGCAGGCTTCCTGGATGATGCGAAACCGGGTGCCGCCGGCCTCGTTCGGCTCGATCCGGAAGGTGACGTGACTCTCGCGAAACGGCGGCGCGGAGTCGCGCAGCCGGTAACGCACCTCTTCGCCTGCGACTGACGATAGGGGCTCAGCGCCCGCGAGGTCGCAATCCGGTAGCCAGCGCTCGCGCAGGGCTGGAATGGTGACGGCGCGCCATACTTTCTCGGGCGGTGCGTCGAGCTCGTATTCGATCACCAGAGCTGCGTCCGCGTCATGCTCAGCCGTGTCGCTCATTGATCCATGTCCTTCAAGAGGTCGGAGAGCGCTTCGATGCGCTTCGGCCAATAGGCGCGGTAGCGGGCGAGCCAGGTCCCGATGCTGGCGATTCCGTCCGGGTCGACTTCATAATTCACGAAGCGGCCCCGCCGCTGCTCGCGCACCAGGCCTGCCGCGCGCAGCACCGCCAGATGCTGCGACATCGCCGGCTGGCTGATCTCAAGCCCGTCGCGCAAGGCGCTGGCGTTCTGGCTGCCGCCGGCCAGTTTCTCAAAGACCCTGCGGCGGGTCGGATCGGCCAGTGCCTTGAAGATATCGGTGTCGACCATGCCGACACATAAGCATATGCTTATGTGTCGTGCAAGCCTGAACTGTCCCGTGCAGCGTGACGTCGCGGCGCTCGGGTACTTTGCATGGGGTTGTTTTCCGAATTCGCTCTCTCAGGGCCCATCTCGTCCTGGCGATACGAGCTTGGTTGCTACTGCAGCGCTTCGCCGTGCTGCGAGATGTCGAGACCCTCCAGCTCCTGCTGCATCGAGACGCGCAGCGGGACGAAGGCGCTGACCAGCTTGAGCAGCACGAAGGTGACGCCGCCGCACCAGACCAGCGTGACCACGACGCCGTAGAGCTGGATCAGGAGCTGCCCCGGATTGCCTTCCAGCAGGCCGGAGGTGCCGCCGATCGCCGCGGTGGCGAAAACGCCTGCGAGCAGCGTGCCGGTCAGGCCGCCGATGCCGTGCACGCCGAACACGTCGAGCGAATCGTCATACTGGAAGCGATGCTTCAGCCAGGTACAGGCCCAGAAGCAGACCAGGCCGGCAATGATGCCGATGATGATGCCGTGCCACGGCGCGACGAAGCCGGATGCCGGGGTGATGGTGCCGAGCCCTGCGACCGCGCCCGAGATCATGCCGAGCACCGACGGCTTGCGGCGCGTCGCCCATTCGATCGCGCCCCAGGTCAGCGCGCCGGCGCAGGCCGCAAGATGGGTGGCGGTGATCGCCATCACCGCGCGCGAATTGGCCGCCAGCGCCGAGCCGCCGTTGAAGCCGAACCAGCCGACCCAGAGCAGGCCGGTGCCGACCACGGCGAGCGACAGATCGAACGGCGAGAGATTGTCGTGGCCATAGCCGTGCCGGTTGCCCATCACCTTGGCCGCGACCAGGCCGCTGATGCCGGCGGACAGATGCACGACGAGGCCTCCGGCGAAATCCATCACGCCCATCGAGGCGAGGAAGCCGCCGCCCCACACCCAATGCGCCAGCGGCACATAGGCGAAGATGAACCAGCCGATCGAGAACAGCACATAAGCGGAGAACCGCATACGGTCGGCGACCGAGCCGGCAACCAGCGCCACCGTGATGATCGCAAACGTCATCTGGTACAGCATGAACAGCGCTTCCGGGATGGTCTTTGCCGCCGGATTGACGCTGTCCATCG
The DNA here is from genome assembly GCF_049075665.1 of Bradyrhizobium sp. B120. Classification (NCBI taxonomy): domain Bacteria; kingdom Pseudomonadati; phylum Pseudomonadota; class Alphaproteobacteria; order Hyphomicrobiales; family Nitrobacteraceae; genus Bradyrhizobium; species Bradyrhizobium sp. B120. The sequence continues at coordinate 9,093,242 of NZ_CP185242.1, read as the reverse complement.
TGATGCCGGCCAGGAACCAGCTGTCGAGCGAGCCGAGCCAGGGACCGTTGCCGACGAAGGTCAGCGAGTAACCGAAGACGACCCAGAGGATCGAAATGATCGCAACGGCCGTGAGGCTCTGCGCCATCGTCGCCAGCACGTTCTTCTTGCGCACCATGCCGGAGTAGAACAGCGCGAGCCCCGGGATCGTCATCATCAGCACCAGCGCGGTGGCGACGATCATCCAGGCCGTGTCGGCGGGGTTGATGCCGGAGGCGCCGGAGTCTTGCGCTGACGCCGGCGTACCCCACGAGAGCAGGATTGCAGCAGTGATCGGCGCAGCTGATATTGCTGCGCGAAGAGCTCGTGCCCCCATCATCATTCCCCGGCGTGTCGTCGTTTCTTGCTGTGGATTTCGGCGTGCACCGGCGTCGTTGCCGGCGGTGATCTAGTTTTTTTGTTTGAGCATGATCTTTCGGAAAACCGGTTTCCACTTTTCCGGATCATGCTCCAGGGTCTAGAGCGCGTCGTTGTCGGTCTCGCCGGTGCGGATGCGCAGCGCGTGGTCGATCGGCGTCACAAAGATCTTGCCGTCGCCGATCTGGCCGGTGCGGGCGTGCTCGGTGATGACGCTGACCGCCTTCTCGGCGAGCGCGGTGTCGACGGCGATCTCGATCCTGAGCTTGGGCAGGAAATTCACGACATATTCGGCGCCGCGATAGATCTCGGTGTGGCCCTTCTGGCGGCCATAGCCCTTCACCTCGGTCACCGTCATGCCGTGAACGCCGATCGCGGTCAGGGCCTGGCGTACCTCATCGAGCTTGAACGGTTTGATGATCGCGACGACGAGTTTCATGGTTCAGGCCTTCATTTCCTTGAGGTTTTCCGTGTGCGCCCATCCCCGGAGCGGCACTTGCCGTCTCCGGAGCGGCACTTGCCGTCTCCGGAGCGGCACTTGCCGTCTCCGAGCCTGCACGTCCCGCCACCGGAGCGGCAATTTGCCGTCCGCCAAATCTGGCAGCTTTCTGGGCAAATGGCATAAAAAAGTTGCAGGTTGAAGGGGAAAACGTGCGCAGCGCGTGAACTCCGTCACTGTACGGGACGACAACCGTCGGCCAGAATATGGCTTTCCCGCCCCGGCCAGCGCTCCCGCTGGCTCATTCTCGCCACAGCGCGTGCACCCGCGCCCCGAGGAACAAGAAAATGTCGAACCGAAACTGGTTTTATGCATCTGAAGGCCAGCAAAAGGGCCCCCTGCCTGAAGCTCAGCTCCGCGACCTGATCACCCGTGGCATGGTGGGCGCCGATACCCTGGTGTGGACCGAGGGCATGGCCGGCTGGCAGAAGGCCGGCGAGATTCCTGGCCTTGTTCCAAGCGCCGGTGCGCCGCCGGCGTTCCCGCAGGCCGGCGGACCGCCGCCAGTGGCTGCATCGGCAAGCTATAGCGGCGGCGCGCTGTCGGCCGACTTCCCGATCTGGGGCCTGTTCGGACGCAGCTTGCTGATGTTCATCGGCCAGATTTTCGTCATCCCTGCGCCGTGGACCGCGACCGGCCTGTATCGCTTCGCGATTCCCTATATCCGCGTGCCGGGCCGGCCGCATCTTGGCTTCACCGGGCAGCCGCTCGACATCTGGTACGCCTTCATCGTGCTCGGCCTTCTGACCTATGCCGGGGCGGCCAACAGCAACATCGTCACGCTGCTCTCGTTGCTGTTGCAGGCTTTCCTGAGCTGGATGATCGTGCGCTGGATCTTCGGCCGCCTCAGTTCGAGCGGCCAGGATCTGCCGATCTCGTTCACGGGCAGCCCGCTCGTCTATATCGGCTGGTATTTGCTGATGGTGATCTCGGCCATCACCATCGTCGGCTGGGCCTGGGTGATGACCGCATGGCTGCGCTGGATCTGCCGCAACGTCGAGGGCACGCGCCGCGAGGTCACCTTCAACGCGTCGGGGCTCGAGGTGCTGTGGCGAACCATCGTGTTCTCGATCGGCTGCGGATTCCTGATCCCGATTCCGTGGGTGCTGCGCTGGTACGCCAACTGGATCGTCTCGCAATTCGCGCTGACCGAGCGCGGCACCTACGCAGGCGCCTGAGCGCGCTACGCCTTGCGTTCGCGCACCGAACCTTCCTGCGCGACGGACGCCACCAGCGTTCCGTCGGGCTTGAAGATCTGGCCGCGGGTCAGGCCGCGGCCCGACTGTGCGCTCGGCGAATCCTGCGCGTAGAGCAGCCATTCGTCGGCGCGGAACGGGCGGTGAAACCACATCGCGTGATCGAGGCTCGCCGGCATCATGCGCCGGTCGAACAGCGTGCGGCCGTAGCGCGCCATGACGGCATCGAGCAGCGAGAAATCCGATGCATAGGCGAGCGCGCACAGATGCAGCGCCGGATCGTCGGGCAATTTCGCCGCGGTACGGATCCAGACATGGATGCGGCCATCCTCGATCTGCTGGCCGAAATAGCGGCCGAGCTCGACCGGGCGCAGCTCGATCGGCCGGTCGCTCTCATAGTAGCGGCGGATGAACTCCGGCATCTCCTTGAACATCGGCTGCTTCGACACTTCCTCCGCGGTCAGCTTCTCCGGCGGCGGCACGTCGGGCATCTTCTCCTGATGATTGAAGTTGCTCTCTTCCTCGGCGTGGAACGAGACCATGATGGAGAAGATCGCGTTGCCGTGCTGGATCGCGGTGACGCGGCGGGTGGTGTAGCTCTTGCCGTCGCGCAGCCGCTCGACCTGGTAGATGATCGGGACCTGCGGATCGCCCGGCAGGATGAAATAGCAATGGATCGAGTGCGGCAGGCGGCCCTCGACGGTGCGGCAGGCCGCGACCATCGCCTGGCCGATCACCTGGCCGCCGAACACGCGCTGCCAGCTGGTCTTCGGGCTGTTGCCGCGGAACAAATTCACCTCGAGTTGCTCGAGATCGAGGATGGACAACAGGTCGATCAGGCTCTTGGACATGAGGGGTGCGTCCTGAATAGGTTGATTGCTGTCATTCCGGGGCTCGCGAAGCGAGAGCCCGGAATCCATTCGTCCACGGAACACGCGGCCTGATGGATTCCGGGTTCGCGCGTTGCGCGCCCCGGAATGACGACGGGGCTGAATAGCCGCTCTTGTTTCTGTCCCCTGTTTCGCCCAGCTATTATCAGGTAGCAAGCACAGTCTGAGAGCGCAGGGCGCGTAAAGGAACGGCATGCCGGCACAGCGAAGTATTGTCATCTGCGGGGGCGCGTTTGCGGGTCTGGCGCTGGCCGTGGCGTTGCGCCAGGGGCTGGGGCCGGACATTCCGGTCATCGTGGCCGATCCGGCGCTGAGCCAGCGCCCAAGCCGCGATCCGCGCGCGACCGCGATCGTGGCCGCCTGCCGGCGGCTGTTCGAGACCCTCGGCGTCTGGGGCCAGGTGGCGCCGACGGCGCAGCCGATCACCGACATGGTTGTGACCGACTCCAAGCTGGCGGACGCGACACGTCCGGTGTTCCTGACCTTCGCCGGCAATGTCGCGCCCGGCGAGCCGTTCGCCCACATGGTCGAGAACCGCTATCTGATCGATGCGCTCGCGACCCGCGCCGAAGCCGAAGGCGTCGAGCTGCGCGCCACCGCGGTGTCGAGTTTCGACGCGCGGCCCGACGGCGTCGGCGTCCGGCTGGCCGACGGCACCGAGATCGATGCGAGCCTGCTGGTCGCCGCCGACGGCGCACGCTCGAAGCTGCGCGAGCGCGCCGGGATTGCGACCCATGGCTGGGACTATGACCAATCCGGCATCGTGGTGACCGTCGGGCATGAGCGCGAGCATCACGGCCGCGCCGAGGAGCATTTCCTGCCCGCGGGTCCGTTCGCGATCCTGCCGCTGACCGGCAATCGTTCGTCGCTGGTGTGGACCGAGACGCGCAAGGATGCCGCGCGCATCACGGCGTTGAGCGAGGCGGAATTCCACGCCGAGCTCGAGCAGCGCTTCGGCCTGCACCTCGGCGAGATCAAGGCGCTCGACAAGCCGCGCGGGTTTCCGCTCGGCTATTTCGTCGCGCGCTCGTTCATTGCCGAACGGCTGGCGCTGATCGGCGACGCCGCGCATGTGATCCATCCGATCGCGGGACAAGGGCTCAACATGGGCCTGAAGGATGTCGCAGCACTTGCCGAGGTCGTCGTCGATGCGGCTCGGCTCGGCATGGATCTCGGACAAGCCGACGTGCTCGAGCGCTATCAGCGCTGGCGGCGCTTCGACACCATGGCGATGGGCGTTGCCACCAACTCGCTGAACTTCCTGTTCTCCAACGAATCGACGCTGCTGCGCACCGTGCGCGACATCGGATTGGGCCTCGTCGACCGCGCGCCGCCGCTGAAGAGCATGTTCATCCGCCAGGCAGCCGGGCTGTCAGGCGAGGTGCCGCGGCTGCTGAAGGGTGAGGCGCTGTAAGCCTTGCGCGGTGCCGTAGCCCGGATGCAGCGAAGCGAAATCCGGGAGCAGTCTCTCCACGGGTGGATCGGCCCCGGATTGCGCTGCGCTTCATCCGGGCTACGGCCTTCGCATCCACTATTTCTGTGAAATGAAGCCAGCCACCGCGTCAATTAGGTCGGGATCGAGTGGCCGCTCCGGTTCATTGTAGCTTGCCATGTCGTCCGCCGCGTCGGTGACGTCGACCAGCAGGTGATTCATGTCCGGCAGCCACAATGATTTGGCCGCGACGTCGGCGGTGGTGAGCGCGAGGTAATCGAGCCGCGCCAGCTGATGGTCGCGGCCGCCCGCGATGATGAGCGTTGGCCCGGTAATCTTCTTCATCGGATCGATCGGATCCTCGGTGAAGGCGGATGCGATGGCGGGCTGCATCGCAGGCGCGATCGCCAGCCCCGCCGGCGGCGGGTTGACGATCTGCCCGGCCATGATGTCGTCGATAGCCTTTCCGATCGGCTCGAATTTGTCCGGCGGCAGCTGCTTTTCGAGCTGCGCCTTCAACAGGTTGCCCTGCTTGCGCGCCGCCGTTGCCAGCAGCACCAGCCGGTCGACCGGCACGCGCTGTGCGGCGAGGATCGCGACCAGGCCGCCCTCGCTGTGCCCGACCACCGCAACATGGGCGAACTTGCCGCTGCCGCGCAGATAGTCGATCAGCGCCGCCGCATCGCCGACATAGTCCTTGAAGCGAAAGTCCTCCGGACGGCCGAACTCCTTCTTCCATTCGCCGACGCCGCGCTTGTCGTAGCGCAGCGTCGCGATGCCGCGTGCGACCAGCTGCTCGGAGAGTTTCTTCAATGTCGCCGGCTTGAGCTGCGGCCCGTTGCCGTCATGGTCGGTCGAGCCGGAGCCGGCAATCAGCAGCGCCACCGGCGGCTTTGCGATGTCGGGCGGCACGGTCAGCACCGCGTCAATGGCGCCGATGCGCAGCCTGCTCTCGTCGGCTGTCGCGCTCGCCAACGAGACGAGCAGCAGCAGCCATGTGACGAGGGCGCGCATCAATCGATCTTGCGCGCCTCTTCCGGCAACATGATCGGGATGCCGTCGCGGATCGGATAGGCGAGCTTCGCGGAGCGCGAGATCAGCTCCTGCCGCGCGGCGTCGAATTCCAGCGGTCCCTTGGTGATCGGGCACACCAGGATTTCGAGCAGCTTTGGGTCGGCGGTGCTGTCGAGGTGGTCGGTCGTGGAATTCATGGATGGCTCCAGCTGACCGTCATGTAGCACATCTAAATAAGCGCTGTCAGCGCTTGGTCATCCGCAACAGCTCGTCGATTGCGGCCTGCTGACGCGGCTTCGGCAGCGTCTGCTCGGACAGCGCGTAGCCGATGAACGCCCAATAGAAGATCTGCGCCCGGCCGCGCGCCACGTCGTCAGGGAATCCGGCCTGGCGGAGCAGGGTTTCGATGTAGCCGATGCGGCGCCGGTCGACCTCGAGCACGGCGGCGCGCGCCGCGGCGTACCCGGTGGCCCAGCTGCGCACGGCGCGCTCCAATGCCATTCGCGCCGAGAAGGCCCGGCGCAGCAGCAGCGCCAGCGCGTCGCCGCCTTCCGGAATGGTCTCGAGTTCGGCGATCACCTGCTCGGCGGCAACCTCGCGCCAATGGTTGAGGATCGCGGTGCGGTAGGCGCCGATGTCGGCGAAATGCCAATAGAAGCTGCCGCGCGAGACGCCCATCGCCTTGGCCAGCGGCTCGGCCTTGAGCGCCGTGAAGCCGCGCCGCGCCAGCGTCTTGAGGCCCTGATCGAGCCAGTCCTTGACCGAAAGCTGTTCCGTCATGGTTCCCCGTCCGCGTCCCGACCATACACAAGTGTATTGACAGGCGCCAGCCGGCGGTGTCCTATCCATACATAACTGTATGGAGGCGTTGCGATGCGTGATCTTCTGCTGCAAGGCGCCGGCATCATCGCCATCCTGGTCAGCCTGATCCATGGCGTTCTCGGCGAGACCAAAATATTCGCGCGCGCCACCGTCGAGCCGCCGCGGCTGCGTCTCCTGCTTCGCCTGGTCTATCAGGCCGGCACGGTCGCCTGGATCGGCGGCGGCGTGCTGCTGGTCGCAGCGCCCGCGATGGCCTCCGATGCCGCGCGGCACTGGATCGTGGCGACGCTCGCCATCGTGTTCGGCAGCGCCGCGCTCGCCAATGCGGTCGCGACCCGCGGCCGGCATTTCGGCTGGATGGCGATGAGCGCCGTCGTGGCGCTTGCCGCCGCCGGTTACTAGCGGCGATCGAGCTTGCAGCCGAAACCGCCGAACAGAAGAATCTGCTTGGCGCGCCCAATCATGTCGAAGCGGTCAGGGCCAATATCGAACGACGACCGCCGCAATGGAGTTTTGCATGACCACTGGAGCGGGATTCGATCTGGAGCGTCTTGTTGCGACCAATGCATCGGCGGCCTTCAACCGGCTGGTCGGCCTCGAGGTGGTTTCCGCCGGCGCCGGCGCAGTGGAGCTGCGCATGCCCTGGCGTGATGATCTCACCCAATATGCCGGCCATCTGCACGCGGGCATGATCGCGGCTTTGCTCGATACCGCCTGCGGCTTTGCTGCGGCATCGATCGTCGGTTCCGTCACCGCATCGCATTTCTCGATGAATTGTCTGAAACCCGCGGTGGGCCGCTGCTTCATCGCCAAAGGCGTCACGCTGCGCGCCGGGCGCCGGCAGGTGTTCGCGCGCGCCGAGCTGTTTGCGGAGAACGAACAGGGCGAGGCGTCGCTGGTCGCAACCGGTGAAACCGTCCTCGTTCCGCTCGAGAGTTGAGAACGCGCGCGATCGCAGGACCGTGTGCAATATTTATGGAGCCATCAATTTCCGTGTGGAATCGGCTTACGCGCGGATAACCATGCCACTGAAAGTTGTAGAAAATTATCGAGAAGACAAGTCAATCGGCCTAGCTTGTCCGCGCGGACAACCATGGACCGACGCATGTTTCGTGTTCTTACGTGTCTTTCAGGTGAGCATGACTGGCGGCTCGTTCTGCTCGCCGGCCTGGTCTGCTTCGTTGCCAGCATTGTCGCCGTCAACATCTTCCATCGCGCGATCGCTTCACAGGCGAGGACGCGGCTGATCTGGATTGCGATCGCGGGAGCTGCGATCGGCTACGGCATCTGGGCAACGCATTTCATTGCCATGCTCGCCTACGAGCCGGGCGTGCCGACCGGCTACGGTATCGTCCTGACCGGTCTGTCGCTCGTCGCAGCGATGATGCTGACATCCGGCGGCCTCGGCCTTGCCGCCAGCGACTCCAGCAGCTGGCGTGCGCCGGTCGGCGGCGCGGTGATCGGCGTAGGCATCGCCAGCATGCATTATCTCGGAATGTGGGCGCTGGAAGTGCCGGGCCACGTGGTGTGGTCGATGGATCTCGTGGCGGCCTCCATCGTGCTCGGCATGCTGTTCGGTTACGCCGCGCTGTCGGTCGCGGTCCGCTATCAGGATCGCTGGATGTCGCTCGTCGCGGCGCTGTTGCTGACGCTTGCGATCGTGTCGCATCATTTCACCGCGATGGGCGCGGTCGAGATCGTTCCGGACCCGCTGCTGGCTCCGGAAGCCCTGTCGCTCTCTCCCGCCTTCCTCGCCATCGTGATCGCGGGCGTGGCGCTCTCGGTGCTCGGGATGAGCCTGGTCGGCGTGCTTGCCGACCGGCGCCTCGCGCTTCGCACCCGCCGCTTCGAGGAGATCATCAGCCAGCTCTCGCTGGCGCGGCAGCAGGTCGAGGCGTCGCAGAGGGAGCTGGAAGAACAAAGGCTCCGCCTGGATACGGCGATCAACCACATGGGCGAGGGCCTCTGCATGTTCGATGCGGAGAAGCGCCTCGTCGTGTGCAACGAGCGCTACGCCAAGATGTACCGGCTGCCGCCCGAATTGCTGCTGCCCGGCACCGCCCATCGCGAGATCATCACGCATCGGATCGCCAACGGCATTCTCAAGGGCGAGACCAGCGACAGCGCCGCGACCCAGGTGCTCGCGACATTGAACGCGCTGCCGGCCGACGAGATCAGCAGCCGGGTCGACGAGCTTGCCGACGGCCGCCTGATCTGCGTGACGCGGCAGCCGATGCCCGGCGGCGGCTGGGTGGCGACGCATCGCGACGTTACCGAGCAGCGGCGCTCCGAGGCCAAGATCACCCATATGGCGCAACACGACGCGCTGACCGATTTGCCGAACCGCGTGCTGCTCAAGGAGTGGATGGAGCAGGCGCTCTCCGGCGCACGGTGCGGCGGACCGAGCCTTGCGGTGCTGATGCTCGATCTCGACCGCTTCAAGGACGTCAACGACACCCTCGGGCATCCGGCGGGCGATGCGTTGCTGAAGTCGGTAGCCTCGCGGTTGCGCAGGTGCGTCAGCGATACCACGCTGGTCGCGCGGCTCGGCGGCGACGAGTTCGCTGTCATCGACTACGTCACCGATCCGGTCGCGGAAGCCGGTGTGCTCGCCGAGAGGATCAGGAAGGCGCTCAGTGAGCCGATCGATCTCGGCGATCATCGGGTGACCACCACGACCAGCATCGGGATTGCGATCGCGCCGCGCGACGGCACCGATTCCGACGAGGTCCTGCGCAGCGCCGATCTTGCGCTCTATTCGGCCAAGAGCGGCGGACGCGGCTCGTTCCGCTTCTTCGAGCCGGAGCTCGACCGGCTGCTGCAGACCCGGCGCAGCCTCGAGCGCGACATGCGCAGCGCGCTCGCCAACGGCGAGTTCGAGCTGCACTATCAGCCGTTCATCAACGTCGCGAGCGGCGAGACCTGCGGCTTCGAAGCGTTGCTGCGGTGGCATCATCCGCAACGCGGCATGGTGTCCCCGGCACAGTTCATTCCGCTGGCGGAAGAGACCGGGCTGATCGTGCCGCTCGGCGAATGGGTGCTGCGCACCGCGTGTGCGGAAGCCGCCAAATGGCCCGATGACCTCAAGATCGCGATCAATCTGTCGCCGGTGCAGTTCCGGAGCCCCGAACTGGTCCCGGTGATCGTGCACGCGCTGGCGAGCTCGGGCGTTTCGCCCGACAGGCTCGAGCTCGAGGTCACCGAAACGGCGATCATCCAGGACAGCGAGGCGGTGTTCGCGGCGCTCAGCCAGCTGCATGATCTCGGGGTGCGGATCGCGCTCGACGATTTCGGCACCGGCTATTCGTCGCTGAGCTTCCTGCAGAAGTTTCCGTTCGACAAGGTCAAGATCGACCGCAGCTTCGTGTCCGAACTCGCGGGCGCAACCGACGAGTCGCGCCGGATCGCGCGCGCGATCGTTCGCTTCGCCGTCAGCCTCGGCAAGACGACGACGGCCGAAGGCGTCGAAACGAGGGAGCAGCTCGACATCCTGCGTGCCGACGCCTGCGTGGAAGTGCAGGGCTTCCACTTCAGCCCCGCCGTCCAGAGCGAGAAGGTCGCACAGATGATCAGTGGGCGGATGCCGGCAGCGACCGAACGCCCCGCGGTTCGTCTGGCAATGGCGGGTGCCGCGTCCTGACCGAAAGGCCGCGTCAGCAGATTCAATTACCCATGAGGCGTAAGGCCGCAGCAAGCGGTCAAAACCAAATTGCGCGTGGAGCGCAAAGCGGTTTTCGCGGCTGTTAGAATTTCTCTAAAGCGTGCCGTGTCCGCGCTTCCTTGACTTGGCAATCACCTCGGCATTCTTCACGCATGTGCTCAGCGCGATGGCGTTGTGGCATGATCGTCAACGGAGGGGAGATGCGCGTGAGAGTGATGATGGGCGCTGCGCTTGCAGCGTGCGTTCTTGGGTCCGTTCTTGGGCTGACCGGATCGGCGGCGTTCGCCGACGGCTACAAGAATTGCACCAAGCTCGACAAGGCGTCGTGGAAGCCGGCAACCGATGCCGAAGCCAAGGCCAAGGCGGCGGGCTACGAGGTGCGCCGCTCGAAGGTCGAGGGTTCCTGCTACGAAGTGTACGGCGTCAAGGAAGGCAAGCTCTACGAGCTGTTCTACAGCCCGGAGGATCTCAGCCTGAAGCACACGATCGCCAAGTGAATCTTCAAGTGAATCGTCGAGTGAAGCAGACGCGATGACGAAGGCGGCGCCCGGCGCCCGCGGCGCCACCACCGTGCAGGTCTGGGACCTGCCGCTGCGGCTCTGGCACTGGGCGCTCGCCATCCTCGTCCTGGTCGCTTGGGTGACGCCCAACGTCTATGACCGGCTGCACCGGCTGGCGGGCTATTCCGTGATCGGGCTCTTGGCATTCCGGCTGATCTGGGGCTTTGCCGGCACGCGCTATGCGCGCTTCGGCAAGCTCGGCGTCCGATTGCGCGCCGCGCCGCGCTACATCTGGAATCTCCGCCGCGGCATCACCGGACGCTATATCGGGCTCAACCCCGCGGGCACCGTGATGCTGGTGGCACTGCTGCTCACGCTCGCGGTCTCCGCGATCACGGGTGCAATGGAGGTCACGGTGACCTTCTTCGGGGTCTGGTGGGTCGAGGACACCCACGCCTATGCTTCGGATACGGTCATCATCCTGGTCGCCCTGCACGTGCTTGGCGTCATCGTGGTGGGATTGCTGCAGCGTCAGAACCTGGTGCGCGCGATGTTCACCGGGCGGAAGGTTTTCCGTAGTCCTCGGTAAGCGGCTTCGAGCCGCCAGGCCGGGTCGCGTCTTTGGTTCGGAAGCCCCATGCGCAAATCCGCCGCCGGTGCCGGAAAATCCCGACCTACCATTGAAGCTTATTCTTATTCTAATTCTAAACTTGAGTGATTCTAACCGCCGAGTTGCCACCTGGATGGCGGAAACTCTCCGAAATAATTCTCGGTAGTGTTAGGTGCGCCCTTATGTCGCGGGTTTTCGTTTCCGCAGAGTATGGGGGGCACATGTCGTCGCATCGTTGCGTGGGGTTAGGTGCATCGAAATTCGAACTTGGCTTTGATTCCAGGCGCGCGGCGCTGCTCGCGGCGACCGCGCTGTCGATCATCAGCAGCGGCAGCGCATTCGGGGCTGAAGATACCGCGAACGAGGCGTTGCTGAAAAAGCTCGACAAGATGGAGCGGCGGATCCAGGCGCTCGAGGCCGAGCTGAAGCAGAAGGACAGCCGCTCACCCGCGCCGCAGGCGGCCTCGATCCGGAGCGCCAATGCCGCGGCTTCGTCGGTCGAGCCGAAAGAGGCGGCCGACACCAAGGACCCGAAGGACGCCAAGGGCAAGTCCGCAGCTCAATCAGCGCAGACGCCGGCCAAGCCGATGTTGCAGCTGCCCCCGCTTCCGGCGGTCGGTGACAAGCCTATTCTCGGGCTGGCGGACTCACCCGTGGCCGGTCTCAGCATCGGCGCCTATGGCGAGATCAAGTTCGGTACCATGCAAAACCCCGCCGCCAACGGCCAGTGGCAGAAGGGCTTCGATGCTGCACGATTCGTCTTGTTGCCGACCTATGCGATCACGCCGAACATCATCTTCAACGCCGAGATCGAGTTCGAGCACGCAGGGTCCGGTTTTGACAACGACGACAAGCTGCACGGCACCGCCGAGATCGAGCAGCTCTGGATCGATTTCAAGATCCTCGATCAGTTCAACTGGCGCGCGCCCGGCATTGATCTCGTGCCGATCGGCTACATCAACCAGCATCACGAGCCGACGCAGTTCTACAGTGTGAACCGGCCCGAATTGTACAACGGCCTCATCCCATCGACCTGGAAGGTGCCGTCGAGCAGCGTCTACGGCACCATCAGCGAAGATCTGAAGTATCAGGTGATGGTCAGCACCAGCAACGAGGACTTCGGCGATACCTTCGACAATCGCACCGCGGCCAAGACCGTGCCGCTTCCCGGAACGCCCTACGCCGCGGGCATCGATGGCCTGAATGGGCTCGGGTTCTCCAGGCCCCCGCTCGGCGACTTCCAGCAGCTCAACAATGCCGTCGCCGTCTCCGGACGGCTCGACGTCACGCCGACATTCGTGCCCGGCTTCGCGGGAAGTGTGAGCGCCTACTTCTCGCCGAACACGACGCCACGCGGGGCACACGATGATCTCGGCAATTTCCTGGGCCACTCCAGTCTGGCGATGTTCGACGCCGAGTTCCGCTACCGCGTCCCTGAAACGGGCCTCGAGCTTCGCGGCGAGTATGTCCACGCCGAATTCAGCCATCCGGAGAACCTGCGCGCGAACAACGATTCAGATCCCACCAACAATGTCGGCAAGGCGATGAACGGCTATTCCGGCGAGATCGCCTATCACGTGCCGCTCGGCACCATCCTGAACAGCGAGTGGGAGGCGGTGCCCTTCTATCGCTACACCTACCAGAATTTGCAGAGCGGCGGCTTTGCCGGCACGGATGCCAACATGCCGACCGGCGCCGGCCAACGCCAGTTCCATACCGCCGGCTTCGCGCTCTTCCCGTCACCGAAGATCGCGCTGAAGGCGACCTATCAGCACGTCATCGACAAGAGCATCACCGGCGCGATGTCGGATTCTTTCCTCGGCGGCGTCGGATTCTTCTTCTGAGATCAGCGCGGTCGCGTCGGAGCAAACGCTCCGCGCGCATGATGAAAACGATTGGAGCCAGGTGAGAGATGACGTGGGTTCGATATACACTGCCTGCAGCGGCGATCGTGTCGGCTGCTTCGCCGGCCTATGCCGTTCAGTATCTGTCGATCGAGGAGGCGCAGAAGCAGGCGTTTCCGTCGGCGACGAATTTCACCGAAGTCCAGGCAGGCCGGGTCTGGAAGGCCGAAGCCGGAGGCAAGGTCGCGGGCTTCCTTGTCTTCGACCGGGTGATCGGCAAGCACCTGTTCATCGACTATGCAGTGGCGCTGACGCCGGGCGGCGCAGTGCATAAGGTCGAGATCCTGCAATATCGGGAGTCCTATGGCGGCGAGATCCGGAGTCCGAGCTGGCTGGCGCAATTCGTCGGCAAGACCGGCGGCAGTGCGTTGAAGATCAACGGCGACATCCGGAATATCTCCGGCGCGACGCTGTCGTCGACGCATGTAACGGAGGGCGTGAAGAGGATTTTGGCCGCCTATGCCAATCGCCTCCGATAGCATTCGCCGCGCCCGGCCGCTGCTCGGCACCTTCGTCGAGATCGAGGTCGCGGCTGGCGCCGGACCCGAAACGGATGCCGCCATTGACGCCGCATTCGACGCCGTCGCGCGGGTTCATCGGCTGATGAGCTTTCACGAGCACGACAGCGACGTCAGCCGCCTCAACCGGGACGCCGGCGTCCGGCCGACGCGCGTTGATGCCTGGACGTTCGAGGTCCTGGAGGCGGCGCTCGAGATGCATCGCCGCTCCAAGGGTGCCTTCGATGTCACCGTTGCGCCGGTGTTGCAAGCCATGGGCCTGCTGCCCGGACCGGGCGGCGATCGCGTCATCGGGCCGGAACCGAGCCTCGACAATGCGATCGAGCTGCTGCCCGAACTAGGAGTGCGCCTTCGATCACCGGGCATCACGATCGATCTCGGAGGGATCGCCAAGGGTTTTGCCGTCGATCGCGCCGTCGAGGTGTTGCGCGGCTTCGATATTCCGGGCGGGGTGGTGAATGCCGGCGGCGATCTTCGGGTGTTCGGACAGGGACCGCACACGGTCCATCTGCGCGACCCCCGCGACCCGCTCCGCCTGCTCGCTGGTATCGAGCTGACGGATCAGGCGCTGGCATCGACCGCGCTTCGTTTTGATTTGGTCGACGGAGCGCCTCCGGGCACTTCTGCAATCATCGATCCCGCCACGGGCAATCCGGCCAACGTCGCGATCGGCGCCACGGTCTGCGCGCCCTCATGCATGATCGCCGATGCGCTGACGAAGGCTGTCATGATCGCGGGGACCAATGCCGGCGACCTGCTTGAGCAATACAAGGCAAGTGCCTTGCTGATCTCGACCGACGGCGACGTTCAGATCACTTCCGACTGGCCTCAGGCGGTGCATCTTGCGGCTTAAACGTTCATTTCGCTATTCGATGTACGCGACGTTCGGAGCGCTGTTGCTGACCGGCGCCGGCTGGCTGGTGGCGGACTGGCAAAAGAACGTTGCCGGCGACGAGATCTGGCAGCAGGCCGCCGCCAACTTATTGATGGTTCATGGCGGGGTCGCCATGCTGGCGCTGTTGACGCTGGGCGCCCTCATCCCCGTGCATCTGCTGCGCGCGTGGCGGAGCCGCAAGAATCGCATTTCGGGATCGATCATGGCGGCGTTCAATGCCGTCCTGATCCTGACCGCCTTCGGGCTCTATTATCTTGGATCCGAACAGGTGCGGCCCTGGATGAGTTGGATCCATCTCACAGCGGGATTTGCCCTCTCTTTGATGTTTCCGCTTCACATTTGGCTGGGCCGACGAGAGTTGCGGTGAAGCGCCTCATTGCACCGGCGGGTCGCCGGAGGTGCGCTTCTTGGCGAGGTCCATCTCGGTGACCGCGATCAGGATCTCGGCGCGGGTCTTCAGGTCGGGCGCTTCCAGCATCGCCTGCTTCTCGGCCGGACCATAGGGCGACATCATCGCCAGCGCATTGACCAGCGCCTCGTTCGGCGCGGATTCGATGCCTTCCCAGTCGACCTTCAGATTGTTGGCTTCCAGGAAATCCGCCAGCACCTCGAGCAGCGCCTTGCGGTCGACGGCGTCCTCGCCCTTGCGCGCGGTGAAGTCGCCGGCGAAGGAGAAGAAGTCGACCTTGCACTGCCGGTACGGCGTCTGCACGGTCAGCTCCTCGACCACCTTGAAGCGCGCCACGCCGGTCAGTTCGAGGATGTAGCGGCCGTCGCCGGATTCGGCGAGCTGGGTGATGCGGCCGACGCAGCCGATCCGGAACAGCGCCGGCTTCGCCTCCTTCTGCGAATGCGCCACGTCGGGCTGGATCATGCCGATCAGGCGGTGACCGTCGCGCAGCGCGTCGTCGATCATCGCGAGATAACGCGGCTCGAAGATGTTGAGCGGCATCTGGCCGCGCGGCAGCAGCAGCGCGCCCGGCAGCGGGAACACCGGGATCACCTCGGGGAGCTCGCCGGGCCCGCGATATTCGGCATTGATCGGCATCTGCGGTCCCGGTGCTGTGACGGGCGTGCGTTACGAGAATAGAATCGTCGACAACCGCCTGCGCCCCTCGACGGTTGCCTCATCGGTGCCGCCCCACGCCTCGAAGAACTGCACCAGCTGCTTGCGCGCGCCGTCGTCGTTCCACTTGCGGTCGCGCTTGACGATCGCGAGCAGCTGCTCGGTCGCTTCACTGCGCTTGTTCATGGCATTGAGCGCGGTCGCAAGATCGAACCGGGCCTGGTGATCGAGCGGGTTTGCGGCGACTTTCTGTTCCAGCTCGGCGATCGGGCCGACCGACTGCGCCTGTTCGGCGAGGTCGATCGCCGCCTGCACCGCCTTCACCGCGGCGTCATTGCGCTTGGATTCCGGCACCATCGCGAGCGTCTGCTTGGCCTGCTCGACCGCACCCGACGTGACGTAGCACTTGGCGAGGCCGGCCAGCGCCGCGATGTTGGTGGCGTCGTGCGCCAGCACCTCGGCATAGATCTGCGCCGCACCCTCGACATCGCCCTCGGCCAGCACGGCGTCGGCCTCGGCCAGGATCTCCGCGAGATTGGGCTCGCCGGCGGCGGGCACACCCTTGGTGATCTTCTCGATGAAGGCGTTGATCTGGCTCTCCGGCACCGCGCCCATGAAGCCATCGGCGGGCTGGCCGTTGACGAAGGCGATCACGGCCGGGATCGACTGGATGCCCATCTGGCCGGGGATCTGCGGATGCTCGTCGATGTTCATCTTGACCAGCTTGACCCGGCCCTTGGCATTGCGGACCGCCTTTTCCAGCATCGGGGTGAGCTGGCGGCACGGACCGCACCACGGCGCCCAGAAGTCGATCATGACCGGCTGGCGGCGCGATTCCTCGATGACGTCCTTGACGAAGGTCTGGGTCGTCGTCTCCTTGATCAGATCGGGCGCTGCCTCGGGCGTGGGGCCGCCCTGCTCCATTATCGTCACGTTGTCCTCGCCTTGGTCTTCTGAGGTCGGAAAAATACGGGGGCGTTCTAGCACGCTCCGGACGGCGTGTTCAGCCGTTCTGTCAGCCCAGAGCATGATCCCGGAACATGCTCCGTAGATGGCGGTCGGCCGGCAAAATTCAATCGCTCACCGCCCGGCCTGTTCCATCGGAGATCGGGTGGGTTTGAGGTCCGGAACGGCCGACGATGGCGCTCCTTCATCGCAAACAGGGGATCGCCCGTGGCAAAGGCCTATTACAGCACCGTATTCGAGCAGCCGGCCGGCGAGGTCTGGAAAATCATCCGCGATTTCAACAATTACCCGGTCTGGGTCCACGGCGCGGGCACCAGCGAGATCGAGGACGGCAAGTCCGGCGATACCGTCGGCGCCGTGCGCAACGTCCTGTACCGGGAACGGCGGATCCGGCAGCGGCTGCTCGCCCAGTCCGACGTCGAACGCTTCCAGACCTACGAATTTGCCGGTCCTCCGACCCTTCCGATGACCGACTTCAGCGCGACCCTGCGGGTGACCCCGGTGATCGACGGCGACCGGGCCTTTATCGAATGGTGGGCGGTGTTCGATTGCGACGCGGACCGCCGCGTCGAGCTGGCGCAGACGCTGACCGGCTGGTTCGAGACCTGGCTCGAATCGCTCCGGGACGAGATGGCCCTGAGGCTGGTTCCGGCCGAAACATAAAAAGAAATCGTCGCGATGACCGGTTTCGGCCGATTCGGGGTCAATTTTTAAGGAAACCGTGCGATTTCGTGAAGCTCGGACCGCGCTCTTGTGTTGCATTCACAGACAGCATTTGGCATAGGTCTGCCGTTGCCGGCGAGCGATCGCCGCCATTTCGGATGCGGGTGTAGCTCAGTGGTAGAGCACGACCTTGCCAAGGTCGGGGTCGAGGGTTCGAGCCCCTTCGCCCGCTCCAAAATATCTCGCTGACCGAGCTGACAGTCTGATGAAGGCCCGCCCATTGGTGCGGGCTTTTTTGCTGTTCGGACGGTTTTGCAGTTCAGGCAGTGCCGTGATCTCGCGGTCAAGATGCCGCGGCCCGCGATGGCCGCTTCTGCCTGCTGCCGCGCGTGAGTGCGGCGGCGGATGTCAGGACCTGCGAGGCGGTCTGTCCCGCCGCCGAGGTGAAGCTGTCTTCCAGCTCCGACATCGACAGCGCCACAACCGAAGCGGGCGAGACCTCCAAGGCGTTTGCAAATGCATTCCGATTCCAGCGCGAGATCGTGCCGCAATGCGCGTGCAGCACCAGTGCGTTCACCGGACTGTCGCCGATTGCGATCGAGCACGACATGACGCTGCGGATCGGCGAAATCATCGCCGCCGATGACGGCTTCAAGATCGCGGCGATCTTCGGCGGGCAGAAGCGCAGTGTGCTGTTCAGGCCGCTGCCGAAGGCCAAGGAGCAGGCGCTCGGGCTTGCGCATTTCTCGTCGCGATAGACGCGATCGCGAGCGTTAGCTACGTTTGAATATTACGCTGCGGTGCAGAATGCCTTGTTATCAGGCAGTCTGCGCAGGAAAATTTCGTCTCAAATTTCGTCTCAACTTGTTTTGACGCAGCGCACACCCGAGCATGCGCTTTTCAGCGTCGATGGATGTGCTACCATTTTGCCGTCTGACCTACCTCACAGACCGCCACCATCATCTCTCAGGGCGTTCAAAATCAATAACAGGCAAGCTGCAACGGCTTGCGTAGGGGAGTGACGCGATGAAATCGGCTTTCAATCGATCCATACTTGCGTTCGCGGCGATTGCGCTGCTGGCGGGAACAACCTTCGCCAATGCGCAGCAACAAACCGACAAGAACCGGGCGCTGAAGAAATACGAATCCGGCACCAAGGAATTCTGGACCCATCCGCCGGATGACTGGTTCCTCGGCGACGAGACCGAAGCGCAGAAGGGCCTTGCCCCGCCGTCCGGTCCGCCGACCGGCGCATCCGACGCCGAACTCGCCGCGATGATGAAGAAGATCAAGCTGCCGCCGGGCTTCAAGATCGAGGTCTATGCCTCGAACGTGCTCGCGGCGCGGCAGATGGCCTGGGGCGACAAGGGCACGCTGTTCGTCGGCTCATTCGGCCTCGGCAACGTCTATGCGATCAAGGACAACAACGGCAAGAAGGAGGTCAAGACCATCTTGAAGGGCCTCAACATGCCGACCGGCCTCACGTTCCGCGACGGCGCGCTCTATGTCATCGCGGTCGACAAGCTGATCAAGTACGACAATGCCGAAGCCAATCTCGACAATCTCGGCAGCGGCAAGGTGGTGTATGACGACATGCCGTCGTATGCGGCGCATGGCTGGAAATACATCGCCGTCGACAAGGACGGCTGGTTCTACATTCCGTTCGGACCTCCCTTCAACATCGGCATCCCGCCGACCTCGGTGTCGCAGATCCGCCGCGTCGATCCCAAGACCGGCAACGCGGAGGTCTGGGCGCTCGGCGTGCGCAACTCGGTCGGCGGCGACGTCGACCCGCGCACCGGCAAGTACTGGTTCACCGAAAACGCCCGCGACTGGATCAGCGACGATCTGCCGAGCGACAAGCTCAACATGATCTCGAAGATCGGCGAGCATTTCGGCTATCCCTATTGCCACCAGGGCAATTTGCCGGACACCAAGTTCGCGATGGGTCACAAGTGCTCGGAGTTCACCCCGCCGGTGTACAATCTCGGCGCCCACGTCGCTCCGCTCGGCATGAAGTTCTATACCGGCAGCCAATTCCCGGCCGAGTACAAGAACAGCATCCTGATCGCCGAGCACGGCTCCTGGAACCGGCACAAGTACCAGGGCGGCCGCATCGTGAAGATCACCGCGAGCCCCGACGGCAAGAATGCCAAGCAGGAAATCTTCGCCTCCGGCTGGATCGAGGGTGACCAGGGCTATCTCGGTCGTCCCGCCGACATCCTGCTCGACAAGGATGGCTCCATCCTCGTCGCCGACGATTGGGCAGGTGCGATCTATCGCATCAGCTACAGCAAGAAGTAACGGTTGAAGGCATGCGGGGCTGCGGTCGCCGATGAGGCACCCGCAGCCCCGTTCGCTTGGTTCGGCACGCCAAACACGGAACAGACTCGTCATGCCCGGACTTGATCCGGGCATCCATCCAAACAAAAACCCTTCTGCAAGCCAGATGGATTGCCGGGTCAAGCCCGGCAATGACACGTGGAGAGAACTGGCAATGCGTATCGCGTCCCTCGGAATCCTGTTCGCGTCGGCAATCGCGATGACCTCCTTTGCGGAGGCAGCCGATGTCGCCGCCGGCAAGGCAAAGGCCGAAATCTGCGCCGGTTGCCATGGCGACAACGGCATCTCGCAGACCGAGAACATTCCCTCGCTGGCCGGCCAGCTCGACCAGTTCATTCAATGGCAGCTGGTGTTCTTCCGTGCCGGTGCGCGCAAGAACGAGCAGATGCAGCCGATCGTCGAGCAGCTCACCAATGACGACATCCGCAATCTCGGCGCCTATTTCGCCTCGCTGACGCCGTTCAAGGGCGGCAAGGACGACAATCCGGACCTGTCGGAGAAGGGCAAGCAGGCCGCCGCCGGCCGCCGCTGCGCCTCATGCCATGGCGATACTTTTGCCGGCACCAAGGCGGTGGCCCGCATCGCGGGCCAGCGCGAGGAGTATCTTGTCAAGGCGCTGCACGACTACAAGTCCGGCGTCCGCTCCGGCGGCGCGCAGGCGGCGATGGCCGATGTGGCGTACCCGCTGAGCGACGAAGAGATCACCGCGCTCGCGCATTATCTGGCGCATTTGTAGCGGCAACGATGGTGTCGTCCCTGCGAAAGCAGGGACCCATAACCACCGGCTTCAATTGTCTTGAAGAGATATCAACCCCGACCGCCTCAAATCGTGAGGCCGCGGCGTATGGGTCCCTGCTTTCGCAGGGACGACACCGATTGTATTACGCCTGACGCTGCTTCTCATACGCCTTGAGATGTGTGTAGGCCGTGCGCAGCTTCGGCACCGGGATCTTCGCGGCATCGGCGCGCACGATCAGGTCGCCGATCACGTGGTCGGCCTCGACCGGCAGCCCCGCCTTGATGTCGCGGAACATCGATGCGGTCATCGGCGAGCCCTCGGTGGTCAAGAGCCCGCGGGTGCGCTGGAAGAACGGACCACCCGGCGCATGGCCGGCGTCGGCCGCGATCGCGCTGCATTCGTCGAGGATGCCGAGCAGGAAATCCTTGCCGCCGGGCGCGGCCAGGATGTTGCCGACCGAGGTCCGCATCAGGCTGGTGGACGCGGCGAGCGACGCCAGGAACACCCACTTCTCCCACATGTCCTGCATCACGTGCTCGCTGGCGGCCGCACCGTTGATCGCGGAGAAGGTCTCGGCGATCGCACGCACCCGGTCCGACAGGCCGCCGGCGCGTTCGCCGAAACCGAGCGACTGCATCGGCTGCAGCTGCACCACTTCGCGCTTCTCGTTCAGCGTCGCCGCGATCGCGCAGAGGCCGCCGAGCACGTGCTGGGCGCCGAATTTCTTGTCGAGCGCATCGAGATGCAGCATGCCGTTGAGCAGCGGGATGATCGCGGTCTTGTCGCCGACCGCAGGCGCAAAGGACTTGATCGCGTCCTCGAGATCGAACGCCTTGCAGCTCAACAGCACGACGTCGAACTTGTCCGACAGCTTGTCGGCCTGCACGGTCGGCGGATTGTTCAGCGTGACGTCGCCGTTCGGGCTCTTGATCACGAGCCCGGCGGAGGCGAGCTCGGAGGCGCGGCGGGGCCGAACGAGAAATGTCACGTCGCGGCCGGCCTGAAGCATCCGGCCGCCGAAATATCCGCCGATCGCACCGGCGCCGACCACGAGAACGCGCATGGGAATTTGTCCTTCTTTGTTGTTGCCCGGGACGCGAGCAAAGAGCGAATGGGGAATGGCAAATAGATAAGGATTCTGACCGACTATTCGCTACCCGCTATTGGCCATTCGCTCATCTCACTTTCGCGACACCAATTCTTCGACCTCGCGCAGCTGCTCCTTGCCGAAGAAAATCTCGTTGCCGACAAAGAAGGTCGGCGAACCGAATGCACCGCGCTCGACGGCGGCCTGGGTGTTTGCGATCAGCTTGGCCTTCACGTCGGCGTCCTGCGCGCGGGCGAACAGTTTGGCGGCGTCGAGGCCGAAGGAGGCGATGGCTTTGCCGGCCACTTCCGGATCGTCCATCTTCTTCGGCTCGACCCACATGTGGTGGAAAGCCGCCTCGATGTATTTTTCGAACACGCCTTCGAGCTGGGCGGCGACCGCCGCGCGCATCAGGTTCAGCGTATTGACCGGGAAGAACGGGTTCCAGGTGTAGGGCTTGACGCCAAAGCGCTTGAGGAAGCGCTCGGTCTCGATCTTCATGAACTCGGGCTTGTTCTTGACGCCCGCCAGCGTCTCGGCCGGCGACTTGTTGTTGGTGGCCTTGAAGATGCCGCCGAGCAGGATCGGGACGTATTCGAACCTGACGCCGGTGCGCTTCTCGATCGCCGGGATCGCCTCGTGGCTGAGGAAGGCATTGGGGCTGCCGAAATCGAACAGGAATTGCGGATTCTGGCTCACGGCGGTCTCTCCCCTCGACTTATCTCGTTTGGGCTTGCTTGGCATTTCTCTAGCATGGGCCTGCTGCCGCAGGGGCCATCAGTAGAATATGATACTCATCATGTGAGCCGCGGCGCGCGATGTCAAATTAGCCGCTTGATGGTCTGCTTGCGCCATACCAGGGCGTAATAGGCCATCTGCAGCAGGAACATGGTTGCGAAGGTGGCGGGATAGGCGATCCAGATGCCGCTGATGCCGATGGCCCGGCTGAGCAGGATCGCGACCGGCACCTCGACCAGCGCCATGGCCAGCATCGAGATGAACAGCGGCATCCAAACCGTGCCGCCGGCACGCATCGCGCCCGAGAACACCGTCGCCATGCCGAACAGCACCATGCTCCACAGCACGATGTAGAGAAGCTGCTGCGCCAGCGCGAGCACCGCGCCATCGACGATGAAGAAGCCCATCAGCGGCCGCGCAAAGAGATAACCGAGCACAACCAGTCCGCCGGTCAGCGCGAGGTTCATCTCGATCCCGGTGCGGACGATGGCGCCGACCCGGTTGGAATCGCCGCGGCCGATCGCCTGTGCGCCGAAGATCGACACCGATATGGCGATCGAGATCGCCGGAAACTGCACATAGCTGATCACCTGGTTGACCGCGCCATAGGCGGCGGTGGCCTCCGAGCCGAAGCCGTTGACGAGGCCGAGCAGCACCAGTTCGGCGAGCGAGACCACCACCATGCCGATCGCGGTCGGAATGCCGAGCCGCAGCACGATGCGCAGCAGGGCGCCGTTCGGCCGCATCGCGCGCAGGAACGCGGCGTCGAAGGCCAGCGGATGCTTGTGCCGCAGCATGTGGATATGCAGCCACAGCAGCGTGACGACGCCCGAGATCGCGGAAGCAATTGCAGCACTGGCGACGCCCAGCATCGGCAGCCCGAGCCAGCCGCGGATCAATGCGGGCGTCACCACAAGGCCGACGACGGTCGAGACCGTCAGTGCCAGCAGCGGCGTCACGGTGTCGCCGACGCCGCGCATCATTGCCGCGAGCAGCAGGAATGCGAAGGTCACCGGCATCGTGATCATCATGATCCGCGCATAGGACACTGCGGCGTCGAGAACATCAGGTGGCGTTGCGAGCGCCATCAACAGCGGGCGTGCGAACAGGCCGCCGAAGATCGCGATCGCCAGCGCCAGCAGCAGCGTCACGGTCATGGTCGTGCCGGCGACCGCCTTGACCCGGTCGGGCTCGCCGGCGCCCCAGGCCTGGCCGATCATCACCGAGGCGCCGGCGCTCAGGCCGATCACGAAGGAGATGAAGAAGAACATCACCGGAAAGAACACCGACGCAGCGGCGAGCGCGTCGACGCCGATCATCTGGCCGAGATAGATGCCGTTGATGGTGCCGAACAGCGACTGCAGCACGTTGCTCAGCAGCATCGGCGCCAGGAACGACAGGAAGGCTTTGCGTAGAGAAGGAGGCTTGGACACGTTCAACTTCCAAAAATGGACTAGGCACCTTGCTGGTGCGTCTTAGGTCGGGCGGCACACTCCCTGCACCTCGTCGATATTAGATTCATCGAGGGCTAGTCCGCTTGATCGCTATAGGCGAGCCGGATCGCGTGGTCGCGGATGTCGGCCGGCCAGTCCGCGATTAGCGTCGCAAAGCGCCGCCGGTCGTGCGCGAACAGGGCGCGGATCGCGTTCTCGTAGTTCGGCCGGTTGCCGGCCATCGTTGTCATGAAGCGATAGGCGGCATCCTGCGCGATGCGCGTGCGGTCCTTGTCGCCGCTGGCGCGCCGTGCCTCGTCGATCAGCTTGCGGATCGCAACCGATGCGCCGCCCTTCTGCTGGGCGAGCCAGTCCCAATGGCGCGGCAACAGCGTGATTTCGCGCGCGACGACGCCGAGCTTCGGCCGTCCCGGACCGCGCGGCCCGGCCGGCGTTGCCGGCTCCTCGTCGAGCGGCGGCGCGAGCTTCGGCAGCCGCGCCAGCACGTCGTCGACCGAGCCGCGGAAATCGATATCGACCAGCGCCGAGGTGCGGCCGTTGAACACCAGGACCGCGGCATCCTTGCGAAGGTCGAGCAGCTGCTTGGCGGCGCGTGCGACCTCCTTGAGGTCACCGGCCCCGATGCGATGCTCGCCTTCGAAGGCGACATAGGCAGGATTCATGGTACACCTCTCCGATTGTGCGACGTATTGCCCGGGTCATTTCCAGCAAGCACGGCGCGTGATTCTCGACTTTCCTGTTCCCGGCTGGCACCAAACGCCGCCCGATAGCGCCGACATTTCAGAGGACGCCCATGCTGACGGTTCATCATCTCAACAATTCCCGCTCGCAGCGCGTGCTGTGGCTGCTCGAGGAATTGGGCGTGCCCTACGAGATCGTGCGCTACCAGCGGCAACCCGACATGCGGGCGCCGAAGGAGCTGCGCGCGATCCATCCGCTCGGCAAGTCGCCTGTTGTCACCGACAACGGCAACACGATCGCGGAATCCGGCGCGATCCTCGAATACATCATCGCGACCTACGGCAATGGCCGCCTGATCCCGCAAGCCGATACGCCGGAGCGGCTGCGCTACACCTATTGGCTGCACTATGCCGAAGGCTCGGCGATGACGCCGCTGCTCTTGAAGCTGCTGTTCACGCTGATGCCGAAGCGCGCGCCGGCGCTGCTGCGGCCGCTGGTGCGCAAGGTCTCGAACCAGGCGCTGTCCACGCTGGTCAATCCGCAGCTCAAGCAGCACATGGCCTATTGGGAAGGCGAGCTCGGCAAGAGCGAGTGGTTCGCCGGCAACGAATTCTCCGGCGCCGACATCCAGATGAGCTTTCCGCTGGAGGCTGCCGCCGCGCGCGGCGGGCTCGAGGACGGCCACCCTAAATGTGTCGCATTCCTCGAACGCATCCACGCGCGCCCGGCCTATGCGCGGGCGCTGGAGAAGGGCGGGCCGTACGAGGTCGGTCGGTAGCGGATCGCTCATCGCGGCAACTCGACCAGCGGCAGCAGGCGCGAATCCGCCAGCGCCGCGGTGCGGTGTCCGATGCCGGCGAGGTAAGCCTCCGCCACCGCGAAGGCGAGGAATGCGCCGCGGCTCTTCTGCCTGATCAGCATCGCGCGATCCCAGCGCTCGCCCTCGGGCCCGATCAGGAACGAGCCGCCTTCACCCATGAACAGGATGTCGCCGCCGCTCTTGCGCAGGTGCGGAAGCGTGTGAGCGACGTAGCGGTCGTAGGCCGCCGCACCCGTGATTGGCTGGGGCGGGGCCAGCTCCGGGCTTTGCGAATAGTCGGCGATGTCGCGGAAGCGCAGCAGGTTGAGCATCACCAGCTCGCCGGTGATCGCGCGCTGGGCGAACTCGCGCCCGGCGTTCCACGTCGGCTCCAGATGGCAGGTGGTGTCCACGTCAGTTCGTCCGATTTCCGGTTTCGATCCTATAGTTTTATCCGGGCATAATTGCTTTGTCAATAATACCCGGATATAAATAGCGTGCCGATACGACAGGAGCCGCCATGAAGACCGAAGACCGCAAGCTGGCCATCGCCGACTACAAGAAGCGCGCGGCTGTGGCCGGCGTGTTCGCGATCCGCTGCCGCGCGACCGGGGAGGTCTGGGTCGGGCAGGCGCTCGATCTGGAGAAAATCCAGAACCGCATCCGGTTCACGCTGGGGATGGGCAGCCACCGCAATGCCGAGCTGCAGCGCGCCTGGTCGGCGCATGGTGCAGACAGTCTCTCGCTCGAAACGCTGGAGCGCATCGAGGACGAGGAGCTCGCCTATGTCCGCGACACGCTGCTCAAGGAACGCGTGCAGCATTGGCGCGCGCGGCTGAACGCGCCGGCGGTTTAGCTTAGCGTGACGTCTGCGCGCCGCCGACCGACGGCAGAGGCTGCACGGTGACGCCGGGCGGCGGCACATCGTCGTCGGGCACGAAGAAATCCGACATCAACGGCACCGATGGATCGACGCGATAGCGTTCGAAGTCGCGTACGCCGTTGGCATAGAGCACCTTGTCGTCGATGCAGAAATTGCCGGTGAACTCGCGCGATGGCCGCGTGATGATCGCATAGGCCGCATCGCCCATGATTTCCGGCGTGCGGCTCGCCCGCATCATGGCGTCGCCGCCGAGCAGATTGCCGACCGCGGCGGTTGCGATCGTGGTGCGCGGCCACAGCGCATTGACCGCAATGCCGGCGGATTTCTGCTCGCCGGCCAGCCCGAGCACGCACATGCTCATGCCGAACTTCGCCATCGTGTAGGCGGTCGAGTGCTCGAACCATTTGGTCTTCATGTCGAGCGGCGGCGATAGCATCAAAATGTGCGGATTCTCCGCCTTCTTCAGATGCGGAATGCAGTATTTCGACACCATGAAAGTGCCGCGGGTGTTGATCCCCATCATCAGATCGTAGCGCTTCATGTCGGTCGCCTGCGAGGGGGTCAGGCTGATCGCGCTGGCATTGTTGACGCAGACGTCGATGCCGCCGAATTCGGCGACGGTCTGCTCGATCGCCGCCATCACCTGCGCCTCGTCCCTGATGTCGCAGAGCACCGGCAGCGCCTTGCCGCCGGCGGCGCGGACCTCGTCGGCGGCGGTGTAGATCGTGCCTTTCAGCTTCGGATGCGGCTCGGCGGTCTTCGCCGCGATCGCGACATTGGCGCCGTCACGCGCAGCGCGCAGCGCGATCGCCAGCCCGATACCCCGGCTCGCACCCGAGATGAACAGCGTCTTGCCTTTGAGCGATGTCATCTGTTGGCTCCTCCACAGTTAGGGATGCACCATGTCAGGCTCCCTCTCCCCTTGTGGGAGAGGGTTGGGGGTGAGGGGTATCTCTCCATACGGCGTACTGCCTGGATAGACCGCGACCCCTCACCCGGATCGCATCTAGCGATGCAATCCGGCCTCTCCCACAGGGGGAGAGGCAAAGCGGACCAAGTCGCGCGGTCATCGCCTCATCCCATCACTTACGTATCCGCATGCAGTACCCGCCCGCGCGTTTCCGGCAGCGCGTAGGCGGCGATGAAGAACACGGCATAGGCCGCCACCGCGAAGATCGCGATCGCGTTGGCGAGCGTGGTCGTGGTCGAGAGCGCGCCGACCAGGAACGGGAACAGCGCGCCGACGCCGCGGCCGAAATTGTAGCAGAAGCCCTGGCCGGAGCCGCGCAGCCGGGTCGGATAGAGCTCGGTGAGGAACGCGCCCATGCCGGAGAAATAGCCTGAGGCAAAGAAGCCGAGCGGGAAGCCCAGCACCCACAGCACCTCGTTGGACAGCGGCAATTGGGTATAGAGCAGCACGATCGCGATGGCGCCGAGCGAGAAGATCAGGAACAGATTGCGCCGGCCGATCCGGTCGGCAAGCCAGGCGCCGACCAGATAGCCGATGAAGGAGCCGATGATCAGCGTCGCGAGATAGCCGGTCGAGCCGACCACCGAGAGCTTGCGCTCGGTGGTGAGGAAGCGCGGCACCCAGAAGGTGATGGCGTAATAGCCGCCCTGCATGCCGGTGCCGACCAGCGAGGCCAGCAGCGTGGTCTTCAGGATCGGTCCCTGGAAGATTTCCCACAAGGCGGCAGGCCCGCTGCCGGATGCCTGCTGCTGCGCCATCGTCGCGGCGGAGATCTCCGGCTCGGTGACATAGCGGCGCAGATAGAACACCAGCAGCGCCGGCAGCGCGCCGATCACGAACATCCAGCGCCAGGCGTTCTCCGGAGGCAGGATCGAGAACAGGATCGCCTGCGCCAGCACCGCAAGGCCCCAGCCGATCGCCCAGCCCGACTGCACCGAGCCGACCGCGCGTCCGCGATATTGCGGCCGGATCGCTTCGCCGATCAACACCGCGCCGGCCGCCCATTCGCCGCCGAAGCCCAAGCCGAGCAACGCGCGGGCGATCAGGAGCTGGTCGAAATTCTGCACCGCGGCGCAGACCAGCGAGAAGAACGAGAACCAGATAATGGTGAGCTGCAGCGTCTTCACCCGCCCGATCCGGTCGGAGAGATAGCCGCCGAGCCAGCCGCCGACGGCGGAGGCCAGCAGCGTCACGGTGCCGGCGAGGCCGGCAGTGCCGGCATCGACCTTCCACAGCGTGATGATGGTGCCGATCACCAGCGGATAGATCATGAAATCCATGCCGTCGAGCGTCCAGCCCGAGGCGCAGGCCCAGAACGTGCGCCGCTCCGGCAGGTTCATGTCGCGATAGAAGGCGAGGAGGCTGGTGTCCTCGATCTCTGCGACTTCGATTGATTTGGATTCGGCCGTGCTCATGCGCTTTCCCCGGAGAAATCTTTCACCGGCTGTTTGCGATCCGCGGCCGGAGTTGCGCGGACCGCCAATCTATCGCGATGTTGCAGGCCGGGCAAAGCCGCGTTTGCCCTCTAGGTCTTTAGTTTGAGCATGATCTTTTCGGAAAACCGCTTCGCACTTTTCCGGATCAAGCTCTAGTATCCCGCCGCCTCGGAGCCGCGCGTGCGCGGGTCGGGCGCGCCGAGCAGACCGCTGGTCGTGACGACGATCGAGTTCGCGGAGGAGTAGCCGAGCGGCTCGACCGGCTTGTGGCCCTTGGCGCGCAGCTCGGCGAGCACCTCGTCGGGAAAGCCGCGCTCGATCCGGACCTCGTCGGGCAGCCATTGATGATGCATGCGGGGCGCGGCGACCGCGGCCGCGATGTCCATCTTGTAGTCGATGACGTCGACGATGATCTGCGTCACCGCGGAGATGATGCGGCTGCCGCCCGGCGATCCTGTCACCAGCACCGGCTTGCCGTCCTTCAGCACGATGGTTGGCGCCATCGACGACAGCGGGCGCTTGCCGGGTCCGGGCAGATTGGCCTCGAAGCCGACCAGGCCGAACGCATTGGAGGCGCCGGGCGCCGCGGTGAAATCGTCGAGCTCATTGTTGAGCAGCACGCCGGTGCCGTCGGCGACGAGGCCGACGCCATAGGGGAAGTTCAGCGTGTAGGTGTTGCTGACGGCGTTGCCGCTGGCGTCGACGACCGAATAATGCGTGGTGTTGTCGCCCTCGTGCGGCTGCTTGGCGTTGCGCACGTCGGTCCAGGGCGTGGCGCGGGCAAGGTCGATGGTCGCGCGCTGCCTGGCGGCATAATCCTTGTCGGTCAGCAGCTGCGTCGGCGCGTCGACGAAGGCGGGGTCGCCGAGATAGCGGGCACGATCGGCATAGGCCCGCTTCATCGCCTCGATCATGACATGCAGCGAGGCGGCCGAGCCCTGCTTCATGTCAGACATCGGAAAGCCTTCGAGGACGTTGAGGATCTCCAGCAGCACGACACCGCCGGAGGAGGGTTGCGGCATCGAGACGATGTCGTAGCCGCGATAGGTGCCGCGGATCGGCGTGCGGATCACCGGCTGATAGGCTTTCAGATCCTCGAGCGTAAAGATGCCGCCGGCATTCTTGATCCCGCTGACGAGCTTCTCGGCGACCGCGCCCTCGTAGAACCCGCGCGGCCCCTGCTCGGCAATCGCCGTCAGCACGCCGGCGAGATCGCCCTGGATCAGGCGGTCGCCCTCATGCAGCGGCGTGCCGTCGGCATGCGAGAACGTCTTGGCTGAATTGGGCCAGCGCGACATGCGGCGGTACATGTCCGATAGCGTGTCCGACGTATCGTCGGTGACGATGAAGCCGTCGCGGGCGAGATCGATCGCCGGCTTGACGATCTGGGCCAGCGTGAACTTGCCGGAGCCGTACTTCTCCAGCGCCAGCGCGAGGCCCGCGACCGTGCCGGGCACGCCGATCGCGAGCGCGGAATTGCGCGACTTGTCGGGATCGGGCTTGCCGTCGGCGTTCAGGAACATGTCGCGCGTCGCGGCCTGCGGCGCGGTTTCGCGATAGTCGATCGCGACGTCTTCGTTGCGGCCGGCCAGATGGATCACCATGAAGCCGCCGCCACCGATATTGCCGGCGCGCGGATAGGTCACCGCCATCGCAAAGCCGGTGGCGACCGCGGCGTCGACGGCGTTGCCGTCTTGCCGCAGGATGTCGGTGCCGACCCGCGCCGCGAGCTTCTCCTGCGCCACCACCATGCCGTTTTCGGCGTGAATGCTTTGACTCGTATTGTTGGCTGAGGGCTCGTAGGCGCGCCGCTGCACCTGACCCAAGACGGGCGTCGCGATGCCGATCGCGAGGAGAGCGGCAAACAGCCGTCGCGACATCGTTGCCGTCAGCGCCATCGAAATGTCCTGCCCTGTTCATCGCCGTATCAGCAAACCGGCTCATGCTATATGGGTGCGGATTGAAGCGGCAAAAGCCTGCCTGTGCTTCGAGTTAGGGAATATCTTTCGCGATGACGGCAACAATGCAGACGGGGACTGAACATGCGAAGGCCTATCCGGGTCGCACCGCCGTCGTCAGCTGGATCTTCTTCGACTGGGCCGCGCAGCCCTACTTCACGCTGATCACGACCTTCGTGTTCGCGCCCTATTTCGCGAGCTTCGTTGCGCCCGATGCCGCGAGCGGGCAGGCGTTGTGGGGCTTTGCCACCGCGGCTGCGGGACTTGCGATCGCGCTGCTGTCGCCGGTGCTGGGTGCGATCGCCGATGCCAGTGGCCGGCGCAAGCCGTGGATCGCCGTTTTCGGCGCGCTGCTCGTGATCGGCTCGAGCGCGATGTGGATCGGCAAGCCCGGCAATCCCGACATCATCCCCGCGCTGCTGCTGGCCTACGCGATCGCGAGCGTCGGCGTCGAGTTCGCGACCGTCTTCAACAATGCGATGATGCCGACGCTGGTGCCGCCAGACCGGATCGGGCGGCTCTCCGGCACCGGCTGGGCCACCGGCTATGTCGGCGGCATCCTGAGTCTCGTGCTGGTGCTCGGCTTCCTCGCCGCCAATGCCGAGACCGGCCGCACGCTGTTCGGCTTCACGCCGCTGTTCGGACTCGATCCCGTCATGCATGAAGGTGACCGCATCACCGGACCGCTGACCGGGCTGTGGTTCATCATCTTCGTGATGCCGATGTTCCTGTTCACGCCGGACTATCCGGCGAAGCGCCGGATGCACGAGGCGCTCGGCGAAGGCCTGCGCGAGCTCAGGGAATCATTGGCAAGCCTGCCGAAGCAGAAATCACTGGCGCGATTTCTGCTGGCGAACATGATCTACACCGACGGGCTGGTCTCGCTGTTCGCGTTCGGCGGCATCTATGCCGCCGGCACGTTCGGCTGGGACACCATCCGGATCGGCACCTTCGGAATCATTTTGGCGGTGGCCGGCACATTCGGTGGCTGGCTCGGCGGCAAGCTCGACGACGCGTTCGGGCCGAAGCGTGTGATCACCGGCAGCCTCGTGATCCTGCTGTTTGCGATCGTCGTGATCCTCACCGTGAACAAGGATTCCATCCTGTTCATCCCGGTCGCGCCGCCGGTGCCGGGTGGTCCGCTGTTCGCGGGCGCCGCCGAGCGCGCCTATATCGTGCTGGGCTGCCTGATCGGCGCCACCGGCGCGCCGCTACAGGCGGCCTCGCGCTCGCTGCTGATCCGGCTCGCGCCGAAGGATCGCATCGCGCAGTATTTCGGCTTGTTCGCGCTCACCGGAAAGGTGACCTCGTTCATCGGCCCGCTGCTGATCGGCGCGATCACGGCAGCGACCGTGAGCCAGAAGTACGGCATGGCCGTGCTGGTGGCGTTTTTCGTGGTGGGACTCGTGCTGTTGGCGAAAGTGCGGGAGTAAATCACCGCCGTCGTCCCGGCCAAGCGAAGCGCGAGCCGGGACCCATAACCACCGCTGCTCGTGTTGCGCAGCGCTGGAGCCCCAGCTTGTTCCAACAACACTCGCCTGTGGTTATGGGTCCCTGCTTTCGCTGGGACGACAGCTTCGTAGCCCGGATGGAGCGAAGAAGCGCAATCCGGGGTCTTTGGTCCGCGGAGAAACCGTCCCGGATTTCGCTTCGCTGCATCCGGGCTACGGATCCAATTAATGCCTGAAATGCCGCACGCCGGTGAACACCATGGCGATGCCGTGCTCGTCGGCGGCCTTGATCACCTCGTCGTCGCGCATCGAGCCGCCGGGCTGGATCACCGCGGTCGCGCCGGCCTCGATGCAGGCGAGCATGCCGTCGGCGAACGGGAAGAACGCGTCGGAGGCGACCACCGAACCCTTGGTCAGGGGCTCGGCGAGCTTCAGCTCGGCCGCCGCATCCAGCGCCTTGCGTGCGGCAATGCGTGCGGAGTCCACGCGGCTCATCTGGCCGGCGCCGATGCCGACGGTGGCAAGATCCTTGGCGTAGATGATGGTGTTCGACTTGACGTGCTTGGCGACGCGGAAGGCGAATTTGAGGTCGCGCAGCTCGGCGTCGGTCGGCGCGCGCTTGGTCGCGACCTTCAGGTTCATGTCCTCGACCACGGCATTGTCGCGGCTCTGCACCAAGAGGCCGCCGGCGACGGTCTTGGCGGTGAGGCCGACCGCGCGCGCGTTCGGCAGGCCGCCCGCAAGCAGCAGGCGCAGATTGCGCCGGCCGGCGATGATCGAGATCGCCTCCTCGGTCGCATCGGGCGCGATGATCACCTCGGTGAAGATGCCGATGATGGCGCGCGCGGCATCCGCATCGAGCTTGCGGTTGACCGCGATGATGCCGCCATAGGCCGAGGTGGAATCACAGGCGAGCGCGCGGGCATAGGCGGTGGCGAGATCCGGACCCTCGGCGACGCCGCAAGGGTTGGCATGCTTGACGATCACGCAGGCCGCGGTGCGCTGCGGATCGAACTCGCCGACACACTCATAGGCCGCGTCGGTGTCGTTGATGTTGTTGTAGGACAGTTCCTTGCCTTGCAGCTGGCGTGCGGTCGCAACGCCCGGCCGCTTCTCCGGCGTGGCATAGAACGCCGCGGTCTGGTGCGGATTCTCGCCATAGCGCAGCGACTGGATCAGCCTGCCGCCGAAAGCGCGGAAATCCGGCGCCTTGGTGTCGAGCTGCACCGCAAACCAGTTCGAGATCGCGGCGTCATAGGCCGCGGTGCGCGCATAGGCCTTGGCGGCGAGCCGGCGGCGCAGGCCGAGCGAGGTCGCGCCCTTGTGCGCTGCGAGCTCGTCGAGCACGGCAGAATAGTCGTTCGCCTCGACCACCACGGCGACGTCGTCATGGTTCTTCGCCGCGGCGCGGATCATCGCGGGGCCGCCGATGTCGATATTCTCGATGCACTCCTCGAAGCCGGCGCCTTTGTCGACGGTGGCCTCGAACGGATAGAGGTTGACCACCAGCAGATCGATCGGCGCGATGCCGTGCGAGGCCATCGCGGCCGCATGTTCCTTGTTGTCGCGGATCGCGAGCAGGCCGCCATGCACCTTCGGATGCAGCGTCTTGACCCGGCCGTCCATCATCTCCGGAAAACCGGTGAGCTCGGAGACGTCCTTGACCTTCAGCCCGGCCGCCGCGATCGCCTTGGCGGTGCCGCCGGTCGACACCAGCTCGACGCCATGGTCGGAAAGTGCCTTGGCGAACTCGATCAGTCCGGTCTTGTCGGAAACGGACAACAGAGCGCGGGTCACGCGGCGAAGCTGCTCGGTCATATCGGAAAATCCTTGGCTGTTAAGGCAGCCGGGTAGCATGGTTTGGGGCGGTACGAAACCGGTCTCCGAGGCCGATTCCCCTGAAAATGGCGATGATTCGGTCCAAATTTCCGCGTGCTACGCTATCCCCGTCATCCTGAGGAGCCGCGAAGCGGCGTCTCGAAGGATGGATCGGCCCGACTAGTGGCCGTCGACCCTTCGAGACGCGCGCGATACGCGCTCCTCAGGGTGACGGGATTGAGTTTGGTCACCCGGACAGCGGGCGTCCTACAGCGGCAGTTCCGGCTCGCGGCGGGCGTTGCGGCGGGCGTTGGTGGCGGTGGCCGAGGTCGAGGAGCGCACGAAGCTCCAGCGGATGGTGGCGGCCTGCCTTGCGTCCTGCCGGATCACGATCTGGGAGGTGCGGCGCGGGCCGTCATTGCCGGCCAGGAAAACGCTGTCCTCGAGGTCGACCTTGTCGTCCAGCGCCTCGAAGGTCCAGACGTCGCGGTTGGGCAGCACCAGCATGACGCCGCGGGCATCCGACAGCCGGCTCGCCTTCACCGAGGGGTGCAGATGGAAGCGCAGCGCGAAATCGGCCTCGCTGCCCTTGATGCGCCCGCCGGGGGCCGGTGACAGCGAGTCCTCGCCTTCCATCCGCGTGCCGTCCTGGGCGATCATCAGCACGCGGCGGTGGATCACGCCGAAGCGCGAGAGATAGCCGTCATGCGAGGCGGTCAGCACGTCGCCGCCGGGGATGGCTTCGCGGTAGCTCTCGACATTGCTGGGCCCGCTGGTGACCGGCGCGCCGCGCAACAGCCGCTTCATCGCCGACAGCTCGACGAACTGGCACGACGAGGTGTCGCGATAGGTCAGCGTCGAATGCGCCGCGGTCGAGCGCGCGAACGGCCGCCAATTGTCGCGCCCGGTGTTCGGCATGCCGCAATTGACCACGATGCGGCTGACCCCGGAGGACAGCTCGAACGACAGGCAGCCGGCATGCGCATCCTGGCTGACGCTGGCCGGTGGCGGCGGACCGGTGTCGATGATCAAGGTGGTGTTGCCGGCATCGAGGCGCTGGAAGCCGCTATGCGGCATGCTCGACATCGGCACGCCGCGAGTGTCGTCATAGGCGAGCAGCGTCGCGACCAGATCGGACGGCGCGGTGCTCATGCCGTTGAACAGCGCGAAGCTGCCGTCGCCGTGCCGGAAGAAGCGCAGCATCGGCATCATGCGGTCGATGGCGTTGAGCAGCGCCGGCGGTGGCGCGATGTTCCGCGCGGCAAAGGTCTGCCGCAGCGGCAAGAGATCGCTGAGCAATTCGACCAGCGCGCCGGGATTGCGCGAGATATGGCCGCCGTCGGGCAGGATCTGGCGCTGCAATTCGTCGGACAGCCTGCGGGTGGCCGATTTGATGTTGCGCGCCTGGTTGGCGAGGCAGAGCGAGGCGTAGCACAGCGCGATCAACACCTGCAGGCGCGGCACGCCGTCAATGTCGAGCGTGGCGTGGCGCAGATAGCGGATCTCGCGCGCCAGCCCGCGCAGATATTTGCGGTAGAATTTTCCGTCGGTGTCGCCGAGCACCAATGGCGCCTGCGACAACAGCGAAATCACCCGCCGCGCGCGCACGTCGGCGCGCCGCTCCAGCGGCCGCTTGCGGGCCTGGTTGGAGATCCAGTCGTCGACCAGCGAGCGGGCATTGGCGCGGGTCAGCGCAGTGTCGGCGGCGCGCAGATGGCGCAGCCAGCCGAAGCCGAGCAGGGCGGCTTCCCAATCCTCCGACGGCGGTTCGAGATCGAAGATCGATCGGCCGTGGCAGGTGACGATCTTGCCGGCGAACACGAATCGCCCGGCATAGATCTCGGCAGCGCGGGTGGCGTCGGCGGTCCGCAGATCATGCGGGGCGATGATCAGCCGGTCGGTGCGGCCGGGCCAGAGCCGCGACAGCGCAACCGTGCTCCCGCTGGCGCGCGCCATTATGCTGCGGGCAAAGCGGCCAGCAATCAGCGTCGAGATGCGTCTGCTTTGAGCGACCGACACGCCTAACCTTGCGGGGAGGGAATTTTCAACGAATCCTTATTTAATCCGGAAACGCGGCCAAGACACCCTCTTGATATCCAAGACACCCTCTTGATACCGCGCGAATCACTTCGAGCTTAGAGGACTGAAGTTTAAAATCAGGATTTGACCAGCCGGGCGGCGTAAAAGCCGTCCAGTCCGCCCAGTCGCGGGTCGGCGTTGGGCAAATGGCTGGGCAGGGTGCGCAGATCACCGTCGCCGGTGATGATGTCGGCGAGGCCGGCGACCTCGCTTGTCTCGACCGGCGCACGGCGCAGGCCTGATTCGCTCGCCAGCAGCGCAGCAATCGCGTGCTCGCCTTCCTCCGGCTCCAGCGAGCACGTGCAGTAGACCAGGGTGCCGCCGGGCTTCAGCAGATGGGTGGCCTTTTGCAACAGCCGCTTCTGCAGCGCCGTCAGTGCGGCGATGTCGCTCTCCTGCCGCAGCCAGGCGACGTCGGGATGGCGGCGGATGGTTCCCGTCGAGGTGCAGGGCGCATCGACCAGAATACCGTCGAAGCTCGCGGCTTCCGCCGGCCATTCGGCGGCGTCGGCGACCACCGTCTCGGCCTGCAACGCCAGCCGGGTGAGATTGTCGCGCAGCCGCGCGACCCGCGCCGGCGAGCGGTCGACGGCGGTGACCTGTGCGCCGGCCAGCGCGAGCTGGGCGGTCTTGCCACCGGGCGCCGCGCAGAGGTCCGCGATCCGCTTGTCCTTGATGTCGCCGAACAGGCGCACCGGAAGTGCGGCGGCAGCGTCCTGCACCCACCATTGGCCTTCGGCGAAGCCCGGCAGCATGGTCACGGAGCCCTGCAGCAGCGTGCGCACGGTTCCCGTCGGCAGGATCTCGCCATGCAGGCGGCTCGCCCATTGCGGCGCGTCCGACTTCACCGTGAGATCGAGCGACGGCTCGTGGCCGAGCGCCAGCGCCATGTCGCGCGCGGTGGCTTCACCGTAATGCGCGTTCCAGCGCGCCAGCATCCATGGCGGCAGGTCCAGCGTCTGCGGGCTGATCTCGTCGATCAGGCCCTGGCCCTCGCGCGCGCAGCGGCGCAGCACGGCGTTGACCAGCCCGGCATATTTCGCCGCGCGCCGGTCCGACTGCACCAGCCGCACCGAGAGATCGACCGCGGCATGGTCAGGCACATCCATCCAGAGGATCTGCGCGGCGCCGATCAGCAGCGCGCTCTGCGCGCGCGGCGCATCGGTCGGGACGCCGCGGTCGAGCAGCCGCGACAACAAATGGCCGAGCGTGCCGAGCTTGCGCAGGATGGTCGACACCAGCCGGCGCATCAGCGCGCGGTCGCGATCGGCGAGCGATTTCAGGCCGGGATGCGCGCCGGCGCCGTCGAGCTGATCATCGAGCGTGCGGTGCTTGTGCAGCACGCCATCGAGGATGTCGGCCGCGATACGGCGCGCCGCGAGACCGGGGACTTCGGCAGGAACTGCAAATCTTGAAGGAGGCATGAAGCGGAGATATCTCGAAGGTGCTGGAGTTACATTCGGCTCATGCCATCAACTCGAAAACACCTCTGGCATGCGAATATGCCAAATGTAAGAATCGCCTTGCGGGATTTCTTGATCGTGATGTCGTCACTGAGCCAAGACAGAGATACGAAATTCGCGGGCAGAAAGTTTTGTCATGTCTGAGAAATCGCCATCGCCATCGTCGTCTCCGCCGGAACCCGCGCCGCGCAAGCCGCTGACGCCGGCCGCGCAGCGTGCGCTTGCCGAGGCCGCGGCGCGGCGCAAGGCTGCCGAGGAGGCCGCTGCGAAGGATGCGGCCGCGCGGCCGAAGGAATTCCAGGGCCCGAAGGGACCGGAACCGACGCGTTACGGCGATTGGGAGACCAAGGGCATCGCCTCGGACTTCTGAGAGTCTTGCTTGGCGGTCCGACTCAGATCAGTCTGGGAATATGTCCCCATATGAGAGAATAAATCCTTATCGTGGGACGGGGCGTCCGCCCTTTCGCCGCTCACCTTGGGGCCGTCGTGTCTCGGCAGCGCTGCCGTGGGTGTTCGTTCTCGGCATTGCCGTCGGCAGCATGCTGCCGATCCGCCGATGGGCGCCTGAATGGGTGCCTTTGCCGTCGCACTGGTCGTTGAGCCGGTCGCGCGATGCCGAAATGATCTGGCAGCGCGCCGGCGCGTCTGATGCGCGCCATGCGGTCGATGTCATCAGGACGATCGATGGCGACACGTTCGAGGCGCGGGTGCATCTCACGCCGGGACCCGATCTGTACACGCGGGTCCGGCTGCGCGGCATCGATGCGCCGGAGCTGAAGGCGTCCTGCGCGCGCGAACTGCAAATGGCGCAAGCAGCCACGGTGGCGCTGCGCGATCTGCTCGGCCAGGGCGATGTCGCGATCTACAATATCGGCCCCGACAAATATCAGGGCCGCGTCGTCGCCGATGTCGCGACCAGGAAGACCGACAACGTCTCGACCGCGCTGCTCGCGGCCGGCCATGCCCGCGCCTACAATGGCGGCCACCGCTTCGGCTGGTGCGGATATTTCGCGCGCTAGGCGACAGCGTCGTATCCAAGCCAAGGTGCCGCAAAACAAAAAGCCGCGCAGATGCGCGGCTTTTTCTCGCGAGCTTTTGCAGATGTCAGCGGGTGACGACGACGGTCGTACCGACCGAGACGCGCGAATAGAGATCGGTGATGTCGGGATTCAGCATGCGGATGCAGCCGTAGGAGACGAAGCCGCCGACCGAGCCCGGCACGTTCGTGCCGTGGATGGCGTATTCGCCGCCGGCCAGCGTCATGGCGGCGACGCCCATCGGGTTCGCCGGCGAACCGCCTGCGATCACGTTCGGGATGCTCGGCTTGTCGCGCTTGACCTCGGCGGGCGGCGACCAGGCCGGGTTGCGATACTTGCCGTCGATCCGGGTCGTGCCGGCCCACTGCTTGCCCGACTTGCCGACGCCGACCGGGTAGCGCATCGCGTGACCGGAATCGAGAATGAGATAGAGCCGCCGTTCGTTGGTCTTCACCACGATGGTGCCCGGCTCATAATTGTCGGCGTGTATTCCGACCATCTCCGGCCGCGCCTCGGCCGTCTGCGACATCACAACAACAGCACCAAGGGTGGCAGCCAGCGCCACCGCAAACTTCATCGACATCAACCTCTCCACTTCCCAACAGCTCCGGTGAGGGAGCCAAAAACGAAGGTGCAGAGCCCTGAAAAAACCGGGCCCGCCGGTCTCGCGCACGCAATATTAACCGCGTGTCTTAACCGGGTGGTTTCACACCGGCCGCGAGACACGTCCTGATGGCGGGCAGAAAAGGAAAAGTTCGGATTAAAGTAAATGACCTGAAAACAACACTTGGCCACAAACGCGCCGCAATCGCGCCGCGCCTCTGACAATCCCGTGAAAGGGCCGCGCCGAGCGTTTTTTGAGCCAAGTCTGTCCCGCCATGATGCGGGATGGATGCCGGTTCGCGTGACGAGACCGCGAAAGGCCGCGGCGGAGATCGCGCGCGGCCCTTCTTCGATGTCCCGATATTGCCGTTGCCGGATTACTTCTTGTTCTGCCGGTTCTGCACGAGGTCGTCGACGACGGCCGGATCGGCCAGGGTCGAGGTGTCGCCGAGGCTGGACGGTTCGTCCTCGGCGATCTTGCGCAGGATGCGGCGCATGATCTTGCCGGAGCGCGTCTTCG
This sequence comes from Bradyrhizobium sp. B120, assembly GCF_049075665.1. Lineage (NCBI taxonomy): Bacteria > Pseudomonadati > Pseudomonadota > Alphaproteobacteria > Hyphomicrobiales > Nitrobacteraceae > Bradyrhizobium > Bradyrhizobium sp. B120. The sequence goes on along the minus strand of NZ_CP185242.1, from coordinate 9,054,151 downwards.
GCAGGCCGGGCGCGAATTGAATGAGGTCCGGCGAGGCGATCGGGCCGATGTCCTTGCGGACCCAGGCGACGAGTTCCTTGCGCAAGGCCTCGGTCGGCTCGGTGCCCTTCATCAGCGTGACATAGGCGTAGATGCCCTGGCCCTTGATGTCGTGCGGGTAGCCGACCACGGCGGCTTCCGACACCGCCTCATGTGCGACCAGCGAGCTCTCGACCTCGGCGGTGCCCATGCGGTGGCCGGAGACGTTGATGACGTCGTCGACGCGGCCGGTGATCCAGTAATAGCCGTCGGCGTCGCGCCGGCAGCCGTCGCCGGTGAAGTACTTGTTCTTGTAGGTCGAGAAATAGGTCTGCTCGAACCGCGCATGGTCGCCATAGACGGTGCGCATCTGGCCCGGCCATGACTTGGCGATGCAGAGATTGCCCGAGGTCTCGCCGTCCAGCGTCTTGCCGTCGGCGTCGACGATCTCCGGCACCACGCCGAAGAACGGCCGCGTCGCCGATCCCGGCTTCAGCTTGGTCGCGCCGGGCAGCGGCGTGATCAGGATGCCGCCGGTCTCGGTCTGCCACCAGGTGTCGACGATCGGGCAGCGATCGTCGCCGACCACGCGGTAGTACCACTCCCAGGCTTCCGGATTGATCGGCTCGCCGACCGAGCCGAGCAGGCGCAGCGATTTGCGCGAGGTCTTCTTCACCGGCTCGTCGCCGCCCTGCATCAGCGCGCGGATCGCGGTCGGCGCGGTGTAGAAGATGTTGACCTTGTGCTTGTCGACGACATTCCAAAAACGGGAGTTGTCCGGGTAGTTCGGCACGCCCTCGAACATCAGCGTGGTCGCACCGTTGGCGAGCGGCCCATAGAGGATGTAGCTGTGGCCGGTGACCCAGCCGACGTCGGCGGTGCACCAGTAGATGTCGCCGTCGTGATAGTCGAACACGTATTGGTGCGTCATCGACGCGAACACGAGATAGCCGGCCGAGGTGTGCAGCACACCCTTCGGAGTGCCGGTCGAACCCGAGGTGTAGAGGATGAACAGCGGGTCCTCGGCATGCATGTGCTCGGCCGGGCATTCCGTCGTCACCATCTCGGCGGCCTCGTGATACCAGAGGTCGCGCGTCGGGTTCATGTCGATCGCACCGCCGGTGCGCTTCACCACCACGACCCAATCGACGCCGCCGGTTTTGGCGATCGCGGCATCGACATTGGCCTTCAGCGGCACCTTCTTGCCGCCGCGCAGGCCCTCGTCGGCGGTGATGACCACCTTGGAGTCGCAGTCCTTGATGCGCTGGGCAAGGCTGTCCGGCGAGAAGCCGCCGAACACCACCGAGTGGATCGCTCCGATCCGCGCGCAGGCCAGCATGGCGTAGGCCGCTTCCGGAATCATCGGCAAATAGATCGTGACGCGGTCGCCCTTCTTGACGTTCCGCGTGCGCAGGATGTTGGCCATCTTGCAGACTTCGTCGTGCAGCTGGCGGTAGGTGATGTGTTTGGATTCGGAAGGGTCGTCGCCCTCCCAGATGATCGCGGTCTGGTCGCCGCGCTTCTCGAGATGGCGGTCGATGCAATTCCAGGCGACGTTCAGTACGCCATCCTCGAACCATTTGATCGAGATGTTGCCGGGCGCGAAGGAAACGTTCTCGACCTTGATGAAGGGCTTGATCCAGTCGATCCGCTTGCCGTGCTCGGCCCAGAAGCCGTTGGGGTCCTTGACCGAGCGCGCGTACATCTCGCGATATTTGGCGTCATCGATGTAGGCGCGCTTGGCCCAGTCGGCCGACACGTCATAGATCTTCTCGGACATCATTTTCCTCCACTCATTGCCGATCGCACACCACGCGCCGACAAGCCGTCTTGATCATTGCCGCGATTATGCGTTGCCGCATTCCGGCCCGGCAAGGAAAAAGGACTGTCACTTTCGTCGCGGCGAAGCCGCCGGGCATCCTGCCGGCTTCCTCGTCTGATTGGGCGGTTTACCGCGCCTCGTTGACGAGTGAAACCTATGCTCCATCGTGTGCTCCGGGTCACTGGTCTCTTGGTCGTAGTGGTATCGTTCTCTGCTCCGCTCGCCGGCGTTTCACGCTGTTGCCACGGACGCTGGCTGTCGCAAAGGAATTGCCGACCGCGATCCGCCTGTGCCGATTTTGGAGAGCCTCAATCAACGTTCAGAGAGCGACGCACGACGGTGGCACGGCGCCAATTCTGCTGGACCACTTCCAGCGCGCGTCAATGAATACCCGCAGGGCCGTCGCGACGATCTGCGCCGACAATTCCGCCCGAACCGCTTGTGCGGCTGGTTCGGCTTCCGGAAGAGCCGGGTGGATCGTGAGGTGTGGCGGCGCAGTCTGGGGACTTGGTGCGAAACGGCACGATCCCTGACCTGTCTCCTGTAGCCCCCGTGGGCCTCAAAACCCGGTTCCCAGCCGGGCTCCCGCCATTTTGACCGATCCTGGAGGGGCCAAAATCAAGGTTAGCGGGCGAATGGCACCCATGAAAGGTAATTAGAAACCGTCAATAACCGATTCGCGACTCGCAATGTCAGCCCTGACGCCCTAAATCGCGAAATCGAGGCCGGACGGCCCCACCGGAACGAAGCCCGAAGCAACGGCATTACCGGGAGAACAGCGGAACAAGGCGTCTTGGAAGTATGATGGATCAGCAGAACATCGCGGCTGTGCGGCCCATGTCCGCCGATCCCGCTGTCGCCTTGGCGAAGGCGCTGGGCCAGTGGCCCAAGCAGCCACAATCCAAGCTCAAGCTTGACGCGCCCGCTGCCATCAAGACCTCGGTCGAGGACCTCGCGCGCGATCTCGGCCTTCGGCTCGGCGACCAGAACGAGCTGACCATCCGCCGTATCAAGCGCGGCAAGAATTATTCGTTCGTTCGCGCCAACGGTTCGCGCGTCCGCGATGCGCGGACGATCCGCCGGCTGCATGCGATGGCGGTTCCGCCGGCCTATCGCCAGGTGCGCTATTCCAGCGATCCGAGCTCGCATCTGCAGGCGGTCGGCCGCGATGCCGCCGGCCGCTTGCAATACCGTTATCACGCCGACTGGGAGAAGGTCCGCGAGCAGCGCAAGGCGCATCGCCTGGCCAAGCTCGTCGCCGCGTTGCCGAAGATCCGGCGCAAGGTCTCGGCGTTCCTGTCTGGCGACGAGCCGACGCGCGAGTTCGCGCTGTCGGCGGTGATCGAGCTGATCGCGCGCACCGCGATCCGACCCGGCAACGAGTCCTATGCCCGCCTCAACGGCACCCGCGGCGCCACCACGCTTTTGAAGTCCAACGTCACGCTGGAAGACGATTCCCTGGTGCTGACCTTCAAGGCCAAGGGCGGCAAGGCCGTGCGCAAGGAATGCGACGCGGCCAAGCTGGTGCGTGCGATCGGCATTCTGCGCGGTGTCCCGGGCAAGCGCATGTTCCAGTACCACGACCGCTCCGGTGTGGTCCGCGCGGCCTCGACCACGGCGGTGAACGCGTTCCTGCGCGAGCTCGCCGGCATCAAGATCTCGCTAAAGGATTTCCGCACCCTGATGGCCTCGGCCGTCGTCGTGGAATCGCTGTCGCGGATCACGCCGGCCGCAAGCCAGCGCGGCCGCAAGCGCCAGGTGCTGGACGCGATCCGCGCCGCCGCCGACCAGCTCTCCAACACGCCGGCGATCTGCCGCAAGAGCTATGTCCACGACACCATCGTCACCGCGTTCGAGGACGGCATCCTCGAACGCTTCGCCGCGACGATGGGCGGTTACCGCACCCAGTCCAAGCGCGAGCAGTTGCTGGCGCAGGTGGTGATGGCGGCGGGAGCGTAACTCTCTAGTCGTCCCGGGCAAGCGAAGCGCGACCCGGGACCCATAACCCCAAATGTTGGTTGTTGAGACGAGCTGGGGCCCCAGCGCGCTTTAACAATGCGCGCCTGTGGTTATGGGTCCCTGCTTTCGCAGGGACGACGATTGAATTTGTGGGACGCTACAGCCCGCCCATCTTGCAGACGTATTTCCATTCCTCGGATGTCACCGGCTGCACCGAGAGCCGCGAATATTTCACCAGCGCCATGTCGGCGAGCTTCTTGTCGGCCTTGATCGCGGCCATCGTCACCGGCGTCTTCAGCGGCTTGTCGGCCTTGATGTCGACGCAGACGAACTTGCCGGTCTTGTCGGTCGGATCGGGATAGGCCTCCTTGATGATTTCGGCGATGCCGACGATCTCCTTGCCCTCGTTGGAATGATAGAAGAACGCCTTGTCGCCCTTCTTCATGTTCACGAGGTTCTGCCGCGCCGTGAAGTTGCGCACGCCGGTCCAGGCTTCGCCCTTCGCGCCCTTGGCGACCTGCTGGTCCCACGACCAGGTCGACGGTTCGGATTTCACCAGCCAGTAATTCATCGCAACTCACCCCGTTCTCGAGCGTCCATTGCGCGGCAATCTACAAGCAGCCGGATGCCCGCGACAAGCGCGGGCATCTATCTTGATGGCAGCACTCACTGCTTCAGGTATCGATCGAAGAATTTGGCGATGTCGGTGAAGGCTTCCTTGGTCTCGGGCGCATCGATGTTCATCTGGTACTGCGCGTGGGATTGCCCCTCATAGACATTGAGATCGGCGATCACGCCGGCGCGCCGCAATTTGCGGTGCGTACGAACCGTGTTGCTGAGGAACAGGTCGCGCGTGCCCGACGTCAGGATGGTCGGCGGAAAGCCTTTGAAGTCACCATAGATCGGCGAAATATAGGGATTCTTCAGGCTGGTCCCGTTGGCATAAAACTTTGCCGCGCGGCCGAGCCATCCGTCCCAGGTCACCAGCACGTTGTCGACCCACTCATTGCTCGCGTAGCTGTCGCCGATCTTGTCGATGTCGGACCAGGGCGTGCCCGGCGCGATGGCGGCGGGCAGCGGCAGCTTCTCGTCCCTCGCCCGCAGCACCATCGCAAGCGTCATCGCGCCGCCGGTCGAGGTGCCGAAGATCGCCAGCCGGTGCCGCTCGTGCGACTTCAGGACCTCCTTCCACACCGCCATCGCGTCGTCCATTGCGGCCGGATAGGGGAAGTCCGGCGGCATCCGGTAATCGACCGAGATCACCTTGTAGCCGCCAAAGCCGGCCATCATGATGGCTTCCGGCAACGCCGCTTCGCCGGGGCCGAACACGTAGCCGCCGCCATGGACATGGATCAGCAGGCGCCGCCGGTTCTCGAGCGCGATCTTGTTCGGCGTCACGATGTAGCAGTGCACGCCGGCAAGCCTGGTCTCCTCGACCTTGACGCCGAGCTTCGCCTTCATCGCCGGGATATTCGCGACCGCTTCCTTGGCGCGGCGGTCGATCAACTCCTTCCACTCCGCTGGGGTCTTCGGGTCGGCGTTGAAATGCGACGGGTAGGGCGCGCCGATCATCGCCTGCATCTCCGCCGAGACGTCACTTGAGGGATTGCCGATCGATTTGAGCGGGGCGACCCGCTTGCCATCCTCGGCGTTCGCCGCAGCCTCGCGCTTGGCGAGTTCGTCGTACGGGACGGCCGTTTGCGCGCGCGTGGTGGCGCAGGAGGTGGCGACGGCAAACAGAATGCTGATCGAAACGATAACGCGACGCGGTTGACGCATGTACTTTCCCCAAGTTCGGTTTCTTGTTGTTGGAACGGGATCCGACGGTGCCGCCACGCTAGCACAGCGCGCATGATCTCGACGTGGAAGTCTGCGCCGTCAAGCGCGACCGGCGCAGACCCGCTATGGATGGTTGAATGCCGTCTGGGGTAGCTCACCCGCGGCGAAATCCAGAAAGCTGCGAATGCGCGGCGCCATCAGGCGTGCGCTGGGATAGACCAACTGCACCGGGATCGGCGCGACTTCATAATCCCGCAGCACGCGGACCAGGGTCCCCGCGGCGAGTTCACCCGCAACCTGGTACGACAGCACGCGTGTCAAGCCCATGCCGTCGCGCGTCAGTCCGATCGCCGTCTCGGCCCGGTTGACCTCCATGCGGCTCGATACCTTGACCTTCTGCGGACCGCTTTGCTTGTGCTGGAACCACCAGGCCGCGGGGCTCGCCTGATTGACCAAGGTCACGGCGTGATGCTGCGCGAGATCGTCGGGTCTGCGTGGCCGGCCATGCCGCTTCAAGTAATCGGGGCTGGCGACGACAATGCGTCGGACTTCCCCGACGCGCCGGGCCCTCAGCGAGGAGTCCGTCAGATGGCCGATCCGCAGCGCGATGTCGATCCGCTCGTCGATCAGATCGACGAGACGATCCTCGAGCGCCAGTTGCAGCGTGATGTCAGGGTGACGTTCAAGGAATCCGCGCACCAGCGGTGCGATGTGACGGCTGCCGAACAGCGTCGGCGCTGACAGCTTGATGTTGCCGCGCAGGCTCGCGGCCTCGCCGATCGCGCCGTCGATCGCGTCGTCATAATCGGCGAGCAGGCGGCGCGCCTGCGCCGCAAGCCGCGCGCCGGAGTCGGTCAGCGACAGCTTTCGCGTGGTCCGTTGCAGCAGCCGGGTGCCGAGGCGCTGCTCGAGCTCGGCGACGATCCGTGTCGTCGAGGAGGGTGAACGTGCGAATTTGCGGCCGGCGGCCGCAAATTGTCCGCTGTCGACGATCGCGAGAAACAGGCGGAGCTCCTCGAGCCGGTCCATCGTCATCCCCTCCCCGATTGTTCTGAAACACGGAATGATCTCTGCTGAAATCGGGCGATTGTGCCAACACGCAATTGTGTGAACGCTGGCGGCACGCAATGCGAGGAAACGACATGCTGCTGGATCGCCGGACGTTTACGACACTGGCCGCGGCTTCCGTCACGGCCGCGACGGTGCTGCCCGATCGGTCGCGCGCGGCAGGCCGCCCGCCATTCCGGGCGGTCGCCTTCGACGGCTTCCCCGTGATCGATCCCCGCCCCGTGTCCGCCCGGCTGGACGAGATGTTCCCCGGCATGGGCGCGGAGCTGAGCGCCGTGTGGCGAACCCGGCAATTCGAATACAGCTGGCTCAGGACGCTCGGCGGGCAATATGCCGACTTCTGGCGCGTTACCGAGGACGCGCTGGTGTTCGCGGCGAAGGCGACGAAGATCTCGCTCTCGCCCGAGCAGCGCGACCGCCTGATGCAGTGCTACCTGGAACTGAAGGCGTGGCCGGACGTCGTGCCGGCGCTCGTGCAGCTTCGCGCCGCCGGCCTGCGCATGGCGTTTCTCTCCAATTTCACCGCACCGATGCTGGATGCGGCGATCAAGAATTCCGGGCTCGAGGGTCTGTTCGAAGATCACCTCAGCACCGACAGGGTCGCTGCCTTCAAGCCGGACGCGCGGGCCTATCAAATGGGTGTCGACGCGTTCGGACTGAAGAAGGAGGAGATCGTCTTTGCCGCATTCGCCGGATGGGACGTGGCCGGCGCAAAATGGTTCGGCTATCCAACCTTCTGGGTCAACCGCAGCAACGCGTCAGCCGAGGAACTCGGCGTGACACCCGATGGAGCGGGGGCCGGACTGCACGACCTCGTCGCCTTCGCGACGGCGCGGTGATCACCCTTCCGCCTTGAATGGCCGCGTCAGCAGGCCTTCGATCGCGTCATCGATCGTCAGCCGGTCGCTCAGGATCGCGGCGACCGCGTTTGACACCGGCATATCGACCTTCTGCGCGGCGGCGAGCTCGCACAGCACCGGCGCGGTGAACGCGCCTTCGGCGAGCTTGCCGACCGGCGCCGCCTCGCCGCGGCCGAGCGCGAGGCCGAGCGCGAAATTGCGCGATTGCGCGGTCGAGCAGCTGAGCAGGAGATCGCCCAATCCGGACAGGCCGGCGAGGGTTTCGGTGCGCGCGCCGCAGGCGCGGCCCAATCTTGCGAGCTCGCTGAAGCCGCGCGTGGTCAGCGCGGCGAGCGCGGAAGCGCCGAGATTTTTGCCGACGACGATGCCGGCGGCGATCGCCAGCACGTTCTTGGCCGCGCCGCCGATCTCGACGCCGCGCACGTCGGTGGTGTGATAGGGCCGGAAGGTTGCCGAGCCGAGCGCCTGCACGAGCGCGCGTGCCAGCGCCTCGTCCTTGGTGGCCAACGTCACGGCCGTCGGTAATCCGCGCGCGACGTCGTCGGCAAAGCTCGGACCCGACAGGATCGCGGGCACGGCGCGCGGTGCGGCTTCCGCGATCACCTCGGTCATGAACTTGTGCGTGCCGTGCTCGATGCCCTTGGCGCAGGCGATGACAGGCGTATCGGGTTTGAGGTACGGCGCAAGATGGCTGACCGCGGCGCGCAAATGCTGCGCCGGGGTGACGGCGAGGACGATGTCCGCACGCGCGGCCGCCGCAATATCCGATGTCACCGCGATGCCGGGCTGCAGCCGGACACCAGCCAGCTTCGGATTGACCCGCGTCGCCTGGATCTGCGCGGCATGCTCGGCATTGCGCGCATACAGCGTCACCTTGCGCCCGGCGCGTGCCGCGACCTCGGCCAATGCCGTGCCCCAGGCGCCGGCACCGATCACGCTGACTGACATATGCGCAGGCATCTGAACCCTCAGCTCAATATCCGGCGCGGCTGTTGGCGTAGCCGGCCGGCGCCTTGGCGTTGGCATCGAGCAGCCAGCGGGCCCGCGGCGGCGCTTCCAGCGTGTCGGTGAGGCCAAGCGCCATCCGCTCGGCGCCGGCCCAGGCGATCATCGCGCCATTGTCGGTGCAGAGCGCCGGCGGCGGAATGATCAGCGTGGTCTGCGCTTTCGCCGCGACATCCTGCAGCGCGCTGCGAATGGCATGGTTGGCGGCAACGCCGCCGGCCGCGACCAGCGCGCGCGGCGTGCCGAACCGCTCCTCGAACAATTTCAAGCCGACGGTCAGCCGATCAGCGGTCGATTCCAGCACCGCGGCCTGGAAGCTCGCGCAGAGATCGCTGATGTCCTGCGGCTCCAATGGCTCCAGCCGGCTGGCTTCATTGCGCACCGCCGTCTTCAATCCCGACAGCGAGAAGTTCGCATCGGGACGGCCGAGCATTGGGCGCGGAAACGCAAATCGCGTCGGGTCGCCGCCGGCGGCCGCGCGCTCGACTTGCGGCCCGCCGGGATAGGGCAGCGACAGCATCTTCGCCACCTTGTCGAACGCCTCTCCCATCGCGTCATCGACGGTGGTGCCGAGCCGCACATATTCGCCGACGCCGACCACGGCGACGATCTGGGTGTGGCCGCCCGAGGCCAGGAACAGGCAATAGGGAAACGCCAGCGCGCAGGTCAGCCGCGGCGTCAGCGCGTGCGCCTCGAGATGGTTCACCGCGATCAGCGGCGTATCGTGCACCATCGCGATTGCCTTCGCGGTGGTGAGACCGACGATCACGCCGCCGATCAGGCCGGGGCCGGCAGCTGCCGCGACCGCCGACAATTGTCCGTAGCCGACGCCGGCCTCCTTCATGGCGGAGGCGACGATCCCGTCGAGCAGGTCGACATGGGCGCGCGCCGCGATCTCCGGCACCACGCCGCCGAAGCGGGCGTGCTCGTCGGTCTGCGAGCGCACGACATTGGAGAGGATTTTCGCCTGTCCGTCAGCCTGGCGCTCGACCACCGCGGCTGCGGTTTCATCGCAGGTGGTCTCGATCCCCAGCACCAGCATCGGTGGTTCGTGTTCCAATTTCGGCCCTTGTGCTACCAGCATGATCCGGACAGGCCGGAACCGGTTTCCGGCAAGATCATGTTCATCAGAATGCCCCCTCCGGGGTAGCATTGCGGGGTCTCAAAGTGCAATCGGTCGGCAAGGTCCAATTCGCAAGCCGGGAGACCTGATCGGTGACCATCCTTGTCACACGACCGCATCCGGACAATGAAGCGACGCTGGCGACGCTGCGCCAACGCGGCTTTGAGGCCCTCGCGGCGCCGGTGCTGCGCTTCGAGCCGTTACCGTTTCATGACGACGACGCGGATTATGACGCGGTCATCCTGACCAGCGCCAACGCGCCGCGTGCCATCGATCTCGCCGGCAGCCGGCTGTTGCGGCTGCCGCTGTTCGCGGTGGGCGCGCACACCGCCGACGCCGCGCGCGCCGCGGGCTTCGGCAAGGTGATGGTGGCCAAGGGCGATGCGGTGAGCTTGCGCGATCTCGTGCTCGCGCGGGTCAAGGCCGGCGAACTGGAGGCTTCGGCCACGCTGCTCTATCTCGCCGGCGCTGACCTGTCGCGCGATCTGGCGGGCGAGCTCAGCGAAACCGGCCTTACCGTCGTCACCCACACCACCTACCGGATGGCGCCGGTGGCCGGCTTCCCAACGGAGGTCAGTGACGCCTTCCTCGCCAACCGGATCACCGCGGTGCTGCATTATTCCCGCCGCAGCGCGCAGGCGTTCCTGAATACGGTGCGGGCCGACGGAATCGAGATTTCGGCGCTTGCTCTCCCGCAATGCTGCATCTCGGCCGCGGTCGCCGCGGTGCTCCATGACGCCGGCGCGACCAAGGTGGTGGTGGCGGCGCGGCCGGACGAAAGCGCCCTGCTGGAGGCGCTCGGCCGCACCCTGCGGCCGTGAGCGGAATAATTCTTTCGTCTGACCATGATGTTAGGCAATGCTCCGTTTTTCGGATCGTGCTCTAAGAACCTTGGCCGATTCTGCTAGAATGTGCGGCCAGTAGTTTTGAGGACCCTCGCGATGGCTGAAGAAAGGCCCGACGACCCAGGACCTTCGCCGGATTCCCGGCCCAAGCGCGCGCCGCCGACCATCGATCTTCAGGCGACCGAGATCTCCAGCGAACCGCCCAGGGCGGAGGGGGGCGAGGAAGCCGCCAAGGAAACTGCCAAGGATACCGACAAGGCGGCGGAGGCGGCTGCGCCTGAGGCGGAGCCCCATCCGGATCCTGCTCCCCAGGCAGAGCCGCAGCCCGAGGCCGCCCCCGCGGCGTCCGTGGCCGAGCCGTCGCGGCCGGTGTCGCCCTGGGTGGTGGCGCCGGTATCGGGCGCGGTCGCGGCAGCGCTGGTGATCGGGGTCGGCTGGCTGCTCGGCTGGCCCGCGGTGCCGCCGGCGTCCGCGCCGCAGCCCAGTGCCGCTGCGGTCGACGAACTCGGCACGCGCCTGACCGCGCTTGAGGCAAAAGCGAGCAGGCCGGTCACTGCGGCCGCCGATCCCGCGGCAACCGCGCGGCTGGAGGCGCTCGACAAATCGATCGCCGCGTTGCGCACCGAGCTCGCCGCCACGCGGGCGCAATCCGACAAGCTTGCGGCGGCGGTCAATGATGTGAAGGCCGCGCCGCGCGATGGCGCGGCTGCGCCCGACATCTCCGGCATCACGGCACGCATCGACAAGGTCGAGGGCGCGGTGAAGGCGCAGGGTGCCGCGATCGCCAAGCAGGATAGCAAGATCGCCGACACCAAGGCCGAGGCGAAGGCGGACGACGTGCCGCTGCGCCGCGTGGTGGCGGCATCGCTGCTCGACGTCGCGGTTCGTCACGGCGATCCCTATGCCTCGGCGCTCGAGGCCGCGAAAGCGATCACCGACAATCCTGACGCGCTGAAGCCGCTCGACGTCTTCGCCGCGTCAGGCGTGCCTAGTCCGAACAAGCTGTGCCGCGATCTGATCGAGATCGTGCCGCAGCTCGCACCGCCGCCGCCGGACGCCGCGGCGGCCGGCGCCGGGCTGGTCGATCGTCTGCAGGCCGGCGCTTCCAAGCTGATCCGCATCGAGCGGACCGACGGCACGGGGACCGACCGCGGCAGCATCGTCGCGCGCGTGACATCGGCCGCCGTGCATAATGATCTTGCATTGACCGAGCGCGAATTGAAGTCGTTGCCGCCGGCCGATCGCACCGCGGCGCAAGCCTGGCTCGCCAAGGTGGACGCGCGCCGCGCCGCGCTCGACGCGTCGCGGAAATTTGCCGACAACGCCATGGCGGCGCTCGCCACGGTCAACCAGTAAGTCTTTGCAATAGGCTCTCGATGATCCGCATCATTCTGTTCCTGCTGCTGATCGCGCTCGCTGCAGCGGGTGCGGCCTGGTTGGCCGATCAGCCCGGCGATCTCGTGCTGAATTGGGGCGGTCTGCGCCTGACATCCAAGCAGCCGATGTATCTGCTCGGCCTCGTCATCGTCGTCGCGATGGTCGCCGGCGTGATCCTGCGCGGCCTGTGGAAGATCCCGGGCCATGTCCGCCGCGGCAGGCGCGAGCGGCGCCACGCGCGCGGCCGTCATGCCATCACGCAGGGCCTGCTCGCGATCGGGCATGGCGATTCCTCGGCAGCGCGCGCGCATGCCGAAGTGGCGCGACGTCACGCCGGCGGCGATCCGCTGGCGCTGTTGCTGCACGCGCAATCGGCGCAGCTCGACGGCGATCGCGACGGCGCGCAGCGTGCCTTCCGCGCCATGGCCGAGCGCGCGGACACGCGGCTGCTCGGGCTGCGCGGCCTGTTCATTGAGGCGCAGCGTGCCGACGATCCGGTTGCGGCCGTGATGATTGCCGAGGAAGCGCTGAAAATGTCGCCGTCCTCGTCTTGGGCTTCCCATGCGGTGCTCGGGTTCTGCTGCGCCAAGGGCGATTGGGCCGGCGCGCTGTCGATCATCGACAACAACCAGGCCGCCGGGTTGATCGACAAGGCGACCTATCGGCGGCAACGCGGCGTGCTGCTCACGGCGCGTGCGCTGGAGTTCGAGACCGTCGATCGCGATTTGTCGCGCGCGAGCGCGGTGGAGGCGCTCAAGCTGGCGCCGACGCTGATCCCGGCCGCGGTGCTATCAGCCAAATTCGAGAGCGAGGCGCATCAGGTGCGCCGTGCGATGCGCATCGTCGAGACCGCGTGGCTGGCGCAGCCGCATCCCGATCTCGCCGATGCCTATTCGCATGTGCGGCTCGGCGATGCCGCGCGCCAGCGGCTGGTGCGCGTTGAGACGCTGGCGGCGAAAACGCCCGGGCATATCGAAGGCGCGCTGGCGATCGCACGTGCCGCGATCGATGCGACCGAATTCGCCAAGGCGCGTGCGGCGCTGGAGCCGTTCACGGCAGCGCCGACACAGCGCGTCGCGCTGTTGATGGCGGAGCTCGAGCGCACCGAGCATGGCGACAGCGGCCGGGCGCGGGCCTGGACCTTGCGCGCGGTGCGCGCGCTGCATGATCCGGTGTGGACCGCGGACGGCTATGTCTCGGATCGCTGGCGTCCGGTGTCGCCGGTCACCGGCCGTCTCGATGCCTTCCAGTGGCAGACCCCGGTGGCGGCGCTGCCGTCCGACAAGGGCCATGCGATCGAGCCCTCGCCGTTCGAGGAGGCGATGCTGGCGCCGCGCCGGGTCGAGCCGCCCAAGGAAGTGGTCAGCGAGCCCGAGGCGGCGAAGCCGGTCGAGACCAAGGTCGAGGCCAAGCCGGTCGAGACGAAGCCCTTGGAGCCGGCCACATCGCCCGTTCAGGATAACGCCCCACTGTCGGCAGCCATCGAGGCCGAGCCGGCCCCAATTCGCGCCGATCCGCCCGCCCCGGAGCCACCGCCGGCCGCCGAATCGGCGCCCCCGGCGCCCGCCCCCCTGTTCCGTTCCCGGACCGACCTGCCGAAGGCGGCGCCTGCGCCCATTCCGGCCGTCATCCCGATCGTCCGGGCCCCCGACGACCCCGGGGTCGACGAGGACGGCGCGGTGGACGAATTTGCGGAACAAATCGGCCCGCCTAAGGCCCAGATCGGCGGTTGGCGTGGATTTCTGTCACGTTTGGGAAGCTAATTGGCGGTTAGATAACCGGTGTGTGGTTCAATAACCGCGTTTTCCTTGCCAATCGGGATCATGCCCGATATCAGGTGGCGCGCTGTCAGGCCGTTGCCGAACGGTTCGCCGCAATAGCTCAGTTGGTAGAGCACGTCATTCGTAATGACGGGGTCGGGGGTTCGAGTCCCTCTTGCGGCACCACTCTTCGGGACCATCTCCCGCCTCCATGCGCAGGCGAGATTTACTCGCCTGGATTCTCGCGCGGCACAATCTGCATATGATCGCAATCGCGACCGGTCCGCCGGTTGGCGACTGTGGCGGCCCCGCGGTGCGTCAGGACATGGCGCAACCCCGGCGCGAGATGCCCAAACACGAAGAAAACGCCGAATGCACACCCCGCGCCGAGATCAACGGGGTATTCAGATGGGTGCGATGAACGTGACGAGTTAAACGCCCGGGCCGATCTGCAACACCCGGAACACATCCGGCGGTAGCGAACTCCAGCGCAACACCAGCCGCACCCTGTGCGCAAGCCGACTAAATGATTGGTGAGATGTGACGCGACATGGAGCAGAATAACCGCTGCGGAGTCGGTGTTCGTTGATTGAGCGTTTTCGTGCGGAAGACTTAATAACTAAAATGCGATTGCTGGGGAGCGACGTTGGGACAGAAGAATCACGATAGCGAATTTCAACTACAGCTTGCCTTCCTGAGGGAGTTCCAACGCGCCCATAATCGCCCGCTGCGCGTCCTGCATATCGGCAATATCGCGAACAACGCCTACAACAATGCTTTGATTCAGCGGCGCTTCGGAATCGAGGCGGATGTCATTTGCTACAACTACTATCACGTCATGGGTTGCCCGGAATGGGAGGCCGCAAGCTTCGACGGCAACGTCGACAACATGTTTCCGGATTGGTGGGCCACCGAATTGGGCGGTTGGCGGCGACCGGATTGGTTTGTGCAAGGCCCCGTTCTCGATTGCCTCTCGTACCTTCGTGCGAAGAACGCCGGTGACAGCGAAGCCGCGGCATTTTTCTGGACGCTGCTGCAGGCAAGGTACTGGGAGATGCTTGACGGCATCGCTGCCGCAGAGAGCCGGGTCCGTCCACCGATGCCGGAGCATCTGGCGGACAAAATTTCCATTGCGCGCGAGTTTCAGGACTTCCAGTCAAGCAAGGCATCCAGAATCGCGCCGCGGCGCGATCAGCCGACCATCGTCCTGCCAGAGGCGACCATAGAGCCTGAGTCTGCACTCTCCGCGATTTTGCCAAACTCATCGGAGTTGGTCTCGCCAGATCCGCAGCCTGAGCAAAGCCGATCTCTCGCCAACGACTATCCAAATCCTGAAGGACCAGGCCGCCTCGTATCAACTTATCGCGCCTTGCTGGCGAAGTACGTGTTCGTTCATTTGCGGCGTGAGGCGGAAACCGGCGTTGTCGACGGGGCGAGTCTGGCGGTCGCAATTTGGCGAAGTCAGCGACGCAGCCGCGGCTTGCCGCGCTTTGGCTTCGAGTTTCCTGCCGATGTCTTCACGATGCCGAATCCTGACACCGCGGGGCCGGCTGCAAGCAAAGGCAAGGAATATCGGACGTTCCGCGACTCGCGGTCATCAAGTGCCAAAGGGCCAAGCCGCCTCGTATCGATCTATCGTTCCCTGCTGACGAAGTACGTATTTGTTCATTTGCAGCGTGAGGCGGAAACCGGCGTCGTCGCCGGGCCGAGCTTGGCGGTCACGATTTGGCGAAGCCAGAGACGCAGCCGCGGCTTGCCGCGTTTTGGCTTCGAGTTTCCTGCTGATGCCTTCACGATGCCGAATCCTGACATCGTGGCGTCGTCACCAAATCCTGAAGGCCCCAATCGCCTCACATCGATCTATCGCTCCTTGCTGACGAAATATGTATTTGCGCATTTGCGGCGTGAGGCGGAAACCGGCGCTGTCGCTGGGCCGAGTTTGGCGGTTGCCATTTGGCGAAGCCAGCGACGCAGCCGCGGCTTGCCGTGTTTTGGCTTCGAGTTTCCCGCTGAGGTCTTCGCGATCCCGAATCCCGACGCCGCGACGCCGGCAAGCGAAAGCAATGAGGATGGAGAGTTTCGCAATACGCGGTCATCAAGTCACGAAGGACCAGGTCGCCTCACATCGATCTATCGCTCCTTGCTGACGAAATATGTATTTGCGCATTTGCGGCGTGAGGCGGAAACCGGAGTTGCCTCCTGGTCGAGTGTAGCGGTCGCATTCTGGCGAAGTCAGAGACGCAGCCGCGGCTTGCCGCGTTTTGGTTTCGAGTTTCCTGCTGATGCCTTCACGATCCCAAGTGCTGACGCCGCGACGCCGGTTGCAAGCGCAAGCGATGTCCTCACGATCCCAAATCTTGACACTGTGACGCCGGCCGCAAGCAACGGCGCGGCTACTGACGTCGGTTCATCAGGCATTGCCGTGGTGACCCAACCGGCCATCGTCGACCGCCCGGAGTTTCGCTATTTCGAGAAATACGGCAAGGGAGAGGATCGAAACGCTTCGCAACGTGCGGCACGTCTTGGTGACCTGATGCGACAGTTCACGGATTATCCGGCAGAAGCCCTGGTCCTGGTCGAAGCCTTCGCATCCACCATTGCCAATGAATTCGCCGACGTATTGGAGCACTATGACATCATTCAGGGTTATTCGATCGACGGGTTCATTCCGTTCATCAACGGACTCAAGAATTACACCTGTTACGAGCATGGCACGTTGCGCGAACTGCCTTTTGAGAAGACCTATAATGGCATTCTTTGTTCGGCGTCGTACAAGAATGCGGCTTTCTCCTTCGTGACCAACTCGGACGTGCTGCCGTCTGTGGCGCGGCTGAAGTTGAAGAGAGAGCGGACCGTTTATCTTCCGCATGCCTTCGACGATGAAAAGATTTCAAGCTTTCGAGCAGGCATCAGGATTCCGAAGCGGGACCCCAAGGTCACCACATTCTTCAGCCCGACGCGCCATCACTGGCACGCAGCACCTGTTTCGATGCAGAAGGGCAATGATCTTTTCCTGAGGGCGGCAGCGCAGGTTGCGCAAGCGGATCGCGATTTTCGCATCATCCTGGTCGAGTGGGGTGTTGACGTTTACCGAAGCAAGGAACTCATTCAGGAACTTCAAATTGAAGACATGGTTTCGTGGATACCGTCGTTGAACAAGGCGGAGCTTCGACAGCGGTACTGTTCGAGCGACGTCGTCGTCGATCAGTTCAGGATACCAGCGATTGGCGGCGTTACCTTTGAGGCAATGGCGCTCGGACGCCGCGTTATAACCAATCTTGATGAAACCCAATCAGCGGAGTTCTTCGGAGCGGCGCCGCCCTGCCTGGTCGCGGACAGCGTCGAGACGTGCGCGGCCCGGATTCTCGAGGTTCTTGCTGATCCGCTGGACGGCAACGGCCGCGGCGATGCCGCGCGTCTGTGGTTCGAGAAGTGTCATTCCGCGCAGCGCGTCGTCGCGCTCCAACTGGCCGCCTATCAAACGATTTGCGCCGCCTAGAGCATTTCGGTTCTGATTGAATCAGAACCGAAGCTCTAGATTCTTGCTTTGACGCGTTTTCTTCACGCGAACCGGTGTCCACTTCGCTCGAAAACGCTCTAGATCCGCGCTCCGCACAGCCCGCTCATGATCGCAATCGCGATCAGTCCGGCGGCTGCGAGCCCGTTGGCACTAATGTCCTGCTGGCGTGACGGAAGACGCCACCGATCACGCTTTCGCGTTGCCAAGCGATTCGATGCGCGCGATTGCCGCGATGGCGTCGCCGAGATCTACGAACGCTGCAATATCTTGAGGCGCCGCCGCCAGCCCAATGCCGTCGGCATCACTGGAACGCGGAGCCTATATCGCGCGGCTCTCCAGGAGATGGACGCCGTATGCCGCTTCGAAGATTACCCTGTCCATGACGCTGCCGCGGTGGTGGCGTTATTGCGGAAGGCGATCACAGGGAGATGAATGCGGCACGCGATGGCTGCGTGAAGCAGCTCACATAGTCGCTGGTACGACTTGGCTAGCTTTCCGGCCACCAACGGGAGAACAACAATGCGCAAACTCATCCTGATCACGGCGATGGTTTTGGCTTCCGCTTGCGCGCAGGCCGGCGAACGAAGCCTGTCGTTGGGCGGGGCAGGGTCGCTGCCGGCCGCCGCGTCGAATTCGGTCACTACGGCGAGCAAAGTCGCCGATGCGCCGTCGGTGCCCGCCGTCGAAGCGCCACCGAAGCCGCCGGAGGCGCCAAAATATGTCGAGCGCACAGCGCCGGCCGCAGTGCCAGCGCCCGCTCCGCAGCCGCAAGCCCAGCCGACCGTGCCGCAGGCGTCGGTGCAGCAGCAAGCCAATGTCGAGCCTTCAGCGGCGCCGGACGCAAGGCCGGCGCCGGAGCAGCGGACGACTTCGTACAGGTCGAGCCATCGCCGCCACGCGCGGCGATGGACCGAGGGCCGCATCATCGGCGAGCTGCATCGCCACGGGATTTACTGGTAGTCACGCGTTCAGTTTCGTCATGCCCGGGCAAGCGCGCGAAGGCGCGTCTTCAGGCAAATCGGCCCGGGCATCCCCGTCTTTGCCCGACGGGTCAAGTTGCCTTGTCGAGCGCCGGCACCCGCCAGCTACTTTGCATGGGGTTGTTTTCGATATTTTGGTCGGAACCGCAGCTACCGGGCGCGATGGCGCCACTCTAAGGCGCATAGGCCTTCAAGGTCGTTTGGCCATGTCGGACCAGCAGAAGGTGGCTGCGATCAGAAAGCGAAAGCGCCCCCGGATCGGATCCGGGGGCGCTTTGCGTTGGGCGTATTCGATGCGCGGGCTGCGCTAGTCGGCGATCGTCTGCACGACGTTGCCGATCGGCCGGCCCGTTGCGATCGGCTTCTCGGTCTTCGCCATCATCGCGTCGTATTCCGGCAGCGTCTCGATCTGGGTCTTGGCCTTCATCCAGACCACCTTGTAGCCGCCCGCCTTCAGTTTGCGCAGCAGCGTCGGCAGCGCCTGCGCGGTGTGCTTCTGCAAATCGTGCATCAGGATGATGCCCTTGTGCTCCTTGTCGAGCTTGGTCATCACGTTGTTGATGACCTCGTCGGAGCTCTTGGACTTGAAGTCGTTGGAGTCGACGTCGACCGAGAACATCGCGATGTTGCGGGTGCCGAGATAGGCTGTTGTCGCCGGCGTATGCGCCAGCGCCGGGAAGCGGAAGAACGGAGCGGGGTTCGCACCCAGCGCCAGCTTCACCGCGCTAAAACCCTTCTCGATCTCGTCCTTGGCCTGCTGCTCGGTGAGCTTCTTGCTCGCCAGATGCGCATGCGACCAGGTGTGGGCGCCGATGGTGTGGCCGGCGGCGGCGACCTGGCGGAGGATGTCCGGGTGATAGGTGGTGTGCAGGCCGATCGGGAAGAACACCGCCTTGGTGCACTCGTCCGCCAGCGCCTTGAGCACGGCGGGCGTGGTCGGCCACGGACCGTCGTCGAAGGTCAGCACGACCTCATGGTCGGTCAGGAAGTCATATTGCTTGTACTGCAGGAAGCCGAAGCCCGGGCCGCCTGTGGTGTCGACGACGACGGTGCGGCTGATGCCGAGCGCGTCGGGATTGGCGCATCTGGGTGCGGCGGCAACCGGGGCCGGCGCCGGCGCGGGGGCTGCGGCCGGGGCTGCCGCCTGGGTGGCATCGGCGCGCTTCGACAGCGCGGCGGTCGTCTCGACATCGTCCTTGGCAGCCTGCTTTGCCGCGGCCGTAGGAAGCGGCTCGGCCTTGGCTGCGGCAGTTGTCTGCGGAGGAGCCGCGTCGGCACGCGGGGAGGAGGTCCAGAACCACACACCGGCGATCACGATCGCCGCTACAACACTGGCCAGCATCAGGCCCAACGCACTACGCATCGCTAACACTCTCTTGGAACTCGGGATACGCCACAGCCGCAACGAGCGATTAATGCCAACAAGGTCTTAACGCGATCCCAACAAGGCGCCGGAAGGACAACAAAAAGCGGGCCTTACCCATGCGTGATGACCGTCACAGTCTTCAGACGCGCTGCCGTTCAGGATCGGACGATCGAACAACGGGCCCCGCCATTTGCGGCGCCGATGGGAGCCGATCATGACCACCGTCTTGAAGAGTCAGGTTCTGGAGCATGTAGTTCGCAGCGTCGGCGTCGCGCTGGCTTTTGCGGCTAGTTTTTCCGTGCTGTCGTCGACCGCGAGCTTTGCGTTCAGCGCCGAGGCGCAGCAGATGTGCTCGGGCGACGCGTTCCGCCTGTGCAGCGCGGAGATCCCGAACATCCCCAGGATCACCGCCTGCATGGTCAAGAATCGCTCCCAGCTGAGCAGCGGCTGCCGCGTGGTGCTGGATCGCGATCTCGCCGCCCAGCGCAGGGCCGCCGCGGAGTGATCTTGCGCGGCATCTGACGGGGCAAACCTGCGGCGACGAGACGCAGGCCGTCTCCGGATGGTCATCCCGGGGCGGAACCTGCCGATTCGCCCTCGGTTTCAAGCTTCTTCGCGGCCCTGAAACGCTATAGAACCGGCGTTGCATTCCTTAGAGGCTTTGAAGATGACCCGATTTCTGTTCGCCGTGGTTCCGCTGGTTCTGTTGACGTCGGCCGCCTCGGCACAGCAGCAGGGGCGTGATGCCTGCTCGCGCGACGCCTCGCGGTTCTGCCGCGCCCATCTCAGCGAGGGCGATCAGGTCGTGCTGGCCTGCCTGAAGGAGCACCGCAGCCGCCTCAGCAAGGCCTGCCAGCAGACGCTCATCGACAACGGGCAGTAATAGTCTCCACCATCGTCATTCCGGGCTCGCGCTTCGCGCGCCCCGGAATGACGGCAGAGAATTAAGTACTGCTGCCCGCCGCGGTCGCGACCACCGGGATCACTTCCTTCGCGGCGCGGTCCGGGGTCTCGTCCTTCCAGCGCACCGAGCCGAACGGACGCTCAAGCATCCGGCGCACCCGGATCGGCTCGGCGCCGATGTGGAAGTCGGCCGCCTTCTGATGCAGCTCGCGCTCGATCTGGGTGGCGCGGTTGCGCTGACGCAGGAAATCGAGCCAGGTCGGGCAATGATAGCGCTCGGTCCACAATTCGGGATCGGCGATGTCGCGCGCGATCGACCAGCCATAGGCGCCGTTGCGCTGCCGGCTCAGCTGCACGTCCTGCATCACATTGTGGAAGGCGCGGGCATTGTCCTGCGCCACCCGGTATTCGATCTCGACCACCAGCGGGCCGCTGCGCCCGGTCAGTTGCAGCCGCACCTCGGGATCGGCCAGGGTATCGGTCGCGTCCTCGTTGCGCGCGCCGACCGGCGGCATCCTGAGCCAGATGCCGAGCACCGGCGACAGCAGCATCAACCCGGCGGAGATCAACAGCGCCATCTCGACGCCGCCGAGGTCCGTGATGCGGCCCCAGCACCAGCTTCCGATTGCGATGCCGCCGGCGATCGAGGCCTGGAAGGCCGCCAGCGAACGGCCCGCGACCCAGCGCGGCGCCGACAGCTGTACGCCGATATTGAACAGCGCGATCGCCAGCATCCACACCGCGCCGGCAACCACCAGCGCGGCGGCGGTGAGCACCGGCTGCCTGCTCACGGCGACGATGGCGATCGCGACGCCCATCAGCAGCGCGCAGGTGCGCACCGCGGCTTCGCCGCTGAGCCGGCTGCGGATCTCGCTGATGTTGAGCGCGCCGATCACCGCGCCCATGCCGAAGGCGCCGAGCATGATGCCGTAGGTCTGCGCGCCGCCATGCAGCAGGTCGCGCGCCACCAGCGGCATCAGCGCCGAGACCGAGCCGCCGATGATGCCGGTCACCATGGTTCGGGTCAGCACGATCCTGATCGACGGCGAATTGGTGATGTAGCGCACGCCGGAGACGATGGCGCGGTTCAGCCGCTCGCGCGGCAGCCGCGACGGCTCGCTGACGCGATTCCACAGGAACAGCACGGCGAGCAGCGGCAGATACAGCACGGCATTGGCAGCGAATGCCGCCACCGCGCCTGCGGAGGCGACCACGAGGCCGCCGATCGCCGGGCCGAAGCTGCGCGCGATGTTGTAGCTGATGCCGTTCAGCGCGACCGCGGCGGGCAGCGTCTCCGACGGCACCTGCTCGCTGACCGAGGATTGCCAGGCCGGGCCGAACAGCGCCATGCCGCTGCCGACGACGAAGCACAGCGCAAGCAGGATGTTCGGCGTCACCAGATTGAGCCAGGCCAGCACCGTCAGCGTGGTGGCGCCGGAGAGTGCGATCGCCAGCGACACCAGCGCCACGATGCGGCGGTCATGCATGTCGGCGATGGCGCCGGCCGGCATCGCGATCAGCATCACCGGCAGCATCAGCGCGGTCTGCACCAGCGCGACCTTGTCGGCCTCCGCGGTCATCTGGGTCATCGCCCAGGCGGCGCCGACGCCCTGGATCAGGATGCCGAGATTGGAGAGCAGGCTGGCGAGCCAGATCCGCCTGAAGATTGAATGCCGCAACGGTGCAGTGATACTGTCGGGTCGATCAGGCGGTGCGGTCATATCCGGTTCCGGTTGGCCTGCTATGGCTTGTTGAATGATTCCGGCTGCATCAACTGATGCCCGCCAAATGCGTGTCCTGTCCAGCGTTTACGGTATCCTTACCGGCTGTAGGACACAGCTAAAGCACTGAAAGACCTGAGGAAGGGGACCAATGGCGCTGTCGCGGCGAACAATTCTGCAAGGGGCCGGCGCGCTGTCCCTGCTGTCCGGCCGTCTTGCCGTCCCGGGTCTGGCTCAGGCGGCCCTGGTTCAGTCGGCCCTGGCGCAGCCGGCGCCCGCTGGTGACATCCCGCCGATCCTGTTCGTGCACGGTAATGGCGATCACGCCGCGCTCTGGTTGACGACGCTCTGGCGGATGGAATCCAACGGCGTGCCGCGAGAGCGCATGGCCGCGATCAATTTCACCGATCCCTTGGCGCGCACGGACGACAAGGTCGAGCAGGCGGGCCGCTCCTCGACCGAGGACCAGCGCCGCGAGCTCGCCGAGGCGGTCAGGGAGCTGAAGCAGAAGAGCGGCGCAGCACGCATCGCGCTGGTCGGAAATTCGCGCGGCGGCAATGCGATCCGCAACACCATCAAGAATGGTGGCGGCGGCGACATCAGCCACGCGGTGCTGTGCGGCACGCCCAATCATGGTGTGTATGCCTCGGACGACGGGCTCGGCAACGAGTTCAACGGGCGCGGACCGTTCCTGCGCGGGCTGAACGACGGCGACAGCGAAGTGACTGCTGGCACCGCATTCATGACCCTGCGCAGCGATGGCCTCGACAAATATGCGCAAGCCGACGGTCGCTTCATCGGCAAGCCGGGCACGCCGACCAACGTCACGGCCGAAGGTCCGGCGCTGAAAGGCGCGACCAATCTGGTGCTCGGCGCCGTGGATCATCGCGAGACCGCGTATCATCCGCGCGCCTTTCGCGAGATCTACAAATTCATCGCGGGGCACGAGCCGTCGCGGATCGAGATCGTGCCGGAGACGGCGGTGCGGCTGAGCGGCCTCGTCACGGGCACGCCCGGTGGCGTGCCGACCAACCGGCCGGTGCCGGGTGCCACGGTCGACATCTATCGCGTGTCGGCCGAGACCGGCGAGCGCATCGGCGGCCCGTTGCACAGCTCGCAGACCGGCGCCGACGGGCGCTGGGGCCCGGCGCAGGTCGATCCATCCTGGCCGCTCGAATTCGTGCTGACCTCGCCTGATGCGGTGACGACGCATATCTATCGCTCGCCGTTTCCACGCTCGTCCGAGATCGTGCATCTGCGCGCGGCACGACCGCTGCTGCCTGCCGATGCCGGTGCGGGCGCCATCGTGCTGATGTCGCGGCCGCGCGGCTATTTCGGGCTACCGCGCGATATCGTGCTGCTGGACGGCAAGGAACCGGCCGATGTCAAATCCGGCGTGCCGACCGATGCGGCGACGACGTTGCGGCTCGCCGCAGCCGATGTCGGCCGTCCGGTGGCCGCGATCTTCAACGGGGAGCGCATTGTGGCGCGGGCCTGGCCGGCGTCGGAGAATCGGATTGCAGTCGCCGAGCTGACTTATTAGGTCTGGTGCAGGGTCCGCGCGCCTTCATGGCGCCGGGATCGCATGGCCGGATCGGCCGTTGCGTGAGGCAGGAAGCGAGGACCATGAGCATAGCCGAAGTCTACGACATCACGGTCACGCGGCGTCCCCTGGTCCCGCCGGCGCCGCCGCGCGCCCCCGACGACATGGGTGCGTTCGAGCGGATGCGGGTGATGCGCAACTCGCCGATCGAGACCTGGGGCCAGCGCGCCTATGAGGACGACATCGTCCAGGGCCGCTTCCTCAACCACTCGAGCTTCATCCTCAACACGCCGGATGCGATCCGCCACGTGCTGGTCGACAATTACGAGAACTACACCCGCACGCCGGCCGGCCTTCGCGTGCTGCGTCCGATGCTGGGCGAGGGACTGCTGATCGCCGAGGGCCGTGCGTGGAAGCATCAGCGCCGTACGCTGGCGCCGGCGTTCACGCCGCGCGCGGTGACGACGCTGGTGCCATACATGATCGCGGCGGTCGACGAGACCATCGCCAAGCTGAAAGCCGCGAGCGGCGGCCCGGTCGATCTGCGCGAGGTGATGCAGCGCATGACGCTGGAGATCGCCGGTCGCACCATGTTCTCGTTCGGCATGGATCGCCACGGCGCGGCGCTGCGCGACTTCGTGATGGAGTATGGCGACACGCTGGCGCGGCCGCATATGCTCGACCTGGTGCTGCCCTTGGGCTGGCCGACCCTGCAGGATTTCCGGCGCGCCCGCTTCCGCAAGCGCTGGACCGCGTTTGTCGGCCAGCTGATGGCCGAGCGCCGCGTCGCCGGCAAGGATGACAAGGCGCCGGGGCGCGACCTGTTCGACCTGATGGGCGCCGCGCGCGATCCCGAAACCGGCGCGGCCTTCACCGACGCCCAGCTCGGTGACCAGGTCGCGACCATGATCCTGGCCGGCCATGAGACGACCGCGACCGCGCTGTTCTGGGCGCTCTATCTGCTGGCGCTCGATCCCGACACCCAGGAACAATTGGCAGCAGAAGTCAGGAGCGTGACGACATCAGGCGTGCTCGACATCGAACGGCTGAAATTCACCCGCGCGGTGATCGACGAAACCATGCGGCTTTATCCGCCGGCGTTCCTGATCGCGCGTGCGGCAGGTGGTCCCGACACGATCGCGGGCCGTCCGGTCAGGAAGCATGACGTAATCCTGATCGCGCCGTGGCTGCTGCACCGGCACGAAAAGTTGTGGCGCGATCCTAACGCGTTCGTGCCGCAGCGTTTCATGACGGAAACGCCGCCCGATCGCTTCGCCTATCTGCCGTTCGGGGTCGGCGCGCGGGTCTGTATCGGCGCACATTTCGCGCTGGTCGAGGCGACGCTCGCGCTGGCGCGGATCATCGGCACGTTCCGCGTCGCGCTGGCGGACAAGGATCCGGTGCTTCCGATCGGCGTGGTGACGACACAGCCGAACCGCTCCCCGGTGTTCACGATCAAGCCGCGCTGACCTTGCGCGGCGGTGTCCCAATGCTCATCTAGATCGGGATAACTCTTCGTCGAATCGTCATCCCGCTCTATCTCTTTGTTTTGAGCTTGATCTTTGCGGAAAGCGTTACACACTTTTCCGGATCATGCTCTAGGGGCTCACCATGAGCGATACGCAAGCCCACTTCGCAGTCCTGAGGCAGACGACCGATCCGGCCGTCGTCGATGCCATGCAGCAGCTGATCGCGGACGGCCATGACCGCGAGCTCAATCGTATCAACGTTCTGGATTTCTCGCGCCGGACCGGGCTCGACGAGGAGAAGGTGATCTCCGGCTTCCTGCATGCCTCCCGGCTCGGGCTGTTCGATATGAGCTGGAACGTGCTGTGTCCGGGATGCGGCGGCGTGCTCGACGCCCACACCACGCTGAAGTCGTTGCGCCATGACGACTATAATTGCGCGCTGTGCGCAGCCGGCTACGAGGCCTCGGTCGACGAGCAGGTCGAGGTTGCTTTCACGGTCAGTCCGCGCGTTCGTCGCATTGCCGCGCACGATCCCAACACGCTGCCGATCTGGGAATACTTCCGGCAGATGTTCTGGAGTTCCGGGATCGAGTTCGACGAGAGCTCGGTGTCGACCCTGATCAACGAGGTGACGCTGGAGGGGCTCGAGCTGCCGCCCGGCGAAAAGGCGATCCTGTCGCTCAACCTGCCCAACCAGTTCGTCATCCTGTTCGAGCCGGTGACGCATTCGGCGCATTTCTTGGCCGTCGAGGGCGAGCCGACCACCGAGCGTCAGCAGTTCTCGATCGCGTTTAACAACTCGCATGCGCCGACCGGCACCTCGACGATGCGGCCGGGACCGTTGCGGCTCTCGCTGGAGAATCATGCCGACGTCCGCGTGCTGCCTTCGGTTTGGATCGCGGGCGATCCGCTGCACAAATTGCTCGGCAAGCGCAAGCCGATCCTCACCGCGAAGCGGATGCTGTCGAACCAGACCTTCCGCGACGTGTTCAAGGCCGACAACCTCACCGTCGACCAGCGGTTGAAGATCACCGCGCTGACCTTCCTGTTCACCGATCTCAAAGGATCGACCGCGCTCTATGAGCGGGTCGGCGATCTCGCCGCATTCGATTTGGTGCGCGCGCATTTCCACGCGCTGCTCGAGATCATCGCCTCTGAACACGGCGCAGTCGTGAAGACGATCGGCGATGCCGTGATGGCGACCTTCATTAAGCCCGAGCACGCATTGTCGGCGGGCCTGCGCATGCGGGCCGCGATGAAGCAGCTCAACACGGAGCGCGGCAAGGAAGATCTGATCGTCAAGATCGGCATCCATGAGGGGCCGTGCCTCGCGGTGACGCTGAACGAGCGGCAGGATTATTTCGGCCAGACCGTGAATATCGCCGCACGGGTGCAGAGCCTGTCGACGTCACAGGAAATCCATCTGACCCAGCCGGTGATGGAAGCAGCGGAGGTCGCAGGCATCCTCGATCGGGCGGCGATCAAGCCGATCCAGAAGGAAGCGGCGCTGCGCGGCATTGCCGATAAGCTCGTGGTGTACGAGATACCGTAGTCACATTGCCGACACGTAATGCTTGCTGAAACGTAATGCCGCGGCGGGAACCCGCGCGGATTGCGCCGGTTCTGTTTCCACGCCATATAGATTTCAACAGCGCATGGTCCGGAAAAGTGAGTAGCGGTTCCGGACAGATGCTCAATCAAAGCTTCCAGGCTTCATCCCACAGAGAGAGCGATGCTCGACGGACTCCGCCAATTCATTGCCGATATCGTCTCCCCCGATGCCCAGGCTGACCGCGCCTTCGATGATGGCGACTACCGCCTGGCGGCAACCGCGCTCTTGGTGCATGTCGTCTCACTGGACGGCGAGCCGACACCGGCCGAGACGCGCAAGCTGCACAGCCTGATCGAGAGCCGCTTTCAGCTCGATCCCGGCACCGCCGACAAGTTGATCGCCTCCGCCATGCGCGTCGAAGGCGAGGCCGTGGATCTCTATCACTTTACCAGTGTGATCATGCGCTCGGTGAATGAAGAGGGACGGCTGCGCATCGTCGAGATGATGTGGGAGCTGGTCTATGCCGACGGCCAGGTTAGCGAGTTCGAGGACAATGTGGTTTGGCGTGCTGCCGATCTGCTCGGCATTTCCTCGCGCGACCGCATCGATCTCAAGCACCGGGTCGCCGAGAAGCAGGCGGAGCTGCCAAAGGGCCCCTGGGGTACGGCAGACGCGGCAATCTGACACGGCTGCCGGCGCAGGCGGACGCCCCCCTGCTGGCGTTGGGGATGACGAAATTTTAATGTCCGCCGCGATTGTGGGCGATCCGACTGAAAATCGGTCGTTTCGTCACGAAACCAGCGGCCCCGCCGCTATCCACAAGCCCATACGCGGCTTGCGTCACACCGCATCCCTATGCTCTCGTCGCCCCGTTGGGGACCTCGCTAGAATTTGCAGTAAGAGTTTGAAACGTGACTGAGCGTGTGACGCTGATAACCGGGGCATCGGCGGGCATAGGCACCGAACTGGCGCGCGTGTTTGCATCGAATGGTCACCGCGTGGCGCTGGTGGCGCGGCGCGCCGATCGCCTGAAGACGCTTGCCGACGAGCTCGGCGCCAAGGGCGGCGCGGCGCCGATCGTGATTGCCTGCGATCTCCAGCAGACCGATGCCGGCGACAGGATCGCGCAGGCCCTGACCGATGCCGGGGTCGAGGTCGAATATCTCGTCAATAATGCCGGCTTCGGCCTGTTCGGCCTCGCCGTCGAGCGCGACCGCGCCGAACAGCTCGACATCATCAACGTCAATATCCGCGCGCTGACCGACCTGACGCTGCGCTTTGCCGATCAGCTGATCCGCAACCGCGGCGGCATCCTCAATCTCGGCTCGATCGCCGGATTCCTGCCGGGCCCCGGCATGGCCGTGTACTATGCCAGCAAGGCCTATGTGCTGTCGTTTTCCGAGGCGTTGCGCTGTGAACTGGCGCCGAAGGGCGTGCGCGTCACCGTGGTTTGCCCGGGTCCCGTGCCGTCCGAATTCCAGGACCGGGCCGGCTTTGCCCCCGGATTCGATTCCGCCATCCTCAACGTCCCGCCGGCCGAGGTCGCCCGCCAGGCCTATCGCGGCCTGATGGCCAACAAGCGCGCCGTGCTGCCCGGCGCCTTCATCAAAATGGTGCCGTTCCTGCTCCGGCTGTTTCCGCGCTCCTTCATCCTGACCGCGGTCGGCGGATTTCAGCTCCGCAAGCGCTAGCTTCACCCGAATCGCCGTTAAGCCTGTTTCTGGCCCGCGATTTGCTTCGCACGGGTGTGCGCAAACTCACACGATGTTAACGACCACTTAGCTATGATCGTGCCTTACGTGCCGAAACTTTAAGCAGAGGCAATGTTGTTCCGGTCTGACCAGAGCCGTGTCGTGGTGCCCTTCGCGAGCCGAAGGCCGGCCGCGGTCACGCTCGAGGATCGGATCTCGGATCAAACCTCGCTGCGGCCGGTGCTGGTCGTCCTGCATCAGGAGACATCGACCCCCGGCCGGATCGGCAACGCGCTGCGCGCGCTGGGCTACCCCCTCGACATCCGCCGCCCGCGTTTCGGCGACGCGCTGCCCGACACGCTCGAGGCGCATGCCGGCGCGGTGATCTTCGGCGGTCCGATGAGCGCCAACGATCCCGACGACTATGTCCGGCGCGAGATCGACTGGATTTCGGTCCCGCTGCGCGAGCAGCGCCCGTTCCTGGGCATCTGCCTCGGTGCGCAGATGCTGGCGCGGCAACTCGGCGCCGAGGTCGCGCCGCATCCGCAAGGCCGCGTCGAGGTCGGCTATTACCCGGTCCGGCCGACGGAGGCAGGCCGCGCGCTGTGCCCGGACTGGCCGGCGCGGGTCTATCACTGGCATGGCGAGGGCTTTCAATTGCCCACGGGTGCGGACTTGCTCGCGGCGGGCGATGACTTCCCGGTGCAGGCGTTCCAGTTCGGCAATGCCTTCGGCCTGCAATTCCATCCCGACGTGACCTACGCAATGATGCATCGCTGGACCACGCGCGGTTGCGCGCGGATGGATTCGCCGGGCGCTCAGGCCGGTCATCTGCACTTCGCCGAGCGCGCCGTGCACGATGCCGCCGAGCGCGCCTGGCTGAAGCATTTCATCGACGGCTGGATCGCGCGCGTGCCACGGCCGGTGATGCTGCAGGCCGCGGAATAGCCGCCGCGCGGAATTTCGCGCCGCCTTTTCATTTGCAGGGATGTGCTAGTCTTGCCGCGGCTGCCGCCGCGCGGTCCGCATCGCCGCGCGTATCAATAACAACAAGGCACAGGGAGATCGCCGTGAGCTACGAACACATCCTCTATGAGGTCAGCGACCGGATCGCGACCATCACGCTCAACCGCCCCGACCGCATGAATGCGTGGACCGCGATCATGGAGCGCGACGTGCGCCACGCGATGGAGGCGGCGGCCGATGACGACGATGTTCGCGTCATCGTGCTGACCGGCGCGGGCCGCGGCTTCTGCGCCGGCGCCGACATGGAAGCGCTGCAGGGGATCGATCCCAACGAGGTCAGGCGCGGCGAGAGCATTCCGTTCGACATGAATCGCCGCGCCGACTGGCAGACGCGCTACGCCTATTACCCCGCGATCAAGAAGCCCGTGATCGCCATGCTCAACGGCGCCACCGCCGGCATCGGCCTGGTCCACGCGCTGTATTGCGACCTGCGCTTCGCGGCCGACAGCGCGGTGTTCACCACCGCCTTCGCGCGGCGCGGCCTGATCGCCGAGCATGGCATCAGCTGGATGCTGCCGCGCATCGTCGGCCACGCCAACGCGCTCGATCTTTTGATGTCGGCGCGGCGCGTGTCGGCGGCGGAGGCGCTGCGCATCGGCCTCGTCAACCGGCTCTCGTCGCCGGAGAAGCTGCGCGAGGAAACCTATGCCTATGCCCGCGATCTCGCCGATTTCGTCTCGCCGAGCGCGATCGCCGTGATCAAGCGCCAGGTCTACGACGTGCCGTTCCAAACGCTTGCCGAAGCCACCATCGACGCCAACCGCGAGATGCAGATCGCACTGAAGGGCAATGATTTCCGGGAAGGCGTCGCGAGCTTTGTGGAGAAACGGCCGCCACGGTTTACGGGAACGTGAGGGAGGATTGCCTCAGCCCGGCTTCGCCCTTCGGGCTACGCCGCGGCAGCCTTCGCTCGCTACGCTACGATGGACTTTCCGGGCTTGCCGAGCCGAAGCTCGCGAAGCGAGCGAAGGCTGGTGGAGCCAGGCGGGATCGAACCGCCGACCTCGTCATTGCGAACGACGCGCTCTCCCAGCTGAGCTATGGCCCCATTGCGGCCGGGTGTTGCTGAGTATCCCGGCCGTCAGTCGGGCGCCATTTACAGTCCCGCCCAAGGTCAAGTCAAGAACGGTGAAACAACGGTTTTCGGCCCGTCCCGCCGGGAACTTCCCTTGTTTGCGGGGGGATGAACCGATATTTAGAGCATGATCCGGACCCGGCGGGCCGCGCCAGCGAAAAGTAGTAGCGGTTTTCCGAGAAGATCCTGCTCAAACGAGAAGCGCGCTGGCGGTTCAGTCCGGTCTCGTCGCGCTTCACCTGGTCGTCCCACCCGCGAGCCCCCATCATATGCGCGCTGTTCTCGACATCGTCATCATCGTCCTCGACCTCTATGTCTGGCTCTTGATCGCCTCCGCCATCCTGTCCTGGCTGATCGCCTTCAATGTGGTCAACACGCGCAACCAGTTCGTCTCCGCGGTGGCCGAGTTCCTGTACCGGATCACCGAGCCGGTGCTGCGGCCGATTCGCAACGTGATGCCGAATCTGGGCGGTCTCGATATCTCGCCGATCATCGTGATCCTGATCATCATGTTCATCCAGCGCGTGATTGCCTATTACATCTATCCCAACGTGATCTGATCCCTCGCGATCGACCCTTGCTGATGGAGCCCTGGCGATGGATCCGTGGCGCTATTCCACCGGGGGCATCAGCATTGCGTTACGGGTGACGCCGCGCGGCGGCCGCGACGACATCGACGGGATCGAAACGCTGGCCAACGGCCGCTCGGTGGTGAAGGTGCGGGTCCGCGCCATTGCGGAAGGCGGCGAGGCCAATCGTGCGGTGACCGAGTTGCTGGCCAAGGCGCTCGGCGTGCCCAAGGCCAGGGTGAAGCTGTTGTCCGGCGCCACCTCGCGGCTGAAGCAGGTGGCGGTCGACGGTGACCCGAAAGGGCTTGGCGAAACATTGCGGAAGTTGACGGCGGCCGGGCCGAACCAGGAAACAGGGGACTGACATGACTGCCCGCATCATCGACGGAAAAGCCATCGCCGCCGAGCTTCGCGCCCGCGTGGCCGGCGAGGTCGCCCGCGTCAAGCGCGACCATGCGCTCACGCCAGGGCTCGCCGTGGTGCTGGTCGGCCATGATCCGGCGAGCGAGGTCTATGTCCGCAGCAAGCACACCCAGACCCAGGCCGCAGGGATGGCCTCGTTCGAGCACAAGCTGCCGGAGGACGTGTCGCAGGCCGACCTGCTGGCGCTGATCGCACAGCTCAACCGCGATCCGAAGGTGCACGGCATCCTGGTGCAGCTGCCGCTGCCGAAATCGCTCCACACCGAGACCATCATCAATGCGATCGACCCGGCCAAGGACGTCGACGGCCTGCATCCGAACAATGCCGGCCGGCTCGCCGGCGGCTTGGCCGCGCTGTCGCCGTGCACGCCGCTCGGCTGCATCATCCTGACCAAGAGCGTGCACCCTTCGCTCGAGGGCATGAACGCGATCGTGATCGGCCGCTCCAATCTGGTCGGCCGTCCGCTGGTGCAATTGCTGCTGAACGAGAACGCCACGGTGACGATCGCGCATTCGCGCTCGCGCGATCTGCCGAAGCTCTGCGCGCAGGCTGATCTGGTCTATGCGGCGGTCGGCCGTCCGGAGATGGTGCGCGGCGATTGGCTGAAGCCGGGCGCGACCGTGATCGATGTCGGTATCAACCGCATTCCGGTTGCCGGCGGCAAGCCGAAGCTGGTCGGCGACGTCGCATTCCAGGAAGCGCTCAACATCGCCGGCGCGATCACGCCGGTGCCCGGCGGCGTCGGGCAGATGACGGTGGCGTGCCTGTTGGTCAACACGCTGCGCGCCGCCTGCGCGATTGCCGGCCTGCCGGCGCCGGCGGTGTGAGCAAGCGCAAAGATCTCTAGGCCGTCATTGCGAGCGAAGCGAAGCAATCCATCGCGCAGCATTCGCGGAACTATGGATTGCTTCGTCGCTACGCTCCTCGCAATGACGGAGAAGGCGGAAGGACTTCAGTCCTTCCCTATTTCTTCTTCGCGCGCTCGATGCCTTCGAGGATCAGCTTGCGGGCTTCGTCGGCGTCGCCCCAGCGCAGCACCTTCACCCACTTGCCCTTCTCGAGATCCTTGTAGTGCTCGAAGAAGTGCTGGATCTGCTGCAGCGTGATGTCGGGCAGGTCGCTGTAGTTGTGCACCTTGTCGTAGCGCTGGGTCAGCTTCGACGACGGCACCGCGATGATCTTCTCGTCACCGCCGGCCTCGTCTTCCATCAGGAGCACGCCGACCACGCGGACGCTCATCACGGCGCCCGGCACGATCGCGCGGGTGTTGACGATCAGCACGTCGCAGGGATCGCCGTCGCCCGACAGCGTGTGCGGGATGAAGCCGTAATTGCCGGGATAGCGCATCGGCGTGTAGAGGAAGCGGTCCACCACCAGTGTGCCGGCCTCCTTGTCCATTTCGTACTTGATGGGCTCGCCGCCGACGGCAACCTCGATGATGACGTTGACGTCGTGGGGCGGATTTTTTCCGATCGATATGGCGTCGATACGCATGGATTGCTCCGCGTGGCCTTTGGAAGTTGAGAAGGATGTGATTTTTTGCTTGGCGCCGCCAGGCCGCGAAACAACATCAGGCCCGGCCTTGGGAGCCGGGCTGGCCGTCGCGCGCAAACGCTCAGGCTGTTTAGCCTTGCTGCAGCTGTGAGAGAAGCAGGATTTTCAGTTGGTCCAGGCGAAAGCGACCTTGTCGAGCGACTTCGGCCCGAACCGCTCCGAGGAGCGCGCCACCATGCGGCCGCCCAGCGCGCGGTAAAACTCGGTCGCCGGCTCGTTGTCGGAGAGTGCCCAGATCACCATGGTCTTCAGGCCGCTCTGCAGCAGGTCGCGGCGGGCTGCGGCGAACAGCCGCCGGCCGAAGCCGAGGCCCTGGAATTCCGGCCGCAGATAGAGCTCGTAGATCTCGCCTTCGAAGTGCAGGCTGCGGGCGCGGTTGCGGCCGTAATTGGCGTAGCCCGCGATCCGGTCG
The DNA here is from genome assembly GCF_049075665.1 of Bradyrhizobium sp. B120. Taxonomy (NCBI): domain Bacteria; kingdom Pseudomonadati; phylum Pseudomonadota; class Alphaproteobacteria; order Hyphomicrobiales; family Nitrobacteraceae; genus Bradyrhizobium; species Bradyrhizobium sp. B120. The sequence goes on along the minus strand of NZ_CP185242.1, from coordinate 9,020,731 downwards.
CCGAACACCAGCACGCTGACGCGGCTGCCCTTGCGGATGGCGCTGTCCCACCATTGCGGGCCACGGCGATTGATCAGCTTTTCGAGTTCGGCGCCGGGGATGATTCCCTGATACGCCGAGCGCCAGGCTTCGTCATGGGTAGACGCCACCGAGGCTGCGTCTGCAGCTTTGGCCGGCCGGACCTCGATTAGCGTTGTGCTCATGCATGTAATCAAAGCAAGTCGGAGGGCCGCCTTCAAGGTCCATCGTTAATTATCGGTTAACCTGTGGATTTTTTGCATCAGTGTCATGAAAACTTGTACCGAAAGAGGACACTCGCCGGGCTCGCGCGGCCAATCGCCGATCCCGGCCTGTGCAAAGCGTGGATCGCGAGCGCTGTATGACAATGCCGCAGTTCGGGAAAAGGCCGTTCGGAGCTGATTCGGTGCAGGAATTTGCGAGCGAATCCAGTGGCAACGTGGATGCATCGCGCGTTCTGCGTCCGCGCCGCCGCAGTGGATTTCCGCGCGCGCCCGGCCTATGGCAGCGGCGGTATTGTTGCGCGCTGGGACCGGCCTGATCATGAGCGGACTGCGATGACGCTCTACTTCCTGATCAAATATCTGCATGTGCTCGGCGCCATCGTGATCCTCGGCACCGGGACCGGCATCGCCTTCTTCATGCTGGCGGCGCATCGCACGCACGATGCGGCGTTCATCGCGCGCACGGCGTCGACCGTCGTGATCGCCGACATGATCTTCACGCTGAGCGCCGTGCTGCTGCAGCCGGTGAGCGGCGGACTGCTGATGATGCTGTCGGCCACAAGCCTGACCGAGCGCTGGCTGTTGGTTTCGCTGGCGCTCTACGCGCTGGCCGGCGCGTTCTGGGTTCCCGTCATCTTCATGCAGATGGAGATGCGCGACCTCGCGCAGGCGGCCGCAGAGAAGGGTCTTCCGCTGCCGCCGCGCTACGATGCGCTGTTTCGCCGCTGGTTCCTGTTCGGGATTCCCGGCTTCGGATCGGTGATGATCATCCTGTGGTTGATGATCGCGAAGCCATTTTAGCGCATGATCCGACTCTCATGAGTGACGACGCATCACACAACATCCTCGTGCTCGGCGCGTCAGGATTGATCGGGCGCTATGTCACCGACGATCTAAGGGCGCGCGGCCTTCATGTGATCGGGATCGCGCGGCATTTCACGCCTGCACAAAAGATGAGCGCGGCCGACCTCGAGCTTCCCGTGATGTCGATGGATGCCGCAGCGCTGACGCAGCTTATTCGCACCCACGAGGCGGACATTGTCGTCAATTGCCTCGGCGTGCTGCAGGATGGTCCGGGCAGTGACACAAGCGCGGTGCATCGCGACTTCGTCGCGCGGCTGTTGCAGGCTGTCAGGGACAGCCACCGCGCTATCCGCCTCGTGCACATCTCGATTCCGGGTACCGCCGACGAGGACCGCACCGCCTTCAGCACCACCAAGCGCGAGGCCGAACGGCTGATCGCGGCGTCCGGCCTAGCCTACGCGATCCTGCGCCCCGGTTTTGTCATCGCGCCCTCGGCCTATGGCGGCAGCGCCATGCTGCGCGCGCTGGCGGCGCTGCCGGTCGATTTGCCGGCCGATGAGGCCGCGACGCCGTTCCAGCCGGTTGCAGTCGAGGACATCGCCGCGACCATCGCCTGGCTCGCTGCGCGCGACGTCGCCGATGAAGCGGTGCGATCGGTGACATGGGATTTGATGCAGCCGCAGCCGATCTCGCTTGGCGGCGTCATCGCTCAGTTCCGCTGGTCGTTCGGCACGACGAAATATGTCCGCCTTCCGACGCCGCCGTTCCTGATCGATCTCGGCGCCCGTCTCGGCGATCTCTCGAGCCGCTTGGGGTGGATGCCGCCGCTGCGCTCCAACGCGATCGCCGAATTGCGCCGCGGCGTCACCGGCGATCCCACAGCCTGGATGACCACGACCGGCATCGTGCCGAAGACCATCGCGCAAGCCGTCGGCGGCCGCCCCGCGACCATTCAGGACAAATGGTTTGCCCGGCTGTTCCTGATCAAGGCGCTGATCTTCGCAAGCCTCGTGCTGTTCTGGGTGGCGTCCGGCTTCATCTCGCTGGTCGTCTCCTATGACGCCGCAGCCGGCATGCTGAGCGCGCACCATTTCCCGCCTGCCCTGGTCGGGCCGGTGACGGTGCTGACCAGCCTGATGGACATGAGTATCGGTGTGCTGATCGCCTTCCGCCGCACCGCGGCGCTTGGTCTTGTTGCAGGCATCATCGCCTCGCTCGGCTATATGGCCGGATCGGCGATCCTGACGCCCGATCTCTGGATCGAGCCGCTCGGCGCGCTGGTGAAGACCGGGCCTGCAATCGTGCTGATGCTCGTCGCGTTACTGATATTGGATAACCGATAGCGTTTTCGAGCGAAGTGGGAACCGGTTCGCGTGAAGAAAACGCGTCGAGGAAATCAAGATGAGCAAGTGGCCGGATGACGACGTGATCCTCTACGACGGCGTCTGCATCTTCTGCTCGCGCTGGGTTCGCTTCGTCATCGCCCGCGACACAACGCGCCGCTTCTGCTTCACGCCGATCCAGTCCGGTTACGGCACGCGGCTGGCAAAGACCTTCGGTATCGACCCCAGGGATCCCGACACCAACGCCGTGGTCCATGGCGGCATCGCCTGGATGAAGTCCGACGCGGCACTGACGGTGCTGAGCCATCTCCCCGGCTGGGGATGGACCCGCGTGCTGTTTAAGGTCCCGAAGCCGCTGCGCGACGCGGTCTACAGCCTCATCGCGCGCAACCGCTACAAGATCTTCGGGAAGTACGAGACGTGTTTCGTGCCGGATGCCGACATGCGGGCGAGGGTGTTGGAGTAGCTTGTCAACGGAGCAAGCGGGCCCTACTCAGACTGCGCGCCGCCATCAATGAAATGACGCCGCGAAGGAGAGCGGCTCAAGTCGAACAAGTTTCTCGATGGGAGGCTCTAGTTCGAACAATTTTGGCTTTCTGGAGAAGTCGTAAAGTCGACATATGCGAAATTCCCTTGGCCTCTCGTTTGAAAAGGAAAGTTCGTTCCTTGTCAGATAGAACGGGGTGGTTTGAACGCCGTTGGTTGTCTTAACCTCGATCAGACGCTCTGAACCGTTGTGATCGAACGAATGGATGTCGTACCCGGCTCCATCTCCATCTTCCTGGGAGACCCATCTAACCTTCCGCGCAAGGTCCGTGCGGTCATGTGCAATCAGACGCTGCCGCTCAAAGGCAAAGATTAGTTCTTCGCCTGCCTTTCCCAAAGACCTGTTCCGGAAGTCGCGCTCAACGGGGTCAAACTTCCTGACCAAGCGCACCAGCTCCTTATCTCTATGAGCGACAGTCTGAAGGACTGGCGGCTGTTCGACAAATAGACTCGGCGCTTCGCCGAAGCTCTTAGCCGACGGCTCTGGAATCAAATCTCCCGGATTGCGAGTCAAATAGCGCTCGATGCCTTCGATAATCGACTTTTGGAAATTTGGAAGTGGCTTGTAGCCAGAGATTGTCGGCAGCGCGAGCTCGATGAGAACCGCCGAAATGTTCTGGTGCTTGCGTTCGACCGATCCTTCCGTTCGCCCTATGCGCTCCACAAGAGAGCGGCGATGCGCAGATTTATTGTAGTCGACACCATTCAGTTCCGCGCGCAGCATCTCGAAATAATCGGCGATGATGAAGTCTACTTCATCGTCGCTCCAGTCCACTCCGAATCTATTCTCGTCGGCCATTTGCGTTCAACAAGGAAAAAATCATTTCATCCACACAAGTGGCCAAACATTTGCCTCGGGTCGAGATCGTATTTGTTTCCAAACCACGACACAAAATCAAACGGAGCTTCCTTCTCTTCCCAATGGGACTTGAGAAGCTCGCGGTCGATACCTGCGTCGGCAATGCTGATCGCGTAAATATCCTTGAGTCGTCGATTGACGGCCATGCTCCACTCGGAGAAAGTCATGTCTGTCCACGCCCAGCCATCTTCAAGACTGTTCATTTTGAGGCCTCAATCTATCGCGAGTACGGCATCTATTGCGACAGAGTAGATCAGTCTAAGCGATACATCCAGCTACTGAGAGCTAGGAGCGGTGGCCGCCACCACTTCCTTCGCCGCCCTTTCTCCGCTGTCCCGCGCACCATGCGCCGTCGAGAAGAAATGCGGTGACGTCGCTTCGCCTGCGAAGAACAGCCGGCCGTCGACCGGTGCGGCCAGCACGGCGCGCTTGTCGGCGTGGCCGGGCAGCGCGTGCGAGTAGGAGCCGCGGGCGAACGGGTCGTGGGCCCAGCGGGATTCGTTGAGCGGCTTCAGCTTGCGGCGGAAATCGTTGCCGAGGAAGGAGACGATCTCGTCGATGCTGTGCGCGGCGATGGCGCCGTCGCCGGCATCTTCAAGCTGTTGCGCAAAACGTCCGCCGAAGAAACCCTCGATACAGGGCTGCCCGAACGGGCGGATGTGATAGGTGCCCATCTCGGTGCGCATGGTGGCGCCGCGCAGATTGCCTTCCTTGGGCAGAGCCTCGGGCTCGGCGAGCGCCAGCGTCACCTTGTCGGCGAGGCCGAGCGGCAGGCCGCGCGCGGCATCGAGCTTGTCCGGCAGCGCAGGCGAAAAGCGGATCGCCTCAATGGCGATCAGATTGGTCGGCACGGTGACGATCACCTTGTCCGCCTCAAGCACGCCGCGCGAGGTCTCGATGCGCAGGCGCTTGCCGGAATGATCGATCAGCCGGACCTCGCAATTGCGCGCGACCGATACTTGTTCGCCATAGGCCGCGACCAGCGTGCCATAGCCGCGGCTGACGCGCCAATTGACGTTGCTGTCCTCATAGGCGTCGAAGTCGAGGATCGAGAGCTGGTCGAGCTCGCAGCCGTTCACATAGGTCGAGATCGCATCGATCATCGGGTTCCAGCGGTTGCCGGCCTCGAGATAACGATCGGCGGATGCGTCCTTGCCGCCGTGCGCGGCCTGCTCGATGCGATCGTAGAACTGGTCGAGCGCAAGCATGAACGCGTCGCGGTCCGCCTGCGGGAAGGCCTTGCCATAGGCGCGCTCACGCCACGGCGGCAGGTCCTTGTTGAGCTCGAAGCCGAGCTGCTGGGCGATGCCGACGAAGCTGTTCTGGTCGGCCGAGTGCAGCCAGCCGCAGCCGACGTCGAACACCACGTCAGGCGCGGCCTGGATCGTATGCGCGCGGCCGCCGAGGCGGTTGCGGGCTTCCAGAACGATGCTGGAAAGGCCGGTGCCCTTCAGCGCATGCGCGGCGCCGAGGCCCGCAGCGCCGGCGCCGATGATGGCGACATCGACCGTGGAGGGAAGGGAACTCATGTCCCGGCTCTAGCACGTCTGGAAAGACGCCTGAAGTCACCACGCGCATAACTGTTATCACCCGTGAATGCGGGTGATCCGTATTGCCGAGATAGCGATGATTGAGCCGATAGGCCGCGGCGTACTGGGTGCCCCGGTCAAGCCGGGGCACGACAGGCTAGCTACGCTAAAGCTTAGGCGACGGCTTCCTTGGCCTTTTCGGCGCGCTTGCGGTCGTTCGGATCGAGATGCTTCTTGCGCAGCCGGATCGACTTCGGCGTCACCTCGACGAGCTCGTCGTCCTCGATATAGGCGAGCGCCTTTTCCAGGGTCATCCGGATCGGCGGCGTCAGGCGCACTGCTTCATCCTTCGAGGTGGTGCGGATGTTGGTGAGCTGCTTGCCCTTCAGCACGTTGATCTCGAGGTCGTTGTCGCGGGTGTGCTCGCCGACGATCATGCCCTTGTAGACCTTCCAACCCGGCTCGATCATCATCGGACCGCGGTCTTCCAGCTTGAACATCGCGTAGGCCACCGCTTCGCCCTGGTCGTTGGAGATCAGCACGCCGTTGCGGCGGCCCTGGATCTCGCCCTTGTAGGCGGCATAGCCGTGGAAGATGCGGTTCATGATCGCGGTGCCGCGGGTGTCGGTGAGCAGTTCGCCCTGGTAGCCGATCAGGCCGCGGGTCGGCGCGTAGAACACCAGCCGCAGGCGGTTGCCACCCGACGGGCGCATCTCGATCATCTCGGCCTTGCGCTCGCTCATCTTCTGCACGACGACGCCGGAATGCTCTTCGTCGACGTCGATCACGACCTCTTCGATCGGCTCCTGCCAGGCGCCGGTCGCCTCGTCCTTTTGCAGCACGACGCGTGGGCGCGACACCGAGAGCTCAAAGCCCTCGCGGCGCATGGTCTCGATCAGGATCGCGAGCTGCAATTCGCCGCGGCCGGAGACCTCCATGGAGTCCTTGTCGGCGGCCTCGACGACGCGCAGCGCGACATTGCCCTCGGCCTCGCGCAGCAGGCGATCGCGGATCATGCGCGAGGTCACCTTGTCGCCTTCGGTGCCGGCGAGCGGCGAGTTGTTGACGATGAACGACATCGACACCGTCGGCGGATCGATCGGCTGCGCGGTCAGCGGCGCCTCGACGCTGGGATCGCAGAAGGTGTCGGCGACGGTGCCCTTGGTGAGGCCCGCGATCGCGACGATATCGCCGGCGTCGGCTTCCTCCAGCGGGGTGCGCTCGATGCCGCGGAAGGCGAGGATTTTGGTGATACGGCCCTGCTCAATGGTCTTGCCGTCGGCGCCAAGCACCTTCACGGCCTGGTTCGGCTTGATGGAACCCGATGAGATCCGGCCGGTGATGATGCGGCCGAGATAGGGGTTGGCTTCGAGGATGGTGCCGATCATGCGGAACGGGCCCTCTTCGACCTTCGGCGGCGCGACGTGGCGCACGATCAGGTCGAACAGCGGCTGCATGCCGGCGTCATGCGAAGCTTCCGGGCTGTCGCCCATCCAGCCCTGCTTGGCCGACCCGTACAGGATCGGGAAGTCGAGCTGCTCCTCGGAGGCATCGAGTGCGGCGAACAGGTCGAACACCTCATTGATGACTTCGGTCGGGCGTGCGTCGGGGCGATCGACCTTGTTGATCACGACGATCGGCTTCAGTCCGACCTTGAGCGCTTTCGACACCACGAACTTGGTCTGCGGCAGCGGGCCCTCGGCGGCATCGACCAGCACCAGCGCGCCGTCCACCATGTTGAGGATGCGCTCGACCTCGCCGCCGAAATCGGCGTGGCCGGGGGTGTCGACGATGTTGATGCGGGTATCTTTCCACTGCACCGAGGCCGCCTTGGCCAGGATGGTGATGCCGCGCTCGCGCTCCAGATCGTTGGAGTCCATGGCGCGCTCGGTGACCTTCTGGTTCTCGCGATAGGTCCCGGATTGCTGCAGCAGGCGGTCGACGAGCGTGGTCTTGCCGTGGTCGACGTGGGCGATGATGGCGACGTTACGAAGGTTCATGGCTCTTCTTCTGGTCGTGCAATGGTCAGATGCGCGATCTCGCCGGACCAGTTTGGCCGGCCGCTCGCTCACGTGGCCCAATCGGGGCCCGGATCACGCTCATACCCAAGAAATTTGACGGGGACGCATCACCCCAAAAAGGAAGCCCGGTCGTCAGGACCGGGCACCTTGCGCGTTGCGGCGCAATATAGTCAGAAAACGCCAAAAAACAATGATTTATTGACGGTTTGGTCGATCGAAATTAGGGCCGGAAGGGCCGGTTTTGGCAGGTTCCCGTGTCCGGCGTCATTTCCGGGAACGGGCCAAAACGATCAATACGACGCCGCCAAGCGCGATCAACATCACCACCGGCGTGAATGGGTCCCTGCCCGGTTCGACCGAGGTGACGATCAGGACTGCACACAGCAAGCCGGGCAGCAGCAGGATGACGCCCAGAAACAGCATGAACGAGGTCAGACAGCCGCTGCTTTGGCGCGGTTGCCAAGAGCTGTTCGGCGGCGGTTGGTCCAGGCTGCTCATGATTCGTCGCGCCTCCTACGGCTACCGCCCCTTGATCGCAGCCCGGATCAGCATGATGCCGGCGAACCCGACCAGAAGGCCGAGCAGGATCATGAACAGCAAGCCGGGCTCCAGGCTCGAGTTGGTCAGCGAACCGATCCCGAACAGGAGGGCGCACAGCCCGGGCAGCAGCAGGACCAGCCCGAACACCACCATGAACGCGGTCGCGCAGCCGCTGCGTGGCGGGGGCAGCGCGGGCGGCTGCGCCGGTGCAGGCGGCACGGGAGGGGGATTGGTCTCGCTCATGGCTGTTGGTCCACCAGTGGGTTCGTGATGCGAGCCGTCTCTAGAGCCTTTCCCGTTCCGATCGAATCGGAACGGGGCTCCAGATTCTTGTTTTGACGCGTTTTCTTCACGCGAACCGGTATCCACTTCGCTCGAAAACGCTAGGAGCCAGGTCTGCGGATGGCCCACCAGATCAGGGCCACGCCGAAGCACGCCACAAGCAGGCAGGCGGCGACGAACTGAAGATCATCAGAGGCCGTCTTGGCGATGCCGGCGAATACGAAGAGCAGCGCGCAGAGGCCGGGCAGCAGCAGAATGACGCCAGCGACGATCATCAGCGCGGTCACGCAGCCGTTGCGCTGCTGCGGAGAAGGTGACGGAGGCGAGGGGGACGCGCCGGTATCGCTCACCTTGGCACCTCCGCCTCCGTCGGCCGTGCCTCCCGATAGGTCTGCCCGGCCATTGCAGCGCGGATGCCGTCGATCAGCCCATTGCGATAGAACAGGTTGTAGGTGTCGAACGGGATGATCGCGCCGCTTTCGGTGACGAAATGGATGCAGCTTCGCTTGACGTTGCCGACGCAGAAATTGAAGCGATCGAGAAACTGCACGATGGTGACGCGGAACACGTTCTCGTAAGTCAGGCCGTCCGGCACCTCGAAGCTCGGCAGGCAGCACAGCAACTCGCAGACCCGCTCAGAGGTATTCAGCGGCCCCGACGACAGCGAGAACAGGTCGACGAATTTCTCGCGCAACACCGGATATTTCTCCGGGCTGATCGTGTTGGGCATCACGGCGACGAGCTGCTCCTGCGGGATCAGCGAGGTCAGCGGCAGCACCTTGTCGCCGTTGCGCAGACCGTAGCCGATCGAGATGCTTTCGGGGTTGCAGGGCAGCGGGATCATGTCCTTGTCGCCGAACACGCCGGTCTCGATCACGCGCCGGCGGATCTCCGACAGCATGATGCGGTCGGTGTCCTTGTTGAAATCCTCGTTGCGGCCGGCGTCCTGCACCGGCTGCAGCGTGACGCCGCGCACGCATTTCCATGTCAGCGCGTGGCGGACGATGTCGCCGATCTCGGTGTCGTTGACGCCGCGCTTGATGGTCGCGACCAGCGTCGTCGAGACGCCCTCGCGCTCGAGATTCTCCAGCGCCTGCTGGCGGATCTTGCGCAGGTCCGCGCCGCGCAGATTGACCAGCGCGTCACGTTTGAGCGAATCGAACTGCAGATAGACCTCCAGCCCGCGCTTGTTCTCGGCGAGCTTGGCCACGAACTCCGGCTCGCGCGCGATTCTGAGGCCGTTGGTGTTGATCATGACGTGGCGGATCGGGCGGGCGCGCACCGCATCCAGAATGGCGAAGAAATCCGGATGCAGCGTCGGCTCACCGCCGGAGATCTGCACCAGGTCAGGCTCGCCCTCGCTCGCCACCAGCGCGTCCAGCATCTTCTCGATCTTGGCCAGCGGCGTGAAGCTGGTCCGCGCCGGCGAGGAATCCGCAAAGCACACCGGGCAGGTCAGGTTGCAATGCTCGGTGATTTCGATCAGCGCCAGGCAGGAGTGCTGCTCGTGGTCCGGGCACAGCCCGCAATCATAGGGGCAGCCGAATTCGGTGTGGCGCTGGAAGGCGAGCGGCCGGTCGCCGGGCTTGATGAAATCCTTGCACAGCCGCCAATAGGCCGCATCGGTCGAGACCAAGGTCGACTGCACGCCATGTTGCTTGCAGCGCTTCTCGTACCAGACCTCGTTGCCTGATATCTGGATCTTGGTCGGCACCAGGGCCAGGCAGGTCTCGCAAAGCGATTGGGTCTGGCCCCAGAAGATGTAAGGGCGGGACTTACGCAGCGGCGCGTTCATGCTTCAAGCTCACATTCGGGGCCGTCGCCAGCATGACGGCGGCATAAACCATGACAAACAGCGACAGCAGGTGGAACAGCGAGAACGGGCCGATCAGCGCGCCATAGGGCTTGATGAACTCCCACACGAAGCGCTGCAGGCCGTAGTAGAACAGCACGAGGTAGAATCCATTGGTGATGACAGCGGCGTTGCGGTTCAAAACGGCCGAGACATAGAAGGCGGCGAACGCCGCCATTGCCAGACTCTCATAGAGCTGCACCGGATGGCGCGGGATGCCGTCGCCGAAATCGTGCCCCCAGGGCAGCGTGGTCGGCGTGCCATAGGTGAAATCCTCAAGCCCCGCGAAATAGCAGCCGAGCCGGCCGACCGCGACGCCGACCGCAAGCGGCAGCGCGAACCGCGCCCCGGTGCGCAGCGAAATGCCGTGCAGCCATTTGTAGAGCTCGATCGCGACGATACCGCCGGCCAGCGCGCCCTCGACCGAGCGGGCGATGCCGGACATGCCCGAGAACCACAAGTTCAGCGTGCCGAAGATGTAAGCGCCGATGCCGGCGCCGAACACCAGCGCGGCGATATACGTTAGCTCGAAGGATTGCCGCGGGAATTGCAGCCCCCGCACCCGGGACAGCCGCCACATCGCGATGGCGGCCGCACTCCATGCTGCGACGTCGAAAACGGCGTGAAGTGCTGCCCCACTCATGGGGCGAGTGTAGCGTGATTTTCGCGTTGGGCGATATAGGTTCTCCCTCTCCCCGTTCTTACGGGGAGAGGGTTGGGGTGAGGGGCTCTCTCCGCCAGGCGGTGAGCATTGAAAGACCTGTACCCCCTCACCCGGATTGCATCTGGCGATGCAATCCGACCTCTCCCCGCAAGTGGGGCGAGGTAAGCCAGGGCATCAGTTCGTCGGGTTGTCCTCGCTCGGATACACCCCGCGCAGCACTTCCTCGAAGTGATCCTTCACTGCGTCGTTGCACAGGCAGGAGCGCAGCTTGAGCTTGTCGGGGTCGCGGATCACGATCGCGCCGCGGCGCGTGTCCAGCACGCCCTCCGCCTTGAAGTTCTGGATCACCCGGCTGGTGTAGCTGCGGCCGACGCCGAGCAGGGTCGAGAGTTGCTCATGCGTCAGCGGCACCACGCCGTCGCCATTGGTGCGCTCGATCGCCGAGATGATCCATTTCGCGGCGCGCTGCTCGATCGAGTGGATCGCATTGCAGGCGGTCGACTGGAAGATCTGCGCCAGCATGCAGTCGGCATAGCGCGCGAAGATGTTGCGCACCGAGATCGACGTGAGCTTGGCGGCGTCGAGCTTGCTGATCGGCAGCCGCACGAACGGCCCGCCGAACTTGACGGTGATCCGGGTATAGGCCGGCAGGAATCCCTGGCTGACGATGCCGCCGACCGCGCCCTCGCGGCCGACCAGGATGGTCTCGACGTCGCGGCCGTCCTCGTTGGCCACCAGATAGGACGCAAGGCTCGGTCCGCATGGGAAATGCACGATCTGGACGTCGTCGCCGGGATTGTAGAGCAGGTCGCCGGCCGCCGCCTCGACCACCGCAAGATGCGATGCGATCAACGCATAGTCGGCGGCATTCAGCCGGCGCAACAGGTTGTTGAACGGCCGGTCATTCGTCCCGGCCAACTCGGTCCGTTTCGCAATCATTGGAAAATCCTGCAGACCCAACGCCGACCATACTGAAGAAGTTCCAGCTTTTATGTGCACTAGTGAACAGACGCGGCGGCTTGCGATGTGATGGGTTTCATCCCGGGAACAGCCGGCGTGCTTTCGGGCGCCGGTCGCGGGCCATCCGGCCGGACTGATCCGGTCCTCTCATCCATCATCGAAGCAATGGACACCGAGCCATGGAATCCGTCCCCAATACCGGCATGCCCGGTGACGTTCTCGTGGTCGAGGACGATCCGATCATCTCGCTCTATTTCGAGGACACCATCCTGGGCTTCGGCGCCCGGACGGTGCGCACCGCTGCGAACGTTGCCCGCGCGCTCGAATTGATCGCCGAGCGCGCACCGGACTTCGCACTGCTCGACGTCGGCCTCGTCAGGGGCGAGAAGACCTTCGCGATCGCCGAGCGGCTGGATGCGCTGAAAGTGCCGTTCGCCTTCGTCACGGGCTATGGCGCTGATATCCGGCTGCCGGAATCGCTCGCCGGCAAGCCGCGGTTGACCAAGCCGTGTTCGAGCGAAGCACTGGAAGCCGCGCTGAAAAACCGACACTGACCGATCGCCGGGCTTCGGCCTCGCCGTCGGTGCGTCTGTCGTCTACCATCCGGTCTATCGGATTCGGCGACGCACAGGCATCGGGAAGCCGTCATGGCGATCGGGACATCTGCCGCTGCGTCCGCAGCGGCGCTCTCTCTCGGGCTACTGCTCGCGTCTCTGCTCGCTTCGACCGTCGTCGGTAGCTTCGTGTCGCCCGCGGTTGCCGAGCCGGCCGCACCGACGAGCGAGCAATCGGCCGCGCTCAAGACCTACGACAACACGCTGAAGAGCTTCGTCTCGATCCTGCGCCAGCGGCGCGCGCAGATCGATTCCCATCAGCCGCTGCCCGATTTGCCGGGCCAGGCCATCTACCTTGCCCGTGTCGAGATGATGAGCGCCTACAAGGATCTCACGGATGCGCTTCCGTCCAGGATCGGGAGGGCCAACAGATTCGGAATCCCTCCGGCCTATTTCGACGCCGACAATGAGCCGCTGCTCGATGAGTACAGGAAGCTCTTCGATGCGATGGAGGCGCCGCCCGCCGGCGCGCAAAGCTCCGAGACGCCGTTCAAGGACGTGGTCGATCTGGCGACGGTGATCGCGCGCGCCAGGGGTCTGGATGCCGCGGCCGCCGCTACCGCCGGCCGGATCAGCCTCGGCCTGTTCTTTGCCGAGACAAACGGCAAGCAAAATGCCGGAAATGCGCGGTCGAACACTTACAAGGGCAGCCTGCAGACCGGTCCGTCGGAGGATCGCAACGGTCGAAAGAAGTGGGCCGCGATCAAGCCATCGATCGCGGCCCTCGATCCCGCGCTGAGCCGTCGCGACGACATGGAAGAAGCGCGCGTCGGCAATTTCGATCACCGGTTCAATCACTGGACCGCGGTGCGCGATGCGCTGATGAACGCGCATGCGGATATTTTCCCGCAGGTCCCGGCGATCGCAAAAGCCCTGCCCAATCCGATCGATCAGATGAAGCTGTTTGAGCTCATCCAGATCATTCCGAGCCCGACCAGGTCAGCGCTGAAGTCAGGCGATCTCGTCAATTACAGAATTTCCGAGCCCAGGATCATGGGATATCTGCGAAACAACAGCATCTTTGCTTTCGGTCGAGCCGACCGGGCGAGGGCATCTGCGAGCTTCCGCGAAATCCTCGACGCGATGTGGCTCTTCAGCCCCAAATTCGAACAGGCGCTGGCCAAATTCGCGGAGATCAAGGCCGGCAAACCGGGCTGAGCCGATCGCTCGGCGGTCAGAGCGGACCAAGGAGCGCCCATCGCGGCTCGCAGAATTCCTTCACGGCAGACACGACGCTGCTGCTGATCGCGTTGCGGCGCTCGGGCGAGTCCATCTTGAGTTCTTCGTCCCGGTTGATGATCGATCCCGCCTCCAGCAGGACGGCGGGCATCGCGGTCCTTCGCAGCACGATGAGCTTATCGTAGCTGTAGACGCCGGTGTCCTTGTTCAACAGGGGATGCTGGTCGTGGCCCATGATGGGCTGGCTGTATTGCTCGGCATATTGCAGCCCCTCGGCCTTCAATTCCCTGGCGACCAGCTCGGCGAACAGCAGGCTGGTCTTGAAGTCCGGATTGTTGCGGGAGACGAACACCGAGTAGCCGCTGAAGCGATCGCTGAAATGGCGCTTCTTTCCCTCGAATTCCCAGTCCTCGAGCATCTTGTTGGGCACCGAGTCATGATGGATCGACAGCAGGAGATCCGCGTGCAGATTGTTGGCGGCGGCAACCCGCCTGAACAGGCTGGGCCTCGCTTTGCCTTCGGTCAGCAGCAGCCTGGTTTCGGCAAAGCCTTCGGCCTTCAGCTTCTCCTCGATCAGCCGCGCAAGGCGCAGGTTGAAGGCGAACTCGGCGACATTGCGCGCGCTGATCGCGCCTTCCGATTCGGCGGTATGTCCCACATCGAGCACGATCCGCAATGTCGCGGGATCGCATTTCGCCGCGGCCGGCTTGGAAGCGGAAGGCGGCAGGGCGACCGGCCCAAGGGCCGCAAGCCGCGTGGCGCGTTGCTTTGATGGCGCGTGGTGCCTTGCCAATTTGGCCGGCTTTGCCGACTTCGCGCGCTTGGGCACCTTGGGATGCTTCGATGAGCTCTTGAAGAGATCAGGCAGCCAGCCGGCATCGCTGACCTCGATCGGCAGCAGCGCGAACATGGCGATCGCGACGACAAGCAAACGGTGCGGCCGAAGCCCCACGACGATGCCACCGAGCACGCGAATCAATTCGCAGCGCCTCATGCTCCGCCCCTCCGGGCCCCCAGCATAACGGCTCTGATATCGGTACCGGAAGAGGCAGGTCACGTCCATCCCCCGTCAATCGCGCCCCTGCCTTGGGGGCAAGGGCGTTCGGCACGGGGAGTGCGGTTCCGTCGTGGCTGCGACCTGATTACACCGGCTTCGGATCGAGCGTGATCGCCCACAGCTCGGCGTCGACGCGGTCGCGCAGGCTCACGGTCATCTGCCCGCTCTTGCCGTCGATCTTGACGTGGCCGAAGAACTGCATGCCCGCCGACGGCGGCAGGTTCTGGTTGGCTTCGCCCGGCGCCTTGACGAACTTCACCTCGGGGCCAAACGTGTTGTCGAGCTCGTTCGGGCCGAACGTGCCGGCGTGCAGCGGGCCCGAGACGAATTCCCAGAACGGATCGAACTCCTGGAACTGGGCCTTGTTCGGGTTGTAGTAGTGCGCGGCCGCATAGTGCACGTCCGCGGTCAGCCACACCGTGTTGGCGATGCCGGCGGTCTTGATGAAGCGCAGGACATCGGCGATCTCGAGCTCGCGGCCGCGCGCCGGGCCGTCGCCCTGCGCGAAGGCTTCCGAGCCCTTCTTGTTGGCGGCATCGTCATAGACGATCAGCGACAGCGGCATGTCGGAGGCGATCACCTTCCAGGTGGCGCGCGAGTTGAGCAGCGCGCGCTTCAGCCAGGCCATCTGATCCGGCCCGATGAAATAGGCATCGGGGCCGTAGGTCTCCTGCAGATTCGGACCGTTGGGGCCGCGATAGCTGCGCTCGTCGAGCATGAACACGTCAAGATGCGGGCCGTAGCTCAGCGTGCGATAGACGCGGCCCGGCTCGACGATGCTCTCGCGCATCGGATACATCTCGTGGAAGGCCTTTGCCGCGCGCGCGGCGAGCACGTTGATGTCGCGCTCCTTGTAGGTGGCCGGCAGTTGCTTCGACAGCGACCAGTTGTTGGTCACCTCGTGATCGTCCCATTGCACGAAGATCGGCACCTCGGCATTGAAGGCGCGCAGATTGCCGTCGAGGAAATTGTATTTGTGCGCGGCGCGGTATTCGTCGAGCGTCTCGGCGACCTTGGCCTTCTCCGGGATCGTGATGTTCTTCCAGATCTTGCCGTCGGGCTGCTTCTGCTCGGCGGTGATGACGCCGTCGGCATAGATGGTGTCGCCGGAATGCAGGAAGAAATCCGGGGCGTGCTTCTTCATCGCGGCGAAGGTGATCATGCCGCCGTCGTCGGGGTTGATGCCCCAGCCCTGGCCGGCGACGTCGCCGCCCCACACGAAGGAGACGTCGCGGCGGTCGCTCGGCGCGGTGCGGAAGCGGCCGACCACGGGCTCGCCGACAACGTCGACATGGGCGAGGTCGCGGAAGCGGACGCGATAGAAGATGTCCTGGCCGGAGGGCAGGTTCTCCAGCAGCATCTTGGCGGTGAAGTCGCTTTCCGGCAGCGCCGTGATCGGCGGCAGCGCGCGGGCGTTCTTGAACGAGTCTGTCGTCGCGACCTCGACCATCATCTGCGAGGGACGGTCGGCACGCGCCCACACCACGCCGCCGTCGACGCCGACATCGCCGGACTGCACGCCATGGGTGATCACGGGCCGGTCGGCCGCGCGCGACAGATAGGGCATCGCGATCACGCCGGCGCCGGCCGCAGCAGCTGTCGAGAGAAAGCGTCGGCGGGTCAGATTTCGCGAGAACCGGATCGTCATGGGGAGCCTCCTCAGGTCACAGCGACAATGCGCCGCGGGCGAGCACAGACCTAGAAAAATTCCATGACGGAGAGATTACAGGGCGGGGATGGAGAGCGGACCGTTAGAGAGACTGCGCCCTTCGTAAGGTGAGCACATGCGTCAGGCTCCCTCCCCCCTTGTGGGGGAGGGTTGGGGAGAGGGGTAAGCCCCGGGCGGTGACGCCAGAGACGAAATGACACTCGCGCAATCGCAGCGACGTTTCGGCATCAAACTTGAACGGAGCAAGCGGCACCCCCCTCCCTGACCCTCCCCCACAAGGGGGGAGGGAACGGAGAGAGCCCGTTCGCCGATGGCGAAGTCGTGCAGTATGGAGACCTACGCCGTGCCCGCCGCCCTGAACTGGCTCGCGGTCCGCTGCAAATTCTGCGGCATGCTGAGCAGCAGTGCCTTGCGGTCGGCCACCGCGTTGTGGAACTGCTCGAGCGCGATGTTGAAGGCGGTGAGCGTGCCTTCCTCGATGGCGCCGTGCTCGAAACAGTCGAGCGTGTGGCGCAGGATGTCGTCGGCTTCCGCCTGCAACTGGTCGAGCTCGTCGGTCGAATCGCTCTGCCGTGCGGCCTTCAGCATCTCCAGCAGGCGCTCGCGCTGCGAGGTGTTGGTGTTGCGCTCGTCCTGCTTGAGATAGCCGGCGAACCATGCACCGGCCGAGCCCATCGCCGAGAACGCCATCAGGCTCCACCAGATGTAATCGCTGTAGCGGTCGAGGAAGGTCTTTTCCTCGCCGTCGACGAAGGCGGCCGCGCCCGGATGCACCGGGATGGTGGCGTCCTTGTCGGTGTCGGGCGTCTCGATCTTGGCGGCGAGCGGGAAATCGTTCTTGAGCGACTGCCGGATCGCAAACAATTGCCGGGTGAATGCCGCGACCGTCGCGTCCGACAGGCCCTTTCGCGCGACGATATGGTGCGAGAAGCTGATCGTCTTCACCTCGTCGTCGGGTCGGTCGGCCGAGCCGAGCGAGCCGGCGGGGATTTCCGCGGCCTCATAGGCCGGATGGTTCTGCGCGATCGCCTCGGAGGCGTCGATCGGCAGGAAGGTGGGCTCGCCGCCGTCTTTGGTCGACGCCGTGATCGCATCGATGGTGAGCTTGCTGTTGGCCGGCCCGACCGCGAGATAGGCATCGGCCTTCAGGTTCTTGATGGCCTCGACCGCTTCATTGGCGGGGAATTGCACGATCTCGACCTTCATCGGGTCGACGCCGTATTGCGTCAGGATCAGCTTCAGCAGATTGACGTTGGCCGGCGTGCGGCCGACGACGCCGATCTTGCGGCCGGCAAGCTGTGCGATCTTGGTGATCTTTGCGGCCTTGCGGCCCTTGCCCTTACCCTTGGCTGCGGGCGGCACCCACATCACCACGACATTCTTGCGCAGGACCGCGACCGCCTGCGCGTTTTTCGGCACATCGAGATCGCCGCGGATGATGGCGAGGTCCGCCTTGCCGTCGGCCAGCGTCTGCGCGCTGGCGCTGGCGCCGTCGGTCTGCACCGGGCGGAGCTTGACCTGGGTGTGCTGCTGGTTGTTGAAGGCCTGCGCCAGCGCCTGCACGACCCTGAGGTCATCGCTGCTTGCGGGGCCGACCGCGATCCGCAGCGTCACCGGACGCACCGCGAAATAATAACCGGCGATCGTCGCGCCGATGATGGCGAGCGCGCCCGCGATCAAGACGAACATCAGCCGTCGCTTTGCAGAGCGCAACGGCTTGGGCGATATGCTGGCGGAGCCGTCTGTCATCGATCTCGCAAACAATCGTCGGGGCTCAATCTCGCAAAACTACCAACGCGCACACATAAGGCATTTGTAGCAAATTCCTGGAGCCACAGATGTTACATCTGCGTCATGGTTACCAGCGGCGATAGGACGCTATTTCGGCCTTATTTTCGGCATGGATCCACCCCGGAGGCCGGTGGTTAGGCTAAGGTCGGCGTCAAACGGGAGGGTTGCCATGGTCGAAAGGCTGTCAGCGGAAGCAAGGAAGGCCGCGCTTTGGGAACTGGCCGGCTGGTCGGAGCTGGCCGGACGCGAGGCGATCGCAAAGACCTTCGTGTTCAAGGACTTCAACGAGGCCTTCGGCTTCATGGCGCGCGCCGCTTTGGTCGCCGAGAAGAGCGACCATCACCCTGAATGGAAGAACGTCTACAAGACGGTCGAGGTCGTGCTGGCGACCCACGATGTCGGCGGGGTGACCAAGCGCGATATCGACCTCGCCAAGGCCATGAACGCGATCGCGAGGCAGTTCGGGGTCAACTGACCCGGCTGCGCGCAACCTTGCAAGGGTTGGCCGACATCCCCAGATTCGCGTGGTCCGCCGCCGATCCGTCGCGCGGCCCCAAAGGGAACCTGGCGATGCCATCGACCGACAGCGGCGTGGGATTCGGGCCTGCCGACCGGCTGGCGCAGGACCAGGAAAGCGTGCGCCGCCGCTTCTGGATCAAGTTCAAGAAAGTGGTGGCGCGGCTGCCGTTCGCCGAGGATCTGCTGGCCGCCTATTACTGCGCCTTCGACCGGCAAACGCCGCGCCATGTCCAGGCCGCGCTGCTCGGCGCGATCGCCTATTTCATCCTGCCGTTCGATTTCATCCCGGACATGCTGCCGGTGCTCGGCTTCACCGACGATGCCGCCGTGCTCGCAACCGCGATCCGCATGGTGGCAAGCCACATCACCCCGGAGCATCGCGAAGCCGCGCGCGCCGCACTGAAGCGCGGGGTGCCCGCGGAGGAAGCGTAGTCCAGAGCGCAGCGTAATCCTGGCAAGGTCTCCCCTAAAAAAGGGGAGCTTGGAGTATTTCGCAGCCTCGATGAATCTCTCGATCCGTCATCCTGAGGAGCGCGCCCTTGCGCGCCTCGAAGGATGCACGGCCATCAGCAGGGCCGTCGACCCTTCGAGACGCGCTACGCGCTCCTCAGGGTGACGGTGATAGGGCAACGCGCGCGGTCGCGCAGCCTCAGCTTCCCGGATGCAGGATCACCTTGCCCATCGCCTTGCGGCCGGCGAGCACCTTCAGGGCTTCCGCGGTCTGCGACAGCGGGAAGGTGCGGTCGACATGCGAGGAGATCTTGCCTTCCGCGGTCCACTGCACGAGCTTTTCGAGGTTCTTGCGGTTCTTCTCCGGATTAAGTCGCGCCCACGCGCCCCAGAACACGCCGCGGATGTCGCAGCCCTTCAGCAGCGCGAGGTTGAGCGGGATCTTCGGAATGTCGCCGGCGGCAAAGCCGATCACCAGGAAGCGGCCTTCCCATGCAGTCGAGCGCAGCGCGGCCTCGGCATAGGAGCCGCCGACCGGATCGAACACGATGTCGGCGCCCTTGCCGTTCGTCAGCTTGCGCAGGCCTTCTTTCAGATCTTCCTTGGCGTAGTTCAGCGTCAGCTCGGCGCCGTGCTGCTTGGCGAAGGCGAGCTTCTCGTCCGACGATGCGCAGGCGATTACTTTGAGGCCCATCAACTTGCCGAGTTCGCACGCGGCAAGGCCGGTGCCGCCGGCGGCGCCGAGCACCGCGAGCGTCTCGCCCGGCTTCGGGCTCGCGCGATCTTCCAGCGCATGCAGCGCGGTGCCGTAGATGATGATGATGCCGGCGGCGCGGTCGTAATCGAGATTGTCGGGAATCTTCACGATCGAATTCGCAGGGAGCGCGATCTTTTCGCGCGCGCCGTTGTGACCGCATGACGCAACGACGCGGTCGCCGACCTTCAGGTCAGTGACGCCGGCGCCGACGCTCTCGATCACGCCGGCGACTTCGGCGGCCGGCGAGAACGGGAACGGCGGCTTGATCTGGTACTTGCCCTGGATCATCAGGATGTCGAAGAAATTCAGCGCCGCCGCCTTGATCGCGATCACAGCTTCGCCGGGAGCCGCCACCGGATCGGGCACGTCAGCCAACACGAGATCGTCGGGTTGACAGTATTGCGAGCAGAGGATGGCTTTCATGGACACACCTGAGTTTCGGACGCAGAAAGAGCTGCAAGATCTTGGACTACAAGCTTCATGCCGGATTTGCGGCGGAGCGACAATACAGTGCGGAGGGATCAAACTATGTTTGAAAAAGGCCTGCTAGCGAAAAAGCGCATCCTGATCACCGGCGGCGGCTCCGGTCTTGGCGCGGCGATGGGCGCCCGCTTTGCCGAACTCGGTGCCGAACTGATCATCTGCGGGCGACGCGAGGCGCTGCTGGAGGAAACCGCGGCGAAATTCCGCCGCGAGCTCGGCGCCAAGGTGTCGACCGCACGCTGCGATATCCGCGACGGCGCCGCGGTCGAGGCGATGATGGATCAGGTCTGGCAGGAGGCGCCGATCGACGTTCTCGTCAACAATGCTGCCGCAACCTTTATTGCGCAGAGCGAACATTTGTCATTCCGTGCCGCGGACGCGATCCTCGCGCCGACGCTGCATGGCACGATGTACTGCACGCTCGCCGCCGGCCGCCGCTGGATCGAAGGCAAGCACAAGGGCGTTGTGCTCTCGATCCTCTCGACCTCGACCATCACCGGCCGTGCCTTCACGGTGCCGTCGTCGATGGCCAAGACCGCGGTGCTGGCGATGACCAAGAGCCTTGCCGTCGAGTGGGGCCCGAGAGGCATCCGCACCGTGGCGATCGGGCCCGGTGCGTTCCCGACGCCAGGTGCCACCGGACAGTTGCGTCCCGAAGCGCGCGGCGAGACCTGGTCGCAGCGCAATCCGCTCGGCCGCGCCGGCGAGCATTCCGAACTCGCCAATCTCGCGGCCTTCCTGATTTCCGATCAGGCCAGCTACATCAATGGCGAGATGGTGGTGCAGGACGGCGGCGCGCACTTGCGCAGTTCCGGTGCCGAGGACCTGCTGCAATGGACCGATGCGCAGTGGGAGAGCCAGCGCGCGGCGCGCGCCAAGGGATGATCGGCGATCATCAGCGCTGAGCAAGCACCGAGTCGGAATCGACGCGCGTGCGGCTGTGGCAGGCGCGCGTGTCCGGGCCTAACTGCCTTCCCTAAAAAGCATTTCCCGGTTATCCATCCGAGCCGGCGGAGGGGAATCGCCGGGCCATCTTCCAGTCACAATGATGGGGGAACCAGTTGGCCGTGCGGCAGATTCTGACATCGCTGGCTGTTTGTGTCGTGTGCGGGATCGTCTCCCTTGCGCCGGCGCAGGCTGCGCCCAAGAAAGATGCGGCGAAGGAAGCGGCCAAGCCTGCGCCTTCGGTCGCCGCGGCTGCCGCGGGCGGCGCGGAGCCGACGCTGATCGGCCAATTCGGCACCTGGGGCGCCTACACCGCATCGCCCAACGGCAAGAAGGTGTGCTTTGCGCTCGCCAAGCCGTCGTCGTCGAAGACCAACCCGCCGAACCGGCCGCGCGATCCGGCCTATGCCTTCATCTCGACCCGCCCGGCCGAGAAGGTCGTCAACGAAGTCTCGATCATGATCGGCTACACCGTGAAGCCGGGCTCGGAATCGACGCTCCAGGTCGGCGGCGGGACTTATGCGATGTACACCCAGGGCGACGGCCTCTGGATCAAGAATGCGGCCGAAGAGGAGCGGATGGTGGAAGCCATGCGCAAATCGGCCGATCTGACGGTAAAAGCCGTCTCGGCGAAGGGCACCGAGACGATCGACAGCTTCTCGCTGAAGGGCCTGGCGCAGGCGCTCGACCGGCTGGGGCAGGACTGCCGGCGTTAAGACCGGCTCTAGGACGTAAAAATCAAGGTATTTGGTGGCTTTCCAGCACCGGCTGGAAGGCCTATTTGAGGTTTCATGACCGACACCGTGACCACCCATGCCGTGCCCGGCGCCAGCGCGCTGGTCGAAAAGGTTCCGCTCGAGACCTATGTGCCGCCGGCCAAGCCGTCGCTGATCGGGCTGTCGCGCGCCGAGATCGCCGATCGCCTGGGCGAGATCGGGGTGCAGGCCGCGCAGCGCAAGATGCGCACCCAGCAGCTCTGGAACTGGATGTATTTCCGCGGCGCCAAGAACTTCGGCGAGATGACCAACGTCTCGAAGGATATGCGCGCCGAGCTCGAGAAGCATTTCACCGTCGACCGTCCCGAGGTGGTCGCCGAGCAGATCTCCAATGACGGCACCCGCAAATGGCTGCTGCGGCTGCCGAGCGGCGACAAGGTCGAGCGGCCGCACGAAGTCGAGTGCGTCTACATCCCGGAAACGGATCGCGGCACGCTGTGCGTTTCCTCGCAGGTCGGCTGCACGCTGAACTGCTCGTTCTGCCACACCGGCACGCAGCGGCTGGTGCGCAACCTCACCGCCGGCGAGATCGTCGGCCAGGTGATGGTGGCGCGCGACCGGCTGAATGACTGGGCCGACCGCGAGGACGGCACGCGGCGCGTCACCAACATCGTGATGATGGGGATGGGCGAGCCGCTCTACAATTTCGAGGCGGTGCGCGATGCGCTGTTGATCGTCGGCGACAATGAAGGCATCGGCATTTCCCGCCGGCGCATCACGCTGTCGACCTCGGGCGTGGTGCCGAACATCCAGCGCACCGGTGACGAGATCGGCGTGATGCTCGCGATCTCGCTGCATGCGGTGCGCGACGAGCTGCGCAACGAGCTGGTGCCGCTGAACCGCAAATATCCGATCAAGGAATTGCTGCAGGCCTGCCGCGATTATCCCGGCGCCTCGAACGCGCGGCGCATCACCTTCGAATATGTGATGCTCAAGGGCGTCAACGATTCGCTCGACGACGCCAAGCTGCTGGTGAAGCTGCTCAAGGGCATTCCGGCCAAGATCAATTTGATCCCGTTCAATCCATGGCCGGGCACCGCCTACGAATGCTCGGACTGGGAGCAGATCGAAAAGTTCTCCGAATACATCTTCAACGCCGGCTATTCCTCGCCGGTGCGCACGCCGCGCGGCCGCGACATCCTCGCCGCCTGCGGTCAGCTCAAGTCGGAGACCGAAAAGCTCTCGGCCAGCGAGCGCCAGGCGCTGCGCGCGATGGCGATGACGGATTGAGTGTTGTGAGCGACAACGCTCTCCACAGCGTCATTGCGAGGAGCGAAGCGACGAAGCAATCCATGTCTCGGCACGCAGGGACATGGATTACTTCGCTCCGCTCGCAATGACGGGGAGCTCGTAGCATGGCCCTGATCGGCCGCCTGTTCGTCGTCGCCTTCGGCTTCCTGATGGCCTGTTTCGTCGCAGGGATCATCGTGGTCGTCGCGGTGCTGTATCCCGAGATCAGCGATTTCGGCGGGCAGATCGATCAGAGCGCTGTTAACGTCGTGCTCGGCTTCATCTTCATATCGGGCTTTGCGCTGCTGCCCGCGCTGGTCGTGGTGCTGATCACCGAGGCGTTCTTCATCCGGAGCGTGCTGGCTTACGCGGTCGGTGGCGGGATCGTCGGCGCGGCCTGCTATCTCGGCCTGGTTCCCTTCGATCCCGACATGATGCAGTTCCACGGCATCGTGCGCCGGCACATGGAGATCATGACCGGCGCCGGCATCGTCGCGGGCCTGGTCTACTGGCTGATCGCCGGCCGCAGCGCCGGCGCCTGGCGCGAGCCGCGGCGTCCGTTGCCGCCGCCTCCGCCCTTGCCGTCGCAATCGCCGCGGTCGTGACCCGATTCCTTATCCTCCCCTGGAGGGGGAGGATCGGCTCGCATGAAGCGGAGCGAAATGCGAACCGAGGTGGGGTGAAATCCCTCCACATGAGAACTGCCCGTGTTGAGAGATCACCCCACCCCGGCTCACATTTCGCTCCGCTCAACGTGAGCCGACCCTCCCCCTCCAGGGGAGGGTAAAGAATGAAGGCGCACTTTTCATGCCCCACAGCCTCGGCTAAACCGCCCGCCATGAACCGGACCGGACTTTTCATCGCGCTGGCGCTAGCGCTCATCATCGGCCTCGTGTTCGGGATCTATCCCGAACTCGACCTGAAGCTGGCGGCGCTGTTCTACGATGCCGCAGAAAATACCTTCCCCGTGAAGCTCGCCGCGGTGGCGTCGTTCGCGCGCGATGCGGCAATGTGGATCGCCTGGGCGCTGGTGCTGCCGGCGATCGTGACCATCGTCTGGAAATTCATCCGGCCGGATCGGCCGATGCTGATGTCCGGCCGCGCCGCGGTGTTCCTGCTCACCACGATGCTGCTGTCGGCCGGCGTGCTCACCAACCTCACCTTCAAGAACTATTGGGGCCGGCCGCGGCCGGTGTTCGTGACGCAGTTCGGCGGGGATTTGCAATTCATGCCGTGGTGGGACCCGCGTGGCGGCTGCCCGCGCAACTGCTCGTTCTTCTCCGGCGAGGGCGCCACCGCGTTCTGGACCTATGCGCCCGCGGCGCTGACGCCGCCCGCCTGGCGGCCGCTGGCCTTTGCCGGCGCCACCGTGTTCGGCATCGTCACCAGCGGGCTTCGCATGGCCTTTGGCGGGCACTTTTTCACCGACGTGGCGATCGCGGGCCTGGTGTCCTTCTTCACCGTCTGGCTGTTCTATGCCCTGATCTACCGCTGGGCCGCGACCCGGCTGACCGACGCCCAGGTCGATGCCGCGCTGACCCGGCTGGCAATGCCCGGCTACCGGCTGATGCAGCGCTGGCGCCGGGGCGGCAAGGCCGAGCCCGGCGGTACGCAAGCCTGATTAAAGGCGTGCCCCGCCTTCCGAAATTTGATATCGCCACCGCAGAAACCTCATCGATTTCGACCGATTGGACCGTCCCATGAGTACGATTCTGAAAAGCCTGCCCACCGGCGAGAAAGTCGGCATCGCGTTCTCGGGCGGGCTCGACACCTCAGCGGCACTGCTCTGGATGAAGCTGAAGGGCGCCAAGGTCTTCGCCTACACCGCCAATCTCGGCCAGCCCGACGAGGCCGATTACGACGCGATCCCGCGCAAGGCGATGGATTTCGGCGCCGAGAAGGCCCGCCTGGTCGATTGCCGCACCCAGCTGGTGCATGAGGGCATCGCCGCGATCCAGTCCGGCGCGTTCCACATCTCGACTGGCGGCATCACCTATTTCAACACCACCCCGCTCGGCCGCGCGGTGACCGGCACGATGCTGGTCGCCGCGATGCAGGAGGACGGCGTCAACATCTGGGGCGACGGCTCGACCTTCAAAGGCAACGACATCGAGCGCTTCTACCGCTACGGCCTGCTGACCAACCCGAGCCTGCGCATCTATAAGCCCTGGCTCGACCAGCAGTTCATCGACGAACTCGGCGGCCGCGCCGAGATGTCGGCGTTCATGACCGCGCAGGGCTTCGCCTACAAGATGAGCGCGGAGAAGGCCTATTCGACCGACAGCAATCTGCTCGGCGCGACGCATGAGGCCAAGGATCTCGAGAGTCTTGCGAGCGGCATCACCATCGTCAATCCGATCATGGGCGTGCCGTTCTGGCGCGCCGATTGCGACGTCAAGCCTGAGAAGGTCGTGGTGCGCTTCGAGGAAGGCCAGCCGGTCGCGCTGAACGGCAAGACGTTCGCCGATCCCGTCGCGCTGTTCCTGGAAGCCAATGCGATCGGGGGCCGCCATGGCCTCGGCATGAGCGACCAGATCGAGAACCGGATCATCGAGGCCAAGAGCCGCGGCATCTACGAGGCGCCCGGCATGGCGCTGCTGCACATCGCCTATGAGCGTCTGGTCACCGGCATCCACAACGAGGATACGATTGAGCAGTACCGCATCAGCGGCATGCGGCTCGGCCGCTTACTGTATCAGGGCCGCTGGTTCGACTCGCAGGCCTTGATGCTGCGCGAGACCGCGCAGCGCTGGGTGGCGCGCGCGGTCACCGGCGAGGTGACGCTCGAGCTGCGCCGCGGCAACGACTACTCCATCCTCAACACCGAGAGCCCGAACCTGACCTATGCGCCGGAGCGGCTCAGCATGGAGAAGGTCGAGGACGCCGCCTTCTCGCCGGCCGACCGCATCGGCCAGCTGACGATGCGCAACCTGGACATCGCCGACACCCGCGCCAAGCTCGGCCTCTACAACAAGACCGGCCTGCTCTCGAGCGGCGAAGGCTCGCAGATTTTTCAGCTCGAGAATGACAAGGACTGAGGGCGCCAAAAACTCGGTGTCGTCCCGGGCAAGCGAAGCGCGACCCGGGACCCATAACCACCGGCCATGGTGACGAAGCACGCTGGGGCCACGGCGTGCTTCAACGACTGCTCCCTGTGGTTATGGGTCCCTGCTTTCGCAGGGACGACGCGGGGAGAGAGTTGTGCTACTTCACCCTGAGCGCATCGAGCAGCGAGCGGAACGCACGCGCGTAATCCGTGCCGGTCTTGCCGATGTCGGGACCGGCGGACACCGCAACCGCCGCTTCCGTCACCGCGCCGAGCAACAGCCGCGCCAGCGGCTCGATCGGCTGCTTGGCGATCACGCCGGCATCCATCGCGGCCGTCAGCGCGCGCGGAAACTTGCCGCCGAAATGCTTGGCGTCGATCTCGCGCCAGCGTTCCCAGCCGAGCACGGCGGGGCCGTCGCGCAAGATGATCTGGCCGGTCGGGCCTTTTGAACACGCTGCGAAATAGCCCTGCGTTCCCGCCGCCATCGCCGCGAGCGGATCGTTCTCGGCGCGAGAGATGCGGTCGAGATCGGCGACGAGGTCCATCGAGACCTGCTCGAACACGGCCTCGAACACCGCCTCCTTGGTTGCGAAGTGATGATAGACCGCGCCCTTCGCGACGCGCGCGCCACTGGCGATGTCGTCCATCGTCGTAGCTGCGAAGCCGCGCTCGCCAAAAATGCGCCGCGCCGCCTTGATGATGGCGGCTCTGGTCTTCTCGCGCCGTTCGGCCTGGGTTGCCATGGCGCATCTGTAACCCAGGTTCCGCAGCGACGCCAGTTGACTTACCGACTCCCAGTCGATAAATACCGACCATAAGTCGGTAACTGGAGATTGCCCGATGCCTTCGCTCAAGACGCTGCAAGCCTTCGCTGATACGGTCGAATCCAACGACCATGTCGGTGCGATCAGGAACTTCTATACCGCCGATGCCCGCACCCAGGAGAACGACGGCGAATGGCGCGTCGGCCGCGAGGCGCTGGCGGCGCGCGAGGCGGCGGTGCTGGCCGCGGTCTCCGGCGTGAAGACCACGCGGCTCGGGCCGCTGCTGCTCGACGGCGATCATTCGGCGATCTGCTGGCGCTTCGAATTCACCGGCAAGGACGGCAAGGTCCGCCGCATGGAGGAGGTCGCCTGGCAGACCTGGCGCGGCGAAGAGCTGGTCGAAGAGCGCTTCTTCTACGACCCGCAGCAGATGGCGCGCTGACCCGCGCCTTGCGGCAATACGTCCCGGCGCCGCCTCATTGCGGCGTCATCCGCCGCCACTAGCCTCCGCCCCCGCGCGTATCGTGCGCAAGGGGCGGAGCATCGATCATGATCAAGTCATTGGCCGGCGCGGCCGTCACACTGGTGCTGTCGGCAGCGCCGGCGCTGGCGCAGACCATCTATCCGATCGATCGCGCCGAGATCCTCGTCGGCGCCAAGTTCGACTTCAAGGTCGAATTTCCCGGCCTCGTCGATCAGGCCCGGCTGAAGGTGACGCTGAACGGCGCCGACTATGCCACGGTGTTCGGCCAGGGCGGCACGTTCATCGCGCGCGAGGCCGGCAAGGATCAGTCGGCGCTGCTGCTGCGCGATGTCTCGCTCGCCAGGCCCGGCACGGTTGCTGTCGAAGTCAGCGACGGCACACAGAGCCGTAACGTGACCTGGACCGTCTACGACACCGGGCCGCGCAAGGCGAAGAACGTGATCCTGTTCATCGGCGACGGGATGTCGCCGGCGCATCGCGTCGCCGCGCGGATCCTCTCCAAGGGAATCGCGGAAGGCAAGAGCCGCGGCAAACTCGCCATCGACGACATGCCGTATATGGCTCTGGTGGCGACCGCAGGCTCGGATTCGATCATCACCGACTCGGCGAATGCCGCGAGCGCCTACGCCACCGGCCACAAGGCCGCGGTCAATGCGCTCGGCGTCTATGCCGATCGCACGCCCGATCCGCTCGACGATCCCAGGGTCGAGACCATCGCGAGTCTTGCCAAGCGCCGGGCCGGGCTCGCGGTCGGCATCGTCACAAATACCGAGGTCGAGGACGCGACGCCGGCTGCGATGATCGCGCATACCCGCCGCCGCGCCGCCTATGATGCGATCGTCGCGCAGTATTTCGACGCCAGGCCCGACGTGCTGATGGGCGGCGGCGCCGCGAACTTCCTGCCGCAATCGGCCGCGGGATCGAAACGCAAGGACGACATCGACTATCTCGCGCGGTTCCGCGACGCCGGCTATCCGGTCGCGACCACTGCAGGCGAGGTGAACGCGCTCGCCGCCAGGCCGGAGACGCGGCAATTGCTCGGCCTGTTCGCCACCGGCAACATGGACGGCGCGCTCGACCGCAAGTTCCTGAAGGGCGGCGGCGTCAAGAAATTTCCCGAGCAGCCCGACCTGACCGAGCAGGTCCAGGCTGCGCTCACGGTTCTGTCGAAGCACGATGCCGGCTTCTTCCTGATGGTCGAGTCCGGCCTGATCGATAAATACGCCCATCTGCTCGACATGGAGCGCGCGGTCTACGACACCATCATGCTCGACAACGCGGTGCGGTTGGCAAAGGACTGGGCCAAGGCGCGCAACGACGACACGCTGATCCTGGTCGTCGCCGACCACAACCATCCGAACAGCCTGGTCGGCACCATCAATGACGACATGACTGCTGTACCCAACGTGCCGCTGCGCGAGCGCGTCGGCGTCTACGAGAAAGCCGGCTTCCCGAATTACCCGGCGCCCGATGCCGAGGGCTATCCGTCACGCGTCGATGTCAGCCGGCGGCTCGCGATCTTCTCGGCCAGCCTGCCGGACCATTACGAGACGTTTCGCCCGAAGCTCGACGATCCGAACGAGCCGACCGTGAAGGGCGATCAGCCCGACACCTTCAAGGCCAACGACAAATACAAGGGCGTCCCCGGTGTCGTGCTGCGCTTCGGCAATCTGCCGGCGATGATCGGCGCCAGCGTGCATTCCGGCGAGGACGTCATCCTCACCGCGACCGGGCCGGGCAGCGAGCGCGTCCATGGCTCAATGGACAACACCGAGGTGTTTCGCGTGATGGTCGACGCGCTGGGGCTGGGGAAGTAGCTCCGCCGTCATTGCGAGGAGCGTAGCGACGAAGCAATCCATAGTTCCGCTTGTGGCGCGATGGATTGCTTCGCGGAGCCTGTCATCGGGCGCGCGTTCGCGCGACCCGGTGGCTCGCAATGACGCATACTCCCTGACACTGGCTCCAAATCGCACCAAACAAAAATGGCCGGGATTGCTCCCGGCCATTTCGTATCGCGATGCTCGCCCGCTCAGCGCGGCGGGGCGGCGGAGGCGGTGCCGCCGTTGAGCAGCGGGGTGATGCGGCGGACGGTGACGCGCCGGTTGATGCGGCTCGGTCCGTCGGTCTGCTCCTTCAGGTATTGCGAGCCGTAACCCTGCGAGGTCAGGTTTTCCGCCGGCACGCCGAATTGCTGCGTCAGCAACTCGGCGGCGGATTGCGCACGGCGATCGGACAGCGACAGATTGTCGGTGTCGTTGCCGGTCGCATCCGTGTGGCCTTCGATCAGGAACACCTCGCGCGGATTGCGCTGGATGGCCCGGTTGAGGCCGTCGGCGATCGCCTGCAGCTTCGCCGCCTGATCCGGCGGGATCTGCCAGGACCCTGAGTCGAAGTTGATGCTGTTGACGTCGATCGACGGCATCAGCATGCGGACGTTCGGGCTGTAGCGGATTTCGTCGAGCGAATAGCGTCGAGCGATCCGATCCACCGGCGGTGCCTCCATGGTGTCGTAGATCACGTCCGGCGCCGCGCTGTCGGACTCGACGATGTAGCGATCATAGGGGATGCGGACCACCGGCGGAGGCAGGTCGACATAGAAGCCGCCGACCGCGCCCGGATCACGATAGCTGTTGTCGATGATGACGAGCTCGCGGCCGCCGGGCTCCCTGCGGATCCGGCGCAGCATCTGGCCATCGGGGCCGACCACGGTGATGATCTCGCTGCCGTCGGGACGAACCACGATGGTGCGGGTCTCGCCGCCGATCGTCTCGGTGCGAATGTCGCGCGCGCCATAGCGGAAGCGATAGACGTCGTCGCCGCGCACATAGGCCTGACCGCCCGGATCGCGGATGATGATGCGGTCCGGCTCGGTGTAGATGGTGCGGCCGTCTTCGACGACTTCCTGCCGCTGGTTGTGCAGGTCGGCGATGGTCCCGCCGATGATCGCACCGGCGACCACGCCGACGCCGACGGCGGCACCGATCGCGAGCGGCGAGACGTTGTCACGTCGCGGAGGCGGCGGAAGCGGCGCCGTGACCGTTGGCGCGGCCCGGAACGCGGACGAGACCGTCGGCGGGGCGTATTGCGCCTTGTCGGGCGGGGGCGTTGCCGCCGCCGAGCCGGGGACGACACCCGGTGCCGAGGGGCCGGCCGGACGTGCCGCTGGCGCGCCCATGGCCGCTCCTTGGGCCGACGGCACTGCGGGCGCAGCACCGGCAGCCGGCGGAGTGCCCGGGCGTGCCGGCTGACCCGGAGCCGGTGTCGCGCCGGGAGCGCCTATTGCTGCTCCCGGGGTCGGAGCCGTTCCGGGCGGTGTGGCGGGACGTCCCTGCTGACCCGGCGCCGGTGGCGTCGGCGTCGCGCCGGGAGGCGTCACGGCGGGTGGGGTGCCGGGCGTGCCAGGCCGTGCGGGCGGCTGTCCGCCTGCTGCGGGAGGCGTTGTCGTTGTCGATGGCGTGGGCGTTGCCGGCGACGTCGCGCCGGGCGGCGTCACCGCGGGCGGCGTGCCCGGCGGTTGCTTGGCACCGCCAGGACGTTCACCGGTAGGACGTTCGCCACCCGGACGATCACCAGGCCGGCGCTCGGCCGGTGCCGGTGTTGCAGCTCCCGGAGCCGCCGGTGCGGCTGGCGTCGGCGTCGGCGTCGCAGCCGCGGGCGGCGTGCCTGGGCGTGCTGCCGGAGCGGCAGCCGGTGCTGCGGGAGTAGCCGCCGGTGCTGGGGTCGGCAGCGTGTGCGCGGGTCCTGCGCCGGGCGGTGGCGTGCCCGGTCGCTGCGGGGCTGCAGCGGGCGGCGGTGGGGTCGGCGTGGGATGTGCGGGAGCTGCCGCCGGTGGTGGCGGGGTCGGCTTCGCGGGTGCGGCTGCGGGCGGCTCCGGCCGTGCAGGCGCTGGTGCCGGCTTCGCGGCAGGCGGCTCGGGCCGTACAGGCGCGGCTGCCGGCGGAGGCGGTGCCGGGCGCGCGGCGGGCGGTTCGGGTCGTGCGGGAGCGGCCGGCGGAGCAGGGTGTGGGGGCGCGGCCGCGGGCGGCGGAGGCGGAGCGGGGCGCGCAGGCGCGGCTGCCGGCGGAGCCGGTGGCGTCGGATGCGGCGGAGCAGCGGCCGGTGGCGGAGGTGGCGGTGTCGGACGCGCAGGCGCTGCGGCCGGCGGCGGAGCCGGATGCGGCGCGGCTGCCGGAGGCGGCGCTTGCGGATGCGGTGCGGCGGCGGGCGGTGCAGCGGCAGGCGGTGCCGGATGCGCGGGCGCGCCCGGCGCGGGCCGTGGCTTCGGCTTTCCGTCAGGTCCGAGCTCTTCCTTTGGCTGCGCCTGTGCGACGACCAGCGGCGAAGTTTGTGCGTGCGACGCTGAGGTGGCGAATTGCATCACCGTCAGCGCAGTCGTGGCAAGCAGCACGAGACGAAGCTTTGTCATAATCTTGGAGTCCCCGGCGGAAAGTCTGGGCAGGAAGGAAAGGAAGTCAGAGCCGAACAATTCGGCAGGACGATGAATTGCCAGCCGTTAGGCCGGATTGTGGCGAGCGCCGAATCATCGGCGAAGTTTATTTCGACATTATAACGGGTTGCATCTGCGCTTGTTCACTGCGTGTTCAGAAGAAACGCTCGGACACACTCACAATCGATCTGGAAGCAGGGCGCGAGGGCGAATCAGGGGACGGCGGGTCGATCTGTCGCAGGCGGCGGGCCGGTTGGTCCGGGCACCGGTGATTCGTCGGTGTTGCCGGACAGTTCGTTCGGTCGCTGCGCCGTTTCCTGAGCGGGCTCATCCGGGCGTGTGGCAGACCGCCTCGATGTTGTGGCCGTCGGGATCGAGCACAAACGCGCCGTAATAGTTCGCGTGATAATGCGCGCGAATGCCGGGCGCACCGTTGTCGCGGCCGCCGGCCGCCGTCGCAGCCTTGTAGAAGGCGTCGACGGTAGCGCGGTCCTTGGCCGTGATCGCGATGTGCACCGGCTTGTTCATCGCGCCTTCGCCGCCGATCCAGAAATCCGGCTTGCCGTTGGCGCCGAAGCCCGCCGCAGGCGCGTGCCCGGTCACTTCCGCGGGCACTTCCATGATCAGGCCATAGCCAAGCGGCGCCAGCGCCGTCTGGTAGAACGCCTTTGCGCGTTCGTAGTCGGAGACCGAAAAGCCGATATGGTCGATCATTGCGAGCTTCCCCGTGTGTGCGACACTACATCCTCAGACTCGTTACACCTCTCCCGCTTGCGGGAGAGGTCGGATTGCATCGAGATGCAATCCGGGTGGGGGCTCTTTCCACAATACGACTCGTGGATACACCCCCACCCCGGCCCTCCCCCGCAAGCGGGAGAGGGAGCAGGTCTCTGACGCGGCCGCACCTCAACCGCGCACAAGCAGCGTGTTGCTCCGGGTCCGGCCCTGATCGACGTAACCGCGCGCGTGCATGTCCGCAATGCAGTCGTCGGTCCATTCGTCCTTTGACAGATGCTCGATCACGACCGCGCGGGGCCACAGCTGTTCCGGCGCGTCGCGGAAGAAGCCGGTGAGCACGCGGTCCTCGAACCCCTCGACGTCGATCTTCAGTGCATCGACGCTGGTCGCGCCGGCCTCTTCGAGGATGCGTTGCAGCCGCAGCGATGGCACCTTGAACGCCTTGCCCGTGGGCGTGCCGGTGACGATGTGGCTGGCGCCGAGATTGTCGCCGTCGGTCTCGATCATCAGCTCGCCGTCGGTCGGACCTGCGGCGGCTGCAACCAGGCGCACCTGCGGATAGCCGGAGGCCTGCGTGTTGAATTTGAGCCGCGCATGCGTCATCGGATGCGGCTCGATCGCGATCACCTTGCCATCGGGCCCGACATCGCGCGCCAGCGCCAGCGCATAGGTGCCGACATTGGCGCCGAGATCGACGAAGGTGCCGCCGGCGCCGACATGCGCCCGCAGGAAGGCGAGCTCTTCCAGATTGTAATCGGGATTGAACAGCGCGCCGCGCTCGGTCGCGCTCGCCTGATGATAGAAGCGGAACGATGCGCCCTGATAGGTCACATCAAGCGGTCCCGAACCGAACAGATTGACCAGCCGCGACAGCCAGGGCCGGAACGCGCCGCGCTTCAATCCTGAGCCATGCGCAAGCCGGATGACGGCGGCCTGCGCCGCATTGGGCGCCAGGGCGCCGAACGGGGCCGGCGAAATGTCGTTGCTGGGTATCACGCATGGCCTCATCGAAAGCGCGGCATGCATAGCCGGTTTTGGCGTGAGCGCCAACGCCCGTCATGCGGCCTTGGCCGAGGCTCGCCGTTGCCGCAGGAAGCGTCCGAGCAGCCTTCGCTTGCCCTTGCGCGGGATCAGGTCGACGTCGCTGACCAGCTTGGCACCGCCCTTGCGGCGCTCCAGCACGATCTTGCGGCTGTGGAATGCTTCGAGCTCGACGCGATGGGCGACACTGACGATGGTCGCCTTCGGCAATTCCGTCGTCACCATCTCCATCATCTTGTCCTGGCTCTTTTCGTCGAGCGCGGAAGTCGCCTCGTCGAGCACGACGATGTCGGGGCTGTGCAGCAGCAGGCGGGCGAAGGCGAGCCGCTGCTTCTCGCCGCCGGACAGCGTCTGGTCCCACGGCGCGTCGTCCTCGATCTTCTCCTTGAGATGGTCGAGGCCGACCTTGTGCAAGGCGTCGCCGATCTGCTCGAGGTTCCAGTCCTCCGCCGCGCCGGGATAGGCCACCGCGCGCCGCAGCGTGCCCGAGGGCACGTAGGGCTTTTGCGGCAGCATGAACAGGCGGCGGTCCGCATGCAGGCCGACACTGCCGCCGCCCCAGGGCCACAAGCCGGCAATGGCGCGCACCAGCGTGCTCTTGCCGGTGCCGGATTCCCCGGCGACCAGCAGCCGTTCTCCCGCCTCGACGACGACCTCAGTCTCGCCGACCACGGCCGTGCCGTCGTCGAGCGTAACGGAGAGATCGTTGAGGCACAGCATGGCTTCGCCCGCGGTCTCGCCGCGTTTGATGCGCCCGAAGCCGTCGCCGGTCTCGGCGCGTTCGAGCCCGTCGAGTGACATCATCAGCGATGCGATGCGGCGCGCGCATGCATTCCAGTCGGCGAGCCGCGGATAATTGTCGACCAGCCAGCCGAACGCGGTCTGCACGATGGTGAAGGCCGAGGCGGCCTGCATCACCTGGCCGAGCGTCATGCTGCCGTCGAGGAATTTTGGCGCGCACAGCAAGAGAGGTACGACGGGCGCAATCAGGCTCGATCCCTGCGATACCAGTGTCGTGCGCATGTGCTGCCCGGCAAGTCGCGCCCATTGCCGCAGCACGTTCGAGAACGTCTTGTCGATGCCGTCGCGCTCTTCGGTCTCGCCGCCGAGCAGCGCGATGCTTTCGCCGTTCTCGCGCACGCGGGTCAGGACGTAGCGGAATTCCGCCTCGGCTTGATTCTTGTCCTCCGAGATCTGCGCGAAGCGCCGCCCGATCGCCATGATCGAGCCGGACGCGATCGCGGCATAGATAATCGCGGCGATGACCAGGAAACCCGGGATGCTGACGAAGGAGCCGCCGAGCGTCAGCGTCAGCGCGCCGCCGATCGTCCAGAGCACGATAATGAACGTGACGGCAGACAGCAGCGCCGACGTCACGCCGGCGATGAAGTCGACCGGCGAGTCGGTTGCGATCCGCAGATCCTCGGCGATCCGGTATTCCGGATTCTTGTGATCGCCGTCGACGAGATT
Organism: Bradyrhizobium sp. B120; assembly: GCF_049075665.1. Taxonomy (NCBI): domain Bacteria; kingdom Pseudomonadati; phylum Pseudomonadota; class Alphaproteobacteria; order Hyphomicrobiales; family Nitrobacteraceae; genus Bradyrhizobium; species Bradyrhizobium sp. B120. Next base: position 8,985,647 of record NZ_CP185242.1, on the reverse strand, counting down.
GAGCTGGTAGTAGCGGCCGTTCGCCAGCCAGCGCGATACGACGGCGTTGGTCAGCCAGGCGCGCCAGCGCCGCTGAATGCCCATGCGGCCGAACACCTGGGCGACGCCGAGCACCACGCTGCCGATCGCGAGCGGAAAGAAGATGGCGGTCAGGTGCAAGACACTGGCCGAATCCCGCTTTTCGATCGCATCGAAGATCGCGCGATTCCAGACATTGATGCCGTACTGGACAGCGACATTGGCGACGATCAGCAGCAGCAGGCCGATCGTGAACAGCCACGCCAGGCGGTCGCCGCTCCGGCCCCAGTAGCCGCGTGCGGTGATCCAGAACCGCGTCAGCAGATAGTCCTTGCGCGCCTGCTCGGCTTCCTCGGGCGACAGCTCGGGATCGGGCTCAAGGATTTCCGGCGGCGGCGGTTCGACATGGTCGCCGTCTTCCGCGATAATCTCGACGAATTCTGATTTGTCGTCGGCTTCGCCCTCTGCGGCGTCGCTGTCCTCGGCGCCGTCGCGCATCGCGCTCGCTTTCCGAGGCGAGTTGGCCTTCGCCGGCGCGGGCCTGTTCGACGATCCGGATTTTGCCTCGGCTTTGCCCATCGCGCGACAACGCGAGGGAAATCAGAAGGTTCCGTTGCGGTTCCGACGCGGCGCGACAGACTCACCGGCGGAGCCAAATCTTCGGTGTCGTCCCGGGCAAGCCAACGGGTCGGCGCGAAGCGCCGCCCGATGACAGGCTCCGCGCGACCCGGGACCCATAACCACGAATGGCCGTCATCAGGCATCGCTGGAGCCACAGCGTACTCAATAACGCAATCCTGTGGTTATGGGTCCCTGCTTTCGCAGGGACGACAGCTAATGTGCGGCGGGTGAACGCAATCACCTCACCCCGCCGGCGCCTGGTCCCGCTTCAGCCGGCGCGAGCGCGTGGCCTTGTGCAGCACGCGCGCCAGCTGCTCGGCCGAATACGGCTTCTGCAACAGCTCGAAGCCGCCGCTGCCTTGTTGCGACAGCACCTGGCTGTAGCCGGAGGCGAGCACGATCGGCAGATCGAGCCGCTGCCGGCGGATCTCCTCCGCAAGCTCGATGCCGCTCATGCCGGGCATCACGACATCGGTGAACACCAGGTCGAACCTGTCGGGGTCGACGGCCAGCTCTTCCAGCGCGTGGGTGGCGTTCTCGACCAGAACACAGGTGCAGCCGAGCTGGGTCAGCGTGTCGGCGGCGAACTTTCCGACCTCGGCATTGTCCTCGACGATCAGGACCGACGCACTGGTTTGATCGATCGAAGGCGCATCCTCCGTGAGCGGCGATTGTGCGTTGTGTCTGCCGACGACACGCGGGAGATACAGCGTGAACGTCGAGCCCTTGCCGACTTCACTGGTCACGGTGACCTCGCCGCCGGATTGCTTGGCGAAGCCGAACACCTGCGACAGGCCAAGGCCGGTGCCGTGACCGACCTCCTTGGTGGTGTAAAACGGCTCGAAGATGCGGCCGAACAGCTCCTGCGGAATGCCGACGCCGGTATCGGCCACCGACACCGCGACATGGCCGTGCGGGCTCGGCGGCGTGATCGCCTCGGACGGCAAATTTTTCACGGCGCGGACCGCGATCGTGAGCCGGCCGACGCCGTCCATCGCGTCGCGCGCATTCACCGCCATATTGATGATGGCGGTCTCGAACTGACCGGCATCGGCGTTGACGAGGCAGGTCTCGTCCGGCACCTGCGCTGTGATCTCGATGCGCGAGCCGATCAGGGTGGTGATCATCTCGCTCAGGGTGCGGACATTCTGGCAGACGTCGAACACCTCGGGCTTCAGGGCTTGCCGGCGCGCGAACGCAAGCAGCTGGTTGGTCAGCTTGGCGGCACGGTTCACGGTGTTGGAGATCGCATCGATGTAGCGCTGCCGCCGCGGCTCCGGCAGGTCCGGCCGCCGCAGCATGTCGACCGACGCGCGGATCACGGTGAGCAGATTGTTGAAGTCATGTGCGACGCCGCCGGTGAGTTGCCCGAGCGCCTCCAGCCGCTGGCCATGCCGCAACGCGTCCTCGGCCTCGATGCGCCGGTCGGCCTCCTCCTCCAGGCGTTCGGTTCGCTGATAGGCGAGCATGAGCAGGCCAAACAGCAGCGCGGTGGCCGGTATGCCGAAGATCAGGTGCTGCGCCATGGTCGAGATCCAGCGCGCCTGGATCGCCGAGGTTTCGAGCCCGGCGCTGACATAGATCGGGTATTCGGCCAGCCGCTGATAGCGCATGCGCCGTTCGATACCGTCGGCCGGGGAACGGATCGTCATGCCGCCGGTCTCGGGATTGGCGACGACTTGTCGCCCCAGCGGCCCGCTCGGCTCAAACCTGGCGTCGTGGTCGATGACAGGGAAATGCGCCAGTATCGAGCCATCGGTCCGGATCAGCGCCAGGAAGCTGCCGGGCTCGCGGCCGATTTTGGCGTAGAAATTCTCGAAATATTCCGGAAGCACGGAGGCCTGGATCACGCCGCCAAAGCTGCCGTCCTCGTTGTTGCGGCGGCGGCCGACGCTGAAGAACCGCGAGCCCTGATAGGGTGGCCGCGGCGTCAGCACCTCGCCGATATAGGTGCCGATGTCGCGCTCGGCGTGGATGCGGAAGTAATCCCGATCCGAGAAATCGATGTCGGGGGCCGGTTGCACCAGGCTGTTGACCAGCGCATGGCCGTTGGCATCGAATACCCAGATCGATTTCACCTGGGGGAGCGTGTCGGCGACCCGGCGCAGCCGCTCGTGCAGGCTCTTCTCGCGCGCGGCGATATCGGCATCGCTCATGCCGCGGACGACCTCGGTGATCTCGCCCAGGCTGCGGTCGATGGTCTCGAACACCTTGAGCGCGTGCTCATGGGCGACGTCAAGCGTGCGCTGGATTTCCTGGTCGGCGGCCTCGCTGGTCGACATCCGGGACATCGCGGAAGCGAACAGGAACAGCGCCAGCGGAAGGGCCAGCGAGGCGGCCATCATCCATTGCAGCAGTCTCAGCGAATTGCGGTGTGCAGTCGGCACGTGCGCTCCGGCTCCTTGCGGACCTTAACGCAAACCGTCGCGCTGGAGGAAGCGAAACCCCGACCCGGATGGCGGTGCGGATGGCGATCCGCCGCCCGCGCGCAGCGAAAGTCCGTCTAGAGCGGTCGGCCGGCAGCCGGTCCGCATTCGGACCCGCCGCGGAGGGGCAATGCCGCCCGCGTGGCCGACCCAATCGTGCCGGCCGGGCGGATGCCGCCCGGAGGGATCACGACCTCGTTAGCAAGGCGCCGCCGTCAAGCGGAAAATCGGCCGGAATGACGATCGCGGACGCCGTTTTTAGGAGTTCTAAAACCACTCACGGGCAAATGCTTGACCCTGTGACTACCTGCTGAAACACAGGCCGCATGACAGGCGATCCAAACTCCTCCCAGGATAACTTACAGGACATCCGGCTCGGACATGCGGATCGCGGTTTTGTCGGAAAAATCATCAGGCTCGATGCGCTCGTGACGGGTTCATCGCTCTCTCCGCAGGAGCTGGAGCAGCGCCTGGTGGAGATGGGATTTGTCGAGGGCGCGCGCGTGGAAATCCTGCATGAAGGCACGATCCGGCGGGATCCGATCGCGGTGCGCGTCGACAACATCACGATCGCGCTGCGCCGGAGCGAAGCCATGGCCGTGATCGTCGAATGACAACTGCATCCCTGCGCCTGGCGCTGGTCGGCGCGCCGAACACCGGCAAGACGTCGCTGTTCAACCGGTTGACCGGCAGCAGCCAGAAGGTCGCCAATTATCCCGGCGTCACGGTCGAGCGCAAATCCGGCGGCTTCGTCACGCCGGAAGGCCGCAGCGTGACGGTGCTCGATTTGCCCGGCACCTATTCGCTGCGCGGCCGCAGCCCGGACGAGGAGATCACCCGCGACATCGTGCTCGGCCGCTTCGCCGGCGAGGCGGTGCCCGATCTCGTGCTCTGCGTTGCCGACGCCACCAATCTGCGGCTGACCTTGCGGCTGGTGCTCGAGCTGAAGCGCGTCGGCCGGCCGATGATGCTCGTGCTCAACATGATCGATATCGCCAGGCGCCGCGGCGTCACGATCGATCTCGATCGCATGTCGCAGGAGCTTGGCCTGCCGATCGTGACCTCGGTCGCGGTCCGCAAGGGAGGTGTTGACGAGCTCTTGAAGCGGACCGACGAATTCTTGGCCCGATCGCATGAGGCGGCGGCCAGCGAGTGGGCGGCGCCGACGATCGCCGACCTCAAGGCGGCGCAGCGCGAGGCGGACCGCATCATCGCGGCAGCCGTCACGCTGCCCACCAAGCCCGACACGCTGACCAACCGGATCGATTCGGTCGTGCTGCATCCGGTCTGGGGTCTCGTGATCCTGGCCGTGATCCTGTTCGTGATGTTCCAGGCGGTGTTCACCTGGGCGCAGCCGGCGATGGAATTGCTGTCGGACGGCTTCTCCGCGCTTGGCCAGCTGATCCACGATTTGCTGCCGGAAAGCTGGAGCCTGTTGCAGAGCTTCCTGCAGAACGGCCTGATCTCGGGCGTCGGCAGCGTCATCGTGTTCCTGCCGCAGATCATCATCATCTTCCTGTTCATCCTGCTGCTGGAAGATTTCGGCTACATGGCGCGCGCCGCATTCCTGATGGACCGCATCATGGGCGGCGCCGGGCTGCACGGCCGCGCCTTCATTCCGCTGCTGTCGAGCTTTGCCTGCGCCATTCCCGGCATCATGGCGACGCGGGTGATCGACAATCGCCGCGACCGCCTGACCACGATCCTGATCGTGCCGCTGATGACCTGCTCGGCGCGGATTCCGGTCTATACGTTGATCATCTCGGCCTTTGTTCCGGCGACCTCGCTGTGGGGCTTCGTCAATCTGCAGGGGCTCGTGATGTTCGGCCTCTATGCCGCCGGCATCACCAGCGCGCTGACGGTCTCGGCGATCGCAAAGTTCTTTCTGTGGCGCGACCATGCGCCGGCGCCGTTCATGCTGGAATTGCCCGACTACAAGGTGCCGCGGCTGCGCAGCATCGCGATCGGCGTGCTCAATCGCGCGAAGATGTTCCTGTATCGCGCCGGCACCACGATCCTCTCGATGATGGTGCTGATCTGGTTCCTGGCCTCGTTCCCGACCGCGCCGGCCGGCGCCGAGGGGCCGGCGATCAACTACAGCTTTGCGGCGATGATCGGTCACGCGCTCGAGCCACTGCTGCGGCCGATCGGCTTCAACTGGCAGATCGCGGTGGCGCTGATCCCGGGCATGGCGGCACGCGAGGTCGCGGTCGCGGCGCTCGGCACCGTCTATTCGATCGAGGGCGGCAAGGAGGCGGCCGAGCAGATCGGCCAGGTGCTGGCGCAGAAATGGACGCTGGCAACCGCGCTGTCGATGCTGGTCTGGTACATCTTCGCGCCGCAATGCGCCTCGACGCTCGCGGTGATCCGCCGCGAGACCGGCGGCGCGAAGTGGATGGTGGTGACGTTCCTGTACATGCTCGCGCTGGCCTATGTCGCGAGCTTCCTGACCTTCAATCTGGCGCAGGCGCTGGGGCTGCATTAGCCGGGCCGTCGCGTTCTGTCGCGGCGGCAATGGGTGCAACCGGGCGGGCGACGAAGTAGAGTTCGTTCGGGGCGCCTCTCGCGCATCCACGGGTTCCCTGCGAGACCACGCAATGTCGACGTTCGGCCTGGAGCGGGTATTTTCGCCTCGAAGCATCGCCATCGTCGGCGGCAGCCCGCGGCCGTCGTCGCTCGGCGCGGCGGTGCTGCGAAACCTCAGGGCGAGCGGCTTCCCCGGCAGGCTGGGCGTCGTCAACCGGCACTATGCGGATGTTGATGGCGAGCCGACCGTTGCCGACCTGAAGTCGCTTCCGTTCGTTCCGGATCTCGTCGTCATCAGCGCACCGGCGGCGGCGATCCCGGAGATCGTGGCGGAGGCGGGGCTCGCCGGCGTTGCCGGCGCCGCGATCCTGTCGGCCGGCCTCGGCCATGGCGCAGGCTCGCTCGCGGAGATCGTCGAGCAGACGGCGCGGCGGCACGGCATGCGCCTGGTCGGGCCGAATTGCCTCGGCGTCATGGTGCCGCGTGCGAAGCTCAATGCGAGCTTCGCCTCCCATCAGCCGTCGGATGGCCATGTCGCGCTGATCTCGCAGTCCGGCGCGGTCGCGTCGGCGATGATCGAGTGGGCGGCGGAGCGGCGGCTCGGCTTCTCGGGCATCGCCTCGATCGGCGACCAGCTCGATGTCGACGTCGCCGACCTCCTGGATTACTTCGCGCTCGACGATCATACCAACGCGATCCTGATCTACCTCGAAGCGATCAAGGATGCGCGCAAGTTCATGTCGGCGGCACGCGCCGCAGCGCGCATGAAGCCGGTCGTCGTCGTCAAATCGGGACGGATGGCGGAGGGGGCAAAGGCCGCCGCGACCCACACCGGTGCGCTCGCCGGTTCCGATGCGGTCTATGACGCCGCGTTCCGCCGCGCCGGCATGCTGCGCGTCTACGATCTTCGCCAGCTGTTCGACTGTGCCGAGCTGCTCGGCCGCGGCTTCGTGCCGCGCGGCAACCGGCTTGCGATCCTGACCAATGGCGGCGGGCTCGGCATCCTCGCGACCGACCGGCTGGCCGAACTCGGCGGCGTTCCCGCGACGCTGCTGCCGCAGACCATTGCGCGTCTCGACGAGTTGCTGCCGCAGGGCTGGTCGTCAGCCAATCCCGTCGACATCGCAGGCGATGCCGATGCCGCCCGTTACGTGGTGGCGCTCAACGCGCTGCTCGATGACGCGAACAACGACGCAGTGCTGGTCGCGAACGTGGAAACCGCGGTGGCGCTGGCCGAGGGCATTGCCGAGGCGGTGGCGCAGTGCGTGCGTGACCGCAGGACCAAACGAAGTGCGGTCGCCGCATTGGTGCTTGCGGCGTGGGTCGGCGCCGACGAGCGCACCGGTGCGATCTTCGAGGCGGCCCGCATCCCGCATTTCCCGACCGAGGACGATGCGGTGCGCGCCTTCATGTATCTGGTGCGCTATCGCGAGGCCTCCACGGCGCTCGCGGCGACCCCGCCGGGCGTCGCATCGGTGTTCACGCCGGAGACGGCGGCGGCGCGGCATGTGGTCGTCAAGGCGTTGTCGGAAGGGCGCGCCTGGCTCGATCCCGCCGAGATCGTCGCGCTGTTCGAGGCCTATCGGATTCCGATCGTGACGACGGTCGTCGCTGACAGTGCCGAGGACGCTGCCGAGAAGGCCGTGCCGTTCCTCGCCGAGGGGCACGCGATCGTGGTCCGGGTGTTCTCGCGCGACATCAGGCACGCCTCCGATGTCGGCGGCGTGATCCTCGACCTGCGCACCAAGGACAGCGTCGCCGAAGCGGCAAGGACAGTGCTGGAACGCGCCCGAAGCGCGCGGCCGGATGCGACGCTGCAAGGCGTCACGATCCAGCCGATGATCGTGCGGCGCGCGGCGCGCGAACTGATCCTCGGCATCGCCGACGATCCGACCTTCGGCCCGGTGATCGTGTTCGGCCGCGGCGGCCCTGCGGTCGAAGTGATCAATGACAAGGCGGTGGCGCTGCCGCCGCTCGACATGAATCTCGCCCATGATCTGGTCGGGCGGACGCGCGTCTCGCGGTTGCTCGGCGGCTATGGCGATGTGCCGGCCGTCCCGGCCGAACTGGTGCCGCTCACCCTGGTCAAGCTGGCGCAGATGGCCGCCGACATTTCCGAGGTCGCCGCGCTCGATATCAATCCGATGCTGGCCGACGCGACCGGCGTGCTTGCGCTCGATGCGCGGGTGGCGATCCGCAAGCCGGCGCGGCTGTTCGCCGGTCAAACCAGACTGGCGGTCAGGCCCTATCCGTCGCAATGGGAGGGCGAGCTTGCGTTACGCGACGGCTCGCGCGTCACGGTGCGCCCGATGCGGCCGGAGGACGAGCCGATGGTCGCCGCGTTCTTCAAGCGCGTCACCGCCGAAGACCTCAGGCTGCGCTTCTTCCACGCGATGAAGGAATTCTCGCACGCCTTCATCGCGCGCCTCACCCAGCTCGACTATGCGCGCGCGATGGCGTTCGTAGCGCTCGATCCGAGCACCGGCGAGATGATGGGAGCGGTCCGGCTGCACTCGGACTCGCTGTACCAGAACGCCGAATATGCGATCCTGCTGCAGTCCGATCTCAAGGGCAAAGGGCTTGGCTGGGCGCTGATGCAGCTCCTGATCCACTATGCGCGGTCGGAGGGACTAAAGCGTCTGTCCGGCCAGGTGCTGACCGAGAACACCACGATGATCGGGATGTGCCGCGATCTCGGCTTCACCGTCACGATGGATCCGGAGGATCACAGCATCGTTGACGTCGTGCTCGACCTCGATCGACCTGCCGTCGATGCGGTCGGCGCCGATATCCTGATCCGGCCCGCGGCGGCTGGCCGCTGATCACAGCGCCAGCCGCAGTCGCTTCTGATCAGATCTGGCGTTCGACCATCTTGAACTTGAGCTCGGCGATCGCTTCCGAGGGGTTGAGGCCCTTCGGACACGCCTTGGCGCAGTTCATGATGGTGTGGCAGCGATAGAGGCGGAACGGATCCTCGAGATTGTCGAGCCGCTCGCCGGTCGCTTCATCGCGGGAATCGGTGACCCAGCGCGTGGCCTGCAGCAGCGCGGCGGGACCGAGGAAGCGCTCGCTGTTCCACCAATAGCTCGGGCACGAGGTCGAGCAGCAGGCGCACAGGATGCACTCATAGAGACCGTCGAGCTTCTCGCGGTCCTCGTGGCTCTGCCTCCACTCCTTCTGCGGCGTCGGCGTCGTGGTCTTCAGCCACGGCTCGATCGAAGCATACTGGGCGTAGAAATTGGTGAGGTCGGGCACGAGGTCCTTCACCACCGGCTGGTGCGGCAGCGGGTTGACCTTCACCGCGCCGCCGGCGCCGACGTCGTGCATCGACTTGGTGCAGGCCAGCGTGTTCTGGCCGTCGATGTTCATCGCGCAGGAGCCGCAGACGCCTTCGCGGCAGGAGCGGCGGAAGGTCAGCGTCGGATCGATGTGGTTCTTGATCCAGATCAGGCCGTCCAGCACCATCGGACCGCAATCATGGGTGTCGACATAATAGGTGTCGACGCTCGGATTCTTGCCGTCATCCGGATTCCAGCGATAGACCCGGAATTCGCGGGTCTCGGTGGCGCCGGCCGGCTTCGGCCAGGTCTTGCCGCCGGAAATCTTCGAATTCTTCGGAAGTGCGAATTCAACCATGCTTGCTCGCCTTCGTTCTCAGTAGACCCGCGCCTTCGGCGGGATGTACTGCACATCATTGGTCATCGTGTAGTCGTGGACCGGACGATAATCGATCGCGGTCTTGCCGGCCGGATCGATCCAGGTCAGCGTGTGCTTCATCCAGTTCTTGTCGTCGCGGGCCGAGAAGTCCTCGCGCGCATGCGCGCCGCGGCTTTCGGTGCGGTTCGCGGCCGAATCCATCGTCACGATCGCCTGCACGATCAGATTGTCGAATTCCAGCGTCTCGATCAGGTCGGAATTCCACACCAGCGAGCGGTCCGACACCGAGATGTCGCCGACGCCGCCATAGACCTTGTGGATCAGGTTCTGGCCTTCGTGCAGCACGTCGCCGGTGCGGAACACCGCGCAATTGTTCTGCATCACATGCTGCATGCTGTCGCGCAGCTTCGCGGTCGGCGTGCCGCCGGAGGCGTGGCGGAAGTGATCGAGCCGGCCGAGCGCGCGGTCGGCCGAATCCTTCGGCAGCTCCGGCTGCTTGGCGTTTGCCGTCAGCTTGTCGGCAAGGCGCAGCGCGGCGGCGCGGCCGAACACCACGAGGTCGATCAGCGAGTTGGAGCCGAGGCGGTTGGCGCCATGCACCGAGACGCAGGCGGCTTCGCCGATCGCCATCAGGCCCGGCACCACCGAATTGTCGTCGCCGTTGCGCTTGGTCAGCACCTCGGCGTGATAGTTGGTGGCGATGCCGCCCATGTTGTAGTGCACGGTCGGCACGATCGGGATCGGCTCGCGGGTGACGTCGACATTGGCGAAGATCTTCGCCGATTCGGAGATGCCCGGCAGCCGCTCATGCAGCACCTTCGGATCGAGGTGATCGAGGTGCAGGAAGATGTGATCCTTCTTCTTGCCGACGCCGCGGCCTTCGCGGATCTCGATCGTCATCGCGCGCGAGACGACGTCGCGCGAGGCGAGGTCCTTGGCCGACGGCGCGTAGCGCTCCATGAAGCGCTCGCCTTCGGAGTTGACGAGATAGCCGCCTTCGCCGCGGGCGCCTTCGGTGACGAGACAGCCCGAGCCGTAGATGCCGGTCGGATGGAACTGGACGAACTCCATGTCCTGCAGCGGCAGCCCGGCGCGCAGCACCATACCGCCGCCGTCGCCGGTGCAGGTGTGGGCCGAGGTGCAGGACGCATAGGCGCGGCCATAGCCGCCGGTCGCCAGGATCGTGGTCTGGGCGCGGAAGCGATGCAGCGTGCCGTCGTCGAGCTTGAGCGCGATCACGCCGCGGCAGACGCCCTGGTCGTCCATGATCAGGTCGATGGCGAAGAATTCGATGAAGAACTCGGCCGCGTGGCGCAGCGACTGGCCATACATCGTGTGCAACATGGCGTGGCCGGTGCGGTCGGCGGCGGCGCAGGTGCGCTGCGCCTGGCCCTTGCCGTAGTCCAGGGTCATGCCGCCGAACGGGCGCTGATAGATCTTGCCGTCCTCGGTGCGCGAGAACGGCACGCCCCAATGCTCGAGCTCATAGACCGCGTCGGGTGCGTTGCGCACCATGTATTCGATCGCGTCCTGGTCGCCGAGCCAGTCCGACCCCTTCACGGTGTCGTACATGTGCCAGCGCCAGTCGTCGGGATGCATGTTGCCGAGCGAGGCCGAGATGCCGCCCTGCGCCGCAACGGTGTGCGAGCGGGTCGGGAACACCTTGGTGATGCAGGCGGTGCGCAGGCCCGCTTCCGAGCAGCCGACCACGGCGCGGAGGCCCGCGCCACCGGCGCCAACCACGACGACGTCGTAGGTGTGGTCCTGGATCGGGTAGGCCTTGCCATTGGTAGCCGGGCCACTGCCGTTGGTGGCCTTGCCGTTTCCTTCACCGGCCATGGGTTATACTCCCGACGACAATTTGAGGATTGCGTAGATCGAGGCCAATGCGACCGCGACGCAGAAGAAGTTGTTCGCCATCACGCTGGCGATCTTCAGCTTCTCGTTATGGATGTAGTCCTCGATCACGACCTGCATGCCGATCTTCATGTGCCAGGTGCTGGCGACGATGAAGAGCAGCAGGATGATGGCGATCGGGATCGAGCCGAGGATCTGCGCCGCGCCGGCATGATTGCGGCCGATCAGCATGATCACCACGACGATCACGGGAACGATCAGGAGCGTCATCGCGACCGCGGTGAGGCGCTGGCGCCAGAAATCGCCGGTGCCGGTATGGGCAGAGCCGAGGCCGCGGACGCGCTCCAGCGGCGTGCGCATCGAAGAGGGGCCGCTCATCGTCCACCTCCAACCGCGTAGGCAATGATCCAGACCAGCACGGTCAGCACGATGCCGGCGACCAGCGCGCCCCAGGTCAGCGCTTCGCGCTCATTGGCCTTGAAGCCGTAGCCGAGGTCCCAGACGAAATGCCGGATGCCGCTGCACAGATGGTGCATCAGCGCCCATGTGTAGCCGAACACGATCAGCTTGCCGATCGCACTGCCGGTGAAGGCCTGGACGTTGGCGTAAGCCGACGGGCCGGAGGCGGCGGCGATCAGCCACCAGGCCAGCAGCAGCGTGCCGAAATAAAGGGCCAGACCGGTGGCACGGTGGACGATGGACAGCGCCATCGTCAGCGTCCACCGGTAGGTCTGCATATGGGGTGAAAGCGGTCGTTCGATCCTGGCGGTCATCGGCGGGCTTTATGGTGTGAGGGACCGCGGCCGGCCCATCGGGGAACGCGGTAGAGGAGTTCTATTTACGGAGTCGGATCAGACCGCGCAACGGCCAAATAGCCTTCGGTCGAACCGAAGTTCATTGTTAGAGTTGCCGAATTCTGGTTGATCCGCAGTGTGGTATACCAGATGCAAGGCCGGATGAACCAAAGGATGAATCCGAAATCCGAATATCGGCCGGCACATTTAACGGCGCGCGGACGGGCCCCGGAAGGCGTCGATTTTGCCCCATTGTTCCACCAGATAATCGACGAATGCCCTGATCTTAGGCGATGCGAGGCGTGACGGCTGCAGCGTCAGATGCAGCGGCGTCGGGGCCGGCTCATGATCGATCAGCAGGCGTTGCAGGCGGCCGCTGGCAAGATCGGACTGCACCTGCCACGACGGCACGCGGACGATGCCCGCGCCTTCCCGCGCTGCAGCGATCAGTGCCTCGAGGCTATTCATCCAGAGCCGACCGGATATGCGGAATTTGCGACCCGTCTTCGAACCATCGGCAAAGCGCCACTCCGCGCTGCCCGGCGAATCGGAAAACACCAGGCAATCATGTGCCGACAGATCGCCCGGCGTCCGCGGTTCACCGCGCCGCGCGAGATACTGAGGTGATGCGCACACGATCATCTGCAGCTCGGTGAGCTTGCGCGTGACGAGCTGTGAATCGCGCAAGCGGCCGATGCGGACAGCGAGATGGATATCCTCCTCGACCATATCGACGGCGCGATCGATCAACAGCAGGTCGACGGAGAGTGCCGGATAGCGGCGCAGAAATTCCACCAGCAACGGCGCGATCACCAGCCGCCCGATCAGGCTCGGCGAGCTGACGCGGATCCGGCCCGACGGTTGGTGCGGATCGCGCGCCAGCGCCGCCTCGATTTCGCTGACCTCGCCGAGAACGGATTTCGCGCGCTCGTAGAGAATGCGGCCGTCGTCGGTCAGTGCGAGCTGGCGGGTGGTGCGCAGCAGCAGGCGGGTGCCGAAATGCTCCTCGAGCGCGCTGATCTGGCGGCTGACGGAGGTCAGCGAGCTCGGCAGCGACCGCGCCGCCGCCGACAGGCTGCCGGTCTCGACCGCGCGGACAAAGGCCGCCATCGCCGCAAGCTGGTCCAAGCCCGATCCTTCCGCATTTCGCAACAGAGCCTGCTCAACAGCATAGATACTCCCGAATCCCAAAAGGGGCTATTGCTCTCCGCGAACAGTCTCAAGACGGCGCCAATGCCTGCGTGCGGCGCCAACCACCGTGCGAAGGACATGATGGCCGGCCTCGATCCCAAGGAATTGCTCGAGCTTGCGCTGCTGCTGATCGCGGTCGGCGCGCTGTCCGGCTTTCTCGCCGGCCTGTTCGGCATCGGCGGCGGCGCGATCCTGGTGCCGGTGTTCTACGAATGCTTTCGTCTCGCGGGCGTGCCGCTCGAGGTGCGGATGCCGCTGTGCATCGGCACCTCGCTCGCGATCATCATCCCGACCTCGCTGAGCTCGTTCCGTGCCCATTATCGCCGCGGCGCGGTCGACATGGAAATCCTGAAGCGCTGGTGGCTGCCGATCGTGATCGGCGTTGCCGCCGGCAGCGTCACCGCGCGTTTCGCGCCGGAACGGCTGTTCAAGATCGTGTTCGTCGTGGTGGCGTGGTCGGCGGCAGCACGGCTGCTATTGGCGCGCGAGACCTGGAAATTCGGCGACGACGTGCCGAAGGGTTTTCTGATGCGCATCTACGGCTTCTTCGTCGGCCTGCTGTCGACGCTGATGGGGATCGGCGGCGGCCTGTTCGCCAACCTCTTGATGACCTTCTACGGCCGGCCGATCCATCAGGCGGTAGCGACCTCGTCCGCGCTCGCGGTGCTGATCTCGATCCCCGGCGCGCTCGGCTATGTCTATGCCGGCTGGCCCGCCGCTGCGCGCTTTCCCGACGTCACGGCGCTGCAACTGCCGTTCGCGCTCGGCTATGTCTCTCTGATCGGCGCGCTGCTGGTGATGCCGACCACGCTGGTCACCGCGCCACTCGGCGTCAAGGTCGCGCACGCGCTGTCGAAGCGCGCGCTGGAGGTGGCGTTCGGAGCTTACCTCTTCATTGTCGGCGGACGATTTGTGATCAGCCTGCTGGGCGGGCACTGATCGGCTCGTCGTTCAGCCGTACTTCGCTGTGACCCCACCGTCGGAGGTCTCCGACGCCCTCGATCCGACCGGCGTGGGACAGGAATCGCAGGCGTGCTCCGATCATTTCAGGAGCTATTGGCAATTTCAGTTTATCGCAGTCTGCGATCGCGACCCCTATAATCATCGCGACCTTTTGCCATCGCGATGTCAGGGCCGACATGATGATGTCGTCGAGCGCTGCTTCCGTAGCTTCGCGGGGAAGACGCACGTCGCTCCACTTCAGTTCGGAGCTCGGGGGAGGCAGTTCTTCGCGAAGCTCCAGCTTCATCAGGTCGCGAAACTGTTCGTAAAGTGGCAGCATCACTTGCCATTCCAGCTCGAGCAGGAGGTCATAGAGCGGGCCATCCAATTCAAGCCGCTCCTGCTTTCCGAGCTCCGCAATCGCGATTCGAGCCTTCTTCATCGCCTCGTGCGCGATGACGAGTTGATCGTTAATCTGGATAGCCTGCTCCCGCTCCATCTACCCCTCACGACGTTCTCGCGGCTTCAACCCTTCGCGTAGATATCCTTATACGTATCCCGCAAAATATTCTTCTGCACCTTGCCCATCGCATTGCGCGGCAATTCGTCGACGACGAAGACGCGTTTGGGCATCTTGAATTTGGCGAGCCGCCCGTCGAGCGCCTTCAGCACCGAGGCCTCGCTGATATCGGCGCCCTTGCTGCAGACCAGAACGGCGGTGACGCCTTCGCCGAAATCGGCATGCGGCACGCCGATCACGGCGGATTCGATCACGCCGGGCATGGCGTCGATCTCGCTCTCGATTTCCTTCGGGTAGACGTTGAAGCCGCCGGAGATCACCAGATCCTTGCCGCGGCCGAGAATGTGGACGTAGCCCTTGTCGTCGATCTTGCCGAGATCGCCGGTGATGAAGAAGCCGTCGCTGCGGAATTCGGACTTGGTCTTCTCCGGCATCCGCCAATAGCCCTGGAACACGTTGGGGCCCTTGACCTCGATCATGCCGATTGTTTCCCGCGCAAGCTCCTTGCCGGTCTCCGGATCGGTGACCCGCACCGAGACGCCGGGCAACGCGAAGCCGACCGCGCCGGGCACTCGATCGCCCTCATAGGGGTTGGAAGTGTTCATGTTGGTCTCGGTCATGCCGTAGCGCTCGAGCACGGCGTGGCCGGTGCGGGCCGACCATTCGCGATGGGTGTCGGCGAGCAGCGGCGCGGAGCCCGAGATGAACAGCCGCATGTGCTTGGTTGCGTCCTTGTTGAGGCCGGGGTTCTGCAACAGGCGGGTGTAGAAGGTCGGCACGCCCATCATCACGGTGGCGCGGGCCATCAGCTTCAGGATCGCGTCCGGATCGAACTTCGGCAGGAAGATCATCGAGGCGCGCGAGAACAGCGTCACGTTGCTCGCCACGAACAGGCCGTGGGTGTGATAGATCGGCAGCGCGTGGATCAGCACGTCCTTGTCGGTGAAGCGCCAGTAGTCGACCAGCGAATACGAGTTCGACGCCAGATTGTCGTGCGACAGCATCGCGCCCTTGGAGCGGCCGGTGGTGCCCGACGTGTAGAGGATCGCGGCGAGGTCGTCATTGCCGCGCGGCACGGTAGCAAATTCCCTCGGCGCCTTGTCGGCCGCCTCGGTCAGCGAGCCTTTGCCGGTCGGGTCGAGCGTCTCGACCCTGGCGCCCACCTTGGCGGCGATCGCCTTGATGCCGTCCAGCTTGGAGGGATCGCAGACCACCAGCGACGGCTCGGCATCGGTGATGAAGTATTCGAGCTCGTTCAGCGTATAGGCGGTGTTGAGCGGCAGATAGACGCCGCCGGCGCGCACGGTGGCGAGATAGAGCACGAGGGCCGAGACCGACTTCTCGGTCTGCGCCGCGACGCGGTCGCCCGGCTTGACGCCGCGCTCCACCAGCACGTTCGCCATCTGGCCCGCGCGCGCGATCAAATCGCCGTAGGAGATGCGGCTGCCGTCGAGCTGCTCGATCGCGAGCCGGTTGGGGTCGTCGAGGCCGTCGAACAGGCGGGAAAACAGGTTGGCGTTGGTGGTCGTGTTCATGCAACATCCCCTGAGGGGCGAAAGCGCCGGTAAAGGTCCGGTTGGATTAGCAAAAACGCCCTTCGGAAAGCAACGGAGACAGTTTGCATGACAAATAATGGGAAACGCGTGGCCTGGGTCACCGGCGGCGGCACCGGAATCGGTGAATCCGGGGCGGAATTCCTGGCTGCGGACGGCTGGACGGTGGTGATCTCCGGCCGCCGCAAGGAAGAGCTCGACCGCGTGGTGGCCAGCATCACGAAAAAGGGCGGCAAGGTCGAGGCGATCCCGCTTGATGTCAGCAACAAGGCCGACGTCAACAAGGCCGCCGAGGCGATCGTCGGCAAGCACGGCCGCATTGACCTCCTGGTCAACAGCGCCGGCATCAATGTGCCGAAGCGCAGCTGGGCCGACATGGAGCTGGAAGGCTGGGACAAGCTGGTCGAGGTCAACCTCAACGGCGTGCTCTACTGCATGCGCGCGGTGCTGCCGACCATGCGCAAGCAGCAGGACGGCTGCATCATCAATGTCGCCTCCTGGGCGGGCCGGCACGTCTCGAAGATGCCGGGCCCGGCCTACACCACGACCAAGCACGCGGTGCTGGCACTGACCCATTCCTTCAACATGGACGAATGCGTCAATGGGCTGCGCGCCTGCTGCCTGTCGCCGGGCGAGGTGGCAACCCCGATCCTGAAGCAGCGGCCGGTGGTGCCGAGCGAAGCCGAGCAGGCCAGGATGCTGCAGCCCGAGGATTGCGGCCGCACCATCGCCTTCGTCGCCAGTATGCCGGCGCGGGTCTGCATGAACGAGATCCTGATCAGCCCGACGCATAATCGCGGATTTATTCAGACGCCGACGAACCGGGATTAGGCACAACTCTCTCAGCGGGTCGTCCCTGCCCAGTGCGCAATTGCGCACAGGCGCAGGGACCCATAACCACCGATGTTGGTTGTCGGCAAAGCCACAGCCTTCGCAAACCGACCATTCGTGGTTATGGGTCCCGGCTCGCGCGCAGCCTGTCATCGGGCGGCGCTTCGCGCCGACCCGTTGGCTTGGCCAGGACGACGGCGTGGACGGTTACCCCATCCGCGATCCACCTCACTCGCTGATCTCGTTCAGCTCCTTGCCGGAATGCTCGGGCACGAACAGGTACACGCCGATCGCCATCGCGATCATCAGCACGGGGATGCACAGGAACGACAGCGCGAACGAGCCGGTGTGCTGCTGGAGCGCGATCGAGACGAACGGGAACAGCACGAAGCCGACGAAATAGGCGATCGCCCAGACCACGCCGTTGGCGGCGCCGCGAATCCGGGTCGGGAAGATTTCCGCTGTCAGCGTCGTGCTCGGGCCCCAGAAGCCGAGGAAACCGAGACACCAGGCGAGCCCGAATGCCCATAGCAGGACGCGGTCCTCGGAATAGACCCAGAGCGTCATGAAGATCGCGCCCTCGATCAGGGTCACGATGAAGGTGCGGCGGCGGCCGATCTTGTCGATCAGCCAGCCGACCAGGCACAGGCCAAGGAAGCCGCACAGGCCGTAGAACACGTAGAACAGGCTGTATTCGGCGGTCGACCAATGTTTCTCGGTCGAGAGGTAAAGCGGCATCCAGGCGCCGACCGTGCCGTAGATGCAGGTGCTGGCGCAGGCCACGAACAGCGCCACCAATGTCGAAGGCAGCACGTCGGGCATGAACACCTGGCGGATGCCGACCGACTTGGCCTTGCCGAACCAGGCGCTGTCATCGCCGCTGACGGTGCCGCCGCGCGCCAGCGTCTCCGAGATGCGCCGCTTGCGATCCTGCGAACGCACCCAATAGGGCGATTCCGGGCAGGTGGAGCGGATATAGATCGCGAGCAGCGCGATCACGCCGGGCACCATCACGGCGATGCGCCAGCCGTAATTGGCGGCAACCAGCCCGGTGATCGCGCCGGCGAGCGTGGCGCCGAGGCACCAGGCCGAACGCGTGATGCTGATGACGCGGCCGCGCAGCCGGGCCGGCCAGGTCTCCGCCACCAGCATCGAGCCGAGCGACCATTCGCCGTTGAGCGCGAAGAACAACAGCGAGCGCGCGATCACGAAGACCGTGAAGGTCGGCGACAGCGCTGCGACCGGCATCAGGAGCGAGAACAGCGCAATGTTGACCGCAAGCAGCGTGCGGCGGCCGTAGCGATCGGCGAGCCACGGCCAGAAGTAAAGGCCGGCGATGCCGACGAACAGCGCGATCTGCATGCCGGAGCGATATTCCGGCAGGCTCAGCTGGAATTCCTTGATCACCATCGGCGAGATCAGCGCGAAGATGACGCCGTCCATGCCGTCAAAGCCCCAGCCGAGCGCGTTGGCGGTGGCGATATGCCAATGGGTTTTCGTGATCTCCGTGGTGCCTGCGACCGCGCGGTAGTTGGCGAACTGCAGATGCTTCTGCTCGAGCGGGCCGATGTCGCTGCTGGCATCGTTCGCCGCAGGCGTGGCGTGACCATCAGCCGTGATGCTGCTCATGATTGCTTCTCCCCACTACCGCCCGTTGTGAAGTTGCGCCGCAATCTCAGGCTGACCCAATCGGGCAAGGGCGGCAAGCAAATTGCTCGCGGCAGCGCACCCGTCCATTCCGCTGAGTGGAATGGTTGGCAGGATGCGCAAAGCGCCGCGTATACGGAGCGCGCTCCAGACGGTTTCAGGAATCACAAAGAGTTATTTCCGGAAACCGCCCGGAAAACCTCCCGTAGCTCAGGCCAACGACGACGCGCACCAATCAACACGCGCCGTTGTTGCCCCTTCATCGCCGGCGGAGAACGAGCCGGCCGGATTACCCATCGGGAGACGAACCATGTCGAAGCGTATTGCCTATCTCGCTGCCGCCGCCTTCAGCGCGCTCGCGATCACTGCCACTGTCGTGGCGCCGGTCCGTGCCGAGGAAAAGACCGTGATGGTCGGCGGCGCCGCGATGTTCCCGTCCAAGAACATCGTCCAGAACGCCGTCAATTCGAAGGACCACACCACCCTCGTCGCCGCGGTGAAGGCCGCCGGCCTGGTCGACACGCTGGAAGGCAAGGGCCCGTTCACGGTGTTCGCGCCGACCAACGCCGCGTTCGGCAAGCTGCCGGCCGGAACCGTCGACAATCTGGTCAAGCCCGAGAACAAGGCGACGCTGACCAAGATCCTCACCTACCATGTGGTGCCGGGCAAGCTCGAGGCCTCCGACCTCACCGACGGCAAGAAGCTGAAGACCGCCGAGGGCGAGGAACTGACCGTCAAGAAGCAGGACGGCAAGGTCTGGATCGTCGATGCCAAGGGCGGCACCTCGATGGTGACGATCTCCAATGTCAACCAGTCGAACGGCGTCATCCATGTGGTCGACACCGTGCTGATGCCGGCGTCGTAACACCCGGCGGCCCGATTTAGTCCCGGAACGCCTTCCGAAATAGCGAGCCGGAGCCTCGCCCCGGCTCGCATTTTTGTGACCAGATGAAGTGGCGTATATCGAACTGATGATGCGCACCCCTGTAACGGAACGCCGGTTCCCGGCGTATAAGCCGGTAACGACCACGAGCAGAGACATTCCATGACGAGCCTTGCCGTCAGCGACCACCAGGCAGAGACCGCGGCGCCCACGAAGGTGATCCAGCCGGTCTGGGTGCGGATGGTGCACTGGATCAACGCATTCGCGATGATCCTGATGATCATGTCCGGCTGGCAGATCTACAATGCCTCGCCGCTGTTCGGCTTCACCTTCTCGCGGAACATCACGCTGGGCGGCTGGCTCGGCGGCGCGCTGCTCTGGCACTTCGCCGCGATGTGGCTGTTGATGGTCAACGGCCTGGTCTATCTGGCGCTCGGTTTCGCCACCGGCCGCTTCCGCAAGAAGCTGCTGCCGATCACCCCCGGCGGCGTGATCGCCGATACCAAGGCGGCGCTGACCTTCAAGCTGTCGCATGACGATCTCAGCAAATACAATTCGGTGCAGAAGCTGCTCTATACCGGCATCATCACCGTCGGCATCGTCATCGTGCTGTCCGGTCTGTCGATGTGGAAGCCGGTGCAATTGCATTGGCTGGTATCGTTGTTCGGCGGCTACGACATCGCCCGCTATGTCCACTTCACCTGCATGGCGCTGATCGTCGCCTTCCTGGTGATCCATGTCGCGCTCGCGTTGCTGGTGCCGAAGAGCCTGCGCGCCATGATCATCGGGCGCTGAGGGAGGGTGTGATGGGTCGTCTCAGAAAACTCCTGATCCCCGGTGTCGACAAGCAGCTGCTGGTGCGCGATGCGGTGAAGACGATGCCGGAGCTGACGCGCCGCCGCTTCATCACGGCGGGGACCAGCCTCGGTGCGCTGACGCTGCTGACGGGCTGCGACGTGGTCGATTCGTCGTCGGCGGAGGAACTGCTGAAGAAGGTCTCGAAGTTCAACGACGCGGTGCAGGCCTGGATGTTCAATCCGGATGCACTGGCGCCGACCTTCCCCGAGAGCATGATCACCAAGCCGTTCCCGTTCAATGCCTATTACGATCTCGACGATGCGCCGGAGATCGCAGGCGCGGACTGGAAGCTCGAGGTGCGCGGGCTGGTCGAGAACAAGAAGTCGTGGACGCTCGACGAATTGTACAAGCTGCCGCAGGTCAAGCAGGTGACGCGCCACATCTGCGTCGAAGGCTGGAGCGCGATCGGCAGCTGGACCGGCACGCCCTTGCGCGATTTCCTCAAGCTGGTCGGCGCCGACACGCGCGCCAAGTATGTCTGGTTCCAGTGCGCCGACAAGGACGGCTACAATTCGCCTTTGGACATGCGCACGGCGCTGCATCCGCAGACCCAGATGACGTTCAAATTCGGCGACGCGATCCTGCCGCGCGCCTACGGCTTCCCGATGAAGATCCGGGTGCCGACCAAGCTCGGTTTCAAGAACCCGAAATACGTGCTCTCGATGGAAGTCACCAACGACTACAAGGGCGGCTACTGGGAAGACCAGGGCTACAACTCGTTCAGCGGGAGCTGACGCTCTCCCCTCGTCATTCCGGGATGCGCCGAAGGCGCAGGCCCGGAATCCATTTGGCCGCATGTGCTGCGTCACGATGGATTCCGGGCTCTCGCTTCGCGAGCCCCGGAATGACGAGTCTTTTCAAGGCCCCACCTTCCTCTGAAACGCCGACAGCACCGCCCCCAGCGCCAGCATCGCGGCCGAGACGTTCAGCGCAAATGACAGGCTGCCGACGGCGTCGGTGATGGCGCCGACCACGATCGGGCCGAGCGTCTGGCCGATGCCGAAGGCGATGGTCATCGCCGCAATCGCGGTCGGCCAGGCTTCCGGCGGGTAGTTGAGACGCACGAAGGCGGTGGTCGAGCCGACCACCGCGAAGAACGCGACGCCGAACACCAGCGCCGAGATTGCGAGCAGCAGCGGCGAATGCCCGAAGATCGGCAGAGCCGCGCCGAGTGCGTTGACGCCGAGGATGATGGTGGTGGCGAGCCCGCCGCGGTCGAGCGCCAAAACCCGCCGCCAGACCCATGGCGTCACGAATGCACTGACGCCGATCAGGCTCCAGAACGCGCTCTGTGCACCCGCGCCGCCGCCGCCGTCGCGGACATAGGCGATCATGAAGGTCATGTAGGCGATGTAGCCGGCGCCGAACAGGAAATAGGCGGTGAGGTAGATCAGGACCGGCATCACAGCGAATTTGGTCCGCACGATGCCGCCGGCGGCAGTATTGGCGTGCAATGGCGCAAGCAGCAGCGGCACGGTCATGATCGCGGAGAGCAAGGTCATCGCCCACCACACGATCCACCACGAGCCGGCGCCAAAACCCTGCAGCACGAACGGCGCGATCAGGCCGGATGCCAGGATGCCGACGCCCGGCCCGGCGTAGAACAGGCTGAGCAGGAAGTTGGCGCGTTCCGGTCGCGATTGCGCGATGGTTGCCGCCAGCGCGCCGCCGCCGACGAAGCCGATCGCGGCGGCGAAGCCGACCAGCAGGCGGGCGAAGCTCAGCACGGCGAAATTGCCGGAGAGGGCGCACAGCGCCAGCGACAGCGCGCAAGCCACCGTCGACCAGCGCACCGATGCGGCGAGCCCGAAGCGCTGGATCAGGCGCGAGGCGAACAGCGCGCCGACCAGGTAGCCGGCAGCATTGATCGTGTTCATGAAGCCGGCGGCCGAATAGGACCAGGCCAGCTGCTCGCGCATGTCGGGCAGCACCAGCGAATAGGCGAAACGGCCGATGCCGAGACCGACCGTCGGTGCGAGCGACAAAATAAGGATCAGCCGCGCGGGATGCGGATAGGACGGGGAGGGGGCTCTCACGATTTACTCCGGCAATGCGCCCATTGTGGCAGGCCGTGCCGGTCCTGCCCAGCGCCGCGGGCAGCAACACTGTCTTGCGTATCGGGCAATCAGGCGATCAGGACCAGCGCGACGCCGGCGACGGTCAGTAGCGTTCCGGCGACGATCCGCGCGGTGATCTCGACATGCTTGAGCATGACAGCGCTCAGCGCCACGGTCACCAGCGGGTAGATCGCAGCGAGCGGCGCCACCAGCGTGATCGGGCCGTTGCGGACCGCGGCGAACAGGCTGAGCGCGCTGAGCCCGTTGCTGATCCCGGTCAGCGTGAACCAGAACCGGCCGTCGCGCGGCGCCTGCACCATGAAGCTGCCCTTGCGGATGCGCTGGACCGTCAGCACCACGATTGACGACATGATGTAGCCGATCAGGCAGGCCCATAGCGGGCTCGGCCAGATCGCCAGCCCGAGCTTGGCGATCGGCGGCACGATGCCGCGCACGAGCGCGCTTGCGAGCGGCAGCAGCAGGGCCCAGCTGCGCCAATGACCGAGGTCGCGGGGCCGGGTCACGGTGATGATCGCGGCGCCGGCCACCGCGACGACAAGGCCGATCAGCTGCTGCGGCTCGAGCGGCTCATGCAGCAGCACCACGGCGGCGGCGACCGCAAACAGCGGCGCCAGATTGCCCAATGTCGAGGTGATGACCGGTCCGAGCGCCCGGTTCGAGGCGAAGGTCAAGAGCGTCAGCGAGGCCGGGAAGAACAGGCCGATCGCCATGAAGATCGGCAGGCCGCGCCAGACCACCGGCTCGCCATGCAGGATCAGCGGCGACAGCACCAGGAACAGCAGAGTGAAGGACGGCACGCTGATCGCGGCGCCCGACAGCGGCTCGACGGTACGCAGGCCAAGCTGCGCCAGCACGACGCCGGCGCCGAGGAAAATGGCCGAGGCGAAGGCATAGATAATGGCTGCGGTCATGAGGTCCGTCTTGTTGGCTTCTTTTGGGGCGCGGTTGGCTCTTTGCGGGCCATTTTGGCCCTGCTCGGGGTGCCTTGCCAATCCGCCCGAGGCGTTTTAGCACTCCGGCCGGATTTTCCTCCGCTCGTCATGCCCGGGCTCGACCCGGGCATCCATCCATCTTCAAGGGCTTCTTCGAAGCGGGATGGATTGCCGGGTAATCCGTGCGGGGACGCGCTTCGCGCTCTTGCCCGGCAATGACGACAAACAGCTACCTAGAGGTAACGACCATGGCGACCCATAAACTGCTGCTTCTCCCCGGCGACGGCATCGGCCCCGAAGTGATGGCCGAGGTCCAGCGCGTGATCGACTGGCTGAATGCGCAGGGCATCGCGAAGTTCGAGACCGAGCAGGGCCTGGTCGGCGGCTCGGCCTATGACGCGCACAAGGTGTCGATCTCCGAAGGCGACATGGCCAAGGCCAATGCGGCCGATGCCGTGATCTTCGGTGCGGTCGGTGGTCCCAAGTGGGACAGCGTGCCCTACGAAGTGCGCCCGGAGGCCGGCCTGCTGCGGCTGCGCAAGGATCTCGGCCTGTTCGCCAATCTGCGTCCGGCGGTGTGCTATCCGGCGCTGGCGGATGCCTCGAGCCTCAAGCGCGAGGTGGTCGAGGGCCTCGACATCATGATCGTGCGCGAGCTCACCGGCGGCGTCTATTTCGGCGAGCCGAAGACCATCACCGATCTCGGCAACGGCCAGAAGCGCGCGGTCGACACCCAGGTCTACGACACCTTCGAGATCGAGCGGATCGGCCGCGTCGCCTTCGATCTGGCGCGCAAGCGCAAGAACAAGGTGACGTCGATGGAAAAGCGCAACGTCATGAAGTCGGGCGTGCTCTGGAACGAGGTCATGACCCAGGTGCATGCGCGCGAATACAAGGATGTCATGCTTGAGCACCAGCTCGCCGATTCCGGCGGCATGAACCTCGTCAAGACGCCGAAGCAGTTCGACGTCATCGTGACCGACAATCTGTTCGGCGACATGCTGTCCGACATCGCGGCGATGCTCACGGGCTCGCTCGGCCTGCTGCCGTCGGCCTCGCTCGGCAAGGAGGACGCCAAGACCAAGGAGCGCAAGGCATTGTATGAGCCGGTGCACGGCTCGGCGCCCGACATCGCAGGCAAGGGCCTCGCCAATCCGATCGCGATGATCGCCTCGTTCGGCATGGCGCTGCGCTATTCCTTCGGCATGGGCGATCTCGCCGACAAGGTCGATGCCGCGATCGCCGCCGTGCTCGCCAGCGGATTGCGCACCGCCGACATCAAGTCGGCCGGCACCACGTCCGTCAGCACGGCGCAGATGGGCGAGGCGATCCTGACGGAATTGCAGAAGCTGCACGCGTAAGGGTTATGCGGTCATTTCGGGGCGACGAGGTCTGTCCCGGAATGACAACACCAGGATGGAAAATGCCGGGCTACACCGGCATTTTCCCTTAACGGGGTGACTTGGAGGGCGATGCGTGCGTGTCGTCGGTATTGCCGTTGCATCAGTCTTGTTCGCGCATCCTGCTCTTGCGATCGACTGTACGGCTGCAAGCAGCGCCGCAGAAAAGGCGATCTGCTCAGACCCCGAAGCACGCAGCGCCGACGAGGCGCTTGGAAAGACATATCGTCAACTGCGCAACTCGTTGCCCGCCAACGCAGCGGCTGTCTTGCTGCGTTCTCAGACGGAATGGATTCAATCACGAGACGCGGTCTGCGCCAGTCCCAACGCAGTCAGGCCCTTGCCCGCGTGCCTTGCTGTGCAATCCCGGGAAAGACAGGGGTATCTGGATGGAAGGCCGCGCGCCGGCGATGTCTCGGACCGCTTGTTCCGATGGGTTTTCATCTCCCGGCCGGCGAAGAACGGTTCGGCCGACCTTGCTATCAGCGCTATCGAATTCGTCGGCGCCGGCGATTGGCAATCGCCACTGAACGCGGCGATCGACAACGCAGTGAAGAGGGCAATTCTCGACGCCGAGGCGGGAAAGGATAACCCGGGGCCTCATGACAACTATGAGGTCAGCCTTGAGATCGATCTTCCCTACGCGTCCTCGCGGCTGGTTTCGGTGCACGTGACCAGCGAAATCTATCTCGGGCAGGCGCACCCGGATTCGGGCTCCTACAACATCAACCTCGACAGGATGCTGAACCGGCAACTGAAGTTCGACGATCTGCTCGACGAAGCCAACGCAAGGCCTGTTTTCGAATTCTGCCGATCGGAGGTCGCGAAGCAGAAAAAGGAGCGATCGGATGACGTGGATCACTGGAAGGACGACGTCGAACTGACGCAAGTCAGCGAGAATTCAAAGGACCTGAAGTCCTGGAGTTTCGACGCCACGGCAGCCGTCATCGACTACGGCTCCTACGGCTTCGGAGGGTACGGGCAATGCATGTGCAGCTGCACTATTCCGTACTCGATGCTGCGTCCGATCGTGAAAAAGGACTTTCCGCTTCCCTAGCGGCCGGCACATCGCAGACGTTGCCTCAGCAATAAAAAACGCCCGGCCGGAGCCGGGCATTTTCGTGTCGGCTGTTCGCCGAAATTCTCAGTACAGCGGGAAATTCCGCGGATAGCCGCCGAGGTCGGCCGGCGGGCTGAGCGGCTGGCGGTCGATCGGACGGTTGTTGTTCTCGCGCGCGAACGACGGGTAGCCGACATCCGGCGGGTAGGCGTAGTCGTTGAACTTGCGGTCGCCGGGCAGCACTTCGGTGCCGGCGTCGAGCCACGAGCGCGTGGTGACGTAAACGCGGGTGCGCGGACCCTGCTGATAGACGCGGTTCGGACCCTGCGCGCCGTAGTAGCGGCGGCCGTCACGGTCATATTGCTCTTGCTGCTTGCGCTTGCTCGGGGTCTGCTGCGCGCTGGCCGCGGTCATGCCGAACGCGGTTGCGGTGACGGCAGCCGCGGCAAGCAACACCACGAGCTTGTTCGCGGCAGGGAATTTCAAGGTCATCGCATCCTCGTCATTACGGCCCCCCTGGGGGGCTGGCGCGTCCGCCAAAATCACTCGGAACACATTGTAGCCATGGAGGGTGGGGCGTCACTAGGTCAATTGCGCCACACCATCAGAGATAATGCGTGTCCAAGCGCAAAAGTTTCATGAAAACCAGTGCCTTGCCACGGTCTCGCCATCAAAGCGCGCCGCGCAGAAGCGGGTTCTCGCTGCCCATCACCCAGTCGGCCGACAAAGCGGGCGGGCCGGAGGTAATGCAGTCGGTGCGCCGCAGCTCGGCATGCGCGAACAGCGCGGCGAGCCGCGGGTCGTTGCCCGCGGCCAGCAGGGTCAGCCGGTTCAGCATGCAAATGATCGCGGCGCGCTGGGCCGGCAGGCTGGCGCCCTGGCAGGTCCAGCCCGAGATGCGCAGATCGGGCGCGTCGGCCTGTTTGAGGAAGCCGAGGCAGGCGCGGCTGCCGTCCTGTCGCGCCGGACGCAGCAGGGTGACGCCGCCGAACTTGCTGTCGACGATGCCGGCGGCCTCGAGCTCGCGGACACCGCCCGGGTCGAGCCGCGCGGCAACCTCTGTGACCGCGGGCCCCATGGCCTCGCCGCCGGGGCGGTAGATCTCCAGCTCGGCTGCCGGCGCGCCATTGGCATCGGTCCAGCGGAAGACGTCCTTGCGGCCGCCTTCGGGATGCCGGAGGATTTCGTAAGCCTCTGTTTTGTCTCGGGGATCGAGCCCGCTGATGGCAAAAGCCGGTGCCGAGCGGACCGCCATGCTCCAGCCTGCGGCAGGAGGTGCTGCCATCGCGGTTGCTTCCGGCAGTTGCTTCCATAGATAGGTGCCGAGGGCGGCGAACAGCGCGAGCACGGCGACATAGGCGAACAGCCGGGAGAACGTGGCGTACACCTCGTCGACGAAGCTCGTCAGGTCAGACGGATTTCTCGTATGATGGGGCGCGGCCGGATCGGCCCGAAATAAACGCATCAAAACGCTCAAATGCTACGCAACGTTGTCTTGACGGGGTTTCTCGCATAGAAGCGCTGCCTCTTCCCTTTCCGCAGCTTGCGGGGGAACGGGCATTTTTCGTCGGAGAGTGAACGATGGGTTACAAAGTCGCGGTGGTCGGAGCGACCGGCAATGTCGGGCGCGAAATGCTCAACATTCTCGACGAGCGCAAATTCCCCGCCGACGAGGTCGTCGTGCTGGCCTCGCGCCGCAGCGTTGGCGTCGAGGTCTCCTATGGCGACCGCACGCTGAAGGTGAAGGCGCTCGAGCACTATGACTTCTCCGATGTCGACATCTGCCTGATGTCGGCCGGCGGTTCGGTCTCCAAGGAATGGTCGCCCAGGATCGGCGCCGCCGGCGCGGTCGTGATCGACAATTCCTCGGCCTGGCGCATGGACCCCGACGTGCCGCTGATCGTGCCGGAGGTGAACGCCGATGCGGCCGCCGGCTTCACCAAGAAGAACATCATCGCCAACCCGAACTGCTCGACCGCGCAGCTCGTCGTGGCGCTGAAGCCGCTGCACGACAAGGCGACGATCACGCGCGTCGTGGTCGCGACCTATCAATCGGTGTCGGGCGCCGGCAAGGATGCGATGGACGAGCTGTTCTCGCAGACCAAGGCCGTCTACACCAATGACGAGCTGATCAATAAGAAGTTTCCGAAGCGCATCGCCTTCAACATCATTCCGCAGATCGACGTCTTCATGGAAGACGGCTACACCAAGGAAGAGTGGAAGATGATGGCGGAGACCAAGAAGATCCTTGATCCCAAGATCAAGCTGACCGCGACCTGCGTGCGCGTGCCGGTCTTCGTCAGCCACTCCGAGGCTGTGAACGTCGAGTTCGCCAACCCGATCACGGCGGACGAGGCGCGCAACATCCTGCGCAATGCGCCGGGCTGCCTCGTGATCGACAAGCACGAGCCCGGCGGCTACGTCACGCCTTATGAGGCGGCCGGCGAGGACGCGACCTATATCAGCCGCATCCGCGAGGATGCGACGGTGGAGAACGGCCTGTCGTTCTGGTGCGTGTCGGACAATCTGCGCAAGGGTGCGGCGCTGAACGCGATCCAGATCGCGGAAGTCCTGATCAACCGCAAGCTGATCACCGCGAAGAAGAAAGCGGCCTAAAGGCGGGGACCAACGGGGGGCGCAACCATGTCGGAACAGCTGGCTCCCACCCCATCGAGCCCCCCGACGCCGCGCATCATGCGCGGCTTCGAATATGTGCTGTTCAACAGCCGCTGGCTGATGGCGCCGTTCTATGTCGGCCTGGTGGTGGCGCTTGCGGTGCTGCTGCTGAAATTCGCGCGCATGCTGTGGGAGTTCGTCCTGCATGCGTCCGGCTACAAATCGACGGAAGTCATCCTCGACGCGCTGGCGCTGATCGACGTCACGCTGGTCGCCAACCTCATTCTGATCGTGGTGTTTTCCGGCTACGAGAACTTCGTCTCGCGCATCGACACGTCGGGCAACCCGAACTGGCCGATCTGGATCACCAAGATCGATTTTGCCGGGCTGAAGCAGAAGCTGCTGGCGTCGATCGTCGCGATCTCCGCGATCCACGTGCTGGAAGCGTTCCTGAACATCGATGCCGCGTTCGACGCGACGCGGATGACCTGGCTCGTCGCCGTGCACCTGGTGTTCGTGATCTCAGCGCTGTTGCTTGCGCTCTCCGATCGCTGGGGCGGCTATCACGGTGATGAGTAGCCGATAGCGCCTACGCGCCGGCCTTCATTGCATCGGCGACGCTGATGAATTCCTTCGCGACCCGGTCGAGCACGAACAGCGAGCCCTCGGCGACGCCGAAATAGGCGCCGTGCAATTGCATCTCGCCGCTCTCGACCCGCTCGCGCACGAACGGGAACGTCATCAGGTTCTCCAGCGAGCGGAACACCGCGGCCTTCTCGATGCGGGTGACGAAGTCCTGCATGCTTTCATGGTCGCGCTGCTCGACGATCTCGCCGGGCTTGATGAACATCTGCATCCATTTGCCGATGAAGTCGCCGGGCGTGAGCGGCTTGATCTTGTCGACGAAGGCGCGGATGCCGCCGCACTGGGCATGGCCCAGCACCACGATGTTCTTCACCTTCAGCACGGTCACGGCATATTCCAGCGCGGCCGAGACGCCGTGGGCATTGCTGTCGGGCTGATAGACCGGAACCAGATTGGCGATGTTGCGGACCACGAACAACTCGCCGGGGCCGGCATCGAAGATCACTTCCGGCGAGACGCGGGAATCGCAGCAACCGATCACCATGGTCTCGGGAAACTGGCCGCGCTCGGACAGGTCCCGGTATCGCGACTGTTCAGTCGGCAACCGCTGGGTCGCGAAGGTCCGGTAGCCGTCGATCAACTGCTTCGGAAAGGAATTCATGGCCTCTGGCTAACCACATGCCGGTGACAGGAACAAGACTTTCGGCGTGCATCCTGAGATGATACGGCAGCGTTGAAAGATGGTTCCGCCCAATGCCCAAACAATGGACAGTGGCGGAGCCCGAGCCCCCAAGGAGAATGCCGATGACCCGTCCGCGCCGCAGCCTGTTGTTCATGCCGGGATCGAATGCGCGGGCGCTGGAGAAGGCCCGTACGCTGGCGGCGGACGGCATCATCCTCGACCTCGAGGATTCCGTTGCCCCCGACGCCAAGGCCACAGCGCGCGAGCAGATTGCCAAGGCGGTCGCCGCCAAGGGCTTCGGCAAGCGCGAGGTCCTGATCCGCATCAACGCGCTCGACAGCCCGTGGTGGGTCGACGACATCGGCATGGCCGGCAAGGCGCAGCCGGACGGGATCCTCGTTCCGAAGATTTCCACCGTCGACGATCTCAACGCGGTCGCCGATCGTCTCAGCGACATCAATGCCCCCGCCTCGATCCGGGTCTGGGCGATGATCGAGACCGCACGTGCCGTGCTCGACGCCGACAAGCTCGCCGCGGCATCGCAGGATTCCGAAACCCGGCTCGCCGGCTTCGTGTTCGGGCCGAACGACATCGCGCGCGAAACCCGGATCCGGATGAAGCCGGGCCGCGCGGCGATGATCCCGATGATAACGCATTGCATCCTGGCGACCCGCGCGCACGGGCTCGAGATCCTCGATGGACCTTATGGCGACATCAGCAATATCGACGGCTTCGCTGAGGAATGCGCGCAGGGCCGCGATCTCGGTTTCGACGGCAAGACACTGATCCACCCGAGTCACATCGACGCCTGCAACGCGATCTTCACGCCGCCGGAGGCCGAGGTCGCCGAGGCGCGCAGGATCATCGCCGCGTTCGAGCAGCCGGAGAACGCCGCGCGCGGTGCGATCCAGCTCGACGGCCGCATGGTGGAGCGCCTGCACGCCGAGATGGCGAAGCGCACCATCGCGATCGCAGACGCGATCGCCGCGATGGGGCATTGATCTCACCCTCCCCTGGAGGGGGTCGAGACGAGCGAAGCTCGCTCTTGGGTCGACGCGAATGAAATGAGCGGCGGGGTGGGGTGACGGTCTCTCCACGGATACTCCGCCCGTGTTGAGAGATCACCCCACCCCGGCTCGCATTTCGCTACGCTCAACGCGATCCGACCCTCCCCCTCCAGGGGAGGGTGATTATCGCGCCTCAAGCCCCTCCGACGCCCATGATATGCCATGGCCGCGGGGCGTCCGCATGATTTCGGAATAATAGAAGAATGCCGCTGATTTGCCCGACGAGTCAAGCTGCCATGCCGAGCGCCGGCAGCCGCCGGCTACTTTGCATGGGGTTGTTTTCGATATTTTGGTGGTGCGCCCCTCCAGGGGAGGGTGACTACGCGCCAAACTTCTCCGACGCCCATGCATAGAGGCTGCCCGGGATCGGGGCGTCCTTGCCGCGTCCCTTCGGCGAGATGTGCAGGCCGATGATCTCGGGATCATCAAGGTAGCGCGAAAAATCCGACGGCTCGAAGAACAGTCTTGGCTCGGCGTGCACCGCGTAGAACGAGCGCTTCGGCAGCGCGTGCTGCAACTCGCCCTCACGGCGCGCGAGCGCGGTCAGCGCTGCGGGGCCGTAGATCGCGATGCGGATGTCGGACAGGCGATTGGATTTGCCGCGCAGCTTGCGCATCGCGAAGGTCAGGCGGTGACGCAGAGCCAGCCAGTCCGGCGTCAGCTCGTCCTGCTGCATCAGCGCTTCGAATGCGCGCACGATCGGATCGTTGTGCGGCAGGTACAGCACCGAGTTGCCGAGCTGCCGCGGCCGCTCCCAGGCAAAATAGGGCTTGGCCGGATCGATCTCGACCGGCTTCAAGAGCAGCACATCGGCGTCGAGCCAGAGCCCGGCGCGCTGCGTCATGAGCCGCATGCGGAAGAAGTCGCTGAATTGCAGGATGGTCCAGTCGCGCCAGGACCCGTCGCGCTCGGCCGGACGCAGCCGCTCCGAGAATGCATGCGGCAGCACCGCTTCGGCCTCGGCATTGCCGATGCCGTCGGGCAGGCCGGGAATTGGATCGAAGCTGTAGACGGTGACCTTGTGCCCGGCCGCTACCTGCGAGCGCAGACAGGTCCGGCGCAGCGCGTCCATCGAGCCGTGCCAGAAGGTGACGATGTCAGGCAGCATGGGCGTCAGCCATCAGCAGGTTCGTGAGAAGACAATCTCGCAAAGAAAAGCCCCGGCGCCTGAAGGCACCGGGGCGCGATGACAGGCTGCGCCTCAAGCCCAGGCGCGCTCCTTGAGCTTGGCCTCATAGGTGTCGATCGACGACTTCTTCTCCATCGTCAGGCCGATGTCGTCGAGGCCGTTGACCAGGCAGTGCTTGCGGAACGCATCGATCTCGAACTTCACCGTGCCGCCGTCGGGGCCGCGGATCTCCTGGTTGGGGAGATCGATGGTCAGCGTCGCATTGGCGCCGCGCTCGGCATCGTCGAACAGCTTGTCGAGGTCCTCCTGCGACACGCGGATCGGCAGGATGCCGTTCTTGAAGCAGTTGTTGTAGAAGATGTCGCCGAACGAGGTCGAGATCACGCAGCGGATGCCGAAGTCGAGCAGCGCCCAGGGCGCATGCTCGCGGCTCGAGCCGCAGCCGAAATTGTCGCCGGCGACCAGCACTTTCGCGTTGCGATAGGCGGACTGGTTGAGGACGAAATCGGGGTTCTCGCTGCCGTCATCCTTGTAGCGCTGCTCGGAGAAAAGCCCCTTGCCAAGGCCGGTGCGCTTGATGGTCTTGAGGTACTGCTTCGGAATGATCATGTCGGTGTCGACATTGATGATCTTCAGCGGTGCCGCGACGCCTTCCAGCGTGGTGAACTTGTCCATCGGTGCTCTTCCCGGGCAAAAATAGGGGATAGGTGCCGGATGTTTATCGCGAATGTGACAGCGGTAAAAGGGCCATTTCTGCAGGCCTAGCCCGCATCGGCCTCAATCGCCTCCATATCGGCGTCGGAGAGGCCGAAATGGTGCCCAATCTCATGGATCAGCACGTGGCGGACGATGTGGCCGAGGGTTTCGTCGTGCTCCGCCCAGTAGTCCAGGATCGGTCGCCGGTAGAGCCAGACCAGGTTGGGCAGCCGGGCCACGTCGCCATGGCTCTGCTGCGGCAGGCCGATGCCGTGAAACAGGCCGAGCAGGTCGAACTCGCTCTCGGCCTGCATCTCGTCGAGCACCTCGTCGGTCGGGAAGTCGTCGACACGGATGATCAGGCCCTCGCAGAGGGCTCGGAACGCCTCCGGCAGACGCTCGAAAATCTCGTGCGCCATGGCCTCCATCTCGGCGAGCGAGGGGGCTTTTGCTGTGGTCCACATGACACTCCTTTAGCGCGAGTGGCTCAGGCGGCGCCAGCGCAGTTGACCTTGGCGGTGCAATGGGAGACCGTGCGGCCCAAGATTGAGGCTCAAGAACGGGGCTTGGGTAGCGTGATGAAACGGATCGTGGCGGCAACGCTGTTGGCGGTAGCAGTCGGGCTTTCGCTCCCAGTCGGAGAGGCGCGGGCACAGAGCGCGGCGGCCGAAGCGCGCATCGGTGAGCCGGCGCCGGTCGTGCGCGAGCGGGTCGTCGAGCACCGCCGGCTCCGGCGGGTGCCGATCTACCGGTCGCGGCCCGATCATTGGGAGCCGGATGTCATCCCGCGCTACAATCCCGGTCCGAACGCCGTGCGCGATTGCACCGCGACCTATGTGCAGGAGCACCGGCCGAGCGGCACCGTGATCACGCCGCGCATGAACTGCTTCTGGCGGCCGGGCTAGAGCGCCTTCGCGCGAAGCGGAAGCTAGTGCAAATGTCGGCGCGCTGCGCCGATCAGTCCGGCAGCGACGACCGCTCCCACCGTTCCATAGACCGCGAGCGCCATCAGCATTTGCGTGAGCTGGCTCGCCGTTCCCATGCCGCCGCCCGGACCTTGCGAGGCGAGCGCGACATCAACTGAAATCATGGAACCAGCGAGCGCTGCCGCGCCGAGCGCCAGCCATCTGCGCGGGCCTTGTTGTGTCATCGGCGATCTCCTGCGAGAGGCTCCTCACAAGATACGACCATTGTCTATGCCGGTTTTACGCACAGACACGAAAATTCCAGCGGCTGCGTTGGAACCTGCGTGCGCCAGCGGCATTCACCATCGTGGCGCAGTCATTCACATCCCATTTCACGTCGCCTGCATTGTGCTTGCGATCTGCGTCGCGGCAACGGGGGTCGATTCGAATGCCAGAGCGTTTTCGAGCGAAGTTCTTCGCGTGAAGAAAACGCGTCAAGGCAAGAAGCTCTAATCGTCGTTGCAAGACGTGACATCAAGGGATCAAGGAGAAAACGCATGAAGGTGATGAAGGTTCTGGGGCTTGCGGCCGTCGGTGCCGTGCTGGTTTTGGCGGCGCCGGCCGAACGCGCGAACGCGATGTCGCTTGCGACTCCGGGCACCGCCGCAACGGTTCAGGACAACGCGAACCAGACGACCACGCAGGTCCGCTATGGTCATGGTCATGGCTGGCATCGTGGCTGGGGTCGCGGACATCACCGCGGCTGGGGCCATCGTCGCCACTGGCGCCGCTGATCGCGCGGCGGATCAGCGCAGTTGAGACACAGGCCCGTGAGCAGCGGGCCTGTTGTCGTTCTCAGCCATCAAACCGGCAGATTCGCGCGCGCGAGATGATATCAATCGCAATCTGCAGGAGTTGATCATGATGAGATGGATCGGTGTTGCCGCGGTCGCTTGTGCATTCGCATTGACGGCGTCGGCATCGGCAACCGCCGCGGCATCAGTCAAGCCGCAGGCCGCGGCCCAACAGCAGCCGACGGGCAAGGCGACCGACTTCAGCGCGCAGCGCCATCATCGGCATTACCATCGTCACCATTATCACCGCGGCTACCGTCCCTATTACCGGCCGTACTACCAGCCCTATTCCCATTACCGGCCGTCCGGCCCCTATTATTACGGACGGCCTTACTACTATCGGCCGTACCCATATGCTGTGCCGGCGCCGTTCACCTTTGGCTTCGGGTTCGGCCCGTTCTGGTGATGCGGCTGGCCGCGCTGTGCGGCTCAGCTGGGCAAGCGTAGGAGCGGCTCCGGTCGCCGGGCCGCCCTTTGCAGGCAGGCTGAAACGACAGCGGGCGCCAAGCGGCGCCCGTTTTTTCAGGTCACTCTCGCTGGAGAGCGCGCTAGTCCCAGTTCTTCAGCTTCCAGGACTTTATCTTCCACGGCGTCAGGTTTTCCATCCGCCATTGCGTCCAGCGCTCCGGCGGCCAGTGGCTGAGGCGCGAGGTTTCCTTCACCTCGGGAAGCGGATCGATGATGCGTGGTGCGGCGCGACGGCGCTTCTGCCGCGTCGCCTCACTGATCATGTCGACGAATTCGTTCTTGTCGGCCACGTCCGGCTCCCCACGAAACCTGTGTTCGCGAGGAGCCAGTGTGCGTACGTCACGTTAACGAGCCGTTTCCACAACGGCTCGAGCTTGAGACGAAAACTTCGCTTACCGCCAGTCGCGGACGTCGACGAAGTGGCCGGCGATCGCGGCGGCCGCGGCCATCGCGGGCGACACCAGATGGGTGCGGCCCTTGAAGCCCTGGCGGCCCTCGAAGTTGCGGTTCGAGGTTGAGGCGCAGCGCTCTTCCGGCTTCAGCTTGTCCGGGTTCATGGCGAGGCACATCGAGCAACCCGGCTCGCGCCACTCGAAGCCGGCCGCAACGAAGATCTTGTCGAGGCCTTCGGCTTCCGCCTGCTCCTTCACGATGCCGGAGCCCGGCACGATCATCGCGTTGACGTTGGCGTTGACGGTCTTGCCCTCGGCGACCTTCGCGGCTGCGCGCAGGTCTTCGATGCGGCCGTTGGTGCAGGAGCCGATGAAGACGCGGTCGAGCTTGATGTCGGTGATCTTGGTGCCCGCGCTCAGGCCCATATATTTCAGCGCGCGGTGCTTGGAGAGCCGCTTCGCCTCATCCGCAATCTTGTCCGGATCGGGCACGAAGCCCGTCACCGAGATGACGTCCTCGGGGCTCGTGCCCCAGGTGACGATCGGCGGCAGTTTTGCAGCGTCCAGCCGGAGCTCGTGGTCGAAGTGCGCGCCCTCGTCGGAGCGCAGCGTCTCCCAATAGCGCATCGCGGCATCCCAAGTGGCGCCCTTCGGCGCCTTCGGGCGGTCGCGGAGGAAGTCGAACGCCTTCTGGTCGGGCGCAACCAGGCCGGCGCGCGCGCCGCCTTCGATCGACATGTTGCAGACCGTCATGCGGCCTTCCATCGAAAGCGCACGGATCGCCTCGCCGGCATATTCCAGCACATAGCCGGTGCCGCCGGCGGTGCCGATCTCGCCGATGATCGCCAGGATGATGTCCTTGCCGGTCACGCCTTCAGGCAATTTGCCGTCGACGATCGCGCGCATGTTCTTGGCCTTCTTCTGGATCAGCGTCTGCGTCGCCAGCACGTGCTCGACCTCGGAGGTGCCGATGCCGTGCGCGAGCGCGCCGAATGCGCCATGCGTCGAGGTGTGGCTGTCACCGCAGACGATGGTGGTGCCGGGCAGCGTAAAGCCCTGTTCCGGGCCGATGACGTGGACGATGCCCTGACGCTTGTCGAACTCGTTGTAATATTCGATGCCGAATTCCTTGGCGTTCTCCGCCATCACCCGCATCTGCTCGATGCTTTCCGGATCGGGGTTCGGCTTCGAGCGGTCGGTGGTCGGGATGTTGTGGTCGACGACGGCGAGCGTCTTCTCGGGCGCGTGCACCTTGCGGCCGGCAGCGCGCAAGCCTTCGAACGCCTGCGGCGAGGTCACCTCGTGCACCAGGTGGCGATCGATATAGAGCAGGCAGGTGCCGTCGTCGGCCTCGTGGACCAGATGGTCGTTCCAGATCTTGTCGTACAGCGTGGTCGGTTTGGACATGAGCTTCAGCTCCAGAAGAAATTCAGTGGTGAATGGCGTTAAGCGCGTCTCGGCGCGCGAGCAGGCGACAGCGTCCAGGCAGCGTTACGCTGCGCGCGTAAGCTCAGACGTTGCCGACGTCGCAAAGCGTCCGAAGAAGCGGCCGGGCAGCCGCGAGCGATCGTCGATCACGACGCGCTGGCAGCATTGGCTTGCTCGATCCGGAACCATTCTAAATTTCTAACACAGGGCTCGTGGGCGCGACAATCGATCGATTGCGCGGGTGCCCCTGTCGTCATTGCCGGGCTCGACCCGGCAATCCATCCATCTTGAGCAAGAAGCTCCTCGTCTTGATGGATGCGCGGGTCAGGCCCGCGCATGACGAGTTGGGGGCTCGCTTCCGATATAGGTATGCCGCAACAAAAAAGCGCGGGGCAGGCCCCGCGCTTTTGGTCACATCCGGTTGTCGTTTGACGCGTTTTCTTGACGCGAACCGGTCCCCACTTCGCTCGAAAACGCTATGAAGGGAAACGTTACTCGCCGACGGCGGTCTGGCGGTCCTGCTTCTCGACGATGCGGGCCGACTTGCCGCGCAGGCTGCGCAGGTAATAGAGCTTGGCGCGACGCACCTTGCCGCGACGCACGACCTTGATCGAGTCGATCATCGGCGACATCACCGGGAAGACGCGCTCGACGCCCTCGCCGTACGAAATCTTGCGCACGGTGAAGCTCTCGTTGAGGCCGTGGCCGGAACGGCCGATGCAGACGCCTTCATAGGCCTGCACGCGGGTGCGTTCGCCTTCGACCACCTTCACGTTGACGATGACGGTATCGCCGGGCCCGAATTCCGGAATGGTCTTGGTGGCGGCGAGCTTGTCGAACTGCTCTTTTTCGAGCTGCTGAATCAGGTTCATCGAAATCTCCATCGGCGGCGCGCCCAGCCTGTGCGGGCTGCGCAAACGTCCATCTATCCTGCGCGTGTGCGGATTAGGCCGTGCCTATAAGGCAAAGCGTAGGGTTTGTCACCCGTCTGTCGTGTTTTTTGTCCCTCGCCGGGCGGCTTTTTGGCCGGCCTTCCGGGCCCAGAGATCGGGCCGCCGGGCCGCCGTCAGGGCCTCGGACTGGGCCAGCCGCCAGGCCGCGACCTTGGCGTGATCGCCGGAAATGAGGATTTCGGGGATCTGGCGGCCCTCAAACTCCTGCGGACGGGTGTATTGGGGGTATTCCAGTAGTCCTTCGGAGAAGCTCTCCTCGGTTCCCGAGGCCAGCTTCCCCATCACCCCCGGCAACAGGCGAACGCAGGCGTCGATCAGCGCCATCGCGGCGATTTCGCCGCCGGACAGCACATAATCGCCGATCGAGACCTCCTCGAGCCGGCGCGCCTCGATCACCCGCTGGTCGATGCCCTCGAAGCGGCCGCAGACGATCAGGGGGCCGGGCCCGGCCGCGAGCTCCGCGACGTGGGTCTGGGTCAATGGCCGACCCCGCGGGCTCATCAAGAGGCGCGGGCGGTCAGGTGTGACACCAGTGGCGTCGACCGCCGCCGCCAGCACGTCGGCCCGCAGCACCATGCCCGGGCCGCCGCCGGCCGGCGTGTCGTCGACGCTGCGGTGCTTGTCGGTCGCCGAGGCCCGGATGTCGCGTGCCTCCAGCGCCCAGAGACCCGTGGCCAGCGCCTTGCCGGCCAGGCTCACGCCGAGCGGTCCCGGAAACATGTCCGGGAACAGGGTCAGCACGGTGGCGCGCCATGGGATCGCCTGGGACGGGGTCTCTTGCGAAGTCATGGCCTCTGGTTACGGCACCACGGCCGTGAGGTCGAGGCTCTGCATCATCGCCGCGGCATCCACCGCACGGCGGAAGTCGGCAAGCTTGAAGGTCGCGACATTGATCTTGCGCAGATCCAGCAGGCCTTCGGCGGCAAGGCCGGCGAGTTGGCCCGGCGCCGTCCGATCGTACATGAACTGCCCGACCACCTCCCAGTCGTTGGCCAGCATCTCGCGGAACGAGAGCTCGAGCGGCACTTCGGCGCTGCCCATCAGCACCATCCGGCCGCCACGCCGGAGCGCGCGCAGAGCGGACAGCGTGGTCGAGGTGCTTTTGGCGGCGCCGAGCAGGTCGAGCGCGACATCGGCGCTGCCGCCGGCGGCGCGGCGGATGATCTGAAGGTCGGCGGCGGCATCGCCGGTCACGACAGCGGGAATGACGCGCGGGCCGAATGCATCGCGCAACTGCTCGAGCGCGGCCTGCTTGCGTCCGACCGCGACGACGCGGCCCGCGCCCATCGCGACCGCGAGCATCACGCCGCCCGAGCCGAAATAGCCGGTCGCGCCGTTGACGATGATGGTCTGTCCGCCGCGCAGGCCGGTGCGCTGCAATCCGCCGAACGGCACGATCAGTTTGGCGAGCCCGATCAGCTCGGTCGCCGGCTTGTCGTCGAGATTGGCAAGCGGCGTGACGCAGGCGGCAGGCCAGTGCGCGATCTCCGCGAACACGCCGTCGCGCCAGCGTGCTTGCAATGCGAACGCTTCCGGTGTCGTCACCGTCGCGGTGAGGCCGATCAGGATCTGCGGCGGATCGCGATCCGGCACGTCGCCGCGCAGATGCGGGCTGAGGAACACGCGGTCGCCGCTCCGCACATGCGTCACGTTCTCGCCGGTGGCAACGACGCGCGCGATCGCGTTGGTGCCCGGCACGAACGGCATCGGCGGCAAGCTGTAGGGCAGCGCGCCCGACAGCAGTTTGTTGGTATAGGACAGCACCATGCCGGCCTCGATCCGGACCACGACGCCATCGGGCGCGGGCCCGGGCGTTGCGACATCCTCGAAGCGCAGATCATTGTGGGCGTGCAGCCGCCAGGCCTTGTGCGTACTTGTCATGGTTTTTGCTTTCCGTTGGTCGTCCCCATCGACACAACGACTATGTATTGCGCAGCAAGAGCGGCGCCAGACCGGCGATGCAAAGTTACGCGTCAGGCGCCGGCGCGGTGTCCGCCGGCTCCGTCGGCAAGATGCCGCGCGAGCGCCACTGCGAGCGGGCAGATCGCCAGCGCCGTGAGCGCAGTCGCCGTGGTGGCGAGCGTCGGACCGAGCGCGTCGCCAAGCAGGCCATAGATAACCGGCGCGATCGCGCCCGATCCGATGGTCCCGGTATAGAACAGCGCGAAGGCGCGCTCGGTCTGATGCGCCGGTGTCAGCTCGGGCACCGTGCCATAGAGCACCGAGGAGGTGCCGTTGAGCATCACGCCGAGCAACGGCAGCAGCACGACGGCCGGCGCCAGCGGCAATATCAGCACTGCAAGGATCAGCGCCGCCGTGCCGCCTTCGGTGATCAGCACGGTGCGCAACGTGCCGACGCGCGCGCCGAGCCAGCCGCAGGTGAATTTCCCCGCAGCGCCGCCGATGAAGACCAGCGCCAGCGCGAGGCCGTTGGTCGGCAGCGAGGCGCCCTTGTCGCGCAACAGGAACGGCACAAAGGTGAGAAAACCCATCCTGACCGCGGTGTCGAGGATTCCGATCGCGAGCAACCAGTGGAAGCCGCCGCCGGCGCCGTCACGGCGCGACGCGGCGGCCATCTTGTGCTCGGCGCCCCTGCCGACCGATGGCATCCAGAGCGCGATGCAGATCGCGACGAGCAGACCTGCAAGCGCGAGCACGAGCAGCGCGTGCCGCCACGACATGATCACGAGCAGGATCGATGTCAGCGCCGGGATCGCCGCCTTGCCGAGATCGCCACTGAAATTGTAGATGCCGAGCGGGCCGCGCGCCGCCGCGCCGTAGGCGCGCGACACCGCTGATGATGCGATCGGATGCTGCGTGCTCGAACCCGCGCCGGAGAGCGCGAGCGCCAGGCCAAGTCCGATGACGCCGCCGGACAATCCGGCGAACACGTAGCCGAGCGCCGACAGCGCCGTGCCCGCGATCAGGATGATCTTGCCGTCGATCCGCTCGGCGGTGCGTCCCACCGGAATCTGCAATCCGGCCATCGCGCCGGCATAGAGCCCGCGCAGCAGCGCCAGCAGCCCGTAGCTCAGCGCGAACTCCGCCTGCCAGACCGGCAGCAGCACGTAGATCAGGTCGGTGTAGCCGTCATGGAGGGCGTGGTTGAGCCCGGTCACGGACAGCGTGCGCGCCGCCCGGGCGTGACTTGGCCGGGACGTGCCGGCTTCCGCGGACACGCTCATCGGCGCCATCCAAGGCAACAAAATCTAAAGATTGACCGGCTGCACATCGGAGGTGATCTTTGAAAAATAGAGATATTTAAGTGGCTTGCTGCGCAATATGCGCCCGAATGACTGCTGTCACAAATCAGTAATAATCGGATCATGCGTTAGAAAATCTGGTATTTAGAGGTCGTGTTCGTCCCCCGCCGCAGCCTGCCGCCGCTCAATGCAGTCCGCGCCTTCGAGGCCGCCGCCCGGCTCGGCAGCTTCAAGGAAGCCGCTGCCGAGCTCAGCGTGACCCATGGTGCGGTCAGCCAGCAGATCCGCCTGCTCGAAGAATGGCTCGGCGCGCCATCGTTGTTCCGGCGGTCAGTGCGGCGCGTGGTGTTGACGCCGGCGGGCGCGGCGCTGCTTGCGGAATTCGCGCCGGCGCTCGACCGGATTTCAGCCGCCGTGCAGCAGCATCGCGAGCGGCGCGGCGATGCCGCAGTCGCGGTGTTGCGGGTCAATGCGCTCGCGACCTTCAGCCTGCGCTGGCTGCTGCCGCGGATGAGCCGGTTTCGCGCCGAGCATCCGGATATCGAGGTGCGCTTGAGCACGTCGAACGAGCCGGTGGATGCGCTGCCGGAATCATTCGACGTCGTGATCCGCGGCGGTCCGGATACGTTTCATGGCTTCTCGTCGCGCTTCCTGGTTTCGGAACGGCGATTGCCGGTGTGCAGTCCGTCGCTGCTCGAACGATTGCCGCTGCATGAGATCGCGGACCTCTCCCGGCATGCGCTGCTGCATGTCACGTCGATGCCGCGGCTGTGGCGCGACTGGCTCACCGAGGCCGGGCATTCCGCGCTGGAGCCGGCCGCTTCGCTGACCTTCGATCATTTCTATCTGACCATCCAGGCCGCGCTCGATGGCCTCGGCGTTGCGATGGGTCCGACCGCGCTGATTTCGGACGATCTCGCGGCCGGGCGCCTGGTGACGCCGTTTCCGAACGTTAGCCTGCCGGCGCGCAGCTATTTCGCGTATTTTCCGGCAGGCCGCAGCAACGATCCGCACAGCGCGGTGTTCTGCGACTGGCTCGAGCAGCAGGGCCGGACGACGGGTTGATATTTTCGGTTCAGACTGCCGACGGATCGTCGCCGTCGACTTCCTGCGGCAGCTCGATCACCACGCGGCCGCCGGCGAGATCGACTGTCGGCACCACGGCATTGGTGAAGGGCAGCAGCATCGTCGCGCCCTGCGGCGGGGCGATCTCGATGATGTCGCCGGCGCCGAAATTGTGGATCGCGAGCACCTTGCCGAGCGGCTGCCCTGTCGTCGTCACCGCGGCGAGCCCGATCAGGTCGGTGTGATAATATTCGCCGTCGTCGGTTTCCGGCAGCCGGTCGCGCGGAACGTAGAGCTCGAGACCATTGAGCCGTTCAGCGTCATCGCGGCTGGCGACGCCCTTCAGCGTCACCACCAGATGGTCCTTGGCCTCGCGCGCATGCGTGACCTCGAACTGGCGCGCGCCGTCCTTGGTCATCAGCGGGCCGTAGTCCTTCACGGCCAGCGGATCTTCGGTGAAGGTCCACAGCCGGACGGCGCCGCGCACGCCATGCGCAGCGCCGATACGGGCGACACAGACCGGTGCAGTCACCGTGGTCGCCGTTCAGTCTATGCCTTGGCGGCGGCTTCGGCCTGCGCCTTGCGCTCCTTGCGCGGCACGGCCTTTTCCGGGTTGTTGCGGGCGGCGCGCTTGACGACGCCGGCGGCGTCGAGGAAGCGGGTCACGCGATCCGACGGCTGCGCGCCCTTGGCGAGCCAGGCTTTCACCTTGTCCATGTCGAGCTTCAGGCGGGCCTCGTTGTCCTTCGGCAGCAGCGGGTTGAAGTGGCCGAGACGCTCGATGAAGCGGCCATCGCGCGGGAAGCGCGAGTCGGCGACGACGACGTGATAGACCGGACGCTTCTTGGTGCCTGCGCGAGCGAGGCGGATAACAACGGACATTTAGTTCTCCTTCAAAGGTCGATGTGTTCGATTGATTGGCATTCCGCGTCGCGCCGGCTGCACGTGAGCCATCGCGACGAATTTCTCATTTCTTCTTGCCCGGGAAACCGCCGAGGCCCGGCAGCATCGGCTTGCCGGAAAGGCCGGTCAGGCCCGGCACATTCGGCAGGCCGCCGCGCAGCCCGGCCGGCAAATCCTTCGGCAGGCTGGGCAGACCGCCGCCGGCGCCGCCCTGCATCTTCTCGGCGAGCGCCTTCATCTCCTCGGCCGAAGGCGGCTTCATGCCGCCGCCAAAGCCCATCGCCTGGGCGATGCCGGCGAGCGGGCCGCGCTTGCCGCTTCCCATGGCCTTCATCATGTCGGCCATGTTCCGGTGCATCTTCAGCAGCTTGTTGACCTGCTCGACGCTCTGGCCGGCGCCGGCTGCGATGCGCTTCTTGCGGCTCGCCTTCAGGATGTCCGGATTCTTGCGCTCCTGCCGCGTCATCGAA
The DNA here is from genome assembly GCF_049075665.1 of Bradyrhizobium sp. B120. Taxonomy (NCBI): domain Bacteria; kingdom Pseudomonadati; phylum Pseudomonadota; class Alphaproteobacteria; order Hyphomicrobiales; family Nitrobacteraceae; genus Bradyrhizobium; species Bradyrhizobium sp. B120. The sequence goes on along the minus strand of NZ_CP185242.1, from coordinate 8,942,437 downwards.
TCGATCACCGCGACCTGGCGCTTGATGATCTTGTCGTCGATGCCGGCCGCCGCGATCTGGTTCTTCATCTTGGCGATGCCGGGCATCATGCCCATCAGGCCGCCGATGCCGCCCATATTCGCCATCTGCTGCAGCTGTTCGCGCATGTCGTTGAGGTCGAACTGACCCTTGCGCATCCGCTCGGCGGTGCGCGCGGCCTTTTCGGCGTCGATGTTCGCCGCAGCCTTCTCGACCAGCGAGACGACGTCGCCCATGCCGAGGATGCGGCCGGCGATGCGGTTCGGATGGAAGTCTTCCAGCGCGTCGGTCTTTTCGCCGGTGCCGAGCAGCTTGATCGGCTTGCCGGTGACCGCGCGCATCGACAGCGCGGCGCCGCCGCGGCCGTCGCCGTCAACGCGCGTCAGCACGATGCCGGTGAGGCCGACGCGCTCATCGAACGCGCGCGCGAGGTTGACCGCGTCCTGGCCGGTGAGGGAGTCGGCGACCAGCAGCACTTCATGCGGGTTGGCGGCGGCCTTGATCTCGGCCGCCTCCTTCATCATGTCTTCGTCGAGCGTGGTGCGGCCGGCGGTGTCGAGCAGCACGACGTCGTAGCCGCCGAGCTTGCCGGCCTCTAACGCGCGCTTGGCGATCTGCGGCGGCATCTGGCCGGCGACGATCGGCAAGGTCGGAATGTCGAGGTCGCGGCCGAGCACCGCGAGCTGCTCCATCGCCGCCGGACGATACACGTCGAGCGAGGCCATCAGCACTTTGCGCTTGTCGCGCTGAACCATGCGGCGCGCGAGCTTCGCGGTGGTGGTGGTCTTGCCGGAGCCTTGCAGGCCGACCATCATGATCGGCACCGGCGGCACGGAGTTGATGTCGATGGTCTGGCCGTCGGAGCCGAGCGTGGCGACCAGCTCGTCATGGACGATCTTCACCACCATCTGGCCCGGCGTCACCGACTTGACGACGGTGGCGCCGATCGCCTGCTCGCGGACCCGGTCGATGAAGCTGCGGACGACCTCGAGCGCGACGTCGGCCTCGAGCAGCGCGCGGCGCACCTCGCGCATCGCGGCATCGACGTCCTTTTCGGTCAGCGCACCGCGCCCCGTCAGACGATCGAGAATGCCACCAAGCCGTTCCGACAGATTGTCGAACAATGCCGTTGTCCTCTTTTCACCTCGCCCCGCTTGCGGGGAGAGGTCGGATCGCCCTTGCGATCCGGGTGAGGGGGTACAGGACTATCAACGCGCATCATGCGCGGAGAGAGCCCCTCACCCCGACCCTCTCCCCGCAAGAGCGGGGCGAGGGAGAAGGAAATCCAAACACTTTCGCGCCCGAGGGCGCATCGCGCTGTCGGGCGTTGGCCTCTGGCCTCTGGGGCCAGTCGGCGGGTCGAAAAGACGGATCTTTCCGAGAAAGTGGCGGCGTTAAACGCTGCCGGGGGGACAAAGTCAAGGAAAGTTTCGCCGCAATAGGCCTAGCCTAGGCCATAAGGCATTGAAATTGCGTCAATTTGCCAAGCTGGTTCTGAATTCGGCTTAGCCACCCATATAAACGGAGCCTGCCTCCTGTTGGGAACCCGCGTGCCCATCGTCACCCGCCGCCGCCCTCTTGCAACCTTGGCCGGAGCCACTGCCGCGATCGGCGTGCCCTCGATCTGGATGTCCCTGATGAAAACCTATGACGGCCCCGTTTCCGATCACTTCGACGGCCTGCACTTCTTCGATCCGGATGGCGCGCCGCCGAAATCGCTCGGCGAGGTGCTGCGCTGGCAGTTCGGGGGCAGGCGGCAGCGCGCGGTCTGGCCGGAATGGGCGCCGAGCCCCTATGCCGATACGCCGCCGCCGCGCGTCGATGGCGACAAGGTGCGGCTCTGCTTTGTCGGCCACGCCAGCTGGCTGATCCAGGCCGGCGGCCTCAACATCCTGATCGATCCGGTGTGGTCGATGCGGGCCTCGCCGTTCGGCTTCGCAGGTCCCAAGCGGCACAATGATCCCGGCGTCGCTTTCGAGAAGTTGCCCAGGATCGATGTCGTGCTGGTGTCGCACGGCCATTACGATCATCTCGATGTCGCGACGCTGTCGAAGCTGGCTGCGGCGTTTGCGCCGCGCGTCATCACGCCGCTCGGCAACGACGTCACGATGCGCGCCTCCGATGCCGCGATCAAGGCCGAGGCGTTCGACTGGCATCAGCGCGTCGAGCTCGGCGGCGGCGCTGCCGTGACGCTGGTGCCGACACGGCACTGGTCGGCGCGCGGCCTGTTCGATCGCAACAAGGCGCTGTGGGCGAGCTTCGTGCTGGAGACGCCCGCGGGCAAGCTCTACATCGTCTGCGATTCCGGCTATGGCGACGGCCGGCACTTCCGCCGGGTTGCCGAGGCGCATGGCCCGTTGCGGCTCGCGATCCTGCCGATCGGCGCCTATGAGCCGCGCTGGTTCATGCAAGACCAGCACATGAACCCGGAGGACGCGGTGCAGGCGCTGGCCGATTGCGGCGCCACCCAGGCGCTGGCGCATCACCACGGCACGTTCCAGTTGACCGACGAGGCGATCGACGCGCCGGCGATCGCGCTCAGCGAAGCGCTCGACGCGGCCAAGGTGCCGCGCGAGAGGTTTCTGACGTTGAAGCCGGGACAGGTGTTCGAGATTTGACCGTCGTCCCGGCGAAGGCCGGGACCCATTACCCCAAATATTGATTGCTGCGCGACGCTGCGGCCACGATTCCGTTCACAACCAAATTCGGTGGTAATGGGTCCCGGCCTTCGCCGGGACGACGTTAATTGGCCGCCTTGAACTACTTCTCCTTGATCGCCCAGGAGACGCTCACATTGACGGTCAGCGTTTCCTCGCCCTGGGCGACCGGCGTCGGGGCGGCGAAGCCTGCCGTGGCCATCTTGGCGCGGAACATCGGTACCGGCGCCGAGCCGACTTCCGAGATGTTCAAGGGCGCGCCGAGCGTGACGCCGGCGGCCTTGGCGTAGATCTCCGCCTTGCGCCGGGCGTCGGCGATCGCCCGCTCGCGGGCGTCGTCGAGCAGCTTCGAGGCCTGCGACACCGAGAAATTGAGCCCGCCGATATCATTGGCGCCGGCACCCACCAGCACATCGATGACACCCGCGACCTTGCTCACATCGTGCAGCTTGATCGTGACGCGATTGCTCGCGTGGTAACCCACGATGCTGGGCGGCGCGTTCGGCGACGACGGCGGACGATTGGCGAATTGCGGCTGCAGCGACAGCCGCGAGGTCTGATAGTCCTTCTCCGCGATGCCGGCGCCCTTCAGCGCGGCCAGCACCTTGCCCATCGTCACATTGTTGGCGTCGGTGGCCTCGCGCGCGGTCTTGCCGTCGGTCGTGACGCCGGCGTCGAGCTGCGCCTCGTCGGGCGCCGCCGATACGGTCGCCTCGCCAGTGACCGAGATCGCCGGCGGAAAGTCGCTGTCGGCGAATGCGGGCGCAGCCAGCAGCGTGGTCGCGATCAGGGTGGCGGCGATGGGGAGGCCGACGGGAAGGCGATAGGTCATCTGGCTCACTTCAGGGGTACGTAGACGTTGATCACAAGCTTGTCTTCCGCGGTCTTCAGCGGATCGGTGATGTATTCCTCGATAAAGGTGTCCTTGGCTTCGAGCTTCTTGTCGTCGAGGTGATTGGTGATCGCCTCATAGGTGTTGTCCATGTTGTCGTAGGACCCGCGGTGGACGAACTTCAGGGCCTTGCCGTCCGGCGAATTGCCCATGCTCATGTTCTTGCCGAGGTTCTTGACGTCCTGGTCGACCGGAATTTCGGCGATGAAGGTGAAGCCGGTGTCGTCGGTCGAGGTGTAGACGATCATCGGATTGCCAGCTGCCTTGACGCCGTCCTTGTCGAGCAGCGCGGTGAGTTGCTTGAACGCCTCGATCAGCGCGTCGAAGGCCGAATCCCAGTTGGCCGTGCCCTTCAGCATCACGACCTTCTTCGGTTCCAGCGTGAACGGCTCGCCGAACGGGTCGGCGGTCTGCACCGGGGCGGCCGGCGGCGGCGTCGGGGACTGCGATGCGGCTGGGCTGTCAGCCGGCGACTTGGTCTCGGCCGGCGGGGGCACCGGCGTTGCCGATGGCACAGGCGCGGGCGTTGGGCTCGGGCTTGCTGCGGGGGCGGGGGAGGCTGACGGCGACTGGGCAGGCGCCGGGCTTGCCAGGGTGATCGCGGCCAAAGGGAGCAGCGCGACCAGGGCCGCGCGGAGCGTGTTGATACGGTTCATTCGGTATTCTCCATCCCCTTCCTCGAACGGCCGCTCGATCTGTCCCGGCGCGCGCGGTCCCTGAGGTGCGATATTCCTAACACGCGAGTTCTGCATTCGTCCCATGACAGATGTGTCATAGGGCCATTCTGGCTGGTGCTCCAATTCCGAAGTTCGCAAGCAAGTGCGGCGGAAACCGTGCGAACTTCGGAATTAGAGGAGCACCAGCAAACAATTGTTTCTAGTGCGGTTTCGAATTTGAAGCTCCTACAGAACCCGCGGAGCCACCGTAGGAGCTTCAAATTCGCCGCACTAGCCAATGGGCCACCCCTCGCCATATAACCGGGCAGAATTTAGGAAAATCGATGAGCGCGCTCGCCAATCACGCATTCGCCAAGATGAACGGCATCGGCAACGAGATCGTCGTCGTCGACCTGCGCGATTCCAAGGCGCAGGTTTCGGCTGAGGAGGCGCGCGCCGTGGCGTCGCCGGCCGGCGGCGTGCCCTATGACCAGCTGATGGTGTTGCAGCCGCCGCGGCTCGACGGCACCGAAGCGTTCATCTCGATCTACAACAATGACGGCTCGGAGGCCGGGGCCTGCGGCAATGGCATGCGCTGCGTGGTGCGGCGGATCTTCGAGAAAACCGGCCAGACATCAGCGACGTTCCAGACCCGCGCCGGCCTGCTCAATTGCTGGCAGGGGCCGGCGCCCGATCTCTACACCGTCGACATGGGCGCGCCGAAGTTCGGCTGGCAGGACATTCCGCTGGCTGAGGAATTTCGCGACACCCGCTACATCGAGCTGCAGGTCGGGCCGATCGACAATCCGGTGCTGCATTCGCCCTCGGTGGTCTCGATGGGCAACCCGCACGCGGTGTTCTGGGTCGATGACGTCAATGCCTACGACCTCGAACGTTTCGGGCCGCTGCTGGAAAACCATCCGATCTTCCCGGAGCGCGCCAACATCACGCTCGCCCATATCGTCGATCGCGACCGCATCACGATCCGCACCTGGGAGCGCGGCGCCGGCCTGACCAGGGCCTGCGGCTCGGCGGCCTGCGCGACCGCGGTTGCGGCGGCGCGGCTGAAGCGCGCCAACCGGACTGTCGAGATCACGTTGCCCGGCGGCAAGCTCGGCATCGAGTGGCGCGAGCGCGACGACCACGTGCTGATGACCGGCACCGCCGATTTCGAATATGAGGGCCGCTTCGATCCGGCGCTGTTCGCCAGCGTCGCCTAACCGTCATGAGCGTCGACGTCGTCACCTTTGGCTGCCGCCTCAATGCATTCGAATCCGAGGTGATCAGGCGCGAGGCCGAGCAGGCCGGGCTCACCGACACCATCGTCATCAACAGCTGCGCCGTCACCAATGAGGCGGTGGCGCAGGCCCGGCAGTCTATCCGCAAACTGAAACGCGAACGCCCCGCGGCGCGCATCGTCGTCACCGGCTGTGCGGCGCAGACGCAAGCCGACATGTTCGCCGAGATGGCCGAGGTCGATCGCGTCGTCGGCAATGACGAGAAGATGCGCGGCGCAGCCTGGCAGGCGACGCGCGCGGCTTTCGATGCGCCGTTTGGCATCGATGCGAGCGAGAAGGTCGCGGTCGCCGACATCATGGCGGTGACCGAGATGGCGCCGCATCTGCTCGACGGCTTCGAGCGCGGCCTGCCGCGGGTGTTCGTCCAGGTGCAGAACGGCTGCGATCATCGCTGCACCTTCTGCATCATCCCCTACGGCCGCGGCAATTCGCGCTCGGTGCCGATGGGCGCGGTGGTCGATCAGGTCCGCACATTGGTCGAGCGCGGCCACGCCGAGATCGTGCTGACCGGCGTCGATCTCACGAGCTATGGCGCCGATTTGCCGGGCGCGCCGAAGCTCGGCCAGTTGACCCGGCAGATCCTGCGCCATGTGCCCGAGCTGAAGCGGCTGCGCATCTCCTCGATCGATTCGATCGAGGCCGATCGCGACCTGCTCGATGTCATCGCCGACGATCCGCGGCTGATGCCGCATCTGCATCTGTCGCTGCAATCCGGCGACGACATGATCCTGAAGCGGATGAAGCGCCGGCATTCGCGCCAGGACGCGATCGATTTCTGCGCGCAGGTGCGCCGGCTGCGGCCGGACATCGCGCTCGGCGCCGACATCATCGCGGGATTCCCGACTGAGTCTGAGGAGATGTTCGCGCGCTCGCTCGATCTGGTCGCGGAATGCGATCTCACCTTCCTGCATGTGTTTCCGTACTCAAAGCGGCCGGGCACGCCGGCCGCACGGATGCCGCAGGTCGAGGGCGGTGCGATCCGGGAGCGTGCCAAGCGGCTGCGCGCAGCCGCCGAAGCCGCGCTGCTGCTGCGGCTTGCGGCGGAAGTCGGTGCGACCCGCAAGGTGCTGATCGAGAGCGACACGCAAGGCCGCACCGAGCATTTCCTGCCAGTTGCGGTCAACGGTGATGAGCCGGGCACTGTGCGTGCGATGTACATCAGCGGACATGATCGCGCGCGCCTCACTGCATCGGTCGGCGACGTCCGTTGAGACGACGCTCTGCGCATTATTTCGGGACGACGCGCCTCACCATTCTCTCGTCATGCCGGGGCGGTGCGCGGGACCGCCCCCGGAATCCATTGAGCCGCATAACTCGTGGAAAAATCGATTCCGAGGCGCGGATAGAACGTTTGACTCATCGCCGCGTCAACAATCTCGATGTCGTCCCTGCGAAAGCAGGGACCCATAACCACGAATGTTCGTTGATGGGCGGTACCGGAACGACGAGTCCCGTTCACAATACCCGCCGCGGAGTATGGGTCCCTGCTTTCGCAGGGACGACGCCCGGAGAAGCCGCGGCCTCTCGGCTCAGGCACCGACGTCTCTGGAATACTGGATCACCCGTATGCGCGGGTGAGGACACCGAACCAGCTGTTTGACAGGTTAAATCGCTGTCAGTCGCGCATGACGTTATCAGTGCGCGCGTCCGCCAGGTTTTGGCGGCTGCGACGCGCGAACCTGCCAGAACCGCAGCAGGCGATCGGCGTCGCCGCGTGTCATCTTGGTGAACTGGCTCTTCGCATGGGTGAGCTCAACGGCGCCCATGGAGCCGGTCGCATAGCGGCATTCCATCACCGCGGCGGTGGTCGTCCAGCTCAGGCCGGCCGCCCGGCACGGCACCAAAAGGCCTTCACTGCGCAGGCTTTGCATTAGGGAGCGGATCACCTCGATGTTCGACTGCGCTAGCTCCGCCAGCGCAACAATGGTCTCTTCATATCTTCGCTGCCTGGCGAAGCCGAGCAGGGCGGCCTCGTCGAGCTCGCCGCTGTCCTTCAGCTTCGCGACGTGGCGCTTGGCTGCGGTGAAATCGCGGACCTGCGACATGTCGCGCTCGACGCCGGCGGCGACCGCGGCGATCGCGTGGCGGATTTCCTCGTACAGATACGGCGGGGCGCGTTCCAGCAAACGGCCGCGAACCTCTTCCGTTGCCCGGCGCAGGAGTTGAAGCCGGAGCTCCGCCGGCAGGTCCGCGCGGATGCCGGTCTCGACCGCGAGGGTCGGATCGTGCTCGGCCTGCGCCAGGATGACGGCAAATCCGCCCGGCGATACTTTGGCGCCGGGATTGGTGACGAGGCGGTGGCTCACGCTCGCAAAGCGACGGGCCAGAAGCGCGTCGGTGACGACTTCCTTCAGCCACCAGCGGCCGGCGACGGCGAGCAGGTGCTGTTCGCTCTTGGTCTGCGCGATCTCGACCAGATCCTCGGCACTGAGGCGCGAGGATTCCTGCAGCATCGGCCGCGCGATCCGGATCTCGTCGTTGCTGGCGAGGCGGCGAACGATCGCGGGCGGTGCCTGCGCGACCGGGGCGAGCTGCTCGCTGATCTCGGCAAGCGCCATCCGGGCGCTGATCTCGGCGAGGGCGCGCAGCTCGATGGTCTTGACCAGCCGTTCGAGCACATTGTCGAACAGTTCGATCTGCTCGCTGTTGAAGCTGCCGGCGGAGTGGAGGAAGAGATCAGTGACGCGCTTCGCCGTCGCGATGCATTTTTCGGCGGAGCCGGCGCGTATCGCTGCCTCGACCTCGTCGACAATTGCCTGCCCGGCAGTCAGCATTGCTCGTCCTGAGCCCGTCCCGATTGCTTGTTCTAAGCCGGTTTGCAGCTTTATCGGGCGGACCTGAACGTTTCGTAAGGATAATGATCAGTAGAATCCCGGAGGAAGCTCTGCACTTCGACGCGTTTTCTTGACGCGAACCGGTATCCATCCCGGATCAAGTCCGGGACAGGCTTTCGCTGGAAAACGCTCTATTCGCCGTTCCAGCCGCAGGCCTTGAGCCGCTCCTGCATGTGCGCCGGCGCAGGTGCTACGACATGCACCGGGTCCTTGTTGCGGGAAATCGGGATGCCGATTTCGCGGGAATGCAGGTGCAGGGTCGGCTCGCCGAAGCGCGGACCGTTGCCATAGATATTGTCGCCGACGATCGGCCAGCCCATCGCCGACGAATGCACCCGGAGCTGATGGGTGCGGCCGGTGACCGGCTCCATCGCAAGCCAGGCAAGGCCGTCGCCGCGTCCCAGCACCTTCCAGTTGGTGATCGCCTTCTGGCCATCCGGGTCCGGCTTCTGCCACCAGCCGCGCTCGGCGTTGAGCCGGCCGAGCGGCATGTCGATGGTGCCTGCGTCCTCGGTGGGGCCGCCCTCGACCACGGTCCAATAGGTCTTTGCGATCTTGCTGTGCTTGAACAGCAGCCCGAGCGAGGCGGTCGCCTTGCGATGGCGTCCCAGGACGAGGCAGCCGGAGGTGTCCTTGTCCAGCCGATGCGCCAGCACCGGCGGCCGCGGCAGGCCGAACCGCAACGCGTCGAACGAGGCCTCCAGATTGGGGCCGCCCTTAGGACCGCGATGCACCGGCAGGCCGGCCGGTTTGTCGATAACCAGCATCAATCCGTCGCGGTGGAGCACCCGCGCCAGGATCTCTTCCGCGGTCAATTGGGGAACATCGATCAATTCGTCGAGACTTTCGTTTATGGGCCGAAACGGCTAACACGTCCGCGCCATGAACGATACCACTGCGGGAACTCCAAAACAGAGCTGGTGGCAGCGGCTGAAAGGCGGCCTGAAGCGAACCTCGAGTTCGATCGGGACCGCGGTCGCCGACCTCGTCACCAAGCGCAAGCTCGATGCTGCCATGCTCGATGACATCGAGGATGTGCTGCTGCGCGCCGACCTCGGCACCGATGTCGCGGTCCGGATTGCGGAGGCGGTCGGCAAGGGCCGCTACGACAAGGCGATCTCGGCCGACGAGGTCAAGGACGTCGTTGCGACCGAGGTCGAGAAGGTGCTGGCGCCGGTGGCCAAGCCGCTCGAGATCGATGCGACGTTGAAGCCGTTTGTGATCCTCGTCGTCGGCGTCAATGGCTCCGGCAAGACCACGACGATCGGCAAGCTGGCCGCGAAATTCTCCGCCGAGGGCCGCAAGGTCATGCTGGCCGCCGGCGACACCTTCCGTGCCGCGGCGATCGAGCAGCTCAAGGTCTGGGGCGAGCGGACCAAATCTCCGGTCATCGCCGGGGCCCAGGGCTCGGATTCGGCAAGCCTCGCCTTCAACGCGCTGACCGCGGCGAGGGAGCAGGCGCGCGACGTGCTGCTGATCGACACCGCCGGCCGGCTGCAGAACAAGTCCGAGCTGATGAACGAGCTCGAAAAGGTCGTGCGCGTCATCAAGAAGGTCGATGCGTCGGCGCCGCATGCGGTGCTGCTCGTGCTCGACGCCACGGTGGGACAAAATGCGCTGTCGCAGGTCGAGGCATTTCATCGTACGGCAGGCGTCACCGGCCTCGTGATGACCAAGCTTGACGGCACCGCGCGCGGCGGCATCCTTGTCGCGCTGTCGGAGAAGCACAAGCTGCCGGTGCATTTCATTGGCGTCGGCGAAGGCGTCGAGGACCTCGCGCCCTTCACGGCGAAGGATTTTGCCAAGGCGATTGCCGGGATCGAATAATTCATCCTTCGAGACGCGCGCTGGTGCGCGCTGCTCCGCAACAACGGCAAAGCCGTTGTGCAGGGATGACGGTGGGATACGAAAGGTCGTCATCCTGAGGAGGCGCGGAGCGCCGTCTCGAAGGATGGCCAAGACACGAGTTCAATGGACTGAATTGATGGACAAGACCCAGCCACATCCGCTGTTCAAGCTTGCGACCGAGCTCGGCCCGCTGCTCGTGTTCTTCATCGCGAACGCCAAATACCATTTGTTCTTCGCGACCGGCGCGTTCATGGTCGCGATCGTAGCTGCCATGATCGCCTCCTATGTGGTGACAAAGCACGTGCCGATCATGGCGCTGGTGACCGGCGCGGTCGTGCTGGTGTTCGGCACCCTGACCCTTGTGTTGCACGACGAGACCTTCATCAAGGTCAAGCCGACCATCATCTACGGCCTGTTCGCGGCCGTGCTCGGTGGCGGGCTGCTGTTCGGCCGCTCCTTCATCGCCGTGATGTTCGACCAGATGTTCAATCTGACGCCGCAGGGCTGGCGCATCCTCACCATGCGCTGGGCGCTGTTCTTCGCCGGGATGGCTATTCTCAACGAGATCGTCTGGCGGACGCAGACCACGGATTTCTGGGTGAACTTCAAGGTGTTCGGCGTGACGCCGCTGACCATGGTCTTCGCCATCGCCCAGATGCCGCTGACCAAGCGCTATCATCTGGAGCCGGTCTCGCTGGAAACCAGCGAGGCGGACGCCGGCGACCTGCGGAAGTGACTGATCTCTTGTCCCGGACGCGGTGCAGTGGGCGGCGCCGCTCCGCAGAGCCGGGACCTATCTCGCCAGGCAGGATTCGTTGAGCTGCAGGCCCCGGCTCTGCAGCGCATCACTTGCGTGCTGCGCTGCGTCCGGGGCACGAGACAGAGCTCAGCTCTTCTGCTTGGCGACGATCTTGTCCTTGATCTTGTCGTAGGTCGGCTGCGGCAGGATGTTCTTCTGCACCAGTTCATCCTTGCCCTTGTAGGGGCGGCCCTTGATGATCGCGGCCGAATAGGCCTTGCCGACACCAGGCAGCGCGTCGAGCTGGTCGGCGCCGGCGCTGTTGATGTCGAGCAGGTCGTCCTTCGCCATCCCCGTCGTCTTCAGATCAGGGGCCGCCGCTTTCGGCGCTGGCGCCATGTGGCTCTCGGATTTCGCGGCGGGCGCGGCCGGCTGCGGCGATTGGGCCATCGACGGCGTAGCCGTCATCAGGCCGAGCGTGAGTGCGGTAGCAAGAAGTGAAGCGAGCGTGGTCTTGCGCATATGTCCTCTCCGAGGAATGAGTGAAGTCACGCCATGGAGTTAGGGTTGCGTTCGTGGCGTCGCCGTGGCCGTGAAATGAACCGCAGATAAATCCGTCGAAGTATTATGCCGCAGGCGTTTTCTCGCGTCGTTCATGCCCGATTCATGTTCGCGAGTCGTGGCGTGCCGATGCGGTTACTTGTCTGCGCGTAGCGCTTTCTCGATCTCGGTCTTGAGCACGGTGTTGACGTTATCAGGCGTCACCGGGCCGACCAGCTTGTAGACGATCGTGCCCTCGCGCCCGACCAGGAAGGTCTCGGGCACGCCGTAGACGCCCCACTCGATGGAGGCGCGGCCGTTGCCGTCGACGCCGACGATGCCGAACGGATTACCGTAGCGGCCAAGGAAGCGCCGCGCGTTCTCGGGCGAGTCCTTGTAGTTGATGCCGATGATCTGGAAGCGCTTGTCGCGGCCGAGCTCGGTCAGCAGCGGCGCTTCGTCATGGCAGGGCACGCACCAGGACGCCCAGACGTTGACGATTGAGACCTTGCCTTTGAAGGCTGCGGGATCGAGGCCGGGGACCGGCGCGCCGTCCTTCACGAGGCCGTCGAGCGCGGGCAGGACGGTCTGCGGTGCCGGCCGGCCGATCAGCGCCGACGGAATTTTGGAGGGATCGCCGCCATAGAGCCGCAGCAGGAACAGTCCGGCAAGCCCGAGGAAAACCAGCAGCGGCAGCACCACCAGCAGGCGGCGGGCTTGCGGCGGACTGTTGGTCGCCTGCTCGCTCATCTGATGTCCGCCGCGCTGCGGCCGGAGCGGCGCGTGATGCCACTGGCCTCGATCTCCTTGAGGCGTGCCTGCTGGCGGCGATAGTCGGCGATGATCCAGACGATCAGGAGCAGTACGACCGCCGCGACCAGCGCATAGGACGTCACGATGAAAGAGGCGTAGGGACCAAGCGACATCGCGTCACGCCGCTCCAATTTCTTTTGGACCGGCGGCCGCTTCGCTGGTGAACGCGACGCGGCTGGCCTGCATCATCTGCAGGCTGCGCACGCGCCGGCGCAGGATCTCGTTGCGCATCGCCGCCAGGTGCAAGGTGATGAAGAGCAGCGAAAACGCGATCGCCATCACCAAGAGCGGCCACAGGAAGGCCTTGTCGAGGGTCGACCCGCCCACCCGGAGCACCGAGGCCGGCTGATGCAGCGTGTTCCACCAGTCGACCGAGAACTTGATGATCGGGATATTGATCGCACCGACCAGGGTCAGGACCGCCGCCGCCCGCGCCGCGCGCGAAGGATCCTCCACCGCGCGCCACAGCGCCATCAGGCCGAGATACATCAGGAACAGGATCAGCACCGAGGTCAGCCGTGCGTCCCACTCCCAGTAGGTGCCCCACATCGGCCGGCCCCACAGCGAGCCGGTGACCAGCGCAAGGAAGGTGAAGGCGGCGCCGATCGGAGCTGCGGCCTTCGCGGCGACGTCGGCGAGCGGATGCCGCCACACCAGCGTGCCGAGCGCGGCCACGCTCATGACGCCCCAGACGAACATCGACAGCCACGCATTCGGGACGTGGATGAACATGATCTTGACCGTGGCGCCCTGCTGGTAGTCGTCGGGTGCCATGGCCGACTGGTAGAGCCCGATCGCGAGCAGGACCGCGGTCACGCCCGCGAGCCACGGCAGGATGCGCGCGGTCAGCGCCAGAAACCTGGTCGGATTGGCGAGGTCGGTCAGCGTCTCGGTCAGCTTCATGGCACCCTGATAATCGCCCGATGTGAGCGAGGCAATTGGCCGAACTGCTCTCGGCGAGATTTGATCGGGGCCATCTCAGTCCAACCCGTGCCGCAGGCTCGCGGCGGCGGCAAACGGGCCGATCACGAGGCTGGCAAGCGACAGCGCGCAGAGGATCGAGAACGGTGTTCCAAAGGGCAGGGGACCTGAGATTGCCGCCTGCGAGGCCGCGACACCGAAGATCAGCACCGGAATCGACAGCGGCAGCACCAGCACCGCGAGCAGCAGCCCGCCGCGATGCAGCGTCACCGCTAATGCCGCGCCGATCATGCCGGTGAAGGTCAGTGCCGGTGTTCCCGCCAGCAGGGTCGCGGCGACCGCCAGCGTCGCCGTGCCGTCGAGATTGAGCAGCAGGCCGAGCACCGGCGTCGCGATGATCAGCGGCAGCCCCGCGGCGATCCAATGCGCCAGCGCTTTGGCCGCGCAGGCGAGTTCCAGCGGTGTCCGGCTCATCACGATCAGGTCGAGCGAGCCGTCCTCGTGATCGGCCGTGAACAGCCGGTCGAGGGTGAGCAGGCTCGCCAGCAGCGCGCCGAGCCAGAGGATGGCGGGGCCGAGCCGCGACAGCAGCGCCAGATCGGGCCCGACCGCAAACGGCATCAGCACCGTGACGGTGAGGAAGAACAGCACGCCGATCAGCGCCCCGCCGCCGACGCGCAGCGCAATGCGGATGTCGCGGCGGATCAATGCGGCCAGCGCGCTCATGCTGCGCCTCTGCTGTAGTTGCCGTGTGAGTCGCTGTCTTGCCGCGCAAACGGTGCGCTCCCTCCCCCCTTGTGGGGGAGGGTTGGGGAGAGGGGTGGCCCCGGGCGAGATGTTCGGCGGAAGTGTCGCTTTTGCAATCTAGGTTGCTTGTCGTGGAGAGATTGACGGATGCAGCACGTCGTGTGGCACCCCCCTCCCTGACCCTCCCCCACAAGGGGGGAGGGAACGGTTAAACTCGTGTCCAATGATAAGAGCTGGAGCGCGCTCATGCCACGCCTCCCATCCGCAAATCGCGCGCATCGATGCCGAGCGGAAGGTGCGTCGCGGCGACGATCAGGCCGCCGCTTGCGAGATGGTCGCGCATCAGGCCGACGAACAGCGCCTGTCCGGCCGCATCGAGCGCCGACGTCGGCTCGTCCAGCAGCCAGACCGGCCGCCGCACCGAAAGCAGGCGCGCGATCGACAGGCGGCGGCGCTGACCGGCCGAGAGATAGGCCGCCGGCAGACGCGCGGCGTGGTCGAGCGCCACGGCGGCAAGGCAGTGGCCGGCGTCCTGCGTCTTGCCGCCGAGGAAATCCCGCCAGAAGGAAAGATTTTCCGCGACGCTCAGCGCCGGCTTCAGCGCGTCGCGATGGCCGAGATAGTGGGCCTGTTCGGGCAGGCTGAGTTCGGCATCGCCGCCCTCGAGCGCGATCGAGCCTTCGGCTGGAACCAGCAGCCCGGCGAGGACGCGCAGCAGCGAGGTCTTGCCCGCGCCGTTCGGGCCGGTGACGGCAAGCGCCTCGCCGGCCACCGCCGACAGATCGAGGCCAGCAAACACCTCGCGTCCGCCGCGCACGCATTTCAGATTTCGTCCCGAGAGCCGCATGGTTCGTTGTGTCACAGCCCTCTGAAATCTTTCGCTACCGCGTGAGAATTTTTGGGTCGCGCAACGCTGTCGCACGCTTGTCGGTGTGGCGGTGCTTCTAGAAAGGTTCTATAAGCCCGGAACTTGATGCAGCACACACAATCGGCGGCCGCAAGCCATCCAGGCCATCCCTTGGCCCGTGTCGATCGCCGGTGTTTAGTTACCCTTGCCGGGTATAACTGAGAATTGGGATCCTCCGCATGACCTCACTCGACAGCTTCAAATGCCGCAAGACCATGAAGGTCGGCGGCAAGTCCTACGTCTATTACAGCCTGCCCCAGGCAGAGAAGAACGGACTGAAGGGTATCTCGAAGCTGCCGTATTCGATGAAGGTTCTGCTCGAGAACCTGCTGCGCAATGAGGACGGCCGCACCGTCAAGAAGGAAGACATCGTTGCGGTGTCGAAGTGGCTGAAGAAGCGCCAGCTCGAGCACGAAATCGCGTTCCGCCCGGCGCGCGTGCTGATGCAGGATTTCACCGGCGTTCCGGCCGTGGTCGACCTCGCCGCGATGCGCAACGCGATGCAGAACCTCGGCGGCGACGCCGAGAAGATCAACCCGCTGGTGCCGGTCGATCTCGTCATCGACCACTCGGTGATCGTCAACTTCTTCGGTGACAACAAGGCGTTCGCGAAGAACGTCACCGAGGAATACAAGCAGAACCAGGAGCGCTACGAGTTCCTGAAGTGGGGCCAGAAGGCGTTCTCGAACTTCTCGGTGGTGCCGCCCGGCACCGGCATCTGCCACCAGGTCAATCTCGAATATCTCGCCCAGACGGTGTGGACTAAGAAAGAGAAGATGACGGTCGGTAAGAAGACCGGCACCTTCGAGATCGCCTATCCCGACTCGCTCGTCGGCACCGACTCGCACACCACCATGGTCAACGGCCTCGCCGTGCTCGGCTGGGGCGTCGGCGGCATCGAGGCGGAAGCCTGCATGCTCGGCCAGCCGCTGTCGATGCTGCTGCCTGAGGTGGTCGGCTTCAAGCTCAAGGGCCAGCTCAAGGAAGGCGTCACCGCGACCGACCTCGTGCTCACCGTCACCCAGATGCTGCGCAAGCTCGGCGTGGTCGGCAAGTTCGTCGAGTTCTTCGGCCCGGGCCTCGATTTCCTGTCGGTCGCGGACAAGGCGACCATCGGCAACATGGCGCCCGAATACGGCGCGACCTGCGGCTTCTTCCCGGTCGACGCCGCGACCATCGATTACCTGAAGACCTCGGGCCGCAAGGCCGATCGCGTCAAGCTGGTGCAGGCCTATGCCAAGGCGCAGGGCCTGTTCCGCACCGCCAAGTCGACTGACCCGGTGTTCACCACCACGCTGACGCTCGATCTCGCCGACGTCGTGCCGTCGATGGCCGGACCGAAGCGCCCCGAAGGCCGCATCGCGCTGCCAGCGGTGTCGACCGGCTTCGCGACCGCGCTGGTCAACGAGTACAAGAAGCCCGACGGTGAGCAGAAGCGCTTCGCGGTCGAGGGCCGCAACTTCGATCTCGGCCATGGCGACGTCGTGATCGCCGCGATCACCTCCTGCACCAACACCTCGAACCCGAGCGTGCTGATCGGCGCCGGCCTGCTGGCGCGCAAGGCGGCCGCCAAGGGCCTGAAGGCCAAGCCGTGGGTGAAGACCTCGCTCGCGCCGGGCAGCCAGGTGGTGGCGGAATATCTCGCCAATTCCGGCCTGCAGGCCGATCTCGACAAAGTTGGCTTCAATCTGGTCGGCTTCGGCTGCACCACCTGCATCGGCAATTCCGGCCCGCTGCCGGAAGACATCTCGAAGTCGATCAACGACAACGGCATCGTCGCCGCCGCTGTGCTGTCGGGCAACCGCAACTTCGAAGGCCGCGTCTCGCCGGACGTGCAGGCCAACTACCTCGCCTCGCCGCCGCTGGTGGTCGCGCATGCGCTCGCCGGTACCGTGACCAAGGATCTCGCGGTCGAGCCGATCGGCATCGGCAAGGACGGCAAGCCGGTGTTCCTCAAGGACATCTGGCCGACCACCAAGGAGATCAACGCCTTCATGAAGAAGTACGTCACCGCGACGATCTTCAAGAAGAAGTACGCCGACGTGTTCAAGGGCGATACCAACTGGCGCAAGATCAAGACCACGGAAAGCGAGACCTATCGCTGGAACATGAGCTCGACCTATGTGCAGAACCCGCCCTATTTCGAAGGCATGAAGAAGCAGCCGGAGCCGATCGTCGACGTGGTCGACGCGCGGATCCTCGCGATGTTCGGCGACAAGATCACCACCGACCACATCTCGCCGGCCGGTTCGATCAAGCTGACTTCGCCCGCCGGCAAGTTCCTCAGCGAGCACCAGGTGCGCCCCGCCGACTTTAACCAGTACGGCACGCGGCGCGGCAACCATGAAGTGATGATGCGCGGCACCTTCGCCAATATCCGCATCAAGAACTTCATGCTGAAGGGCGCCGACGGCAATATTCCGGAAGGCGGTCTGACCAAGCACTGGCCCGACGGCGCGCAGATGTCGATCTACGACGCCGCGATGAAGTACCAGCAGGAGAACGTGCCACTGGTGGTGTTCGCCGGCGCCGAATACGGCAACGGCTCGTCGCGCGACTGGGCCGCGAAGGGCACCCGCCTGCTCGGCGTGCGCGCGGTGATCTGCCAGAGCTTCGAACGCATCCATCGCTCCAACCTGGTCGGCATGGGCGTGCTTCCGCTCACCTTCCAGGACGGCACGTCGTGGTCCTCGCTCGGCCTCAAGGGCGACGAGAAGGTCACGATCCGCGGGCTGCAGGGTGATTTGAAGCCGCGCCAGACGCTGACGGCCGAAATCGTCTCCGCCGACGGCGGCAAGCGGGACGTCCCGCTGCTCTGCCGCATCGATACGCTGGACGAGCTCGACTACTATCGCAACGGTGGCATCCTGCACTACGTGCTGCGCAAGCTCGCGGCCTAGCGCGGATTTGTGATCGGTGCCTCACTGCTTAGTGAGTAGCGGCTAAAAAGAAGGCGGCCTATGACAAGGCCGCCTTCTGGCGTTCTGGGGCACGCAAGTTCAAGGGACAACTTCATGCTCCGTACAATTACGGATAGAAATCATCACGACTGGTTCGCAGTATGACAGCGATGATGGCCTATAATTCTATCTCGCGATGGTCCAGCGCCCTCGGTTTCTGCGCGATCGTTGCGATCATCCGCCCCGCTCACGCCGATCCGCGTGCTGTCGTCGAGCTCTTCACCTCGCAGGGATGCTCGTCCTGTCCGCCCGCGGACAAGATCATCGGTGATCTCGCGAAGGACCCCAACGTCATCGCGCTGAGCATGCCGATCGACTATTGGGACTACCTCGGCTGGAAGGACACGCTGGCCGATTCCCGTTTCAGCGCGCGCCAGAAAGCCTATTCGCACATGCGCGGCGACCGCGACGTCTACACGCCGCAGGCCGTGATCAACGGCTCCGCCCATGTGATCGGCAGCGACCGCGCCAGCATCGAGGATGCCATCAAGGACACCGAGAAGAGCGGCAGCGTGATGTCGGTGCCGGTGACGATGACGCTGACCGGCAAGCAGATCAACGTGTCGGTGGCCGCATCGAAATCGCCCGCGGTGTCGCGCGGTGAAGTCTGGATCTGCTCGATCTCGAAGTCGGTGCCGATCTCGATCTCGCGCGGCGAGAATCGTGGCCACGAGATCACCTACCACAACGTGGTGCGCAATCTCCTGAAGGTCGGTGACTGGAACGGCTCGTCCGGGAGCTGGACCGTGCCGCTGGAGAACATCACGCGCGATGGCGTCGATGCTGCGGCCGTGTACGTCCAGGACGGCAATCGTGACAAGCCGGGCCCGATGCTCGGCGCTGCATTCACCTCGCTTCACTAGCGCGCTGCTGCGCTAGCTTCCATCAGTCGCGTCATTGGGCCGCACGCATGTAGTCGTGCGGCTTCGCACGGCGGCAAGCCGTGCATCCACTGAGTTGCTGAAAGAAGAGCGCCGAGGCTTTGCGGGTCTTGATCGCGCGTAATCGAGCAGGGCCCAAAAAACAAAAAGGACCAACTTTCGTTGGCCCAGTGTGTTGGGATTTGACTCCCCTGCGAACAGGCCCGATCCCGACGGCCCCGGGGGGCTGGGGGCTGAGGAATCCGGAACCGAAAGGACCGGGCCAACGCAGGATTTTCTTTTCGCAGGGCAGCGGGGCGGGCGATGGGCGGAAGTGGGGCAGCAATATGATTCCTCTAACGTTCCCGTGACTCTTCGGTTTTCCGGACAATCCGCCGCGCCTGGCCGTGGTTAAGGCCTGGTTGCGTTGCGAATGGCCCCTTGCGGCGTCCTGCGCTTAGCGCAATCATGTCACTCTCGTGACGATCCCGAAGTGGGGGCACCGGCCTTCGGCACCCGATCGTCACCGGGATGACAGGAGGCGCTCGATGAGTTTGATCTCGGAGGATAGTGATCCGAGTGGGAATCGTGCCGCGGCGCGTCCCGCCGCCGCGACCCCTCAGCCCAACCGCGTGACATTCAATCGACTTGAGCTCAACCGCATTCTCAATCTCTACGGCCGCATGGTCGCCGACGGCGAGTGGCGCGATTATGCGATCGACTTCCTGAAGGACCGCGCCGTGTTCTCGGTGTTCCGGCGCGCATCCGAAATGCCGATCTACCGGATCGAGAAGGATCCCCGGCTGGCACGCAAGCAGGGCATGTACAGCGTGATTTCGGCGACCGGCCTGATCCTGCGCCGCGGCCACGAACTCGAACGGGTGCTGCTCGTGATCGATCGCAAGCTGTCGCTGGTGTAGGCGCGGCAAATTCAGTGTCGTAGCCCGGATGAAGCGAAGCGTAATCCGGGACAAGTTCATCCGCGGTTTCGACGGCCCCGGATTGCGCTGCGCTTCATCCGGGCTACGGATCCCGTCTAGTCCGCCGGCACCGTCGCCGCGCCTTCGCCGAGCGCCCGCTGCATCATCACGGTATCGAGCCAGCGGCCGAATTTCAGGCCGACATTCGGGTGCGTCCCGATCATCTGAAAGCCGCAGCGGCGGTGCAGCCCGATCGAGCCGGCATTGGCCTGGTCCCCGATCACCGCGATCATCTGCCGGAAGCCGCGCGCGTCGCATTCGGCGATCAGGCGCTCCATCAGCCGGAGGCCGATGCCGCGGCGATGGACCGCGGGGTCCAGATAGACCGAGTTCTCGACCGTGAAGCGATAGGCCGGCCGCGGCCGAAAGGGGCCGGCATAGGCATAGCCGGCGACGCGGCCATCGAGCACGGCGACGAAATAGGGGAAGCCGCCATCGATCAGCGCCCTGTAGCGGCGGGTCATCTCGGCAAGGTCGGGCGGGATCAGCTCGAAGGTTGCGGTGCCGAAGCGCACCGCGTGCTCATAGATCGCAGTGATGGCGGGCAGGTCCGCCTCGGCGGTCGGCCTGATTTCCGGATCGGGCAGAGCAGCGTTGGACATGCCGTGAGCGTATTTTTGCCCTGCGCAAAAGAAAAGCCCCGGCCGCAAGGCCGGGGCTCTGGTCGATCGGTTCGCTCGAGGCGCTTAGTCGCGCTGTCCGAGCAGCTGCAGCAGCAGCGTGAACAGGTTGATGAAGTTCAGGTAGAGCGACAGCGCACCAGTGATTGCCGCACGCTCTGCCATCACGCCACCCTGCGAGGCGTAGCCGTAGATGTAGTCGTTCTTCAGCCGCTGGGTGTCCCAGGCGGTGAGGCCCGCGAACACCAGCACGCCGACCACCGAGACGATGAACTGCAGCGCCGAGCTCGCCAGGAACAGGTTGACCAGGCTCGCGATGATGATGCCGATCAGGCCCATGAACAGGAACGAGCCCATGCCGCTCATGTCACGCTTGGTGGTGTAGCCGTAGAGGCTCAGCGCACCGAACGTTGCCGCGGTGATGAAGAACACGCGCACGATCGAGGTGTGCGTGTACACCAGGAAGATCGACGACAGCGACAGGCCCATCAGCGCCGAGAACACCCAGAACAGCAGCTGGGCGGTCGCGGGCTGCAGGCGGTTGATGCCGGCCGAGATGACGAACACCATCGCCAGAGGGGCGAGGATGAACAGCCACTTCAGCGGGCTCACGAACATCGCGTAGCCGAACTGCGTCAGATAGGCGTTGCCGAACTTGGCGACGGCGGCGGACTGATCAGTGGTCACCGCACCCATGTAGACACCGAGCGCGGCCAAGCCGGTGATGGCGAGGCCGATGCTCATGTAGTTGTAGATGCGCAGCATGTAGGCGCGCAGACCGGCGTCGACGGCCGCAGCGTCAATGCGCCCGGCGGCCCGGCCGAAAGGAGAAGCGTAGTTGCGGTCTAGGTCCGACATGGTCGAATTCCCGTGGTTGGTCCCGGTGGAGCGCAAGGGATTTGCGGCGCCGGTTCTAAATCTATCTCAGATGGCTCGGTTTGCGGAACATTAATTGCGTGTCATTCAAACCGACTATCCGACCCGAGTGGTATGTGGGAAATTAACACATCCGACGCAAGCTTCCACGCGCGGCCGAATGTCGCTCTAGCCTAGCATTTGTAGGCAAAACGGCGCTGCCGCCGCTACAAATTGTCACAAATTCCGCAGCACCGAGGCCGGCTTCTGGTTCAGCGCGAGCAGCGTTCCCGCCAGCCCCAATCCGACGGTGACGACCAGCGCGGCGACCACGACCAGCGCTGCGCTGCCGGCCTGCCAGATGAAACTCAGCGTCATCAGCCGCGTCACGATCAGCCAGGCCGCGACCGAACCGGCGATCACCCCGAAGATTGCGGTTGCAAAGCCGATCATCAGATACTCCAGCGCGTAGGCGCCGAGCAATCGCACCCGGGTGGCGCCGAGCGTCTTGAGGATCACGGCGTCATAGACGCGGTGGCGGTGGCCGGCGGCGAGCGCGCCGCCCAGCACCAGGATCGCCGAGATCAGCGTCACGGCGCTGGCGCCGCGGATTGCCAGCACCAGATTGCTGACCACGGCGCCGACCGTCTCCAGCGCCTCGCGGACCCGGACGCTGGTCACCATCGGGAACGCGTCGGCGACCTGCTTGATGACGCGCGCATCATCGGTGGCGCCGGCATGGGGTTCCGTCAGGGTCGCGACGTGGCTATGCGGGGCGCCCCTGAAGGCATTCGGCGAGAACACCAGCACGAAGTTGATGCCGAGGCCCTGCCAGTCGATGTTGCGCAGATTGGCGATCTTGGCCGGAACATCGCGGCCGAGCACGTTGACCACGATCTCGTCGCCGATCTTCAAGGACAGGCCGTCGGCGATCTTCTTCTCCATCGAGACCAGCGGAGGTCCGCTGTAGTCCGGTCCCCACCATTCGCCCTCGACGATCTTCGAGCCCTTGGGAATTTCGCCGGTGTAGGTCAGGCCGCGGTCGCTTTGCAGCACCCATTCCGAATCGACCGACGGCTTGAGCTGGTCGGCCTTGACGCCGCGCGCGGCGACGATGCGCCCGCGCAGCATCGCCACGTCCTCGATGGTCGAGTCCGGAGCGATCTGCTTGAGGAAAGCACCAAAGCGGTCGGCTTCCGTGGAGGGGATATCGATGAAGAAGAACGACGGCGCCCGTTCCGGCAAGGCGGCCAGGAATTGCCGGCGCAGATTGCCGTCGATCTGGGTGATGGTGACGAGCACCGCGAGTCCGAGGCCCAGCGAAAGCACCACCGACGGCGTCAGCGCGCCCGGCCGGTGGATGTTGGCGATTGCGAGCCGCAGCATGGTGATGCGGCTGCGCGGCAGCCGCCGCGCCACCGCCATCAGGATTTCGGCGATTCCGCGCAGCAGCAGGAACACCGCGATCGACGAGGCAACGAACACGGTGGCGACCCGCTTGTCATAGGCGAGCCCGATCGCAACCCCGATCAGGAGCGCGACCACCACGGCCATCAGCGCCAGATAGCTCCAGCGCGGGCGATGCCACTCGCTGGCGACGGTCTCGCGGAACAGCGCGGCGACCGGCACGTCGTGGACCCGGCCGAGCGGCCACAGCCCGAACGCCAGCGCGGTGAGCTGGCCGTAGAGGAAGGAGAGCGCGAGCTCGTCGGGATGCAGCGCCGGCACAACCGGCAGCGGCAGCAGCTTGCCGAACAGGCCGACGATGACGAAAGGCAGCGCGGCGCCGAGCACCAGCCCGATCACCGAACCGATCCCGGCCAGCACCACCACTTGCGTGCAGTAGATCGTGAAGACGTCGCGGCCGGTGGCGCCGAGCGCCTTGAACGAGGCGATGACGTCGCGGCGCCGGTCGATATGGCTCTTCACCGCGTTGGCGACGCCGACGCCGCCGACCAGCAGTGCGGCGAGGCCGACCAGGGTCAGGAACTGGGTGAAGCGGTTGATGGTGCGTTCAAGCTGCGGCGAGGCGTTGTTGCGGCTGCGAACTTCCCAGCCGGCCTCCGGCGCCGCAGCCCGTGCGCCGTCGATCAGTGCGGTGGTGGCGCGATCGTCGTTGGCGCCGTCGGGCAGCTTCACCCGGTAGATCCAGCGCACCAGGCTGCCCGGCTGCAAGAGATCAGTGGCGCGCAGGCTAGCTTCGCTGATCAGGAAGCGCGGGCCAAGGCCGACGCCGCCGGCAAGCTTGTCGGGCTCGGCCGCCACCACGCTGCGGATCTGGTAGGTCGCGCTGCCGATGGTGACGCGGTCGCCGAGCTTCAGGTCGAGCCGCGCCAACAGCGTTGAATCGGCGGCCGCGCCATAGACGCCATCACGTTCGGCGAGCAGATCGGCTGTCGGCATGTTCGGCTCGAGCGTCAGCTCGCCGAGCATCGGATATTTGCCGTCAACCGCCTTGAGCTCGACCAGCGCCAGCTTGCCGTCGCCGCTGCGGGCCATCGCGCGCAGCGTGGCTGCCACCGAAACCTCGCCGCGGGTGCGCAGATACGCGACCTCGTCGGGCTTGGCCTCGCGCGAGATCAGCGAGAAGGCGACGTCGCCGCCGAGCAGCGTGCGTCCCTCGCGCGACAGGCCGTCGCCGAGGCTCGCGGCGACCGAGCCGACGCCGGCAATCGCCATCACGCCGAGCGCGATGCAGGCGATGAAGACGTAGAAGCCGCGCAGGCCGCCGCGCAATTCGCGCAGCGCGTAGCGGAAGGCAAGCGACGACGCGCGGCCCTGCACCGCGACTTCGGACGCAATGCTCATGTGGTGGATTGTCCGTCGATGCGGCCGGAACGCAGCCGCACCACGCGATCGCAGCGCTGCGCGAGCGAGAGGTCGTGCGTCACCAGCACCAGCGTCATGCCGCGCTCGGTGTGCTTGGTGAAGAGCAGGTCGATGATCTGCTTTCCCGTCGTCTCGTCGAGATTTCCGGTCGGCTCGTCGGCAACCAGGATCGCGGGATCGGGCGCCAGCGCACGCGCGATCGCGACGCGCTGCTGCTCGCCGCCGGACAGCTGCGTCGGGTAGTGATGCAGCCGTTCGCCGAGCCCGACCGATTGCAGCTCCTGCGCCGCGCGCGCGGCGGCATCGGGATTGCCGGCGAGCTCGAGCGGCACGGCGACGTTCTCCAGCGCCGTCATGGTCGGGATCAGATGGAACGACTGGAAGACGATGCCGACCTGACGGCCGCGGAAGCGCGCCAGCGCATCTTCATCGAGGGCATTGAACGACGTGCCGTTGACGACCACTTCTCCGCTGTCAGGACGTTCAAGCCCCGCCATCACCATCAGCAAGGTCGACTTGCCCGAACCCGACGGGCCGATCAGGCCGATGGCCTCACCCGCTGCCACACGAAGGCTGATATCTTTGAGGATATGGACCCGTGCCGCGCCGGTGCCGAGCGAGAGATTGACGTTCCTGACGGCAATGGTGTCCGGCTCGACGTCGGTCAGTGAAGAGGATTCGATGAGACTGTCCATGGTTCGGTCATATGGCACTTCCGCTGCTGCGGTCGAGAGCCGGTTGAGGATCTTCGTGCACATACTCGTGTTGCTTATGGGCTTGATGACGGCGGCAAGTGCGCAGACGCCGGGACCGGAGAATGGCCCGGCACAAGGCTCGGCGAAACCGATCAAGATGGTGGTTCTGGGCGATTCCCTGAGCGCCGGTTACGGCCTTCCGGCCGCCGCGGCATTTCCGGTCCGGCTACAAAAAGCCTTGGAGACCAAGGGGATAAAGGTCAGTATGACCAATGCCGGGGTATCCGGCGACACCGCCTCAGGGGGCCGCGAGCGGCTCGACTGGTCGGTGGCTGACGGAACTGACGCCGTGATCGTCGAGCTCGGCGCCAACGATGCGCTGCGCGGCATCGATCCCGCGGTCACGCGTGCCGCGCTCACCGACATCATCACAAAGTTGCAGGCCCGCAAGATCGCCGTGCTCTTGTGCGGCATGCTCGCGCCACCGAACTATGGCAGTGAGTATGCAGCGAAGTTCAACGCGATCTATCCGGATCTCTCGAAGTCCCTTCGCGTGCCGCTCTATCCGTTCTTCCTCGATGGCGTGGCTGCCGATGCCAAGCTCAATCAGGCCGACGGCATGCATCCGACGGCGGAAGGTGTGGACATCGTCGTCAAGAACATGCTGCCCACGGTGGAGGCATTTCTCGGCGCATTATCAGGGCAACGCAGTTGAAATGCAGGCAGCGCGCCGAGTTGTGCCCGTAGGTTTACGAGCTGTTAACGGGTCATGCTTCGCAGAGTCACATATCTCGGGTACAAATAGGCATCGGTGATTCGTCGCCGGGCTTGTTACAGGGGCGGGCTCCCAAAACCCGCGCCAAGCATCGAGGATTATTGCGATGCCGCGTCTGTTCACTGGTCTGGAAATTCCGGCCGAGATCGGCCAAACCCTGTCCAGCTTGCGTGGCGGCCTTCCCGGCGCACGCTGGATCGATCCCGAAAATTATCATGTCACGCTGCGCTTCATCGGCGATATCGATGGCCTCTGGGCCAACGAGATCGCAACGATGTTGTTTCGGGTGAACCGAAAACCGTTCGAGGTCAAACTGCAGGGCCTGTCGAGCTTCGGTGGACGCAAGCCGCGCGCGGTGGTTGCCGCCGTCGAGCCCAGTCGGCCGCTGATCGAACTGCAGGCCGAGCTCGAGCGGATGATGCAGCGGATGGGGCTCGATCCCGAGGGCAGGAAATTCACGCCCCATGTCACGCTCGCGCGTCTGCATGACGCATCGAGCCAGGACGTCGCGGATTATCTGTCGGTGCGCGGCTACTTCCCGAGCCGCAGCTTCATGGCGGACCGCTTCGTGCTGTTCTCGTCGCGCGCGTCGACGGGCGGCGGCCCCTACGTGGTCGAGGATTCCTACGCGCTCTGCGCGTGAGGCATCGCAGATCGCGGCTTGAGGTGTCGGGCAGCGGCCGGTGCGGTCGGCCGTGGGTATGCAAGGGCTTGCGCTTGCATACCCCATTGGCACAATTCACGGCTTGCAATTTTCCGCGCAGTAGGGCCGTAAGGTGGGCCCATGCTGTCCACCTCGCCGAGTTCCTTTCTCGAACACTACAACGCCCTGGTCGCCTCCGGCGCGATCGAGGCCGATCCGGCGCAGGCGCAAGCCGCCGAGGCGTTCGGCGCGCTGGAGGAGCGGCTTGCGAGCTACAAGCCGCAGCGCAAGCAGAGCCTGCTCGGACGGCTGTTCGGCGGCGACAAGGACGACAAGCCGCGCGGGCTCTACATCCATGGCGAGGTCGGTCGCGGCAAGACCATGCTGATGGACCTGTTCTTCCAGCAGAGCCCGGTCGAGCACAAGCGTCGCGCGCATTTCCACGAATTCATGGCCGAGGCGCATGAGCGCATCTACGGTTACCGCCAGCAGATCGCGCGCGGCGAGATCGCGGACGGCGACGTGATCGCGCTCACCGCGCAGGCGATCTTCGACGAAGCCTGGCTGCTCTGCTTCGACGAATTCCACGTCACCGACATCGCGGATGCGATGATCCTCGGGCGGCTGTTCGCAAAGCTGTTCGATCTCGGCACCGTCGTGGTCGCGACCTCGAACGTCGCGCCCGACGATCTCTACAAGGGCGGTCTCAATCGCGCGCTGTTCCTGCCGTTCATCGCGCAGATCTCCGACCACATGGATGTGCTGCGGCTCGATGCACGTACCGACTTCCGGCTCGAGAAGCTCGTCGGCGTGAAGATGTGGCTGGTGCCCGCGGATGACGCGGCTCGCGATGTGCTCAATGCGGCGTGGCGCAAGATGACTGGCAACGCGCCGTGCAAGGCGCGCCTTATCGAGATCAAGAAGCGTTTGCTGACTGTGCCGTGCTCGTCGCATGGCGTCGCGCGCTTCAGCTTCGCCGATCTCTGCGAGAAGCCGCTTGCCGCGTCCGATTACCTCAGGCTTGCGCACGACTACCACACGATCCTGATCGACCACATTCCGGTGATGGACTACGCCGAGCGCAACGCCGCCAAGCGCTTCATCTCGCTGATCGACACGCTCTATGACAATGCCGTGAAGCTGATGGCCTCGGCTGAGGCCGATCCGGTGTCGTTGTACCTTGCGGACGATGGCATCGAGGCGATGGAGTTCAAGCGCACGTCCTCGCGCCTGATCGAGATGAGCTCGGAATCCTATCTGGCGCTGCCGCACGGCCGCAAGGACTCCTCGGCCAGCGGCTCGTCGACCGGCCTGGTCGAGACCTGAAATTCAGCCTTGAAATTTCGGCCTCGAAATTCGGTCCTGAAATTCGGTCTCGAAATTCGGTCTTGCGCGCGGTCCGGTTCGGAGCAACTTTTCGTGTCTCCGGGACGGATGTTGCTGGCATGCCTGATCGAAATCCAGGCAAGGCCTCCAATCGGGCAGGCCGCGACTTGAATGGATCATTCGAAAGGGATAACCACCCTTGCAACCGACTTCCCTCCCTCCTGCACCAGTTCAAAGGACTGATTTCCCATGGCACGCGACAAGATTGCACTGATTGGCTCCGGACAGATCGGCGGAACGCTGGCGCACCTCGTTGGCCTCAAGGAACTCGGAGACGTCGTGCTGTTCGATATCGCCGAGGGCGTGCCGCAGGGCAAAGCGCTCGACATCGCGCAGTCGTCGCCGGTCGACGGCTTCGACTCCAACCTGGTCGGCGCCAACTCCTATGAAGCGCTCGACGGCGCCAAGGTCTGCATCGTCACTGCGGGCGTGCCGCGCAAGCCCGGCATGAGCCGCGACGATCTGCTGTCGATCAACCTCAAGGTCATGGAGCAGGTCGGCGCCGGCATCAAGAAGTACGCGCCCGACGCCTTCGTCATCTGCATCACCAACCCGCTGGACGCGATGGTCTGGGCGCTGCAGAAGGCCTCGGGCCTGCCGCACAAGAAGGTAGTCGGCATGGCCGGCGTGCTCGACTCCGCGCGCTTCCGGTATTTCCTGGCCGACGAATTCAACGTCTCGGTCGAAGACGTCACCGCCTTCGTGCTCGGCGGCCACGGCGACACCATGGTGCCGCTGACCCGCTACTCGACCGTCGCCGGCATTCCGCTGCCCGACCTCGTCAAGATGGGCTGGACCTCGCAGGCGCGCATCGACGAGATCGTCGACCGCACCCGCAACGGCGGCGCCGAGATCGTCAACCTGCTCAAGACCGGCTCGGCCTTCTACGCGCCGGCGGCGTCCGCGATCCAGATGGCCGAGAGCTATCTGAGGGACAAGAAGCGCGTGCTGCCCTGCGCCGCCTATCTCAACGGCGAATACGGCGTGAAGGACATGTATGTCGGCGTGCCGACCGTGATCGGCTCCAAGGGTGTCGAGCGCATCGTCGAGATCGAGCTCGCCGGCAAGGACCGTGAAGCCTTCGACAAGTCGGTCGGCGCGGTGCAGGGCCTGGTCGACGCCTGCAAGAAGATCGCGCCCGATCTGCTGGGCAAGTAATCTCAATCGACAATGGCCCGATAGGCGATTTCAATCGCCTGTCGGGTCAAGGTGATGAAATTCCGGCGGATTTTGTAGTTGCGCGAGCTTTGGTATATGGTATACCAGCGTCAAGGCTGACTTGAAGTTCGCCGCACGAGGGTTTGGGAGCGTCTTTCCATGAATATCCACGAATACCAGGCCAAGGCTCTGCTGCACGAATTCGGCGTGCCGATCTCGCGCGGCGTGCCGGTGCTGAAGCCGGAAGATGCCGACGCGGCGGCCAAGCAGCTCCCCGGCCCGATCTGGGTGGTGAAGAGCCAGATCCATGCCGGCGGTCGCGGCAAGGGCAAGTTCAAGGAAGCATCCGCCGGCGACAAGGGCGGTGTCCGCATCGCCAAGTCGGTTGCCGAGGTCGATGAGTTCGCCAAGCAGATGCTCGGCGCGACGCTGGTCACGGTGCAGACCGGCCCGCACGGCAAGCAGGTCAACCGCCTCTACATCGAGGAAGGCTCCGACATCGACAAGGAGTTCTACCTCTCGATCCTGGTCAATCGCGAGACCTCCGAGATCTCCTTCGTGGTGTCGACCGAAGGCGGCGTCAACATCGAGGACGTCGCGCATTCGACCCCGGAAAAGATCGTCTCGTTCTCGGTCGATCCCGCCACCGGCATCATGGCTCACCACGGCCGCACGGTCGCCGAGGCGCTGAAGCTGAAGGGCGATCTCGCCAAGCAGGCCGAGAAGCTGACCGGCCAGCTCTATGCCGCGTTCGCCGCCAAGGACATGGCGATGCTCGAGATCAATCCGCTCGTCGTCACCAAGCAGGGCCAGCTCCGCGTGCTCGATGCCAAGGTGTCGTTCGACAGCAACGCGCTCTACCGTCACCCGGACGTGGTCGCGCTGCGCGACGAGTCCGAGGAGGACGCCAAGGAGATCGAGGCGTCGAAATATGACCTCAACTATGTCGCGCTCGACGGCACGATCGGCTGCATGGTCAACGGCGCCGGCCTCGCCATGGCGACGATGGACATCATCAAGCTCTACGGCATGGAGCCGGCGAACTTCCTCGACGTCGGCGGCGGCGCCAGCGCGGAGAAGGTTGCAGCTGCGTTCAAGATCATCACCGCCGATCCGAACGTGAAGGGCATCCTGGTCAACATCTTCGGCGGCATCATGAAGTGCGACGTGATCGCCGAGGGCGTGGTCGCCGCGGTGAAGCAGGTCGGTCTCAAGGTGCCGCTGGTGGTGCGCCTCGAAGGCACCAATGTCGAACTGGGCAAGAAGATCATCCGCGACAGCGGCCTCAACGTCGTGCCCGCCGACAATCTCGATGACGCCGCACAGAAGATCGTGAAAGCCGTCAAGGGAGGCTAACGATGGCCGATCATCTCGACGCTCCGACCCCGCTGGACGAACACCGCAAGCTCGCGGTTTTCGCGGGCGAGTGGAACGGCGACGAGATGGTCTATCCGTCGCGCTGGACCGCTGGCGGTCCGGCCACCTCGCATGTCGTCGCGCGCATCGCGCTCAACGGGTTCTACCTGATCCAGGACACCGTGCAGACCCGCGACGGCAAGGAGAGCTTCGCCACCCACGGCGTCTTCACCTACGACCGCGAGGATCGCGCCTACCGATTGTTCTGGCACGATTCACTCGGCTACTACCCGCCGTCGCCGGCGTCCGGCGGCTGGGCAGGCAAGTCGCTGATCCTGGTGCGCGGCTCGCTGCGCGGCAATGCCCGTCACGTCTACGAGGTCGTCGACGACAACACCTACAACATGAAGATCCAATTCTCGCCTGACGCGGAAGGGTGGGCCGACGTGCTCACCGGCGTGTACCGGCGTATCCACTAAACCCTTCACCGACCGTCTCGCGAAAGCATCTCGAACCATGTCCATTCTGATCGACAAGAACACCAAGGTCATCTGCCAGGGCTTCACCGGCAAGAACGGCACGTTCCATTCGGAAGCGGCGATCGCTTACGGCACCAAGATGGTCGGCGGCGTGGCGCCGGGCAAAGGCGGCTCGACCCATCTCAACCTGCCGGTGTTCGACACCGTCGCGGACGCGCGTGCCAAGACCGGCGCCGACGCCAGCGTGGTCTATGTCCCGCCGCCGGGCGCGGCCGACGCGATCTGCGAGGCGATCGATGCGGAGATCCCGCTGATCGTCTGCATCACCGAGGGCATTCCGGTGCTCGACATGGTGCGCGTCAAGCGCTCGCTGTCGGGTTCGAAGTCGCGGCTGATCGGGCCGAACTGCCCCGGCGTGATGACCGCCGGCGAGTGCAAGATCGGCATCATGCCGGCCAACATCTTCAAGCCCGGCTCGGTCGGCATCGTCTCCCGCTCCGGCACCCTGACTTATGAAGCGGTGTTCCAGACCACCCAGGAGGGCCTCGGCCAGACCACCGCGGTCGGCATCGGCGGCGATCCGGTCAAGGGCACCGAGTTCATCGACGTGCTGGAGATGTTCCTGGCCGACGAGAAGACCAAGTCGATCGTCATGATCGGCGAAATCGGCGGCTCCGCCGAGGAAGACGCCGCCCAGTTCCTCAAGGACGAGGCCAAGCGCGGCCGCAAGAAGCCGATGGTCGGCTTCATTGCCGGTGTCACCGCACCCCCCGGCCGCCGCATGGGTCATGCCGGCGCGATCATCTCCGGCGGCAAGGGCGATGCCGGTTCCAAGACCGCGGCGATGGAAGCCGCCGGCATCAAGGTGTCGCCGTCCCCGGCGCGGCTCGGGCACACGCTCGCGGAGATGCTCAAGTAACCTCCGTCAGGCGAAGTTCCCTTCGAGGTTTGATGTGGTTTTGGGCGGGTTCTCATGAGGGAACCCGCCCTTTTACTGCGTTTTGTCACCAGAATGCTGATCAATAAAATATGAAAATAAGTTCATTTCTTGGTTCTTTTAGGCAGGAATATCTGTCCTAGATAGGGTAAAGGGTATCAATCCAGCCGGCGCACTTCCAGACCGGCACCAGCGCCGTCTCCTACGCGCGAACCGAAAAAAATCACCAGGACTGCCCCATGTCTCGCCAAGACGCGAATGCTGCTTTTGCTCTCTCATCATTCCTGCAAGGCGCCAACGCCACCTACATCGACGATCTCTATGCCCGCTACGAGCAGGATCCGTCGTCGGTCGACGCCGAATGGCAGGACTTCTTCAAGAGCCTGAAAGACGCCCCCGCGGACGTCCAGAAGAATGCCGACGGTGCCTCATGGGGCCGCGCCAACTGGCCGGTGACGCCCCGCGACGAGCTGACCTCGGCGCTCGACGGCAACTGGGCCCAGGTCGAGAAGGCGGTCGGCACCAAGCTCGCCGCCAAGGCGCAGGCCAAGGGCGCCGAACTGTCCGACGCCGACGTGCATCAGGCCACCCGCGATTCGGTTCGCGCGCTGATGCTGATCCGCGCCTATCGCATGCGGGGTCATTTCCACGCCAAGCTCGATCCGCTCGGCATCGAGGCGCCGCGCGACCGCGAGGAGCTCGATCCGCGCTCCTACGGCTTCACCGAGGCCGACTTCGACCGCAAGATCTTCCTCGACCACGTGCTCGGCCTCGAATACGGCACGCTGCGCGAGATCGTGCAGATCTGCGAGCGCACCTACTGCCAGACGCTCGGCGTCGAGTTCATGCACATCTCCAATGCCGCGCAAAAGGCGTGGATCCAGGAGCGCATCGAAGGTCCGGACAAGGAGATCAGCTTCACCCCCGAGGGCCGCCGCGCGATCCTCAACAAGCTGATCGAGGCCGACGGCTTCGAGAAGTTCTGCGACACCAAGTTCACCGGCACCAAGCGCTTCGGCCTCGACGGCGGCGAATCGCTGATCCCGGCGCTCGAGCAGATCATCAAGCGCGGCGGCAATCTCGGCGTGAAGGAGATCGTCGTCGGCATGCCGCATCGCGGCCGCCTCAACGTGCTGACCCAAGTGATGGGCAAGTCGCACCGCGCGCTGTTCCATGAGTTCAAGGGCGGCTCGGCCAATCCCGACGATGTCGAGGGCTCCGGTGACGTCAAGTATCACCTCGGCGCGTCCTCGGACCGCGAGTTCGACGGCAACAACATCCATCTGTCGCTGACCGCCAACCCGTCGCATCTCGAGATCGTCGATCCGGTCGTGATGGGCAAGGTGCGCGCCAAGCAGGATCAGCACGGCGATCCGCCGGACATGCGCATCTCGGTCCTGCCGCTCTTGATGCACGGCGACGCGGCGTTCGCGGGCCAGGGCGTGGTGGCGGAATGCTTCAGCCTGTCCGACCTGAAGGGCTACCGGACCGGCGGCTCGCTGCACTTCATCGTCAACAACCAGATAGGCTTCACCACCTATCCGCGCTACTCGCGTTCGTCGCCCTATCCGTCCGACGTGGCGAAGATGATCGATGCGCCGATCTTCCACGTCAATGGCGACGATCCGGAGGCCGTGGTGTTCGCGGCCAAGGTCGCGATCGAGTTCCGGCAGAAATTCCACAAGCCGGTCGTCATCGACATGTTCTGCTACCGTCGCCACGGCCATAACGAGGGCGACGAGCCGGCGTTCACCCAGCCGGTGATGTACAAGCGGATCGCCTCGCATCCGTCGACGCTGGAGATCTACGCCAAGCGGCTGGTCGCCGACGGCGTGCTGACCGAGGGCGAGGTCGAGAAGGCCAAGGCCGATTGGCGCGCACGGCTCGATGCCGAGCTCGAAGCCGGCTCGGGCTACAAGCCGAACAAGGCCGACTGGCTCGACGGCAAATGGGCCGGCTTCAAGTCGGCCGATCAGGAAGAAGACGCCCGCCGTGGCGTCACCGGTGTCGATGTCGCCGTGCTCAAGGAGATCGGCCGCAAGATCACCAAGGTGCCGGACGGCTTCCGCGCCCACCGCACCATTCAGCGCTTCCTCGACAATCGCGCCAAGGCGATCGACACCGGCGTCGGCATCGACTGGGCGACCGGCGAGGCGCTGGCGTTCTGCACGCTGCTGCAGGAGGGCCATCATGTGCGCCTGTCCGGCCAGGATTCCGAGCGCGGCACCTTCTCGCAGCGCCATTCGGTCCTGATCGACCAGGAGGACGAGAGCCGCTACACGCCGTTCAACCATCTCGGTGGCGAAGACACCGGCCATTACGAGGTCATCAACTCGCTGCTGTCGGAAGAGGCGGTGCTCGGCTTCGAGTACGGCTACTCGCTGGCCGAGCCGAATGCGCTGGCGCTCTGGGAAGCCCAGTTCGGCGACTTCGCCAATGGTGCGCAGGTGGTGTTCGACCAGTTCATCTCCTCGGGCGAACGCAAATGGCTGCGCATGTCGGGCCTCGTCTGCCTGCTGCCGCACGGCTACGAGGGGCAGGGAC
Source organism: Bradyrhizobium sp. B120 (assembly GCF_049075665.1). NCBI lineage: Bacteria > Pseudomonadati > Pseudomonadota > Alphaproteobacteria > Hyphomicrobiales > Nitrobacteraceae > Bradyrhizobium > Bradyrhizobium sp. B120. Next base: position 8,908,490 of record NZ_CP185242.1, on the reverse strand, counting down.
CGGAGCACTCCTCCGCGCGCCTCGAGCGCTATTTGCAGATGTGCGCCGAGGACAACATGCAGGTGGTCAATCCGACCACGCCGGCAAACTACTTCCACGTGCTGCGGCGCCAGCTGCATCGCGAAATCCGCAAGCCGCTGATCCTGATGACGCCGAAGTCGCTGCTGCGTCACAAGCGCGCCGTGTCGCGGCTCGACGAGCTCGGCGAGAACGCCACCTTCCACCGCATCCTGTACGATGACGCGCAGATGCTGCCGGACGAGAAGATCAAGCTGGTGCCGGACGACAAGATCCGTCGCGTCGTGCTGTGCTCCGGGAAGGTCTATTACGACCTGTACGAAGAGCGCGAGAAGCGCGGCGTCGACGACATCTATCTGATGCGCATCGAGCAGCTGTATCCGGTGCCGCTGAAGGCGCTGGTGCAGGAGCTTAGCCGCTTCAAGGGTGCCGAGGTGGTCTGGTGCCAGGAAGAGCCCCGCAACATGGGCTCCTGGCACTTCATCGAGCCCTATCTGGAGTGGGTGCTGAACCAGACCAACGCAGCCAACAAGCGTCCGCGCTATGCCGGCCGTCCGGCATCGGCGGCAACTGCCACCGGTTTGATGTCGAAACATCTGGCGCAGCTCAAGGCGCTGCTCGACGACGCACTGAACTAACGGCCTTCACTGAAGCCATGCCCCGCCTTGTGCGCAATTGCGCACTGGAGCGGGGCATCCGGTATCCCGCGTCATCCAGCCTCACCGCTGTCGTCACGGAGTACCGGGTCGTTCGCTTTGGCGGACGGTGGCGGACAAGGTTTGCGACTGCCAAATTTGCGACCGCAAGGTTATCGGGGAAAAGATCATGACTGAAATTCGCGTTCCAACGCTCGGTGAATCCGTAACTGAGGCCACGATCGGCCGCTGGTTCAAGAAGGCCGGTGAGGCCGTCGCGGTGGACGAGCCGTTGGTGGAGCTGGAGACCGACAAGGTCACCATCGAGGTGCCCGCGCCGGTCGCCGGCACGCTCGGCGAGATCATCGCCAAGGATGGCGAGACCGTCGCTGTCGGCGCGCTGCTCGGCCAGATCAATGACGGCGCTGCCCCGGCCAAGTCCGCGGCTGCCGCAGCTCCCGCCAAGGCTGCCGCTGCGGCGCCTGCCGCCGCTCCCGCACCGGCTCCTGCCGCGCCCAAGGTGCCGCCGGCGGATGCGCCGCTGGCGCCTTCGGTGCGCAAGCTGTCCGCCGAAAGCGGCGTCGACGCTTCCACCGTTCCGGGCTCGGGCAAGGATGGCCGCGTGACCAAGGGCGACATGCTGGCTGCGATCGAGAAGGCCGCCTCGGCGCCGACCCCGGTCAACCAGCCGGCCGCCGCCGTGCAGGTCCGTGCGCCGTCGCCGGCGGACGATGCGGCACGTGAGGAGCGCGTGAAGATGACCCGGCTGCGCCAGACCATCGCGCGCCGCCTCAAGGACGTGCAGAACACCGCCGCGATGCTGACGACCTTCAACGAGGTCGACATGACCGAGGTGATGAAGCTGCGGGCCCTCTACAAGGATACGTTCGAGAAGAAGCACGGCTCGAAGCTCGGCTTCATGGGCTTCTTCACCAAGGCGGTCGTGCAGGGGCTGAAGGACATTCCGGCCGTCAACGCCGAGATCGACGGCTCTGACCTGATCTACAAGAACTACTACCACATCGGCGTTGCGGTCGGCACCGACCGCGGCCTGGTGGTGCCTGTGGTGCGCGACTGCGACCACAAGTCGATCGCCGAGATCGAGAAGTCGATCGCCGATTACGGCCGCCGCGCCCGCGACGGTCAGCTCAAGATCGACGAGATGCAGGGCGGCACCTTCACCATCACCAATGGCGGCATCTACGGCTCGCTGATGTCGACGCCGATCCTGAATGCGCCGCAGTCCGGCATCCTCGGCATGCACAAGATCCAGGAGCGGCCGATGGTGGTCGGCGGCAAGATCGAGGTGCGCCCGATGATGTATCTGGCGCTGTCCTACGATCACCGCGTCATCGACGGCAAGGAAGCGGTCACCTTCCTGGTTCGCGTCAAGGAGAGCCTGGAAGATCCGGCTCGCCTGGTGCTGGATCTCTAAGGTCATATCGCGCGCGGCGCCCGATCGGCTCGGGCGTCGCGATTTGTTGGGTGCTTACGTTTGGGGATCAATGTGACGGACAAGGTCGTTGTCATCACCGGCGGCAGCCGCGGCATCGGCCGCGCCACCGCACTTGCCGCTGCGGCGCGGGGCTACCGCATCGTGGTCGGGTATGCGTCCAACCAGGCTGCGGCCAACGAGGTCGTCGCCGCGATCGAGGCCAGGAACGGCAAGGCGATCGCGGTGAAGTGCGACGTCGGCAGCGAGCAGGATATCCTGGCGCTGTTCAAGGCAGCCGATGGGTTCGGCACGCTCGGCGCGCTCGTCAACAATGCCGGCATCGTCGGCAAGAGCGGCGTGCGTGTCGACGAGATGTCGGCCGAGCGCATCCAGCAGATGATGGCGGTCAACGTCACCGGCAGCATCCTGTGCGCGCGCGAGGCGGTGAAGCGCATGTCGACCAAGCACGGCGGCCAGGGCGGCGTCATCGTCAACCTCTCCTCGGTCGCGGCAAGGCTCGGCGCGCCCAACACCTATGTCGACTATGCCGCCTCCAAGGGCGCGATCGATTCCTTCACGATCGGCCTCGGCTACGAAGTCGCGGGTGAAGGCATCCGCGTCGCCGGCATCCGGCCCGGCCTGATCGACACCGACATCCACGCCGCGGGCGGCGAGCCCGATCGCGCGCATCGGCTGGCCCATATGGTGCCGATGAAGCGCGTCGGCACCGCGGACGAGATCGCCAACGCCATCGTCTGGCTGATCTCGGATGAGGCTTCCTACGTCACCAGCGCGATCCTCGACGTGTCGGGCGGTCGCTAGATCACGATCAAGCGGGAAGCGGTCTCCGACGAGATCGCGCGCCCGCCTAACTGTCACCGAGTTTAGCTACAGGACCTCAATCATGGCTTCTTACGATCTCGTCGTCATCGGCACTGGCCCCGGCGGTTACGTCTGCGCGATCCGCGCGGCGCAGCTCGGCATGAAGGTTGCCGTCGTCGAGAAGAACGCGACGCTGGGCGGCACCTGCCTCAATGTCGGCTGCATGCCGTCGAAGGCGCTGCTGCACGCCTCCGAGATGTTCGAGGAAGCTGCGCACTCCTTCGCCAAGATGGGCGTCAGCGTCTCCGCGCCGAAGCTCGATCTGCCCGCGATGATGGACTTCAAGCAGCAGGGCATCGACGGCAACGTCAAGGGCGTCGAGTTCCTGATGAAGAAGAACAAGATCGACGTCCTCAAGGGCACCGGCAAGATCCTCGGCGCCGGCAAGGTCGAGGTTTCCGGCGACGGCAAGTCCGAGATCGTCGAGACCAAGAACATCGTGATCGCGACCGGCTCCGACATCGCGCGGTTGAAGGGCATCGACATCGACGAGAAGCGCATCGTGTCGTCGACCGGCGCGCTGTCGCTGGAGAAGGTGCCGTCGAGCCTCTTGATCGTCGGCGCCGGCGTGATCGGGCTCGAGCTCGGTTCGGTCTGGCACCGCCTCGGTGCCAAGGTCACCGTGGTGGAATTCCTCGACCGCATCCTGCCCGGCATGGACGGCGAAGTGGCGAAGCAATTCCAGCGCATCCTGGAAAAGCAGGGTTTTGCCTTCAAGCTCGGCGCCAAGGTCACCGCGGTCGACACCTCGGGCAAGACGCTCCAGGCCAAGATCGAGCCGGCCGCGGGCGGCGCTGCCGAAACCATCGAAGCCGACGTCGTGCTCGTGTGCATCGGCCGCGTGCCGTACACCGAGGGCCTCGGGCTGAAGGAAGCCGGCGTTGCGCTCGACAATCGCGGCCGCGTCGAGATCGACGCGCACTTCTCGACCAATGTGAAGGGCATCTACGCGATCGGCGACGTCGTGGCCGGGCCGATGCTGGCGCACAAGGCGGAAGACGAAGGCGTTGCCTGCGCGGAGATCATCGCGGGCCAGGCCGGCCATGTGAACTACGACGTCATTCCAGGTGTTGTGTATACCACGCCGGAAGTGTCGTCGGTCGGCAAGACCGAGGAAGATCTCAAGCAGGCCGGCGTCGCTTATACCGTCGGCAAATTCCCGTTCACCGCGAACGGCCGCTCCAAGGTCAACCAGACCACCGACGGCTTCGTGAAGGTTCTCGCAGATGCGAAGACGGACCGGGTGCTCGGCGTGCACATTGTCGGCCGGGAAGCCGGCGAAATGATCCACGAAGCCTGCGTCCTGATGGAATTCGGCGGTTCGGCCGAGGATCTGGCGCGCACCTGCCACGCACATCCGACCCGTTCCGAAGCCATCAAGGAAGCCGCGCTTGCGGTGGGCAAGCGCGCCATCCATATGTGATCGAACATCCCGCGCGCGAGCCGGGTAGAGATCATAGCGATGTTGCGCCGCCTGCTTCAGCCTTTCTGGGTCCTGCTTGCGATCATCTTCCTGATCGAGGCTTGGCTATGGGATCACGTCGAGCCGATCGTGGCCCGGGTGGTGGCGTGGATCCCGCTGCGCGCGCTCAAGCAATGGCTTGCCGAACGGGTCGATTCGCTGTCGCCGGCGATGACGCTGATCGTCTTCGTCGTGCCGCTGATCCCGCTGTTTCCGCTCAAGCTGGTCGGACTCTGGCTGTTGGCGAACCAATACTGGTTCAGCGCGGTCTCGCTGATCCTGTTCGCCAAGATCGTCGGCGTCGGCGTCACGGCTTTCCTGTTCGACGTGACGCGATCGAAACTGCTGGAGATGCCCTGGTTCGAGGCGCTCTATAATTTCGTGATGGGGTTGCGGGCCAAGGCCACCGCGCTGGTCGAGCCGGTCAAGCGGCGTATCCTCGAGATGATCAGCGGCGACGGTGACGGCTGGACCGCGCGCACGCTGCGCCTGATCGCGCGCTTCCGCAAAAGCGTTCACCAGACCAGCAAGGTTCTTTGACTGAACTTTCAGTCCCGTCATCCTGAGGAGCGCGCCCTTGCGCGCGTCTCGAAGGATCGACGGCCACCAGCCGGGCCGTTCATCCTTCGAGACGCGCTACGCGCTCCTCAGGATGACGGTGCCGGAGATGTGCAGCTTCAATGCAGATGCAGCAGATGCGGCTGGAACAGGCCGAGCAAGGTCATCACGACGCCGGCGAGCGTTACCAGGCCGGACACCCAGGCCAGCGCGGCGATGCCGGTGATGATGGTCGCGGACGCCAGCACGATGGCGATCTGGAACGCGGCGGAGGCAAGCTCGAAGTGATGATATTTCGCGGTGGCCTCGTCGCGCTCATGCTCGGAGTGCTTGGCGCGTTCGGAGAGTTGCTCTGAACCCTCGCCGGTCTCCGGCTCCGAGCGGTAGCGTGCCGCGGTCTTCTGCCAATCGTCGATCTGCTTCTGCAGCGCGGCCTTGGCCGCCTCGTCGGTGGTGGTCGCGAGGTTCAGCTTGCCCTGTTCGGCTGCGGTCTGCACCGCGGTGCGGCGGATGCTCTTGGCCTGGAAGAAGGCCCAGAGGTTGGAGGCTTCGACGTTCTTGCTGATCGATTCGGTCTGAGCGCCCTTGCCGAGCGTTTCCGACAGCGCCAGGCAGAGCGCGATCACGGCGATCAGGAGGGCGATCTTCTTGTTTTCGCCCGACGCATGCTCGGCATGCTCCGCGTGCTCCATACTTTCTTGTGCGCTCATGATTCCCCTCCGGATGAGACGGCGCCACGATTGCCGAATGCGGCGCACAAGGCAAGTGCCGAGCGATTTGTGGCAGCCGTATGAATATGAACGGCGCAAGATGAACGGCGCATTGATGCCGGCCCCGCGCCGTATTTTGAACTCGGTCCGGACGTTCAGCCGCGCGGGTGCGCGGAGCGATAGACTTCGAGCAGGCGCTCGCTGTCGATGCCGGTGTAGATCTGCGTGGTCGACAGCGATGCGTGGCCGAGCAATTCCTGGATCGCGCGCAAATCGCCGCCGCGGCTGAGCAGATGGGTGGCGAAGGAGTGCCGCAACGCATGCGGCGTTGCGCTGTCGGGCAGGCCGAGCGCGCCGCGCAGCCGCTCCATGGTGAGCTGGATGATGCGCGGGCTTAAGGGTCCGCCGCGCGCACCGACGAACATCGGCCCGGTCGGGCCGAGCTGATGCGGACAGATCGCCGCATAGTCCGCGATCAATTGCAGCACGTTGTGCAGCACCGGCACCATGCGGGTCTTGTTGCCCTTGCCCGTGACCACGAGCACATCGCCCTCGCCCGGCTTCGGCACGTCCCGCCGCTTCAGCCCCAGCGCCTCGGAGATGCGCAGACCGGAGCCATAGAGCAGCGCCATCACGGCGGCGTCACGCACCAGGATCCACGTCTCGCGGGTTTCGCCGGCGCGCTCGTCGGCATCGGCAAAGCGTTTCGCCGCTTCCATGTGGATCGGCTTCGGCAGGCTCTTCGCCACCTTGGGGGCGCGGATCGCCGAGAGCGCCCCGACCTTGCCCTTGCCTTCGCGTTCCAGGAAACGTCCGAACGAGCGCAGGCCGGCCAGCGCCCGCATCAGCGATCGCCCGCCGATTTCGTCGGCGCGGCGCATCGCCATGAAGGCGCGGACATCACTGGCATCGAGCGCGGAAAATGCCGCAAGCGTCACGCGCGCGCCCCAGTGCTCGGCCAGGAAGGTCAGGCATTGACGCACATCGCGGGCGTAGGCCTCGAGCGTCTTCGGCGACAGCCGCCGCTCGGCGCGCAGATGCGACAGCCAGCGCGTCATCTCCTGCGTGACCGACACGTCGGCGCAGTCGAGCTCGAGCGGTTGCATGGGCTGATCGGTCCGGGCCATGTGTTGAGGGCTATTGGCGCTGCGATTCTCCTGATTATATCGCACTGCCTTCGTTTACCGTTCGCTAAGACCGCGCAGCGGTGCTAGCCCGACTCAAAGCTCTGATTCAATGGACCACACCACACGCCCCAGCCCAGCCCCCGCATCGACGACCCGAATCGTCGACGTGCTGGTGCCTGTCGCGCTGAACCAGACCTATTCCTACCGCGTGCCGCGCGGCATGGAGCTTGCGCCCGGCGACGTGATCTGCGTTCCGCTCGGTCCGCGCGAGGTCGTCGCGGTGGTGTGGGCCGAGAATGCCAAGCCGGATCCGCGGCTGCACAACCGGCTGAAGGACGTCAGCGAGAAGCTCGACGTTCCGCCGCTCAGGGCCGAGCTGCGCCAGCTCGTCGATTGGGTCTCCACTTACACATTGTCGGCGCGCGGCATGGTGCTGCGGATGACGCTGCGGATGGGCGAGAACCTTGGGCCGGAGCGGATGCGGCTCGGGGTCCGCCTCGTGGGCGAGCCGCCACGGCGCCTGACACCGGCGCGCCGCCGGCTGATCGAGGTGCTGTCGGACGGCTTGCTGCACGGCAAGTCCGAGGCGGCGCGGGAGGCCGGCGTCAGCTCGGGCGTGGTCGACGGCCTGGTCGACGAGGGCACGCTGACGGTCGAGGCGATGCCGCCGCCCGCACCGCCGCCCATTCCCGATCCCGCCTACGCGCAGCCGGATTTCTCGCGCGAGCAGCGCAGTGCGGTCGATATGATGCGGACGCTGGCGGCGAGCGGCAGCTTTCACGTCGCATTGCTCGACGGCGTCACCGGTTCCGGCAAGACCGAGGTCTATTTCGAGGCGATCGCGGAGAATATCCGCCGCGGCAAGCAGACCCTGATCCTGATGCCCGAAATCGCGCTGACCGGCCAGTTCCTCGACCGTTTCGCGCAGCGCTTCGGCGTGCGGCCGCTGGAATGGCATTCGGAGCTCACGCCGCGCACGCGGGCACGAAACTGGGCGGCGATCTCCGAGGGCAAGGCGCCGGTCGTGGTCGGCGCCCGCTCCGCGCTGTTTCTGCCTTATGCCGATCTTGGTCTCATCATCGTCGATGAGGAGCACGACCAGGCCTACAAGCAGGACGAGGGCGCGCATTACCATGCGCGCGACATGGCGGTGGTCCGCGCCCATATCGCAAAAATCCCGATCGTGCTGGCGTCGGCGACGCCCTCGGTCGAGAGCGAGGTCAATGCGCGCAAGGGGCGCTACCAGCGCGTCGCGCTGCCGTCGCGGTTCGGCGGCCAGCACATGCCGCATATCGAGGCGATCGACATGCGCCGCGCGCCGCCGCCGCGCGGGCGCTTCATTTCGCCGGTTCTGGCCGAGCAGATCCGCCATGCGATCGAGCGCCGCGAGCAGGCGCTGCTGTTCCTCAACCGTCGCGGCTATGCGCCGCTGACGCTGTGCCGCGCCTGCGGCCACCGCTTCGCCTGCACGATCTGCGACGCCTGGCTGGTCGATCACCGGTTTCGGCAGCGGCTGGTTTGCCATCACTGCGGCTTCTCGATGCCGCGCCCGAACATCTGCCCGCATTGCGCGGCCGAGGAGTCGCTGGTCGCGGTCGGCCCCGGTGTCGAGCGCCTGCAGGAGGAGGCCGCGAGTATCTTCCCCGAGGCCCGCACCATGGTGCTGTCGAGCGATCTCATCACCTCGATCGAGACCATGCGCAGCGAGCTCAACGAGATCGCCGAAGGCCGCGTCGACATCATCATAGGCACCCAGCTGGTGGCCAAGGGACACAACTTCCCGCGGCTCAATCTGGTCGGGGTCATCGATGCCGATCTCGGCTTGAGCAACGGCGATCCGCGCGCAGCCGAGCGGACGTTCCAACTGCTGAACCAGGTGGTCGGCCGTGCCGGCCGCGAGCAGGGCCGTGGCGTCGGCTATCTGCAGACCCATCAGCCGGAACATCCGGTCATCAAGGCCTTGATCGCGAACGATCGCGAGGCGTTCTACGCCAGCGAGATCGATATCCGCGAGCGCACCGGCTATCCGCCGTTCGGCCGGCTGGCGAGCCTGATCGTCTCCGCCGGCGACCGTCCGACAGCAGAAGGATTTGCGCGCAAGCTCGCCACGATGGCGCCGCTCGACGAGCGGATCCAAGTGCTGGGCCCCGCCGAGGCGCCGCTTGCCGTCATCAAGGGCCGCTACCGCTTCCGCCTGCTGGTGAAGTCGCTGCGCAATGTCGACCTGTCACAATATCTGCGCGAATGGCTGGAAGCCGGTCCGAAGACCAAAGGCAATCTGAAGCTCGAGGTCGACGTCGATCCGCAGAGCTTCTTGTAGGGATGCCTGTAAAGAAAAAGCCTGCCGTCATTCGCGACGGCAGGCCCTTTGGCGCGAGGCAGGCCTCGCGGCCGTTACGCAACGCAACGCTTACTGAAGCGCTTACGAGACGACCTCGGCGGTGACGCGGCCGACGCCGGCACCGGTCAGGCCGATGGCGCGGGCTGCGCCGGTGGAGAGGTCGAGCACGCGGCCGCGGATGAACGGGCCACGATCGTTGATGGTGACGACGACGCTGCGGCCGCCATGGGTGACGCGGAGCTTGGTGCCGAACGGCAGCGAGCGGTGGGCGGCGGTCATGGCGTTCTGGTTGAAGCGCTGGCCGGAAGCGGTGCGGCTGCCCGACTCATTGCCGTAGAACGAGGCCATCCCCGAGAACGTGTGGCCGCCGGACGGCTGGATCGATGCATTGGCGTCGCGCCAGGACGAACCTTCAGCGCGGGCCTGGTGATGATGGTGGTGGCGATGATGGTGGTGCCTGGACTTCGCGGACGCCTCCGTCACGCTGCCCCCGACCAGGAGAGTTGCGGCGACAAACGCAAGCGCCGTACGCGAGCGGGTTATATTGCCCGCCGCCTTCTTGATATTCAGCATTGATAAGACCCTCAGACAGTATTGCCGCAAGCGCGGCAAGTGGACCCCCGTCCCTTCGTTGACCAAAGCCGTTTGGTTTCGCAATGAGGCACGAATTGGGCAGTAATTCCCGATTGTCTCGGGTTGAAATATCTTGTTACCGCTTTGGGGTATTCAATCGAGGTTCCGTAACCTTGGCCTTTAACGAATTTTTAACCAATAATATACTTATGAATACTGATTAGTAGGCCAGCGGTAAGTTTTCAGTAAGTAATCGCCAAATGAAACCGCGGCGCGTTTCGGGTTCCTTGCGCGCTCGGCCATGGGCCCATGCAAATTTCGTTGGAACAAATCCGCGGTGACGCGAATCGGAGCCCCCGCGCCGAATTTCCGCGCGCCGAATTTTTCTGATTCGAGCGCCGGCTGCGGTCGCCAAAAACCGCATGCGACAAGGCGGCTCGCACGATGCCGTCATGTTGCACCTGCGCGATTGCTATGTTAGCAAAGCCGCGATTTTAACGATCCCGGCACGTCCTGTGCCGGTCGAAAATCGAAGTCCCGCTTGAATTCCAAGGGCTTGGATCGCTAGGCGCTGCTTTGGTGGCGACGGTTTTTCCCTTGCGAATTTGACAGCAAAAAAGAGCGAGCTCGTGGCTGCTGAAGATCCGTCCGTTTCGGGAGTGTCCGGTCGTTACGCAACGGCCCTGTTCGAGTTGGCGCGCGACGAGCAATCCGTCGATCAAGTCCGGGCCGACCTCGACAAATTCGAAGCCATGCTCGACGAGAGCGCCGATCTCAAGCGCCTGGTCCGCAGCCCGGTGTTTGCCGCGGACGCCCAGTTGAAGGCGCTGACCGCAGTGCTCGACAAGGCCGGCATCGCCGGCACGTCGGCAAAATTCCTCAAGGTGCTCACCGCCAATCGCCGGCTGTTTGCCGTGGCCGATGTGATCCGCGCCTATCGCGCGCTGGTGGCGAAGTTCAAGGGCGAGGCGACTGCGGAAGTCACCGTCGCCGAGCAGCTCAGTGACAAGAATCTCGACGGGCTGAAGGCCGCACTGAAATCAGTGACGGGCAAGGACGTCGCGCTCAACGTGAAGGTCGATCCCTCCATTATTGGTGGCCTGGTGGTCAAGCTCGGCAGCCGGATGGTGGATAGTTCGCTTCGCACCAAACTCAATTCGATCAAGAACGCGATGAAAGAGGCAGGCTGATGGACATCCGCGCCGCAGAAATTTCTGCGATCCTCAAGGACCAGATCAAGAATTTCGGCCAGGAAGCCGAAGTCACCGAAGTTGGCCAGGTGCTGTCGGTCGGTGACGGTATCGCTCGCGTCTACGGTCTCGACAACGTCCAGGCCGGTGAAATGGTCGAGTTCGAGAATGGCACGCGCGGCATGGCGCTCAACCTCGAAACCGACAACGTCGGTATCGTGATTTTCGGCGCCGACCGTGAGATCAAGGAAGGCCAGACCGTCAAGCGTACCCGCGCGATCGTGGACGCCCCGATCGGCAAGGGCCTGCTCGGCCGCGTCGTCGACGCGCTCGGCAACCCGATCGACGGCAAGGGCCCGATCCAGGCCACCGAACGCAAGCGCGTCGACGTCAAGGCGCCCGGCATCATTCCGCGCAAGTCGGTGAACGAGCCGATGGCCACCGGCCTGAAGGCGATCGATGCGCTGATTCCGATCGGCCGCGGCCAGCGCGAGCTGATCATCGGCGATCGTCAGACCGGCAAGACCGCGATCGCGCTCGACACCATCCTGAACCAGAAGCCGCTGAACGCCCAGCCGGACGAAAACCTCAAGCTGTATTGCGTCTACGTCGCGATCGGCCAGAAGCGCTCCACCGTCGCGCAGTTCGTGAAGGTGCTCGAAGAGCAGGGCGCGCTGGAATACTCGATCATCGTCGCGGCCACCGCGTCCGATCCGGCGCCGATGCAGTACATCGCGCCGTTCACCGCCTGCACCATGGGCGAGTACTTCCGCGACAACGGCATGCACGCCGTGATCATCTATGACGATCTGTCCAAGCAGGCCGTCGCCTATCGCCAGATGTCGCTGCTGCTGCGCCGCCCGCCGGGCCGCGAAGCCTACCCGGGCGACGTGTTCTACCTGCATTCCCGCCTGCTCGAGCGCGCCGCCAAGCTCAACAAGGAGCATGGCTTGGGTTCGCTGACGGCGCTGCCGGTCATCGAAACCCAGGCCAACGACGTGTCGGCCTACATTCCGACCAACGTGATTTCGATCACCGACGGCCAGATCTTCCTGGAAACCGACCTGTTCTTCCAGGGCATCCGTCCCGCGGTGAACGTCGGTCTGTCGGTGTCGCGCGTCGGTTCGTCGGCGCAGACCAAGGCAACCAAGAAGGTCGCCGGCAAGATCAAGGGCGAGCTCGCGCAATACCGCGAAATGGCGGCGTTCGCGCAGTTCGGCTCGGATCTCGACGCCTCGACCCAGCGCCTGCTCAACCGCGGCTCGCGCCTGACCGAACTCCTGAAGCAGCCGCAGTTCTCGCCGCTGAAGATGGAAGAGCAGGTCTGCGTGATCTGGGCCGGCACCAACGGCTATCTCGATCCGCTGCCGCTCAACAAGGTGAAGGCGTTCGAGGACGGCCTGCTCTCGCTGCTGCGCGGCAAGAACGTCGAAATCCTCGACGCGATCCGCACCAGCCGCGATTTGTCCGACGACACCGCAGCCAAGCTCAAGACGGTGGTCGAGGGCTTCGCCAAGACGTTTGCGTAAGAAGACCTTCGCATAAGGGCATCGCCTGGCCGCTGGCCGGGCGATAGGAACAGAGAGGCTTGCGATCTGACCCCTGCGGTCGGATTGCCGGGGTGGACGAAGAATGGCGTCACTGAAAGACATGCGGGTCCGCATCGCCTCGACCAAGGCGACGCAGAAGATCACCAAGGCCATGCAGATGGTCGCAGCTTCGAAGCTGCGCCGTGCGCAGAACGCCGCCGAAGCGGCGCGGCCCTATGCCACCAAGATGGACGCGGTGATTTCCAACATCGCCGCCGCGACCAACGGCTCGCCCGGTGCGCCGGCGCTGCTGGCAGGCACCGGCAACGACCAGGTGCACCTGCTTCTGGTCTGCACCGGCGAGCGCGGCCTGTCCGGCGCTTTCAACTCAGCCATCGTGCGTCTGGCACGCGAGCGGGCGAACGCGCTGCTCGCGCAAGGCAAGGAAGTCAAATTCTTCTGCGTCGGCCGCAAGGGCTACGAGCAGCTGCGGCGGACCTTCGAGAAGCGGATTGTCGAGCACCTCGACCTGCGTTCGGTGCGGCAGATCGGCTTCGTCAACGCCGAGGACATCGCCAACAAGGTGCTGGCGCGGTTCGAGGCCGGTGAGTTCGATGTCTGCACGCTGTTCTATTCGCGCTTCCAGTCGGTGATCGCGCAGATCCCGACCGCGCAGCAGATCATCCCGCTCGAGGTGACTGCACCCGCGGCCAGCGTGGCTCCCGCGACCTCGTACGAATACGAGCCGGAAGAGGACCAGATTCTCGGCAGCCTGCTGCCGCGCAACCTCGCGGTGCAGGTCTTCCGTGCATTGCTGGAGAACAACGCCTCGTTCTACGGCGCGCAGATGAGCGCGATGGACAGCGCGACGCGCAACGCCGGCGAGATGATCCGCAAGCAAACCCTGATTTACAACCGGACCCGTCAGGCCCAGATCACGAAGGAGCTGATTGAAATCATCTCCGGCGCTGAGGCGGTCTAAGACAGATTTCGAAGGAGAACAGTCCATGGCTACAGCAGCCAACCAGATCGGTCGCGTTACCCAGGTCACGGGCGCCGTGGTCGACGTGCAGTTCGAAGGCCACCTTCCGGCGATTCTGAATGCGCTCGAGACCAAGAACGGCGGCAACCGCCTGGTACTCGAAGTCGCCCAGCATCTCGGTGAATCGACCGTCCGCACCATCGCGATGGATATCACCGAAGGTCTGGTGCGCGGCCAGGAAGTCACCGACACCGGTGAGCCGATCCGGGTGCCGGTCGGCGAAGGCACGCTCGGCCGCATCATCAACGTCATCGGCGAGCCGATCGACGAAGCCGGCCCGATCAAGTCCGAAGGCCTGCGCGCCATCCACCAGGAAGCGCCGAGCTACACCGACCAGTCGACCGAAGCGGAAATCCTCGTCACCGGCATCAAGGTCGTCGACCTTCTTGCTCCGTACGCGAAGGGCGGCAAGATCGGCCTGTTCGGCGGCGCCGGCGTCGGCAAGACGGTGCTGATTCAGGAGCTGATCAACAACGTCGCGAAGGCGCACGGTGGTTACTCCGTGTTCGCCGGCGTCGGCGAGCGGACCCGTGAAGGCAACGACCTCTATCACGAGTTCATCGAATCGAAGGTCAACGCCGATCCGCACAATCCGGATCCGAGCGTCAAGTCGAAGTGCGCGCTGGTGTTCGGCCAGATGAACGAACCGCCGGGCGCCCGCGCCCGCGTCGGTCTGACCGGTCTGACGGTCGCCGAGCACTTCCGCGACCAGGGCCAGGACGTGCTGTTCTTCGTCGACAACATCTTCCGCTTCACCCAGGCGGGTTCGGAAGTGTCGGCGCTGCTCGGCCGTATTCCTTCGGCGGTGGGTTATCAGCCGACGCTCGCGACCGACATGGGCGCGCTGCAGGAGCGCATCACCACCACCCAGAAGGGCTCGATCACCTCGGTGCAGGCGATCTACGTGCCGGCCGACGACTTGACCGACCCGGCGCCCGCGACCTCGTTCGCGCACTTGGACGCCACCACGGTGCTGTCGCGCGCGATCTCGGAAAAGGGCATCTACCCGGCGGTGGACCCGCTCGACTCGACCTCGCGCATGCTGTCGGCGCTGGTCGTCGGCGAAGAGCACTACAACACCGCGCGTATGGTCCAGCAGATCCTGCAGCGCTACAAGTCGCTGCAGGACATCATCGCCATTCTCGGCATGGACGAACTGTCGGAAGAGGACAAGCTGACGGTCGCCCGCGCCCGTAAGGTCGAGCGCTTCCTGTCGCAGCCGTTCCACGTCGCCGAAGTCTTCACCGGCTCGCCGGGCAAGTTCGTCGACCTCGCCGACACCATCAAGGGCTTCCGCGATCTCTGCCAGGGCAAGTACGACCATCTGCCGGAAGCGGCGTTCTACATGGTTGGCACGATCGAAGAAGCCGTCGAGAAGGGCAAGAAGCTCGCCGCCGAAGCGGCCTAAGCTTTGGGATATCGTCATCGCCGGACTTGATCCGGCGATCCATCGAACGAGAACTGTTTTGACTGATGGACCCGCGGGTCGAGCCCGCGGGTGACAGCGCAAAGAACGGAAAGATCATGGCCACCTTCCACTTCGATCTCGTCTCTCCCGAAAAGCTCGCCTTCTCCGGCGAGGTCGATCAGGTTGACGTCCCCGGTGTGGAGGGTGATTTCGGTGTGCTAGCCGGACACGCGCCGGTCGTCGCCACGATTCGTCCGGGTATCCTGACCATCACGACTGCCGGCAAGCGCGAGAAGGTGATCGTGCTCGGCGGCCTTGCCGAGGTGTCGGACAAGGGCCTCACCGTGCTCGCCGACGTCGCGACCGCGATTGCAGAGCTCGATCGGGCGAAGTTCGCTGAGACGATCAACGAGATGCAGGAGAAGCTCGCCGAGAAGGAGGGCTCCGAGCTCGACCACGCGATCGAGCGGCTCGACCACTTCAAGAGCATCCAGCACGAGCTCAACGCGACGGCTATGCACTGAGGCGCGGTTGCTGACCAGCGATCGCGCTGTAGCGTCGAGTGAGCCGGCTCCTTTGTGAAATCGCTCACACTTTTCCAGTCATCGTCTGCCAAGACTTGAAGCATTCAACGCTCGCCGTAGCCCGGCGGGCGGTGAATGCTTGTTGCGCCCGGAAGCGTCTGGCGGCATTCTGCCCGGCATATTTGGGTTCCGGGGCTGGTGCTCATGAAGCGCAAGATCGCAGCGATCTTTGCGGCCGATATTGCAGGCTATAGTCGATTGGTTGCCGAGGATGAGGAAGAGACGCTGCGGCGGCTCGCCTCCTATCGTCAGGTCACCGACGACTTCATTGCAAAATGCGGCGGCCGCATCTTCAACACCGCCGGCGATGCGGTGCTCGCGGAATTTCCCAGCGCCGTCGAAGCCGTGCGTTGCGCGATCGACATCCAGGAAAGCCTGCGCACGCGCAACATGGCCTATCCGCCGAGCCGGCAGATGTCGTTCCGGATCGGCATCACCATCGGCGACGTGGTCGAGCGCGACGGCGATCTGCTGGGTGATGGCGTCAATATCGCGGCAAGGCTCGAGGGCCTCGCCGAGGTCGGCGGCATCTGCGTGTCGCGCGCCGTGCATGAGCAGGTCGTCAACAAGCTGTCGGTGCAATTCGCCGATATCGGCGCGCAGGAAGTGAAGAACATCCCGACCCCCGTGCACGCCTACATGGTGGCGATGCGGCGCGAGGACGGCACCTACGCGACGCCGCAGCTCAAGAAGCCGACCAAGGCCGCGGCTGCGGGCGCACCGGCCTGGATGTGGCCCGCTGCTATCACCGTGGTGCTGCTCGCCGCGATCGGCGTCGGCGGCTTCCTCTATTACACCAAGCTGGAGACATCGGCGACGAAGCCTGCCGTCGTGGCAAGCCCCACTCCGGCACCCGCGCCCTTGGTATCAGATTCACCGGCACCGTTGGTCGCACCGTCGCCGCCGGCATCGAGCGTGCCGTCCGCGAAGCCCGCACCGCCTGTGCCGGCTGCACCGGCAGCCTCGCTGCCGCCTCCGATCGCATCAGGCGACAAGCTCGCCACCGACATTGTTCCGTTCGTCAGCGACCGCACCCGCATCGCACTCGCGACCGAGTATTTGCCGGCAGGCAATTCCAAGGCGATTGCCCTCAACATCAACGGCTTCGTCGGCTGGAGCGTGGCGCAGCCGAGCGAGGACGCGGCGAAGACGGCAGCACTCGATCTGTGCCAGAAGCGCGCCGATAATGCAGGCTCGCCGCGCAAGTGCGAACTGTACGCGGTCGGCAATGCCGTGGTGTATGCCCATGGCCAGCCGCCGGTGCCGCCCTTGCCGTGGGTCAAGCGTGATGCGCTGATCGAGAAGCCGTACGCGACCAAGGACGTTCCGCTGCTGCGCGAGGCGGCCAAGGCCCGGCTCGACAGCCTGTTTGTGCCGGGGCGCAAGACGCGAACCATCGCGCTCGGTCCGGGCGGTCATTACTTCTTCAACGCGGGCATCGATTCGCTCGAGGAATCGGCGCGGCGCAATCTGCAGGCCTGCGGCGCGGTCGCGGGCGTGCCCTGCACGATCGTCGTGGTCGACGATGTTTTCGTGGTGCCGATTCCGGCCACGTTGCGCGTGACCGGTTTCTTCAAGGCCGCCGACAGCTCGGTCATCACGCCGGGCGAGCGGAGCGACGTCGCGCGGAAGCTTGCCGATGCGACGGCAGGCTGGAATGCGGTTGCGGTCGGGACGCAGGGACGGCCGGGACTGGGATTGAAGGCGGAGAACGAGCAGGGCGCGGTCAACGCCGCGCTCGGTGACTGCGCCAGGCGCGACAGCGATTGCCATGTCATCGCGGTCGGTCCGTTCACGGTCGGCCCGAACTGAAGCGCGATCCGACAAATGTGACGCAGCTAACAGCAGGGATCGCCTACCGATGACAAGCTGCGGCGCGATGACGAATTGACCCGATTGCGTCGCGATTCTATCCCCGAAATAACGGACAAGATGCTGTGCTGACTTTCTCGACCGACGCTCTCCGCCCGCAGGACCGCTTTGAGCATTGGTGCGACGTGCGCGGCAAAAACCTGTTTGGGGTTACTATCGAGCTCGAGCGCGACAAGCGGCCCGATTTCCACGGGAGCTTTTCTGCGACGCAGGTCGGTGGCGCCGTGCTGGCAGAAATGTCGGCGTCGTCCTACCGCGTCAGCCGGACGTCATCCGACATCGGACGTGTTCCGAGCAACAGCCTGCATCTCGGCTGGCAGGTGCGCGGCCCCGGCCACATGAATATCGGCCGTGATCGCATCCAGTGGGTCGGCAACGGAGATATGGTGTTCGGCCATTCCAATCTTCCGTTTGCGTCGACGCCAGATCGGACCGACGGCTTTCGCTTCTTCAGCCTCAAGATTCCCGTCACCGACGAGCTCGTGCTCGGTGCGCGGATCGAGGACGTGCCGCTGGTCGCGCTGGCGCGTGATGCGAGCCTGACCCGGCTTGTCGGCGCCATGTTCCGCTCCATGACGCGCGATCCGGCGCACGCCGGGCAGTTCGCCGGCGAGGTCACGCATATGGTGCGGCTGGCGCTGCTTGCGCGCGGACGCCTGCGGCCGCGCCAGGATGAGATCCGTGCCGCGCTGCATGCGGGCTACCTTCATGCCGCGCGCGAAATCCTGCTGCGCGATCTGCATCGCGCCTCGCTCACGCCGGCCGCGGTCGCCACCGAGCTCGGCATTTCGCTCCGGCAGTTGCATGCGCTGTTCGAGCCGACCGGCCTGTCATTCGCGCGAACGCTGACGGCAGCGAGGTTGAAGGAGGCGAGGCGGCTTCTCTCATCGATGCAGGAGCGCGGCATCGACGAGATCGCGTTCTCATGCGGCTTCGACAGCATCGCGACCTTCTATCGCGTGTTCCGCGCGACCTACGGCATGACGCCCGGCGATGCGCGGCGCGTTCCGCCGCAGGATCAGCTAGAGCATGATCCGGAAAAGTGTGAAGCGGTTTTCCGAAAAGATCATGCTCGAACGAGAATCTAAAGCGCGATGACGATTCAACCTAATCTCATCGCGCTTTAGCGAATTCCGCGAACCGGATCGCGACCGCGCGATAGACGTCGCGGCGGAACGGCACCACCAGATCGGCGACGCGATCAAGACGCTCCCAGCGCCATTGATCGAACTCGGCGGGCTGGCCGTTGCGCGGCGTCAATGGATCGATCTGCTCGTCGCGCCCGGTGAAGCGCAGCGCAAACCATTTCTGCCGCTGGCCGCGGAATTTGGCCAGCCGATGCGAGGCCGGCCCGTCATAGGCCGGGAATTCGTAGGTCATCCAGTCGGTCTCGCCGAGATATTCGGCGTTGACCGCTCCAGTTTCTTCCCACAATTCGCGCATCACGGCCTGGCGCGGGTCCTCGCCGTCGTCGATGCCGCCTTGTGGCATCTGCCATTCGAGGCCGGGCAGCACGATCTCCGGACCGTCGTCCTTGATCCGGTGGCCGATCAGCACGCGTCCGTCGCCGTTGAACAGCGCGATGCCCACATTGGGGCGGTAGGGCTTATCTGATGACATTCTCGACCGGTGCGCCGCGCGTTGATCTGGCCGATCATCCGGCCAATTACTTGGCCGCCAGACCGGCGAATTCCTTCACGACGCGCTCATAGACCGGACGCTTGAACGGCACAATCAGCTCCGGAAGATTCTTCATCGGCTCCCAGCGCCAGGTGACGAACTCGGCCTTGTGGCCGCCGCCGGGGTGGGCGACGTTGATCTCGTTCTCGTTGCCGGTGAAGCGCAATGCGAACCACTTCTGCCGCTGGCCGCGATAGCGGCCCTTCCAGGCGCGGCCTGCGACGGTGCGCGGGATATCATAGATCAGCCAGTCCGAGACCTCGCCGAGCTTTTCCACCGACTTGACGCTGGTCTCTTCATAGAGCTCGCGCCGTGCGGCCTGAAACGTATCCTCGCCGGGATCGACGCCGCCCTGCGGCATCTGCCAGACATGCGCGTCGTCGACATGCTCGATGCCGCCGGCGCGGCGTCCGATGAAGACCAGTCCCGCCGTATTGAGCAGCATGATGCCGACGCAGGTTCGATAGGGCAGGTCTTCATAACGTGCCATGCCGCCGCTACCTCGCACAGTTCCTGGCGTCACCCGACCCGGCCCCCCGGCAAGGTCTTAGGTTGCGCCAACAGATTGATCTCTAGCCCGATTTTGATTTCAGCATCGCCGTTGTCAATGGCACAAGCATGATACCCTTGGAGTCCAGTGTCTTGAGCCAGGCGCCGAGCCGCTCGATCGAGACCGGCAGCGCCGAAGCGACGCCCACGGCCGTGCCGCGTTCCTTGGCGATTGTTTCCAGCTTGACCAGCGCGCGGTCGATTTCCGCCGATGTCGGC
Organism: Bradyrhizobium sp. B120; assembly: GCF_049075665.1. Classification (NCBI taxonomy): domain Bacteria; kingdom Pseudomonadati; phylum Pseudomonadota; class Alphaproteobacteria; order Hyphomicrobiales; family Nitrobacteraceae; genus Bradyrhizobium; species Bradyrhizobium sp. B120. Next base: position 8,888,676 of record NZ_CP185242.1, on the reverse strand, counting down.
ACCACGTCGATGGCGAAATCGGCCTTGGCGAACGGCAACGATTGGCCGGCCGAGAGGCTCTGCGCGACGCTGCGCGGGATGGAACCGTCGTCGAAGAAGCTCAGGCCGCGCTTGGCGGCCTCGCGCACGATGGGCTGCATCACGGGATCGGTCGCGACGAACCGGGCTCCCATGAAATTGGCGATCCCGGCATATCCCTGCAGGCGGCTGAGGTGCCAATAGAGACGGTCGAGGTTCTGCTCGCTGCTCAAGGTGGTCAGCAGGGTCTGCGGGCCCGGATCGTTGTCGGGATAGTCGAACGGCTCCATCGGGATCTGCAGCAGGATCTCGTGGCGCTGCGTCCGGGCGCGTTCTGCGAGCTTGCCGGGATCGGCGCCGTATGGCGTGAAGGCCAGCGTCACGGCCGGCGGCAGCTTCATGATGGCGTCAGTGGTCTTGGCGGCGCCGACCCCGAGGCCGGCGACCACGATGGCGACCACGGGCATCCGGGCCGCCTTGGCGCGGTCGGCTTCGCCCGCATAGACCGTGAACGGCTTCAGGCCGTCGGCAACCGCCGGGATCATGCCGTAGCGCGACTTTTCCAGCAGGCGCGGGTCGATCCCGGTCATCGCGAGCGGCGGCGCATCGCCATCCGTCGTCTTTTCGGCCGGATCGCCGGCGCCGATCACCACGTCCTGGCGCTTGCCGCTGGAGCCGTCGATGATGGTGACGGTCTTGGAATCGCCGGCTGCAGCCGGCGACTTGGCGGCGGATTTGACCACCGGTTCGGCCGGGGCGTGTTTATCGTCGGCGGCTGCGGGCGCGGGATTACGGAGCGTGATGCGGGCAATCGGTTCGCCGCCGAGCGGATTGTCGTTGAACAGGGCGACGCCGGCGAAGCCGACCAGCACGAGGCCCAGCAGTACGGCGAGCGCCTGCATCGCCGTGAATGGCAAGCGGACACGACGCGTCTTGCCCGCGGTGTTCTGCCCAAGCGGCGTGCTCAGTTCGTCGGCCGCTTCTGCCATGACCCTCCCCGAATCAACAGCGCGAACGATAGCACGATGCGGTGCATTCCCGCGCGCCGGCCTCCCGGTCAAAGCGCGGCTGGCGGTGGACGGCGAAAGCAGAAAGGGCGGCCCGAGGGCCGCCCTGTTCGCCTAAACCATTGGATCGGATCAGTTCGCGGACTTGTTGGCCGGCTTGTCGGCGGCGGCCTTGTCGGCGGTCGCCTTGTCACCGGATGCGGTGGCCGGTGCCGGCGTGGCATTCGAGGTCGACTTGATGCCGTGCAAGAGGTCGTCGGCCATCTTCAGCGCCTTGTCGTCCTTGGCGTCCGGCGGGACGTAGGACTGCGAGCCGGTCTTCTCGTCGCCATCGTTCTTCAGATGGCCGCGAAGCGAAGCCTCGCCCTTGGTGTCGGTGCGCGCCTTCAGCTCTTCCGGCACGTCCTGCAGCACCTCGATGTCGGGCACGATGCCCTTGGCCTGGATCGACTTGCCCGACGGCGTGTAATAGCGCGCGGTGGTCAGGCGCAGCGCGCCGTTGCCCGAGCCGAGCGGGATGATGGTCTGCACGGAGCCCTTGCCGAACGAGCGGGTCCCGACCAGCGTCGCGCGCTTGTGGTCCTGCAGTGCGCCGGCGACGATTTCGGAGGCCGAGGCCGAGCCGCCGTTGATCAGCACGATGACCGGCTTGCCCTTGGTCAGGTCGCCCGGGTGCGCGGCGCGGCGCTGGGTTTCCTCGGCATTGCGTCCGCGGGTCGAGACGATCTCGCCGCGCTCCAGGAAGGAGTCGGACACCGTGACGGCTTCTTCAAGCAGGCCGCCGGGGTTGTTTCGGAGATCGATGATGTAGCCTTTCAGCTTGTCGCCGATCTGGCTCTGCAGGTTGGCGACTTCCTTCTTCAGGCCTTCGGTGGTCTGCTCGTTGAAGGTGGTGATGCGGATATAGGCGATGTCATCGGCCTCGACGCGCGCACGCACCGAGCGGACGCGGATGTTGTCGCGCACCAGCGTGACGTCGATCGGATTGTCCTGGCCCTTGCGGATGATCTTGAGCTTGATCTTGGTGTTGACCGGACCGCGCATCTTCTCGACGGCCTGGTTCAGCGTCAGACCTTGCACGGCTTCGTCGTCGAGATTGGTGATGATGTCGTTGGCCATGATGCCGGCCTTCGAGGCCGGGGTGTCGTCGATCGGCGAGACCACCTTGATCAGGCCGTCTTCCATCGTGACCTCGATGCCGAGGCCGCCGAACTCGCCGCGGGTCTGCACCTGCATGTCGCGGAAGCTCTTGGCGTCCATGTAGCTCGAATGCGGATCGAGGCCGGATAGCATGCCCGAGATCGCGGACTCGACGAGCTTGCTGTCATCCGGCTTCTCGACATAGTCGCTGCGCACCCGTTCGAACACGTCGCCGAACAGATTGAGCTGGCGGTAGGTGTCCGACGTCGCGGCGCGCGCGCTCGATCCCATCAGCACAGCGCGAGGCTGCGTGACGAAAAGCGTCAGGGCCGCGCCGGTGGCGGCGCTAAGGAGAATTACCGAAGTCTTGCGCATCATCCGCGAACCTTTTCGCCTTCATTTGCGGCCCACCATGGACCTGGATCGATTGGAGTGCCGTCTTTCCGGAACTCGACATAGAGCACTGGCTGGCTCGCGTTGGTTGCGAGAATCGATGCAACCTGGGATGTCGACCCCATGGTCGCAACCGGCTCCCCGGTTAGCACAAACTGGCCGATGTTTACCGAAATACGCTCCATCCCGGCGATCAGGACATGATACCCGCCCCCGGCATTGAGGATCAAGAGTTGTCCGTAGCTGCGGAAAGGACCAGCGTAAACAACCCAGCCGTCACACGGGGTTGTGACCTGCGCGCCCGGTTTGGCGGCCAAGGAAATGCCCTTTTGTACGCCCCCTGCGCCGTCGGAACCGCCAAATTCGCGAATCTTGGTGCCATTCACGGGATAGGAGAACAGGCCTTTGGCCGAGGCGAAGGCGACCGCCGGGCTCATGCGGGCCGGGTCCTTGAGCGCCCCCAGATTGGGCTTGCCGTTAACGGTCGCCGGGGCCCCCTGGAGGCTGGCCGTGGCGGCGGCCTTGGCCGCGCTCTTGAGATCCTGCTCCATCTTGGCGATCAGGCCCTGCAGATCGGCCGCCTGCTTCGACAGCGCGATGGCGCGGGCGCCTTCGGCCTCCATGTCCTTTTCGGCCGCGCTTTGCTGGCGCTGCCGTTCGTCGACCAGCGCCGCCAGGCGGGTCTGGTCTTCCCTCAGTTTGTCGCGGTCGCCCGCCAGCGCATCGCGCTCGGTCGAGATGGTCTTGCGCAGCGCCACCAGTTCGCCGAGATCGGCCGCAAGCTTCTCGGCGCGGACGCGCAATTCCGGCACCACCGCGCCGAGCAGCATCGCGGTGCGCAGCGATTGCAGCGCGTCCTCGGGCCGCACCAGCAGCGCCGGCGGCGTGCGCCGTCCGGCGCGCTGCAGCGCGGCCAGCACCTCGATCACTTCGGAGCGGCGTGAATCGAGCGAGCCGCGGATGTCGCGCTCGCGGCCGTCGAGCGGCTGCAGGCGTGCCTCGGCGTCGGCGATCCGCGTCTCGACGCCGCGCACTTGGCCGGCAATGTCGATCAGCTGCTGATTGAGCTTGCTGCGGTCCTGGCCGATCGCGGCGATGTCGGCCTTCAGCTTCTCCTGCAGTTCGGTGGCCTTGCGCTGCTGTTCGCGCGCGGCCTCGAGCTCCTGCTCGCGCTGCTTGATGGCGTCGGGTGATGTCTCTGCCGTCGCGGCCTGCTGTGCCGGCGGGGCGGACTGTTGCGCGGGTGGAGTCGCTTGCGCATGCGCCGCCGCCAGCGGATACACAGCGAGCATGGCGATCGACAGAGGCAGGGATGCGGGCAACCAGCGGCGGCGCGCGGTGCCGAGAAGCGAATCCGAAGCTGTGTCCCGCTTGTGCTGCATTCGCGTGCGTTCAGCGCTTTCGACTGTCCGTCACCGCGCCTCAGGCGCGATGGTAGGGGTGGCCGGCCAAAATGGTCGCGGCCCGATAAATCTGTTCCAGAAGCATGACGCGGACCATTTGGTGCGGCCAGGTCGCGGAGCCGAATGCAATACGCAACGATGCCTTGCGCTGCAATTCAGGCGAAAGTCCGTCCGCGCCGCCGATCACGAAGACAGTATGTGCTGCCCCCTCGTCTCGCCAGCGGCCGAGCTGCTGCGCAAAGCTCGCGCTGTCGATGCTCTTGCCGCGTTCATCGAGCGCGACCAGCATGTGCTTTTCCGGCAGCAGCGCCGCGATCGCCGCGGCCTCCTCGGCGATGCGCGCGGCCGTGTCACGCGCGCGGCTCTCCGCAATCTCATGGATCTCGAGGCCGCGAAAGCCGAGCTTGCGGCCGATATCCTCGAAGCGCTCGCGGTAACGCTCGGCGAGCTCCCGTTCAGGGCCCTGTTTCAGACGGCCGATGCAGATCACGACAAAACGCATCAACGCAGACTAGCTGCGCTGCAGCCGATTCGCATCGGCTTCGATACGCTTTAGACCGCCGCGACCGCCGGGTTCTGAGTCCACAACCGCTCGAGATTGTAGAACTCACGCACCTCAGGCCTGAACACGTGCACGATCACCTCGCCGGAATCGATCAGCACCCAGTCGCAATTGGGCATGCCCTCGACGTGGATGTTCTTGACCCCGTTTTCCTTGAGGCTCTTCGTCACATTTTCCGCGATCGCGCCAACGTGCCGGTTAACCCGGCCGGTGGTGACGATCATGTAGTCGGAATATGCGGATTTGCCGCGAAGGTCGATGGTGACCGTCTCTTCCGCTTTCATGTCGTCGAGGCGGGAGAGGATCAGGCTCAGCGTCTTGTTGGCATCCGGTTTGTCGGCGTCCGGTTGCGCCTGCAAGGCCGCGGTTTTCGTCGATGTTTTACGCGCAGTCTTTGGAACCTTGGGTAAAACAGACTTTGACAATACAGATGTGGCCAGGGACCATTCCTTTCACTGTATCGCGGGTGCCGAATCCGGCCCCACGCACCATATTACGCATGTGGGGTTAATGGTTTCAATATTCCAGTAACCCTTTTGCGCCTCACGCCGTTCTCCAGCTCCCGTCCGGGTTCCGCAGTCCGGTCGAAGACAGATTGGATTTCATTCCTGTCAGGAACACCCAGGCCGGCGCCTGTTGGTCGGCCAGCCGTGTCGCCTGATTTTCAGGCAAGCGATAGCGCATGAGCGCCTGCGCCGCCGGTGCGGCAAGGGCGCGGAAACTCTGGGGCGGACGGTCGATCACGGCAATCGGCACATCGGACGCGATGCGCCGCCAATCTTTCCAGCGATGAAATTGCGCGAGATTGTCAGCGCCCATGATCCAGACGAAGTGCACGCCGGAGACACGGCGGCGCAAGTGGATGATCGTGTCGACAGTGTAGCGAACACCGATGACAGCTTCGAGACAGCTGATGTCGATGCGCGGATCGTCGGCCACGCGGCGCGCGGCCGCAGCGCGCTCGTTGAGCGCATGCAGGCCGTCATGGTTCTTCAGCGGATTGCCCGGCGTCAGCAGCCACCACACGCGGTCGAGCTGCAAACGCTTGAGCGCGAACTGGCTGATGGCGCGATGCGCGGCGTGCGGCGGATTGAACGAGCCGCCGAGCAGCCCGATGCGCATGCCGTTGGTATAGAACGGAAGCGCCTGCGCTGGAGATAACGGCACGGTGGAAGCTTGTTGCAATGGTCTACCGTGCGCGTGCGACAATGATCACGGCCGTGTCTGCCCGGTGCCGTGGACGCGGTACTTGAAGCTCGTCAGCTGCTCGGCGCCGACCGGCCCGCGGGCGTGGAATTTGCCGGTGGCAATTCCGATCTCGGCGCCGAAGCCGAACTCGCCGCCGTCGGCGAACTGGGTCGAGGCGTTGTGCAGCACGATCGCCGAGTCGACCTCGTTGAGAAATCTCTGCGCGGCAGCGGCATCCTCCGTCACGATCGCATCGGTGTGATGCGAGCCGTGATTCTGAATGTGCGCGATCGCTTCATCGAGACTGCCGACGATCTTCGCCGAGATGATCGCGTCCTCATATTCGGTGTTCCAGTCCTCGTCGGACGCGGGCTTCACCCTGGCATCGGCGCCTTGCACGATGTCGTCGCCGCGCACCTCGCAACCGGCATCGATCAACAACGCGACCAGCGGTTTCAGCTTCGTCGCGGCGGCGTTGCGATCGATCAGCAGGGTCTCGACGGCGCCGCAGACGCCGGGGCGGCGCATCTTGGCGTTCAGCACGACCTCCTTGGCCATATCGAGTCTGGCGCTGGCATCGACATAGATGTGGTTGACGCCCTCGAGGTGCGCGAACACCGGAACGCGTGCCTCAGCCTCGACGCGCGCGACCAGGCTCTTGCCGCCGCGCGGCACGATCACGTCGATGCCACCGTTCAATCCCGTCAGCATCAGGCCGACGGCCGTGCGGTCACGGGTCGGCACCAGGGTGATCGCGGCCTCAGGCAGACCGGCCTCACGCAGGCCCTGCACCAGGCAATCATGGATCGCGCGGCACGAGCGGAAGCTGTCGGAGCCACCGCGCAGGATCACGGCGTTGCCGGACTTCAGGCACAGCACGCCGGCATCGGCGGCGACGTTGGGGCGGCTCTCGAAGATCACGCCGATCACGCCGAGCGGCACGCGGACGCGCTCGATGGTCATGCCGTTCGGCCGCTGCCAGCTTTCGGTGACGGCGCCGACCGGATCGACAATTTCGCGCACGGTAGCTACGCCATCGGCCATGCCGGCGACGCGCGCCGGCGTCAGCGTCAGGCGGTCGACGAAGGCAGCGGTCATGCCACCCGCGCGCGCCTCGGCGACATCCTCGGCATTGGCGGCGAGAATGGCCGGCGCGTTGGCGCGGATCGCGCGTTCGATTGCGGCAAGCGCCCGGTTCTTCTGCTCCGGCGGCGCCAGCGCCAGCACGCGCGCGGCGGCGCGGGCCTTGGCGGCGAGGTCGGTCATCAGGGCGGCGAGATCGGCGTTGCCGTCGATCGCCTTCAGGGGGGCGCTCATGGAAGTCCCGGCTTTGGATTAAGGCCATGTTCTAGCATGGCAATTGAGGGGTGGCGAGGCGCGGAACCGGCATGGCAGGTGGGCGGCAGGCCCAGCCTGTCGGCCAATGGCCTATCCAATGCTCTACTTGGCCGGGATCGCCCCGGCCGGACCGATCACGAGGTCGTCGCGGTGGATCATCTCGGACCGGCCGCTGATGCCCAGAATGGCCATCACGTCCGGCGAGGAGCGGCCCTTGATCTTCTCGGCGTTCTCGGCGTCGTAGGCGACCAGGCCGCGGCCGATCTCATGGGTGTCGGGGCCGCGCACCACCACGGCGTCGCCGCGGGCGAACTGGCCGTCGACCCGGATCACGCCGGCCGGCAGCAGGCTCTTGCCGGCGCGCAGCGCCGCCACCGCCCCGGCATCGATGGTCAGCGTGCCCTTCGGCTCGAGCGAGCCCGCGATCCAGCGCTTGCGCGCGGTGACGGGATTGGCCGGGGTCAGGAACCAGGTGCAGCGGCCGCCGTCGGCGATCGCCTGCAAGGGATGCTCGATCTTGCCGGAGGCGATCAGCATGTGGGTGCCGGCGGTGGTCGCGATCTTCGCGGCCTCGATCTTGGTGGTCATGCCGCCGCGCGACAACTCGGAGCCGGCCGAGCCGGCCATCCCCTCGATCTCCGAGGTGATGCTTTCGACCACCGGGATCAGCTTGGCATCGGGATCGACCGCGGGCGGCGCGGTGTAGAGGCCGTCGATATCGGACAGCAGGATCAACAGATCCGCGCTCGCCATCGTGGCGACGCGGGCGGCGAGGCGATCATTGTCGCCGTAGCGGATCTCGGTGGTCGCGACCGTGTCGTTCTCGTTGATCACGGGCACCGCGCGCCATTCCAGCAGCTTGGCGATGGTCGAGCGCGCATTGAGATAGCGACGGCGCTCTTCGGTGTCCTGCAAGGTCACGAGGATCTGCCCGGCGCCGATGCCGTGATGGCCGAGCACCTCCGACCAGGTCCGCGCCAGTGCGATCTGGCCGACCGCGGCGGCAGCCTGGCTCTCTTCAAGCTTCAGCGGGCCGCGCGGCAGCTTCAGGCGGCTGCGGCCGAGCGCGATCGAGCCCGACGACACCACCATGACCTCGCAGCCTCGCTTGTGGAGTTTTGCGATGTCGTCGACCAGCGCGGCGAGCCAGGATGCGCGGACCTCGCCGGCCTGCGAGTCGACCAATAGCGACGAGCCGACCTTGACGACGATGCGGCGAAAGTTCTTGAGCGCGGGGCGTTTCATGGGTTCGGTCTGGCAGGAAGGTGGCGGCAGCATGTGCCACGAGGTGGCTGGGAAGTGCTTGTGAGGCGCAGGCGTTGTTCGGACTTGCCGTTCAACCCTGCGGCAGCGGCGTCGCCCACGGTTCCGACTGAGCCTTGGCCTTGTTCGACACCGGCGCCTCGCCGATCACCTCGACCAGCGCGCGCAGCGCGTCCTGCACGCCTTCGCCGGTCACGCCTGAGACCAGCAGCGGCGTCTTCTTCGCCGCTCGCTTGAGGCGATCCTTCTGCTTCTTCAACTCGTCCGGCTCCACCGCGTCGATCTTGTTCAGCGCGACGATCTCGATCTTGTCGGCGAGATGGCCTTCGTAGGCTTCAAGCTCGGTGCGCACCGTCTTGTAGGCCTTGCCGGCATGTTCGCAGGTCGCATCGACCAGATGCAGCAGCACGCGGCAGCGCTCGACATGGCCGAGGAAGCGATCGCCGAGGCCCGCGCCCTCATGCGCGCCTTCGATCAGGCCGGGGATGTCGGCGAGCACGAATTCGCGGCCGCCATAGTTCACCACGCCGAGCTGCGGATGCAGCGTGGTGAAAGGATAGTCGGCGATCTTCGGCCGCGCCGCGCTGACCACGGACAGGAAGGTCGATTTGCCGGCGTTGGGCAGGCCGACGAGGCCGGCATCGGCGATCAGCTTCAGCCGCAGCCAGATCCATCGTTCTTCACCCGGCGCGCCGGGATTGGCGTTGCGCGGCGTGCGGTTGGTGGAAGACTTGAAATGCGCATTGCCGAAGCCGCCATTGCCGCCTTCAGCCAACACGAATTTCTCGCCGAGTTCGGTGAAATCGTGCAGCAGCGTCTCGCGGTCCTCGTCGAACACCTGGGTGCCGACGGGCACTTTCAGCACGATCGGCTTGCCGTTGGCGCCATGGCGGTCCTTGCCCATGCCATTGGTGCCTTTTTGCGCCTTGAAGTGCTGCTGGTAGCGGTAGTCGATCAGCGTGTTCAGCCCGTCGACGGACTCGATGATGACGTCGCCGCCGCGGCCGCCATTGCCGCCGGAGGGACCGCCGAACTCGATGAACTTCTCGCGCCGGAACGCGACGCAGCCGTTGCCGCCGTCGCCGGAGCGAATATAGACCTTGGCTTCATCGAGGAATTTCATGATCCGTTACTATAGCGTTTTCGAGCGAAGTGGTCGCCGGTTCGCGTGAAGAAAACGCGTCAAAATGAGAATCGAGAGCGCACCGGTTCTGTCATCAGGACCGGTGTGCTCTAGTTAGGGCAGGGGGGCCGCCGCGGCAACCCGCAAGCGCGCCGACTTCGGCGAAAAGCCTTAATTTTCGGGCCTTTTTGCGGCCCTTGGCGGCTAAACAGGGCGTCGGCGCACCAGGAATTTCTGCATCCCCTCCAGCACCAGCTCGCGGCGCTGGTTGTGCACGGTCGAGCGCAGCGTCACGACGCCGGTGGTCTTACCCGGGGCGAGCTCGATCACCTCCAGCGCGGGGTAGATGGTATCGCCGGCATAGACCGGTTTCAGGAACTTGCTCGACTGTTCCAGGAAGCCGACCAGCGACTCCTCCACGACATAGGGAAACAGCCCGGCGCCGGGTGCGGTGTGCACCAGGGTCTGGAAGCCGTGGGCGAGCAGGTCCGGCATGCCGCGGGCGCGGCAATATTCGACGTCGTAATGGATCGGATGGGTGTCGCCGCTGGCGGTCTGGAACGCCGCGAACACGGCCGAGGTCTGGGTTCGGCTCGGAATCACGAAGCGCTCGCCGAGCACGAAATCCTCGAACCACCGCTGCGCGGGGACCATGCGATGCTGGGTGGGGTCGAATTCGCTCATGCGGCGTTTCCTGCTCTTTTTGTTGCCGGGATGACTTACCGGTATCGCAGCAGTGCAGGTGCGGCAATCCGTTCAATTCGTCATGCCCGGGCTTGTCCCGGGCATCCACGTCTTTAAAACCGGACGACTCGGAGCGAAGACGTGGATGGCCGGGACAAGCCCGGCCATGACAAAAAAAACGCAAGTCCATTCATGAGCCTGTTCGCAAAACTGTCCTCCTACGACGATCGATCGGCGCGGCTTGCCGGCATTGGCCTGATGCTGCTGTCGATCTTCATGTTCTCGTTCGGCGATGCGATGGGCAAATTCCTCGTCGCCACCTATTCGGTCGGGCAATTGCTGTGGCTGCGCGCCTGCGCGGCGCTGCTGGTGCTGCTGCCGATCGTGTGGAAGCGGCGTGCGGATTTCCTGCATCTGGAGCGCCCGTGGCTGCAATTGCTGCGCGTCACGCTGTCGACGCTGGAGGTCGCGGCGTTCTTCCTGGCAACCGTCTATCTGCCGCTCGCCGACGTCATCACCTACTATTTGGCCGGACCGATCTTCGTCACCGCGATGTCGGGCCTCGTGCTCGGCGAGCATATCGGCTGGCGGCGCTGGACCGCGATCCTGGTCGGCTTTTGCGGGGTGCTGATCGCGCTGCGGCCGTCGGCGCAGACCATCAGCTGGCCGGCGATGATCGCGCTCGGCGGCAGTCTGTCGTTTGCGGTGCTGATGCTGATCACGCGCTCGCTGCGCGCGACGCCCGACATCGTACTCGCGACCACGCAATTCGGCGGCACGTTCATCCTGGGTCTCGTGCTCTCGCCGATCGGCTGGGTGACGCCGGCCCCTAGCAGCCTCGTGCTGTTCTTCACCGCCGGCATCATCTCGGTCGCGGCGCTGCTGTGCGTGAATCGGTCGCTGAAACTCGCGCCGGCAAGCGTGGTGGTGCCGTACCAATATTCGATGATCGTGTGGGCGGTGATCTTCGGCTTCGTGGTATTCGGCGACGTGCCGTCCTGGGCCACGATCATCGGCGCCGCCATCATCATCGCGGCCGGCCTCTACATCTTCGTGCGCGAGCAACAGCTCGGACGTGAGCAGTCCTCAGTGAATCCGCCGGCGTAACGGTGCAGGGTGCGCAAAGGCGCACCCGCATAACAGCTGTCGTCCCTGCGAAAGCAGGGACCCATAACCACCGTTGCTTGTCGTCACCTACGCTGGAGCCGCAGCTCGGCCGAACAATGACCATTTGTGGTTATGGGTCCCCGCGTTCGCGGGGACGACGACCGTTGTTGTGGATCGAGCCTCAGCTCTCCCGCCGGGTCGAGTTGTTCCAGCTCTTCAGCGAGGCCCAGACGCCGCGCGACAGCCGGAAGGCATCCACCGGGCTCGATGAGCCCAGCGCCTCGAAGCGGTGCAGCTCGACGCCGCTCCACTGGAAGCCGCACTTCTCGAGGATGTTGCGCGACGACGGGTTGACGACGCGGGCGCCCGCGATCAACTGGTCGAGATCGAATTCCTCGAAGAAGTAGTCGATGACGGCGCGCGCGGCCTCGGTGCCAAAGCCCTGGCCCCAATGGTCGACGCCGAGCCAGTAGCCGAGTTCGGCCGCGGTCTCCTCGCGCCAGTCGATGCCGTCAGGCTTGCGCCAGTCAATGCCGACCATGCCGATCGGCGTGTGATTGTTCTCGATCAGGAAGACCGTTTCGCGTCCGCCCGCGCCGAGCGCGCGCACGAAGTCGATGGCGTCGTCCTGGGTATAGGGATGCGGCAGGCGGCGGGTGTTCTCCGCGATGCGGCGGTCATTGGCGAGGCGTGCGATGGCTTTTACGTCCGCGAGCGTCGGCTTGCGCAAGGTCAGCCGTTCGGTCTCGAGGACGCAAGCTCTTGCCTCGCGCAAGGTCGGCGTCGGGATGTCCTGCAACATGTCGAGCTCCTGTGATGCGACAATCGGTACGCAACGCTTGGAACGTCGCGCGCGGTCGAACCGGATCGCGCGCAACGAAAAGGGGAGGCCGGTCATCCCGCCTCCCCTTAGAGCCCTTTGCGACTCCGCCGGTTCAACAGGACCCGGCGGACTCATGTGTGTCCACCGTCTACTCGGCCGCCTGTGCCATCGGAATAACCGATATGAACGTGCGGCCATTGGCTTTGGCACGGAACTCGACATGACCCTCGACCTTGGCGAAGAGAGTATGATCGGTGCCCATGCCGACATTAAGGCCAGGATGCCAGGTGGTGCCGCGCTGACGCGCGATGATGTTTCCGGGGATCACGCGCTCGCCACCGAACGCCTTGATGCCAAGGCGCTTGCCCTTGGAATCACGTCCGTTGCGCGATGAACCGCCTGCTTTTTTATGAGCCATAGCTCGTCTCCGACTTCGCTTTGATCTCTAGATCAATTCCTTGACGGAATCATTTCACGTTTTGTCACGCTTCAAATCTGAAAGCGCGACGATCACTTCTCGCTCTTGGCCGCAGCCTTCTTGGCCGGAGCCTTCTTCGCGGCCGGCGCCTTCGCGGGCGCCTTCTTCTTGGCCGCCTTCGGTGCTGCGTCCTCGCCATCATCGGCGGGCGCTGCGACCTTTTCCTTCTTCGGCCGCGGGCCGACGGTCGGCTTGGCGTTATCGGCGAGGATCTCGGTGATGCGAAGCACCGTGAGCTCGTCGCGATAGCCGCGCTTGCGGCGTGAATTCTTGCGGCGACGCTTCTTGAACGCGATCACCTTGGCGCCGCGCTTGTGCTGCAGCACTTCGGCCGCAACGGTGGCGCCTGCCACGGTGGGCGTTCCCAGCACCGGCGTGTCACCGCCGAGCACCAGAACTTCGCCTAGCTGCACGATCGTGCCGACATCGCCGGCGATCTTGCCAATCTCGAGTACATCATTCGGAACGACACGGTACTGCCGGCCGCCGGTTTTGATGACTGCGAACATCGTTTGATTCCTTCGTGTTCGGTTCCGGCCTCGGACGGTTAGCCCGGGTCGGCTTTTTGTTCAGTCGCTATGGGTTATGTGTTTCGCGCGAAGGGAATGAATTCCCAAACTGGATCGCACAAAAACAATCGGCGCGAGAAAACTCCGCGCCGGATGGGCGGACTTATAGCTGCTGACGGCGCGGAGTCAAGGTAAAGCAGGGCAAAAACCGGCCAAAAATGAAGGGTTTGGCGCGATTTTGGCCTGGATTGACCCTCAGGCCGCGGTCTTTGCCGCGGCCCGCGCGTGCCGGCGGATGGTCTGGGGCGGCTGGCCCAGCACTCGCAGGAACGCCCGCCGCATTCGTTCCCGATCGGCAAAGCCGGTCTCACCGGCAATTTCGTCCATCGAATGGCGGCCATCGCCGATCAATTCTCTGGCCGCCTCGACCCGGAGCTGTTCGATCGCCTTGGCCGGCGACTGGCCGGTCTCGGCGCGGAAGGCGCGGCTGAACTGGCGCGGACTGAGCCGTGCCACCTCGGCCAATTCCTCGACCGAGAGCTCGTTGCGCAGATGCGCCTTGGCGTAGTGGAGAGCGTTCTGGACGCGGTCGGATTTCGGGTCGAGCTCGAGCAGCGCCGAGAACTGCGACTGTCCGCCGGTGCGGCGATGATAGACGACGAGCTTGCGGGCCACCGAACGGGCGACCTCGACGCCCAAATCATGCTCGATCATCGCCAGCGCCAGATCGATCGTCGCGGTCATGCCGGCCGAGGTCCAGATCGGCCCGTCGACGATGTAGATGCGGTCCTGCTCGACCTTGAGCCCGGGAAACCGGGCCTGCAATTCCGGGGCGAATTGCCAGTGCGTGGAGACGCGCCGGCCGTCGAGCAGGCCGGCTTCAGCCAGTGAGAAGGCGCCGATGCAGGGCGCGGCGATACGCTGCGATGTCGTCATGGCGCGTCGCATATAGTCGATCAACTTCGGGGATGCCGGATGAAGCTCGTGGCCGGCGCCGATGAACAGCGTGTCGAAGCTGCGCTCGCCAAAGGCTTCGGTTTCGACATTGAAGCCGGCGGAGGATCGCACCGGGCCACCATTCTCGGACAGCAGCGTGACCTCATAGAAGGGCGCGCCTGCGATCAAATTGGCGACCTCGAAGGCGGTGATGGCGGTAAAGCCCATCACTTGGAACTCCGGGAAGATGACGAAGCCGATCTCCTGCATGGAACCCTCCGACCGAGTCTGTGTCCTAAAAAGGTGTATATATGACATTTGAGACACGCAAGGGGGCCTGTAGAACCTGAGCAGCGGCCAAGTCAGGCCGTCCAAGGTCAAACAGGAGACCAACATGACCAAGTCAGCCAAAGGAACGGCGCTCGTTACCGGTGCGTCGTCCGGAATCGGTGCCATCTACGCGGACCGGCTCGCACGGCGTGGCTACGATCTGATCCTCGTCGCACGCAACCGCGAGCGCCTCAATGGGCTTGCCAAGCGTCTTTCGCAGGAGACAGGCCGATCGATCGAGATCGTTGCCGCCGACCTCGCCAAGCGCGGCGATGTCGCACGGATCGAATCCATTCTGCGCAGCAACGAAGGCATCAGCGTGCTCGTGAACAATGCCGGCGTCGGCGCCACAGCGCCGCTGCTCGCATCCGATGTCGACAAGATGAGCGACATGATCGCGCTCAATGTCGACGCGCTGATGCGCCTGACCTATGCGGCGGTGCCGGGATTCGTCGCGCGCGGCGGCGGCACCATCATCAATATCGCCTCGGTCGTCGGCGTTCAGCCGGAACTGCTCAACGGCGTCTACGGCGGCAGCAAGGCCTTCGTGTTGGCGCTGACCCACTCGCTACAGCACGAGCTGAAGGACAAGAACATTCGCGTCCAGGCCGTGCTGCCGGGGGCCACGGCGACCGAGTTCTGGGACATCGCCGGCACGCCGGTCGCGCATCTGCCCGGCGAGATCGTGATGAAGGCCGAGGACATGGTGAACGCTGCGCTGGCCGGCTTCGACCAGGGCGAAGTCTTCACCGTGCCGTCGCTGCCGGATGCCGCGGATTGGCAGGCCTATGAGGCGGCCCGCCAGAAGCTGATGCCGAACCTGTCGCGCAGCATGCCCGCGGCGCGTTATGGGGTGAATGCGGCCTGAGACCTTTGCGATATGGCGTCCCGCACCGGCCTCGCGCTGCCGTGCGGGACGCAACCAATTGAGTTCCCGGCCGTTAGTGCAGGGAATCTCTAGCGGGCAGGGCGAATGGCCGAAGACACCGGACTGACCACGGGAATCGCGCACCACGGTGCCGTGCGGCTGCCCTCCGTCGACATCGACAGCTTCAACATCGAGCTGAAGGACGACGAGGGTTTTCTCGGCGATCGCGCCTCCAAGGGCGCTTTCCGCAAGATCCTCGACCGCTGGCGCAAGCCGCTGCGCAAATCGGACGAGGATCCGTTCGGCGAGGAGCCCTCGGACCAGATCAGCAAGAAGAAGCTCGACGAGTTGCTGGTCGGCGACGACACGGAGGCCTCTGCGATCGTGCACAGCGCAATCGAGGAGTTTGCGCAGGAGCTCGCTTATGTGACGCGGCGCTTCCTCGGCACCAAGGCCTGGGCCAAGACCGAGCGCATCGTGGTCGGCGGCGGCTTCCGCGACTCCAGGCTCGGCGAGCTCGCCATCGCGCGCACCGACATCATCCTGAAGTCGGAGGATTTCAAGGTCGACATGGTACCGATCCGCTTTCATCCCGATGATGCCGGCCTGATCGGCACGCTGCATCTGGCGCCGTCGTGGATTTTCGAGGCCCATGACGGCGTGCTCGCCGTCGATATCGGCGGCACCAATATCCGCTGCGGCGTCGTCGAGACGCGCTGGAAGAAGGCGCCCGATCTCTCCAAGGCAACGGTCTGGAAATCGGAGCTGTGGCGCCATGCCAATGACGAGCCGACGCGCGAAGGCGCGGTGAAGCGGCTGGTGAAGATGCTGAAGGATCTGATCGCCGCCGCCGAGAAGGAGAACCTCAAGCTCGCGCCGTTCATCGGCATCTCTTGTCCCGGCGTCATCAACGAGGACGGCTCGATCGAGAAGGGCGCACAGAATTTGCCGGGCAATTGGGAGAGCAGCAAATTCAACCTGCCGGCGAGCCTGGTCGAGGCGATCCCGCAGATCGGCGATCATGACACCGCGATCGTGATGCATAATGACGGTGTGGCGCAGGGACTGGCCGAGGTGCCGTTCATGCAGGATGTCGCGCGCTGGGGCGTGCTGACGATCGGAACCGGGCTCGGCAATGCTCGCTACACCAACCGCAAGAAAGACAACGGCAAGGACGACAAGAAAGCCGAGAAAAAGGACAAGGACGACGAGGACGAAAAGAGCGAGAAAAGGGCCAAGAAGGCGAAGAAGGCCGACGCCTGAGCCGCTTGGGCTAGCCGATCGCGCGGTAAGGTTGATCGGTTAGGTTAAGATCGGGATCGCGTTGCCGTTTGGGCGCCGGCCGCTACCGTGGACCGTGTCGCTCCCGCCGACCGGCGAAGCCGCACTTCCCGGCCAGCATACTGAAAAGCGGCACGGGACCGCCAGTTTTTGTCGCGTCCTGGCGGTCCCACCACTTTCTACTTCCAATTGATCCGCCCGAAGAAGCCGGCGATCTCGGCGGCGGCTTGGTCGGGGTCCTCGCGATGCGGGAAATGCCCGACATCGGGAAACATCTTCAGGTCCAGATTCGAGAAGGTCTCACCCAGCTGGTCGGTCCAGGCATAGGGAAACAGCGGGTCGTGCTCGGCCCAGCGGATGCAGGTCGGCACCGTGATCGGCGGCAGCGCAGGCGCCTCGCCCTGCATCATCTTCACGCGCCCCGCATGCGACGCGCGATAATGCGCAAAGCCGCCGGCGAGGTTGCCGGGCTTGTAGAAGTTGTCGGCGAAGTCCTCGATCACGTCGTCGAACGCGGCCTTGCGGTGCGTCCAGTCGTGCAGGAAATGGCCGATGTAGGTGCGGCAGGTCTCTCTGTTAGCGCCGACCAGGGCGGGCGCCATCTCCATCTGGTGGAACGACTGGTACCAGATGTGATTCAGCCGGTCGGGCGCGGCCATCCGCGGACCGATGCCGGGATAGACGAAATCGAAGAAGAACAGCCCGGCGATGCGCTCTGGCGCCTTGCGGGCGAGCGGCTGCATCACCGCGCCGCCGACGTCGTGGCCGACCACGCCGGCCTTGTCGATCCCGAGCGCGTCCAGCAGCGCCAGCATGTCGTCGGTATGCTGATCGGGGCCAAACGAGCCTTGCGGCTTGTCGCTGTCGCCGAAGCCGCGCAGATCGGGCGCGATCAGGGTGTAGCGGTCGGCGAGGCGCGCCATGACAGGCTTCCAGGTCAGCCAGAATTCCGGCCAGCCGTGCAACAGCAGCAGCGGCGGGCCGCTCCCGGTCCGCGCGACGTGGAACGCCGCGCCGTTGGCTCGAATCGTCGCATGCTCCATGGGCCGCTCCTGCTGTTTTTGCTTCGCCCGCGCGCCGACCGGACCAGAACCGTCCCGCTAGCGCTTTGTTTCCGCGCGCTTTCTCGCGTCACCCCGGCGCTTCGATGGGGCGAGGCCCCCGGTGACGGAAATATTATTGCAGTGCCTTGTCTGGCCCGCCATCCTCGCCTAGAACACGCCCGACCGCGGGTGGTGCAAATCACCTGGGCCGCTGGAGAGGTGGCAGAGTGGTTGATTGTACCGCACTCGAAATGCGGCATAGGTGCAAGCCTATCGGGGGTTCGAATCCCCCCCTCTCCGCCATCTTCTTCGGGGCTCTGCGCCAGAATTGCTGCTTGTATTGTGTTGAAGGCTTTGGCCACCCGCGCTCCGCTCAGGGCCTCTTGAACGAGGCGTGACGCGAACTTGCCGCCCAAGTCCGTCGGGGTGAAATCCGGAAAGTTGATCGCGTTAGTTGGATCGACGACCGTTTTTCGCTCCAGTTCGTCATGGCGGCAAGTCCGGCAATTGCCGAAAAGGGAATCGCCAAGATGGCGCCCTGGGCCTTGAGCGCGTCTTGCAGCGAGTTCGCCGTCACAGTTGGCCCGATCGCCCTGGCTTGCTGCGCGATCGCCTCGGGCGGCCTATGCAATTGTCCGAACGACGCCGCCGTCGACACGCAAGGAAGAACCTGTCGTCGCCGAAGCCTGCTCTGAGCAGATATAGACGACCAGGTTTGCGACTTCTTCGGTTGTCGCGAAGCGCTTGATGAGCGTTGTCGGGCGCGTCGTTTTGAGGAACTGCTGCTCGGCTTCCTCTTGCGTAATGCCTTGTGCCTCCGCAGCCGCCTTCATCCAACCGCCCATGATCTCCGAATTGGTCGGACCAGGCAGGACCGAATTGACGGTGACGCCTGTTCCGCCGACCACCTCGGCCAAGCCCCTCGAAACGGCGAGCTGAGCGGTCTTGGTCATAGCGTAGTCGATCAAGTCTACGGGGATTGCGAGCGCGGACTCGCTACTGATGAAGACGACGCGACCCCAGCCGCGCTTCATCATGTCCGGCACATAGTGGCGGGAGGCCCGGACGCCGCTCATGACGTTCAGCTGGAAGAGATCGATCCACTCGCTGTCGCCAATTTCGAAGAAGGGCTTCGCGCGCCCCGTGCCCACATTGTTGACGAGAATGTCCGCATCCGGCGCCCGCGCGAACAACTCCGCGGCACCTTCCGGGGTCGCAAGATCGGCGGTGACGCCGGTGAACTCACCCTTTGGGAAAAGCTTGCGCAACTCGCGAAGCGTTGCGGCGACCCTGTCCTCGCGGCGGCCGTTGATCACGACCGCAGCGCCTGCACGCGCCAACCCTTCTGCAATGGCTCGGCCGATACCTGCCGTGGACCCAGTAACGACCGCCCTGCGGCCAGTCAGTTCGATATTCATGACACCCTTCCTTCTACTGCGGAGAGATCTGGATGTGGGTGATGTCAGAACCAACGATAATGGCCTAAGTTGCCATAACATTAATTCCCCGGAGGAATGGGATGGATCGGTTCAACGAATTGAACGCCTTCATAGCCGTGGTTGAAGCAGGCGGTTTTTCCGCCGCCGCGCGCACAACCGGGGACTCACAGTCCGCCGTCAGCAAAGCCATCGGTGCGTTGGAAAAACGCCTGGGCGTGATGCTGTTTAACAGAAGCACACGCCGCGTGACCCTGACGGATCAGGGGCGGAGATACTATGATCGGACAAAGCCGCTTATTGACGAGATGCAGGACGCTGATAGCGAACTGACCAGAAGCACGCTGGGTGTTTCGGGTTTAATCAGGATCGCCGCATCTGGTACTTTCGGCCGTCTTCATGTTTTGCCGCTCATCCCCAACCTGTTGTCGCTCAATCCCGGCCTTCAGGTGGATCTCGTTCTCTCCGACATCGTGCGAGATATGGTGGAAGATCGGATCGACCTGGCAATACGACTTGGGCCCGTCACTGAGCCCGACGCGGTTGTGAGGCGCGTTGCAATCACTCCCCTCGTATGCGTCGGATCTCGCCGTTATTTCGAGCGCCACGGGATACCAAAGACACCTGCGGAGCTCGTTGAGCACAATTGCCTTTTGTATGGTGGCCTGACAGAGGCGGCGAATTGGCCGTTCGTGGGGCGAGAAGGTCGATTCAGCGTCCCGGTTCGAGGGAACCTCTGGTCCAACAGTGTCGAAACGATCCGGGCCGCGGTTCTCCGCGATGTTGGAATTGGCCTGTTCGCCAAGGTTTCCCTTGCCGATGAACTCAGCCATCCCGATGTCATTACGATCCTCGGGGAATTTATGGACGATGTCAGAGATATAAGTCTCGTTTGGCCGAAACGCCGTTTCGTCCCGGCCCGAGTCCGGCAAGTGACCGATTTCTTCGCGGACGCCATTCCGCGGCGAACTTAAGACAACGCCCCGTTACACGCAGGAGGAACACCTCGCGCTGGCGCACAGGGATGCGGCTGGGATCGCGATATGCGACTGATCCAAGGCGATAAGCGCGAAGAAGCCGCGGGTCGCGGCCGAGACCGTCCGGGGGCGCTGACTCAACCCGAGATAACTGTTACCCGGCCTCCGGACAGTGATGCAACCTGCCGTTCGCGGCCATCCATCGAGGGGGCGCCCTCGATGCCGAACGTTGTGGCAAGTCCTCTGACACCGGCAGGCGTCACGACGAGCGCGCGGCTATCCCGGACATGCTCAACCCAATCGTGCTCGAGAGCGTGATGAAGGATGGCAGCGCCGAGCGCCCCGGCCAGATGCGGCCGGCGCTCGCTCCAGTCGAGACAGGGGCGACAGAACACTCGGCGCTTGGAGGCGAGGCGAAGATCAACGCCGAATTCATCGAAGAATGACCGACCGGCATCGGTCAGTTGTCCGCCATCCTCGTCGAGCAGAATAAACGACTGTTGGACAAGCCGGTCGGCGATCGCGACGGCGATGCGGCCGGCCATGTGGTCATAGCACGTGCGCGCGTGTCGAAGCGTCTCTCCGCCGCGCCAGAGATTGCGCTGCCGAGCGGGCCCTTCCTGGGCCACGACCATGAGACCTTCCAGCACGCGCGCGACGTGCGGAGAGGCCAAGCGAAAATATCGTCGTCGGCCCCGCTTTGCGAGCGCAAGCAGTCCGGCGTCGCTGAGTTTCGCAAGATGGCCACTCGCTGTCTGCGGCGCCACGCCAGACACATAGGCGAGCTCGGAGGCAGTCAACGTTCGACCATCCATCAGTGCGCTGAGCATGTTGGCGCGCGCCGGATCGCCGATGAGTGCCGCGACTTGGGCGATCTTGGGTCCCGTGTCCATGTCTTGTTTTACGCCGACGAGCACGCAGTGCCAAGCACGAATACTTCGGCCAAGACCGTAGTGTTTCTGCAAGACCGATTCAATCGCGGGACATAGGTTGTCTGGACGCCACTAAGTCCCAGCGAAAGGCATCGCCGCGACGGGACGAAAGATCGTCTCGCGGCTCCAAGTATTCGATTGGCATCGAATGATAGCCGAAAAAGCGGGCTGGTCTGAGCCATCAAAATCTCACGGACAACCGAGTGTGATCAATGCAAGCAACTTCGCTCAACACAAGGCAGCCGGAACAAGCCGGACAAGCCGGCTCTGACAGCGCGTCATCCCGTTCGCCGCTCGCCGCAGCGTTGGCGCTTGCCGCCACGAGCCTCGGCCTCGGCGTCGTGCAGCTGGACATCACCATCGTTAATACAGCGCTGAGCAGCATCAGCACCTCGCTCGGCGGCAGCGTGGCCGAGCTGCAATGGGTGGTGACCGCCTATACCATCGCATTCGCTGCCTTCATTTTGACCGCTGGTGCGCTCGGTGATCGCGTTGGCGCCAAACGGATATTCATAGGGGGCTTTGCAATCTTCACGTTGGCTTCGCTCGCCTGCGCATTGGCTCCGTCGGCGATGTTCCTGATCGTTGCCCGCTCCGTGCAGGGCTTGGCGGCGGCAATCCTGGTGCCGAACTCGCTGACGCTGCTCAATCATGCCTATACCGATCCGAAGGCGCGCGGCCGCGCGGTCGGCTTCTGGGCCGCAGGTGCGAGCGTCGCACTGACTGCGGGGCCGCTAGTTGGCGGCGCGCTGATCGCGCTGGTCGGCTGGCGCGCGATCTTTCTGGTCAACTTGCCGATTGGCGCCGCCGGCCTCTGGCTCGCCTGGCGTTACGCCGAGGAGACGCCGCGGCTCGCGCAGCGAGAGATTGATCTGCCGGGACAGATCGCGGCGATTGCAACCCTCGGCACGCTGGCCGGTGCGCTGATCGAGGGCGGCGTGCTCGGCTGGAGCCATCCGCTCGTCATCACGGGCTTCGCCGGGGCGGCCGTCATCGGACTCCTGTTCGTATGGCGCGAGGCGCGCGCGCTGCAACCCATGCTGCCGCTGTCGCTGTTCCGCCATCGCATGTTCGCGCTGACCGCTCTGGTCGGGCTTCTCTTCAACATCGCCTTCTACGGCCTGATCTTCGTGCTCAGTCTCTACTTCCAGAACGTCAATGGCTGGTCGCCGTTCGCGACGGGCCTCGCCTTCGTACCCATGATGGCCATGGTGCTCCCCGCCAACCTGATCGCCGCGTCGGTCAGCGAGCGCCTTGGCGCGCCGCGAACCATCGCGCTGGCTTGTATGATCACCGCCGCGGGCTGCGTTGCGCTGCTGCCTATGGCCTCAGGCACCAGCTACTGGGCGATCGGCGCTCAGCTCATCATCCTCGGCGGCGGGCTCGGCCTGCTCGTGCCGTCTTTGACTTCGACGCTGCTCGGCAGTGTCGAGAAGTCGCGATCCGGCATCGCCGCGGGTGTATTGAACGCGACGCGGCAGACCGGCAGCGTGGTTGGCGTTGCCCTGTTCGGTTCGCTGGTCGGAGGGAACAACGCGTTCGTGGCAGGCGCGCATGCCTCGCTCGTGATATCGGCCGCTGTGTTGCTCGCAGGTGCGGTCGCGATCTTGCAGGGCCGGGCAAAGGTGGGACGATGAAGGGGAGGTGCAGGTCGAGTCCGTGTGGTGCCCGGAGACCGAACACCAGGGCGTCGATGAGAAATCATCGTGGTTGGGGTCTTGTGAAGCAGGTCAGCGACACCTTGAGCACTTGGCGCGACCGTGTTCGGCAGCGTCGCGACTTGGCGGAATGGACAGACCGCGACTTGCATGATGTCGGGCTTTCCTGGAGCGACATCGCTCTGGAAGTCACGAAGCCCTTCTGGCGGGCTTGAATAGCAGCCGCTGCCTCTGGCGAGGGCGTGCCAGCCAACTTCTTTCGAGATGGACGGGAGCGCGCGGAGAAGTCGCGATCCGGCATCGCCGCAGACATGGCGAAATTCATGAATACGCACCTGGTCTAGTAGTTCGGACCGTGGGTTCCCGACCAAGCCACCCGAACCTTCGTCCGGGGATGTCTGCTCCAATTGATGGCCGCTCAGGCTGGAGCGGTGGCTGCCGGCTACTTTGCATGGGGTTGTTTTCGATATTTTGGTGGAGGCCGCGGCCGGCCGCGGGCCGGTAACCTTAATTTTCCGTTTCGATTGTCGATAAAGTTTTATCGATTATCCTCGTGACAGTTGAGCGGCGTGACGAGCCGCACGATGAGAGGCCGCAGCCGAGTGGCTTGACGACCTCTCTGGAATCGAAGGGTGGGCAGAGCGTAGTGCCAGCCACCTTTCGGGCTGTCCGGCGTCGGCCGGCGGGGCAAATCAATTTGTGAAGTGCATTTGATTGCCAGGCTGCAGTGCGTGTCGCGCCGCAGGATGCTTCTCAATTGGGATTTCCAAGATGACGTTCGCGCATTTTTTGATCGCGGTCGGCGGCGGCTTTTTGTTGCTGGCAGGCTTCGCCGCATTTGCCCTTTGGAGAAACGCACTCCATTCGACGGCGCGGATTTAGCAACCGGCGAGATTCAGCTCCGACGGCCTCGCTCGTGGGGACGAGCGAGGTTGGCGGAATGGCCGCACCGCCGCGCGGCCTGACAGCCGAGCACCGCGCCTACATCCTGCCCCTGGCGACGCGTGCTCGGCTGTTCACTTCGTGACCAGCCTTTGTCGTTCGAAACATTGAGCTGCGTCGCATCACCTCGACGAAGCGAGATCCAACCTGCGGGTGATCGCGATGGCCTCGAGGAAGGTCTCATCGTGGCTGACGACCAGCAGCGCGCCGTCATAGGCGCGCAGTCCGGCCTCGACCGCTTCCATCGATTCGATGTCGAGGTGATTGGTCGGCTCATCCAGGATCAGGAGCGGCGGCGGGCTCACGCCGCCGAGAACGCAGGCGAGGCCGGCGCGCAGCAACTGGCCGCCGCTCAGGCTCGCGACGATTTGCAGGGCTGCATCAGCGCGAAACATGAAGCGCGCCAGCGCCGCCCGACAGGCGTTCTCGCTCGCATCCGGATTGATGCGCCGGAAATTGTCCAGGATGGAGACTGACGGATCGAGCAGGCTGACCGCCTGGTCGAACATCGCAAAGCGGGTCATCACCTCGACGGTGCCGCGCGCCGCGGTCAGATCGCCGCTGATGAGCTTGAGCAGCGTCGTCTTGCCGGCGCCGTTAGGACCGACAATCGCGACGCGCTCCGGTCCTGACATAGAGAAGGTGAGGTTACGCAGGATCGGCGTTTCAGCGGCGTAGCCGGCATCGGCACCTTCGATCCGCAGCACCATCCGGCTCGCAGGCAGCTGCGTCGACGGCAGTTGCACCGAGAACGGTTGCAGCACCTCGATGCGCTGGCGCGCCGCGGTGGCGAGTTCGAGCGCTTGCGTCCGCCGCCGCTCGGCGAGGCGGGCGTTCTCGCCGCCGGTGTCCTCGCTGCGATCCTTGCGCAGTCCGGCGGCGATGCGCGGCAGATCGCCGTTGGCGTGCTTCCTCGCGCCGGCGCCGTCCTTGCGCGCCTGCCGTTCAGACGTTTCCCTCGCCTTGCGGTCGATCTCGGCGACACGCTTCTCGGCATCGGCCAGATCGTGTCGTGCCGCCGACAGCTCGACGGACTTACGCGCACGGTACTGGCTCCAATTGCCGCCGTAGCGTCGGGCTTCCAGCGAGGTCAGTTCGACGATCGCATCCATGGTCTCGAGCAGCTCGCGGTCGTGGCTGACGATGATGGCGCCATGCCGCCAGTCGGCGAGCAGGTCGATCACCGCCTGGCGCCCCGCGCGATCGAGATTGTTGGTGGGTTCATCGAGCAGCAGAAAGTCGGGTTGCGCGAAGGTCAGTGCGGCAAGGCGCGCCCTGGTGGCCTGTCCGCCGGACAGCGCCGCCAGCGGGGCTTCGAGCACATCGTTCAGTCCGACACGCGCGAGCGCGGATGCGATGCGGGTGTCGAGCGTCCAGTCGATATCCGCAAGCTCTTCAGTGCTCGCAAGGCCCTGTTCGGCCCGGCGCAACGCGGCCAGCGCACCGCGTGCGCCGAATAGATCGACGACGCTTTCGTCCGGCGTCACCTGAACCGTCTGATGCAGCATCGCGACGCGTCCCTGAACCGCGACCGTGCCGGATTGCGGCGCGCGCGCGACTGCGATCAGGCCGAGCAGCGTCGTCTTGCCGACGCCGTTCCTGCCGACAAGGCCGGTCCGTTCGGGTCCGAAGTTCAGATCGATGTTGGAAAGGAGAACCCGGCCGTCAGGCGCGGACAGGGTCAGATGGGAGAGCGTGATCGATGCAGGCATGGCAATGGATATCCCGGTGGGCAAGGCTGATGGGCGTTGCGGTCCGGATGAAATCCATGGCTGTCGGCATCCTCTCGAATTGATGGTTGAAGCGATGTAGCCGCACATTGGGCCGGGATCAAGGCGCGAAGCAAACCGTCACGCCGCTTCCGCGAAGGTCCAGCGGTCTGGATCCGGCGTGTGGCCGATCAGCGCGAGACCATAGGCGATCGACTCGAACTGATCCGCCGAGGTCAGCCGCGCTTCGCCGAAACGCTCGGCGAACAGGCGCTGCACCGCCGGCACGAACGAGGTGCCGCCGGTCAGGAATACCTTCTCCACGTCGCGCGCGGTGATGCCGGATTTCGCCAGCGCCTCGTCCACCGTCGCACCGAGCCGCTCGATGTCGTCGGCGATCCAGGATTCGAAATCGTCGCGCGTCACGGTCGCGCCGATATCGATGCCCTGGCGGGCAAAGCGGAACTCGACGCGGTCGCGGCTCGACAGCGCGACCTTGGTGTCGGAGACGGCGCGGTACAGCGCAAAGCCGAGATCGTGGTCGACGATGGTGATGAAGTCGTGCAGCGGCGCCGGATCGATCGCGGTGCGCGCGAGCTGCTGCAACTCGCGCAAATCGCCATTGCCTCGCATCATCGCGAGCTGATGCCAGCGGGCGAGGCTCGAATAATAGTGATTGGGGATCGGCAGCACCTTGTCGAACGAGCGGTAGTTGGTGCCCTTGCCGAGCCGTGGCGACACGATGTGGTCGACGATGCGGTAGTCGAAGGTGTCGCCGGCGATGCCGATGCCGGAATGTCCAAGCGGCTCGGCGCGCAGCACGCCGCCCTTGCGCGAGAAGCGCATCACGGAAAAGTCGCTGGTGCCGCCGCCGAAATCGGCGACCAGCACCGTCGCATCGTGATCGAGGCTGCGCGCGAAGGAGAATGCGGCGCCGACCGGCTCGTAGACATAGCGCGCGTGGCCGGCGCCGAGCCGCTCGAACGCGGCCCGGTAGCGCTGCATCGCAAGCTCGTCATTGGGATTGCCGCCGGCAAATTTCACCGGGCGGCCGACCATGATGGTCGGCGCGCCCAAGTCGAAGCCTTCGCCGGCATGGCGCGTCAGCGTGCGCAGGAACGCCGCGAGCAAATCCTCGAACTTGTAGCGCTGCCGGAAGATCTGGGTGGTGTTGAACGCCGAGCTTGCCGCAAAGGTCTTGAACGACTGGATGAAGCGATGGATCGTGCGTCCCTCGAGGAACTGCTCGATCGCCCACGGGCCGCCCTCGGCGCGCGGATGCAGGCCGGCGCCGGGCCGGTCCTCCCAGAAGCACAGCGCGGAGACATAGACGCTATGCGTGCGGCCGCCATGGTCGAATCGAACAGCCTCGACGCGGCCGTCGCCATCGGACAGCGCGACCACGGTGTTGCTGGTGCCAAAATCGACGCCAATCGAGACGGCGGGCGGGGCGCTCGTCATGTCATGCTCGGATTGTCTGTGAAAGGGGGCGGACCTTTAGCGGCTTTGGCCACGTTTGCCAACCCGTCTGAACATCACAAAGTTCACGATCCGCGGAGTGACACGGGCGTCATGCGCGTGTCAGAAATTCGCAACCGTCTTCAGGCCGAACACCAAAGCGTTTGCGTTCCGGCTGGTGCCGCCGGGGTCGATCACGTACTGGATGTTCGGCCGCACCTGCAGGCCGGCGAGCGGCCGGTAGGTGTAGTACAGTTCCATGACGTATTCATTGCCCTGGACGGCGACGGGACCGAGGCCGGCGAGATTCTGCAGCTCTTCCGACCAGGCGATGCGGCTGTTGACATGGGTGGTGCCGACCGCAAATCCGATGTCGTCCTCGGGGCGCGACTGGAATGGTCCGGTATAGGTCAGGCCGCCGGCGATTTGATAATCGGTGGTGGCCGTGCGGCGGTCGGCCATTGTCGCATTGAAGAACAGGCTGACCATGCCGGCGGAGCTCGCTTGCGACGAGCGGATCACCTGCTGAACGAAGCTGACATAGGCACCGTAACGTCCGCGGCTCTGTAGCAGCGGTTGTCCGCTGAGGACGGCCGGGTTGCCGTTGACGTCGGTGACCACATCGGGGGCGGTCGACGTATCGTACCAGCCACCGAACTTGTAGCTGCCCTGCAGATTGCCGAACTTCGGCAGCCAGGCGATCTCGGCCGGAATCAGCAGGCCGGTGGATCCCGAGTAGAACACCGGAAGCGCCGATTGCGAGACCTTCAGGTAATTGGGATTGGCGTCATACACACCGAACTGAAAATAACCGAAGCCCTGCAGGTTGAACTTCAGCCGCGTGGCCCATTGGCTGACGGGCCAGTTGTAGATGTAGTTGCCGACGAGGTTGCCGGGCTGCGCGCCGCAGAAGGTCAGGTTCTGGAAGTCGCATGCGAACGATGCGAAGTCCTCGCCGAAGGTGATGCGTCCGATCTTCCAGTCGACCAGGCCGTCGATGAATTTCTGGTCGTACCAGAATTGCGTGAGCCGCAGCGTCTGGCCGCGTCCGAACAGCTCCTGCACCTGCTGCAGCGTGCCGAGCCGCGCGTCATCGCTCAGATTGCTGCCGTTGCGGTCGGTCCATGTGACCTGGATCGTGCCGCCGGGCACGACGCCGAGCTTTGCAAGATCGAACGTGGTGCCGAAGGTCCATTGATCGGTGTAGGCGACCTGCTGCCGCTGGCCGCCCGTTGCGTTGCCGGCAAGCTCGCTGGTGTAGCCGAACTGAAAATCGATGCCGGCATTCAACAGCCGGGTGCGCGCGCCGTCCCAATCGCCGAGCAGCCAAGGAACCGGTGCGGCTGTCGGACCGCTCGCAGCGACGGGAGTTGTCAGATCGGCGGCACGTGCGACCTCACCGCCTGCGGAGACCGATATCGCCGCGAGACCCAGCCAGAGACAGAACGCGGTCGGATGCTGCGTTCGGTCGCCGGATGACGCAAGCATGACGACGCTCCCGGATTCAATGCTTCAATGACTTCAATCCTTCAACGCGTAGGCGATGACATAGTCGCCGCGCTTGGTGCCGAACGAACCGTGGCCGCCGGCCGCGGTGACGACGTACTGCTTGCCGCCGGCCTCGTAGCTCATCGGCGTCGATTGGGCGCCGGCAGGCAGGCGATCTTCCCAGAGCACCTTGCCGTCGCGCACGTCGTAGGCGCGGATCGTGTACTCATAGGTGCCGGTGTAGAAGGCGACGCCGCCGGCGGTGGTGATCGGCCCGCCGAGCATCGGCACGCCCATCTTGAACGGAAGCGGCAGCGGCGTGGTGTCCCGGATCGTGCCGTTCGGATGCTGCCAGACGATCTTCATCGTCCTGAGATCGATGGCGGCCATCGAGCCCCATGGCGGCCGGTAGCACGGCACGGAGAGCGGCGACAGGAAGCTCGAGATATCGACCCCGAACGGCGTGCCGTACATCGGCTGCGTCCCGACCTCGCTGCCGACCGGCTTCTCGGCGGTCGGCGCCGGAGGATTTTGCGGGCCGCGCGGAATCAGCC
Organism: Bradyrhizobium sp. B120; assembly: GCF_049075665.1. NCBI lineage: Bacteria > Pseudomonadati > Pseudomonadota > Alphaproteobacteria > Hyphomicrobiales > Nitrobacteraceae > Bradyrhizobium > Bradyrhizobium sp. B120. The sequence continues at coordinate 8,860,028 of NZ_CP185242.1, read as the reverse complement.
TGGAGGCGAACGGCAGCGACATCGGATTGGCGATCGCGATCTGCCTGACGGGATCGACCGCGATGCCGCCCCATTCGAACATCCCGAGATTGCCGGGGAAGACCAGCGTGCCCTGCAGCGACGGCGGCGTGAAGGTGCCCTCGTAGCGCAGCCGGTGGAACATGATCCGGCACAGCAACTGGTCGAAGAGCGTGCCGCCCCACATGTCGGCGCCGGTCAGCTTGGCCTCCGGCCGGAACGTCAGCTCGGAAAACGGCTGGGTCGGTGCGGAGCGGTCGCCGGGCGCGGGGCCCTGCGGCACCGCACGTTCCGGCGCCGGCACGATCAATTCGCCGGTCCTGCGATCGAGCACGAAGATGTTGCCCACCTTGGTCGGCTGGATGATCGCGGGGACGACGCCCTTGGCCGTCGTCACATCGACCAGGCTCGGTTGCGAGGGAACGTCCATGTCCCAGAGATCATGATGCACGGTCTGGTACGACCAGACGCGCTTGCCGGTGTCGACATCCAGCGCGACGATCGAGCTGGAATAGCGCTCGACCAGCGCATCGCGATTGCCGCCCCAGATGTCGGGTCCGTTATTGCCGGTCGGGATGTAGACCAGATTCAATTTCGGATCGAACGAGGCCGTGATCCAGGAATTCGGCGAGCCGTTGGTGTAATGCCGCGTCGGCGACGGCAGCGCGTTCTCGTCGGCTGCGGCGGAGTCCCAGGCCCAGACCAGTTTGCCGGTGTAGACATCGAAGCCGCGGATCACGCCCGACGGCACTTCGACGGCGTAATTGTCGATCACCGCGGCGGCGACGACCAGGATCCTGTCACTGACGACCGGCGGCGAGGTCGGCTCGAAGAAGCCGGCGGTCTTGATCCCCATCCCTTGCTGCAGGTCGAGGACGCCGTGATCGGCAAAGCCATCGCAGAGTTTGCCGCTGTCGGCATCGAGCGCGATCATGCGGCCGTCGTTGACGGGCAGGAAGATCCGGCGCGGGCATTCGGCGGGGGCCGGATTGCCGCCAGAGTCGACGGCGCCAGCCGCGGTCTCGTGATAGGAGACCCCGCGGCAGGTCATGTGCTGGAACGTCTTGTTGTGCACCAGCTTGGGGTCGTATCGCCAGCGCTCGGTGCCGGTCCTGGCGTCGAGCGCAAACAGCACCTGGTGCTGCGAGCAGAGATAGAGCGTGTCGCGCACCTTGATCGGGGTGACCTCGAAGGTGGTCTCGCCGGAATCCTCCGGTGTCTTCACGTCGCCGGTGCGGAAGGTCCAGGCAACCTTGAGCTTGCCGACATTGTCTGGCGTGATCTGCTTCAGCGGCGAATAGCGCTGTCCGAATTGCGTGCGTCCATAGGCGCGCCAATCGCCATCCGGTTGCGGGTCGGCTTCGCTTTGCTGCACAGCAGGACCGACTTCGGCAATCGTGCCATTGATGTCGTGATAGCTCGACAGCAGCCCGGCCACGAGGACGACTGCTGCCGCCACGACGCCGACCCAGAGTGGCGCGGTCGCACGCCTGTAGGACACCGGCTCGTTTCGGACTAGCCGGCGAACGATCACCGGCGTCAGCAGCCAGAGTGCCATCGGGAAGATGATGTCGCCGCGCGCCGCGAGCGGCCACCAGTCGAATTTCACCTCATAGACGGCCCATGCGAGCGTGCCGACCAGCACGATCGCAAACAGCCAGAGCGCAGAACGGCGCTGCGCCAACAACAACGCAGCCGTGGCGAGAATGCCGATGCCGATAACAATGTAAGAGATCGATCCACCGAGCGCGGCGAGCCAGATGCCGCCGCCCGCGAGGACCAGACCAATCAAGGCGTAGACGATACCCGTGATAAAGACGGCCCTGGATCGCTGCATGGCTGCACCAGTGCGGAAGAGGCACCGGGCTTGTCCTGCGCAAGCGCAACAGGCCGCGTCCGCTCTCAAGAACTGTGGTTCAATCAACCGTAACTTGCAACGGGGAACTGCGACGTTGGTGCAACACAAGCGCGCAAAGTTGCGATATCAATTCTTGCCGAAGCAGGATCATTCAAACTGCGCGCACTTTGTTCAACAAGGCGCAACGCCAGGCGCCCGGCACTGACGCAGAGGTGACGGGTTCTCAGCGAATCTTGACTCGACGCGCTCTTCCAGTTCTGCGCCGGCGCTGCTTTATACCGTTCCGCAGATCTCATCGCAGATGCCCGGCGCGCAGGAGAAGCACGAATGACACTGAACCCTACGGCCAGGAATTATCGCGTCGCGGTCGCAGCCTACGAGGCGGGCCGACCGAGCTATCCGACGGAGATCGTCGCCGCGCTGCCGCTGCAGGCCGCGCGCTGTGTCGTCGATCTCGGAGCCGGAACCGGCAAGTTCACCCGCCTGCTGCTGCCGCATTTGTCCGAGACGGCGCGTCTGGTCGCGATCGAGCCGGTCGCCGAGATGTCGGCGAAGCTCGCCAACGAAGCGGGGATCGAGGTCATCAACACCCGCGCCGATGCGATCGGCCTCGAAACCGGCAGCGTCGATCTCGTGACCTGCGCGCAGGCGTTTCACTGGTTCGACAACGAGCCGTCCGTCGCCGAGATCGCACGACTGCTGCGTCCCGGCGGTACGCTGGCGCTGGTCTGGAACAACAGGGATGACCGCGCACCGTGGGTCGACGCCTTGTCGGTCATGATCGAGAAATACGCGGGCGACACGCCGCGGCAACGCTCGGGGCACTGGCGCTGGATCTTGCAGGATCCCCGCTTCGTGCTCGAGAAGGAAATCGTGCAGGACCATCCGCACCGGATGGCGCGCCGCGGTGTCTATGAGCGCGTCGTGTCGACGAGCTATGTCGCCAATCTTCCCGACGCCGAAAAGGCGGTCCTTCGCGACAGGACCGACGCCATCCTGCGTGAGGCCGGCCTCGGTGACGCCGACGAGGTGGTGTTTCCTTATGTCACGCAGCTCTTTTTGCTGAAGCGGGTCTAGAGCGCTTTCGAGACCGCGCTATTGCGCGGCGCGTCCTTGCTCGATGGTCTGCTTCAGGCGCGGCAGCGCCATGCGCCAGTAGAACGCGACATGTTTCGCTCCGGACTCGGCGCCGATTTCCCAACCGTCCCCGCGCCGGATCGGCGACGGCGGCACCTGCTGGGTGACGGTCAGCAGCGTCTCGCCGCCGTCGGCCGCGAGCGTCATCGTGACCGTCGCATAAGACTGCGGAATATCCGGCAGGCCCGAGACCTGCGACCAATAGGAATATGCGAGCCGTGACGGCGGCTCGACATGGAGGACGCGGCCCTTGTCGCGATAGCGCTTCGCGCCGATCTCCGCCTCGATCTCGATTGGTGCACCGACCTGCCAATCGGTGTTGAAATGCGCGTTGCGCCATGTCTCGCCGGCGTTGGGATCGATGATCGCGTCCCATACATGCCTTGGCTGCGCGGCGATGCGGATCGACTCGGTGACAGTCTGGAAGTCCAGGGGTTCATCCGTCATCGAATGCTCACTTGTCACCCACGACTTTCCATTTCCCATCCGCGCCACGCCGCAACGCTGGATCACCGATCCGGATGTGTTGCGCGAGAAAATCGATGAAGGCGCGCACCCGCGCCGGCAGCGGACCGGCATGGCCGACATAGACCGCATGGACGTCCTCGCGATCGCCCGGATTGAGATTTTGCAGCACCGGCACCAGGCGCCCGGCTTCGATATCCGGACCGATGTGAAACAGCGCCAGCCGTCCGAGCCCGATGCCGCCGAGCGTGAGCTGGCGCGCGGCCTCGCCGTCGCTGACGCGGGCGACCGGCGGCGGCAGTGCCTCCTCGATTTTCTCAGCGCGGCGGAACGGCCAGCCGCGGATGCTGCGCGGAAAGGTCCAGCCGATGCCGCGATGGGTAGCAAGATCGGCCGGCGTCTTCGGCGTGCCGAAGCGCGCGAGATAGGACGGTGCGGCGACCACCACCATGCGGCTGGTGCCGAGCTTGCGTGCGATCAGCCGCGAGGCGCCGAGCGGGCCGACGCGGATCGCGACGTCGGCGCGCGCCTGCATCAGATCGACCAGCGTGTCGGTCAGCACGATGTCGAGCGTGATGTCGGGATGCTCGCCCATGAAGCGCGGCAGCAGCGGCATCACATGCAGCATGCCGAACGGGATGTTGCTGTTCACGGTGAGATGGCCCCGTGGCACGCAGGACGCGGCCTCGCGTTCGGCCTCGTCGATATCGGCAAGGATGCGCTGGGCGCGCTGATAGAACGCCTGGCCCTCCTCGGTCAGTTGCAGCTTGCGGGTGGTGCGGTTGACCAGCCGCGTGCCGAGCCGCGTCTCGAGCCGGGAGACCAGCTTGCTGACGCCCGATGGCGTCTGGCGAAGGCTGTTCGCCGCAGCCGTGAAGCCGCCGAGATCGACGACGCGGACGAACACGTCCATCTCGCCGGAGCGGTTGGTGTCTGTTCGGGACATCTTGAATTCACGTCACAAATGATTGGATTGCGGCCATTCTAATCCTTATCGGTCCGGACCGCTATCTCGCATTGCGGAATCCTTTCCCTCCGGAGCGACACATGCCTCTCGCAGTCCTTGCCTTGACCGCCGGTGCCTTTGGCATCGGCACCACCGAATTCCTCATCATGGGGCTGTTGCTGCAGGTCGCCGCCGACATGCAGGTATCCGTGTCCGCTGCGGGGTTGTTGATTTCCGGCTACGCGCTCGGCGTGTTCGTCGGCGCGCCGATCCTGACGCTGGCCACGCGGCGGATGCCGCGCAAGGCGGTGCTGCTGGCGCTGATGGCGATCTTCACGCTCGGCAACGCGGCCTGTGCGCTGGCGCCGAACTACGAATTGCTGATGGCGGCGCGCATCCTGACCTCGCTGGCGCACGGCACCTTCTTCGGCGTCGGCTCGGTGGTCGCGACAAGCCTCGTCCCGGAGGACAAGCGCGCGTCGGCGATCGCCACGATGTTCATCGGCCTGACGGTCGCGACCTTGCTCGGCGTTCCCTTCGGCGCGTGGTTCGGCCTGATGCTCGGCTGGCGCGCGGCGTTCTGGGCCGTGGCGGTGATCGGCGTGATCGCGTTCGTCGTGCTGGCCGTGCTGGTCCCCGGCCATGTCGGTGCCAACGACAAGCCCGTGCCGCTGCGCGACGAACTCGCTGTGCTCGGCCGCCCGCAGGTCCTGCTCGGGCTTGCCATGACGGTGTTCGGCTTCGGCGGGCTGTTCGCGGTCTTCACCTATGTGCAGCCGATCCTGACGCGGCTCACCGGATTTTCCGACGCCGCGGTGTCGCCGATCCTGCTGGTGTTCGGCGCCGGCCTTGCGATCGGCAATGTCGCGGGCGGGCGGCTCGCCGACAAGGGAGTTGCGCGTGCGCTGCTGGTGTCGCTCGGCGGCCTCGCCGCCGTCTTGGTCGCGCTGGCGGCGGTGATCTCGATCAAGGCATTGGCAGTCGCACTGTTGTTCGTGCTCGGCATCGCAGCGTTCGCAACCGTGGCGCCGCTGCAGCTTCGGGTGCTCGAAGCCGCCGGTGTCGAAGGACGGACGCTGGCGTCCAGCCTGAACATCGCGGCCTTCAATCTCGGCAACGCGCTCGGCGCCTGGGCCGGCGGCGTCACCATCGATCGCGGCTTCGGCCTCGGTGCGCTGCCGCTGGTGGCCGCCGTCATCACCGCGGTCGGGCTGCTGCTCGCGCTGTGGAGCCTGCGCCTCGACCGGCCGGTCGTGCTTGCCACGCAATGCCCGGCCGAATGAACCGGATCAAGGGAGCATGACCATGGAATATCGCAATCTCGGCGCGTCCGGCCTGAAGGTCCCGGTGCTCAGCTTCGGCACCGGCACCTTCGGCGGCCACGGACCTTTGTTCTCGGCCTGGGGCCGCAGCGACGCCAGCGAGGCGCGGCGGCTGATCGACATCTGCCTCGAGGCCGGCGTCAATTCGTTCGACACCGCCGATGTCTATTCGAACGGTGCGTCGGAGGAGATCCTCGGCGCCGCGATCAAGGGCCGCCGCGACAGGGTCTTGATCTCGACCAAGACCGGCCTGCCGGTGGGCGACGGTCCGCTCGATGCCGGTACGTCGCGCTATCGCCTTGTCGCTTCGGTCGATGCGGCGCTGCGCCGGCTCAACACCGACCACATCGACCTCCTGCAACCTCATGCCTTCGACGCCTTCACGCCGATCGACGAGGTGCTGTCGACCCTCGATGCGCTGGTGCGCGCCGGCAAGCTGCGCTATGTCGGCGCCTCGAACTTCTCCGGCTGGCATCTGATGAAATCGCTCGGCATCGCCGAGCGGCACGGCTGGCCGCGCTACGTCGCGCACCAGGTCTATTATTCGCTGGTCGGCCGTGACTATGAATCCGAGCTGATGCCGCTCGCGCTCGACCAGGGCGTCGGCGCGCTGGTCTGGAGTCCGCTCGGCTGGGGCCGCCTCACCGGCAGGATCAGGCGCGGGCAGCCCTTGCCGGCGAACAGCCGCCTGCACGAGACCGCGCAGTTCGGACCGCCGGTCGACGACGAGAAGCTTTACGCGATCGTCGACGCGCTGGACGTCGTCGCCACCGAGACCGGCCGCAGCGTGCCGCAGGTTGCGATTGCCTGGCTGCTGGCGCGTCCCAGCGTGTCCTCGGTGATCATTGGCGCACGCGACGAGGCGCAGCTTCGCGACAATCTCGGCGCAGTCGGATGGTCGCTCTCGGCGGACCAGATCGCGCGTCTCGACAAAGCGAGCGCGGTGATGCCGGCTTATCCGTACTACCCTTACCGGATCCAGCAAGGTTTTGCGCGGCTCAATCCGCCGCCGGTGTGAGCCGGCCGCCGGACCGCCGGCGTCATGGTCTCACGCTTGCGCGGAATGTTTGCAGACTTGCCGGCGATATTCCGCCGGCGTGACGTTCATGTGCTGCCGGAACACACGATTGAGGTGGCTCTGATCGGCAAAGCCGCTCAGCAGCGCGATCTCCTTCAGCGCAACGCGGTCCTTGCGCAGATGCTGACACGCGTGCTCCACCTTGCGCCGCAGGACATAGGCATGCGGCCGCGTGCCGTAATGCACACGGAACTTGCGGGCGAACTGGATCGGCGTGCAATTGCAGATGTTCGCCAGCTCCTCCAGCGTGATGTTCCGGAAGATGTTCTGCTCGATATAGTCCTCGATCAGCCGGGCGTGCGCAGGGCGAAAGCGTCCTTGCGCGCACGGCATCTTGAATTCGATCGCCGCATATTTCCGCAGGATGTGCACGCTCGCCTGCAGCGCCAACGCGTCATAGCAGAGGCGTCCGCCCGGACCGCCTGCGGCAACCTCCTGAACCATCTGGTCGTTGATCCAGGTCAGCATCGGGTCTTCGGCCTTGAGCAGGTCGTGAAGCTCGATCGCCTCGGCGTCGCGGTCGAAGGCATCGCTCGCGGTCTTCATCATGAGGGCAGGGGCGATATAGAAGTGGGTGACCTCGATGTCGTTCTTCCAGTGCCAGCTCGATGGCTCGGCGCGGGTCAGCAATGACGTGACGCCGCGACCGACGTGATCCTGCTTCCATGCACCGGTGACGCGACGGTTCATCGACGTCACGCCGTCGCGATAGAGTACGAGCAGGAAGTTTTCCGACGGGGGAACCCAGATATCCGATGGTTCATACCGGAAAATCCGCAGCCGGAAGTCGCTCCTCCCGACTGAGGCGCTGTCCAGCTTCAGCTCACCGGGCGCATAGCGCGGCAGCTCCTCGACCGTGATCAATTGGCCCATTGTGCGAGCCTCCTCCGTGGAATCCGTGGCGCGGTTGAGCGCTTCTTGTTGGCTGGACGTCTGAGCGCAGGATAGGCCGCTTTCGCGGTTTGCCAAGGCGACCAACGGCCGATGGCTCGATTGCACGGCCGCGTTCCAGAGATTGTCGGTTTCATCCAAGCCGCTCGGTCGCACGACCCGTAGCCTGCTCTGCGTCTCGGCGACAGCGTCAGCGGCCGAGACCCAATTGACGCAACGCACCATCACCCGGCGACACGGCGGGCATGAGCGCGTGCGAGCAAGGCAACAGGAGGAAACGATGACCGAGACCGTCACAAGGTCGAATGGAAGCAATGGTGCGCGTGCAACGACCAAGCTCGACGCCGTGGTCGTCGGCGCCGGCGTCGCCGGTCTTTACCAACTGTTCCGTCTGCGCGAGCAGGGGCTGAGCGTGAAGGCGATCGATGCCGGTTCAAGCGTCGGCGGCACCTGGTACTGGAACCGCTACCCCGGCGCGCGCTTCGATTCCGAAGGCCACACCTATCAGTACCTGTTCTCCGAAGAACTCTACAAAGGCTGGAGTTGGAGCGAGCGGTTCCCGGGCCAGCCGGAGATCGAGCGCTGGCTGAACTACGTGGCCGACCGCCTCGACCTCAGGAAGGACATCCAGTTCGGCACCACGGTCAAGAGCGCGCATTTCAATGAGGCGACGCAACGCTGGCTCGTGACGACCGACCAGGGCGACGTGATCGATACCCAATTCCTGGTCACCTGCTGCGGCATGCTGTCGGCGCCGCACGTATCCTTCCCGGGACAGGAGACCTTCAAGGGCGAGCTGTTCCACACCGCGCGCTGGCCCAAGGGGCCGATCGAACTCGCGGGAAAGCGTGTCGGCGTGGTCGGCAACGGCGCGACCGGAATCCAGGTGATCCAGTCGATCGCCAGCGAGGTCGGTCATCTCAAGGTGTTCATCCGCACGCCGCAATACATCATTCCGATGAAGAACCCGAAATGGGACGCAGCCGATGCCGAGGCCTACAAGTCGAAATTCAAGTTCCTCACCGAACGGCTGCCGAAGACGTTTACCGGATTTGAGTTCGACTTCGAGCACGCCTGGGCCGACCTGACGCCGCAGCAGCGCCGTCAGGTGATCGAGGACTGCTGGAATGACGGATCGCTCAAGCTCTGGGTTTCGTCCTTCGCCGAATTGTTCTTCGACGAAGCCATCAACGCCGAGATCACCGAATTCGTGCGCGAGAAGATGCGGGAGCGGATCAAGGACCCCAAGCTGTGCGAACAGCTGATTCCCTCCGATTACGGTTTCGGCACGCACCGGGTGCCGCTGGAAAGCAATTTCCTCGAGGCCTTCCACCGGCCCAATGTCCAGATCGTCGGCGTCAAGAACAATCCGATCGCCCGCATCACGTCCGAAGGTATCCAGACCGCAGACGGCACGGTGCACGCGTTCGACGTCATCATCCTGGCCACCGGCTTCGACGCCGGAACGGGGGCGTTGACGCGGATCGACATCCGCGGTCGCGAGGGACGATCGCTGAAGGACGATTGGGGCAGGGACATCCGCACCACGATGGGCCTGCAGGTCCACGGCTATCCGAACCTGTTCACGACAGCGGTGCCGCTCGCGCCCTCGGCCGCGCTTTGCAACATGACGACCTGCCTGCAGCAGCAGGTCGAGTGGATCGCCGATTGCATCAAGTATCTGCGCGGCAAGAACCTCAACGTCATCGAGCCGACCAGGGACGCCGAGGATCAGTGGGTGGCGCATCATGACGAGACCGCCAACGCAACGCTGATCGCCAAGACCAACTCCTGGTACCTCGGCTCGAATGTCGCGGGCAAGCCGCGCCGGGTGCTGTCCTATTGCGGCGGCGTCGGCACCTATCGCCAGAAATGCGACGAGGTCGCCGCGAGCGGCTATCAGGGCTTTGCCATTCAGTAGCGCCTGATCGGAACTGGATTTGTAGCCCGGATGGAGCGAAGCGCAATCCGGGGCCGGTGTCACCGGCTGCATCAGCCCCGGATTTCGCTTCGCTCCATCCGGGCCACGCAGGTCAACATCACAAAGTATGGGAGGACGACAATGAGCATGAATTTTGGTGCGGCAGCAGATGCGATTCTCGACGGCGTCGTGACATCCAACCCGCGCGTTCCCGGCGTCGTTGCCATGGTGACCGACCGCCATCGCAACATCTACGAAGGCGCCGCCGGCAAGCGCCGTCACGACCAGGCCGCGGACATGACGACCGACAGTGTGTTCGCCATCTTCTCGACCACCAAGGCGATCACCGGGACGGCAGTCCTGCAACTCGTCGAGGAGGGCAAGCTCGATCTCGACGCGCCGGCCAAGACCTACGCGCCCGACCTCGGCAAGCTCAGGGTTATCGAGGGTTTTGACGACAACGGCGAGCCGCGGCTGCGGGCGCCCAAGCGCGACATCACCACGCGCATGCTCATGGTTCACAGCGCGGGCCTCAGCTACGACTTCATCAATCACACCTATAATCGCCTCGCGCAGGAGAAGGGGCAGCCCAGCGTGATCACGGCGTCCAAGGCTTCGTTGATGACGCCGCTGCTGTTCGATCCCGGCGAGCGATGGGAGTACGGCACCAACCTGGATTGGTGCGGCCAGATCGTCGAGTCGATCGCCGGCCGCCGGCTTGGCGAGGTCTTCAAGACGCGGATCTTCGAGCCGCTCGGAATCCAGGACACGGCATTTGAGCTCACCGACGCGATGCGCCGCCGGCTCGCCGGCATTCACGCCCGCAACGCCGACGGCTCGCTCACGCCGATGGATTTCGAGCTGCCGGCCAATCCGGAGATCCATATGGGCGGCCACGGACTCTACGGCACCATCGGTGACTATATGCGCTTCATCCGGATGTGGCTGAACGACGGCGCCGGCGAGCATGGCCGGGTCCTGAAAGCCGAAACCGTGCGGATGGCGGAGAAGAATCATCTCGGCAACAACAAGGTGACGGCCATCACCGGCGTGATCACCTCGCTTGCCAACGACGCCGAGTTCTTCCCCGGCCAGTCGAAATCATGGGCGCTGAGCTTCATGATCAATGACGAGCAGGCTCCGACCGGCCGCCCGGCCGGCGCGCTCGGCTGGGCCGGCCTCGCCAACCTGTTCTACTGGATCGATCGCCAGAACGGTTTCGGCGGATTCTGGGCGACGCAGATCCTGCCGTTTGGTGATCCGACATCCTTCATCGGCTACATCAATTTCGAGACCTCATTCTACGAGGCCCTGAAACTGCGCAAGGCGGGTTAAACCTTCGGGAACACCATGCGCATGCAGGCGCCACCGGACGGGGCTTGATCGACCTCGATCCGGCCGCCGTGCAGACGCATGATGCTCTGCACCAGATCGAGGCCGAGGCCGGCGCCGCGCCCGCCCGGATGCAGCCGGCGGAACGGCTCCAGGATCTGCTCGCGCTCGTCGGGCGGAATGCCGTCGCCATCATCGCAGACCTCGATCCGGCCGGCTGTCGCGACCCGAACCAGGATCGTGCCGCGTCGCTGGCCGTGGTCGACGGCGTTCTGCACGAGATTGGTGAGGGCGCGTTCGAGCGAGGTCTGGTCGCCGGTCACCATGACCGTCTCGCTGTCGTGCTCGAAGGACATTTCATATCCTGCCGCGAAACCCAGCGGTGCGAGGTCGAGCACGACCTGCCGCGCGATGCCGACGAGATTGACGGGGTCGAACGTGTCGGCGCGCTGATCGAGCCGCTGCAGGTCCAGCAGTTGACCCGCCATGACGCTGAGGCGGGTGGCGTCCTCGAGCAGATGGGTCTTCTCCGGTCCGGCCTCCAGCGAAGCGACCCGTGTCGAGAGAATCGCGATCGGCGTGCGCAGCTCGTGTGCGGCATCGGCGAGGAAACGCCGGTGGCGTTCGTAACCCTTGTCGAGGCGGTCGAGTGCGGCATTGATGGCCTTGACCAGCGGGGTGATCTCGATCGGCACCTCGTCGAGCGGCAACTGCGCGCCGCGCTGGTCGATGTCGATGCGCTCGGCCTGCGCCGCGACCTGTGCGAGGCCCTTCATGGCCCGGCGCACCACGAACGGGGTCGCGACCAGCGTCGCCAGCGTCATCAGCACGACGATCGGGAGGATCATGTTGAGGAACAGCAGCGGTGTGCTCTCCAGCGCGCGCCACATCGAGAGCTGGCCGTAGGTGCCGGTCAGGATCTGAATCTGCCCTGCCGCGGTGTCGACCCATTTGACGAGACCCGCGGGCCGCGTGGCTTCCGCTGCATTCCATTTGAGCCGCGCCTCGCTGATATGATCGAGGCTTGATGCGATCGGCGCGAATTGCGCGGGCACGGCGCCTTCGGCGAGCTGATGGCCCTCAGCGTCGCGGATGACGAACCAGAGGTCGGCGTGCTCGGCGCGCAGGGCGGCCAGCTCCGGCGTTTGCCGCAGCGTCAGTCCGCCCGCTTCATCGCGCGTGACGGCATCGCGCAGCGTATCGAGCGTGCTGCCTTCGTACTCGCCGATCAGCAGTCCCGCCCGCAGCAGCCCCATGGCTGCGGCTCCGATCAGCAGGATCAGGAGAGTCAGCGTCACGGCCTGCAGGCCCGCGAGGCGTCCGATCAGGCGCCAGGTGAGGGATCGCGGTCGCAGCACGCTCACGGTGTCTCCCGCAGTACATAGCCGAGGCCACGAACGCCGTTGATGGTGACGCCGGCGTCGGCCTCGGTGAGCCTGCGGCGCAGACGCGACACATGGGTGTCGAGCGCATTGGGCTGCACCTCGTCGTCGAGGCCGTAGACCGCCTCCATCAGCGCGGAGCGTTGCACCATGCGCCCCATCCGATGCAGCAACGTCTCGAGCACCAGCCGCTCGCGACGCGGCATCTCCAGGGGCCGTCCGTCGACGCTCGCCTCGCGATGGGTGAAGTCGAACGACAGGCGCCCGATCCGCGCGGCATGCTCCTGCACGCTCGCGGGCCGGCGCAACAGCGCGCGCAACCGTGCCAGCAACTCCTCGAATGCAAACGGCTTGCCGAGATAATCGTCGGCGCCGCTGTCGAGGCCCGAGACCCGGTCCGCGAGCTCGCCGCGGGCAGTCAGCACCAGCACCGGCACGGTGTTGCCGCTCGCACGCAGTTTCGGAATCAGCGACAGCCCGTCGCCGTCGGGCAACTGGCGATCCAGTACGATCGCGTCGTAACTTCCCGCAGCGGCAATCGCCTCGGCTTCCAAAAGATCCGGTGCGTGATCGACCAGCATGTCGTGGCGCGCGAGTGCCGCACGCAGCGCCGCGACCATATCCGGCTGGTCCTCCACCAACAGCACGCGCATTCGTCGTCCTTACCTCTGCCTTGGTTCGTCATTCGATCCGCCGGCTTTATGCCCGATTCATTGCGGCAACCTTGCGGTTTTCTCCGCGCGAATGCGTCGCGGAGCGAAATTTCGCACGCGCGCGCATTCGCGCCATGCTGACGCAAGCTTCGCATGAGACAGAGGCGTGCATCGGGACGGTCGAATCGTCTCGACACCGACCGACACTGCTCAACCGGCGGGAGCCTGCCACGCATGATGGTGGGCACCCGCAATGCGAAAGACACGCGAATGGCCTTGTTAATGAATCCGTGGCGCCAGACCGATTGTGCGCTTATCGTGCGGGAGCTCCAGCATGTCGGCCGCTGACATCCTGCCGTTCGTCCGCGCCTGGGTGCGTAATCCGTTGCGTGTCGCCGCGGTCGCGCCGTCCGGGCCCGCTGTCTCGTCGCTCATGGCGCAGGAGATCACCGCGGACACCGGTCCCGTGCTCGAGCTTGGCCCCGGCACGGGCGTCTTCACCCGCGCGTTGCTGAAGCGCGGCGTCAGGCAGCACGATCTGACGCTGGTGGAATACGGCTCCGAGTTCATCCCGCTGCTGCAGCGGCGCTTCCCGGGCGCGCGGGTGCTGTGGATGGACGCGGCCTGGCTGCGGAGGGAAAGGCTGTTCGACGGGGCGCCGGTCGGTGCGGTCGTGAGCGGCCTCGGGCTCCTCATGATGCCGCCGGAGAAAGTCATAACCATCCTCCACGGCGCCTTCGGCTATCTCCGCGCCGGCGGGGCGTTCTACCAGATCACCTATGGTCCGCGTTGTCCTGTCGCAGACGCGGTCCTGGATCGCCTCGATCTGCAGGCGAGCTGCATCGGGCAGACATTCTTCAACCTGCCTCCGGCTTCCGTGTACCGGATCAGCCGCCGCCACTCCCACGCTTGATCGAGACGCTATGGACACGTCGAGCACGATCGCGATGTTTCTGCACTTCGGCCTGGTGGGTATCGGCTGCCTCGCCGTCGCCGAGAAGTTCATTCCGTTGCTGCCGTCCTACGTGCTGCTGATGCTGCTCGGCTTGACGGTCTCCGACGGCACGATGCTCGCGATGACCATTCTGGCAACCAGCGTCGGGTCGGTCGTCGGTGCCATCGGCTGGTACGGGCTCGGGCGCGTGCTCGGCTCGCGGCGCATCGAGGGACTGGTGGCACGCTATGGCAAGTTCGTGTTGCTGCGGCCCTCGCTCTATCGACAGCTCACCGACGCCTATCGCGGCAATCATTTCTGGGTGACGCTGATCGGTCAGACCCTGCCCACCGTGCGGATCTACCTAGCTCTCCCGGCCGGCGTGCTGCGGCTGGAGCCGCGCGCCTTCGTGATGGCGACGGCGATCGGCACCGTGATCTGGAACATGCCGTTCCTCACGCTCGGCTATGCCCTGCGCGGCAGCAGCCACGATCCGGTCAGCCTCGGCTTCTGGGTGGTGGTCATTCTGATCGCCGTGGAGGTCGCGCTGCTTCTAGGATTTCGCTTCTACAAGCGTTCGCTCGCGCCGCGCCCTCTTGGGGAGCCGCGCTTGCTACCCTCACGCTTGCCGGTGGAGGAAGGTGCATGAGAACCCTGTTGTCCCGCCTGCGGCCGGGCTCCGATACGCTCGAGCGCGCTGCCGCGACCCTGCTGGTGCTGGCCGCGAGCTATCAGTTCGGTCACGCGGCTTCCGGCGGGCGATATCGCGCCGCCGAGTTCGCGCTGCTGGTGCTGATCGCAGGCATCTATTGGCACCGCTCGATCTTCAGGCGATGCGCCAGCCGCGATGTCACGAAGGTTCTCGCGGGATTGGCCGAGGCCATGGCGGCGGCGTTTCGGCCGGACGGCGGTATGCATGGATATGGCGATCGCGCGGAAGCGAGGCGGGTCGCGCCGCGGGATGTCGTCAAGGTCAGGAGCCTGTTCGTCTCCGACGTCCATCTCGGGACCCGGGGATGCCAGGCCGAGCGGTTCATCGACTTCCTTCGTCACCATGATGCCGAAACCGTGTTCCTGGTCGGCGACATCGTCGATGGCTGGTGTCTGCGGTCGAGCTGGTACTGGCCCACGGCGCACAATGCCGTTGTGCGGGAGTTGATCGAGCTCGCGCAACGGGGCCGGCGCCTGGTCTACATTCCCGGCAATCACGACGAGTTCCTGCGTGACTATGCCGGCGCGGCGTTCTGCGGCGTCGAGATTGTCGAACGGGCGATCCATCGCGGCCTCGACGGCCGCGACTATCTCGTCGTGCACGGCGATCATTTTGATCTCGTGGTGCGGCATGCGCGCTGGCTCGCGCTGATCGGCGATGTCGGCTATCGGGCCGCGCTGGCCTGCAACGTCTGGCTCAACTGGATCAGGCGCCGATTTGGGTTCGGCTATTGGTCGTTCTCGTCCTGGGCGAAGTTGCGGGTCAAGAATGCGGTCAACCACATCGGCCGGTTCGAAGAGGTGCTGGCATCGGAGGCCGCGCGCAGCAACGTTCAAGGCGTGATCTGCGGTCACATCCACCACGCGGCGCTGCACGACGATTTCGGCGTCCGCTACATCAACACCGGGGATTGGGTTGAGTCGTGCACGGGCGTGGTCGAGCGCTATGATGGGCAGTTTGAAATCATCCGATGGACGGAGGCGCGAACGACGCTCGATGCGGCGGAGCTTGCGCCGCTCGCGCAGGCGGCCGCCTGATGCGCGTGCTGGTCGCAACCGATGCCTGGCGGCCGCAAATCAATGGTGTGGTCCGCTCGCTCGAATATCTCGCCAGTGAAGCGCCGTCGCTCGGCGCCGAGATCAGCTTCTTGACGCCGGCCGATTTCCGCACCGTGCCGCTGCCCGGCTATCCGGAGATCCGGCTCGCGCTGCCGACGATCGGGCGTATCGCGCGCGCCATCGCGGCTGCCCGCCCGGACTCGGTGCACATCGCGACCGAGGGCCCGATCGGCTGGATCAGCCGGCACGTCTGCCAGACCCGCGGCTATCCGTTCACGACCAGCTACCACACGCGCTTTCCCGAATATCTCGCCGCACGGCTGCCGGTCCCGCTGCGGTGGAGCTACGCGGCGTTGCGCCGTTTCCATAATAGCGGAGACGGCATCATGGTCGGCTCGCCGTCGCTCGAGCAGACGCTGCAGGCGCATGGCTTCCGCAAATTGATGCCATGGTCGCGCGGCGTCGATGCCGAGCTGTTTTGCCCGCGTACAGAGCGGCCGATCGCCTTCCCGGCGCCGGTGTTCCTCTATGTCGGCCGCGTTGCGGTCGAGAAGAATCTGGATGCCTTTCTCGGTCTCGACCTGCCGGGCTCGAAGGTCGTGGTCGGGGACGGGCCGCAGCGCAGCAGTTTGCAGGCCCGGTTTCCTCACGTGCATTTCCTTGGCACACGGACCGGCCGGGCGCTCGCCGACGTCTATGCGTCCGCCGATGTCATGGTGTTTCCAAGCCTGACCGATACGTTCGGGATGGTGATCTTGGAGGCGCTGGCCAGCGGCCTGCCGGTTGCGGCCTTTCCCGTGATGGGGCCGCTCGATGTGATCGGCAAGTCAGGCTGCGGCTGTCTCGATCACGATCTGCGCCGCGCGGCGCTCGGCGCGCTGCTGGTGCCGCGCGAGAAATGCCGCGCCCACGCCCTGACCTTCACCTGGCAGGAAAGCGTGCGGCAGTTCCTCGACAATATCGGGCGGGCGCACGCGACGCGGGCGCGCGCAGCCGTTGCAGGAGGATGAAGCCGCCGGCGATTGCAGCTAGCTGCCGAGCAGCTCCGTGATCAGTCCGGCTGCCTTGATCCCGGTGCCGCTGATGATGACGACGGTGCGCTCCGCCGGCCGGATCGCGCCGCGCGCCGCTAGGACGTCGAGCGCGGCGGCGGCCGAGGCCGAGGTCGGCTCGACGAACAGGCCGGTCCGCGCCAGCCGCTTCAATGCGGCGACAATGCCGTCTTCGGGAATCGCGACAGTGCCGCCGCCGCTCTCCTTCAGCGCCGCGATCATCTGCTTCAGGCGCAGCGGATGCTTGATCGCGGTGCCCTCGGCGATGGTCTTGCGGACCGCGCGGTCGACCGGCGTGTCGACGCCGGCGGCGAAGCTGGCATCGACCGGCGAGCAATTGAGTGGTTGGGCGGCAAAGAGGCGCGGCAGCCGCGTGATTTGCCCGGCCGCGAGCAGTTCCTTGAAGCCGATATAGCAGCCGAGCAGGCTGCTGCCGGCGCCGACCGGCATGATGACATTGTCGGGCGCGGTGAAGCCGAAGTCTTCCCAGATCTCGTAGGCCAGCGACTTGGTGCCTTGCAGGAAGAACGGCTGCCAGTTGTGGCTGGAGTAGAAGATCTGCTTCGACTGGCGGATCGCTTCCGCCTCAGACTCTTCGCGCGGGCCTTCGACGAGCTGCACCTCGGCGCCGAAGGCATGCATCTGCGCCACCTTCATCGGCGATGTCGTCGCCGGCGCAAGGATCCTGACTCGCATGTCGCCCGCCGCGCCATAGGCCGAGACCGACGCGCCGCCATTGCCGGAAGAGTCCTCCAACACCGCGTCGACGCCGAGCTCGCGCAGGAAGGACAGCATCACGGTGGTGCCACGATCCTTGAAGCTTGCGGTCGGATTGAACCATTCGAGCTTGAAATGCGGCCGCAGATCGCCCCACGGCTTCTCGACCGCGGGCGTGCAGCCTTCGCCCATCGTGATCGGCTGCCTGATCTCGACCGGCAGCGCCGCGCGATAGCGCCACAGCGAGCGCGTCCCGCGCTCGACCTCGTCGCGGGAGATGCCGGGCAGCGGCGTGACGAGCAGCGGCTTGCCCTCGTCGGAGCACCAGCGCGGGACCTCCAGCGGATAGAGCTTGCCGTTGAGCGGGTCGATGTAGCTGGGTGATGGCATCTCGGTTCAGTCCTCAAGGGGCGCGCCGGCCGGACAAGTCGCGGCCGAGCACGAAAGCCGGCAAGGTCGCAAGGTTGTCACGAACCACGATCGGGGCGGGCGCCCCTTCCGGCGGGTTCATTCCGGCCCGATTATGCCACCAAGTCGGCAAGCGCACACGTGCCGTGCCGAATAGATCATAGCCCGATCCCGCGACGAACAGGCATCGATCGGCCGGGACCGGCAGTTCGTCGAGCGCGAGCTGATAGGGTTGCGGCTGCGGCTTGTAATAGCCGGCGCGCTCGGCCGTCACGAACACGGTGAAGGGAACGCCGATGCGATCGGCGGCGATGCGGCCGAGCCGTTCCGAGCAGTTCGTCACGACGCCGAGCGCGATGCCGGCCTCGTGCAGCGTTTGCAGGACATCGAAAACCTCGGGCCAGGGATCGAGCTCCGCATAGCGTGCGCCAAGCTCCGCGGCCCGTTCGAACGGCAGGCCGACATTGCGCGCCGCCTCGCCCACCAGATCCTCATAGGGACGGTAGCGTCCGGTGGCATAGGTGTTTCTGAGATATTCGGCCCGCCAGCGCAGCCCGGCTTCGTCGGAGCCCGCGACCTTGTTCCAGAGCGTCCAGCTGTCGAGCAGCGCGGTCAGCAGATCGAACAGAACGGCGTCATAGGCTCGGGTCATCGGCTGCGCTCCGTCTGCTACCATCCGCGAAACCGCTCCCATTGCCGGACCGAGCCGGAGCCGGCGGCGACGACATGGTAGCGGTCGTGCTGGGCTCCGGTCGCGCAGGCATGGTTGGGCAGGATCCGCACCTTGGTCCCGACCGGCAGCGTCACTTGCGGCGCTGTGCTGCCGGGTCGGAGCGCAATGATGCCGTGCTCCTGATTGGTCTCGGTCTCAATCAAATCGGGGTAGGGCCGTCCATCGATATCGCAGACGATGCCGTAACCCTGGTCGATCGGCTGCTTCGCGGTGCCGCGATCGCGCGACAGCGCCATCCAGCCGGCGTCGATGAAGGTCCAGCCGCGGTCGGCGCGATGGCCGATCACCGTCGCGAGCACCGACAGCGCAATGTCCTCGACCGCGCAGACCCCGATCCCGGCCATCACAAGGTCGAACATCACGAAAACGCCGGCGCGCACCTCGGTGACGCCATCGAGCCGGCGCGCGAAATGCGCCGTCGGCGTCGAGCCGACGCTGACCACGGGGCAGGGCAGTGCGGCTGCACGCAACGCCTCGGCGCAGGCGACCGCGGCGGCGCGCTCCTGCTCGGCCGCCTGCTCGAGCGCCGCCACGCTGCGGCAGGAATAGGATTCGCCGGCATGCGCCATGACGCCGCGCAGTTCAGCGCCGCCTTGATGCAACGCGCGGCCGATCTCGACCAGCAGCGGGTCGTGCGCGCCGACCCCGGCGCGATGGCCGTCGCAATCGATCTCGATCAGAACGGGAATGCGGTCGTTCGTTGCACGGGCCATCGCGGTGACGGCGGCCGCTTGCTCCATGCTGTCGAGCACCACGGACAGGTCCACGCCCTCCCGCCGCAGCGCCGCGACGCGATCGAGCTTTTGCGGCGCGATGCCGACGGCATAGAGGATGTCCTTGACGCCTGCCGCGGCAAAGGCCTCGGCCTCCTGCAAGGTCGAGACCGCAGCGGGGCCGCCCGGGCCGTCCATCACGGCGCGCGCCGCCGGAATCGATTTCGCGGTCTTCAGATGCGGGCGCAGCGGTACGCCGAGCCGCGAAAGCCGCGTCTTCAGGCGGGCGATGTTGTGCAGCATCCGGTCTTCGTCGAGGACCAGGCAGGGCGTCTCGATCCCGGCAAGCGGATGCGGTGCGTTCAAGGCGGGGGCTGATGACATCGGGCGAGACTAGCCGTTTCCATGCTAAGTACAATTTACCGAATGTCATTCTTAGATTAAGCCTGAACTTAATGCTCTCGACCGACGACATCCGCTTCTTCCTGGCCATCGCCGCGGCCCGGTCGCTCGCGGCCGCGGCGCGGGCGCTCGACGTGACGCCATCGGCGGTGTCGCAGCGGCTGCAGAGTCTCGAGCAGCGTCTGGGCGTTCAACTGGTCAGCCGTTCGGCCCGGCGGCTGACATTGACCGATGAGGGCGAGCTGCTGGTGCTGCGCGGCGGTACGCTGCTCGACGAGGCGACGGAGTTGACGGAAGCGCTGCAGGCGCGTCGCGGAACCATCGCCGGCCACCTGAAGATTCTCGCGCCGCTCGGCTTCGGACGCCGCTACATCGCCCCGGTCGTTGCCGCCTTCCGATCCCGCCACCCGGACGTGTCGGTCGAGCTCGAACTGTCCGATCGGCCGGGACGTGCCGCCGCAAGCGCATGGGACGTCATGATCCATATCGGCGCGTTGAAGGACTCCACGCTTCGTTTGCAGCGCCTTGCGCCCAATGAACGCTTTCTATGCGCTTCGCCGGCCTATCTGAAGCACCGCGGAACGCCGGCGGGCCCGCAGGAGCTACGCGGGCATCAATGCATTGCGCTCCGCGAAAACGAGGAGGACGTGACGCTCTGGCGCTTCTCGCGCCGGCGGGCGCCGGCGGAGCCCGACGTCATCAGGATCGAGCCGATGCTGTCGAGCAATGACGGCGAGGTCGTGAAGGCCTGGGCGCTGGCGGATCACGGCCTGATCGTCAGGTCGGAGTGGGATGTCGCCGAGGATCTCGCCGGTGGCCGGCTGGTGCGGGTCCTGCCGAACTTCCGCCTGCCGCCGGCTGACATCGTCGCGCTGCTCAATCCGGGTCGCAGTGGCCGGGCCAGGCGTACGCAGGCTTTCGTCGAGCAGTTGCGCGCCGCCCTCGCGCCGCCGCCGTGGCGCAACAGGCCGCGATGACGGACGGCGCGATCGCTTACGCCGCGCCGGCCTGCCTGTTCAGGTAGCCCTTGGCAAAGTCGAGATACCAGTCGAGGCAGCCGGGATTGGCCATCGCATCGCGGTTGATGACCTTCTCGACTGGGTGGCCGAGCAGAAGCTTCTTGACCGGCAGTTCCTGCTTCTTGCCGGACAGCGTGCGCGGAATTTCCGCCACGACGAAGATGTCGTTGGGCAGGAAGCGGCGCGACAGGCCGGCTTCCACGGCCTTGTTGATCTTCGCCTTCATCGCGGCATCGAGGACAATGCCCTCGCGCAGCACCACGAACAGCGGCATGTAGCTGTCGCGGCCGAGATATTCGAGGTCGACGACCATCGAATCCAGCACCTCCGGCAGCGCCTCGATCGCCGAATAGAGCTCGCTGGTGCCCATCCGCAAGCCGTGGCGGTTGATGGTGGCATCGCTGCGGCCGTAGATCACGCAGGATCCGTCGGGGTTGATCTTGAGCCAGTCGCCGTGCCGCCACACCGGGCCGCGGCCACTTCCGTCGAAATTGTCGGGATAGGTCTCAAAATAGCTCGACAGATAGCGCGCATTGCCGGGATCGTTCCAGAAGCGCAGCGGCATCGAGGGCAGCGGCTCGGTGCAGACGAGCTCGCCGACCTCGTCGATCACGGCGCCGCCCTGCTCGTCGAACGCTTCCACCGCACAGCCGAGCAGGCGGCATTGCATGATGCCCGGGGTCTGCGGCAGCTCGCGATTGCCGCCGATGAAGGCGCCGGCAAAATCCGTACCGCCGGAGATATTGGCCCACCACATGTCGGCCTGCGTGGCATTCCCGTTGCGTATCGAAAGCGCGGCGAAGCGTTCGTTGAACCAGGCCTGCGTGTCGGCGCTGAGCGGCGAGCCGGTCGAGCCGAGCGCGCGCAGACCCGAGAGGTCGCCGGCATCTGCGAGATCGATCTCGGCCTTGGTGCAATTGGCGAAGAACGCCGCGCCCGCGCCGAAGAAAGTGGCCTTGGCGTCGGCGACGAAGCGCCACAGCGTGGTCCAGTCCGGCTTGTCCTTGGTGCCGCCGGGACTGCCGTCGAAAATGCAGCAGGTCGTGCCGTTGAGCAGACCGTTGGCCTGGCAGTTCCACATGATCCAGCCGGTCGACGAGTACCAGTGGAAGCGCTCGCCGAACGAATTCGGGTGGTAGCTGCAGCCGATGTCGTTGTGCAGCGTTGAGAGCGGCAGCGCCACGACGATGATGCCGCCATGGCTGTGCAGGATCGGTTTCGGCAATCCGGTGGTGCCCGAGGAGTAGACGATCCAAAGCGGATGGTCGAACGGCAGCCATTCCGGCTCGAAGGCGTCGATCTCCGCGCTCTGGCCCGCAAGAATGGACGACAGTCGGGTTTCGGACGGCGCGGCATCGCTGTGCAGGATGACATGCTCGACCGTCGGCAGCGCGCGCCGCAATTCCTCGATCACCGACCTCCGGTCATGGCGCTTGCCGGCATAGGTCACGGCGTCGCAGGCGATCAGCACTTTCGGCTCAATCTGCTTGAAGCGGTCGATCACCGCGGGGGCGGCCATGTCGGGTGCGCAGACGCTCCAGATCGCACCCAGGCTCGCGGTCGCGAGAAACGCGATGATCGTTTCCGGGATGTTCGGCAAGTATGCCGCGACGCGATCGCCGGCGCGGACGCCCTTGGCCTTCAGATGCAGCGCGAGCGCCGCCGATTTGCGCTGCAGCTCCGGCCAGCTCGTCTCCGAAAGCTTGCCGTCCTCGCCGCTCGAGATCAGGGCCGGCAGGCCGGCGGCATGCGCCGGCGCGACGTGCCGGAAAACCTGGCGCGCGTAATTCACCGAAGTGCCGGGAAACCACACCGCGCCCGGCATCTTGCGCTCGGCCAGCACTGCCGAATGCGGCGTCGGCGAGCGCAGATCGAAATAATCCCAGACGCTCTGCCAGAAGCCGTCGACATCGGTGACCGACCAGCGCCGCATTGCCTCGAAATCCGCAAACGCGAGGCCGCGCGTTTCCTTCAGCCAGTCGCGGTAAAGGGCCATTTGCGGGACGTAAGGTGCGGTCATGGGCGTTTCCGGAATCTCTTGTGTTGTGGCATGCGCGATCGAGGCAAGCCTTCGTGTCTTAACATAGTGATGCGAGCGCGGGGAACGCAGTCGAGGTCGCGGCTTGCGTCATATTCTTACCGCCGCCGCAGCGTGCTATTGCGTTGGGTGCGGGGCTGATTCCATGCCTATCCGATAGCGAGCGGCCATGTCCGTCGGCGAACTTTTCATCCTCGGCTTCCATGGCAAGGTCATCCCGCCCTGGCTGACGGAATTTGCCGCGCAGTTCGGGCTCGGCGGGGTGATTCTGTTCGATTACTCCTGCCAGACCCGGCAATACGACAACAATATCGCCTCGCCCACGCAGCTGCAGTCGCTGTGCGCCGAGATCGCAGGCCTGCCGTCGCAGCCGCTGGTCTTCATCGACCAGGAGGGCGGTCTGGTGCGCCGGCTCAAGGATGGCTTGGGCTTTCAGCCGTTGCCGAGCGCGAAGGATTTCAACCGGCTCGGGCATGCAGAAAAGCAGACGATCCTGGCAGCGAGCTATGGCGAGCTGGGTCGGCTCGGCATCCGCTACAATTTCGCGCCCGTCATCGACGTCGATTTCAACCCCGACAATCCCAACATCGGTAGGATCAAGCGATCCTATTCGTCCGAGATCGGCGAGGTCGCGGCCAATGCCCGCCTGGTCGACGCCGCGGCACGGCAGGCAGGGGTGGGCCTTTGCCTGAAGCATTATCCCGGCATCGGCGGCGCGCACGTCGATTCGCATCTGGAGTTCATGGATATTTCCGATGCGCTGCGGCCGGAGCAGGAAGAGCTGTTCTACACGCTGGCGCCGCACATCTTCGGCGATGCGGTGCTGGTCAGCCACGCCATTGTCCGCCAGTGGGACGCGCAGCATCCGATGACACTGTCATCGGCGGGGATCGGCCGCCTTCGCCACCGGCTGCCCGAGACGCTGCTGATCACCGACGACATGCAGATGCAGGGGCTGCAGAAGGCGCTCGGCACCAGCGCGGCCAGCCTGCAGGCGATCGCCGCCGGCATGGACATGGTCTGCATCGGCAACAATCTGCTCGACCAGGAGCAGGCGATGGCCGGCATCGCCACCGCGGTCGCGGGTGCGGTGCAGGACGGATCACTGGATCAGGCCGCGGTGCAGCGCTCCATTGCGCGGGTGCAACAGCGCAAGGCAC
Organism: Bradyrhizobium sp. B120; assembly: GCF_049075665.1. Classification (NCBI taxonomy): domain Bacteria; kingdom Pseudomonadati; phylum Pseudomonadota; class Alphaproteobacteria; order Hyphomicrobiales; family Nitrobacteraceae; genus Bradyrhizobium; species Bradyrhizobium sp. B120. Next base: position 8,836,079 of record NZ_CP185242.1, on the reverse strand, counting down.
TGCTCGCCTGACGGCATTGAACCAAATTTTCTGCCGGCCGACCATAGAGAGCGGAACCAAATTTCATTGCCGCGATTTAACAAAGACGCTCATCGGGGCTAACAACCATGAAGATGCTCAAGCGTCTCTTCCGATTGACCTGGCTACGCCGCGTCGCACGCCACCCAGCCGATTTGCCGCCTGCCTCCATCGATCCCGACGAATTCAGCCGCCTGCTTTGCAGCGGACGCCGCCAGGATTTGCGGACATTGGCGAAGCGGCTGAGCCAGCGTTCGCGGGCTCACGCCTAGAGCATGATCCGGAGAAGTGCGAAGCGGTTTCCTTCGCGACAAACGCGGAACGCGTTTGCGCGGAGATCATGCGAGCTAAAGTATGCGTCTTTATTTAGTTCTGCCCCCAGGCGGTCAATGCCGTGGTGAAGGCTGAATCTCCCGCCGATCCTTTTTCCACCGCGAGGATCGCGCGATGCTGATTGCCGTCAACGATCGCGATATCGAACCAAGGTCGCTCCTTGAGCGCCTGGAGGTTGCGCTGCCGGTCCGCCTGGCCATTCGATAGGCCGATCATGAACATATTATCGGTGACCCTGGCGGAAATGCCGGCGAGCGCGATCCCACGTCCCTGCTCGGTCGATTTCGTCAGCATCCCCGCCACATTGTTGATGCGCTGCCCCGGGACCGGCACGAATGTCAGCTCAATCAGATGGCTGGCCGGAAGAGCCTTATCCGTGTTGCGCTTGAGCGTCAGCGTCATCTTGAACCGTTTTGGGATATCGACGTCGGCGAGCACGATGGTTTCATCGGGCGCTCCAACCGATTTGATCGTATCGGTGTGCCAGACGACCGAGCCCAGAAGCTTCCGGCCATACGGATCGCTCGTATCCTCCTCGAACAGCACGGCCCAGGCGGCGGACGGCGCTGTGTCGTCCGCAGCGGCATGTACTCTGCCGGGATGGATGGCAATCGACGCCAGCAAGGCAAGCGCAAACGCCAGTCGGCCGCGCAGCCGGCGCGTGCGGGGTGCGCTTGGGCGGTGCTCGGTTCTTGTCATGACAGGACTTCCGTCGCCTCGATGGTCTTCTCTACCGAAGCGGGAAAAGTCCAGCAAGCGCGCTTGACCCGATCGGTTACTGCTTCGCCTTCTCGTGATTGCCGATCCCAACCGCCTTGTAGTCGTAGGTCGGATAGAACTCGGTGTGGTAGGCGCCCCAGGCACTGTTCTCGATGACGCGGTTGACCTCGCGCAATCGCGAGGCCGGCAGCCGCAGGGTCACCACCTGGCCGACCCCCATCATCACGTACCAGCTCACCACCTCGACACCCTCGGGCGGAAACGCCTTGTAGAAGCCCTGCCGCTCGAGCTGCGCATTCAACTCGCTGAGTGGGCGTGACTGATCATGCTTGAAGAAGATGGTGACCATGATCGCGTTGTCTGACGTCGGCGCGGCATTGCCGGTCGGCGTGGTCTGGCCCTGCGCGCCGGTGCCGGACAGCAGTGCTGCGGCGAGCGCCGCAATCGTCATCCAGGATCCATTCCGCCCGTTCCGCCCTCGCTTCATTGTCGCGCCCTTTTGTTGTTGATCGAGAGGCGGCGATCATCGCGGCGCATGCTGGGGCTGTAAATTGACATTCGCCTGACCCAACGCCCACCCACGCGCCCCTGGGCCGATGTGATCCGTCTCATACGCGCGTCGGCCGGCGTGCGGTAAGCCGATGCGATCCCGATGCCCGGAGGGTTGATCGATGACGACCCGGCGAATGGCGTATTGGTGGTTCAGGATCGTCCTTTCGGGACGCTTCCTGCAGAAATTCCTCCGGCTGCGGCGCCCTTGATGTCTGAGGGGCGGCGCGCATCTTGCCCATTTCAACCTGAGGCCAGCCGGCGGATGTGGGTGCGGACGCGCCCGGGAGCGCGTCGGGAAGGTAAAGGCCCACCTGCGGGGATCGTCAGGCTGAAACGCCTCGCCGTCCCGTAAGACTACTGTCCTTTGGCTCAAACAAGCGAGATTCGTTGCCAAATCAGCGGTAATCTGCGCCTGCTTGGCAGGTCGGGGCCCGAGGTCACAGTTGCGTCACCCGTAGTTTTACGGAGCCCCGTGTTAACGCGGCCACAAGTTCACCTTCGGTAAACCATACTTATGACGCAACATGACAATCGAGCCGAGGCGCGCCTTCCGCCATGGATGGGCGGAACCGCGACGCTCGAGACGCAGCCGCCCGAGATTCAGGGAGCCGCCGTGCCGCGACCGCAGGTGACCGCGGACGCCGGGGCGGCGATCGTCCGGCAATTCAACGGGCCGGTGACGGCGTTGCTGCTCTACATGAACGAACTCAAACAGCACAGTCAGCAGTTCGCGCATGCGCCCGGCAACGGCGTCTATCTGCGGCAGGTGATCGAGAACGCGCTCGAGCAGACCGAGCGGGTGTCCGCGATGCTGAAGCAGATCTCCGATCTTTATCCGAATGCGATACCGGCCACCGATCTCAGGCCGCCGCTTGACGATAAGCCGCCAGGCGCCCGGTCACCCGATGTCATGTTCACGCCGGAGGCGGGGCGCAAGCCGCTGACCAAGCGCGAACGTGAGGTGCTCAGCCTGATTAGCGACGGCTATTCCAACAAGCAGGGCGCGCTGCGGATGAACATCAGCCCGCGCACCTTCGAGAGCCATCGCGCCGAAGCCATGCGCAAACTGGGTGCGCGCAACACCGCAGATCTCGTCCGCAAGGCCTTGTTGCATTCCGCATAGAGCGTTTTCAGGCGAAGCCTGCCCCGCACCTGATGCGGGGTGGGTGCCGTTTCGCGTAGAGAAGCGCATCAAAACCAAAGTCCAGAGTCCCGTTCCGATTCGATCGGAGCGGGCTATGAGCGGTGTTCGCGGTTCTCAGAAATCGTCTTCCGCGGCGAAGCACAGGCGCGGCGCGAACCGCGCGGCGGAGGCGGCTGCCTTCGGCTCGTCCGGAACGATCGTGACCACCCATGCCGCCGTCGCGCCGGACTTGCTTTCGACGATCGCGCGCACACGTCCCGTGACCGTCGCGCCGGCGGACCTGACGGTGGCGGGCCGGCCGTTGAACTGGGCCATGCGGAAGCGCCGGGCTTCCTTCCGGTCGGTCGTCTCGTACGTGAACATCGGCTCCCCCGTGCGTCGACGCGACTTTGCGGATGCAGCGTTATCCGACGGTGAAAATCGTACGCCGTAGAAGTACGGCTTGTGCGCCGGCGGGAGCGGTTTCGCGCGAAGTGGGTAGCGCTTCGCGTGAACAAGACGCGTCAAGAATAGCAAGCTCTAGCCGCCGGTTTGCTGCCAACTCAGCAGCTCCGCATACTGCGCCTTGACCGTAGCATAGCATTCGCACGCGGTCCGGATCAGTCCATCCGCATTGGTGATCTCGATGTGGCCGCGGCTGTAGTGGATGAAATTGGCCTGTTGCAAGGTATGCGCGACCAGCGACACGCTGTTGCGGCGTGCGCCGATCATCTGGGCCATCGCCTCCTGCGTCAGGGCGATCTTGTTGCTGCCGGAGAGATCGCGGGTGTGCAGCAGGCATCGCGCCAGCCGCGACTCCACGGTGTGCGCGGCGTTGCAGCCGGCCGTCTGCTGGATCTGGGCATAGACGGCGAGACCGTGCCGAATCAGCATCGCTCGCAGCGTCGGGCTCTGGCCGGCGGCCGTCCGCAAGGCTTCGACCTCGATCGTCGAAGCGACGCCCGGCACCAGCACCACGGCGCTGTTCTGCGTGGGGGCTTCACCAAGCCCTGCGAACGCACCATAGATGCTGCCGCGGCCGACCATCGCGATCTGCACGCACACGCCTCTTGCCAGCCTGACCACCAGCGAGATCACCCCTTTGTGCGGCATGTATGTCCGCTTGAGCATCTCGTCGGTCTCGATCAGGACCGAATCGGCGGCGAGGTCGATCGTCCGCAAATAGGGCCGGATCAGCCCAAAATCGCTCTCCGAGAGCGAAGACAGAAATCCGTTGGGCGATCGCGGAACCGTATCCAAAGCAACCTCCTGCCTTCCGGCAAAGCTTGTCTCTGGTCATCAAAGCCGATGCGTGCAGTTGGGTCGTTATGCAACCTATTCTGGCACGTCTTGGGTTCCAATGGAAACATATCTTGGTTCCATTAGGAATACGCCGATCGCCGCAACATCACGTTATCCGCGGTTGCAGCAGGTCGCGGCGATCAATCTTCGGGCCCGATCAATTGTTCGGCGTGCGCCTTGACGGTCGCATAGCATTCACACGCCGCTTTCCGCAGACCGTCGATATCGGTGATTTCGATATGGCCGCGGCTATAGCGCAGGATACCGGCTTGCTGAAACCCATGCGCGACGATCGAAACCGCATTGCGCCGCACACCGATCATCTGCGCCAGCATCTCCTGGGTCAACGGCAGGGCTTCGCTGCCGCACAGGTCGCGCGCGCGCAGCAGCCAGCGCGACAGCCGTGCCTCCACCGGATGCGACACGTTGCAGGCGACGGATTGCTGGGTCTGCGCCATCAGCGCCTGCTCATAGAGAGCAACCAGGGTCCGGAACTCCGCGCTGCGATTGGCGGCCTCGCGGAAATCTTCCGCCCGCACCATCGACGCCGTGCCCGGCACCACGACAATCGCGTCGGCGAGCAGCGGCCGCTCGTGCAGGGCGGCGGATGCGCCGACGATGCCGTCACGACCGATGGTTGCAATCTCGACGGACTGCCCGTCGGACAGATTGACCATCATCGAGACCACCCCGCCGTGCGGGAAATAGACCCGCTGCACCGGCGCGCCGGCATCGGCGAGCACCGTTTCCTTGATCAGGTCGACGGTTTCCAGAACGGGATGAAGTTGCGCGTATTCCGTGGAGGGAAGTGCTTGCAACAGGCGATTGGGCGGACGCGATACCGCGGACATTGGAGCTCCTGCCGAGGGCGGGAGCACTACGGTCTCGCATCACCTACTCTTGGCGTGTGGAGTGCGAACATAGCTTGCCTGTCCAATAGCACAAGGGTTGTGGTGCGGACTCTATACCCTCTAGGGGGCAGACGGTCGGCAATCGCATCGGCCTGCGCGGCGTTCGAGGCGATTCGAATGCCGCGCATCCCGGACGAGACGGTTGCGGCATTGTCTCGCATTTATTGATTTCCATTAACTCTGATGCCTACCCAAGCGTGCGCGGTCGCGACGGCCATTGCGGATGTCGAAGCCCCCGGTCGGCAGCGCGAGCACGCGCCAAGTCCCGCAAATACGAGAACAAATTCGCTGTCACGAGATTGACCCGGCGGCGAACACGCGCCGCTCAGCCGGGCCTCTGCGCCGCGGCCCTAGAATTACCGGCAAAGCCATCCTGGGTATTTGTACGGAGCGGCCCTTTAACGAACGGGTAGCGCGGACAGACCAGTGTGGCATCGGTCGCCGTGCGAAATTTACGGCGTCGCGTCATTCGTGTTCATCCAGAAGGGTACCAGTATGTCCGGCATCGTCCTTTCGTCATCGGTCCGTCAGAACCTGCTTTCGCTGCAGTCGACGGCCGACCTGCTCGCCACCACGCAGAACCGCTTGTCCACCGGCAAGAAGGTCAACACCGCTCTCGACAATCCGACCAACTTCTTCACGGCGCAGTCGCTCGACAACCGCGCCAGCGACATCAACAACCTGCTGGACGGAATCGGCAACGGCGTGCAGGTGCTGCAGGCCGCCAACACCGGCATCACCTCGCTGCAGAAGCTCGTTGACAGCGCCAAGTCGGTCGCCAACCAGGCCCTGCAGGCTGCGGTCGGCTTTTCCCAGAAGTCGCAGGTGACGACCGCCGTGGTCACTGGCGCCACGACCGACGATATCCGTGGCACCGCCACCTACAGCAATGCCACCCTCGCTGGTACGGCCGTCAACAACAATCTCACGACGCCCGCGGCGATCACCACCGCCACCAAGCTCGTCACTGCGACCAACTCCGATACCCTGGCGGCGACCCCGACCGGCACGATCAACGTCAACGGCAAGTCGATCACGTTCTCGACCTCGCAGACCACTTCGACGACCGATTCGTCCGGCAACGTCACCCTCGGCACCGGCGCTGGCAGCAACCTGACCGTCGGCGACCTGCTCACCGCGATCGACGGCATCACCGGAACGACCACCGCTTCCACCATTACGGCTGGTGCGCTCCAGATCAGCACCGGCGTCAACCAGGACCTCAACATCTCCGGCTCGGGCCTCGCCGCTTTCGGCCTTACCGCCGGAACCAAGGCACGCACCGTGGCAACGCCTTCGCCGCTGGATGGCTTGACGCTGACGATCGGCGCGACCGGCAACGGCAAGGCGACCAACATTACGTTCGGTAGCGGCGCGGGCCAGGTGAAGTCGCTCAACGACCTGAACAACGCTCTGTCGGCCAACAACCTGCAGGCGTCGCTCAGCGCAAGCGGTGCGCTCACCATCAGCACCACCAACGATGCTGCGTCTTCGACCATCGGCACGATCGGTGGCACGGCAGCTGCTTCCGGCAAGCTGTTCAACGGCCTCGCGGGCAGCGCCCCGGTGCAGGATCCGAATGGGTTGTCGAACCGCGCCAACCTGGTCAACCAGTACAACAACATCCTGGACCAGATCACCACGACCGCCCAGGACGCCTCCTACAACGGCATCAACCTGCTCAATGGCGATCAGCTCAAGCTGACCTTCAACGAGACGGGCTCCTCGACGCTGAAGATCCAGGGCGTTACCTTCGATGCCTCCGGCCTCAACCTCACCAAGCTGACCGCCGGCACGGACTTCATCGACAACGCTTCGGCCAACGCCACGCTGAAGACGCTCAACAGCGCGAGCGGCCTGCTGCGCACCCAGGCTTCGACCCTCGGTTCGAACCTGTCGATCGTGCAGATCCGCCAGGACTTCTCGAAGAACCTGATCAACGTGCTGCAGACCGGCTCGTCTAACCTGACGCTGGCCGACACCAACGAGGAAGCGGCCAACAGCCAGGCGCTGTCGACCCGCCAGTCGATCGCGGTGTCCGCGCTGGCGCTGGCCAACCAGTCGCAGCAGAGCGTTCTGCAGCTGCTCCGCTAAGCGTAGCCGCGACAGACAACGACTATCGAGGCGGCGGAGGAAACTCCGCCGCCTTTGCTTTTGGGTTCGCTTAACCATCTCGCCGGTTTCAACCCATGTTCAACCCACGTTCAACCCATGTTCAACTCTTGGGCGATCCCGTCCTGATGCAGGCGGATGTCACGGCCGCCAGCGTTTCGCTGGATTTGACGGTCCCTCGATCTTATTTCGTTCAAATTGCGACGACGGGTGGAACGGGCTCTTTCCCGTCCGGGTGGTAAGGCCTGCTCCTGTGAAACTGGCCGCGATGTCGTGATGCGTCGTCCTTGAAGGGCTTTATCGTCCGTATTTGCACGGACGACGAAATTAACGTCGCCGTGAAGCCGGCCAAGTTATCGATGCGAGGCGTGCGTTCCGTAGCACCTTGAGGGGACCTGTCCATGGACGATCTGTTGCGCGAGTTCCTGACGGAGAGCAGCGAGAGCCTGGATACGGTCGATAACCAGCTGGTGCAGTTCGAGCAGGATCCGAACAACGCGAAGATCCTGGACAACATTTTCCGGCTTGTGCACACGATCAAGGGGACCTGCGGCTTCCTCGGGCTGCCGCGGCTGGAAGCGCTGGCGCATGCCGGCGAGACGTTGATGGGCAAATTCCGCGACGGCATGCCGGTGAAGGCGGAAGCCGTGACGCTGATCCTGTCCTCGATCGACCGCATCAAGGAGATCCTCGGCGGGCTCGAGGCGACCGAGGCCGAGCCTGAGGGCAACGACCGCGACCTGATCGATCAGCTCGAGGCGATGGTCGAGCGCGGCATGGCCGCCATGGCTGCTGCTGAAGAAGATGTGCCTGTCGTTGAATCTCCATCCGTGCAGGCGGCGATGACCGAAGGCACGCTGGTGGTGCAGACGCTGGAGCGCCCGCTGCGTCCGGGCGAGGTCTCGCTCGACGAGCTCGAGCGCGCCTTCCGCGAGACCGAGATCGAAGTCGCAGCGCCCGCGCCCGCGCCGGTCGCCAAGCCCGTCGCCGCTGCCCCCGCAGCCGAGCCGGCCGAGGCCGCAAAGAAGCCGGCCCGCAAGGCCGCCACCGAGGATGTTGTCCAGGAAGGCGACAAGATCGCCAACCAGTCGATCCGGGTCAACGTCGATACCCTCGAACACCTCATGACCATGGTCTCCGAGCTGGTCCTGACCCGCAACCAGCTTTTGGAGATCTCACGCCGCAACGAGGACACCGAGTTCAAGGTGCCGCTGCAGCGGCTCTCCAACGTCACCGCCGAGCTGCAGGAAGGCGTCATGAAGACGCGCATGCAGCCGATCGGCAATGCCTGGCAGAAGCTGCCGCGCATCGTCCGCGATCTCTCCGGCGAACTCGGCAAGCAGATCGAGCTGGAGATGCACGGCGCCGACACCGAGCTCGACCGCCAGGTGCTCGACCTGATCAAGGATCCGTTGACGCACATGGTGCGCAACTCCGCCGATCATGGCCTCGAGACCACCGCCGAGCGGGTCGCTAGCGGCAAGCCCGAGCAGGGCACCATTCGCCTAAGCGCCTATCACGAAGGCGGCCACATCATCATCTGCATCGCCGACAATGGCCGCGGGCTCAACACCGAGCGGACCAAGGCCAAGGCGCTCCAGAACGGTCTCGTCACCGAGGCTGAGCTCGAGAAGATGACCGAGGCCCAGATCCACAAGTTCATCTTCGCGCCGGGCTTCTCGACCGCGGCGCAAGTCACCTCGGTGTCCGGCCGCGGCGTCGGCATGGACGTGGTGCGCACCAATATCGACCAGATCGGCGGCACCATCGACATCAAGAGCGTGGCCGGCGAGGGCGCCTCCGTCACCATCAAGATCCCGCTGACACTGGCGATCGTCTCCGCGCTGATCGTGGAAGCCGGCGGCGACCGCTTTGCCATCCCGCAGCTCTCGGTGGTCGAGCTGGTGCGGGCCCGCGCCAACTCCGAGCACCGCATCGAGCGGATCAAGGACACCGCGGTCTTGCGGCTGCGCAACAAGCTGCTGCCGCTGATCCACCTCAAGAAGCTGCTCAAGATCGACGACGGCGCCACCTCAGATGCCGAGAACGGCTTCATCGTGGTCACCCAAGTCGGCAGCCAGACCTTCGGCATCGTGGTCGACGGCGTGTTCCACACCGAGGAGATCGTGGTCAAGCCGATGTCGACCAAGCTGCGGCACATCGACATGTTCTCCGGCAACACCATTCTGGGCGATGGCGCCGTCATCATGATCATCGACCCCAACGGGATTGCCAAGGCCTTGGGCGCGTCCGGCTCCTCGGCCCATGACATGGCCGACGACAATGCGAGCGGCCATGCCACGAGCGGCGAGCAGCTGACCTCGCTGCTGGTGTTCCGCGCCGGCACCTCGCAGCCCAAGGCGGTGCCGCTCGGCCTCGTCACCCGGCTGGAAGAGATCGCAACCGACAAGATCGAGCTCTCCAACGGCCGCTACATGGTGCAGTACCGCGAGCAGCTGATGCCGCTGGTGCAGATGATAGGCGTCGAGGTGCAGACGCAAGGGGCGCAGCCGATCCTGGTGTTCGCCGACGACGGCCGCTCGATGGGGCTCGTGGTCGACGAGATCATCGACATCGTCGAGGAGCGGCTCAACATCGAAGTGGCGGGCTCGCAGGACGGCATTTTGGGCTCGGCCGTGATCAAGGGCCAGGCCACCGAGGTGATCGACGTCGGCCACTTCCTGCCGATGGCGTTTGCCGACTGGTTCTCGCGCAAGGAGATGCGCCCGTCGGCCTCGGCGCAGTCGGTGCTGCTGGTCGACGACAGCGCGTTCTTCCGCAACATGCTGGCGCCGGTGCTGAAAGCCGCCGGCTACAAGGTGCGGACCGCGCCCAATGCCCAGGAAGGGCTCGCCGCGCTGCGCTCGGGACAGGCCTTCGACGTCGTGCTGACCGACATTGAGATGCCCGAGATGAACGGCTTTGAGTTCGCCGAGAACATCCGAAGCGACCACAACCTCACCGGGCTGCCGATCATCGCGCTGTCGGCGATGGTGTCGCCGGCGGCGATCGAGCGCGGCCGGCAGGCCGGCTTCCACGACTATGTCGCCAAGTTTGATCGTCCCGGGCTGATCGCAGCGCTGAAAGAGCAGACCGCCGAACTGCGCCGGGCGGCCTAAAGGAAACCAGAGGATGACCAGCAAGACCGAGACCAGTGAAGGTGCGATGGCCGAATACGTCACCGCCGTGATCGGCGGACAGCTGTTCGGCCTGCCGATCTCGCGGGTGCAGGACGTGTTCATGCCGGAGCGGCTCACGCGGGTACCGCTGGCCTCCAGCGAGATCGCCGGCGTGCTCAATCTGCGCGGCCGCATCGTCACCGTGGTCGACATGCGGGCCCGGCTCGGCCTGCCGAAGGCCGACGACGGCAAGCCGCCGATGGCGGTCGGCGTCGACCAGCGCGGTGAATCCTATGGTCTGCTGATCGATCAGATCGGCGAGGTGCTGCGGCTGCCCGACGACAGCCGCCAGGACAACCCGGTCAACCTCGATCCCCGCATGGCGAGGCTCGCCGGCGGCGTTCACCGCCTCGACGGCCAGCTCATGGTCGTCCTCGATGTCGATCGCGTGCTCGAACTGGTGCCGAAGACACTTGCTGCAGCGTAACGCTCCGCCGCGGAGACGGCGGACTCTACAAGGAGGCCAACATATGAAGACATGTCTTGTCGTCGACGATTCCGGTGTGGTGCGAAAAATCGCACGCCGCATCCTCGAAGGAATGGAATTCACCGTCATCGAAGCCGAGGACGGCGCGGTCGCGCTCGAAGCCTGCAAGCAGGCGCTGCCGGACGCGGTGCTGCTCGACTGGAACATGCCGGTCATGGACGGCTTCGAATTCCTCGTGCAGCTCCGCCGCATGCCCGGCGGCGATGTGCCGAAGGTGGTGTTCTGCACCACCGAGAACGGCATCGACCACATCTCGCGGGCGCTGCATGCCGGCGCCAACGAGTACATCATGAAGCCGTTCGACAAGGACATCGTCATCGCGAAATTCCAGGAAGTGGGTTTGCTGGCGCTCGATGCGTCGGCCGAAGCCTGATACCCAGTTTCACCCTTTGCCTTTGCGAGGCTCCCGTGACGCCCCCCGACTACGAGTATCTGCGTAAGCTCCTGAAGGACCATTCCGGTCTCGATCTGTCCGCGGACAAGCAATATCTGATCGAGAGCCGCCTGCTGCCGCTGGCCCGCAAATGCGGCCTGTCCGGCATCCCCGACCTGATCGCCAAGATCAGGGCCGGCTCATCGACGCACACCGTCCAGGTGGTCGAGGCGATGACCACCAACGAGACGTTCTTCTTCCGCGACAAGGTGCCGTTCGACCATTTCCGCGACACCATCATGCCCGAGGTTCTGAAAGCGCGTGCCGCGCGCCGCAGCATCCGGATCTGGTGCGCCGCCGGCTCGACCGGCCAGGAGCCCTATTCGCTGGCGATGTGCCTCAAGGAGATGGGCACCGCGCTTGCGGGATGGCGGGTCGAGATCACAGCGACCGACCTGTCGCAGGAGGTGCTGGAGAAGTCGAAGGCCGGCATCTACAGCCAGTTCGAGGTGCAGCGCGGGCTGCCGATCCAGCTGCTGGTCAAGTATTTCAAGCAGTCGGGCGAACTCTGGCAGATCAATCCCGAATTGCGCGCGATGGTGCAGCACCGTCAGCTCAATCTGCTGCACGATTTCTCCCAGCTCGGCACCTTCGATGTGATCTTCTGCCGCAACGTGCTGATCTATTTCGACCAGGACACCAAGATCAACATCTTCAACCGGCTCGCCCGGTTGATGGAGGCCGACGGCTTCCTGGTGCTCGGCGCCGCCGAAACCGTGGTCGGCCTGACCGACACGTTCAAGCCGATTCCCGAACGGCGTGGCCTGTACCGGCCGAGCGGGGTGCGGCCAGCGCTTGCAATGCCGAGGCCTGCCATGGCGGTCGGATATTGAGCGATGACGGAGGACGGCAAATCAATTGAGCGTGTCACGTTCAGCCGGGGCGTCGATGTCTGCATCATGGCCATCGACGGCACCTGGCGGCGCGACTGCCAGCTCAATGCCATCTCCGACAATGACGCGGCGTTGACCGTCGAGGGTTCCATTCAGGGGCTCAACCTGAAGGAGTTCTTCCTTTTGCTGTCGTCGACCGGGCTTGCCTATCGTCGCTGCGAGCTGGTCCGCGTCAACGGCACCGAAATGGACATCAGCTTCCTCAAGGGCAAGCCGAGCAAGCGGCGGTCGGGCTCCGACGAAGAGCGGGCCAGAGCCTGATATCAAGAAGGCCTGACGTGACGAAGGCCTGATCCGGCCGGGCGGGCGATGCCTGCCGCCAATCCGAACGTGGAACGGATCGTCGCCTCGTGGGTTGGGGCGTTGTCGGGACCGGTCCGGCCGGTCAGTTCAGGAGGCGCGCCGGGGCCTCTGGATCGCACAGCCGATCGAGCGCCATGCCGAGGCCGGCGTCGCAGGCTTTCAGGGCCGTGGACGCCACGGCATAGCGCGGGGTGACGTCGTCCAGCACGAAGATGTCGGCGGCGGCGTCCTGCTCGGCCAGAAATGCCTCGCGCGCAATCGCCGCCTCGATCAGCCGCAGGCTCGCCTGGACATGGCCGATCAGCGCGACCAGGTCCGTCACGATCAGGCTGTAGGGATCGCTGCCCTCGTCCAGGCACACCGCAACGCCGTCCGCCGCTGCATTTTCCATGCATGTTTCTCCACTGCCCCCACTTTTAGGGACCGCGGTGCTACTTGTGCGTTAAGCGGACGTCCCGTACAAATACGGGTCCATTGATCGAGATGGTCGAGTTACTTCTTGTGCAGTCTGGCCAGCACGCTTCACCACTGATGGACGAGACATATGGTTGAGAATGGCGCTCCTCGCGGGGAAATCTTTGTAGTCGACGACGACCCCGCCGTTCGCGAGACGCTGTCCGTGGTCCTGTCGACCGCCGGCTACAAGGTGATCTGCTTTGCGGACGGCGCCGCGCTGCTCGCGGTGGCGCGCAGCCGGACCCCGGCCTGTATCCTGCTCGACGTGCATATCCCCGGCAAATCCGGTCTCGACATCCTGAAGGAGCTGCACGGCGAGGATTATCCGGCGCCGATCTTCATGATCTCCGGCCAGGGCGACATCACGATGGCGGTCAGCGCCATCAAGAACGGCGCGCTCGACTTCATCGAAAAGCCGTTCCGCGGCAACGAGATCGTCAGCCGCCTCAATGAGGCGATCGACGCCTATACCAGGCGCCAGGCCGAGACCTCGGCATCGCGCATCGCCGCGCTGCACTTTCCCGGCCGCGAGCCGCTGACCCGCCGCGAACGCGAGGTGCTCGAGCAGTTCACCGCGGGCGCCTCCAACAAGGAGGCCGGGCGTCACCTCGGGATCAGCCCGCGCACGATCGAGGATCACCGCGCCAACATCATGAAAAAGCTCGGCGCGCGCAACGCCGCCGACCTCGTCCGCATCGTGATGACGGCGCAGCAGAAGTAAGCCAAGGAAAGCAAAGGCCGGCCAAGCCCGGTTTACGCTCCGATTCCCACATCGCGGGGTTGTGCGCCGCACGCCCGGCACACGGGCAGCGAACGGCACGTCTGCGCCGCGCGCGGGACGAGACGTCAGGAAATCCTGTATATGCGTGGCGCAGGGCATGCGTGCCGAGACCGCGCGCGTGCGAGCTATGTCGAGACACGCGATATCGTAACACGCAATATCGAAGCATATGGCGCAACCAAGATGACCAAGAAGAACAAGACCCCGGATCAATTGCGCAGCGCGCGCTGGTTTGCGCCCGATGATTTGCGCGCCTTCGGCCACAGATCGCGCGCGATGCAGATGGGCTACGCGCCGGAGGAATGGCGCGACCGGCCGGTGATCGCGATCATCAACACCTGGTCGGACGCGCAGCCCTGCCACATGCACTTCAAGAGCCGGGTCGACGACGTCAAGCGCGGCGTGCTGATGGCCGGCGGCTTTCCGCTAGAGCTGCCGGCATTGTCGCTGTCGGAATCGTTGCTGAAGCCGACCACGATGCTCTATCGCAACATGCTGGCGATGGATGCCGAGGAGCTGTTGCGCGGCCATCCGGTTGACGGCGTGGTGCTGATGGGCGGTTGCGACAAGACCACGCCCGGCCTGCTGCTCGGGGCCACCAGCATGAACCTGCCGGCGATCTATCTGCCGGCCGGACCGATGCTGCGCGGCAACTGGAAGGGCCGGACGCTCGGCTCCGGCTCGGACGCCTGGAAATACTGGGACGAGCGCCGCGCCGGCAAGATCTCCGACAAGGACTGGGTCGACATGGAGGCCGGCATCGCCCGCAGCTATGGCACCTGCATGACCATGGGCACGGCTTCGACCATGACCGCGATCGCCGAAGCCATCGGCATGACGCTGCCCGGCGCCTCGTCGATCCCCGCGGCCGACGCCACCCATATCCGGATGAGCTCGGAAGCCGGCCGTCGCATCGTCGAGATGGTGTGGGAGGATCTCACCCCGCAGAAGATCCAGACGCGGAGAGCATTCGAGAATGCGATCACGGTCGCGATGGCGATGGGCTGCTCGACCAACGCCATCATTCACCTGATTGCGCAGGCGCGGCGCGCCGGCCAGGACATCTCGCTCGACGATTTCGAGATCGCGAGCCGCAAGGTGCCTGTGATCGCTAATGTGCGGCCGAGCGGCGACCTCTATCTGATGGAGGACTTCTTCTATGCCGGCGGGCTGCCCGGCCTGATGAACCGGATCAAGCAGCATCTGCATCTCGACTGCATGACCGTCACGGGCAAGACTCTTGGCGAGAACATCGCAGGCGCCGAGGTCCACAACGACGACGTCATCCGCACCGTCGACAACCCGATCTACAAGGAGGGCGCGCTCGCGGTGCTGAAAGGCAATCTCGCGCCGGACGGCTGCGTGATCAAGCCGAGCGCCTGCGATCCGCGCTTCCTCAAGCACACTGGACCTGCGCTGGTGTTCGACGACTATCCCTCGATGAAGAAGGCGGTCGACGACCCCGATCTCGACGTCACGGCCGATCACGTGCTGATCCTGCGCAACGCCGGCCCGCAGGGCGGCCCGGGCATGCCGGAATGGGGCATGCTGCCGATCCCGACCAAGCTCGTGAAGCAGGGCGTGCGCGACATGGTGCGGCTGTCGGACGCGCGGATGAGCGGCACCAGCTACGGCGCCTGCATCCTGCACGTCTCGCCGGAATCCTTCATCGGAGGCCCGCTGGCGCTGGTGCGGAACGGCGACCGCATCACGCTCGACGTCGCCGCGCGCACCATCGATCTCGATGTGTCGGAGGCGGAGCTGGCCGGGCGCCGCGCCGAATGGAAGCAGCCAGAAAAACGCTTCGAGCGCGGCTATGGCTGGATGTTCTCGAAGCACATCAAGCAGGCCAACGAAGGCTGCGACTTCGATTTCCTCGAGACCGGTTTCGGCAAACCGGTGGGCGAGCCGTCGATTTATTAGCCCCCGTCATTCCGGGGCGCGCGGAGCGCGAGCCCGGAATCCATCGGGCCGCATGCGTTGCGGTGAAATGGATTCCGGGCTCGCCGCTACGCGGCGCCCCGGAATGACGAAAGAAAAGAGCAAGTCATGTCAAAACTCAGCGACGCCACCCGCAACAAGCTGAAATCCGTCTCCACCGCCACTGTTGCGACCGCGCTGTTCAAGCGCGGCTTGCGGATCCAGATGATCCAGGATGTTCACCCCTTGAGCCCTGATCAGCCGACCATGGTCGGCGAGGCCTTCACGCTGCGCTACATGCCGGCGCGCGAGGATCTCAACACGATCGAGGTGTTCCGCGATCGCGCGCATCCGCAGCGCAAGGCGATCGAGGATTGCCCGCCTGGCAGCGTGCTGGTGATGGACAGCCGCAAGGATGCGCGCGCGGCCTCGGCCGGCGCGATCCTGGTGACGCGGCTGATGAAGCGCGGCTGCGCCGGCGTCGTCACCGATGGCGGCTTCCGCGATTCGGCCGAGATCGCGCGGCTCGGCTTCCCGGCGTTTCATCATCGCCCGAGCGCGCCGACCAATCTGACGCTGCATCAGGCGATCGAGATCAATGTCCCGATCGGCTGCGGCGATGCGCCCGTGTTTCCCGGCGACGTGATCCTCGGCGACAGCGATGGCGTCATCGTGATCCCTGCGCATCTCGCCGACGAGATCGCGAACGAGACTTTCGAGATGACCGCGTTCGAGGATTTCGTCACCGAGCAGGTCCAGAACGGCCGCGGCATCTTCGGCCTCTATCCCGCGACCGACGAGCAGACGCTGAAGGATTTTGCGGCCTGGCGGAAGGCGAAGGGGCGGTAGCGCCTCCACTCTCCGCCGTCGTTCTTGATGAGCGATCGCCATACATTCCGCTGTCGTCCCTGCGAAAGCAGGGACCCATAACCACAGGGAGGAGTTTTGGCGAAGACTGGCAGTTGCGTTGCGTGCCGTGGTACTGCGACTTCCCTGCTCGATAGATCACGCGGTATGGGTCCCTGCTTTCGCCGGGACGACGATGGGGAGGGACCGCGCAAGCCAACCGGCACCCTACACCTCCGCTCTCTCCGCCATCCCGACCGCCCACAGCGCGAAGGCATAGACGATCGCGACTTCATCAAGCCGGTTGAAGCGGCCGGAGGCGCCGCCGTGGCCGGCGCCCATGTTGGTGCGCAGCAGCACCGGGCCGCCGCCGCGCATGGTGGCGCGCAGCCGTGCGATCCATTTCGCCGGCTCCCAGTAAGTCACGCGCGGATCGGTCAAGCCGCCCATCGCGAGGATCGGCGGATAGTCCTTTGCCGCGACATTGTCGTAGGGCGAATAGGACAGGATGGTGCGGAAATCCTTCTCGCTCTCGATCGGGTTGCCCCATTCCGGCCATTCCGGCGGCGTCAGCGGCAGGGTGTCGTCGAGCATGGTGTTGAGCACGTCGACGAATGGCACTTCGGCGACGATGCCGGCGAACAGCTCGCCGGCGCGGTTGGCGACGGCGCCCATCAGCATGCCGCCCGCCGAGCCGCCATGGCCGACGATGCGCTTCTCATCCGTGTATTTCGCCTCGATCAGCGCACGGCCTGCGGCGGCGAAATCGTCGAACGTGTTGGTCTTCTTCTCGCGCTTGCCGTCGAGATACCAGCCCCAGCCCTTGTCGGCGCCGCCGCGGATATGCGCGATCGCGTAGACGAAGCCGCGGTCGACCAGCGACAGCCGGTTGGCGGCAAACGACGCCGGCATCGCCATGCCGTAGGAGCCGTAGCCATAGAGCAAGAGCGGCGCTTTGCCGTCGCGGGCAAAGTCCTTGCGGTGCAGGATCGAGACCGGCACCTGCGCGCCGTCATGCGAGGTCGCCATGATGCGCGTGGTGACGTAGTCGGCCGGGTTGTGGCCGGACGGAATCTCCTGCCGTTTGCGCAGGACACGCGCCCGCGTCGCCATGTCGTAGTCATAGACTTCCGATGGCGTCGTCATCGACGAATAGGCAAAACGCAGGTTGGTGGTGTCGAATTCGTAGCCGCCCATGGTGTCGAGCGAATAGGCTGCCTCATCGAACGCGATGGCGTGCTCCTCGCCGCTCTTGAGGTCGCGGATGATGATCGCCGGCAACGCGTTGGCGCGCTCCAGCCGCACCATGTGGCCGGCATAGAGCTCGACGTCGAGCACATAGACGCCCTCGCGATACGGAATCAGGTCGCGCCAATTGGTGCGCTCGGGCGCGGCCAGCGGCGCGGTGACGACCTTGAAGTCGATGGCGTCGTCGGCATTGGTCAGGATGAACAGCTCATCGCCGCGGTCGGCGATCGAATATTGCACGCCCTCCTCGCGCGCCGCGACCAGCCGCGGCGGCGCGTCGGGATTGGAGAGGTCGATCAATCGCTGCTCGGAGGTCTCGTGATCGCCGCCGGCGATCACGCAGAAGCGGCCGCTCGCGCTCTCGTGCAGATGGGTGAACCAGCCGGAATCCTGCTCCTCATAGATCAGGGTGTCGTCGGCCTGCCTGGTGCCGAGCCTGTGCCGCCACACCTGCATCGGGCGGTGATTGTCGTCGAGCTTGACGTAGAAGAAACTCCTGGAATCCGCGGCCCAGACCACGCTGCCGTCGGTCTCCTCGACGAGGTCGTCGAGGTCGCCGCCGGTGGCCCAGTCGCGCACGCGGATCGAGAAATATTCGGAACCCTTGGTGTCGGCGCTCCAGGCATGCAGGCGATGGTCGTTGGAATGCCGGCTGCCGCCGAACTTGAAATATTTGTGGTCCTTCGCCAGCGCGTCGCCGTCGAGCACGACATGTGCGTCGCCACCGTCGCGCGGCGTGCGGCAGTACAGCTCATGCTGGCCGCCCTCGCGGAACTTGCGGAAATAGGCGAACGGGCCGTCCGGCGACGGCACGCTGGAATCATCCTCCTTGATCCGCCCGCGCATCTCCTTGACCAGCCGTTTCTGCAAGCCGTCGGTATGGCCGAGCAGGCTCTCGGTGTAGCCGTTCTCGGCTTCGAGATAGCTGCGGATGTCGGGATCGAGGATCGAGGGATCGCGCAGCACCTCCTGCCATTTCGGATCCTTGATCCACGCATAGTCGTCGGTCACCGTGATGCCATGGGTGGTGAAGGAATGCGGCCGGCGCGGCGCGACAGGGGGCGATGTTGTGGTGGCGGATTTTGTCACACGATCCTCATGGTGCGGGGTTCCGCTTTATATCGGGATGAATGTGGCGATTGCCAGATGGGTGTTGTTCGTGCCCCGGACGCAGTGCAGCGCGTAGCGGTGCACTGCTGAGCCGGGGCCAATGGTTGCTGGGTCCCGGCTCAGCGCAGCAGCGTTGTCACGCCGCAGCGCGTCCGGGACGCGAGCGCTGGTTACCCGTTCCGCAGCTTCGCGCCCGCATTGCCGCCGGACATCGGGATCTGGTTCACCGCCAGCACCACGGCGAAGGTGATCACCAGCATCGCGATGCCGAGCACCGCGATCGCGGCGAGGTCGCCGCCCTCGTTGAGATCGTAGATCAGGACCGACAGCACCTTGGTCTGCGAGGTGAACAGCACGATCGCGGCCGACAGTTCCCGCATCACGCCGATGAAAATGAAGCACCAGGTTGCGATCACGCCGGTGCGCAGCAGGGGCGCGGTGATCTGGCGTAGCGCCTGCAGCCGCGTCGCGCCGAGGATGCGGCTCGCTTCCTCGAGCTCGGGATGAATGGTCGTGAATGCCGCCTGCAATTGCTGATAGGCCGACGGCAAATTGATGGTGAGGAACGCCAGCAGCAGGATCCACAGCGTGCCGTAGAGCACGAAGGGCGGCCGCGTGTAGCTCAGGAACAGACCGACGCCGAGCACGATGCCGGGAACGGCCACCGGCGCGGTGGCGAGGAAGCCGAGCACGCGGTGGCCCGCGATCACCTTCCGCGTCGTCACATAGGCGATGACCAGCGCGAGGATGGTGCCGATCGTCGCGGTCGCGGCGCCGAGGATCACGGTGTTCTTCAGCGCGAGCTGGGTCGACGACAGTTCGGTGAACACGAAGACGATGTTGTGCAGCGTTGCCGTCGACGGCGTCACCAGCGTGGTCGCGTTGGGCGAGAACGCGGCGTTGAGCAGCGCGAGGTAGGGCAGGAACACGGGGTTGAGCAGGACCAAAAGGCAGAAGCCGAGCGCGGCCCAGCGCCAGCCGCGCAACTCGACCCGGCGCGGCGCGCCGTATTTGCCGCCGATCACCGAATAGCCGCGGCGGCCGAGCAGCGCCTTCTGGCCTTGCAGCAGCAGGATGGTCAGCACCAGCAGCGGCACCGCGGCGGCGGCCGCGAGCTCGAGCTTCGGCGGATACTGGAACAGGCTCCAGATCTTGGTCGTCATGGTGTGGAAGCCGGCCGGCAGCGCCAGGATCGCCGGCGAGCCGAACAGCGTCATCGCCTGCAGGAAGGCAATCAGCGCGCCCGCGACCAAAGCGGGCAGCGCGAGCGGGATGGTCACCCTTCGCGCCGTGGTCCAGGCATTGCCGCCGAGGATCGCGGAGGCGTCTTCGAGTTCGCCCGGCATGGTGTCGAGCGCATTGGCCACCAGCACGAACACGAACGGGAACGTGTAGCAGGAGATCACGAAGATGATCCCGGTCATCGAATAGATGTTGAACAGCGCGTCGGCATCTTCGCCCGCGAACAGCCGGTAGAGCTGGTTCAACAGCCCCGAATTCGGCGCGGCGAGCAGTTCCCAGGCGACCGCGCCGAGGAACGGTGGGGTCACGAACGAGGCCGTGACCAGCGCGCGGATGGTCTGCCGGCCCGGCATGTCGGTGCGCGACACCAGCCAGCTGAGCGGCGCCGCGACGATGCAGCAGATCAGCGCCGAGGTCGTTGCGATAATCGCGGTCGTCAGCAGTGGATCGAGGTAATCCGGATTGCTGAACAGCGTGACGAAGTTCTGCAGCGTCGGATGGCGGTTCTTGTCGGTGAAGGCGTAGACCGCGAGCCACGACAGCGGCAGCAGGATCAGGAGAATGAGAACCGCGGCGAACAGCCACAGCACGGGGCGCGTCCAGTCGATGCGGGGGCGGGCGGTGGGGGAGGTGGGAGCGGTTGTGGTCACGCGAAGATTCTCTCCTCGTCATTCCGGGGCATCGCGAAGCGATGAGCCCGGAATCCACTGGGCCGCATGCGTCGGCGGAGAAATGGATTCCGGGCTCGCGCTGCGCGCGCCCCGGAATGACGATGGTGAGAGCTGTGTCGCATCGCTCAAACCCTGAACAGTCGCGCATAGCGCGTCTTGATCTCTTCGGTCATCGCTTCGACCCCCGCCGGATCTTCCTTCATCAGCTTGATGTCGGCCAGCTTGCGCCGGCCGGCCTTCGGCTGCACCTGCGCGTGCACCGAATACTGCCCGGTGAAGTCGACGAAGAATTGCTGGGTCTGCCGGGTGTGCAGCCAGGCCTGGAACAGCCTTGCGGCGCTCGGGTGCGGCGCGCCGGCGAAGATGCCGGTCGGACCCGAGATCGTCGGCGTGCCCTCGGTCGGATAGACCGGCTCGACCGGCTGTCCGGCCTCCTTCAAGAGCACGATGCCGTATTCATTGCCGTCGGCCATCACCGCGCGCTCGCCGAGCGAGAGCTTCTTCGGCGGATCGGTCGAGGACTGCACCTGCATCACGCGTTGCTTGGCAAGCTTCTCCAGATACGGCCAGCCGAGCTCGCGCACGATCTGGAACGTGGTGGTCATGATGGTGCCGCTATAGGCCGGATGGCCCTTCACCATCTTGCCCATCCACTTTGGGTCGAGCAGGTCGGCAAAGCTCTTCGGCGCATCCTCCGCCTTCACCAGATTGGTGTTGTAGGCGATCGACGACAGCCACAGCCGCGTGGTCACGGCCATGCCGTCCGGGTCGCGATTTCCGTCGGGAAAATGCTTGGCGACGTCCTCGGGGACGAACGGCATCAGCCAGCCGCTCTTCTTCCATGGGATGAAGTGCGAGGCATCGGCGCTGTTGACGACGTCGGCGGCGTGGATGTTGGAATCGAACTTCTGCGCCACGCGCTGGAACAGCCGCTCCGAGCCGGAGCGCTCGATCTGCACCGCGATGCCGGGATAGGCGGTCTCGAACGCCTTGCCGAGTTTCTCGCCGACCGGCAGGTCCATCGACGAATAGAACACGAGCTTGCCTTCTTTGGTCGCGGCCGCAATCAGGTCGGGCGTGATCGCGACCGGCTCGGGTGCCGCGGCGCGCGCGGGCGACGCGAACACCGCACCCGCTGCAAGCGCCGCAGAGCCTTTCAGGACGTGGCGTCTGGAAATTGGTTTCCGCATCGCGTCCCTCCGTTTCTTGTTGTTTACCGGCTAAGTGCCCGGCAGCGCTCGGGCGGTAAGGTCAGCCAGACCTCGCTGCCCTTTTCGACCGCGGTCTCGGTCGGCGTGGTCACCCGCAGCGAGGTGCCGTCAGGCGTTTCCACCATGTAGTCGCGGTTCATGCCGAGATAGACCTGTCGCGTCACGACGGCCTTGAGGGTGTTCTGCACTGCCGCGGGGGCTTGCGTCGAGAGCTGGATTTCATGCTGGCGGATCGCCACCGGCGCACTCTGGCCGGCCGTGAGCCTGGCACCGACCACCGCGAGAACAGCGCCGGCGAACTCGACATGGCTCGCATCGCGCGCGGTGCCCTTGATCACATTGGCCGCGCCAATGAAGCGCGCGACGAATTCGGATTCCGGCCGCGCATAGATGTCCTCAGGGCTGCCGAGCTGGTCGATCTTGCCGGCATTCATCACCGCGATCAGGTCGGCCGTGGTCATGGCCTCGGATTGATCGTGGGTGACGTAGACCGTGGTGTAGCGATATTCGTCGTGCAGGCGGCGGATTTCGAACCGCATCTCCTCGCGCAGATTGGCGTCGAGATTGGACAGCGGCTCGTCGAGCAGCAGCGTCTCGGGACCGACGATCAGCGCGCGTGCCAGCGCGACGCGCTGTTGTTGACCGCCGGAGAGCTCACCCGGATAGCGCTGCGCCAGCGGCTCCAGCTTGGTGGTCGCCAGGATCGCGGCGAGTTTTTTCGCGATGGTGTCGCGATCCATTTTGCGCAAGCGCAGGCCATAGACGATGTTCTCGGCCACCGTCATATGCGGCCACAGCGCGTAGCTCTGGAAGATCATCGACATGTTGCGCTGCTCGGGCGGCAGCGTGCGCGCCTTCGACGACACGACGCGGTCACCGACGCGGATCTCGCCGCCGGACGGCTCGAGGAACCCGGCGATCAGCCGCAGCGTCGTGGTCTTGCCGCAGCCGGACGGCCCGAGCAGGCAGACCAGCCGGCCGTGGTCGATCGTGAGCGAGACGTCATCAACCGCGACAAACGATCCGAACCGCTTGACCAGGCCGCGCAGTTCCACCGATGCCAAGCGATCCCTCCATCTTGTTCTGTCGCAGGGATCCGTGCCCGGCCGTTGCCGGCAGTAAAGCGGAAAACGATGACGACGAAAAGTGTTCGGGCCCCGTCAAATAGTCGAGGTGCCGCTTCGTTGCGTCTCCGGTCATTTCTCCCGTCATCCTGAGGAGCGTGCTCTTGCGCGCGTCTCGAAGGGATCGACGGCCCGGCTATTTCCACGCATTCCGATTCTCTCGCGGCTGGAGCACGGCCATCGATCCTTCGAGACGGCGGCTCCGCGGCCTCCTCAGGATGACGGGGAAGGGGTTGCTCCGCGTCGATGAGCCAGTCGGCTGATCGTGGCCCAGTCCGACCGAATCAGCGCTTCCTTCTTCGCCCGATTCCAGCCCTTGACCTGCCGTTCGGCCGCGATGCCGTCGGTGATGCGATCGAAATGCTGTGACCAGACGAGGACGACGGGTCGGCGATTATGAGTGTAGCCTGGGAAGGCACCCGTATTGTGCTGTTCGATGCGCGGCGCGAGATCGTCACCTGTGGCGCTGCCGACGTAGAACGAGTTGTCGGCGCAGCGAAGCATGTAGACGTAGATGCCCATCGTGATGATCTCGCGCGTATCGCGCATCGATCATGAAGCAAGCATTGCGAGCGTCAATGGGCGAATATTCGCCGCGTTTGGTCACTCGGCGAACCCTTTCCCGTCATCCTGAGGAGCGCGCAGCGCGTCTCGAAGGATGCACGGCCCGGATATCTCGGCGTGCTCCGACTCGCTTGCGGCGAGAGCGTGGCCGTCGATCCTTCGAGACGGCCGCCTTGCGGCCTCCTCAGGATGACGGGATGAGCATGCTCATCCCGCAGCCACGTCGCCAGGAAGCCTACGCCTTCACGTTTTCGCCGAGCCACTGGATGGCGGCGTCGGCGCCGGCTTTGCCGTGCGGGATGTTCAGCGCGGTGAGCGCGACCTCGACGACGCCGAGCGTGCCGAGGATCATCGGTGCGTTGACGTGGCCCATATGCGCGATGCGGAACGCCTGGCCCTGCAAATCGCCGATGCCGGTGCCGAGCACGACGCCGCATTTCTCCTTGGCGTAGCGCTGGATCGCGGCGGGATCGGCGCCCTTCACGGTCACGGTGGTCACCGTGTTGGAGCGCTCGGCGGCTTCAGTGATGTTGAAGCCGAGCACCTGGCCCTCGCCCCAGACGGCGACGGCGCGGCGCACCGCTTCGCCGAGCAGCCGGTGCCGTTCGAAGGCGTTCTCCAGGCCCTCGGCGTGCAGCATGTTGATCGCCTCGCGCAGCGCGAACAACAGATGCACCGGCGCGGTGCCGGCATATTTGCGGTAGTGCTCGGAGCCTTCGCGCTCGGTCCAGTCCCAATACGGCGTGCGCAGATCGGCCTTCTTGTGTGCGTCCCAGGCGCGGTCATTGGCGGCGACGAAGCCGAGGCCGGGCGGCGTCATCAGGCCCTTCTGCGAGCCGGACATCGCGACGTCGACATACCATTTGTCCATCTCGAACGGCATGCAGCCGAGCGAGGCGACCGTGTCGACCATGAACAGCGCGGGATGGCCTGCCGCCTTGATCGCCTTGCCGATCGCCTCGATGTCGTTATAGGCGCCCGACGCGGTGTCGACCTGCACGGCGAGGATCGCCTTGATCTTGTGCTCCTTGTCGCGGCGCAGCCGCTCCTCGACCTCCGCGGGGCGGATCGCGCGGCGCCAATCGCCCTTCAGCACCTCGACATCGGCGCCCATCGCGGCCGCCGCCTGGCCCCAGCCGATCGCGAAGCGCCCGCTCTCCAGCACCAGCACCTTGTCGCCGCGCGACAGCACGTTGGAGAGCGTCGCCTCCCAGGCGCCGTGGCCGTTGGCGATGTAGATGTAGGACTTGCCCATGGTGGCGAACAGCTTCGAGAGATCGCGCAGCAGGCTTTCGGTCAGTTCGAACATCTCGGCGGAGTAGATATCGAGCGCCGGGCGATGCATCGCCTGCAGCACCTGATCAGGCATCGTGGTGGGCCCGGGGATGGCCAGAAATTCCCGGCCCGCGCGAACGGTCATCGTCCTGTTCCTTTTGGGTAAAGCTACGCAAATCATGCGTCTGAGGGGTCAAGGGTGGAGGATATGCCATCGCGGCCGCGATTGCGAGCCGGACGAAGCAATCCAGCGTTTCCAAAAGCGCGGGACACAGCCTTATTTGTCGATGGTCTCGACCACAGCGCGCCAGATCTGGTCCTTGAACTGGGTCGCGGCGGGGCTTGGAATCTGCTCGACGGTGCCGTCGTTCTTGCGGCAGGCCTCGACCAGCCGCATCACCCAGATTTCACCGTCGGTGTAATAGAGGTCGCCGCCGCCATTATGTCCGTCGAAGGTCGGGCCGATGCCGGTGACCTGGTATTTCGCGGTGACCATGCCGGCGGATTCGAGGTCGGTCGCGAGCAGCGCGCGTTCGGCGTCAAGGTCGGCCGCGATGTGATGCGTCACCGCGCCGGTGTAGCTACTGATGCCGACACTGCGGTCGAGCGTCGCAGCGCCAAGCCACACCGGGCGCTTCTCCTGACCCTGATCGAGCACCCGCCAGAAACGGACATGGTTGCGGCGATCCGCGCTCGATCCGACCGGCCGCTCGAAGGCGAGGTCTTCGCGGCGACCGAGATAGAATAGGCTGCTCACCGGCGCCGCCTTGTAGGGACGGTCGAGCAGCACGGAGCCGACGATTTCGATCGAGGATTTCAGCGTGACCGGATCGGCCGGGAACCAGCCGGCCTCGTGCATCGCGCAGACCACGTCCTTGGTGTCGCCGATCAGCCCGACATTCATGGGGTCGCCGGGAATGCCCTGCGCGGTGCGGGTCACCATCGGCAGATTGGCGAGGCCCTTCTGGTGCTCGTAATGCGTCCACAGCGCCGGCAGCACCAGATAGGCCGCGATCAGATAGGTGACCAGCACGAACAGCAGCAGCTGCAGATAGCGAACGCGTTTGCGACGGCGCGCCGCAGGCGGGTTGATTTCGACGTCAGTCACGGCACACGCTTCCGGATCAATGCGTGGCGCCCTAAAGCTCGATGAGATTGGGTTGAATCGTCATCGCGCCTTAGCTCTTTGTTTGAGCATGATCTTGTCGGAAAACCGCTTCGCACTTTTCCGGATCATGCTCTAGCGCCGCGTCTCGCGGCAGCCGGCGGCTTCGGCTTCCTCGACCGAGCAGAACCAGCGCGTGCCCTTGCTGATCTTCATCTCGATCTTGGCGTACCAGCGGCTGGTCGGCTGGTGAAAGATGCATTCGCCGGAGCGGTTGACGTTGCCCTTGATGGTGCAGTCGGGCGAGGGCGCGACCGGGCCGGAGGCGGAGGCGAGCAGGATCGCGTGGGCACCTTCCGGCGGCTTCACGGTGCCGAGCACGGTGGTCTTCTTGTTGCGCACGCGCCAGTCCCACGGCGCGATGAACGCGCCCTGCCACATTCCGGCCTTGGCCTCGCGCGCCGCCTTCTCGTCCGGCTCGTAGTCATGCGAGATGCGG
Source organism: Bradyrhizobium sp. B120 (assembly GCF_049075665.1). Classification (NCBI taxonomy): domain Bacteria; kingdom Pseudomonadati; phylum Pseudomonadota; class Alphaproteobacteria; order Hyphomicrobiales; family Nitrobacteraceae; genus Bradyrhizobium; species Bradyrhizobium sp. B120. Next base: position 8,809,661 of record NZ_CP185242.1, on the reverse strand, counting down.
GTGTAGGCCAGTGCCCAGCCATTGCTGACCATCCATTTCTGGATGTCCTCGCCGTCGACCTCGCAGCGCGCAATGGTGCGGCCGCGGCGATCGACCGAACGGGCGTGGCAGGTCCAGCTCTTGTTGCCGGCATGCTTGATCAGCTCGTCGCGCGCGGCGACGCCGCAGGTCCAGCGCTCACCCTTGGTGTTGAGGCAGAGCTGGTCGGTCGACGGCGCGTCGATGCCGCCGAGCCGGATCTTGACGCTGCCGATCATGAGCTGGTCGCCGTCGCGGATCTTCGGCACGCCAGTGATGTCGGCGGCGACAGCCAGCGTCGGCAGCGACAGCAGCAGGCCAGCAGTGAGCAGCGTCTTGAGCATCGGCGTTTCCGGCCAGTCTTTCGTTCAGCGTTCAGGGCCCAAAGGATCGGCGAGGATTGTGCGGGCAATTGGGCAACCCTGCCAGTGGTGTTGTGTTTCCGCCAGTTTCAACTTCGCGTCATCCCGCTCCGCGATGTCATCCTCCCCTGCAGGGGCAGAGACGAGCGAAGCTCGCTCTGGGATCGGTTCGCATGAAGCGTAGCGCAATGCGAACCGAGGTGGGGTGACAGTCTCGCCGTAGAAACGGTGCCCGTGTGGAGGGATCACCCACCCCGTATCGCATCTTGCTTCGCGTGATGCGATACGACCCTCCCCCTCCAGGGGAGGGTGAACCGGGCGACTGCGCTCTGCCCATCCTACACCGCAACCATCCGCTTCCTGGCCAGCGTGAGGGCCATCAGCACGAAGGCCGAGGTCACCTCGGGCCCGCCGACCAGGATCCGCGTCGGCGTCTTCATCTTGTTCCATTCATAGGCCCTGTAGGGCCCCTTGCGGCCGCCTTCGCCGAGGCCCTGCACGATGCAGTGCAGCGCCGGCGTGAAGGTCGAGACCTCGGCGCCAAGATGCGCCAGCGCCATCAGCGCGAGCGCCGCGTCGAACGGGTTCATCTCATGCGCGATCAGCTCGCCCTGGACGTAGCCGAGCACACGGGCACGGATCAGTGCGAACACATTGCCGGGATCAATGACGCGCTGCGCGGCCAGCGGCAGCGCGATGAAGGCGGCGTAGCAGCGGCCGAAATAGGCCGAATAGAGCTCCGGAAGATAATAGATGTGCGAACGCGGATTCCTGAACGCGCCGCTTTCGACCAGATTCTTCTGGAAGGCGATGATGCGATGCACCGTCTCAAGCCGCTGCGGCGTCTCGATGATCCGCCAGCGGGCGAGGTTGCGGAACGAGACCTCGAGGATGTCGAGGTTCAGCGTCGGATCGAGGTCGTTGCCGTAGGGCCGCTCGCCCTTGAGATTGTCGATCCAGGTGACGACGCCGCCCTCATAGTCGATGTGATCGTTGAGCGGCACGGTGACGCGCGGCTCGTTGGCGCCGGATCGCACCTGGTAGCCGCGGTAGAAATCCAGCAGCGGCTGCTGCAGGATCGGATCGTCGGAGCCGGCCTGCGTCGCGGCCGAGAACGCGCACGCCGTGGTGTCGCAGTCTGGCACATAGACGCCGAAGCCGAGGTCCTGCTTGATCTGAGCGAAGAAGCGCGAGAAGCGCGGATGCCGTCCCGGCGCCAGCGCGGTGATCACCTTCACGACCGAGCCGTCATGCGAGGGCACCTCCTCGGCGCTGGTCTTCAGGCAGAAATCCACCATCTCGGCGACCGCGCGCCGCGCCGCGCCCGCCTCATCTGGAGACGCAAGTCCGGTCTCGACAAAGCCGAGCAGCGCCTCGGTGAAGAAGGCGTCGTAATAGGCCGAGCGGTGGCGGATCTGCACCGGCTCCCACATCGGCTCGGCGATGCCGCGCCATGGCGGGTTGATCAGCGCGCGCGCCGGCGAATGCGCGATGAAGACCCGCGCCAGGCTGAACAGCAAGGTCGAGTTCTTGTAGCCGCGGGCGTTCAGCCCGGTCAGCGCCATCAGCATCTCGCGCCCGCTGATGTCGGGGTCGCCGATCAAATTGAACGCGGCATAGGTCGGAATGAAACCGCATCTGCCGAACGAGCCGAGCAGATGCGCGCCGGTCAAGCGGATCACGCGGTCGATCTCCGCCGTCGCCGGCGGATGGTGAGGGGCGGTTGCGGCCGGCGGGGCGGGGTGGCGCACGCCGATGCCGTCCATCAGGTCGGCGACCGGGGCGCCGATCGCGGTCCAGTCCGGCGCCGCGGCGTCGCGCGCCTCGGTCAACGCGGCGCGCAGGCCGGCCAAGCGGTCGGGGTCGTTCAGCGCCGGCAGGCCGGTGCGGCGGAGCAACGCGCGCAGCGGCGGATTGCCGAGCGCGGTCCGGTAGAATTTTCCGAGATGGGCATCGCCGCCGCAATAGGTCTGCAGCACGGGGTCGCAGACGTCGTAAAGCGACGGGCCGTCCTTCTTGGCGGTCAGCGCCCGGCACACCGCGCCCGCGATCTCATGAAGGCTCATGAATCCCTTTCTCAAGGAACCGGTTAACGCCGCCGCCCCCGGCGGTGTTTCCTCCGGTCCTTCCCCAAACTCGCAAGCCTTTGGAAAGCTACATGAATCCCTACAAAATACAAATGTGATCGAAGTCACGTAACGGGATCTTAACGGCGTCAATGGCCTGTGCCGGGCGGCAGCATGCTGCAAACCGGGTTGCTCCGGCGGTCCAGCCGGGTTAAGGGAGTGTTTGTTGCGGCGCCGCAAATTGAGCTGAATTCAACGGCACACACACCTCAACCCCATTAAACCTGATCGTCACTGACGCGACTAACTGGCGCGATTTCGTTCGAACGCCATCGGGATAGAGATTGGGACTAGAACGTTATGAACCTTAGGCAGCTTCATATTTCCCGTCGCACCATCGCCGTCTGCGTGGCGGTGGCCGGCACGGTGTCGCTGGCGATTGGCGCCCACGCCGCGCTCAACAAGCGGACACCGGATGTTGCCAAGGAGACGGTCGCAGGCGCCGTTAGCGTCGGGCAGACCGGCAGCATTGCGGGCGGCTCCTCCCGCCTCGCGCTGATCATCGGCAACGGCCATTATCCGGACGCTGCGGCGCCTTTGGCCCAGCCGATCAACGATGCCCGCACTTTGTCGTCGGCGCTGCGCCGCGAGGGCTTTGACGTCGACGTGGTCGAGGATGCGACCAAGGACGACATGTTCCGCGCGGTCGAGCGCATGAAGGCCAAGATCCGCCCCGACACCGTCGTGATGCTGTTCTTCGGCGGCTACGGCGTCCAGGTCGGCCGTGAGAGCTACATGATCCCGGTCGATGCCACGATCTGGAAGGAAGCCGACGTCAAGCGCACCGGCGTCAGCGTCGAGTCCGTGCTCGATGCGATGAAGGAGCGCGGCGCCAAGGCCAAGCTTGTCGTGCTCGATGCCTCGCGCCGCAATCCCTATGAGCGCCGCTTCCGTGCCTTCTCGCACGGCCTCGCCCCGATCAGCCCGCCGGAGAACACGATCGTGCTGACCTCGGCAACGCCGGGCAAGGTCGCCGACGATTCCAAGGGCGCGAACAGCGTCCTGGTTTCCGAGCTGATCAACAACCTGAAAGCCCAGGCCGGCGCAGAGACCGCCTTCAACAAGACCCGCGTCGCGATCTCCCGCGCCTCTGAAGGCGAGCAGGTGCCGAGCGTGTCGTCCTCGCTGCTGGAAGACATCAAGCTCGGCGGCTGAGCCCCAGCTCTCTCCCCACGTCGTCCCGGCGAAAGCCGGGACCCATACCGCGTGATCTATCGATGAAGCGTGCTGCGTGTACCGCGGCGCGTATTCACTGCAAGTCTTCGCAAAATTCCTGCCGGTGGTTATGGGTCCCGGCCTTCGCCGGGACGACGCTGTGGATGCAGCGCCAGCTACTTCGCGTCCGCGCTCGCGCCCACCGGCCGCACCGGATCGCCTTCGCGCAGCAGCGCGCCGGCGCGGGCGACGACGATGTCGCCTTCCAAAATGCCGTCGCGGATCTCGACCTGGCCGGCCGACATCAATCCGGTCTCGACCCGCCGCGTCTCGACGCGGCCGCCGCGCACCACCTGCACCACGGTGCCGGCGGTGGAATAGAGGATCGCGGTCAGCGGTACGGCGACGCCGCAGCTCTGCCCGGTCTTGATCTGCGCGCGGCCGGACGAATTCACCAGCAGCCGCTTGTTGGAGGTGATGCCGACGAACACCTGGCCGAGCTGGCTGTTCGGCTCGATGGTCGGCGCGATCGTCCGCACCTTGCCGTCCATCTCGCCGGCGCCGATGATCTTCAGCCGCGCGGTCTGCTCGGTCTTCAGCTTGGCGATGTCGCGGGTCGGCACCATGCCGACCAGATCGTACTCGCTCTTGGCGATGATCGAGAACAGCGCATCCTTGCCCGATGCCGGCGCGCCGACAATCGCCGAGGACGCCGAGATGGTGCCCGCGACCGGCGCCGTGAGGTTGATCGCGTTGGCGCCGTCGGTCAGCCGCGCCAGCACCTGGCCCGCGGTGACGGTGTCGCCGGGATCGGCCTTCACCTCCGCCACCTTCAAGCCAAAGCGGTCGGGCCGGATCTGCTGCTCGTCGCGCGGCAGCACGATGCCGGACACCTCGACGATATTGCCGAAGCAGAACTTCGAGGCCTTCAGCACCGTCACCGCCGCGCCCTTCGGCACAGCGTCGGCCTCGCCCGCGGCAAGCGCGGGAGAGGCTGCGAGCAGAAGCAGCGCGGAAGCGGCGAGGGCGGCAGCGCGCAAGCGAGGCAAAATCATCGGCAAACTATTCCCAAAATGAGGGCCTCCTGAATACCAGATGCGGCCTCGCCGAGCCAGACGGCTGCGCCGCGGCGGCAGCCGACTCGGTCGGCCCGGCACACGCGGCGAGCTCCAGCTTCGCCAGCTCCTCGGCACGCCAGATGTGCCGCAGGATCTCCGGATTGACCCGCTCGGCATGCGTCACCGGCAGCATGTGGCCGGCCGCCGGCAGATGCCGCATCTCGGCGCCATCAATGATCGCGGCGAGTTTTGCGACAATGCGCTGCGTCACATAGGGCGACAGCCCGCCCGACACCAAGAGCGTCGGCACCCGCAAGGCACGCGCGGCGGCCGCCACGCCGTCGAGATCGAGCGCGGCGTTGAAATCGTAAGGCAGCTTGTCGGCCTGTTCGATCATCCGCAGCCGCCCGCTCGGCGAGAACTGCTCGCGCGGACCGGAGCCGGCCCAGAACGCGGTGAACGCCTCGACCGCCTCCAGCGCCGCGCCGTCGAAAATATCCTGCGACACCACCTGCGCGATCCGCGCGAAGCGATCGTACAGCCGCACGTCGGCGGAGCCGTCGCGCAGCAACGTCGGTAGTACCGGCTCGATCAATGTCAGGCTGCGGATGCGCTGCGCATAAGGTGACGCGGTCGCCAGCCGAAACGCGATCGCCCCGCCAAAGGAATGCCCGACCAGATGGATCGGCCCGGTGGCCTTGGCGAGCCAGGGCTCGAGCCGCGCGATCTCGCCATCCAGCGTCCGCGGCCAGTCGCGCCCGCAGGCGGCGACGCCATAGCCGGAAATATCCGGCGCCATGAACGGCGTGCCACTGAGCGCGCCCGCAAGCTTCGTCCATTGCCGTCCCGACCCCAGCGAGCAGTGCAGCGCCACCACCGACGCCACAGCGTGTGTCCCGTCCAATCCTGTCATCAAACCCAATCCTCGCGTGTTCTTGTTCTCGGAGCGCACGTGTCCGCGCGCCCGTCATGACGCGAGCGAGGTGGGGGATGGGTTATTCCTGGGAGGGGTGGCGGGGGTCGTGATCGTGATTGCGGAGGCAACCAGATTCACTGGATGGTGATTTGAGGCTCGTGGGAGTTCGCGGAAATGAAAGCAATGTCGCAACGGCCGCTATTTTCTACCACTTGCATTGTTCTGAATATCAGAATTTGACTTGGCGTCACCCCCAACTCTCGTTCCGCGAGCTCGTATCTCTCAGCTGTTTGACAATGTTGATCGGAGACTAGACTAGACTAGACTAGACTAGACTAGACTAGACTAGGCGCGGCCCGGCTGGTGGCCGTGCATCCTTCGAGGCTCGCTGCGCTCGCACCTCAGGATGACGGGACTAACGGTCGCGCAAAGCTGTCATCGCGAGGAGCGCAAGCGACGCCGCAATCCATGACTCCGCGCATGCTGAACTATGGATTGCTTCGCTTCGCTCGCAAGACGGTGGAGGCAGGCGGCTCATTCGGCTATCGCCGCAATCAAAACAGCGCGACCGCAGCGTCAGCGCACGATGCGCTTCACGCGCGCTTTCTTCTTGGCGATGGGTGCCGGCGCCAGCTCGGCTTCGGCCGCAGCCTTGGCCTCGCGCGCTTCGCGCAGCGCGCGCAGGCGCTCCATGTTCTTGCGGATCGAGGCTGCGTCGCGCTCGACCTCGGCGATGGCGCGCGCGCCTTCCTCGGCCGCCAGCCGCTGGCGGTCGGCCCTGGCGAGGCTTGCAGGCGATGGATCAGGCTTCCTGGCGGTCATCGGCATTCTCTCCAAGGCATGATCCTCTGCGAACGCTTCGCGGCTGTTGCACGGAACGGCGCGATGCGGCGTGCTTTGGGATCACGCGCAGCAAGACATGCTAAAACCCGCCCAATCCGGGTGGATCGAGCGGGCCGCAACGCCATCCCAGTACATCCGTGGAATGACGAACTGGCATGATCGCGACAAACGCGGAACGCGTTTGCGCGGATATCATGCCCAAGTAAGAAACTCAGACGATCTGAAGATTCTCAGCGCTGGTCTTGCCGCGCATCTTGTCGGTCTTCAGCTCGAACGAGACCTTCTGGCCTTCGGCGAGGCCGGTCAGACCGGCACGCTCGACTGCGCTGATGTGAACGAACACATCCTTGCTGCCATCGCTCGGCTCGATGAAACCAAAGCCCTTCTGGCCGTTGAACCACTTCACAGTACCTGTCGCCATCTTCTCTTCTCCAAATTGCGCGTCTGCGCATGTGTTGCGCAGAATCGCGCGCCATCCATTCAACTGACGATGTCTTTGGAGGAGGGCCGTTCTGACCATTCAACAAGGCGCAACGGCTAATCGAATGGCCCCAATATACACACTTTCCGCGCGAATGCAAGGTTCGGGCGGTAGCGGGTTCCCGCTGATAGACGGGGCGGACAGTCTTTCCTCGCGACAGCGCCGCAGCGAAACGGACTCCCGAACCGCCACCCTGAGGAGCGCGCTCTTGCGCGCGTCTCGAAGGGTCGACGGGGTACGAGCGGGGCCGTGCATCCTCCGAGGCTCGCTCCGCTCGCACCTTCAGCGACAAAGGCGAAGCCTTTGCGCGGGGATGACGGGACCGGTAGTTTGCGCGGACGACATGAGCGTGTCGCTCACTCCGCTGCCGCTTCCGCTGACGGCTCGCCCTTCCAGCTCAGGATCTCCGCGGCCAGGATCGGGTGATTAAAGCCCTTCAGCACGAGGTCGTCGATGGCGCGGCCTTCGACATGGGGCTCGACCATGCCGTAGACGCGGCGGCTCACCACGATCTGGCCGGCCTTGGCCTCGCCGCACAGGCGGGAGGCAAGGTTGGTGACGCTGCCGATCGCGGCATATTCCAGCCGCTGCTCGAAGCCGACCTGGCCGAGCGTGGCATAGCCGAGCGCGATGCCGATGCCGAAGCCCAGGGTATGCCCGCGGTTGCGCCACTTCTCGGTCAGGGGACCAACCGTGTCGCGCATCTCCACCGCCATCCGCACGGCGCGCGCGGTGTGGTCGGCGAGCTGGATCGGCGCGTTGAACAGGATCATCACGCCGTCGCCGGCATATTTGTCGAGCGTGCCCTCGTACTTGAAGATCAGCTTGCCGAGCGCCGCGTGATATTCGCGCAGCACGTTCATCGCCTCTTCCGGCTCGGTCGCCTCGGTGAAGGCGGTGAAGCCGCGCAGGTCGCAGAACACGACGGTGACTTCGCGCCGGTGGCTGTCGAGCAGGCCCTCGGGATTGTCGGAGGAGGCGATCAGCTGCGCCACCTGCGGCGCCAGGAAGCGCTCGAGCCTTCGGATGCGCTCGATCTCGCCGAGCTGGGTCTCGACCCGCTGCTCCAGCGACTTGTTCCAGTCGGTGAGCTCTTCGGTCTGCTGCCTGAGCTTGTCCGCCTGCTCGCGCACGGTGGTGTTGGCCAGCTCCAGCGCGTGGCTCTTCTGGTCGACTTCAGTGAACAGCCGCGCATTGCGCATCGCGAGCACCGCCTGGTGCGCAAAAGTCTTCATCAGGCCGATCAGGCTCGCGGGGAAATCGCCGGCCACCTTCCGCAGCACCACCAGCGCGCCGAGCACGCCCTGCTGGTCGACCAGCGGCACCACCAGCACCGAGTGGAAGCCGGCGCCGACCACGACGTCGCGCAGCGGATGACCGGGCGCATGATCGGGACTTGCGGCGAGATCGGGGAAGGCCAGCGGCTCGCCCTTCGCCGCGGCTTCGCCGAGCGGGCTGTTCGCCGCATCGATCGCGCGATGATGGCCCTCGGCTTCGCCATCGATGCCGATCGACTGCGTCAGGTTGAACGTGCGCTGTGCGGCGTCATAACCATAGATCAGCACGGCGTCGGCATGGGTGATCTCGAGCGCGCGGGCGGCGACCGTCGGCAACACGGCGTTGAGGTCGAGCGAGGACGCCACCGCGCGGCCGACCTCCTCCAGCACCTTCAGCTCGTTGATCGATTGCGCGAGATCCCGCGTGCGCTCCTTCACCTTGCCTTCGAGGCCGGAATAGGTCTCGGCAAGCTGCGAGGCCATGCTGTTGAATTGCCCGGCGAGCTCTTCCAGCTCATCCGCGGTCTTCACCTCGATGCGGTGGCCGAAATCGCCATCGCCAAGCCGCCGCGCGCCGGTACGCAGCGCGGTGATCGGCACCAGCATGCGCCGCGCCAGAATCGTGCCGGCGATGATCGCGACCACGAGGCCGAGCGCGATCAAGAGTGCGATGCGCACCAGCTGGTCGCGGATCGGCGAGAGCGCCTGCGCGGTCGGCTGCTCGACAAAGACGTGCCAGCCGAGGTCCGGCGCTGCGGTTGCGGTCGTCAGCACCGCGTTGCCGTCGACATCCTTGCCGGAGGCGATCCGTCTGCCGCTCGGCGACAGCACCGCGGCGACCTGCGGCAGTGCGGCGAGGTCCTTGCCGATTTCGGGGCCCTTCGACGAGCTCGCCAGCACGCGGCCCTTGGCGTCGACGAGATAGGCATAGGCGGTGCGGCCGACCTGGGAATCGCCGAAATAGTCGTTAAGGAAACGCAGGTCGATCTCGGCCACCGTGACGCCGGCATTGAAGCCGGAATGCTGCTCGCCGATCGACATATAAGGCCGCTCGTCGCGAAAATACGCCGGCGCGTAGGCAGTGCCGCGCTCGATCGCCTCGGTGAAGCGGAGGTCGCGGGAGAAGTCGGCATTGGAATTCAGCGTGTAGGTCTGGCGCGACAGCCGCAGCACTTCGCGGCCCTGGCCGTTGATCAAAGTGAGCTGGTTCACCGCCGGCACCTGGCCGAGCAGCTGGGCATAGTCGGCGCGGCGAAGCTCGATCGTGTTGGAGGAGGCGCGGGTCACCCAGGAGATCTGCCGCTCGAGATCGGAAATCGATTGCTCGATGTGCTTGGCGGTGGCGTCCGCCTTCTCGCTCATCGCGTCGGTCAGCGTGCTCCTGATGCCGCGGTAGCTGATCCAGGTCTCGAGCGCGCCGTTGACCGCCAGCACGAACACGACGAGGCCGACCAGCGCGAGGACGTATTTGGCGAACAGGCCGCCGCGCAGGAACCAGTTCTTGCCCTTGTCCGGTGCCCCGTTCATCCAGCCTCGTCCGTTCCCCTCCGATCAGTCGGGTGCGCCACTGTATCGCTGCTGTTTAGCACGGATCGGCCGGGCAAAGCGGGGCCTCCCGTCGCATGGTTAGCCCTGCATTCCGGCGGGGGATATCCGGGAATATTCAGCGGTTGAACAGCTGCCGCAGCACGTCGTTCATCGCGGGATTGTCGTGCTGCTCGGCGGTGTCGGCCGGTGGCGGGGCGGGCGGCGGCGGTGCGGCGGCGGGCGGCGCGTCCGGCGTGGGCTGGGCCAGGCTGCGGCTCGGGCGGGAGGCGTTGCCCTGATTGAGGGTGGAGAGGCCCTGCTGCAGCAGGTTCCCGATGGTGTCGCCAAGCTGCCCGCCGAGCGGGTTGTTCGGGCCGGCGGCCGCGCCGCCAGGCGCCTGGCCCGTGCCGGGCTGCGCGCCGGTCCCGCCGCCCTGCACGCCGTTGAGGAGGTTGGTGAGCCCGTTCAGGCCCTGGCTCAGCCCCTGGCCATTCGTCCCGAACAGGCCCTTGCCCATCTCCTTGAGCTTGGCGTAGGCGGCCTCTGGATTATCGAGGATGCCCTGCATCTCCGGATAGATCCGCGGGGACACCCACGGACCCTCGATCATCACGGGGATGCCGAGGCCGACCGGGTTGCCGGTGCGGCCCTGGCCCTCGGTGGTCATCACGAGCTGCGGCTCGACGCGGAACCCGATCTGGCGGGTGTTGAGATCGATGGTGCCGACCCCGCCCATCTTCACCAGCGGGCCGATCAGATTGAGATCGGTGGTGACGGCCTGACCCTTGTCGAGCTTGAACGAGGCCGACAGCTGGCTGAGATCGGTCGACAGCTCCCCGCTCTGCTGCCAGCCCGACAAGGTGCTGGTGGTGAGGTTGCGGATCATCTGCGCGACGTTGAGGCCGAGGATCTTGCCGTCCTGGAATACGACGAAGGCGGTACCGCCGAGATTGCCGACGATGGCGCGCGCGCTGGTGCCTTGCGAGGTCAGCGCGATCTTCGCCTGCATCTTGCCGTCAAGCTTGTCGAATTCGGCGAGGCTCTTCAGCACCGGCAGCGCGCGCACGCCGGCGAGATCGAGCCGCAGCGCGTAGGTCGGAGTAGTGGTTCTCGCATCGATCGTGACGTCGCCATTGGCGGTGCCCTCATAGGCGCCGAGATCGGCGAGCCGGGCCTTCAGCACGCCGCTGTCAACGGATGCATCGATCGCCGCCTGTACGAAGTGGCCGTCGCCGATCACGAGTTCCGCCGCCGAGATGCGCGCCTGCGCGTCGACATAATTGAGCCCGCCAAGGTCGATCGACGCATTGCTCCAAATGTTGGTGCCCAATGGCTGCGCCGCATCGGGCTGGCTCGGCGGCAGCGCCAATGTCATGCGCTGGAAGTCGAGATCGAGCTTCACCAGCGGCTTGTTGCTGGCGAAGTCGACCGAGGCCCAGCCGGTGAAGCCGCCATCGCCGAGCGTGCCGGATACGCCGTTGAACATCACCACCGTGCCGTTCAGGCGCACTTCCGCATTCGCCTTGATCGCTGCAGGCAACAGGCCGGGTGCGTCGATGTTGAACTCGGCCGGCACGTTTTGGCGTTCCAGCGGCGCCTGCGGCGCGGTCGCGCGGATCTCGAACTTCAGCGGCTTGTCACCGGTGCTCGCACTCCCCGTGACGACGATCTTGCGGTCGCTGCCGATGGTCGCATCGGCATTGAGCGTCTCGATCCGGTTCTCGACCCGGTCACGCACATTGGCGAACACGATGGTGCCGCCAGTGACGCTGACATGCCGGATCGTGAGGCCGCCGCTGTCGGAGGCGGACGATTTCGCCGGCGGATTGTGGTCGCGGGTGCGCTCGCGCTGCAGCGGCAGATTGATCACCGGCTTCTCGATCACGAGGTCGGTGATGTCGGGCCGGCCCGACCACAGGCTCGACAGCGTCATCTCGGCTTCGACCCGATCAGCCGCGAACCGGTTGTTGGCCTCGCGCTCGCGCGGGTCCTGCAACACGACGTCGCGCAGCGTCAGACTGACGGTCGGCCAGAGGCCAATCCTGGCGCCGCCATTGATGCTGAGCGTGTAGCCGGTCTCCCGCTCGACCCGCTCGGTGATGGCCGACGTGAGGAACGAGGACGGAATCCCGACCGCGGCCACCAGCGCGATGATCACGATCACGACAGCGATGGCGGCCCCGGCGAATTTCAGTGCTCTCATCTCGATATTCCAGGCCGGGCAGACAGGGTTCCGCCGCGGAAAGGCACGGCCGATCGCACGAGATTATCCCGCAAACGGGACCTCGCTCCAACGAGGTGAAAAATAATCCGTTACCAGCATGAACTTATGTGACCTCTCACACACTCTTATGAGGGTGATTGTTGCTAACCGGGCGGAGGGGACCGCTCGGATGGATTTGGAAGGCAATACAATGAGCAAACAGGCCGAATTTGCGGTCATTCTGAAAATGAACCCTATGTTCGCCGATCTCGGTGCGGACGAATTGGCGCGGCTTTCGGGCCTCTGCCACACCCAGCAGCTCGCCACCGGCGAGGTGCTGTTCCAGAAAGGCGATCCCGGCGACGCCCTGTTTGGGGTCCGCCGCGGCCAGATGCGCATCGAAACCGGTGCCTCCGACGGCAGCCGGCTCACACTGAACTTCATGGGATCCGGCGACCTGTTCGGCGAAGTCGCCGTCCTCGACGGTCAGGAGCGCACCGCGGATGCGACCGCAGGCGAGCCCACCGAATTGTTCGTCCTGCGACGGGAGGATTTCCTGGGCTTCCTCGAGCGCGAGCCGAAGGTCGCGGTCCGGCTGATCGAATTGCTGTGCCAGCGCATCCGCTGGCAGAGCGAGCGGATGGAAGAATCCGTGCTGCAGCCGTTGCCGGTCCGCCTCGCACGCCGGCTGTGCGCGCTGGCCGAGGATTTCGGTTCCGAGGTGCACATCTCGCAGGAGCAGCTCGGCATCTTCGTCGGCGCGGCACGCGAGAGCGTCAACCGGCAACTGCAGACCTGGCGCAAGGACGGCATCGTCGACCTGCAGCGCGGCCGGATCATGCTGCACAACATGACCAAGCTGACCGCGGTTGCACGTAACGATTAGTGCGTTTTCGAGCGAAGTGGATACCGGTTCGCGCGAAGAAAACGCGTCAAACGAGAAGCCAAGCGGAATGCATGCAACGCGCGCGTGAGGATCGTGTCCTCACGCGCGCCTTGCTTGCGCTGCCCAAAAGACTTGCTTGCGGGAACAGGCCGGAGCCGCTTTCATCCGCGTGCCGGTCCTTGGGGTGACACCCAGCCTTGCTGGCCTCACGCCATCCACCTGCAAACCCCTGCGGTCTTTCCCGTTGACCGCAGGGGTTTTGCGTTCCGCGCGTGCGCGACGCGAATTCGCCTACCTCATCACCACTTCGGGATTGGCCCAGCGCAGATACTGGCGCGGCGCGGCGCCGAGCTCGCGCTTGAACATCGCGGCGAACGCGCTCGGGCTGTCATAGCCGACGTCGAGCGCAACGCAGGTGACGGCTTCGCCGGCGCCGAGCCGCGCCAGCGCTTCGAGCAGCCGCACCCGCTGGCGCCAGGCCGCAAAGCTCTGTCCGGTCTCGCGACGGAACAGCCGCGTCAAGGTTCGCCGGCTGAGCTGGCTGCGATCGGCCCAATCGTCGAGCGTGAGATCGGAACTCGGATCGATCAGCACCGCTTCGCAGATCGCGGCGAGCCGCGGATCGGGCGGCACCTGCACATGCAACGACACTTCGGGCATCCTGCCGATCTCATCGAGCAGGAAATCGACCAGCCGGCCGTCGCGCCCTTCCGGATCGTAACGGGTCGGCATATGCACCGCTTCTTCCATCAGTGCTTCGACCAGCGCGGAGACCCTGATCAGGCGGCAGGTTGCCGGCGCATTCCGCACGCGGTCCGGCGTGACATAGATGGTCTGGATCTCGACCTCGCCCCATGCACGCGATTGGTGCGCGACGCCGGCCGGAATCCACAGGCCATGTCCGGGCGGCACGACGAAATGACCGCGCTCGGTCATCATCGAGGTCACGCCTGCGGTTTGCAGGATGAACTGATCGCGGCGATGCGCGTGTCGCGCGCTCGTGCTTTCGTTCGGATAAGAGGCCGCCATCGCCGCGAGCGGCCGTTCGACCTGTTGCAGTTGTCCGGCATAATGCGCGGCGGCTACGGGACCGGATTGCTTGCGGCACACGCGCAAGCCGGTGTCATTTCGTCGCGCTGCGACTTTCAAGTGTCGTGAGCTCCTGATCGATCGTCGTTTTCGCAGGGTGCTCATGCATCTTCCGGGCCAGTTGGCCCGATCGCGATGGTTGTTGTCCCCATTCAGGTAGCGCGGGATACGGCGTTTGGCAACAATGCCTCACCCCGCGACATTCGCCGAAATCGAATGCCTGACGCGCGGCGACGGAGAGGTCCGATGAACAGACGCGAATTCACCAAGGCGATGCTGGCCTGCGGTGCAGCCATCCCGTTCGGTATCACGCGGGCGGCGGGCCAGACCCGCGGTGGAACGCTCAACACCATCATCCAGCCGGAGCCGCCGGTTCTGGTGACCGCGCTGAACCAGCAGCAGCCGACCCTGACGCTCGGCGGCAAGATCTATGAGGGCCTGCTGAAATACGGCGCCGACCTCAAGCCGATGCCCGGCATGGCGCAGTCCTGGGAGGTCTCGCCCGACGGCCTGACCTACACATTCAAGCTGTTTCCCGGCATCACCTTCCACGACGGCAAGCCGATGACCTCGGAGGACGTGGTGTTCAGCTGCATGAAGCTGCTGGTGGAGACCCATCCGCGCGCGCGGCAGAACTTCGCCCGCGTGGCAACGGCCGAAGCGCCCGATCCGCTCACCGTCGTGTTCAAGCTCAAGCAGCCGTTCGCGCCGTTCATCGGCTGCTTCGATTGCACATCCGCCCCGATCGTGCCCAAGCACATCTACGACGGCACCGACTATCGCAAGAACCCGGAGAACGACAAGGCGATCGGTACCGGCCCCTTCAAGCTGAAGGAATGGGTGCGCGGCTCGCACGTTCACCTCGTCCGCCACGATGGCTACTATCTGAAGGACGAGCCCTATCTCGACGAGATCGTCTACCGCGTGATTCCGGACGCGGCGTCGCGTGCGCTGGCGCTGGAGAACGGCACGGTGCAGCTGGTGCAATGGTCCGACGTCGAATTCTATGACGTGCAGCGCTTCAAGACGCAGAAGAACCTCGAATTCACCACCAAGGGCTACGAGTATTTCGCGCCGCATCAATGGCTCGAAATGAACAACCGCATCGCGCCGATGAACGACAAGCGGTTCCGGCAGGCGGTGATGCACCTGATCGATCGCGAGGCGTTCAGCAAGCGCGTGTATTTCGGCAACGCCAAGATTGCGACCGGCCCGATCTCGTCGAAGACACGGTTCTACGATCCGAACGTGAAGCGCTACGAGTTCTCTGTCGACAAGGCCAAGGCGCTGCTCGACGACATGGGACTGAAGGCGGGCGCCAACGGCAAGCGGGCCGAGATCAAGTACATCGTGCCGCCCTATGGCGAGTCCTATCAGCGCGCCGGCGAGTTCTTCCGGCAGAGCTTTGCACGCGTCGGTATCGACCTCGTGCTGGTCGGCACCGACATGGCCGGCTGGGCCGAGAAGGTCGGCAACTGGGACTACGAGATGACCCAGAACCTGCTCTACCAGCTCGGCGATCCCGCGCTCGGCGTGGCGCGCACCTATATCTCGTCGAACATCAAGAAGGGCATCCTGTTCTCGAACACGCAGGGGTACTCGAATCCCGAGGTCGACAAACTGTTCGACGAGGCGGCAATCACGCTCGATGAAGCCAAGCGGCAGGAGCTCTACAGCAAGGTGCAGCAGATCCTGGTCGAGGATGTGCCGGTGGCCTGGACGCTCGAGATCGAATATCCCATCATCTACGACAAGGCGTTCAAGAACGTGGTGACGACGGGCATCGGCTCGCACGAAACCTTCGGGTCGGTCTACAAATCGTGACGCCACTCGGGAGCGCAGCGGCGATCGGGCTCCAGGCGATCAGCCGTATCGCGCAGCTCGTCGCCGTGATCCTCGTCATCGCGACGTTCAACTTCGTGCTGGTGCGGGCCGCCCCCGGCGACCCGGCGCAGGTGATGGCCGGGCAATCCGGCGCGTCCGATCCAAAACTGCTCGACGATCTGCGCAAGGAGTACGGGCTCGACAAGCCGTATTTCGTGCAGCTCGTGAGCCACCTCGGCCGCGTCGTCAGGCTCGATCTCGGCTATTCCTATCGGCAGCGCCGCCCCGTCGTCGATCTGATCCTCGAACGGCTGCCGGCGACGCTGTTGCTGACGGTGACGGCGTTCTGTCTCGCGCTCTTGATCGGCACAGCGCTCGGCGCGCTGGCGGGGCTCGCGGCCGGCAGCGTGCTCGATACGGTGTTCACCGTGCTCTCGCTCGTGCTCTATGCGACGCCGGTGTTCTGGCTTGGCCTGATGCTGGTGCTGGTGTTCTCGGTGACGCTCGGCTGGCTGCCGCCGTTCGGCTACGAGACCATCAACGTCCAGCTCTCGCCGATCGAACATGCGCTCGACATCATGAAGCACATGATCATGCCGGTGACGTCGCTAGCGGCGATTTATCTGGCGATCTATGCGCGGCTGATGCGTTCCTCGATCATCGAGGTGGCGCAGCAGGACTTCATCAAGACGGCGCGCGCCAAGGGCCTGTCCGGCACGCGTATCGTGGTCGGCCATATGCTGCGCAATGCGCTGGTGCCGGTCGTCACCGTGGCCGGCATGCAGGCCGGCGCGCTGGTCGGCGGCGCCGTGGTGATCGAGACGGTGTTTGCCTGGCCCGGCCTCGGCCGCCTGACCTTCGAGGCGCTGCTGCAGCGCGACTATCCGGTCCTGCTCGGGATCTTCCTGATCCTCTCGATCGTCGTGATCGCGCTCAACCTTCTGACCGACCTGGTCTACCGGCTGATCGACCCGCGCATGACCACGGGAGCCGCGTGATGGAGACGGTGCGCGCCTTCCTGCGTCATCCCAGCGGCATGATCGGCCTCGTCTTGCTGCTCGTCGTTGTCGTCGTCGCGATCATCGCGCCGATCGTGTTTCCGGTCTCTCCCTGGGAGATGGTCGGTGCGCCGTTCACGCCGCCCGGCGAGGACGGCTTGTGGCTCGGCGGCGATACGCTCGGCCGTGATGTCGCGGCCGGTGTCGCCTATGGCGCGCGGGTTTCGCTCCTAATCGGCATCGCGTCGGCGCTCGCGGCGATGGCGATCGGCGTCGTGGTCGGCGCGATCTCGGGTTATTTCGGCGGCAAGGTCGATCTGGTGCTGATGCGGATGACGGAACTGTTTCAGACCATTCCGGCCTTCGTGCTGGCCATCCTGTTGGTCGCAACCTTCAATCCGTCGCTGCTGACGATCATCCTGACCATCGGGGCGGTGAGCTGGCCGCCGCTGGCGCGGCTGACGCGCGCCGAGTTCCTGCGCCTGCGCCATCGTGAGTTCGTCGAGGCGGCGTTGTGCCAGGGCGAGCGCACCTGGCGCATCGTGCTCGGCCATATCCTGCCGAATGCGATCTCACCGATCCTGGTCGTGACGTCGCTGACGGTCGCCACCGCGATCCTGCTGGAAAGCGCGCTGTCCTTCATGGGGCTTGGCGACCCCAATTTGATGTCGTGGGGCTTCATGATCGGCGCGGGGCGCACCGCGATCCGGAATGCGTGGTGGATGAGCGTATTTCCCGGGCTTGCCATCCTCGTCACCGTGCTGGCGATCAACCTGTTCGGCGAGGGACTGTCCGACGTCCTCAACCCGCGCGTCTCGAGGCGCCGGTCATGAGCGAAGCCATGCAGAGCAACGCTCCGGTTCTTGCGGTCAAGGACCTCTCGATTGCGCTTCCGAAAGGCGGCGACCGGCCCTTTGCGGTCGAGAATGTCTCGTTTGAGCTCAAGCCGAACGAGGTGGTCTGTCTGGTCGGCGAATCCGGCTCCGGCAAGTCGATGATCGCCCATGCGGTGCTGCAGCTGTTGCCGCGGGGCGTCGATATCGCGTCCGGTGCCGTGACGGTCGCAGGGCAGGATCCGTCGAAGCTTGACGGTCGCGGCCTGCGGAATTTGCGCGGCGGCAATGCCGCGATGATCTTTCAGGAGCCGCTGTCCTCGCTCAATCCGCTCAAGCGGGTCGGCAAGCAGATCGAGGAGATGATCCTGGCGCACCAGCGGCCGACGCCGTCGATGGCGAAGGTCCGCGAACGGGTGCAGACCCTTCTGACGCAGGTGGGGCTGCCGAATCCGCTTCTGCTGGAAAAGAGCTACCCGTTCGAGCTATCCGGCGGCCAGCGCCAGCGCGTGATGATCGCGATGGCGATGGCCAACCGGCCCGCGCTCTTGATCGCGGACGAGCCGACCACCGCGCTCGATGTCACGACCCAGCGCCAGATCCTGCGCCTGATCGACGATCTCCGGCGCGAGCGCGGCATGGGCGTGCTGCTGATCACCCATGATTTCGGCGTCGTCGCCGATGTCGCCGACCGCGTCGTGGTGCTGCGCCACGGCAAAGTGGTCGAGCAGGGCACGGCCAGCGAGGTGCTGCGCAATCCACAGGCGGCCTACACGCGCGAACTGATCGACGCGGTGCCGAAGGCGCGGCTCGCCGACATCCATGACACGATCGTGCGACCGGAGCCGCTGCTGCAAGTCGTCGGCCTGCAGAAGACCTTTCGGGTCAAGCGCGGCTGGTTGCAGCCGCCGCGTGAAGTCGTCGCCGCGGACGGCATCTCGCTAACTTTGCACGAGGGCGAGACGCTGGCCGTCGTCGGCGAATCCGGCTCCGGCAAGTCGACGCTCGGGCGCATGATCATGCGGCTGACTGAGCCGGATGCCGGCGCCATCCGCTTCGGTGGCGCCGACCTTCGGCTGTTGCGTGATGAAGCGTTGCGCCAGGCGCGGCGGCGGCTCCAGATCGTGTTCCAGGATCCGTTTGCCAGCCTCGATCCGCGCCAGAAGGTCGGCGATGCCATCGCGCGCGGCCCGATGGCGTATGGCGCCTCGCGCACCGAGGCGATGGCGCAGGCAAGGAAGTTGCTGGCACGGGTCGGATTGTCGGAGACCGCCGCGGATCGCTACCCGCACGAATTCTCGGGCGGCCAGCGCCAGCGCATCTGCATCGCGCGGGCGCTTGCGCTGAAGCCGCGGGTGTTGATCGCCGACGAGGCGGTGTCGGCGCTCGATGTCTCGGTGCAGGCCCAGGTGCTGGCGCTGCTCGCCGAGCTGCGCCAGGAGATGCGGCTCGCGATGATCTTCATCACCCACGATCTGCGGATCGCCGCCGAGATCGCCGATCGCGTCATCGTCTTGCAGAAGGGGCGTATCGTCGAGGAGGGCACCACGGCCGAGGTCTTCACCGCGCCGCGCCAAGCCTATACCCGCGACCTGCTCGATGCGATCCCGGGCCGCGATTTCTTCGACCAGCCGGGCTTTGCCGCCGCGGCTGATCCACGCAATGCGGCAAGGATCGATTCCGGCATCGACGCGGTATAGACTAACAACAAAGGGAGGTTCGCTATGGGTCACGAGGGCGCGGGCGGCAAGCCGCCTGTCAAATCGCAGGAGGATCTTCGCGCGCATTTCGGGCAGTTGAGCCCGCTCGCCGAGAAGAAGGTGCTCAACCATCTCGACAAGTTCTGCTGCGACTTCATCGCGCTGTCGCCGTTCCTCGTCATCGCCTCCAGCGACGGCAAGGGCCATGCCGACGCCAGCCCGCGCGGCGATGCGCCCGGCTTCGTCTCGGTGCTCGACGAAAAGACGCTGCTGATTCCGGACCGCCGAGGCAACAACCGCGTCGATACGTTCGGCAATATCATCGCTTCACCCGGGATCGGCCTGATCTTCATGGTGCCGGGCATCAACGAGACCCTGCGGATCAACGGGCGGGCCGAGATCTCGCAGGAGCCGGATCTCCTGACGCCGCTGACGGTGCAGAACGTCACCCCGATCATCGGCATCAAGGTGCATGTCGATGAGACCTACTTCCATTGCGGCAAGGCGCTGATGCGCTCAAAGCTCTGGAATCCCGCCGCGCAGGTCGAGCGTCACAGCTTCCCGACGCTCGGCCGCATCATCGCCGAGCAGACCGCCGCCGTCGAGGTCGAGGTCGCCGAGAAGACGATGGAAGAGGCCTATCGCACGCGGCTGTATTAGAGCTTGAGATCACCCGCCTGCGCGGGCGATGACACCGCCTTGTGTGAAGACTTGAATCGAGAACCATCCTCATCGTCGTCCCTGCGAAAGCAGGGACCCATAACCACCGATGGTCATTGTTGGGCGATGCTGGAACGACGGGTCCCATTCGCAACACCCGCCGCGGAGTATGGGTCCCTGCTTTCGCAGGGACGACAGATGGCGGGGTCGCCAATTCGCATCAAGATTTCGGAATAATAGAAGAATACCGCTGAGTTGCCCGACGAGTCAAGCTGCCGTGTCGCACGCCGGCAGCCGCCGGCTACTGTGCATGGGGTTGTTTTCGATATTTTGGTGGGCACCCCTTCATCGTGCGCTGACGCGCCGCGCCCTTGGTTCATTCCGCGGCGGGTGAGATCACGCTCGGCGGGCCGGGCGGCCGCTTGGTCTGGTCGGTCTGGTGCTCGCTCGGGGTCAGCTCGTGGTCGGCATGTGAGACCACGAGCCGCTTGCCGAAGCGCCAGATCAGGTTGCCGATATCGTCCATCACCATGAACATCGCCGGCACGAACACCAGCGACAGCACGGTCGAGAAGATCAGGCCGCCGATCACCGCGAGCGCCATCGGCGAGCGGAATTCGCCGCCGGCGCCGAACGCCAGCGCCGAGGGCATCATGCCTGCGGCCATTGCGATCGTGGTCATCACGATCGGGCGGGCGCGCTTCATGCCGGCGTCGATCATGGCTTCCTCGCGCGCCTTGCCGTCGCGAATCGCCTCCACCGCGAATTCCACCAGCATGATGGCGTTCTTGGTGACGATGCCCATCAGCATCAGGATGCCGATCCACACCGGCGTGGTGAGCTGTTTGCCGGTCAGCAGCAGCGCGCCGATCGCACCGCCGATCGAGAGCGGCAGCGAGAACAGGATGGTGATCGGCTGCAGGAAGGTGCCGAACAGCAGCACCAGCACGGCGTAGACCATCATCAGGCCAGCGGTGATCGCGGTGGCGAAGCCGTCGGAGAGTTCGGCGAGGCTCTCGGCGTCGCCGGACGGGCTGACCCTCACGCCCTTCGGCAGGCTCTTCATGACAGGCAGGTCGTAGATCAGCTTGGTGGCGTCGCCGAGCGCGGCATTGCCGACGAGGTCGGCCGCGACGGTCGCCTGCCGCTCGCGGTCGTAGCGGTTGATGCTGGTCGGGCCCTGGTCGAGCTGGATGTCGGCGACGACGGACAGCGGCACGCCGCCGCGTTCGCCACGCGCGCCGAGCGGCACCCGCAGCTGCTCCAGCATCTGCAAATCGCTGCGCGCATTGTCCTCGAGCTGGACGCGGATCGGCACCTGGCGGTCGCCGGCGTCGAATTTCGCCAGCGCCGGGCCGACGTCGCCGATGGTGGCGACGCGGATGGTCTGCGACAGGCTTTCGGTCGAGACGCCGAGCCGCGCCGCGAGCTCGGCGCGCGGACGGATGCGCAGCTCGGGCCGGTCGAGCGCGGTCTCTGAGATCACGTTGGCGATGATCGGGATTCGTTTCATCTGCGTCGCCAGTTCGCTGGCGACGTTGTTGACGATGTTGCTGTCGGTGCCGGTGACCACCAGCGAGATGGCGCGCAGGCCGTTCTCGTCGAGGAACCAGAACCTGATATCGGGGACGTTATCGAGCTCCTTGCCGATCGACAGCTCCAGCTCGCGCTGGGTGATCCTGCGGTCCGCCTTTGGCGTGTAGTTGATGATCAAAGCGGCGCGGCGCACTTCCTGGATGCCGGGCGGCACCCGGCCGCCGTCGACGAACACGCTGCGCACTTCGGGCCGCTTGCGCAGCCGCGCGACGATCTCCTCGGTGACCTTCTCGGTGTAGGCCAGCTGCGAGCCGGGCGGCAGCTCCATCGCCAGCAGCGAGCGCGCGGTGTCCTGCGCCGGCAGGAAGCCCTGCGGCAGCAGCGTGATGCTCCAGATCGACGCGGCGAACACCGCAAAGCCGATCAGCACGGTGATGTAATGGTGCTTCACCGACCAGGTGACGAGGCCGTGATAGCTGCGCAGGATCCGGCCGGGCGGCGGGTCGTCGTGGTCATGATGCTTGAGGAAATAGGCGGCCAGCATCGGCGTCACGAAGCGCGCGGCGAGCAGCGAGAAGAACACCTGCACCGACACGGTGATGCCGAACTGCTTGAAGAACTGCCCGGCGATTCCCGACATGAAGCTTGCCGGCGCGAAGATCGCGATGATGGTGAGCGAGATCGCGATCACCGCAAGGCCGATCTCGTCGGCGGCCTCAAGCGCGGCCCGGTAGGGCGTCTTGCCCATCCGCATGTGGCGGACGATGTTCTCGATCTCGACGATGGCGTCGTCGACGAGGATGCCGGTCGACAGCGTGATGGCGAGGAAGGACACCAGGTTGAGCGAGAAGCCGAGCAGGTCCATCGCCCAGAATGCCGGGAAGATCGACAGCGGCAGCGAGACCGCCGCGATGATCGTGGCGCGCATGTCACGCAGGAACAGCAGCACAATGATAACGGCGAGGATCGCGCCCTCGAACAGGGTCGAGATCGCGGCCTCGTAATTGCCCTTGGTGAACTCGACCGAGGTGTCGATCAGCTTGAGGTCGACGTCGGGATAGGAGACCTTGAGGGCGTCGATCCGCTTCTGCACCGCGGCCGCGACGACGACGTCGCTGGCGCCCTTGGAGCGCTTGATGCCGAGCGCCACCACCGGCTCGCCGTTGAAACGGGCGAAGGTGCGCCGGTCGGCGATGGTGTCGGTGACGGTGCCGAGATCGTCGAGGCGGATCTCGCCGCCGCCGAACAGCGGAATCATCGTGCCGGCGAGTTCGTTCAGCGTCTTGGCGCCGGCAAGCGTCCGGATCGCCTGGTCGTTCTTGCCGATCTCGGCGCGGCCGCCGGCGACGTCGACATTGGTGCCGCGCAGGATCTGGCTGACATTGACCGCGGTGAGCCCCACCGCCTGCAGCTTGTCGGGATCGAGCGAGACCAGGATCTCGCGCTCGACACCGCCGATGCGCTCGACCTGGGCGACGCCGCGCACGCCCTGCAGCGCGCGCTTGACCACGTCGTCGACGAAATATGAGAGCTGCTCCGGCGTCTTGCCGGGCGAGATCGCGGCATAGGTCACGATCGGCAGGCCGATCACGTCGACGCGCTGGATCAGGGGCTCGGTGACGTTCTGCGGCAGGTTGGCGCGCACGCGGGTGACCGCGTCCTTGACGTCGTTGAGCGCGCGGTCGGTGTTGGTCTCCAACGCGAACTGGATCGTGGTCACCGACAGGCCGTCGGTGATCGAGGACGAGATGTGGCGCACACCCTCGACGCCGGAGACGCCGTCCTCGATCGTCTTGGTGACCTGCGACTCGAGTTCCGAGGGCGCGGCGCCGAATTGCGAGACCGCGACCGAGATCACCGGAATGTCGGCGCTCGGCAGCCGCGTCACGGCGAGCTTGGTGAAGGACACCCAGCCCAACACCAGCAGGATGATCGAGAAGACGATCGAGGGAAGTGGGTTCCGGATCGACCATGCCGAGATGTTCAAAGCCATTAGCGTATCCGAATTAGCGTGACCGCGTGCGATCGAGTTCGTCGGCGAACATGGTCTTGATCTGGTCGCCGTCATGCAGCGAGGTGCCAGCATCGGCCACGACGATTTCGCCGACGTCGAGGCCTTCAAGGATTTCGGTCGAGGTGTCGGAGGTCAGCCCGACGCGCACCCTGCGGGTCTCGACCGTGTTGCCCTTCACGACCTGCAGGGTCAGGCGGTCGATCGCGGTGCGCGGCACCGCGACGCCGCAGGAGCGCTTGGCGTCGATATTGGCGCGCGCGAACATGCCGACCTTCAGCGTCGGATTGTTGTTGATGGTGATGCGGACATGCCCGAGCTGGGTGGCGCGGTCGATCTGCGGCGAGATCTGGCGGACCTTGCCGACGATGTCGGGTGCGTCGTCGCGGCTGATCCGGACATTGGCGCCGGGATTGAGCTTCAGGAGCTGGAAGCCCGGCACCTCGGCGTCGAGCTCGATCTCGTTGTTGACGGAGATCTTGAACATCGCCGGCGCCTGCGGCGAGGCCGGGGCGCCGGGCGCGGTGCGCACCTCGGTGACGAGGCCGGCAGCCGGCGCGCGCAGCACGATCGGCTTGGCATTGCCCTGCGCCGCCTGCTGTGGCGGCGGGGTCAACCGCGCCAGTTCCTGGTTCTCGGTCACGATGTCACCCTCGCGGACCAGCACGTCGGTGACCTTGGAGCCGTCCTGGTCGACATTCACCTGCGCCTCGCGGCGCGGCACGATGAAGCCGGTGACGCGGACCATGTCGGAGAAGCAGGCATTGGTCGACTTCGTCACCACGACCAGCGCCTGGCCCGGCGTCTCCTTCTCCTCCGGATGGGAGCGGTGCTCGAAGGCGTAATAGGCGACAGCCAGCGCGAGGAAAACCACCGTGCCGAGCGCAGGCTTGAGGTACTGGGAGAAATTCATCGCCTGATCAATCCAGAGCTTGGCGCGTATCGACAGTGATTGTCTTGGGCGCTCGTCGAAGTCTCATCTCGCCGCCGTATTGTCCAGACATCGATCGAGCCGGGGTCCACTGTCCCGGATCATGCCGTGACGTCATGTGAGGCGGGTCACCTGTGGGCCGTCTTGGGGCTCGGCCCTCAAGCAAATGCGCCCCGCCGGGGTGCGGGACGCATTGTAACCTCAAAAAGGAGCCACGCCACCGCCCATCACTTGGAGGCGGTGTCCTTGTTTTCGACGTTCACGACCTGCACGCGCCGGTTGACGTCCGCCATCGGGTGGCTCGGGTCCTTCAACTTGCTCTTGCCATAGCCGACGGTGACGAGATCGGTGCCGTTGATGCCATATTTGTCGACCAGATAGCGCTTGATGGCGTCGGCGCGGCGCTCCGACAGGCCTTGATTGTAGTCCTCGCCACCGGCGGCGTCGGTGTGGCCGGCGACCACGAAGGTCGAGCCCTTCAGGTCCTGATTGGTCAAGGCGCGGCCGAGCGCCTGCACTGAGGGCAGCGACTTGGCGCTGATGTCGGCGGAGTTGTAATCGAAGTTGATCTCGAGATCGATCTTCGGCTTGTCCTGGACGATGGTCGCGATTTCCTCGCGCTCGGTCGAGGACAGCGAGCGGGTGGCGCGGCCGCGGACGCTCTGCACGAATTTGGCCTGGTCGGCGTTCAGCCCGGACGAGGTCTGCGGGCCGACCGAGAGGCCGCGGGTCAGCGGCTTCTTCTCGGGCGTCAGCGCCTTGATGATCTGATCCTCGGTCACGTCACCAGCGCGGGCGGCCGCCATGCCTGATAACAGCACGGCGCCGACGGTCACGATCGAAAGCATCGCGGCTCTTGCCGACGGCTTGAACATTTCGGTTCCTCCTGCGCCGGCCGGCGCGGTTCCATGCAGCGCTTCGGATTGATCGCGGGCATCGCTGCCCGGCACACACCCTCTGATTAGTCGCGCAATTTCATCGGTGGTTCGAGCCGCGGGCAGGCCTCGTCCATTTGTCACTGCACGCCGTAGTCGGCGAATTCCTTGACGATGTTCGGGTCCATCGCCTTGGCGTTGGCGATGTCGAGATCGCCTTCCGCGACCGCGCCGTTGCGCTTCTTGGCGAGGCCGCGCCCGTACAGCGACGAGGTCAGCCGCGGGTTGATCTTCAGCGCAGCGTCGAAATCGGCGATGGCGTTCTTGTTCTGCCCGCCCTTCAGGTTCATCAGCCCGCGGCTGTCGAGCGCATCGACGAAATTCGGGCGCAGCCGCAGCGCCTCGTTGCAGTCCTTCAGCGCCGCCTGCAGGTCGCCGATCACGGTGCGCACCCAGCAGCGGTTGTTATAGGCCTCGACATCCTTCGGGTTCAGCCGCAGCGAGTTGGTAAAATCCTTCACCGCGAGGTCGTAGGCGCCCTTGCTGGCAAAGACCTGGCCGCGGCGATACAGCGCAGCCGCGTCATCCGGGTTCTTGTCGAGCTTTTCGTTCAGGCCCTTGATCGTCGGATCATCGGCGAGAACAGGCGAATTGCTCGGAGCCGGCGTGGGCTGGATCACCACCGGCGGCGGAGGCGCGGGAGGCGGCAGCGCGATCTCGGGCGCTTTTGGCGCAGGCGGCGGCGCCGTCGGCGCTGTCGCGACGGGCGGTTTCGGCGGTGCAGGTGGCGGCGTCGGCGCGGTTGCCGCGGGAGGCGTCGGCGTCGGTGTCGGCTTCAGCGTTGCAGCGGGCGGGGCTGGCGGAGGTGCAACTGGCGGTGCCGTTGCCACCTCGGTCGACGGCGACGCGGCCGGCGCGGGCGCTGCGCTCGACGGTCCCGGCGCGCCGCCTGGGATGGCCGCGCCGCCTGGTGTGGCTGCGGCGCTTGGCGTGGTGGCGCCGGCTGGACTGAACGAGAAATCCTCGGCCAGCGACGACGAGATCCACGGCACCTGTTCCTGCCGCGAGGCGCGGGTGACGCCGACGCGGGTGCGGTTCAGCGTTTCCTCCGCCATCAGGTCGGGGGTGCGGATCTCCTTCAGCAGTTCCCGCACGAACAGGCTGCGGTCGCTGCCATTGTCCGAGACCACGGACGACAGCGCGGCCGAATACATCACCAACGTTCCGTTGGGTGCGATCACCGGGGCGAGCCCCGCCGAGAAGCTGCGGAAACGGCGTTCGAACGGGTTGCGCCGCGAGGCGTCGACCAGGGCGATCTTCACCCCGGCGCCGCGGCTGTTGATCTCGCCGAGCACGGTCTCGAGGCTGAAGCCGTCGCGGCGGACGTCGGCCTCGGCCCAGATCTGGGCGTCGATCGGGATCATATAGCTCTGCCGGTTCGACTGGATGCCGTAACCCGAGAAGAAGATCAGCGCGACCGAGCCCGGCTTGATCTTGCCATAGAGCCGGTCGAAGGCGCGGCGCATGCCGTCGCCGGTCAGGTTCTCGCCGACCTCGACGGTGAAGCCGTCACGCTTGAGCTCGTCGGCGACGTCACGGGCGTCGTTGACCGGCTCCTTCAGCGGTGCGTCGGCGTCGGGATATTTGGCGTTGCCGATGACCAGCGCGAAACGATCGCCGGCAGCGACGGACAGGGTGGGCGACGCGATTGAAAAAATCAGCGTGGCGAGCAAGGCAAGGCGGATTTTCATAATCGCAGCTAATCCAGATCGCGGCATTGCAATGAAATGGCGCCGCTTTCAGCCTGCGCCCCGGGGACCTTACTCTAGCGAAAATCCATTATCAAACCACGGCCAAACCCCCGTCAACGGCTTGCTGCACCATCGCTTATTGCAATGACGACTGCGAGACCGCAGTGCAACAGCATGCGGTCATAGCGGCCATCGCCAACACGGCATGGTGCCGGTTCCCATGAGCCGATAATGTGATTGCATTCACAGTGGCATGGGCTGACCCGTCATGCGCTCGTCGCACTCCGCGCGGTTTGACCTTTGCGCGAGGCGATGGCTTTGTGGTCGGGACGCCAAGCCAATCAAGAACACCCAACAAGAGCGATACCGATGGGAAACGCCTACGAAATCTACGCCCTGCGCTATGCGACGATGTCGCCGCGCACGCCCCACCTCAACTTCCTGGTGCCCGATCCGCACGACACCACGGCGCAGGATCTCGATTATTTCGTCTGGCTGATCCGCGGCCACGGCCGCGACATCCTGGTCGACACCGGCTTCAACGCCGAGGAGGCCAAGGCGCGCGCCCGCAAGCTGACGCTCAACCCGGTCGATGCGCTGGCCGCCTTCGGCGTCAGCGCCGATGCGATCCGCGACGTCATCGTCACCCATCTGCATTATGACCACGCCGGCAACCTGGATCGCTTCCCGAGCGCCAAATTCCATCTGCAGGAACGCGAGATGAGCTACGCGACCGGTCGCTGCATGTGCAACGGCATGCTGCGCCATCCGTTCTCGATCGAGCACGTCACCCAGATGGTGCGCCACGTCTATGGCGAGCGCGTCACCTTCCATTCCGGCGACGGCGAGATCGCGCCCGGCGTCACCGTGCATCGCGTCGGCGGCCATTCCGACGGCCTGCAGGTGGTGCGGGTCGAGACCGCGCGCGGTCCGGTCGTGCTGGCGTCGGATGCCGCGCATTATTATGCGAACCTGCACAAGAAGAGCCCATTCCCGATCGTCTACAATGTCGGCGACATGGCGCAGGGCTGGGAGACGGTCGAGCGGCTCGCCGGTCATCCCGACCGCTTCATCCCCGGCCACGATCCGATCGTCAGCGAGATCTATCCGCGCGCCAGCGACAAGGTCGATGCGTTCGCGCTGCATCTGGCGCCGTCGCGATCGTTCGCGAAATAGCCTCGCCGGTTTGGGCGAGGCGCATCTGCAACACGTCAAGAAACGTCAAAAAGAAGCAGCGATATGACTGAATACAAGACTCTCGGGTTCATCGGCCTCGGCGTGATGGGTGAGCCGATTTGCCGCAACCTGGTCAAGAAGAGCGGCAAGCGCGTCGTCGTGTTCGACCTCGCGACTGAGCCGCTGCAACGGCTACGCGCCGACGGCGCCGATGTGGCTGAAACGGTCGCCGATGCCATCAAGCAGAGCGACGTGCTGTTCCTCTGCCTGCCGAGCGCCAAACATGTGCGCGCGGTGTTCGAGGGCGACGGCATTCTGAAGAACATCAGAAGCGGCCAGGTCGTGGTCGATCTCGGCACGTCTTCGGTCAGCCAGACCCGCGACTTCGCCGGGCAGTTGCAGGCCAAGGGCGCGGCCTGGGCCGACGCGCCGATCGCACGCACCCGGCAGGCGGCGCAGGACGGCACGCTCAGCGTGATGGTCGGCGCGGTGCCCGCGCTCTATGCCGCGATCGAGCCCTTGATCCGCTGCTTTGCCACCGACGTCACCAATTGCGGCGAGGTCGGCGCGGGACAGGTGACCAAGATCCTCAACAACATGGTGCTGTTCGAGACCGTGAACGCGCTGGCCGAGGCGGTTGCGGTCGCGAAGCGCAATGGCGTCGATCCGAAGCTCTTGCTGGAAACCCTGTCGAAGGGCTCGGCCGACAGCTTTGCGCTGCGCAACCACGGCATGAAGGCGATCGTGCCGGGCGTGTTTCCGGAGCGTGCGTTCTCGACCGAATATGCGCTGAAGGATCTGTCCTACGCGCTGGAGCTCGCCGCCGACGCCGGCATCAAGATCCGTGGCGCGGAGCTGATCGGCACGGTGCTGCAGGAGGCGATCGACAAGGGATCGAGGGATAATTATTTCCCTGTGATCGCGAAGCATATCGATCAGGCGTAAATCCCTCCATCGTCATTCCAGGGCTCGCGAAGCGAGAGCCCGGAATCTATCGGGCCGCACGTTTGGTGGATAAATGGATTCCGGGCTCGTGCTGCGCACGCCCCGGAATGACAAATCCTAATACACGTCCTTCGCGTCGGCCTCTTCGCTGGTCTGCACCAGCTCGAGGCTTGTCTCGACCTTGCCGAGCAGGCGTGCGAGATCGCGGCGCTCCTGTGCGGACAGGCAGGAAAGGATCTCCTGCTCCTTGCGCAGCAGGCGCGGGATCAGCTCTTCGTAGAGTACCTGGCCCTTCTTCGTCAGGCGCAGGCGGAATTCACGGCGGTCGTCGGCGTTCTCGACACGCTCGACGATCTCGCGCTCCATCAAGGCCGATACCGCGCGGCTGATGGTGGATTTGTGCGTGCGGGTGCAATGCGCGATGTATTGCGCGCTGCAGGGATCGCTGCGGAAGCCGAGCGTCGCGAGCACCCGCCATTCCGGAATGTCGAGGCCGTAGCGCGCCTGATATTCGCTCGACAGCGCCGAGGACACCTCCGCCGCCAGCCGGTTCAGGCGGAACGGCATGAAGTGGAACAGGTCGAGGCGCTTCTTGGTCGGCGCGACGTTGTCGCGCGCGTCCGCTTCCACGGCGCTGCGCGGCCGCATCGGAGGCTGGCTTGCAGAGGTCCTGGCCAAAAATTCCTCCAATTTGAGTTGACGGCGAGCCCGACTGGGAGTTTAAGATAGTTGCAAGTGAGACTAATTTAGCAAGGTCGCGCCCAGCCCGCAAGGTGCTGGTTGCCAGCCGGTCACACAAGCCGCAGTCCGAGCCACAGACAAGGGCCGGCGTCAGGGAACATCCAGGGTCAAGCAATGGCAGCCAATACGGCACAGGCCAAAACCCAGTTCGGCTATCGCCGTCACCCCGACCAGGAGCGGTCGGGCGCCAACGTCGCGGAGCATCCGGTCGTGGTGGTCGGCGCCGGGCCGGTGGGATTGTCGCTCGCGATCGACCTCGCGCAGCGCGGCCAGCGCGTGGTGCTGCTCGACGATGCCGACCGGATCGGCGAGGGCTCGCGCGCGATCTGCTTCTCGAAACGCTCGCTGGAGTTCTGGGATCGCCTCGGCGTCGGCGACCGCATGGTCGAGAAGGGTGTGGTGTGGAGCGTCGGCAAGATCTTCCACGGCGCCTCGCAGCTCTACCAGTTCAATTTGCTGCCCGAAGAGGGTCACAAGCGGCCCGCCTTCATCAACCTGCAGCAGTTCTATGCCGAGGCCTATCTGGTCGACCGGGTCGAGCAGCTGCCTGAAATCGACCTGCGCTGGCGCAACAAGGTGATCGCGCTGGAGAGCCGCAACGATGGCGTCGCGCTGACGATCGCGACCCCCGAAGGCTCCTACCAGATACATGCCTCCTTTGTCGTCGCCTGCGACGGCGCCCGTTCCTCGCTGCGGCAGATGGTCGGTGCGGACTTTGCGGGGCAGGTGTTCGAGGACCAGTTCCTGATCGCCGACGTCAAGATGACCGCGGCATTCCCGACCGAACGCTGGTTCTGGTTCGATCCGCCGTTCCACGCCGGACGCTCGGCGCTGTTGCACAAGCAGCCGGACGACATCTGGCGGATCGACCTGCAGCTCAATCCGGATGCGGATCCGGTGGCCGAGAAGCAGCCCGAGAACGTGCGGCCGCGGATCGAGCGCATGCTCGGGCACGACAAGTTCGAGTTCGAATGGATCTCGCTGTACAAGTTCCAGTGCCGGCGGATGGCAAAATTCATCCACGGCCGCGTGATCTTTGCCGGCGATTCCGCACATCAAGTCTCGCCGTTCGGCGCGCGTGGCGCCAATTCCGGGCTCGAGGACGCCGAGAATCTGGCGTGGAAGCTCGATCGCGTGCTGCGCCGGCTGTCGCCGGAGGGCTTGCTGGAGACCTATCACATCGAGCGTAGCGCGGCGGCGGACGAGAACATCCGCGAGTCCACCCGCTCGACCGATTTCATGGCGCCGGTGACCCGGCAGGAGGCGCGGCTGCGCGAAGCGGTGCTGTCGCTCGCCAAGGACACCGAGTTCGGCAAACGCATGGTCAATGGCGGCCGGCTGTCGGTGCCGTCGGTCTACGACACGCCACTGTCGAGCAGCGATCGCGACAACTGGCGCGGCGGCCCGCGGCCGGGCGCCTCGATGCCGGATGCACCGGTGACCGAGCAGGGCGGTGGTTCCAGCTATCTGACCGACGTTTTCATCAGGCAGGGAACGCGGTTCACGCTGCTGGAGTTTGGTAATGGCGCGGCTGTCGATGTGCCTGACGGCGTCGGGAGCATCCGGGTCGGTGGTGAGGGCGGGCTGATCGATGTGCGGGGCCTTGCCGGCAAGCGCTACGACGCCGAGCCCGGCACCGCCTATCTGCTGCGGCCGGACGGCTATGTCGCGGCGCGCTTCCGGAACGCCGCGCGGCCCGCACTCGATGCGGCGCTGGCGCGCGCCGCCGGCCTGAACTGAGGATTTGCGATGGCGCTGTCGACCAGTTCGAACTTTGCTAAACCCGACGATGCCTTCCGCGCCATCGTCGAGGCGCATCGCGGCCTCACCGAGGCGCAGAGCGCCGATCTCGATGCCGCGCTGGTTCTGGTGCTCGCCAACCATATCGGCGATCTCGACGTGCTGCGCGAGGCGATCGCGCTGGCGAAGCGGCGGACGCTGGACGCGAGCCAGCAGCAACAACAGCAACAACAATAGCACTGATCAACGGACAGGATTGAACTGATGGCCAAAGGTTTCGCATCGACCACGGATCTCGCGGAGAAGAAGGTCACCTTCTCCGAGATCGGCACCGATCTCTACGCCTTCACCGCCGAGGGCGATCCCAACACCGCCGTCATCGTCGGCGAGGACGGCTGCCTGGTGTTCGACGCACAGGCAACGCCTGCGATGGCCAACAAGGTGATCGAGCGGGTCAAGACCGTCACCGATAAGCCGATCAAATACGTCGTGCTGTCGCATTATCACGCGGTGCGCGTGCTCGGCGCCTCCGCCTATCACGCGCAGGGCATCGTCGCCTCGCAGGAGACCTATCGCCTGATCCAGGAGCGTGGCCAGCAGGATTGGGATTCCGAATATGGCCGCTTCCCGCGGCTGTTTCAGGACGCGGCGAGCATTCCCGGCCTGACTTGGCCGACGCTGACCTTCGAAGGCGAGATGTCGATCTATCTCGGCAAGCGCGAGGTGCGGCTGATGCAGCTCGGCGCCGGCCACACTTCGGGCGATATCGTCGCCTGGGTGCCGGATGCCGAGGTGATGTTCTCCGGCGACCTGATCGAATATCACTCGGCCTGCTATTGCGGCGATGCGCATTTGCGCGAATGGCCGATGACGCTGAACGAGATCCGCGCCTTCAATCCGAAGGCGATCGCGCCGGGCCGCGGCGATGCGCTGAAGGGCCTCGAGACCGGGCGCGATGCGATCGCGATGACCCGCGATTTCGTCACCACGCTCTATGGTGCCGCCGAATCGTCCGTCGCCAAGGGCCGCAGCCTGAAGGAATCGATGGCGGCGACACGCGAGGTGATGGATCCGAAATTCTCGAAATTCGCGATCTATGAGCACTGCCTGCCGTTCAACGTTTCGCGCGCCTATGACGAAGCGTCCGGGATCGACGATCCCGTGATCTGGACCGACAAGCGCGACCAGGAAATGTGGGCCGCCCTGCAAGGAGGATAGCGATGAACATCAACACCTCGCCTGATCAGATCGTTCGCAGCTCGGGGCAGGTCACGCCGGGCTACATGTCCGGCTTCGGCAACAGCTTCGAGACCGAAGCATTGCCCGGCGCGCTGCCGATGGGCCGCAACTCGCCGCAGCGCTGCGCCTATGGGCTCTATGCCGAGCAGCTGTCGGGCTCGCCGTTCACGGCGCCGCGCGGCACCAATGAGCGCTCCTGGCTCTACCGCATCCGTCCCTCGGTGCGGCATTCCGGCCGTTTCGCCAAGGCAGATAGCGGGCTGTGGCGCACCGCGCCGTGCCACGAATACGACATGCCGATCGCGCAGCTGCGCTGGGACCCGGCGCCGATCCCGAAAGAGGACATGACCTTCCTGCAGGGCGTGCAGACCATGACCACGGCGGGTGACGCGAATACGCAAGCCGGCATGGCGGCGCACATCTATCTCATCACCAAATCGATGGTCGATCAGCATTTCTACAATGCCGACGGCGAGATGATGTTCGTGCTGCAGCAGGGCAATCTGCGCCTCGTCACCGAGTTCGGCCGCATCGATGCCGAGCCGGGCGAGATCGTGGTGATCCCGCGCGGCGTCAAATTCCGCGTTGAGATTTCGAATGGCCCCGCGCGCGGCTATCTCTGCGAGAATTACGGCGGCGCCTTCACCTTGCCGGAGCGCGGCCCGATCGGTGCCAATTGCCTGGCCAATTCGCGCGACTTCCTGACGCCGGTGGCAAGCTACGAGGACAAGGATACCCCGACCGAGCTCTACGTGAAGTGGGGCGGCGCGCTGTTCAAGACCACATTGCCGCATTCGCCGATCGACGTCGTCGCCTGGCACGGCAATTACGCGCCCTACAAATACGACCTGCGCACCTTCTCGCCGGTCGGCGCGATCGCGTTCGATCATCCCGATCCGTCGATCTTCACGGTGCTGACCTCGCCGTCGGAGACTGCCGGTACCGCGAACATCGACTTCGTGATCTTCCCGGAGCGCTGGATGGTGGCCGACAACACCTTCCGCCCGCCGTGGTACCACATGAACATCATGTCCGAGTTCATGGGGCTGATCTACGGCGTCTACGACGCCAAGCCGCAGGGCTTCGTGCCCGGCGGCATCAGCTTGCACAATTGCATGCTGCCGCACGGCCCCGACCGCGAAGCCTTCGAGCATGCTAGCAACAGCGAGCTGAAGCCGGTGAAGCTGACCGGCACAATGGCCTTCATGTTCGAGACCCGTTACCCGCAACGCGTGACGCAGCACGCCGCGACGTCATCGACGCTACAGGACGATTACTCGGATTGCTGGAAGGGGCTCGAGAAGAAGTTCGACCCGACCAAGCCGTAATTTTACCCTCCCCTGGAGGGGGAGGGTCGACGCGAATGAAATGAGCGGCGGGGTGGGGTGACAGTCTCTCCCTTGAGGCAGTACCCGAGTGGAGGGATCACCCCACCCCGTCTCGCATTTCGCTTCGCTCCATGCGAGCCGACCCTCCCCCTCCAGGGGAGGGTGGCGAAAGTGGCACCACCATCATTGCATCGAGAAAACGATGACCCACCCCAACGACCCATCCCTCCGCTCCTTCATCGACGTCGCCCCGACCTCCGACTTCCCGATCCAGAATCTGCCCTATGGCGTGTTCTCGTCGAAGGATGGCCTCGCGCCGCGTGTCGGCGTCGCGATCGGCGACTATGTGCTCGACCTCTGGGAGCTCGAGCAGGACTCGCGGCTCGACGTCGGGCCGCTCGGCGTGTTCTCGCAGCCATCGCTCAACGCCTTCATGGCGCTCGGGCCGAAGGTGTGGTCGGCGACGCGGGCGCGGATCAGCGAGCTGTTGCGATCAGATCATCCTGAATTGCGCGACAACAGGGAATTGCGGGCGCGGGCGCTGGTGCCGATGGCCGACGTTCGGCTGCACATGCCGTTTGCCGTCTCGGGCTATACCGATTTCTATTCGTCGAAGGAGCACGCCACCAATGTCGGCGTCATGTTCCGCGGCAAGGACAATGCGCTGCAGCCGAACTGGCTGCACATGCCGATCGGCTACAATGGCCGTGCCTCGACGGTGGTGGTTGGCGGCACCAAGGTGCGGCGGCCGCGCGGGCAGCTGAAGCCGCCGACCACAGACGTGCCGAGCTTCGGCGCGTGCAAGCGGCTCGACTTCGAGCTCGAGATGGGCGTCGTGGTGGGTCAGGCCTCGCCGATGGGCGAGATGCTCACCGAGAAGCAGGCCGAGGAGATGATCTTCGGCTTCGTCATCCTCAACGACTGGAGCGCGCGCGACATCCAGCAGTGGGAATATGTGCCGCTCGGGCCGTTCCAGGCCAAGGCGTTCGCGACCTCGATCAGCCCGTGGGTGGTGACGCGCGAGGCGCTGGAGCCGTTCCGGATGCAGGGCCCGGCGCAGCAGCCGGAGCCACTGGCTTATCTCAAGCAGGCGCAGCCGAACAATTACGACTTGCAGCTCGACGTGAGCTTGCGCGCCGGTGCGATGAACGAAGCGAAGACGATCTGCAGCACCAACTTCAAATACATGTACTGGTCGTCGGTGCAGCAACTCGTGCACCACGCCTCCAGCGGCTGCGCGATGAATGTCGGCGACCTCTTAGGCAGCGGCACGATCTCCGGTCCCGAAAAGCATCAGCGCGGCAGCCTCCTGGAAATCAGCTGGAACGGCACCGAGCCGGTGGAGCTTGGCAGCGGCGTGACGCGCTCGTTCCTGGAGAACGGCGACTCGCTCATCATGCGCGGCTGGTGCCAGGGCGACGGCTATCGCGTCGGTTTTGGCGAGGTCGAGGGCACGATCGTCGCGGCGGAGTAAGTTGTCATTGCGAGGAGCGAAGCGACGAAGCAATCCACCTATCCCCGCACGGAGAGGATGGATTGCTTCGCTTCGCTCGCAATGACGAGAGGAGCCTTACCGCTCCTCGGGCCTGACATCCCTCAGTCGCGCCGTATGGGCCGCGCAGTCCTCGAGACTGTATTTCAGATGCACCCGCTTGTCGGACGGCGGCTGGTTTATGGTGCAGACACCCACCCGCCACGGCTTGGCCGGGCGGATCGGTCGCGGTGCAAAGCCGCCGCCGCAGTTCGGGCAGACGTTGCCGAGCTTGGTCTCCGCACAATCCGCACAGAACGTGCATTCGTACGAGCAGATCCGCGCCTCCAGCGCGCTCGGTGGCAGGTCCTTGTCGCAATATTCGCAGTTCGGTCGCAGCTGCAGCGCCATGGTCGCCTCTCTGGGGGATGCTGGAGGAATGATCGCAAATCGGGCCGGGAAAGCGAATGACGGATTTCCCTCGATTTGCGCCAGTCAGGTCGGCAGCGATTTCAGAGGCAACTTGGTGCTCTCCTTCAGGCGGTCGAGCACGATCGAGGAGCGCACATGCGCCACGCTCTGATGCGGCATCAGCACGTTGTTGACGATGTCGGACAGGCTCTTCAGGTCGCGCAGCATCACCTTGAGCACGTAATCGGCATCCCCGGTCAGCGCGTAGGCTTCCTGGATGTCGTCGACGCGGTTGACGAGCTCGCGAAACCGTTTGGCGTTGTCCGGCGAGTGGGTCGCGAGCGTGATGTGGATGAAGGCGATCAGGCCGAAGCCGAGCGCCTCGCCGGCGAGATCGGCGTGGTAGCCCGAAATCACCTTCTCCTCCTCCAGCCGCATCCGCCGCCGCGAGCATTGCGAGGCGGAGAGCCCGACCAGGTCGGCGAGCTGCTGGTTGGTCAGCCGCCCGTCGTCCTGCAGCGCGGCGAGCATCTTGAGGTCGAAGGCATCGACGTCTGGCATGCGCATATGGTCCATTTCATGCACGGATTGTGCGCGATTCTAGCAGATCAGGGGCCATTTTGCACGCACGTTGCGCCACAAGTGACGGAAACTGATCTCCAGACAAATCAGGGAGTTACCGTCATGGGTCCGTTTCCGCACGATGCGCCGCCGGTCGAAATCAGCGCTGAGAATCCGATGGGCACCGACGGCTTCGAGTTCGTCGAATATGCCCACCCCAATCCCGCCGAGCTGCACGCTTTGTTCAAGCTGATGGGCTTTGTCGCGGTCGCCCGCCACAGGACCAAGAAGATCACGGTCTATCGCCAGGGCGACATCAACTATCTCGTCAATGAGGAGCCGGGGAGCCACGGCTTCAACTTCGTCGCCGCGCATGGCCCCTGCGCGCCGTCGATGGCGTTCCGCGTGGTCGATGCGAAGCGCGCCTATGAGCGCGCGATCTCGCTCGGCGCGGAGCCGGCGGATGTGTCGTCCGCGGAGAAGACATTGGATGTCCCCGCGATCAAGGGCATCGGCGGCAGCCTGCTGTATTTCGTCGACCGCTATGGTGCCAAGGGCTCGGCCTATGGTGCCGAGTTCGAGTGGCTAGGAGAGGAGAATCCTCGTCCCGCAGGCTCGGGCCTTTATTACGTCGATCACCTCACCCACAACGTCCACCGCGGCCGCATGGATGTCTGGACCGGCTTCTATGCCAAGCTGTTCAACTTCCGCCAGATCCGTTTCTTCGACATCGAGGGCCGCGCGTCCGGCCTGTTCTCGCGCGCGCTGACCAGCCCGGACGGCAAGATCCGGATTCCGATCAACGAGGACGCCGGCGATTCCGGGCAGATCGAGGAATATCTCAACATTTATCACGGCGAGGGCATCCAGCACATCGCCTGCGGCGCGCGCGATATCTATTCGACGGTCGAGACGCTGCGCGCGGATGGCCTGCCGTTCATGCCGTCGCCGCCCGAGACCTATTTCGAGCGGATCGATGCCCGCCTGCCGCAGCATGGCGAGGACCTGGCGCGGCTCAAGACCAACGGCATCCTGATCGACGGCGAGGGCGTCGTCGACGGCGGCCAGACCAAGGTGCTGCTGCAGATCTTCTCGGCCAACGCGATCGGGCCGATCTTCTTCGAGTTCATCCAGCGCAAGGGCGACGACGGCTTTGGCGAAGGCAACTTCAAGGCGCTGTTCGAATCGATCGAGGAAGACCAGATCCGCCGCGGCGTGCTGAAGGTCGATCACGCGGCTTGAAGACGTCGTAGAGGTGCCGCGCTAGCGCACCGCCAACAGGTGTCGTCCCGGCGAACGCCGGGACCCATACCGCGGAATCTATCGAGCGTGCGGGATGGTAGTCCCGCGGAAAGATCGCGCGTCATAACCACGTTTCGTGGTTATGGGTCCCGGCCTTCGCCGGGACGACGGGTCTACTTCCCCGCCTTCCACGCACTCGTCACGTCCCCGATGCTTGCCAACTCCGGCTCGCGGATTGCGGACGGCGTGCGCGAGAAGCGTGGCGCGGGGGCGGGCTGAGTGACGCCGTGACGCTCGACGAACACCTGGCGTGCCGCCATGTGCGGATGCTTCGGGGCCTCTTCCATGGTCAGGATCGGCGCGAAGCAGATGTCGGTGCCTTCCATGATTGTGCACCAGTCGGCGCGCGACTTGCTCTTGAAGACCTTTTCCAGCTTTGCCTTCAGCGCCGGCCAGGCCTTGCGGTCCATCTGGGCGTCGAAGTCGGCGTCGGTCAGGTCGGCATGCTTGCGCAGCAGCGCGTAGAACTGCGGCTCGATCGAGCCGATCGAGATGAAGTTGCCGCAGGAGCATTCGTAGACGCCGTAGAAATGCGCACCGCCGTCCAGGAAGTTCTGGTCGCGGCCGCCGCTCCAGCGGCCCTGCGCGGCCATGTCGTAGAACATCGACATCAGCGAGGCCGCGCCGTCGCACATCGCGGTGTCGACCACCTGGCCCTTGCCCGACTTCTGCGCTTCCAAGAGCGCGGCGAGCACGCCAACCACGAGATACAGCGCGCCGCCGCCGAAATCGCCGACCAAATTGAGCGGCGGCACCGGCTTCTCCTTGGTGCCGATCGCAGCCAGTGCGCCGGTGATCGAGATGTAGTTGATGTCGTGGCCGGCGGCGTTCGCCAGCGGGCCTTCCTGGCCCCAGCCGGTCATGCGGCCGAAGACCAGCTTCGGATTGCGCGCGAGCACGACGTCGGGGCCGAGACCGAGACGCTCCATCACGCCGGGTCGGAAGCCTTCAATCAGTGCATCGGCATGGCTGAGCAGGTCGAGCACTTCAGCGATCGCCGCCTTGTTCTTGAGGTCGAGCTCGATGACCTTGCGGCCGCGGGTTGCCACCGCCTTCAAATTCTTCCCCGCGCCGACCCGATCGAGGGTGATGACCTCGGCGCCCATGTCGGCGAGCAGCATGCAGGCGAACGGGCCGGGGCCGATGCCGGCGAATTCGACGATGCGGAAGCCGGCGAGCGGGCCCGAGGTGCGAGCGGCGGTTTGGGAGGCGGGTTTATCGAGCACGTTGTTATCCGTTCGTTGTGGGGCGTTAAGCGGCTGAGGTGTTTGCGGCTGGCTTGGTGCCGAATGTCATGCGTTCCCCCAGCCGTCCGTGGGACGGTATTTTTAATTAGCTGATTAGCTAAATTGTCTCGCCGAACGCGCGATGAGGCAAGCGTCTTTTGCCCCGAAGCGCCGGTAAAACGAGGCGCCGTAAAACGCGAACGGCGCGCATCGCTGCGCGCCGCCGCTCGACTTGTGTTTAGGCGCTATCAGCCGGCGGCAGTCACCGCGCGCTGTCCCATCACCTTCACCAAATTGGCGCGGTAATCCGCCGAGCCGTGGATGTCGGCGAGCAGGCCGCTCGCCGCGATCGTGACGCTGTCGAGCGCCGAAGCCGCCCAGTTCGCCTTCAGCGCCTGCTCGATCGGCCCCACCCGCATGACGCCGCTTTGCGATGCACCGGTCGCGGTGACGCGGACGTCACCGGCCTTGGTCTTGGCGACGAACACGCCAGTCAGGGCGAAGCGCGAGGCCGGGTTCGGAAACTTGGCATAACCCGCCTTGGCCGGGATCGGGAACGATACCGCGGTGATGATCTCACCATCCTCGAGCGCCGTCGTGAACAGGCCCTTGAAGTAATCATCCGCCGCGATCGACCGCTTGTTGGTCTTGATCGTCGCGCCAAGTGCCAGCACCGCCGCCGGATAATCCGCCGCCGGGTCGTTGTTGGCGAGCGAGCCGCCGATCGTACCGCGATAGCGCACGGCGGGGTCGCCGATCATCGACGCCAGATTGGCAAGCGCGGGGATTGCCTTCCTGACCGCATCGCTTTGCGCCACATCGTAATGCGGCGTCGCTGCCTTGATGGTGACGGTGTCGCCCGAAACCTCGATGCCGATCATCTCCTGCACCTTGGAGAGGTCGATCACGTCGGACGGTGCAGCGAGACGCTGCTTCATCACAGGAAGCAGGGTTTGTCCGCCGGCAAGGAATTTTGATTCCGTGCCCTTGGCAAACGTGGCTGCGGCATCGGCGATCGAGGAAGCGCGGTGATAATTTGTCTCGTACATGGCTCTTCCTCCCTCAACCGTGAATGGCGTGCCAGACGCGATCGGGCGTCGCCGGCATTTCCAGCTTGTTGTTGCCGATGGCGTCCGTGATCGCGTTGATCACGGCAGCGGAAGCACCGATCGCGCCGGCTTCGCCGCAGCCCTTGACGCCGAGCGGGTTGCCCGGACACAGCGTCGTGGTGTGGGAGAGCTGGAACGACGGCAGGTCGTCGGCGCGCGGCATGGTGTAATCCATGAACGACGCGGTCACGAGCTGACCGGTGTCGTCATAGACCGCGCCCTCGAGCAGCGCCTGGCCGATACCCTGCGCCAGCCCGCCATGGACCTGGCCCTCGACGATCATCGGGTTGATCAGCCGGCCGAAATCGTCCGCTGCCACGAAGTCGACGAAGGTGGTCTTGCCGGTGCCGGGATCGACCTCGAGCTCGCAGATATAGGCGCCGGCCGGGAAGGTGAAGTTGGTCGGGTCGTAGAACGCCGTCTCCTTCAGGCCGGGCTCCATGCCGTCGGGCAGGTTGTGCGCGGTGTAGGCCGCGAGCGCGACCATCGGCAGCGCGATCGCCTTGTCGGTGCCGGTGACCTTGAACTCGCCGTTCTCGATCACGATGTCGCTCTCGGACGCCTCGAGCGCATGCGCTGCGATCTTCTTGGCCTTCGCTTCGACCTTCTCCATTGCCTTCACGATCGCCGCACCGCCGACCGCAATCGAGCGCGAGCCGTAGGTGCCCATGCCGAACTGCACCTTGTCGGTGTCGCCATGGACGATCGAGACCTGGCTGATCGGCACGCCGAGCCGCTCCGCGATGATCTGGCAGAACGTCGTCTCATGGCCCTGGCCGTGGCTGTGCGAGCCGGTGAGCACCTCGATGGTGCCGACCGGATTGACGCGAATCTCGGCCGATTCCCACAGGCCGACGCCGGCCCCCAAGCTGCCGACCGCCTTCGACGGCGCGATGCCGCAGGCCTCGATGTAGCAGGAGACGCCGATGCCGCGCAGCTTGCCACTGGCTTGCGCCTTGGCCTTGCGGGCGGGGAAGCCGGCATAGTCGATCGCCTTCATCGCGGTATCGATCGAGGCGTGGAAGTCGCCGACATCATACGCCATGATCACAGGCGTCTGATACGGGAACTGGTTGATGAAGTTCTTCTTGCGCAGCTCGGTCGGATCGACCTTCAGCTGCCGCGCCGCCGTCTCCATCATCCGCTCGAGCAGATAGCTCGCCTCGGGACGGCCCGCGCCGCGATAGGCGTCGACCGGCGTGGTGTTGGTGTAGACGCCGATCACCTCGGCATAGATCGTCGGGATCACATACTGGCCCGACAGCAGCGTCGCGTAGAGATAGGTCGGCACCGCCGAGGAGAACAGCGACATGTAGGCGCCGAAATTGGCGTGGGTCTTCACCCGCAGGCCAAGGATCTTGTTGTCCTTGTCGAACGCCATCTCCGCCTTCGAGACATGGTCGCGGCCATGTGCGTCGGTGAGGAAGGCCTCCGAACGGTCACCGGTCCACTTCACCGGGCGGTTGACCTTCTTCGAGGCCCACAGCGCCACCATCTCTTCCGGATAGATGTAGATCTTGGAGCCGAAGCCGCCGCCGACGTCGGGTGCGATCACGCGGAGCTTGTGCTCGGGCGCGATGTTGTAGAACGCCGACAGCACGAGGCGGGCGACGTGCGGGTTCTGCGAGGTCGTGTAGAGCGTGTAGTGCTCTTCGGCCTGGTCATACTGTGCGATCGCCGCGCGCGGCTCCATCGCGTTCGGCACCAGGCGGTTGTTGGTGAGCTCGAGCGTCACCACGTTGGCGGCCTTGCTGAAGGCATCGCCGACCGCGGCTTCGTCGCCGATGTGCCAGTCATAGACGATGTTGCCGGGGGCTTCGGGATGCAGTTGCGGCGCGCCCGACTTGATCGCGGCCTTGATGTCGGCCGCCGCGGGAAGCTCTTCGTAGTCGACGACGACGGCTTCCGCCGCGTCCTTG
This sequence comes from Bradyrhizobium sp. B120, assembly GCF_049075665.1. Classification (NCBI taxonomy): domain Bacteria; kingdom Pseudomonadati; phylum Pseudomonadota; class Alphaproteobacteria; order Hyphomicrobiales; family Nitrobacteraceae; genus Bradyrhizobium; species Bradyrhizobium sp. B120. The sequence continues at coordinate 8,767,433 of NZ_CP185242.1, read as the reverse complement.
GCCTGGTTCTTGGTCTCGGCGATCACAACCGCGACCGCCTGTCCGACGAAGCGCACGGTCTCCGGCGCCATCGCTGGCCACGCGCCCATTTTCATCGGCGAGCCGTCTTTCGAGGTGATGGCCCAGCCGCAGATCAGATTGCCGACCTTGTCGTCGACGATCTGCTGTCCGGTCAGCACCGCGATCACGCCGGGCATCTTCATGGCCTCGGTGGAGTTGATGCCCTTGACCTTGGCATGTGCATGCGGGCTGCGGATGAAGTGAGCGTAGCTCATGCCGACCATTTTAACGTCGTCGACGTAACGACCCTGGCCGGTAATGAACCGGCGATCTTCCTTGCGCACGACACGTGCGCCAATTCCTTCAACACCCATAGTCTAGTCCTCCCAACGGAGATTCGATTTTGCCGCCGTTTCCATCGAGACCGGCGGTGATGAGCTTGATTAGTGTGTACTGCGTGGGCCGGCTATTCGGCCGCCTGCGCGACCTTCATGCGGCCGGCTGCATCGAGCACCGCCTTGACGATGTTGTGGTAGCCGGTGCAGCGGCAGATGTTGCCTTCGAGCTCGTGGCGAACCGTTTCCTCGTCGAGCTTGCCGCCATGGCGGTGCACGATATCGACCGCGGACATGATCATGCCGGGGGTGCAATAGCCGCACTGCAGGCCGTGATTGTCGCGGAATGCCGCCTGCATCGGGTGCAGCTCGTCGCCCCTGGCGAGGCCTTCGATCGTGGTGACGTTGGAGCCCGCGGCCTGGCCGGCCAGCATGGTGCAGGATTTGACCGCCCGTCCGTCGACATGGACGACGCAGGCGCCGCACTGGCTGGTATCGCAGCCGACATGGGTGCCGGTGAGGTTGAGGTTTTCGCGCAAGAGATGCACGAGGAGGGTCCGGTCCTCGACGTCGACCGAAACCGCCCTGCCGTTTACCGTCAGTTTGACTGTAGACACGCGTTTCTCCCAATAGCTTCGTTATGGGCCCAGTAGACCACGCTTCATATGGGACGTAACCGCGATCAAAGTCGTAGGTGCGGCCCTGTCATGAAGGCGCCGGGCAGTGCCTGCGATCCTAGCAGGCAGCCGTTCAATGAGCAATTTGCAAGCTGCCGGGAGCATGCTCCGGCGCGATGAAATCACCCCGCAGTGCAAGCGGTTTTTCGGCAGATCGATGCTGCCTGCGGCGCGCCAAAATCGCCGCCGCGATTGCTACTACCTTCCGCCTATAACGACGCAAAAGCGTTGCTGTCATTTTCATCGCCGACGCAGCGACAGAAGATCGCTGGTTCATGAAATTGGGTATCGATCCGCGCGCGCGATGCATCCATCGCGGCAACGAAACCATATTGGAGGAAGCCAATGAAGCTGAGGAGCGGGATTTTCTTTGCCGGTGTGTCGCTGGTCGCCATGGCGATGGCAAGCATTGGCGCGTCGAAAGCGAATGATTCCGTGGTGAAGGCGGCGTCCGATCCGAACGGATGGGCGATCGCCGGCCACGACTACGGCAATACGCGCTTCAGCCCCCTGAAGCAGATCAATTCCGAGAATGCCGGCAAGCTGCAGCTGGTCTATTCGCTGTCGCTGGCCTCGCTGCGCTCCAACGAATCGTCGCCGCTGGTGATCGGCAAGACGCTGTATGTGTCGACGTCGTGGGGGCCGAAATACGTCTATGCGGTCGATGCCGCGACCGGCGCGCGCAAATGGACCTGGCAGCCGGATATTCCGGATGACGTGCTGCAATACGCCTGCTGCGACGTCAACAATCGCGGCGTGTCCTATGCCGACGGCAAGATCTTCGTCGGCCGGCTCGACGGCAAGCTGACCGCGCTCGATGCCGAGACCGGCAAGGAGCTCTGGACCTCGACCGTGGTCGACTACAAGCAGGGCTCGGTCATCACCTCGCCGCCGCTGATCGTCCGCGACAAGGTGATCACCGGCTTCGGCGGCGGCGAATACGGCGTCCGCGGCTCGTTGCAGGCCTTCAATCTCAAGGACGGCAAGCTGCTCTGGCAGACCTTCACGGTGCCGGCGCCGGGCGAACCCGGCAGCGACACCTGGAAGGGCGACACCGGGCTGCATGGCGGCGGCGCCGCCTGGCTGGTCGGCTCCTACGACGCCAAGTCCGACACGGTCTACTGGGGCACCAGCAATCCGGGACCGTGGAATACCGGCGTGCGCTCCACCGGCGACGGCAATTTCGGCAAGCTGACCAACCTTTACACGGCCTCGACGCTGGCGATCGATCCCAACACCGGCAAGATCAAGTGGCACATCCAGGGCACGCCGGCCGACGCCTGGGATTATGACGGCGTCAACGAGCTGCTGCTCGCCGACCTCAAGATCAAGGGCGCCGAGACGCCGGTTCTGATGAAGGCGGACCGCAACGGGTTCTTCTTCGTGGCCAACCGCGAAACCGGCAAGGTGATCTCGGCCGAGAAGTACGTCTTCGCCAACTGGGCCAAGAAGTGGGACATCAACACGATGCGGGCGGAAGAGGATCCGGACAAGCGTCCCGGCCCCGGCCATCCCGCCAAGGATATCTGCCCGAACCTGATCGGCGGCAAGAACTGGCAGCCGATGTCGTTCAACCCGCAGACCGGCCTCGTCTACATCCCGACCAATAACGTCTGCATGGATTGGTCGGTCTCTGACGTGAACTACAAGCGCGGCGTGTTCTATCTCGGCGCCGAATTCCCGACCAAGGAAGGCCCCGGCGGCTTCCTCGGCGAGCTCGTGGCCTGGGATCCGGTCGCCAACAAGAAGGTGTGGAGCATCAAGGAAGACCTGCCCTTCAACGGCGGTACGCTGACGACGGGCGGCAACCTCGTGTTCTCGGGCAATCTGCACGGCGACTTCCGCGCCATCGATGCCAAGAACGGCAAGGTGCTGTGGAGCAAGAACCTCGGTAGCGGCATCGGTGCCGGTCCAGTGACCTATTCGGTCGACGGCAAGCAGTATGTCGCGATCGTGGTGGGACGCACCGCGGCGCTGCCGGCTTTCCTCGGCGACATCGGCAAGAAGATGGTCGCCGCGGCGCCTGAGGGCGGCTCGCTGTTCGTGTTCGCCCTGCAATAAACGATCGCCAAGGAGGCAGCATTGTCCGTGTCCTGCATCGCCCGAAACGAACTGCGCACCCCCTCGCGCAACACGCGGTTGGAACATGCAATCCGGACCGTGCTGCTCTCCGCCTTCCTTATGGCGCCGGCGCTTATGGTGCCGGCCTTGGCGGCCGGCGCCGACGAGACAAAACCGCCGCTGCGGCTTTGCGCCGACCCGACCAACCTGCCGTTCTCGAGTGACGACCCGGGCAAGCCCGGCCTCTATCTCGAGATCGGCCAGGCGGTGGCGCAAAAGCTCGGCCGTACGGTGAGCACCAACTGGTACAAGTCCTATTTCGGCAAGCGCACCGTGCGGGAGACGCTGCTCAGCAAGCAGTGCGACGCCATGGTCGGGCTGCCGCTGATCGACGATTTCATGGGCCCGGCGGTGATCTTCTCGAAGCCGATTGCCCATGAAGGCTACGCGCTGGTCGGCGGCAAGGATCGCAAGCTTGCCGGCATCGACGACCTCAAGGGATTGCGGGTTGCGGTGCAGTATCAATCGACGCCGCAGAACCTGCTGGCGCTGCGTGACGACATCCAGAAGGTCACGGTGCTGAGCCCGGAGGAGGGCATGGCGGCCCTCGAACAGGGCAAGGCGGACGTCGCCTTCATCTGGGCGCCGGTGGCGGGGTGGCTCAACAAGACCAGCTACGGCGACAAGTACCAGATCGTGTCGACCGAGGGCGACGGCCTGCTCTGGGCGACCGCGATCGGCTTCGCCAAGGCGTCCGGCGCGTTGCGCGACGAAGTCGACGGCGTGCTGCCGTCGCTGCAGCCGGAGATTTCCGCCCTGTTTGCCAAATACGGCGTGCCGGACGGTGCCCCGGTGAAGTTCGGCCAGGCAGATCGGGCAACGACGTCGTCGGTCGGAGCCAGCGAACCCGTCACGGTCGGGCAGGCGGCTGCGGCCGAGAAACCGGTCCAGACCGCCGCAACCGCCGGAGATGCCAAAGGCGATGCCAAGGGAGACGCCACCGCGGGGCGGGAGGTCTTCAACGGCACCTGCGCCCATTGCCACGGTCCGGACGCGGTGCAGGCCGAGCGAAAGATCGATCTCAGGCTGCTCAAGAAGCGCTATGCTGACGACATGGAGCAGACATACTGGAAGACGGTCCATGACGGGCGGCCGGCCAAGGGCATGCCGGCCTGGAAGGACGTCTTCAGCGACGACGAGCTCAGAAACGTATATGCCTATCTGCAGAGTGTGCAGGATAGCGGCGGATCGAACTAGCTGCCGCGATCCGCAACTGAAGCGTTTCGAGCGAAGTGGATACCGGTTCGCGTGAAGAAAACGCGTCAGAATATGAATCGCGAGCCCCGTTCCGATTCAAGCGGAACGGAAATGGCTCGAGCAATGCGAGGGTCCTCATGATGGGGTTCCTGATCATCGACGATCACCCCCTGTTTGGGGAGGCGCTTGGCAACGCCATCCGCATCTCGCATCCCGATGCCCGGATCTATGAGGCGACCTCGATCAAAGGGGCCCTTGGTATCCTCGCCAGCGAGCCGAATATCGACCTCGCGCTGCTCGATCTGCTGCTGCCTGACGTCGTCGGCTTCTCCGGCTTCCAGAAGATCAGGGATCGCTATCCGCGGCTGCCGATCGCCATCGTCTCCAGTGAAGAAGACAAGCACACCATCCGCGAGGCGCTGGAGATGGGCGCGGTCGGCTATCTGCCGAAATCGACCTCGCTCGGCGAGCTGTCACAGGCGATCGCGCGCGTGCTGAGCGGATCGGTCTCGGCGCCGCGGGATTTCGTCGCGGTCGGCGCGCTGGATCAGTCCGAGACGGCGCGGACGCTGCGCGAGCGCATCCAGAAGCTGACACCGCAGCAAATCCGCGTGCTGCACTTGATCATCCGCGGCCTGCAGAACCGCGAGATCGCCTCCGAGCTCAAACTCGCGGAATCCACGGTGAAGGCGCATGTCACCGAGATACTGCGCAAGCTGAAGCTGTTCAGCCGCAACAAGGCGATCATCGAGCTCGGCAAGATTCCGCTGCCTGTTCCTGACGCCTGCGCCGGAGCGAAGGCAGAGAAGGCGCCGTAAGCTTGCTGCACTGCGAGGCGGGCGCATTGACTATCCGCCTATAGGCTGACGATCGGCTTTGAGATAACGTCCTGCATACAATGGCTGTCATGAGCATCCGAGGGAGGACGGCGCAGCATTGACCACGACCGCGCCCCTGGCGGACGAGCCGCCGGTCGATAAAGCGGGTGCGCCTCGACTGCTGATCGTCGAGGATCACCCGCTGTTCCGTGCTGCCCTGATCGGTGTGATCGGGGCCGAGTTTCCCGATGCTGAGGTGCTGCAGGCGACCTCGATCGATGGCGCGCTCGACGTGATCGCCGCGCGCGACGGTTTCGATCTGATCCTGCTCGATCTGTCGATGCCGGGCACCACGGGCCTGCTCGGTGCCTACCGGGTGCGGGCCGCGGCGCCGCGCAGCGCGCTCGTCATCGTCTCAGCGCATGACGATTCCCGGATCATCGGCGGCGCCATCTCGCTCGGGATTTCCGGATTCATTCCGAAGTCGACGCCGAAGCTCGAGCTGGCACGGCTGCTGCGCGGGATTCTCGAAGGCGAGGTGTGCCTGCCGACGCGCTTCCGCGATTCGGCTGCCGCACGGAAGGGCCAGGCCGACACCAAGCAACTGGTGCAGCAGCTCGGCCAGTTTACCGCGCAGCAGCTTCGCGTGCTCGACATGATCTGCCGCGGCCTGCAGAACAAGCACATCGCCTATCAGCTCGATATCTCGGTCACCACCGTGAAGGTGCACGTCTCGGAGATCCTGCGGAAGCTCGGCGTGCGCAGCCGGACCGAGGCCATTATTGCGCTGTCGAAACTGGATTTCGGCAAGCACGATCATGCGCCGGTGACGGCCCCGCCGCCGCCACATAGCGCGGAATCATAGCCGCGCGCCCGACTGCTCCGCAGCCAGCAGGAACGACAGCAGCGAGCGCATCTCCGCCGGCTTGATCGGCTTCTTCAAGAGTTCGTGGCCGAAGGCTGAGACGTCCGAGGCGGCCTTGGCCGAGTAGTCTGCGGTTACGATGATCGCCGGAACCTTGGCGTTGATCTCGCCGCGGATCACGTCGACGGCCTGGATGCCGGTCTCGCCATTGTCGAGGTGCAGGTCGGCGATGATGGCGTCGGGAATCCCGTCCAGCGCATGGATGCGCTCGAGCGCCTCGGTCTTTGAGATCGTTACGGCGACGTCGCAGCCCCATTTCTCCAGCAGATGGGCGAGACCCTCGGCGCTCGAGAGGTCGTTCTCGATCAGCAGGATCTTCGCGCCCTCCATGCCGCCATAGCGATAGTCGACGCTGACCTGCTCGCGAACGGGGATCGCAACCGGATCGAAGGTGCGGGGCACGGTGACCGAGAACACCGAGCCCTTGCCGGCGCGCGAACTCAGCCTGATGTTGTGGCCGAGCAAATCGGCAAACCGGCGCACGATCGAAAGGCCAAGCCCGATGCCCGCCTTGTCGCCGGCGCCGGCGTCGCCGCGTTGAAACTCGACGAAGATGGCTTCGCGCTGGGCTTCCGGGATGCCCGGCCCGGTGTCATGCACCTCGATGCAGATGTCGTCGCCCTTGAGGCGGCATCCCATCAGCACGGTGCCGCGCTGGGTGTAGCGCAGCGCATTGGCCACAAGGTTCTGCAGGATCCGGCGCAGCATCAGCGGATCGGAGCGCACCACCGCCGACGACGGCATGATCTTGAAGCCGAGGTTGCGCTTGGCGGCGGTTGCGACAAATTCCTGCTCCAGCGGCTCGAACAGCGAGGCGATCGCGACCGGACCGAATTCCGGCCGGAGCACGCCGGCATCGAGCTTCGAGATGTCGAGCAGCGTCCGCAACATGTCTTCCAGCGTCGCCAGCGAACGGTCGATCTGATCGGTCAGCGCGCCGCTCTTGGGCTCGCTGGCCATCTCGGTCAGCGCGGACAGCGTCAGCCGCGCCGCATTGAGCGGCTGCAACAGGTCGTGGGTCACCGAAACCAGCACCGATGATTTCAGCGAGCTTGCCGCCTCGGCCTGCTGCTTGGCCTGCAGCAGGCGTCCGTTGGTTTTCTCCAGCGATTGCAGCGCTTGCTTGAGCTGCTGGGTGCGGTCGCGCACCTGCTGATCCAGCGCGATCGCGGTTTCGAACAGGGAAAAGGCGTTGAGCTGCTGGTCGGTCGAACGTTCGACGCGCGACATCAGCGCCGCGTTGATCTTGCGCAGCTTCTCGGCTTCGCGTTCGAGGGCCGCAATGCGCGTGGTCTTGCTGTCGGTCATTGCGGCGCGACAGCCCGCTTGCCGATGGCGATGCCGGTCAGCGTCTGGTTGACATGCATGGAGCGATACTGCTCGCCATAGGTCTGAAAGCCAATCACTTTGTTGCGGCGATAGAGCTCCGACATCTCTCGCGACAGCTGGCGCTGCTCGACATCGAGCCGGCGCAGCACGCATTCGAAGCCGATGAACATCGAGACCTCGCCGAGCTCCTCGGTCAGCTCCTGGAGCAGGCGGCTTGTCACGTCAATCGGGTCGCGCTCGCGCGCCACCGTCAGCACCATGCCCTCGTCGATGGCGCAGAAGAATTGCAGCGACCCGTCCGGATTGGTGCGCTGAATCGACCGCGCGTAATAGGCGCCGCCGACGCGGACCAGGACCGGATGCGCGGCAAACGAGAACAATTCGAGCTTGCTGTCGCTGAGGCCGACGGCGCGGGAATATTCCAGCGCGGCGGGCTCGGCATTCAATTCCTTGACGATGCGGTGCTCGATGTCGGCCTCGGTCACCACCATCTTGGTCGAGGTCGGCTCGAAATGGTCGCACTTAAAGGTGCGGAACGGCAGCCGGGTCCGGATCAGGATCAGGACGGCCGCGTCGGTATGGGCCTGACCGCCGTGGAAGACCCAGGACCTCTCGAAGCGCAGGCCGTCGCCGGCGGAGCCGCCGACCACCGGGATGTCGCCGAGCGATGCGTAGATCGCCGACATGATGGTCTCCTCACGCTGGCACATGCCATCGATGAAGAGCAGCCCGAAGGAATCCTCGGTGTGATCGCAATGCTCGGTGCGTTGCGCGAATTCGCTCTGCAACTCGGTGCACATCGAGCGGCCATGATCGACCCGGAACGTCGCGAGGTCGAACAGCGGCCGGGCCGCGATGACGAAATCGGCGGCGTTGAAGCCCATCGCGACGACGCTGTCCTCGTCCCAGCCGCCGGGCGACAATTCGCCGGCCGTGGTGCAGCCGAAGATCGGAACGTCGCCCATCTGCCTCGACAGCTCGGCAATGAATTCCTTCGGGTCATAGAACGGCGACACGAACACCACGAGCATGGCGAGATCAGCCGCCGCCAATTGGCGCGCGATCTCGTCGGCTGCTCGCCGCGGCCCGTCGGTCTTTGCCTGCACCACGACAATGCTGTCGGTGGCGCTGCCGTTCTGCTTCGCCAAAGGCGTTCTCCCTGACCAGAATTTCTTGTTTTTCTTGGCGCGGCCTGTCGTGACAGCGCGGGTCGTAAGGGCATACGGGCCATGCCGCGATGGGTTGCGGTCAGGCCTGCCGGTATCTTCTAGGTCGTGAGGGGAAATGTCATGGGCCAGGCGACTTCGCCGGCAGCTGCGCTCGCCGCAAGCGCCAACGGCGCCGCTCGACGCGATGACATGGGACACCTCCCGATGTGTTCTCCCGGCCCGGGCAGGGACAGGTTTGATCGGTTCTAAGGTATCGGGCCGGACCCGCGCGTCAATCACCTTGCCCTCCCTCCGAGCCCGACCAAGGTAGTAGCGCGCCGAACTGGCTGACCTGTTGCCCATTTACCGGGCCTTATTGATTCTGCCTTAGTTTTGCCCTCCGGGGGCTGGGGCGGGTTGCTGCCGGACCCCGCGTGGTTTTCAGAATGAAGACGGGGGTTGGAATGCCGGGACTCAAGCGATCGCTGTCGATCAGGTTCCCAACCCTCAGATTTCAAGCCAAGATCATGCTCGGCTTTGCCGTCACGCTGGCGCTGTCGGCGGCGACCATGGGCTTTGCCTATATGGGCTTCGAGCGGGTCTCCGCCGGTGTCGGCTCCTACCGCCAGAGCGTCGCGGAAGCCGACCTCGCCCGCAACATCGATCGCGAATTGATCTCCTACCGTTCGCTGGCGCGCTACTACGTCGCCACCGGCAAGGAGGACGACGCCAAGGCCGCGCTCGCCGCCGAGGCCAGCCTGAAGGACGCCATCGTGGCGTCGATGAAGGGCACCAGCAATCCGGCCCGGCTCGAGCAGGTCACCAAGCTGGAGCGCGAATTCCGCGCCTTCACCAAGATCTTTGCCGAGATCGTCCGCATCAAGGACGAGAGCGCCCAGACTGCGCAGAACAGACTGGTCCGTAGTGCGACCTCGATGCGCTACAAGCTCGACGATCTGCCGAGCAATGCCGACGATTCCGAGCTGCAGTCGATTCAGTTCGGCGCCAAGAAGGTCGCCGACCAGCTGCAGTCGATCACCGGCGCCGTCAACACGTTCGTCGTCAACGGCGACAAGACCGTTGCCACCAGCGCGCTCGCCCGGTTGAAATTCGCCGACAATCTCGTGAAGGGGATCACCTCGAAGAACGAGCGGATCGCCCAGGCCGTGAAGGACATCACCGGGCTGCTTGAAGAGTACCGCGAGGCGCTGGCCAAGCTGATCGCGAATGCGAAGTCGATCGACGAATTGACCGTCGAGATGACGGAATCCGCGGCCGCCATCAGCCAGGGTGCGGCGGCGATGAAGTCCGACTTGCTCGCCGACCAGAAGCGGCTCGAGAACGAATCGCATTCCATGATCGGCGAAACCGAGCAGCTGATCCTGATGCTTGCCGCCGGCAGCTTGGTGCTCGGACTCGGCTGGGCATTCCTGCTCGGCAAGGGCATTTCGCGGCCGATCGCGGCGATGTGCGCGGCGATGCGTGAGCTGGCGGCCGGCAATTTCGACGTGGTGCTGCCGGGCCTCGGCCGTCGTGACGAGCTTGGCGAGATGGCCGGCGCCGTCGAAGAGTTCAAGGTCCAGGCGGTCGCCAAGGCCGAGCGCGATGCCGCGACCCAGGAAGCCCAGAACAAGGCGAGCGCGGCCGCACGGCGCACCGAGCTGATTCGCTTCGCCGACGAATTCGAATCCGCCGTCGGCTCGATCGTCTCCAACGTGTCGGCTTCCGCCGTGCAGCTCGAATCGGCGGCAGGTACGCTGACCCGCACTGCCGAGACCACGCAGAACCTGTCGAGCCAGGTCGCCGGCGCCTCCGAGGAGGCCTCCAGCAACATGCAGTCGGTTGCTTCCGCGACCGAGGAGCTGTCGGCGTCGGTCGACGAGATCGGCCGCCGTGCCAAGGAATCCAGCCAGATCGCCGATTCCGCCGTGCGTCAGGCCGAGCAGACCGACGCCCGGATCGGCAAGCTCTCGCGCGCCGCGCAGGAGATCGGCGACGTGGTCAAGCTGATCACGGCGATCGCCGAGCAGACCAACCTCCTGGCGCTGAACGCCACCATCGAGGCTGCGCGTGCCGGCGATGCGGGCCGCGGCTTCGCGGTGGTCGCCGCCGAGGTGAAGTCGCTGGCGAGCCAGACCGCGCGAGCCACCGACGAGATCTCGACCCACATCTCGGGCATGCAGGCCGCGACGCAGGAATCGGTCGCCGCGATCAAGGAGATCGGCGGCACGATCGGGCAGATCTCCGGGATCGCCACCAACATCGCGAGCTCGGTCGAGCAGCAGAGCGCGGCAACGCAGGAGATCGCGCGCAGCGTGCAGAACGTCGCGCAGGGCACCCAGGAAGCCGCCTCCAGCGTCACCCAGGTCAACCGCGGCGCCACCGAGACCGGCGTCGCCTCCGAAGAGGTGCTGAACTCGGCCCGCTCGCTGTCGGTCGAGAGCTCGCGGCTGCGCGAGGAGCTCGATCGCTTCATGGCAAACATCCGCGCGGCGTAAGCGGCGCGCGATCTGGCCTATCAACTATCGTCGTCCCGGCGCAGGCCGGGACCCATAACCGCGGCTGCATGTTGGCGCACGGATAACTAGCCGCTTGCCCTTTCCGATGGCCGCGGCGTATGGGTCCCGGCCTGCGCCGGGACGACAAAATCAATTCCACACGAACTGCTTTTAGCGATCTAGCGCCTTCCCTCGCTCTCCCGCATTACGGGAACCCCTGACTGCCTGCGGCGTTGACGTCGCGTGGCGGGCACTCCGTTTGCCGCAATCCTGGGAGGGAGAGCCTTGGAACACAGCGTTCCGGGGCGTTTCTCATTGGTCCATTCTGATGACACTGCAGCGGACACAATTGAGCTCTGCGACGACGCACGCGGCGGCGGCTCCAGTCACGCCAAATGACGACCGTATCATCGAGACCTCGATCCCGGTTCGGCTCGACAATCTCAGCTGGAGCGGCTTCCACACCCGCGTCGTGCTGGCGCTCGGCATCACCTGGATTCTCGACGGGCTCGAAGTGACGCTTGCCGGTGCTTTGTCAGGCGCGCTGAAGGAGAGCCCGACGATGAGCTTTTCCAACGCCGATGTCGGGCTTGCCAGCAGCGCCTATCTCGCCGGCGCGGTGCTCGGCGCGCTGGGCTTCGGCTGGCTCACCGACCGGATCGGCCGCAAGAAGCTGTTCTTCATCACGCTCGCGCTCTATCTCTCGGCGACGGCCGCGACCGCGCTGTCGTGGAACGTCGCGAGCTACGCGCTGTTTCGCTTTCTCACCGGCGCCGGCATCGGCGGCGAATACACTGCGATCAATTCGACCATCCAGGAACTGGTGCCGGCGCGCTATCGCGGCTGGACCGATCTCGTCATCAACGGCAGCTTCTGGATCGGCGCTGCGATCGGTGCGGTGAGCGCCATCGTCCTGCTCGATCCTGCGTTGCTTGCGCCGGATCACGGCTGGCGGATCGCCTATTTCACCGGCGCGGTGCTCGGCCTCGTCGTGCTGTTGATGCGGATGTGGATTCCGGAAAGCCCGCGCTGGCTGATGATCCATGGACGCCCCGAAGAGGCCCACAGGATCGTCGCTGGTATCGAAACCTCCGTGCTCGGTCATGAACAGCCGGGCGAAGGCTTTGAGAAGATCAGGCTCCGGATGCGCGATCACACGCCGCTGCGCGAGGTTGCCGTGACGCTGTTCTCCACCTACCGGCAGCGCTCGCTGGTCGGGCTGACGCTGATGGCCGCGCAGGCATTCTTCTACAACGCGATCTTCTTCACCTTCGCGCTGATCCTGACCGATTTCTTCGGCATCGCCGCCAGCAATGTCGGCTGGTACATCCTGCCCTTCGCCGCCGGCAACTTCCTTGGGCCGCTGCTGCTGGGCCGCCTGTTCGACACGCTGGGCCGCCGCACCATGATCGCGCTGACCTATGGCATCTCGGGCGTGCTGCTGGCGCTATCAGGCTATCTGTTCTCGATCGGCGTGCTCAGCGCGCAGACCCAGACCATCGCCTGGATGGTGATCTTCTTCTTCGCCTCGCCGGCGGCGAGCGCCGCCTATCTCACCGTCAGCGAGACGTTTCCGCTGGAGGTCCGCGCGCTCGCGATCGCCGTCTTCTATGCTGTCGGCACCGGCATCGGCGGCGTGATCGGACCGGCGCTGTTCGGCGTGCTGATCGACACCGGATCGCGCAACAGCGTCTTCGCCGGCTACCTGCTGGGGTCGGCACTCATGATGGTCGCCGCTGCCGTCGCATGGCGCTATGCCGTCGCGGCCGAGCGAAAACCGCTCGAATCTGTGGCGCGGCCGTTGGCATTTGTGGAGTAGACTATGACGAAGCATGAATTGGCCGAAATGCCCCTGGATGACGACATCACCCCCGATGCTAGGACCGGCGGCATGCCGGCGCCGGCATCGCTGATTCTCCCGCTGGATCGCACCGCGGTGCTGCTCGACATCGACGGCACCTTGCTCGATTTCGCGCCGACGCCGCGCGAGGTCTGGGTGCCGCCGGAGCTCGCGACCACGTTGAAGCAATTGCATGATCGCACCGGCGGCGCGCTGGCGCTGGTCAGCGGCCGCTCGCTCAACGATATCGATCTGATCTTCGCGCCCGAGCAGTTTCCCGCGGTCGGCGGCCACGGCGCCGAGATGCGGCTGCAGCCGGACAGCGAGGCGGTCGCGGCGCACGCGCCGCCGCTGGACAAGGAATTGAAACGCCGCCTCGCGGCGATCGCCAAGCTCAGCCCCGGCATTCTGCTCGAGGACAAGGGCTATTCGCTGGCGCTGCACTATCGGCTGGCGCCGCACGCGGAGAGGGCGATCTATGAAGCGGTCTCGCTGATCCGCGCCGAGCTGCCGACTGCGCCGATCGAGGTGTTGCCGGGCAAGAGCGTCTGCGAGATCAAGCATTCGGGCTTCACCAAGGCGACCGGCGTGCGCGAGCTGATGACGCATGAACCCTTCAAGGGACGCCGCCCGTTCTTCATCGGCGACGACGTCACCGACGAGACCGTGTTCGCGATCATGCCGGATTTCAACGGTCTTTCGTTCTCCGTCGGACGTCGTGCGACCGGCGTCGCCGGACATTTCGACGGACCTAGCGATGTGCGCACCTTCCTCGCGCAGCTGCTCGATGACGATAGGAACGTCAACCTGTCCTAACCAAATCATCTGCATCGCACGTCGCGCCGCGCATTTGCCGAATGCGGTCGTTTTGCGTCGTGGCGTACGTCTCGCGTGAATTTTTCTTTTTCGCGAGTTCCCGTGAGTTCCATACGCGTTTGTCAGAATTTGGTTTCAATTGGGAGATTCCTTGATCAGGAACCATCTTGATGAATGGTTGTTAATACGCGAGTTGACCAACAGGAGGGGACCGGGTGAACCTCGTCGTCGTATCGAACCGCGTCTCGCGCGGAAAACCCAATGAACCCATGACGGGGGGGCTGGCTGCGGCGTTGTTGCCGGTGGTGGAAAAGACAGGGGCAATATGGGTTGGTTCCAGCGGACGTGTTCGCGACGGGAACTTGAAGGAACCTTTTGCGGAGGTCGAAGCTCTCGGCGCCGGCGCGTTGGCGATGCTCGATCTGCCGGCCGCGCACTATGGCGGCTACTACGAAGGCTTTGCCAATTCGGCGTTGTGGCCCGCGATGCATTCGCGCGCCGACCTGATCCGCGCGTCGCACGAGGACTATAACAGCTATCGCGAAGTGAATGCGTTCATGGCGCGCGCGCTGCTGCGCTTCCGCAAGCCTGATTCCGTGTTCTGGATCCAGGACTATCACTTCCTTGCGCTCGGCGCGGAGCTGCGCGATCTCGGCGTCACGCAGCCGGTCGGCTTCTTCCTGCATACGCCGTGGCCGGCGCGCGCGGTGATCGCCGGCGTGCCCAATCATCGCGAGCTGATCGAAGCGATGCTGTCTTATGATCTGATCGGTTTCCAGACCGATGAGGATTGCGAGAACTTCCTGAGCTACGTGCAGAACGATCTCGATTTCGCGGTGCGCGACGGCGTGATCAATTCGCCGTTCGGGCGCACCCGCGCTGCGGTGTTTCCGATCGGGATCGATCCCGGAAAATTCGCGCAGCAGGCGACCAAGGCGATGATGCATCCCGACGTGACACGGCTGCGGCGCAGCCTCAACGGCGAGAAGCTCGCGATCGGCGTCGACCGGCTCGACTATTCCAAGGGCCTCGTCAACCGCATCAAGGCGTTTGACAAGATGTGGACGCTGCATCCGAACCTGAAGCGTTCGGTGTCGCTGCTGCAGATCGCAACGCCGTCGCGCGGTGCGATCGAGGCCTATGGCAATCTCGCGAGTGAGGTCGCAAAGCTCGTCACCGACGTCAACGGCGTGCATGGCGAGGTCGATTGGACGCCGATCCGCTATCTCAACAAGGGTTTTGGCCAGGGCGTGCTCGCAGGGCTCTACCGCACCGCGCAGGTCGGCGTGGTGACGCCGCTGCAGGACGGCATGAACCTTGTCGCCAAGGAATATGTCGCGGCCCAGAATCCGGCCGACCCCGGCGTGCTGGTGCTGTCGAAATTCGCCGGTGCCGCGAACGAGCTCGACGCCGCGCTGCTGGTCAATCCGCATGACATCGACGGCATGGCGCGCACCTTGGCAACGGCGCTCGCGATGCCGCTGACCGAGCGGCGGATGCGCTGGGAAGCCATGATGGAGAAGCTCAACAGCGGCACCATCCAGCAATGGTTCGCCGATTTCATCGAGGCGCTGCAGGATACGCACAGTGCGGGTGCCGCGGCGCTGCCGGAGCCACCAAGCCTGTGGCCGCGCCGCACGGCGGATCTTGCCGCGCGATATCACTGAGCGAGCACGAGTTCGCCGGCGCACAGCGAGGATGGGCACGCTTGCTTTGCCCGTCCTCGTGCATCGAGGTCTTCCGATTCAAAATGTCAAACTGCCACTCGGTGTCATCACCCGCGCATGCGGGTGATCCAGTGTTCCAGAGACGCCCGTGCTTGAGCCGAGAGGCCGCGGCTTATTCCGGGCGTCGTCCCTGCGAAAGCAGGGACCCATACTCGGCGGCCTGTGTAGTGAACGGGACTCGTCGTTCCAGCATCCCTCAATGAGAACCGTCTGTGGTCATGGGTCCCTGCTTTCGCAGGGACGACACCGAAGTTGTGGCACAGTCGGCAGGCCATGCATTCGCGTTCTCGCGACATGATCTGTCCGAGTTTGCATCTTGCTTTGCCCTCTCTTGAAAGGAGGGCACAGGGAAAGCCGGGTGCGGATCGCACCCAGGGGCCCCGGGCAAAGGTAGAAAAGCTCGGGGCAAAGTCGCATGCCCCGAGGTGCGCAATTGAGCAACTGGGCGTGACGAGGATCGGCCGATCGATTGCGTGGCCTGATTTGCGCCAGTCCCGGACCAGCCCCCGGCCAAAATCGCGCGCGGTTGCAAGCAAGGCCGCCGGATGAGGCCGCAGGCACCGCCAATTTACCCAATATTTTCAATCCATTGGGGAAATTTCGCGGTCCGGCCCCGCGCTCCCTTGCAAAATCCGCCTCAGCCCTTCAAGAGAGGCCTCCCGGAGAGATGGCCGAGTGGCTTAAGGCGCACGCTTGGAAAGCGTGTGTGCGGGAAACCGTACCGTGGGTTCGAATCCCACTCTCTCCGCCACCGCTCGATTTTGCACGCCAGATTGCGATCTCGCGCGATTTCCTACGACCCGCGAAAATGACCAGGCGGCGGACCCTGGCATTGTCGACGAGGTGTCGGGATCCGGCGGGTGGTCAGCATGGCGTCGCCGCCATCCTTCGAGGGCACATCGGCCGCTAGACACCGGCCGCATTGTGATCAAGCGCGCGCGAAGTCTCGATGCTCATGCTGCCGTCAAATCTTGGCTGAGGCCTGGCGTCGTATTGCGCCTCGGCCGATCGGTCGATGCGCCGCGTGACAATGTGCTGAAGTAGGCGGAACATCTGACCAGGCAAGTTACCGCGAGATTCCCTTCTATGGCGCAACGCCTCGACCATCATATGAAGGTTGCCATCAGCATATACTGAGTAAGCGCATCCGAGTGGGATCGAGGTCCAGGAGGTGCCATATGACGATGAATGAACTCGCTGACGCGCTCGACAAGATCGACGAGGATGCGTTTGCCTCGTTCCTCCTGGAGTATGAGATCACACACGATGACGGACCCGAGGCCATGAAGGCTATGATCGTCGACGCGCTACGGTTCGCGGACGCGCACGGCTTTCATGCGAGCCGACCGCCTCTCGACGACGCCGATTAGGCTCGGGACAGATTCGCAATGAAGATGCCGAGCGCGTGCCTCACAAAAGCGTTGCGCGGGGCAGGTGAGGGCATCGCCGAGGGACAGCCTGTCCTCGACCGCGCGGACAAAATGTCCGTCGTCGCCAGGCGTCTCGCTTCCAAGCCATTGACATTGTTTCCGTGCCCAAGTTGGCACATTCTTTGCGATCAAGACTTTCGATGCTCTGGCGGATCGGAAACGCCTGTTGGTTCGAACAATCCGGTAGAGCGCAACGTTGAACGTCATTGATAGCGACACAGGAGGAACCTCAATGTCCAAGGATCATGACAAAGCCTCCCACGGATCACAGGACGCGCGGCGGCATAAGATCGACCATCAGACCCGAAACGAATGGCTACACAGGGACGCCGGCCTTCAGGCCTTGTGGCAGGCCTCCGGGATGTCGCGGGACGAGTTCATTCAGCACAATGAAGGGGTGATCGACAAGGTTATAAGCGATAACCTTGATGCGAACCGTTAACTGGAAACGGCGCATTGGAGCAGGCTGCACGGCAGCGTAGGTTTCGCTGAATCGAGCCAGCTGCCAGGCCGTCCAATTGCCGTGTGTGAGGACACGCCATGACTGCTGGCAGCCGCACTTCCGATTTCTGGCCGGCGCTTTCCAGCCCGGCCTTCGAGCCCACGCGAAATCTTCTCCACATGGCGCTACAGGCAGTTGGCAAGCTCAAGCTGGCCGAACCGTTTCAGGCGCAGTGGGCCGAGGTGCCGTTGTGGCTCAGCGCGCGAGGGCTGACCACCGGCCCGATCCGTTATGCCGGTGGCGCCTACGAGGTCCGCGCGGACTTCATCTCGCACGAGCTGCAGTGGCTCACGAGTTCGGGCGCATCGGGACAATTGCCGCTGGGGCCAACATCCGTTGCCGCGCTCGTCGAGGCTCTGCTCGGTCAGCTTCGTGGCGGCGGCATTGACGCTTCAATCAATCTCTTGCCGCAGGAACGATCCCGTCCGATCCCGTTCAATGAGGACAAGGAGCAGCGCCCGTACGATCGCGACCTGGTCAACGCGTGGTGGCGCATCCTCCTCAGCACGCAACGCGTTCTCCAGATCTTTCAGGGCCGGTTCACGGGCAAGACGCAACCCATCGGCCTGATGTGGGGGACGCTGGACATTCGCGTGGTGTTCTACAACGGCAAGCCCGTCACACCCGCGCAAGATATCGGCTTCATCAGGCGCAATGCGATGAATGCGGAGTTGATCGAGATGGGGTGGTGGTCGGGCGATGCCTCTTATCCAAGACCCGCGTTCTATTCCTTCACGTACCCGCAGCCGAAAGGCATCGAGAACGCCAAGGTCGCTCCGGCCGCCGCCCGCTGGGACGCCGGCATGGGCGAGTTCCTGCTCGACTACGATGACCTTCGCCAGTCCGGTGATCCCGAACGAGACCTGCTGAGCTTCCTCGAATCCACCTATCACGCCGGCGCAACCGCTGCGGGGTGGGATTCCGGACTCTTGGGCAGCGGCCGGCCGGAGTGACACGCGACCTTGCACCCACAACCGCTCGTGCATCACGACGGCGTGTTGTAGCGAAACGCCAGATTCCGGCAGTAGCTCAATTGGTAGGTTTTTCTGCTCAGGTGGCCGCATCAGTCCGCGACCTTATCGAAGTCGCACGCCATGAGTGCGGTTTCGGCCAGGCTGACGATGTCCACTCGCAGATCCGTGGTGGTCCCCTGACCGATAATGCCTTGTAGCGTCAGTTCTCCTGCGAGCGCTTCGATCATCCGTTTCATGCGTCGCTGGTACTTGATGCTCGAGCATTCGTTGTCGTGACTGAACATGTCGCAGGCTGCAATTTGCTCTTGATCGATGAATCGCCGGGGATCCAAAAACTGACATGTCCAATGGACATCGATTCCCGAAAAGGTGCTGTCAGACCAAATCGGGAGTGATTTTGGGACATGGCCGATCGGGATTTCCGGCTGGCGCCGTCGGTCGGTCGGGGCAAGTTCGCTGCAGCGTCAGTCCTTGAGCAACCGCCGCAACAGCTTGCCGGCCGGTGAGCGCGGCAACTCGGTAACGAAGCTGACATCGCGCGGTACCTTGTAAGGCGCCATGTTCTGACGCGCCCATGCCACGAGCTGGACGGTGTCCAGTTCGGCACGCGGGACCAGGACGATGAAGGCCTTGACCACCTCGCCCTTGGTTGCGTCGGGCGCGCCGATCACGGCTGACGCCGCCACGTCGGGGTGCTTGTTCAGAATCGATTCGACCTCTTCCGGGAAGACGCTGTAGCCGGAGACCTTGATCATCTCCTTGAAGCGTCCCATGAAGGTCAGATAGCCTTCGGCATCGAGGCGGCCCATGTCGCCGGTGCGCAGCCAGCCATTGCGCAGCGCCTCCGCGGTCGCATCGGGACGATTGCGGTAGCCCTTGAATACGCCCGGGCCGCGGATCACGATTTCGCCCGGGACGCCGGCGGGCTTGTCTGCGCCGGAGTCGGGATCGACGATCCGGATCTCGTTGCCGGGCACCGGCTGGCCATGGGTACCCCAGCGTATCGCGTTGCGCGGCATGAAGGTGTCGACCGTGTGGGTCTCGGTCAGCCCGTACGCCGCCTCGAAGCTCTCGCAGTTCGACGCGACGGCCTGCCATTGCCTGGCAAGCGCTTCGGTCCAGTCGATACCGAAACTGGTCACCGGATTGACGCGGAGGCTCCTCAGAGCGAAGTCGGAAATGTTCGGGAGCTGCGTGATCGCGACGTTCATCGGCGCCACGCTGTACCACCAGCTCACCTGATAGCGGTCGATCGCCTGTGCCGTCACGAGCGGATCGAACCGGTACAGCAGCACGGACGTCGCGCCGGCATAGACCGGTGCATTCACGCCCATCACCATGCCGGCGATGTGATACAGCGGCGCGATCGAGAGCAGCACGTCATCGGCGCCGATCCCGTTGCAGTTCACGGTCGCGGCCGTCTTGAACATGACGTTGCGATAGGACAGCATCGCGCCCTTGGGCCGGCCCGTGCTGCCTGACGTGTAGATCATCAGCGCCGTATCGTTCATGTCGATCGCGACATCGCGGGGCGACGCGCCGCTTGCAGCGACGGAGAGGAAGTCCTCAGTTTCGCCGGCCGTAGCAGCCGGCTCGGAGCCGGATGCGAGCAATTCATCCGGAACGCCGATCGGCGGCCGCTCGGGCAGCAGGTCCGGGTAGCGGACCACGAAGACATGCTCGAGCTTCGTCTTGTCGCGGACCTGAGCTACGATCGGCAATAGCGGTTCGGCCGCGACGATCACGCGCGCGCCGAGATCGTCGAGCTGGTAGGCGAGCTCGTGCTCCTTGTTCAACGCCCCGCAGGGCGAGGCAATGGCGCCGATCTTCTGGATGCCGTATTGCGCCATCAGATATTGCGGGCAGTTGTTCATGAACAACGCGACCGGCTCGCCCTTGGCGACACCGAGCTGTTGCAGGCGCGCCGCGAATGCATCACTCGCGCGGTCGAGCTCGAGGAACGTGATGGCGCGGCCATACCAGATGCAGGCCGGTTTCTCCGGCCGCTCACGGGCATGCCTTCGCAGTATTTCGTGCAGCGGTCGTTCGAGGTTGCCGTTGGAAGCGCTCATGTCATTGTCGCCAGGCTTATGTGCTCATATCGGGACGGAAAGGTGCAAACGGGCCGTTTCAGGAGTTATATTAGGACATTGGTACACCCGGCTTGCCTGATCTGGCTCCTGCGTGCAGGACAGGCGGGAAACACGCTGCGATCCTGCAAGGTGGTTGCGGCGAAGTCTGGATTTCGGATTGAGTGAACGATCTGCATGAGGAACACCAAGATGCGATCCTATCCGCGTCGCGTCAACTTCGAGAGCGGGGACGTCGAGTTTCGGTTGATGGGGCCTGCCGACGAGGCCGCCGTCCTGAAGTTTGCCAACGCGCTTGCCGTGCACGACATGCTGTTCCTGCCGCGGAATATCCGCGAGCCGAAGGTGCTCTCGGCATGGATCAAGGAGATCGAGCGCGGTTCGATCGTCAGCCTGCTGGTGGTCAAGGACGACATCGTTGTGGGGTGCGGCACGATCGTGCGGGATCCCATGTCGTGGTCGGCCCATGTCGGCGAGATCAGGACCGTGATCGCCTCGCATGTGCGCGGCACCGGCATCGGACGGGCTCTATCCAACGAGGCGTTTGACCTCGCACTGTCGATGGGCCTGGAACGCCTGACCGTGCAGATGACGTCCGACCAGACCCGCGCGATCGCGATTTTCGAAGCACTCGGCTTCCGCGCCGAGGCTCTGTTGCGCGACCAGGTGAAAGACCTTCAGGGCAAGACGCACGACATCGTCGTGCTTGGCGTCAACGTGGCGGATGTGCAGAAGCTCGAACCGGGCGGCTCGTCCGGAGCGATCGACTAGCACGGGGGGCTAGCCGAGGAACGGCTTCGCCGTCCTCGCACCGTTCGCATCCATGACGGCAACGGTCGCGGTCACGCCGGCTTTCGCAGGCTGGATCTTCGTCCCGCCAGTGTTGCAAAAAATGCAACAGAAACGGGACGACACGATCATTGATGCAAGATGCTTTCTCCCCGATGCTGCGCGGGCAAGTTGGTTCACCGTTCACCGCATTGCCTCGCAATCATTTTCTGGAGGTGTCCAGCATCATGACGTCGACCTCTTCGCCTTCCGCCGACCTGGCCGCCCCGGCGGTCAATCCCGCAAGCACCGGCAAGCTCACGCTGTTCGTTGCCGTTCTGATCATCGTCGCCGTCGCCGAGACGGTCGGGATCGTCCAGTTCCAGATCGGACCGGGCAAGGTGCTGCTTCAACCGATGGTGTGGGCGCTGCTGATTGCGGCCGCATGGGGCCTCTCGGCGCGTTATCTGCCCGCCGCCGCGCGGATCGGGCCCGCCCTGCAGACCTATGCGGGGCAATTGCTCAACGCAGGCCTGCTGCTGTTCGTGATCAAGATGGCTTTCACGGTCGGCGGCGCGCTGCCGGAGGTGCAGAAGGCCGGCTGGGCGTTGATCTTCCAGGAGCTTGGGCACACCTTCGGCACGCTCGTCCTCGGCCTGCCGATTGCGCTCCTGCTCGGGGTCAAACGCGAAGCGGTCGGCGCGACCTTCTCGATCGGCCGTGAAGGCAACATGGTGATCATCGGCGAGAAATACGGCATGAACTCCGCCGAAGGGCGCGGCGTGCTGGCCGAGTACATCACCGGCACCGTGCTCGGCGCGCTGTTCATCGCGCTATTGGCCGGCTTTGTCGCCAGCCTGCACATCTTCGATCCGCGGTCGCTTGCGATGGGCGCCGGCGTCGGCTCGGGCAGCATGATGGCGGCCGCGATCGGCACCATCAACGGCCACAATCCGCCCGAGATGGCGAAGGAGCTGATTGCGATCGCCTCGGCGGCGAACCTGATGACCGCCGTTCTCGGCTTCTATTTCGCCTTGTTCTTCTCGCTGCCGGTGTGCTCCTGGCTGTATGACAGGCTGGAGCCCGTGCTCGGCCGGTTCTCGAACTTCTCGTCGGGAAACCTCGGGCCCTCGATCGCCAGCGCCGGCGAGACAAAGCACGCAACGTTCGGCTTCTCCGACTCGCTGCTCGCCTGGATTACCGTTGCGGGCGGCGTCCTGATCGGCAATTCGCTAACCTACAAGGTTCCGCTGCTGGGATCGGGCGCAGGCCTCCTGGTCGTGCTCGCGGTCGTGCTGCTGGTCGACGTCCTGGCCCGTCTGCTGTCGAAGGTGCCGCACATCCTCATCCTGGTCGTGGTCACCACCGTGCTCGGCATTCCCGGCCTGCTGCCGTTCTCCAACGCGATGATCGGCTCGGTCGACAAGCTGAACTTCCTGGCTTTCACGACCCCCGTGCTGACGCTCGCCGGCTTCTCGGTCGCCAAGGATCTTCCGATCTTCAGGAAGCTGAGCTGGCGTATCGTGGTGGTCTCGCTGACGGCCGCTTCGGGCACGTTCCTCGGTGCGACATTGATCGCCGAATTTTTCCATCGCTAACCAACGAACAGGTGGACCAACGCATGTCAAAGAAGTTTGGAATCGCCGACGATATCTGTGCCCGGATGCTGGATTGGCGTCATGATATCCATGCCAACCCGGAAACCGCGTTCCAGGAGCACCGCACTGCCCAGCTCGTGGCCGATGCGCTGATGGAGATGCAGATCCCGATCCATCGCGGCCTCGGCGGAACCGGCGTGGTCGGAACGCTGAAGAATGGCGAAGGCCCGACGATCGCGCTGCGCGCCGACATGGACGCGCTTGATCTCCAGGAACTCGGGGGCCGCGTCCACAAGTCAACCCGCGCCGGCAAGATGCACGGCTGTGGCCATGATGGCCACACCACAATGCTGCTCGGAGCTGCCGTGCAGCTCGCCCGTCACCGGCCGTTCCGCGGCACGGTCCATTTCGTTTTCCAGCCCGCCGAGGAGAATGAAGGCGGCGGCAAGAAGATGGTCGAGGACGGGTTGTTCAAGATGTTTCCGGCCGACGCGGTCTACGGGATGCACAACATTCCGAATATCCCGCGCGGAAAATTCGCGATCCGGACCGGCATCGCGACGGCCTTTCTCGATACCTTCGAGATCGTCGTGACCGGGAGCGGTTGTCATGCCGCGACGCCGGAGAAGGGCATCGACCCGATCCTGGTGTCGGCTGATCTCGTCTCCGCGCTGCAAGGCATCGTGAGCCGCCGCATCGGCGCAATGGACGCCGCTGTCGTGAGCGTCACCCAGATCCATGGCGGCGACACCTGGAACGTGGTGCCCGAAACCGTTACACTGCGCGGCACGGTGAGAACGCTGGACGCCGAGATACAGGATCAGGTCGAGGCCGCCATGAAGCAGGTCTGCGCCGGCGTGGCGCAAACCCATGGCGCAAAGATCGATCTGAGCTACATGCGAGGTTATCCGGGGGTGATCAACACGCCCGCGGAAACCGATGCCGCCGCGTCGGCAGCCGCAAACCTCGTCGGTGTCGAACAGGTGCAAACCGACATCAAGCCGGCGATGGGATCGGAGGATTTCGCCTTCATGTTGCAAGAGTGTCCGGGCGCTTACATCTGCATCGGCGCGGGCGAGACCGTCAATGATCCGCCGTTGCACAATCCATACTACGATTTCAATGACGCCATCCTGCCGCTCGGCGCCGCCTATTGGGTCGAGCTGGTAAAGCAACAACTGCCTGCTGCCTGATGCTTTCGGTCTTCGACATATTCAAGATCGGCATCGGTCCCTCGAGTTCGCATACGGTGGGGCCGATGCGCGCGGCCGGGCAATTCGTCCGCGCGCTCGAGCGCGATGGCCTGCTTTCGAGCACGGCACAGGTCCGTGCCGACCTCTACGGCTCGCTGGGCGCGACCGGGCGAGGGCATGCGACCGATCTCGGCGTGATCCTCGGCCTGCTCGGCGAAAAGCCCGATACGGTCGATCCGGCCCAGGTAGCGCCACAGCTTGCGGATATCCGGCGCTCCGGCGAGTTGCGGCTGCTCAATGTTCACCCGGTCCCGTTCCGACGCGGGCGCGATATCATCTTTCTACCCGACAGCGCGCTGCCGGAACACCCCAACGGGATTCGTCTTGTGGCGCTCACGGCCGACGGCAGTCTGCTGGCGGAGCGCTATTACTTCTCGATCGGCGGCGGGTTCGTGATCGAACGTGGCTTGGGCGACGTGGCTGGCGGCGCAGGCGGCGAGCTTCCGGTTTGGCCGTATCCGTTCGGAACCGGCGCCGAGCTGGTCGCACGCGCGCAGTCGAGCGGGCGCTCGATCGCCGACATGGTGCTGGCCAATGAGTGCGTGCATCGCACCGACGCTGACGTCCGTGCCGGCCTCCTGAAGATCTGGGAGACGATGAAGCAATGTGTCGACCGCGGCTTCGGGATCGACAATGCAGGCGCGGCTGAACCGCTGCCTGGGCCGCTGAACATTCGCCGTCGCGCGCCGGCGCTCTATCGCGAACTGTCGGCCCGCAACAGCGACACCGAGAGCGTCGATCCGCTGGCGGCGATGGATTGGGTCAACGCCTTCGCGATGGCGGTGAACGAGGAGAATGCCGCGCGTGGACGGATCGTGACCGCGCCGACCAACGGCGCCGCCGGCGTGATCCCGGCCGTGCTGCACTACTACGTCAAGTTCTGTCCGGGCGCGACCGACGACGGCGTCGTCACCTTCCTGCTCACCGCGGCTGCGATCGGCATGCTCTACAAGGCGAATGCCTCGATCTCCGGCGCGGAAGTCGGCTGTCAGGGCGAGGTCGGCGTCGCCTGCTCGATGGCCGCAGGCGGCCTGACGGCCGTGCTCGGCGGTGCGCCGGCCCAGGTCGAGAACGCCGCCGAGATCGGGATGGAGCACAATCTCGGTCTTACCTGCGATCCGGTTGGGGGCCTCGTGCAGATCCCTTGCATCGAGCGCAATGCGATGGGGGCCGTCAAGGCCATCAACGCCGCCCGAATGGCACTGCGTGGCGACGGCAAGCACTATGTCTCGCTTGATGCCGTCATCAAGACGATGCTGCAGACCGGCGAGGACATGAAGTCCAAATACAAGGAGACGTCGCTGGGCGGGCTCGCGGTGAATGTCGTGGAGTGCTGACCAGACGCACGGCGGCGCCGACGAAATACCTCGCCACCGAATTCGGCATCGCTGGATACGACCAGACGACCCGCGAGTGCACTGCCCGTTGCTGGGGATAGGGGTAGCCGGCCAGCTGCCGCCAGCATTGCGAATGATTTCGATTTGAGCAAGACTTTAGGCCCAGGGAGGAAGACGAACATGAGCGCTGGAAGGCGCCTGCGAGACGCCGTGCCGGAATGTCAATTGCCGCCGGATTTCGACCAGCATGTGTATTCGGCGCAGTTGATCGCTGCCATCATCGCCGAGCTCGGCAGGCAACAGGTTCGATCGTCCGTGGCGCTGGCGGGCACCGGCTTGACCGAGGATCAGCTCGAAGCCCACACGACGCGGATCTCGTACCGGCAGATCGACATCGTGGTTCGCAATGCATTGCGGCTGTCGAACGAACCGACCGTCGCACTCCTAGCCGGACAGCGCATGCGGGTGACGGCGCACGGAATGTACGGATATGCATTGCTGAGCAGCGCGACCTATGACGATGCGCGCGCCTTCGCCAATCGATACCTTCGGGTCGTTGGCCCGCTGTGCGATGCGAAATACTCGTATGACGGCGCGGCGGTCGTCTGTGCGTTCGAGCCGTTGCATTGGCCGAATCCGACGCAGGACGTGCATCGCTTTGCGGCCGAGTTCGCCCTTTCGTCGCATTTGACAACGATGAAGGACCTGGCGGGCGAGTCATTTCGCTTCTCGCAGATTTCCCTCGCCTATGGCGAACCGGCGCATGCGCGCGCCTACCAGGTGATCTTTGACTGTCCGGTGTTGTTTCGCCAGCGCGGCAACGAATACAGGTACCAGCTGTCGCAGGCCGACGGGCCGGTGGCGCTAGCGGATTCTCGCACCCATGGAATGGCGCGCGAGATGTGCGAGCAGGTGTTGTCCGAGGTCAATCATGCGGGCGGGATCGCTGCCGATGTCAGGCGGGTGCTGATCGAGCAGCCCGGCAGGTATCCGAACATCGAGGCGATCGCCGAGAGGCTTTCGATGCATCCTCGCGCGCTGCGGCGGAGGCTCGAAGCGGAAGATACATCGTATCGTGAGCTGCTCGCCGAGGTGCGGACGCGGCTTGCGATCGAGTATCTGCGCAAGACCGCGATGACCAATGAGGAGATCGCGAACCGGCTGGGCTATAGCGACGCCGCCAACTTCCGGCATGCGTTTATCCGCTGGACCGGTAAGAGCCCCTCCGACTTCCGGGTCTCTTCGCCGATGTGAAGGCCGTGCGGGCAGGACGGCGCTCCGTCTGGCCGTTCGTTACGTCGCGCTGTCCATAAGTCACCTCCGAACCGGCCTCGTCAAACCTCCTCGTGGTCGAACTCCACGCATAGATTGGCGATCGACAGTAAGCGCGATGGCTGGTCAAGGAGTAACGGACGCGTCGGGCGCTGATCGTTTCTGCTCGGAGGCGTCCTCCGAACCTCAGCTGCGCCGCATCGCCGCTGTGGTGCCCCCCGGTTCGGGCGCCTCGAGACTGGCCGCGCTCCTCACCCGAGGGCGCGGCCTTTCTCGTGCGCGCGATGAAAGCGGCCGGTGGTCAGCGTATCATGCCAGGATCTTGCTTTCGCGCATCCCGGCGATGGCCGCGTCATCGTAGCCGGCCTCGCGCAGGATCTGCGTGCTGTGCTCGCCGACCGCGGGCGCCTTGCGCGGCTTCACCTTGGTCGCACCGTCGACAAAGAACGGGCTGTCGATGGTCAGCATCTCGTCGTTCTCGAACGGCACCAGCACGCCGGCTGCCAGCATTTGCCGGTCGGCGCACAGGTCGCTCATCTCGGCAACGCATTCGAAAACGATGCCGGCTTCATCGAGGCACGCCCGCCATTCGTCCCGGTCCCGTGTCGCGAATGCCGCGTCGAACAGAGCGATCAGCTCCGCCGAACGGGCGAAGCGATCGGCCTGCTTGGCAAAGCGTGGATCAGTGAGCAGGTCGCCGAGGCCCAGGCATTTCGCCGCGGTCGGAAAGTCGCGCTGCTCGTTGACGATCGCGAGCAGCAGCCAGCGGCCGTCGCGGCAGCGGTAGTAGCAGCCGAGCGCATTGAACAGATTCTCGCGCGGTGGCCGCGGCGTGAACGTCGCCCCGCACAGCGCCGCCTGCGCCATGATGCCGTTCGACCAGACGCCGTTGGCGAGCAGCGAGGAGCCGACCTGGGTGCCGCGGCCGGTCCGCTCGCGCTGATACAGCGCCACCGCGACGGCCGCGAACAGCGAAACGCCCGACGGGTGATCGCCCATGCCGGCGAGCGCCCGCGCCGGCGGCGTGCTGGCGTCGCTTCGCACCATGTCCATCAGGCCTGAACGCGCCCAGTAGGCAGTGACATCGAAGCCCGGCTTTCCCGCCTCGTCGCCGGTTTCGCCATAGCCGGTGAAGGATGCGTAGATCAGCCGATCATTCGCCGCGGCAAGTCGCTCGTGGCTGATCGCGAGCTTCCTGCGGACGGCGAGCGGATAATTGGTGATGAATACATCGGCGGTGGAGGCCAGGCGATGCAGAACCGCCTGGCCTTCGGGTTTCGATAGATCGAGCGCAAGGCCGCGCTTGTTGCGGTTATCGAGCAGCCAGCCATAGGGTTGGTCGGATCTCGGCATGCCCGGTAGCTTCGGCACTTGACGGAAGGCGTCGCCTGCGCCGGGCGGCTCGATCTTGATCACGTCGGCGCCGAAGTCTCCCAACAGTGTCGCGGCGGTTGGCGCGGCGATGAAGCTGCCGCAGTCGATGACCTTCAATCCCTCGAAGATGCTCATGAGCGTCCGTCTCCGCTTGATGCCCGAGGATCACCCCGGGCGCGTCTGGATTCCGAAAGATCGCGACCGCCTGTGTCTGCGAGCGCGCGCAGCTTTGAGAGCTCGACTATGTGCGATCCTTGCCGTTGCGTGCCGCCAGTACGTGCAGCAGCGCCACCTGCGTGTCGTCACGTTCGCGCTCCATCCGCGCGATCGGCGTCCTGCCGAAAGATGCCGCAGCCTGGTCGATGATCCTGCGCTGTAGCGCCTCGTCGAGATCGACTTGCGGAATCACCTTGAACGACGCGGCCATGTTCTTGCCGAGGTGCTGGAAGAACGATTCGAGTCCCTTCGGTCCGCCGCCCATGTGGAACGAGCTGAACGGCCCGTTCACGGCCCAGCGTAGCCCGATCGAGCTGGTGACGATGTCGTCCAATTCGTCGACCGTCACGACGCCTTCCTGCACGAGATAGCAGGCCTCGCGCATGATCGCGCGCTGCAGCCGGTTGGCGACAAAGCCTTGAATCTCCTTTTTGAGCACCCGCGGCACCTTGCCGAGCGCCTCGTAGAACGCCACGGCGTCGGCGGTGGCCTGCGGATCGGTTTGCTCGCCGGGAACGACCTCGACGAGCGGGATCAGATGCGGCGGGTTGAAGGGATGACCGACGAGCAGCCGGCTGGCATCCTTCATCTCCTGCGCCTGCTCGGTGGCCGGCCGCGCCGAGCTCGACGACAACAGCAACGCATGCCTCGGCACCGCTGCCTCGATCTGTGCCCAGAGCTGCTGTTTCCATTCGGGTTTCTCCGGGCCGTTCTCCTGCACGAGGTCGGCACCGGCGACGGCGCGCGCGAGATCCGGCTCGAAGCGCAGGTTGCGCTCCAACCCCTCGTGCGGCAGGCCGAGCTTCAGCAATGTCGGCGCGATCTTGATCAGGGCGTCCTTGGTCGTGGCCTCGATGCCGGGCTGCGGATCGTTGATCACGACATTGAGCCCGTGCGCGAGAAACAGCGCTGCCCAGGAGGAGCCGATGACGCCGGCCCCGATAACGCACACATTGCGATAGCGGTTGAGCGCCGCGGCGCGATCTGCGGATGATGGCATGGCTTGCTCCGATGTGTCCGCTTACCGCGGCTGATCGAGATAGTTGTGGCACCGCTTGGCGCGGGACAGCGTCAAGTCGGTCATGATGTGGCTGCACGCGACGATCTCGCGCACCGGAAAATCGGCCATCGGGGCCAATGCGTGGGCGAACAGCTCCAGCCGGGCCGGGCCGGTCCAGGCGCCCTTGACGGTGATGTCGGTGATCTCGGAGCGCAGCAGCTCGCAGATGCGCGGCTCGCCCGCCGGCTTCGGACTGTCATAGGTCCACAGGATCTTCAGCATGAAGGTCGGTACGCAGATCTCGGCCTTTGCCTTTTCGAGGTCCAGCGTGCGGTGCTTGTAACCCATCGTCGCGGTGGCCACGCGCAGGCTGCCATAATCCATTGTGCCGACCAGCGTGTCGGAATCGATATAGAGCCTCGGCTTGCCGATCACCTTGGGATAGCCGCTGATTTCGCGGCCGGACGCCAGCGCCGGCAAGCTATCGAGGTACATCGCGTGAAGGTACTCACCCTTTTCGTCGCCAAGGCGCACCTGGACGGCCTGGCCGCATTCGGTGTAGTCGCCGAGACCGGAGGTGTCGGGCATCCGCATGATTTCCCAGCGGACCAGCGGATCGTCGATCTCCAGCGGCTCGGGAACGACGGCGCGCAACGCCTCGATGTCGGTGCGATACAGGATGTTGAGGTATTCGCGGTTGGTGAAGCGAAACGGTCCGCGGGGAAATGCCGGGGCGCCGATTGGCGTCGTCAGCTGCTTGAGAATGTCCTCCCGTCGCATCTGCTCCTCCCTTGATAGCGCTTGCCGCGGCCCGTGTGGGCCTCCGGCTGGGTGCCGGTTGTCGAGCAAGGCATCGCGAGCCTAGCGATCTCGCGAGGCGGAGAAAGGTGCGATTGGACCGCCGACCGGGTGACTTCCGGACGCGGAATGCGGCGCGCGCAGCGCGCGGGTACCCGATCATTGCGTCGCCTGCGTGATCGGGCTTACGTTTGGAGCGGTAGATCATCGTGGAGCGGAAACGCGCGGAATGCGAGGGACATGCGATCGGAATGACTAGGCAGGACTCGCACGCAAGCCAATCGCCGAGCCGAATGCTGCCCAGCTTCGCGCAGCGAATATTCCCGCCACATTCGATCGCGGCCATCGCGGCCGAGCTTCGCGAGCAGGGCATTGATCCAGCTGAGGTTCTCGATGGCACCGGGCTTGTGATCGGCCAGCTCGAGTCGCATACGACGCGAATATCCTATCGGCAGCTCGACACGGTGATCCGCAATGCGCTGCAACTGGCAAGGGACCCCGCCATCGCGCTGCGCTCCGGAGCGCGAATGCATGTTACCGCCTATGGCATGTACGGATACGCGCTGCTGAGCAGTGCAACGCATGCGGAGGCCCGCGACTTCGCCGCGCGATACATCCGCGTGGTGGGTCCGTTCTGCGATTTCGGCCTCTCCTATGATGGTGAGACGGTGGTGGCGACGTTCCAGCCCATGCACTGGCCGAATCCGACCGAGAGTGTGCATCGCTTCGCGGTGGAGTTCGCACTGGCCGCGCATCTGACGACCATTCGCGACCGCTCCGGTCAGGGCTTCGGGTTCTCGCGCGTGCTGCTCGACTATGCACCGCCGCCATCCACAGCGGCGTATCGTGATCTTCTCGGATGTCCGGTCCTGTTCAATCAGCATCATTGTGGATACGAATACGCGCGCAATGACGGCCCGCGGGCGCTCGCAAATCCGCGTACCCACGCCATGGCGCGGGAGATGTGCGAGGAGATCCTCGGCGAGGTGAACCGCGCCGGCGGCGTTGCTGCCGATATCCGCCGGCTACTGATCGAGCAGCCGGGCAGTTATCCAAGTATCGAGGCGATCGCCGAGCAGCTCGACATCTATCCCCGCGCGCTGCGGCGCAGGCTCGAGGCGGAGGGAACCTCATATCGCGGCCTGCTTGCCGAGGTGCGGATGCGGCTCGCGATCGAGTATCTGCGCAAGACGCGCATGACCAATGAGGAGATCGCGAGCCGCCTCGGCTACAGCGACGCGGCCAACTTCCGCCACGCCTTTTCGCGCTGGACCGGCAGGAATCCATCCGAGTTCCGGGGCGACGAGGGTCTTTAGACCCCGAGATATCCGAGGGGCGCTTCGCCGGCTCTGTCCGTAGTTCACCGGCAAATCGGTTCAATCGAACCTTTTGTGCGGCCGAAGCGCGCGTAAGCTCGGCGCCGTGGTTGCGCTCGCGATCGCGTTCTCCCAACCTGGACCGCCCTCCCTCGGCGGTCTTTCTTTTTGGCCGGTCTTGTCCGGAACTCACCCCCAAACGCGACCAATCGAACCTTCCGCTGCCTGGTTCGGCTTACTACCCTCCCGGATTGCGGGACCGGAAACAGGCGCGCAAGGCGGACGAGGAAGCTCGTGTATCACCCGTCACCAAATCTCCTGCAGTGTCTCTATTCGCCGCAACGGATCGCTGCGGTGGTGGACGTCCTGGCCGAGGACGGGATCTCCGCGTCACGCACGCTCGGCGGGGCCGATCTGACGAGCGCCGACCTGAGGGATTCGTCGGTACGCGTCTCCTATCGGCAGGTCGGGACGGTCTTTCGCAATGCGATGCGGCTGTCGCGGGATCCGTCGGTCGCGTTTCGCGCCGGAGAACGAATGCATGTCATGGCTTACGGCATGTATGGCTATGCCATGCTGAGCAGCCGGACCCGAGCCGAAGTCATCGACTTCGCGGCCAAGTATGGTCGCATCCTCGGAACGGTCGCCGACATCGACCTTGCCCGCAAGAACGATACGGTGAGCTGCCTGCTCGAGCCTCTGCTCTCACGCGATCCGGCCGATGACGTCTATCGGTTTGCGCTTGAATTCGCCTTTGCGACCTATCAGACGCTGAGCCGTGACGTCTATGGCAGCTCGTTCCGTTTCTCGAAGCTGAGCGCCGCCTATGCGCCGCCGCCGCACGCCGGGACCTACGATCGCATCTTCCAGTGTCCGGTCGAGTTCGATCAGTGCAGGAACGCGCTGGAATTCGACGCGGCCTGGATCGACCATCCGGCGGTCTGCCCCGACGAGATGACCAGGGCGATGGCAGGCCGGCTCTATGATCAGCTTTTCGATCATGTCGCGGGGGACGACGGCCTCGCCGCCGACATCCGGCGACGGCTCGTGGAGCATCCCGGCCGCTTTCCGAGCATCGAGGCAATGGCGGCGGAGCTCATGATTCATCCGCGGACGTTCCGCCGCAGGCTACAGCTGCAGCGGAAAACCTACCGGCAGATCGTCTCCGAGGTCCGTATGCAGCTCGCCGTCGGCTATCTGCGCAACACGCAAATGACCAATGACGAGATCGCCGCGCGGCTCGCCTACAGCGACGCGGCGAACTTCCGCCACGCTTTTGTCCGCTGGACCGGCAAGAGCCCTTCGGACTTCCGCGAGCGTCGGGCATCACGCATCGCAGCAGGGGCGCAAGATTTATTGGCGGATGTCCCAAACTAACCGGTCAAACGGGCCAATTGCACCTTTTACGGGTCTGACCTGCTCGATAGCGTTTTGAGACCAAGAGGATGCGCGGCTGCGCGATCGGGTCCGCACGGAGCCGCTCGCGGAGCGAGGCAGCAATCATAAAATGTCGGGTCGTGCGGGACACGCTGCATGATCCGGGAGGGGACATTCTGCATGAATACGGTCGTCGACCGCTCTGCGCCGCCGTCGCAATTGCTGCTCGCGCTCGAGGTGCGTGGGATCTGGGAGCTGCAGGCGTTCTTCGCAAGCTACCCGCTGCTTCGCCGCGCGCCGCGCGGCGACGGACATCCGGTCCTCGTATTGCCGGGGCTCTCCGCCAGCGATATCTCGACGCGACCGTTGCGCGCCTACCTGAAGGCGCAAGGCTACGCGGTACATGGCTGGAAGCTTGGACCCAATCGCGGACCGCGTCCCGGCGTCGAGGCTGCCATGGACGCAAGGCTGGCCGAGCTCGCCGAGCGATACAAGCGCAAGGTCAGCCTGATCGGCTGGAGCCTCGGCGGCGTCTTTGCCCGCGAGATTGCACGGCGCGCACCCGATCTGGTCCGCCAGGTGATCACGCTCGGCAGCCCGTTCGCCAACGAGCCGAAGGCAAGCAATGCCTGGCGTCTCTACGAGATCCTGAGCGAGCGCCAGGTCGACGACTGGCCCGACAGGGACATGATGAAGTCGCCGCCGCCGGTACCGAGCACCGCGATCTACTCACGCACCGACGGCATCGTCTCGTGGTGGGGTTGCCGCGAGCAGCATGCTGAGCGGACACAGAACATTGAGGTCGAAGGCAGTCATTGCGGGCTCGGACACAATCCGGCCGTGCTCTATGCGATTGCGGACCGCCTCGCGCTCGGGGAGGAAGAATGGTCGCCATTCGACCGCAGCGGTCTCCGCGGCATGGTGTACCCCGATCCGGATCGGGCCGATGACAGCGTCGCCCTGTTTCGGCCGCGTTGGCCGGCGGCCTGACGCGTAGTCCACGGGTCGGCGTTTCGCCGCCGCCAGCCAAACACCAGAAGGAGGACGTCGATGGGGACCGATGACAGGCAATCCGACGCAGGTGGCACGGGCGCGATGCCGTGGCTCGGGGATCTGAAGAAAATGGCCGAGAAGTTCGCGCTGCCCGGGTTCGATATGGCCGCGTTGGTCGAGTGGCAGCGCAAGGACATGGAAGCGTTGGTGGAGGCGAACCGGCAGGCCTACGAAGGCATCCAGGCGCTGGTCAGCCGGCGCAACGAGATCCTGCAGGAGACGCTCGCGCAGTGGCAGGCGGCGATGCAGGGCTTCGCGGGCGGTGAAGGCATGACGAAGCAGACGGAGACCGCCAGGCAGCAGGTCGAGAAGGCGGTCGCGGATTTCCGCGAGCTGTCGCAGCTCGAGGCGCAGGCGCGTAACAACGCCTGGAAGGTCATGCAGGAGCGCATGCAGGAGAACCTTACGAATCTTCAGAAGCTGTTGCAGCCGAAATAGTGCTGCGCGTGTGAGGCGCCAACCATCGGGGGAAAGCCATGAGTCTGGCCAAGTTGCAGGACTTGACGGGTCGCGTCGCGCTCGTCACGGGCGGATCGCGAGGTCTCGGTCTTCAGATCGCCGAGGTGCTAGGCGAGCTCGGGGCTAAGGTCGCGATCACTGCGCGCAAGCGGGATGAGCTTGATGCCGCGGCTGCTCACCTCAAAGGGCTTGGCATCGAGGCGCTTCCGGTGGTTTGCGACATGGGCAGGTTGGAGACAATCGCGCCGATGATCGAGCAGGTCGTGGCCGCGCTGGGCCCGATCGACATCCTCGTCAACAATGCCGGGACTTCCTGGGGTGCCGCCACGATCGAGCATACGCTCGACGGCTGGAACAAGGTGATCAACCTGAATGTAACCGCGATCTTCATCGCCACCCAGGAGGTCGGCCGCCGCTGCATGGTGCCGCGGCGGAGCGGCAAGGTGATCAACATCGCGTCGATCCAGGGCCTTACCGGCTGCTATCCGGAAGGCACGCCGACACTGGCCTACAACACGAGCAAGGGCGCGGTCGTCAATCTGACCCGCACGCTCGCCAATGAATGGGCGCCGCTCGGGATCAACGTCAACGCGATCGCGCCGGGCTATTTCCCGACCAAGATGACCGCGCAGCTCGACCAGAGCGCGACCGCGCATATGGCGCCGATGAATCGCGAAGGGGGCCCCGAAGATCTCAAGGGCGTCGCCGCGCTCCTCGCCTCCGATGCCTGTGCATTCATCACCGGCCAGACCATCGCGGTCGACGGCGGCGTGACCGCCGTCTGATCCGAAAGACCATAAAGGGAGAGATCTCATGAACGACATGCCCTGGATCCGATCCTATCCCGACGGCGTGCGCTGGGACATCGAGATCGCTGCCGGACCCGTGCAGAAGATATTGGGCGATGCCGTTGCCAAATGGCCGGATCGTCCCGCGATCGATTTCATGGGCAAGCGGATCAGCTATGCCGAGCTCGGGCGGCTCACCGATCGCGTGGCCAAGGGCCTGCAGCTGCTCGGCGTGAAGCCGGGCGTTCATGTCGGCCTCTATCTGCCCAACACGCCGCACTACATCATCTCGTTCTTCGGCATCCTCAAGGCAGGCGGCACGGCGGTCAATTACTCGCCGCTGGACACCGCCATGGTGCTCGAACACAAGATCGAGGACAGCAAGACCGATATCCTGATCACGCTCGACATGGTTTCGCTCTATCCGCAGATGGCGGCGATGCTGGGCAAGACGAGATTGAAGAAGCTGGTGGTCGGCTCGCTTGGCGAGATCACGGCCGACCCCGACACCGTCGTCAACGAGATGAAGGCGGCCAAGCAGCTGAGCGAAGTCGCCTGGGATGATCATCACATCAGCTTCGGCCAGCTGACCCATAATGATGGCGCCTACCGGGCCTATCCGATCGATGATCCGCGCGAGACGATCGCCGTGCTGCAATACACCGGCGGGACGACAGGGTTGCCGAAGGGGGCGATGCTCACCCACGCCAACCTGACCAGCGCGTGCCAGCAGTACCGGGCGACGACGGCCGGCTCGCCGCCGGTGCTGGTCGATGGGCAAGAGCGCTTCCTGGCTGTCTTGCCACCGTTCCACATCTACGCGCTTTCCGTGAACGTGCTGTTCGGCGTCTTGATGGGCGCGGAGATCATCCAGCACGTCCGTTTCGATCCGAAAGCCGCGCTCGAGGAAATCTCGACGAAGTCGGTCAGTGTCTTCTGCGGGGTGCCGACCATGTTCACCGCGCTGATCAACCATCCAGAGACGCCGAAGCACAGCCTGCGCGCGTTGAAATACTGCGGATCCGGCGGCGCGCCGTTGCCGCTTGAGGTAGCACAGCAATTCGCCTCGATCACCGGCTGCAATTTGAGCGAAGGCTGGGGTATGACCGAGACCTCGCCGAGCGGCACCTACACGCCGGCGCAACATGGCGCCATGCGCAAGGCCGGCTCCTGTGGCATGCCGATGCCCGGCATCGTCATCAAGTTCCTCAACGTCGACGACGGCAGCGGATACGTCCCGCTCGGCGAGCGCGGCGAGATCTGCATCAAGGGCCCGAATGTCATGAAGGGCTACTGGAATAAGCCGGACGCCACTGCCGAAGTGACGACCGCAGACGGCTACCTGCGCACGGGCGACGTCGGCTACATGGATGAGGATGGCTTCATCTTCATCGTGGACCGCACCAAGGACATGCTCCTGTGCAGCGGGTTCAATGTGTATCCGCGTGTCCTCGAAGAGGCGATCTACAAATATCCCGCGGTCGAGGAGGTCGCCGTCATCGGCATCCGCGACGAGTATCGCGGCCAGTCGCCGAAGGCGTTCATCAAGCTGAAGGCGGATGCCAAGCCGTTCAAGCTCGAAGAGCTGCAGGCGTTCCTCAAGGACAAGCTCGGCAAGCACGAAATGGTGCAGGCGCTCGATATCCGCGCCGAACTGCCGAAGACCGCGGTCGGCAAGCTTTCGAAGAAGGAGCTGTACGACGAGGAAGAGCGCGCCGCCCGGGCGCAGGCCTGAGAGCGCCTGCGTGAAGCTGCGGAGAGGTGTCAGGCCCGACCGCAATGCAATGACCGTGACGCGCGAGATATCGGCATACGGTCATCAAGACGGCGATCGCCGTCACAACGTCATCGGAGGGAAGAATGGATCAACTCAGCAGCATGGATGCATCGTTCCTGCATCTCGAAACGCCGGAGACGCCGATGCATGTCGGCAGCCTCATGATCTTCGATCTCCCCGAGGGCTATCAGGGCGACTACTACGAGGATGTCAAGGAGATGCTCGGCAAGCGTCTCCATCTCTCGGCATTGCTGAACCGCAAGCTGGCGCAGATGCCCTTCCAGCTCGCGGAACCGGTCTGGATCGAGGACGATGATATCGAACTCGATTATCATGTGCGGACCGTCACCTTGCGGCGGCCAGGCACCATGGCGCAGCTCGAGCAACTTGTTGCGCGATTGCACGCCTCGCTGCTCGACCGCAGCCGTCCGCTGTGGGAGATGTATGTCATCGATGGCCTCGAGAACGGCCAGGTCGCGTTCTACACCAAGGCGCATCACAGCGGCGTCGACGGCAAGGCCGGTGTCGAACTCGCCAAGGTGCTCTATGATGTCTCGCCCAAGATGCGCGAGGTGCCGCCGCCACGGCGCAAGCGCGCCGCCGTGCAATACCAGCTCGGCGTGACCGAGCTATTGCAGGCGGCGGCCAACAACGCGGCCCAACAATATCGCAAGCTCGCGGAGCTCCTGCCGACGGCGGCCAAGGCGCTCGGCACGGCCGCGAGCGTGGTGGCCAGCCAGCGGTCGCAGAAGGGGGAGCGCTCGCTGAGCCTTGGCCTGGCACCGAAGACGGTGTTCAACGACTCCATCACCAATCAGCGCTCCTACAGCACGATGTCGTTGCCGCTTGCCGACATCAAGGTCCTGGGCAAGCGTGTCGGCGGCACCGTCAACACCATCGTCATGGCGATGTGCAGCATCGCGTTGCAACGCTTCCTCGCCGAGCGCGGCCTGCTGCCCAAGGAGGCCCTGATCGCGATGGTGCCGGTTAGCCTGCGTGCGGTAGGCGACAAGGCGATGAACAACCAGGTTTCCGCGGTACGCGTCGACCTGGCGACCGATATCGATGACCTGCCGACCCGCTTCAAGGCGATCCACGCGTCATCCGAGGCGGCCAAGGCGGTCGTGCGCGAACTCAAGCCGGTGCTCGGTGTCGATGTGCCGATCACGGGTTCGCCGTGGCTGATGACCGGGCTCGCCTCGCTGCTTGGCCGCTCCAACCTCGCCAGCCGCATGCCGGCAGCGGGCAACGTGCTGATCTCCAATGTGCCGGGACCGGGGCAGAATCTGTACATGGCCGGTGCACGGATGGTGCATTATTTCCCGGTCTCGATCCCCTATCACGGCAGCGCGCTGAACATCACGGTGCACAGCTATGCGGGCCTGCTCGAATTCGGTCTGACCGCATGCCGGCGTGTGCTCACGCAGGACGAGTCCTACGAGATGATCGAGCATCTCCGGGCGGCCTTACGCGCGATCGAAGCCCTGCCGCCGGTCGAGGCCGAGATCGTCGAGCTGACGACGCCGGCTACGGCTCAATCGAAGGCGGCCGCGGCGTCGGTGACAGTCATTCAGACAGACGAGGTGCCGCCGGCCGCCGCAAACGACAAGGCGAGCCGGGCCAGCTAGGCGCCGGGGCCTTCAACGCGTCACATCGCCGGAACTGGGGACGTCACCGCGGTCTCCCGCTCGGCGTCGGAATCAAAAGAACATTGGAGGACACCAGGATGCACCCACCCGCCGCAAAGGGATCTCTGTC
This sequence comes from Bradyrhizobium sp. B120, assembly GCF_049075665.1. Lineage (NCBI taxonomy): Bacteria > Pseudomonadati > Pseudomonadota > Alphaproteobacteria > Hyphomicrobiales > Nitrobacteraceae > Bradyrhizobium > Bradyrhizobium sp. B120. The sequence continues at coordinate 8,728,862 of NZ_CP185242.1, read as the reverse complement.
GGTACTGGAAAGCCCGGCGCACAAATCCCTGTTCTCGAAGATCGATTGGCGCCTAATCCCGCTTTTGTTGATCGCCTATATGATCGCCTATCTCGACCGCATCAACATCGGCTACGCACAGCTGCAGATGAAGCAGACGCTGCCGTTCGACGATGCGGTCTACGGTCTCGGCGCGGGCATCTTCTTCATCGGATACTTCCTGTTCGAGGTGCCGAGCAACCTGCTCCTGGAGCGGATCGGCGCGCGCAAGACCCTGCTGCGCATCATGGTGCTATGGGGGCTCGCGGCATCCGCCATGATGTTCGTGTCGACACCGTTCCAGTTCTATCTCGTCCGGTTCCTGCTCGGTGTGTTCGAGGCCGGCTTCTTTCCCGGCGTGATCCTGTACTTCACCTATTGGTATCCATCGGTGCGGCGCGGGCAGGTGATCGCCACCTTCATGTCGGCGACGACGATCGTGTCTGTGATCGCCGGTCCGCTGTGCGGCTCGATCTTGAAATATCTCGACGGTGCCGGCGGCCTTCATGGCTGGCAGTGGCTGTTCCTCGTCCAGGGCCTACCGGCGTTGATTCTTGGCATCCTGGTTTACGCCTTGCTCGAGGACAAGCCCGCGCAGGCCGCGTGGCTCTCGAAGGACGAGAAAGCCCTGCTCGAGGATACCTTCCAGCACGACGAGAAAGACATCGCGAGCGAACCCTCGGGAACGTTCGGGCAGATGCTGAAGGACCCCAAGGTCTATGTGCTGTCGTTCGTCTATCTGCTCCTGCTCGGCGCGACCTATACGATGGTGTTCTGGATGCCGACCCTGATCCAGAGCTGGGGTGTCAAGGATCTGTTCCTTGTCGGCGTTTATGCTGCGATCCCGAATGCAGCCGGCGTCATTGGCATGATCCTGATCGGCCGACACTCCGACAAGTGGCACGAGCGTCGCTGGCACTATGCCGCCTGCGTCGCGATCGCCGCGTTCGGCCTGTTCATTACCACGATGCTGCAAGGCAACCTCGTCGGATCAATCCTTGCGTTGTCCTTTGCAGTGATCGGAATTGCGTCGGCGACGCCGCTGTTCTTCGCGCTGACCAGCGAATATCTGTCCACCGGTGCCGCCGCCGGAGGGCTTGCGCTGATCAGCAGTCTCGGCAACCTCGGTCCGGCGATCAGCCCTTCGATCAACGGACTGATCGTGCGAGGCACCGGCGACAACATCTACAGCATGTACTTCGTGATGGCGCTCTACGTGCTGTCGGGATTGCTGTTGCTGCTGTCGATGCGGCCTGCCCCCAGTGCGCGGCTGGCGATGGCGTGAGGACAATTCGAGCGGCCCGGCTCGCGCGGAGCCGGGTTGCTCGACGCCCCGTCGGAAAGCTGCCGGTGATCAAGCGAATATCGGGACACATGCGATGAGGATCGTTCTGCTGGGGCCGCCCGGTGCGGGCAAGGGAACGCAGGCGAGGCGCCTGGTCGAGGAGTACGACATACCGCACCTTTCGACAGGCGACATGCTGCGTGCTGCGGTCGACGCGGACACCGGCATCGGACGGAAGGTCAAGGATATCATGGTGAGTGGTGGGCTGGTTCCGGATCAGCTCGTGATCGCCGCGGTGATCGAACGCATCTCGCAAGCGGATGCCACGCGTGGCTTTGTGCTCGACGGCTTCCCGCGGACGATGGCACAGGCGGTCAGATTCGACGATCTGCTCGATACCGAAGATCTTGCGATCGACCACGTCGTCGAGCTGAAGGCCGACGAGACGGCGTTGCTGGACCGGATCGAGGCGCGGGCCCGTGAAGCGCGAGAGCAGGGCGGCGCGGTGCGCGCCGACGACAACCACGAAACGCTCAAGCTGCGGATCGACGCCTACAACGAGCAGACCGCGCCGTTGGTCGACTACTATCGATCGCGGAACATCCTCAGAACCGTCGACGGACTGCAGCCGGTCGAGGCCGTCGCCCTCGACGTCGTCAGGGCGATCGGCCAAGATCGTTCGGTGACGTGATGCCGTCGACGCAAGACCGCGATCTGCAAGCCCGACTGTCGGGCCATGTCGACCGGATCGAGGTGCTGGAACCGTTGCGCAAGTCGCTTGGCGAGGTGAACGAAACGGCCGATCAATTCGAGCAGGCCCAGGCGTTGCTGCGGGCGATCGAACGGTTCTCCCGCACATATGCTGCCGACCGGAAGTGCGCCGGCACGCCTGCCGAGCTGGCGCGGCGCGACGAACGCCGGCTGGCGCGGCGGCGGCTTGTTGCGCGCGCCGTTCGTGGATTGCGCAGAACCGTTCTGGCAGCGAAGGGAGGCGCCTCATGTCGGTGAGCGCAAATGAAGGTCAATGCGCGCTGGTGACCGGCGCATCGGGCGGCATTGGGCTCGAGCTCGCGCGCGTGCTCGCGGCCAATCGCTTCAGCCTCGTGCTGCTGGCTCGCAGCCGCGATAAGCTGCAGGAGCTCGCCCGCGAGCTCAAGGCCGATCATGGCACCAAGGTGACCATCGTTGCCGCCGATCTGAGCGAGCCGGCGGCGCCGCAGGCGGTGTTCGATTCGCTAAGGGACGCCGGCGTGCGGGTCGACCTGCTGGTGAACAATGCCGGCCTTTTGCTTGAAGGACGCGTCAGCGCAATCGGCCTCGATGACCAGTTGCGGCTGCTGCAGGTCAACGTCGTCGCCATGACGGCATTGACTCGTCTCTTCCTCACGCCGATGCTCGAGCGCAACAGTGGACGGATCTTGAACGTTGCGTCGGTCGCGGCGTTCATGCCGGTGCCGAACCTTGCGGTCTATGCCGCGTCAAAGGCCTATGTGCTGTCGTTCGGCGAGGCATTGTCCCAGGAATTGAGCGGCAGCAAGATCACGCTGACGACGTTATGTCCCGGCGTGACCGACACCGGGATGGTCCACGGCACCAATCTCGGCAACATGCCGAGCATGATGATCATGGATGCGAAGACCGTCGCGCAGGAGGGCTACCGCGCCTGCATGGCGGGAAAGCCGGTGCATGTCGCAGGACTTGCCAACGAGCTGGCGGTCCAATGGATCAAGTATCAGCCGAGTTGGCTGTTGCGGGCCATCGGCGGGGTGTTCGGAAAGACCGCCCCGCCGAACTGACGTCTCGTGCTCGCCGGGCGATGCACGGTTGCGGGGCTGTTCTCGACCATCAACAAGGGACGTTACTCATGGGACGTGACGAGCAGACCGTCGAACCACCCTCGCTCACGCTGCTTGCCGCGGAAGGGCGCGGCTTTCTCGACATCCCGGCGCTTCTTGCCGTGGCGGCGCCGCTTCTGGCGACCGCGCCGCGGGGGCAGCGGCATCCGGTCATGGTTCTGCCCGGGCTAGGCGCCGATGACCGGTCGACGTTGGCGATACGCTCGTTCCTCGAATTCCTCGGTTATCAGGTTCATGGATGGGGCCGCGGCCGCAATGTGCGCGCGCCGGACGCGGACCTTTCCGCCGTGGTGGCTCGGGTCATCGAACTCGAAAAGCAGGGCGGCTCGAAGGTCAGTCTGGTCGGCTGGAGCCGCGGCGGCATCATCGCGCGCGAGGTTGCGCGGCAGATCCCCGCGGCGGTGCGGATGGTCATCACGCTCGGCAGTCCGTTCGCGGCTCCGGGTGCGAGCAATGTCCGCGCGATCTGGCGGCTTCTGACCGGCCAGAAATATGAGCCGCCGACCGCCGAGCGGATCAGTCGCCTCGCGCAACCGATTCCCGTGCCGACAACATCGATCTATACCCGCACCGATGGCGTGGTGGCGTGGCGCGCCTGCCTGGAGCAGGAGGGTGGGGAGCGCGAAAACGTCGAAGTGAACACGACGCATATCGGGCTTGGCTTTCACGCGCCGGCGCTGTGGGTGATTGCCGATCGCCTCGCCCAGCCGACGGGAAGCTGGAAGCCGTTTCGACCGCCTCCGCAGGTCGCGATCTGGTTTCCGGCAACGACGCGTCGCGATTGAGATCGCAAAGGCGCGGCCTGCCACAGTCTACCGCGCACTGCTTCCCGATGATCGCATCTCGCCGACCATCATCCGCAGCAGCTGCATCGCAGCGGGCGGCAACGTGCGTCCCTGACGCGAGACCACGTGGGTGCGGCCACGATGCAGCAGCGCGTTCTTCATCGGCAGCGCCACCACCTTGGCGGCGTCGGCCTCCGGCATCGCAAGGCGCGATGCCAGCGCATAGCCAAGTCCGGCGGTCACGTAATGGGCGAGCGCGTCGAACGAGGCGGTCGTAAACGCGAAATTGAGGCGGACGCCTTCGCTGATCTCGGCGGCCTGGACATGCTGGCGCAGGCCGTAATTCGGATGCATTGCGGCGCCCGGGTAGGGTGCGAGGTCGGCGAGCTTGAGCGGCCGACCGAGCTGGGTCAGCGGATGCCCGCGCGGCACCACGGCCCTGATCGGATGCGGCTGCGAATGATGCGAGCGCAGTCGATCGTCGCGAGGCGGATTGAACAGGACACCGATATGCGCGCGTTCTCCGACGATCTGCTGGACGATCTCGTCGGTGCTCCCGATGTCGAGGCTGATCGTGATCTTCGGATGGCTTTGCATGAAGCGGCACAGGCAGCTCCTGGCCAGCCAGTCGACATAACCTTCGCCCGTCACGAGATCGATATGACCCGACTCGACCTTGCGGATGCTGTCCATCTGCGCGAGCAGCGCCTGTCGTTCGCCCTGCTGGCGGTGCAGGTAGGCGGCCAGCAGTTGGCCGGCGTCGGTCGGCGCTACCCCGCGGCCCCGCCGCTCGAGCAGGCGCGCGCCATACTCCTTCTCGAGCAGGCCGAGTGCCCGGCTGACCGCCGAGGCGTCCATGCCGAGCGCACCGGCGGCGCCGCGCACGGAGCCGCTATTGAGCACCTCCATGAAATAGTGCAGTCGGCGCGGCTCCAGCTTGGCGCTCATCGGCATGGTCCTGATCATTGCAAACAGTGCAGCGAATATTCAATCGTGCGGCCATTTATGCAAGCACGTCGGGGGTGGGGTCGCGATAACGGCCAGGCATCGGGAGTTGGGTTCGCGATGCGGTCGCGCATCAGTTTGCGCCGAAGCTCCAGCTTGTCGGATTGACGCGTTTTCCTCACGCGAACCGGTGTCCGCTTCGTTCGAAAACGCCGTGGTCGGTCTACAAGATCGTATCCTGCATCATGGCCTTGAGCATCTCGGCGAGAACACTCGCAATGGCGCTGGTGCCACGCTCGTGGCCGATCAGCATCAGCGCCTGGGCATCGTTGGTGAGTTCGCGGACCGGAACGTAAGCGAGCCGGCCCGCCCGGCGTTCGAACTCGATGTCGAACGGAGTGAGGAACGTGATGCCGTTGTCCAGGATTGCGGCGTGCCTCATGATCTCGATGGAATTTGTCTCGATGATCGGCCGGAGATCCAGTGCGGCTCTGGTGAAAACGGCGTCGAGGTAGGGCCGTATCGCGCTGCTGGTGTCGGCAATGATAATCGGAAAGTCGACACAGTCGTTGAGACGAATACTGGCGCGTTTCGCCAATGGATGGTCCGGGGCCATCACCCCGCCAAGCTTGGCGACCGCGCGCGCGAGCAACTTCAGGTTCGCATCTTTTGCGAAATCGAAGCCGATCCCGAGATCGGCCTCTCCGTTTGCGACCGCCGATTGGATCTCTGCTCCGGTATTGAAGAGCGTCAGGTTCAGCTTGACGCGGGGGTTGGCGAGGCGGAATTCCTTCACCGTGCCCGGTACGAGGTTGGAGGCGAGCCCGCTCATCATCGCGACCGTAATCTCGCCGCGGCGCAGTCCCTTGAGTTCCTCGATCTTTGCCTGAGCCCGCGTCAACTCCTTCAGCGTCTGCCGGATGTGCCCGATCAGGACTTCGCCCGCGGCGGTCAGGATCAGCTTCTTCGGCAGACGCTGGAAGATCGGGGTGCCCAGTTGCGTTTCGAGGGCGAGGATCTGGCGGCTGATGGCGGAGGCTGCGACGTTGAGGTGGTTTGCCGCCTTGCGGATCGACCCGGTCCGCGCGACCTCGTCGATGTAGCTCAGGAGGCGGCTGTGCAGCATGGTTACCGATCCGAAAGATGATGCGCGGAGCTTGGCGTGGCGTTGCCCAAAAGGCAACAGGGTTGCCGAATCTAAGCGCTTTGAAGTGATGGATGCGCGTGCAAAATCCTCCGTCGGTGGCCGACGCATGTGCGCGGCCGGCCAACGGCTTGGGTCTTGCAATGGCAGTCAAATCTCGCTGGTGGTGGGATCTCTCGACACGTGACTTTGCCGAACTCGATGGCGAACGAGCGGTGGCGATCCTTCCGGTCGGCGCCGTCGAGCAGCATGGACCGCATCTGCCGGTCAAGGTCGATGCGGCGATCGGATGGGGGATCGTGACCCGCGCGGTCGAGTTGATGCGCCCTGATTGTCCCGCGCTTGTGCTTCCGCCGTTGCCGTACGGCAAGTCCGACGAGCACCTTGCGTTTCCGGGCACGCTGACGCTCTCGTATGAAACGCTTGGGAAAGTGTGGTCCGAGATCGGAGAGTCGGTGTACCGCGCCGGGATCCGCAAGATCCTGTTCCTGAACTCGCATGGCGGTCAGCCGCAGCTGCTCGAGATCGTTTGCCGCGACCTTCGCGTCCGCCTCGGCATGTTTGCGGCGACGGCGATGTGGCCGCAACTGATTGACATGACCGATCTGTTCGACGCGGACGAGATCCGTCACGGGATTCACGGCGGCCAGATCGAGACCAGCGTGATGTTGCATCTGGCGCCGGATTCCGTGGTGATGGGCCGGGCCGAAAACTTCGAGCCCGCGACGACACGGATCGCGCGCGATTTCGAGATGCTGGGGCTCGAAGGCGCCGTCAAATTCGGCTGGCAGACCCAGGATCTCCACCCCAAGGGTGCCTGCGGCGACGCCACCAAGGCTACCGCCGAGCTCGGCAGGATGGTGGTCGAGCGCGCGGCCGCGCGCCTGGTCGCGCTCGTCGACGAGATCGTCCGATATCCGCTGGCGGCGGTTGCGACCCGCACCGCGTTTGATCGGCCCCGGCCGATCTGACCACGACAGGAGCCGACGCATGGCATTCGGTATCGCGCAACTTGCCAAGGCCAAGGCCTTTCGCATCTCGCCGAACGACACGAACTATTTCGCAATCTTGTTCGATCATACGACCGATCGAATAGACAACATCTTCGTCATCGAGATTTTCCGGCCCGGCGGGGCCACGCCGCCGAACGAGCACGCCATCGCGCATGAGTTCTTCCACGTCCTGCACGGCGAAGGACTTGCCAGCTGCGACGGCAGGACGGTGCCGATCCGGAAGGGCGATTCGCTGCTGCTGCATCCAGGCTCCGAGCACGTGATCGAGAATACCGGGGCCGGCAAGCTCTACACGCTCACGGTGATGACGCCGAACGAAGGATTTGCGGAGCTGATCCGTGGCGGCGAGCCGGTCGAGCTCGATGCGGAGGATCTTCGCGTGCTGCAGGGGCACCAGGCATGAACGTCGCTCCCCGCCATGACCCGGCCGCCGAACCGCTGACGCCGTTGGGCTCGAGCGAGCGCAACCGCTGGCTGGTGTCGGACAGCCGCGCCGATTTGGTACGACAGCCGGCCGCGCCGCGCCCGGTTACGCTCCGGACCGACGGCAAGGTGATTTCGATCGACCTTGCGCGCAGCGCCATCATCATCGTCGATATGCAGAATGATTTCTGCCATCCGGACGGATGGCTGGCCCATATCGGGGTCGACATTGCGCCGGCGCGTGCACCGATCGAACCGTTACGGCGTCTGCTGCCGGTGCTGCGCGATTGCCGGCTGCCGGTGATCTGGGTCAACTGGGGTAACCGGCCCGACCGGCTCAATCTCAGCCCGGCACTGCTGCATGTCTACAAGCCGAGCGGCGCCGGCGTCGGGCTCGGCGACGCGCTGCCGCGCTCCGGGGCGAGAGTGCTGGAGCGTGGCAGCTGGTCTGCGGCCGTCGTCGAGGAGCTCGCCGTCAGCTCCTCCGATATCGAGGTCGCAAAATACCGGATGTCGGGTTTCCAGGATACCGAGCTCGACAGCATTCTGCGCAATCTCGGCGTCACGACGCTGATGTTTGCCGGCGTCAACGCCGACCAGTGTGTGTTGTGCACGCTGCAGGACGCCAATTTCCGCGGCTACGATTGCCTGCTGCTGCAGGATTGCACGGCCACGACGTCGCCGGATTATTGCCTTGCCGCCACGCTCTACAACGTTCGCCAGTGCTTTGGCTTTGTCGTCAGGTCGGACGAGGTCCTGTCCGAGCTCAGCCAGGTGCAATGCAGCCGGGGCGAGACATCGTGAGCGAAGTTTCAGCCGGCGCACTGGACAGGCTGGTCGCCGATCTCGGCGACATGACGGTGATCAGCGACCACAAGGTGGTGCGGCGCCGTTCGCGTGACTTCTTCTGGTACAGCCCCATCCTGAATGATCTGCTGAATGATAAATCAGCGGACCTGATCGTCGTCCCGCGGGACGAACGCGACGTCCTTCGGCTCGCCGCGGCCTGCGCGCGCCATCGCGTGCCGCTGACAGTCCGCGCCGGCGGTACGGGAAACTATGGTCAGGCCGTGCCGCTCCAGGGCGGGGTGCTGCTGGATATCATGGCGTTGTCAGCCATTGAATGGACGGCGCCCGGAGCGATACGAGTTGGCGCGGGCGCCAAGCTCAATGCCATCGACGCCGACCTGCAGCCGACGGGCTGGGAACTGCGCATGCATCCGTCCACCAAGCGCACGGCGACGATCGGTGGCTTCGTTGCCGGCGGCTCCGGCGGCATCGGATCCGTGACGTATGGCGGATTGCGCGAACCGGGCAATATCCAGGCGGCCCGGGTCGTCACCGTCGAGGAAACGCCCCGGATCATCGAATTGCGCGGCGAGGCGGCACAAAAGATCAACCGCGCCTATGGCACCACCGGGATCATCACAGCACTGGAAATGCCGCTGGCTCCGGCCTGGCGCTGGATCGACGTCGTCGTCTGCTTCGGTGACTTCCTGGATGCGGTGGCGGTCGGCTACGAGGCAGCTCTTGCCGATGGCATCACGAAGAAGGTGCTGTCGCCGGTCAGCTGGCCGCTTCCCTCCTACTTCGGTGCGTTGAGACCATGCGTGGCCGAGGGTCAGAGCATCCTGATCGCGATGATCGCCGAGCCGTCGCTCGAAAGCTTTAAATCGTTGCTCGGTCGTCGCGGGACCATCACGCTGGAGACCCCGACCGATGACAGCCCGGGCCGGGTGCCGCTCTACGAATACACCTGGAATCACACCACGCTGCAGGTCCTGAAGTCCGATCGCACCGTCACCTATCTGCAATGTCTCTATCCGCATGATGCCCTGATGGAGAAAGTTGCCGAGATGAGGGCGCTGTTTCCCGATGAGGTGCTGCAACATCTCGAGTTCATCCGCTTTGGCGGCCGGGTCACCTGCAGCGGCTTGCCGGTCGTGCGCTACCGCGGCGCTGAACGGCTGAACGAGATCATCCGGATGCATGAGGAGCGCGGTGTTTTCATCGCCAATCCGCACGTCTACACGGTCGAGGATGGCAGCCGCTACAAGCGCGCTGACGCCAATCAACTGGGGTTCAAGCGCGAGGTCGATCCGCACAATCTGCTTAATCCCGGCAAGATGCGGAGTTTCGTTGCTGCCGGGCCGTGACATGCGCGTCCTCTATGTCTACTGCCATCCGCTTGCCGACAGCTTCCACGCCGCGATCCGTGGGGAAGCGCTGGCCGGGCTTGCCGAAGCCGGCCACGCCGTTGATCTGCTCGATCTCTATGCGGAGGGCTTTGATCCGATCCTGACGGCCGAACGTCGGCGCGACTACCATGATCCCGTGCGCAACCGGCACAACAATCAGGCCTACGCCGATCGCCTGATGGCGGCCGACGCGATCGTCGTACAGTTTCCGACCTGGTCGTTCGGGCCACCGGCCATGCTCAAGGGCTGGTTCGATCGCATGTTTGGTCCCGGCATCGCGCTCGATCTGTCCGATCCCGCGCGGGCGCGGCCGATGCTGCATCACATTCGCCGCATCTCCGGCATTGCGACCTACGGCCGCCCGCGCTGGCAGGCGATTGCGATGGCCGATCCGCCGCGCAAGCTCATCAAGCGATATCTGCCGTGGTTCACCGGGGCAAAGGCGACGACGCGCTATCACGCGCTCTATCACATGAACGTTGCCACGCCGGCCAAGCGCGCGCACTTTCTGGCCAAGGTCAGGCACGAAATGCGCCGGTTCTAGAGCCTGTTCCGTCCGAAGACGCGCTTTCTCCGCGAAACGAGATGCACTCCGCGCGGAAGCTCTCTAGCTCGGGTCCGGCGCGGCCGCGACCGCTTCGATCTCGACCAGGAATTCCGGCCGGCTGAAGCCGGACACGATCATCAGGGTCGAGGACGGCGGCGTCCCGGGAAATTGCCGGTCACGCGACCGCATGTAGCCCTGCATGTGCTCGCGGGCCGTCACATAGGCGTTGAGCCGGACGATGTCCGCCAGTGTCATCCGATCTTCGGCGAGGATCGCTGCGATGTTCGCAAAACAGAGATCGGACTGCGCCTCGCTGTCCGCAGGGATTGTCTCGTCGCCAGCGATGCCGAGCTGCCCGGACGTGAACACCAGGCGGTGTCCGGCCGGCACGACGATGCCGTGGCTGTATCGTGCGAACGGGGGACGAATTGCAGGAGGGGAAAGCGCGCGCAAGCTCATCGCCACAGGCTCAAAAGTTGTCATTGCTGCTGCGAGCTTAGGCCAAGACGCCGATGCCCGGCATGCCGAAATTTGGCTGATCGGCGCCGCCATTTGGTGCCGCTTGCTCAAAAAATCGGCGTTGCCGGAAAGGCAACGGATCGCTCGAATCAAAATGCTTTCGGGCGACAGTCGTCGCGTGCATCCTGAGTTCATCGAGGATGCGGTCCGTGCGCGAGCACATTCCCGTCCAGACAGTATTGACGTCATCCGCAGCCGGCATTCACCGGACGATCAAAGGTAGCCACGATGGCCATGACGATTGCCTCCCGAACGATTGCCTCCGCCCTGGTGGGGGCCGCCATGTTTGCGATGTCGTTCGCACCCGCCCTGGCCGCCGACAAGGTCACCTTCCTCACCAGCTGGTTCGCGCAGGCCGAGCATGGCGGATTCTACCAGGCCAAGGCGACAGGTCTCTATGACAAGGCCGGTCTCGACGTGACCATCAAGATGGGTGGTCCCCAGGTCAACGGCACGCAGCTCCTGCTCGCAGGCGATGCGGACTTCATCATGGGTTACGACATCCAGGTGATGAAAGGACGCGAGCAGAACCTGCCGCTCGTGACTGTCGCATCGTCGTTCCAGTTCGACCTGCAGGGGATCATGACCCATGATGACGTGCCGGACCTGGCCGCGCTGAAGGGCAGGCCGGTCTTGATCGCGGGATCCTCGCGGGTGACGTTCTGGCCGTGGCTCAAGGCCAAGTACGGTTACAGCGACGACCAGATCCGGCCCTACACGTTCAACCTGCAGCCGTTCTTCGCTGACAAGACCATGGCACAGCAGGCCTACCCGTCATCCGAGCCATATCAGGCGCAGGAGCAAAAGGAGAAGGTGAAGTTCTTCCTGCTGGCTGACGGCGGGTATCCACCCTATGGCTCGACAATCGTGACGACTGAGAAAATGGTCGCCGAGAAGCCGGATGTGGTGGCTCGCTTCGTCAAGGCGTCGCTCGAAGGTTGGCGCGACTATCTGCAGAATCCTGCTCCGGCGAACGGCCTGATCAAGGCCGACAATCCCAAGATGACCGACGGGCAGATCGCATTTGCGATCGAGAAGCTCAAGGAGAGCAAAGCGGTCGACGGCGGCGACGCAGCGAAGCTTGGCATCGGCATCATCACCGCCGAGCGGTACAAGCAAGTCTACGACTTCCTGGTGGCCGGCGAACTGCTCGATCCCAAGACCGCGTGGCAAAAGTCGTTTGACGACCGTTTCGTCAAGGATCTCAGGATTGGCGTGAAATAGGAGCGTCCATGAACGTTCTGCCGCCGCCCTACACGTTCGACGACGACACCGAGCCGATGACGACCTCCGAAGGCCGCCCGCCCGTCGTCGAGGTGCTCTCGGCGGAGAAGCTGTTTCCGAACGGCACGCGGGGCCTTGCACCGATCGATCTCACGATCGCGGACGGCGAATTTCTGACGCTGATCGGCCCCTCCGGCTGCGGCAAGAGTACGTTGCTCAAGCTGATCGCCAATTTGATCGAGCCAACCGACGGTCGGCTGTTGTGGTGGCGCGGCGACCATCGCCAGGTCGGGCAGCAGGGGAGGCGGCTCGCCTTCGTGTTCCAGGAGCCGACGCTGATGCCCTGGGCGCGTGTCGAGGCCAATGTCCGACTGCCTCTGGAGCTTGCCGACATGCCCAGGGTGAAGGCGGCCCCGCTGGTCGAGGATGCGATCGCGCGTGTCGGCTTATCGGCGTTCAGTCAACACTACCCGCGGCAGCTGTCGGGCGGCATGAGGATGCGGGTATCGATCGCCAGGGCGCTGGTGACGCAGCCCAACCTCCTCCTGATGGACGAGCCGTTCGGCGCGCTCGACGAGTTCACGCGCAACAGATTGGACGACGATCTCGTTCGGCTGTGGTGGGAACGCAAGCTTACGACGGTGTTCGTCACCCATTCGATCTATGAGGCTGTGTTCCTCTCGACCCGGATCATCGTCATGGCTGCCGGTCCCGGCCGCATCTTCCGCACCATGACGATCGACGAGCCGCAGCCGCGCGAAGTCGGGTTTCGCGACAGCCCGAAGTTCGCCGCCTATTGCCGGGAGCTCTCGACCTGGCTCGCTGAAGCTTCGCTGCCGCGGTCGGGCGGGGGCGAAGCATGAAGCCGCTCCTGCAATCGGACGCCTTCGTCCGGGTCGCGGCTCCGGTCGCCGTCGGGATCGTGCTGTTCACCCTGTGGGAGGCCAGTTTCCGCCTGGCCTCCGTTCCCGTGTACCTGTTTCCCAAGCCGAGTGATATCTTCATAAGTCTTGTGCAGCACGGGCCGTCGCTGCTGCGTGCCCTGCTGGTGACCTTGCGGGTGACGCTGCAGGCCTTCATCGCGGCGACCGTGCTCGGCACCCTGATCGCATTCATGTTTGTGCAGAGCCGGGCGATCGAGGTCAGCCTGTTTCCCTATGCGGTGCTGCTGCAGGTGACGCCGGTGGTCGCGATTGCGCCGCTGATCATCATCCTCGTGAAGAACACCCAGCTGTCGCTGACGATCTGCGCAACCCTGGTCGCGCTATTCCCGATCATCTCGAACACCACGTTGGGTCTGCGCAGTGTCGATCCAGGCCTTGCCAATTACTTTCGGATGAACCGGGCGAGCCGCTTGAAGACCTTGATCAAGCTTCGCATCCCCGGCGCGTTGCCGTACTTTTTCGGCGGGCTGCGCATCTCGAGCGGCCTCGCGCTGATCGGCGCAGTGGTCGCGGAGTTCGTGGCGGGCACGGGAGGGCGGTCGTCGGGCCTCGCCTATGAGATCCTCGATGCCGGTTTCACGCTCGATATTCCCCGCATGTTCGCGGCGCTGTTCCTGATCACGTTGACCGGCGTCGTGCTGTTCAGCGTCATGGCGGCGCTTTCGCGGTTTGCGTTGTCAAACTGGCATGAAAGCGAGATCCGGGCCGAGACATGACATCAATGCTGATCGAGAATGCCGCCGGGATCTTCACGGGCCTGTCGGGCGATGCGATGCGAACGACGGGTGCGATCCGGATTCGCAATGGTGTGATCGTCGCAATCGGCATGCTGCAGCCGGAGCCAGGCGAGCGCACGCTCGACGCAAAGGACTGCGTGATCTATCCGGGTCTCGTATCGACCCATCACCACATGTTCCAGAGCGTGCTGAAAGGTGTCCGCGAAGGCATCAATCTTCCGCTCGCAGGCTGGCTGCGTTCGGTGCCCTACCGCTTCTGGTCGGCCATCGACGAGGAGGCGTTGGCGGTTGCCGCGCGGATTGCGCTCGCCGAACTGCTTCTGTCGGGCACCACCACGGTCGCCGATCACCACTATCTGTTTAGCGACACGTTTCGCTTCGATCCGGCGCAGGTGATTTTCGATGTTGCCCGCAGCCTCGGCGTCCGCCTCGTGTTCTGCCGCGGGGGCGCCACCGTCAGCCGCCATTTCGACACCGACCAGTTCGTGCCGATGCCGGTCGAAACGCTGGACCGGATGCTGCAATCGGTCGAGGCCTGTGCGCAGCGCTTCCACGATCCGTCGCCGGACAGCCTGACCCAGGTCGCGCTGGCGCCGACCACGCCCACCTGGTCGCTGGATCCGGGCGAGTTGCGCGAGGTGATCGCCGCCGCGCGGCGAATGAAGCTGCGGCTGCACAGCCATCTTTCGGAGACGTCGGATTATGTCGACTTCTGTTTGTCGGTTCATGGCAAACGGCCGGTCCACTGGCTCGCGGAGCACGACTGGCTCGGCGAGGACGTCTGGTTCGCGCACCTCGTACATCTCGATCCGGAGGAGGTGGCGATCCTGGCCCGCTCCGGCACCGGCATGGCGCATTGTCCGCAATCCAATTGCCGCCTCGGCTCCGGTGTCGCGCCGGCGGACGCGATGGCCCGGCTGGGCGGCGCGGTGTCGCTCGGCGTGGATGGTGCAGCCTCCAACGAGGCGGCCGACATGATCAGCGAGATGCATAGTTGCTGGCACACACATCGCGCCGTGAAGGGAGCCGACGCGGTGACCGCGGAAGACGTGGTGCATTGGGCCACGGCGGGAGGTGCGCGCGTGCTGGGCCTGCCGCGGATCGGTACGCTGGCGCCGGGCCAGCAGGCCGATATCGCCATCTTCAGCCTGGACCAGCCACGCCACTTCGGCATGCACGATCCCATGATCGCGCCGGTGACGTGCGCAGGTTCGGCGCACGTTCGCCATTTGCTGGTCGGTGGTCGCCCGGTCGTCGAGGACGGCGCGATTCCCGGCCTCGACATGCAGAAGCTGAAATTCGATGCGGCCCGCGTTGTCTCGCGTCTGGCTGCCTGAACCGCGGAGGAAATGATGCTCGCTACCAAGCAACCCGTGTTGCGCCGCTTCTGGTACGCAACGATGCCCGTCGACCATCTCAGGGAGGGCCCGCAGCCCTTCACCCTGCTCGGGGAGCCGATCGTGCTGTTCCTGGATGCCAATGGCGAGCCGGCCGCGCTCGAGGATCGCTGCTGCCATCGCACCGCCAAGCTGTCGAAAGGCTGGTGCAACAACGGGAATATCGTCTGTGGCTATCACGGTTGGGAGTACGACCGCGGCGGCAAGCTGGTCATGGTCCCGCAGTTTCCCTTCGAGCAGCCGATTCCCGACGCCAGGGCGCGCTCGTTCCGGGCCAGCGCACGGTATGGTTATGTCTGGGTCGCTCTGGATGAGCCGCTGCGCGGCATTCCCGACATTGCCGAAGAGAACGAGGCGGGCTACCGCCGCATCCATCAGTTTTATCAAAAGTGGGACACGGCGGCGCTCCGCCTGATGGAAAACTCGTTCGACAATGCCCATTTCGCATTTGTGCACAAGGGGACGTTCGGCGACATCAATCAGCCAAAGCCCGAGAAGTACGAGATCACCGAAACCGAGGATGGCTTCGACGCCGAGACGATCATCACCATCCGCAATCCGCCGAACGCTTTCCGGATCAGCGGAACAACCGATCCAACCACGAAGCGTCATCAGCGCAACAAATGGTTCATGCCGTTCTGCCGCCGCCTCGACATGGAGTATCCGTCCGGCATTCGTCACATCATCTTCAATTGCGCGACGCCGATCTCCGATGGCCAGATCCAGGTCGTGCAGCTGCTGTTCCGCAACGATACCGAAGCCGATTGCTCCACCCAGGAACTGATCGATTGGGACGCCGCCATCATCGCAGAAGATCGCGAGATGCTCGAATCGACCGACCCTGACGCGATCGTCGACATGAGCCGGAAGCTCGAAATGCACATGCCTTCCGATCGGCCCGGAATGATCATGCGAAAGCGCCTGCTCGAGCTGCTGAGTGAGCACAACGAAAAGGAGCAGCCGAGGGAGAGGGTCGCTTGAACCGAGGCGAACTTCCGCCGTCGAGGCCTGGAGAGCCTGCGTTGCTTCGACGGAAGCAGGTCTGGCAATTCATCGACAAGATCGGCCGCGCGCTGCCTGCGACGCTCAGAGCATAGACCGATCGATGCGCCCGGGACTTGGAGTGGTTCTGTGAGATACACGGCGGGTGTTGTTCGGACCGCGCTCGTGCAGGAGTGCCTTCGGGAGATCCGGCTCTGGCCTGGGTGCGAAGCCGTCGAGGAGGTCGGGGTGCTCGGAGACCCCAGCGGCGGCTTCTCGGTTCATGTCGTCCAGTACGGCACTGCAAAAAAATGGCTCGCCGATCGCGCCATTCGCTGCATCACACGTGAGAAGCTCCGGTGGTACCACCTCGAAGCAGAGTAGCCATGTTTGACGGTGAAGCGATGGTGATGATCGGCTCGCGCAGCGAACCGTTGCGGACGCGACTTCGGCCGGACGGGCAGGCATCAGGCCGAAGTTGTCTTGGCGCGCCAGAGTCTGGAATGAGCCTAGTGTCCGGCCGGAGCCGAATAGCCGCCGGCGTAATAAGAGGAAACGGGGCTGTTTACCCTGGGCTGCTGCCAGGCCGCATAGGCGTCGGTCGGACGGGACTGCGATTGCTGAACCGGTGCAACCTGTGGCTTGCGATGGCGCTCCGAGGCCATGGCGCTTTGCAAGGTCGATCCGAGCAGCAGACCGGCTGTAACGGCGAAAACAACGCGAGTGTTTTTCTTCATTGGGTTCTCCCTTGGGCTCCCGGCCGGAGGAATCGCTCGGCCTGGTTTTCCGCAAATAGTGCTTGCAACAGCGTTGCTTAGCCCGGCGGCGATCACGAAGTGGTGCGCAAAATAATTGGGCGCGACTAAACTTTTGGCAGGGTCTATCGTTGGCAGACTCCAATCGCACGCACCATCCGAGAACACACAGCCGATGAAGACGAAAATCTTGTTAGTCATGCTGTTGGCCGCTTCGCCGGCGGCGGCCGAGACGCGGCCGGCGCCCAAAGCCGTTCCGAAAGCTGCGGCCGTACCAGCAGACATTTGCGCCCCGATCGGCCGGACTGCGAAAGGCGAGCTGGTCTATTCGATGAAATGCGAGGATGTGCCGCCGCCACCGGCCGCCGCGCCGGCGGCCGAGGCCAAGCAAGCCGCGCCGCCGCCCGAGCCGGAAACGCAGCGGACCGGATTGTTCGGTTTGTCCTACGATCGGCGGTAGCAGGAGGACCGGCACGCTACAGCGGCGCGTATCACCTTCGACGACAGCCCAACGCACTCCAGGTCGAAGTGTCATCCATCGAATGGACAATCGGACGACCCATGACGACATTGCCCGATCTCAACAACGCCAGCCGAGAAGATTTTGTCGCGGCTCTCGCCAACGTCTTCGAACATTCGCCCTGGGTTGCGGAGCAAGTTTCGATGAAGCGGCCGTATGCCGGCATCACTCAATTGTTCATGGCGATGAAAGCGGCCGTCGAGCGCGCGCCGGCTGAACTGCGATTGGCATTGATCAAGGCGCATCCCGATCTCGCCGACAAGACGCAGTGTGCGGCGGGCCTCACCAGCGAGTCCAATGCCGAGCAAAACACCGTGGGGCTCGATCGGCTGTCCGAGGCGGAGTACGACGCGTTTCAACGCGTCAATAGTGCCTATCGCGCCAAGTTCGGCTTCCCCTACATCGTCTGCGTGCGCCGCCACACCAAGGATTCCATCCTGCGTGACTTCGCGCGCCGACTGCCGAACGACGCCGCTGTCGAGATGCAAAACTCCGTGGAGGAGATCTGCCGCATCGCGGCGCTGAGGCTCGACCAGACGGTGGCGGCGGACGACAGGCTTGCCGTGCATGGGCGTCTTTCAACCCATGTGCTGGATACTCACAGCGGCAAGCCCGCGGCGGGGGTTACGGTCGAACTGATCGAACTCGCCGAACAGGGCGCGAGCCGCACGGTGACGCGTACCGCGACGAACGCCGACGGACGCACCGATCACCCCTTGATCGGTGGACGTCCCGTTCCCGCAGGACAGTACGAGTTGCTGTTCGAGGTGGGCGATTACTTCGCCAAGCGTGGCGTGCCCTTGTCCGATCCGCCGTTCCTGGACAAGATACCGTTGCGCTTTTCAGTCAGCGAACCCGAAGGCCATTTGCATGTACCGCTCCTCGTGACGCCATGGAGTTACGCGACCTATCGCGGAAGCTAGGTACGGAATCGCAAGCGGTTGATGACTGCTGAAAGGTGCGGCAGGGATGGTGAAGATTCCGGCAGCGAGGCCATACCGTGGGTGTCACTCCCGGTGATCGAACCTGGTCTATCCATGACGCGGTGGGTGGCGCGAGCTTGCCGATGGCACAAACGTTGCTCAATACTGGCCACGACGGGCGGCGGTCCATGCCAGCCCCGGGGCCATAGCTGGAGGCTTTGACGTGCCGCTGATCAAGAACCGATATGGCAAGGGCCGCGTGCGCGTGATGCGGATTCACCGCGACGGGGAACGGCAGGAGGTCAGCCAGCTCAACATCAAGGCGATGGTCGAAGGCGACTTCGCCCGCACCTACACCGACGCCGACAATATCATGACGGTCTCGACCGACACCATCAAGAACATCGTCAATGTGGTCGCGCGCGAAAACACCGGTCTGTGCGCCGAGGAGTTCTGCCAGGTGTTGGCGAGAAAATATCTCGACACCTATCAGCAGGTTTCATCCGTCGCGATCACCTCGCACGAGACCAAATGGACCCGCCTGAGTTTTGACGGCAAGCCACACCCGCACAGTTTCGTGCTCGATGGCAACGGCCGCCCGACGGTCGAGGCCACGATGACGCGTGATGGCTCCTCGACGCTGAGTTCGGGCGTCGATGGATTCGCATTTCTGAAGTCGACCCAGTCGGGCTGGGAGAACTATGTCAAGGATCGCTACACCACGATCCCGGAGACCGCGGATCGCATCTGCGCGACCAGCATGGTCGCGTCGTGGACATGGTCTGCAAAGCCCGAAAGCTATCCGGCGACGAACGCGAAGATCCTTGACACCATGCTAAGGGTCTTCTCGACGACCTACAGCAGGAGCGTGCAGGACAGTCTTTACCGCATGGGCGAGGCGGCGCTTGCCGCGGTCCCTGAGATATCCGAGATCAGCATGGCCTGCCCAAACATGCACTTCATCCCGATCAATCTCTCTGCCTTCGGGCTGGACAACAACAACGACGTCTTCCTGCCCACCGACGAGCCTCATGGACAGATCGAGTGTACGGTGGGGCGGACGTAGGCCGGTGCTCCTGCCCCGCGTTGCGGGCCGCGTCGACGGCGGCCACCCCGCAGCAGGCGCGCTGCCAAAATATCGAAAACAACCCCATGCAAAGTAGCTGGTGGCTGCCGGCGTTCGACGAGGCAACTTGACACGTCGGGCAACTCAGGAATATTCTTCTAATATTCCGAAATCGTGTCCTCCTCGCCGGCACCGGAGCTATTTCCGTTCCAATGGAATCGGAACGGAGCTCTAACAAGCGGGGAAGACCAAAGCTCAAATTTTATGAGTTTAAGCAATCGAAACGTGACCGACGCCAAGCCAGGTCCCCGCCGTTAAAGTCGCTTTAATCGCCTGCGCGGCAGTCTCCGGCAGCAGTCCTGAAGTAAGACGATACGCTGAAGATTGATCGTCGCGGCGGCTGTGGACGGATTTGTCGCCTGCTTCGCGGCTGAGGCTGGCGAGCTTCCCGAACGATCGGAAATTGCATTCGCGCGACATTCCCAGGGTGCTTGCCTCGAAGGACCAGGCAGACAAACGCCCGAACTTTTGGCGGGTCCGACCGGAAGCAGAGGCATGAGCATGACATGGGTCGAGCGCCAGATACGCAACACGAGCTTGCGTCAGCTCGGCGCATGCCTTCTGATGCTCGCGTTTGCGGCTGCGGTGGTGCTGGAAAACGTACAGTTTCTCGACAACTACGCCAGAGGCGTCGTTGCGATGTCGCAAGACCAAGTGCGCGCAGTGACGAGTCTTCCGCAACTATCGCGCAACTGGGTCGCGCTGCAGGCCGATAAAGTCGTTTCGACCGGCGTCTACTCCCGGCACAAATATGACCACGCGATATTCTCTATTGCTCAGCTCGGGGACCGCTTGCTCTTGATCAAGGCGGCTCCGGATCGCGTTCTCGACGCGAGAGCGCTGAGCGGCGGCCTGCTTGCCGCCGACATGGAGACAATCGACCGGATCAGTCGCCTCGTTAAGCGGAGTGGCGATGCCGGCGCGGCGTTCCTCCCGGTCATGCTCGACACAGAGAAATACACCTCCGCCGCCGTTGCGGCCGTGCTGATCTTGATTGCGGTACCATTGGTGCTCGTTGCCTTGATCGGCGGGCGAGCACTATCACGATTAAACGCGCCATCATCGCATCCCGATTTGCGTGCGGTCTGCAGCCAGTCCGCCAATGCGTTGGAAATGCTCAGCGCGCGGCTGGAGCACGACATTGCGACAGCCAGATCTGCCTTGAAGCTTCGCGGCCACGTGCGGATTACTGACACGCACGTGTTGCAAAGGGGCTGGTTCAGGTTCCGACTGATGCCGCTGTCGGACATGCTCTATGCCTATAGCATGACGACGACGACACTGATGTACGGCGTGATACCGACCAGCCGCTCGCATTCGCTGATGCTTTACTTCTCCGACCAGAAGATGCGGGCTCCTGTCCGGAAGGCGCAAACTGCTGAGGTCATGGAGCACTTGGGGAGAGTGGCGCCGTGGGTGTTGCTCGGCCACGCTCGTGAGCTCGACAAGGCGTACAAGAAAAACAGGTCCAGGCTCATTGACCTCGTCGCGGCGCGGCGCAAGCTGGTCGCAGCCGGTTCGCCATAAACGAGGCTGCATTCCGGGCGGCTATTTGTTTCCAACTTAGCGCTTTTGGCCCATCGCGACATATTGCGCTGCCGCACTAACTTGGTCGCTATATGGGGAAAGCGACGTCGTCACCAGTCACGTCACGCCGCGTGGCGCTTATAGGTACACAGCCTAACCGAATTTCTTCAGTAGTTCCGGAAACAGCCGGTCCGGCTTGAAGGGAACGTCGGTAAAGCGGATGCCGGTGGCGTCGGCGATGGCGTTGCCGAGCGCGGCGGCGACGGGGTTGTAGGGGCTCTCGCTCATCGATTTCGCTCCCATCGGGCCGACGCTGTCGGAGGTGTCGGCAAAATAGACGTCGGTGCGCGGCACGTCTGCGAAAGATGGCAAGTGATAGTCCCGGAAACTTGGATTGATCACGCGGCCGCCGCCGTCGATCACCAACTCCTCAAAGAGTGCCGCGCCCAGCGATTGCGCCACGCCGCCCTCGACCTGACCGCGGCACTGCATCGGGTTGGCGACACGGCCGGCATCGGCGGCCTGCACGCTCCTCAGGATCTTGAGCGCGCCGGTGCCCTTGTTCACTGCGACACGGAACCCCTGCACGTTGAATGCGACCGAACGCGGCGTTCCCTCCGACGTGCCGCTGGCTTGCAGGACCTGGCCACTGCCGCGCGCCGAGCGCGCAAGCTCGATATAGGGCAGTCGCTGCCTGCCGCAGACCGCGTGATCGGCCTCCAGCACGCAGGCAGCAGGATCACCTCCGGCCAGACGGCAGGCCAGCGCCTTCAGGTCGGCCGCCAGATTCTCGGCCGCGGCCTGAGTCGCGCTTCCGGCCACGAAAATCCCCGCGCTGCCATAGGCGCCGGTGTCGTGGCCGCCATGCGCGGTGTCGGATTGTCTCAGGCGGATACGATCGACCGAAGTGGCGAGCGCGGTGGCCGCGATCTGGCGATGCACCGTGCTGGTGCCGTTACCGAATTCCGCGGTGCCGACGGTCAGCTCGAAATGCCCGTCATCGCAGAGCCTGATCCTGCAATCCGCGAGGTGGCCGGCGGGTGGTACGGTATCGATCATGGTCAGCGCGATGCCGTCGCCGACCAGCCAGTCGGCGGAGAGCTGCGGTGTCGGGGTTTCCGCTGACATCGCGCGCTCGACCAGGTCGAGACACTGGTCGAGGCCGTAGGAGCCGTACGTTACATCGTGATATTCGGAGCCGGGTGGCGCGAGCATCGGGTCGCCTGGCCTGACCACATTGCGACGGCGCATATCGAACGGCGAGATGCCGAGCTGTTTGGCGAGTTCGTCGATGGCCGCCTCGACGGCGATCAGCGTCTGCGGCAGACCATAGCCGCGGAAGGCGCCGGCCGGCAGCGTGTTGGTGTAGCAGGCGATCGCATCAACCTTCTTGTTCGGGCAGTTGTAGACGCTGATGCATTCGCTGACCGCGTGGAAGAGCACAGGGCCTGCGTGATTGCCATAGGCACCCGTGTTCGAGAGCACATCGAGCTGCAGGGCTGTCAGATTGCCGTCCTTGTCTGCCCCCGCCTTGACTGTCACCCGCATGGGATGCCGCGTCGAGGTCGCCGCGAATTGCTCTTCGCGTGTGAGTTCGAGCTTGACCGGCCGTCCCGTGCGGAGCGCGGCGAGCGCCAGGATATCCTCGACGAGCATCTCCTGCTTGCCGCCGAAGCCGCCGCCGACGCGCTCGCAGAACACCCGGACCTTGTCGGTCGGCAGCTCGAAGAGGCTGGCCAGCGCGCGGCGGGTCAGGAATGGGACCTGCGTGCTGGAACGGACGTTGAGCACGCCTGAGGCGTCGAGCCATGCCAGCCCGCCATGGGTCTCCAGTGCGGCGTGCTGGACGCGCTGGGTCGTGAAGGTCCCCTCATAGGTGACAGCCGCCTCGGCGAATCCGCGTGTGACGTCGCCAAATTCGCCATGCTTTTCGGCGACAATGTTGCGCGCGGCATTGGCGACGCGATGCGCGGTCGTCTTGTCGGGATGAATGGCCGGCGCGCCTGCGGCGATAGATTCGGTGGGATCGAACACGGCGGGAAGGATCTCATACGCGACCTTGATCAGCCGGCAGGCATTTTCGGCGGCGGCTTCGCTGTCCGCCACGACAGCTGCGACCTTCTGACCGATGAAGCGGACGGTGGTGTCGAGCACCCTGGTGTCATCGGGATCCATCCAGTCGCGCTCGTGGCGCGCGGTCGAGAACAGGCAATCGGGCGCGTCCTCATGCGTCAGCACCGCGTGGACGCCGGCGGCCTTCAGCGCATCCGTCTTGTCGATCGCGACTATTCTCGCGTGGGCGTGAGGAGAGCGCAGCAGCTTGATGTGCAGCAGGCCGTCGATCGTCGTGTCGAAGGTATAGGGCGCTGCACCGCGCACGATCAGGGGGCCCGCGGGGGCGGGCAGGCTGCGGCCAAAGGCCGTGCCGGCCGTGGCATCCTCTATGTTGATCTTGCCGTCGAGCGCGTCCTGGATCGAACGATAGCCGGTGCAGCGGCAGATATTGCCCTTCAACGCCGCGTCCAGGTCCTGCCGTTGTGCCTGGTTCAGCGAGGCACAGGTCAGGATCATGCCGGCAGTGCAGAAGCCGCACTGGAATCCCTGCGCATCGAGAAACGCCTGCTGCAGCGGATGCGTGCCGGTGATGCCGGCAAAACCCTCGATGGTGGTTATCGCATGGCCGTCGGCGCGGAATGCCGGGATCAGGCAGCTATGGACCGGCTCGCCGTCGAGCAGCACCGTGCAGGCGCCGCAGTCGCCGGCGTCGCAACCTTTCTTGACGCCGAAATGGCCGAGCTCGCGCAGGAACGTGCGCAGGCATTGTCCGGCACGCGGGTGGGTCGAGAACGTCTTGCCGTTGATCTCGAACGTCATGGACGTGCCTGCAATTCGTCGCGGATCTCCTCGGCAAGCCGCAACGTCATGTGCTTGCGCCACAGCGGTCTGCCATGGACGTCGGCATGGTAGAGGTGGTCTGGGATGCGCCGCAGGATCGCGTCGCTCAGTTCGTCCGCACGGGGTACGGCCGGAAACGACAATTGCACCGGCCGCACCGTCGAGGCGGTGACGGTCAGTGTGAAGCTGCCGTTGTTGTCGACGCTGCCGATCAGCAGCGCGGCTGAGCGGCCGACCGGCGTCAGCGAAATCTGGCGGAAGGCCGAGCGCCGCTTCAGGGCAGCGATCGGGATATCGATTTGCCGCAGCAGGTCACCGGGGGCCAGCACGTTTGCATGATCGCCGGTCACGAAGTCCATGACCGGGATGGTTCGCTCGCCGCCGCGGGCCGGCCAGATCGTACACACGCCATCGAGCGCCGAGGTCAGTGAAATCATCGGTCCTGCCGGGAGCGACATGCAGATATTGCCGCCGACGGTCGCGGTCTTCCAGATCTTGAACGAAGCGAGAAAAGCACGGCAGCACTGGTTGATCAGCGGCGCGGCCATCCAGTCCGGCGGGCAGGCCAAGGCATCGAGCTGCGCGACCGTACAGGTCGCCGCAATGCTCAGATGCGTGCCATCAATCGTAAGCGCCGGCCAATTCAGCTCAGCGAGATCGACCAGGCGGGTGAGATGTGCCTGAGGTTCCGAGAATAGCCAGGTCCCGCCCGCGAGCCAGGCATCGCCTGCCGTCCAAACGGGCAGTTGCGCCCGCGAGAGCGGATGGACAACTTCGGTAATGGTGTTCAAGTCCATGGATACGCCAGCGCTTTCAACGAGATGCATCATTGACTATGAAGTCCTGCAAGAGCAACGCCAAGTCTCGCGGGACGTGGGACGGTCCTTGCAGGTCAGCAATGGCGTTCGGCGGCTCGGGAGACGAAAATGATGGATCAAATGCAGGCAATCTGGATCAAGGATCCCCTGTCGATTCTGGCCAACGGAGCCGAACGTGGCGTTGTGGTTCATGGCGGCAAGATCGTCGAGTGCGTGGGCGCCGGGCATCAGCCGACGACGGCGAATGTTGCGGTCTACGACGCGAGCGCCCATGTCGTGCTGCCCGGGTTGATCAACACTCATCACCATTTCTACCAGACTTTGACGCGGGCGCTGCCCGCTGCGATGGACCGCGAGCTGTTTCCATGGCTGCAGGCGCTGTATCCGGTGTGGGCGCGGCTGACGCCGGAATCACTCGAACTCGGCGTCATCGTTGCGATGTCCGAGCTGCTGCTGTCCGGTTGCACCACGACCACCGATCACCACTACGTGTTTCCGGCGGGCCTCGAGGAGGCGATCGACATCGAGGTCGCGGTGGCCAGGCGGCTGGGTATCCGTGTGCTGCTCACCCGCGGCTCGATGAACCTCTCGCAGCGCGACGGCGGGTTGCCGCCAGACAGTGTGGTGCAGGACGAGGATGCGATCCTTGCCGACAGCGAGCGGCTGGTGTCGAAGCATCATGAGCGCGGCGAGGACGCGATGGTGCAGATCGCCCTGGCGCCGTGTTCGCCGTTTTCGGTGACGACGTCGCTGATGCGCTCGACCGCCGATCTCGCCGGGAGGCTCGACGTCCGGCTGCACACGCATCTTGCCGAGACCGAGGACGAGAACAGGTTTTGCCAGCAGATATATGGCTGTCGCCCGCTCGATTACCTCGAGCAGTGCGGATGGCTGAATGCCCGGACCTGGCTGGCTCACGGCATCTTCTTCGATGCACAGGAGATGAAACGGCTGGCCGGGGCCGGAACGACCATCAGCCATTGCGCCTGCAGCAACCAGCTCCTGGCGTCCGGTTGCTGTCCGGTCTGCGAGATGGAGGAGGCCGGCGTGATGATCGGGCTGGGTGTCGACGGCTCGGCGTCGAACGACGGATCCAACCTGATGCAGGAGGTCCGCGCCGCGTTCCTGCTGCAGCGTGCCCGTTACGGCGTCACGAAGGTCAGCCACAAGGATGCGTTGCGATGGGCGACCAGGGGCTCGGCCGCCTGCGTCGGCCGTCCGGAACTGGGCGAGATCGCGGTCGGTAAGGCGGCTGATCTCGCGCTGTTCAAGCTTGATGAGCTACGCTTCTCCGGCTCCGGCGACCCGCTTGCCGCGTTGGTGCTTTGCGGCGCACATCGTGCGGATCGGGTGATGGTCGGAGGGAGATGGGTCGTGATCGACGGAGCCATTCCCGGGCTCGATGTCCCGGACCTCATCCGACGTCACAGCGCAGCGGCGAATGCAATGCACGCGGGATAGCGCGCATGGAGACTCGGGCCGGATCACCCGAGCCCGAGCCTGGTCGTGATCGGGTCTATTTCCCGGGGAGCTTGTCGTCGATCCCTTTGACGTAGAAATTCATGCCCAGGATCTGAGGGTCCTCGAGGTGATCGCCGCCCTTGCATTCGACGTCCTTGCCGTCCTGCGTGACGACGGGGCACTTGAATGGATGCAGCTTGCCGGAGGCGATAGCGGCCTGAGTGTCCTCCGCCATCTTCTTCACGTCGTCGGGCATGTTGGTATAGGGCGCCATCTCGAACATCTTGCTTTCGAGGCCGCCCCAGGTGTCTTCGGATTTCCATGTGCCGGCGAGCTCGGCCTTGACGCGCTCAATGTAGTAGGGCGCCCAGGTGTCGAGGATCGAGGTCAGCTGTGCCTTGGGACCGAACTTGATCATTTCAGAGTCCTGGCCGAATGCGAGCTTGCCGCGTTCGCTTGACACCTGCATTGCAGCCGGGCTGTCGGTGTGCTGCATGATCATATCGGCGCCCTGGTCGAGCAGCGCCTTGGCGGCGTCGGCTTCCTTGCCGGGATCGAACCAGGAGTTCACCCAGATGATCTTGACCTTGATGTTCGGGTTGACGGTCTGGGCGCCCAGCATCGTCGCGTTGATGCCCGACACGACCTCCGGAATCGGGAACGAGCCGATGTAGCCGAGCACGCCGGCCTTCGACATCTTGGCCGCGATCTGGCCCTGGATGTAGCGGCCCTGGTACCAGCGCGCCGAATAGGTCGACATGTTCTTGTCGCGCTTGTATCCCGAGCAATGTTCGAAGTGCACATTGGGATATTTCTTCGCGACCTTCAGCGTCGGATCCATGTAGCCGAAGGATGTGGTGAAGATCAGCTTGTTGCCGGCACGCACGAGCTGTTCGACCGCGCGTTCGGCGTCCGGTCCTTCCGGCACGTTCTCGAGGAATGTCGTTTCGATCTTGTCGCCAAGTTCCTTCACAAGAGCCTGGCGCGCCAGTTCGTGCTGATAGGTCCAGCCAAGGTCGCCGACCGGTCCGAGATAGATAAAGCCAACCTTCAGCTTGTCGGCGGCCCAGGCGCCGCTGTTGATGCATCCGGCCAGGAGAATCGCTGCCGCCGCAAATAATGTTCTCTTCATCTCAATCTCCAAACAGGGGAACCATAGTTCGGAACGTGGGCGCCCCATCGCGGCACGTACCGACATCAAGCTAGCGGTCCGGCACGAATACGGTTCCGAGCGCAGCGGGCGCCGTCGAGCCGCCGGTGCGCGCGCGAGAGAGCAGAACCAGAACGATGATGGTCGCGAGATAGGGCAGCGACGACATGAACTGCGATGGACTTCCGATGCCGGCGCCTTGCGCGTGGAGCTGAAGAATGGTGACGGCGCCAAACAGGTAGGCGCCGACGACCAGCCGGGCCGGGCGCCAGCTCGCGAAGACCGTCAAGGCCAGCGCGATCCAGCCGCGGCCTGCCGTCATGCCGGGAATGAAGAAGGGCGTGTAGGCGAGCGGCAAATAGGCCCCGGCAAGCCCGGCGCAGGCGCCGCCGAACATCACCGCATAGAGCCGGATCCGCAGCACCGGATAGCCCAACGCATGGGCGGAGACGTGGTTGTCGCCGCAGGCGCGCAAGATCAGCCCGGCCCGCGTCCGATACAGGAACCACCAGACGCCGACCACCAGGGCAATCGAGAGATAGACAAATCCGTCCTCTCCAAACAGGATTCGCCCGGCCAGCGGAATGTCGCTGAGGCCCGGAATGTAGAGATGCGGTGCCGGCGTGATGCGTTCACCGACGAAGCCGGCGCCGATCAGGCCGGACAATCCGATTCCGAGGATGGTCAGCGCGAGGCCGGTCGCGACCTGGTTGACCGCGAGCCCGAGCGCCATCAGCGCAAAGATCAGCGACATCAGGGTGCCGGCGACGATGCCGCAGAGCGCGCCGACGATGATCGAACCGGAGAGCCACGCGCCGCCGAAGCCGCAGGCGGCGCCGACGATCATCATGCCTTCGACGCCGAGGTTGAGCACACCCGAGCGCTCGGTCACGAGTTCGCCGGTGGCTGCGAGCAACAGCGGCGTGGACGCCGCCAGCACCGACAGGATGATGGCCTCAATGAGCCCCACTTTGCACCTTTGGCGATGAGGAAATAAGCCGAAAGCGGTAGAGTATCAGGGAATCGCAGGCGAGCACGTAGAACAGCAGGATGCCCTGGAACACCTTGGTGACGTCCAACGGGATTTTCATCGCGATCTGGGCCTGCTCGCCGCCGATAAAGGTCAATGCGAGGAATAGTCCTGCAATTAATATTCCAATTGGGTTCAGTCGCCCGAGGAAGGCGACGATGATCGCAGTGAAGCCATAACCCGGCGAAATGCCGGGCTGCAGATGGCCGACCGGGCCGGCTACCTCGATGATGCCGGCGAGCCCGGCCAGCGCGCCGGAGATTGCAAAGGTCAGCAGCACCAGCTGATTGGCGTTGAACCCGCCGAACCGCGCTGCCCGCGGCGCGGCGCCGACGACCCGGATCTCGAAGCCCTTGATGGTCCTGCCGAGCAGCACCGCGCCGGCGGCCACCACGAACAATGCGATGATCGAGCCAAGATGCAGCCGGCCGCCTTCGATCAGCGTCGGCACGGTCGCCACCGGATCGAACTCGGCCGTGGTCGGAAAGTTGAAGCCTTGCGGATCACGCCAGGGACCGCGCACGAGATAGTCCAGCAGGAGGTCGGCGACATAGACCAGCATCAGCGAGGTCAGGATCTCGCTGGCGCCGAACCGCACCTTGCAGATCGCCGGAATCAGTGCGTAGAGCGCGCCTGCGGCCGCGCCGAGCACGAGCATCGCCGGCAACACCCAGTGGCCGGCATCGGTGCCCTGGGTCTTCACCGCGAGCCAACTCCCGGCCACCGCGCCGATCAGGAATTGGCCTTCGGCACCGATATTCCAGGCGTTGGCGAGATAGCACAACGACAGGCCGATCGCGATCATGACCAGCGGCGTCGCCTTGACCGCGATTTCCTGCAGCGAGTAGCCGTCGGTCAGAGGATAGATGAAGTAAACGGCGAGCGCGGCAATCGGATTCTTGCCGAGCACTGCGAACACGATGCACAAGGTGGCGATCGTCAGCCCGATAGCGATCAGCGGCGAGATGAGCGCGATCGTGGCCGAACGCTCGGCGCGCTTCTCAAGCACGAGTTGCATGAGGTGCCTCCGGAGCTTCGATGCTGCTGCCGCCCATCAGCAGGCCGAGCGTCTCGCGGCTGGCTTCGGCGGTTGGCACCGGGACCGACAGGCGGCCATGGAACATCACGGCGATGCGGTCGGTGATTTCGGCGAGTTCATCGAGGTCCTGGCTCGTCACCAGCACCGCGGCGCCGCCCGCGGCAAGATCGAGCAGGGCCTGCCGGATCACGGCGGCCGCGCCCGCGTCGACGCCCCAGGTCGGCTGGTTCACGATCAGCACGGCGGGATCGCGCAGGATTTCGCGGCCGACGATGAATTTCTGCAGGTTGCCGCCCGACAGGCTCGCCGCCTCCGGGTCGCGCTTGGCTTTGCGCACGTCGAAAGTCTCGGTGGTGCGGTCGACGGTCTTCAGGGTTGCGGCCGTGTTCACGAAGCCATGAAGCACCATATTGCCGATGGCGTGGCCGGTCAGGAGGGCGTTTTCCGAGAGCCGCATGCGCGGCGCCGTGCCGTGGCCGAGCCGTTCCTCCGGGATGAAGGCCGCACCCAGCTTGCGGCGCCTGGTGATGGACAGGTGACCCGCCGCGTGTCCGTCGATCACGATCGTGCCCGGGTCCTTCGCCAGCCGCTCGCCGGAAAGGGCTGCGAACAGTTCGTCCTGTCCGTTACCGGCAACACCGGCGATGCCTAGAATTTCACCACCCCGAAGCTCGAACGAGATGTGCTCGAGCCGTATGCCGTGCGGATCGTCGGGTGCGAGGTTGAGATCGTTGACCAGCAGGCGAGGCACGGTGATCTGGCGGTTCACCGCAGCCTTCACTTCCATGATCTCGCCGCCGACCATCATGCGCGCAAGTGACGCCGCGGTCTCAGCCCTGGGATTGCAGGTCTCGACCTTCCGTCCGCCGCGCAGGATCGTTGCCGTGTCGCAGAGCCGCTTCACCTCGTCCAGCTTGTGGCTGATGTAGAGAATCGCGCGGCCTTCGGCCTTGAGGCGATTGAGCACGATGAAGAGCTGATCGGCCTCCTGAGGTGTCAGCACGGCTGTCGGCTCGTCGAGGATCAGGAATTGTGGATTCTGCATCAGCGCGCGCACGATCTCGATACGCTGCCGCTCGCCAACCGAAAGCTGCCAGACCTCCCGCTTCGGATCGAGTGGAAGTCCGTATGTACGCGACACCTGCTCGAGGCGTGCCGACATGTCCTTGAACGGCTCCTTGCCGTCGAGGCCGAGCGCAACATTCTCGGCGACCGTCAGATTGTCGAACAGCGAGAAGTGCTGGAACACCATGCCGATTCCATGTGCCCGCGCATCCGATGGCCCAGACAGCACGATCGTCCTGCCCTGCCAGCGGATCTCGCCCTCGCTCGGCTGGATCAGGCCGTAGATGGTCTTGACCAGGGTGGATTTTCCGGCGCCGTTCTCGCCGAGCAACGCGTGGATCTCTTGCGGCCGAATATCGAGATCGATCTTGTCGTTGGCGAGAAACGAACCGTAGCGCTTGGTCAAGCCGACCGTCTGCAGAAGCGGCGTGGCACCTGTGTGCTGCGCGGCAGATGTCGTGTCTGGCATCCCGGGATATCGCATGCGTGGAGAGAGGAGCCGCAATAGTGGGCCAGTTTTCACGCACGCGTAAGTAGGGAAAAAGCGCCAGTGCTTGCTCAAGGCTTCGGCAGGATTGAATCGCTCCGTAAATTTGCGGGGTCGACTGTCAGTCGGCCTCGCTGCCACGTCCGTGGAAGTTGTTGCAGAAATGTGACTGTCGATCCAATTCGAAAGTGGAGCGGTCAACGATGACGCAAAGTTGAGCAGCGTATCGCTGCAGGATTCCAGCGGATTTTCCGCGCCCCGGCGGGACGTCCCCGCGCTGCGCGCAAATGTCGCGGAAGTCGAGCAATGATGGGCATAATTTGAAATATCCCGAATTCTGTCGAAGCGAATTTTGCGGCCGTCAACCGCTACAGGACTGGCCCAATCAAACGGATCTCGCGGAGGGTGTTGATCAAACGCGCGTCAGCGCGTGGAGAAACTTCGGGCTTCCCGTTCGCCCCGAAGCTGCGCCACGCTCCTGCATCAGCACGAATTCGTTGCGTTCACTCCTGGGGGTCTTTCACAATGTTCAACATCCGCCGAATCTTGTCGGCCGCGGCACTATCATTGGGGTTGATGCCGGTCGCTCACCTTGCAAGCGCCGCAGATCTGCCAGTCAAGGCACCCAAGCCGGCAGCTGATCTGCCATTCTTCCTGGTCATCGACGACCGTGTGACCTACTCCTACATCTTCTCCGGCACCGATCCGGGCGTATTCTCCGTCCGCCCTGACGGCAGCATCAACGGAAAGACCGCCAAGCAAGTCTACTCGTTCACGCACTTCGATATCTGGGCCTATGGCCAGAACTTCTTCACGATCTCGATGTACAAGTCGGATCATAACGACCCGGCGTCACCGTGCTCGAATGTCGGTGTGACCATCACGGGAGCTCCGGCAACCTGCGCCGGCGCGACCGAGATCTACGGCCTGTTCCGCTCGACCTTCGGCTGGAATCAGATCTTCAACACGAAGGCGTTCAGCATGGGGCCGCTGAACAACATCTCGTTCGAAGTCGGCATGGACGCCAACACGGAAAACAACTTCCTGGCGCCCGCCAAGCGCGACGTCGTCGGCGGCCTTCAGTTCGAGTTCAATCTTCCGTACAAGGGTTACGTCAACGTGTCGCCGTTGATGTACTACGAGTTCTATAACCACAATGCGTTCGACCAGTGCGGTCTGTTCGGCCCGGGTGTGCCCGGCGTGAGCTGCATCAGCGACGGCAATACCAAGTTCAAGCCGACCTGGGCCGTCGAAGTAAACTACTACATGGATCTCGGCTTCTTGCCCGAGAGCATGCAGTACTTCTCGATCAGTGGTCGCGCAGGCTGGTACGGCAAGAAGGGCACCGAGAACGAACCGATGGCGTTCAATCCGGTCACCAACGTCAACACGGCGGTCGAGCTCAACTCCGAACCGATCCGTCTGACCTTCGACGCCAGCAAGGCGCTCTGGGGCCAGAAATACTCGCACTTCGTGGATGTCTGGGTGGCCTACCGCTATTGGCAGAACAAGTTCGGCCTCGACCACGCCAAGAGCGTCGTCTGTAACGTAGCCCCAGGCGTCAGCAACCATTCCTGTACCGAAGAATCGCTCTACTCCGGTATCTCTGTGAAGTTCTGATCCACCCGATCCGTTCCACGGGTGGCTCCTGGTGGCGCCGCGACACACCGCGGCGCCACTTTTCACGTTCCTGCACGGCGGGATTCCGGCCGGCAGGGTCGCCGCACGACTATCGGGTCCAGATGCCCTCGTGCACGACCGCGGCTTCGTCTTCAAGCAACGGGCCGACGACCTCGGTTGTGCGTTGACCGCTATCGAACACATTGCGGCAGGGCAGATCGAGCGTCGGATTGTCGGGGTGATTGCCGGTCAGTTCGCGCAAGCGGTGTTCGCTCAGTCCGTAGACGACGCGGCCGATGCCGGCCCAGTAGATCGCGCCGGCGCACATCGCGCACGGCTCAGCGGATGAATACAGCGTCGCAGTCGCGAGGACCTCCGCAGGCAACGTCGTGCATGCCAGGGTCGCCAGCAGTCGCTCGGCGTGGGCCGTGCCGTCGCGCGACGGCATGAAGCCGTTCTCGGCCTCGAGCAGGACGCTGCCTTCGCGATTCACGAGAACGGCGCCGAAGGGATGATTGCCATGGCCGATCGCGCGGCGCGCAACCGCGAACGAGTGCCGCAGAAAGCTCTCGTCGTCGAGCAGGTGGTTCGAGTTGTTCGCGTCGTTCATGAACGATCTCCGTACCAGTCACATCTGTGCGGCGGCTGCGAATTGCCGGCCGGCGTCTTCCTTGCCTGAACTCGTGACGACGGCAATCTCGGCTCTCACGGCTGCAATGGCGGCGCTGGCCCGGCCATTCTCTCCCGGTCAAGGCGGCGGTGCCATTCGACGATCCGGATGCGTGTGAGGATTTTACACCAGTCCCTTGCCCGCGTCCGATCCGTGACGTCGCTGCCGGGCCTGAAGCACAAGAATGACAACCAGCGCCAGAAAGATGACGAGAAAGGAAACGGCGCTCGTCAATGTTCCGAGCGCATAGATATCCGGCTTCGTGACGGTGGTCGTCAGGCCCTGCAGGTCAAGGGGCAGTGTATTGACAGGGCCGATGGTCTGGCTCGAGCGCGCGAGTTCGTCCCAGGACAAGGTGAATCCGAACAGGCCGATACCGACGACCGATGGCAATATGATCGGCAGCACAACATGCCGAAATGTCTGCCACGGCGTGGCGCCGAGGTCGCGTGCCGCTTCTTCAAGCCGGCCATCGAACCTGTTGAAGATCGCAAACATGATCAGGAGACCAAAAGGCAAGGTCCAGGTCAGATGTGCACCAAGGCCCGATGTAAAAAGCCCCATTGCCGTCGTCCAATCCGTGGCGCCGCTCTTGATGATGAAGTCGTCAAGCAGCCGGAATTCCAGGGCGATGCCGAGCGAGGTAATAATCGATGGCATGATCAGGCTGGCAATGGCCACGTAGAATAGCAAGGTCGCGCCGCGGAACGATCTGCGGAAGGCCAGACCTGCCGAAACCGAGAGAACGACCGTCAGCACCATGACGACGAGGCCGAGCTGAAGCGATCGGCGGAAAGCCGCGGCGATGTCGACGATGCCTGAGCCGGAGAACACCTTGCCGAACCACACCAGGGACACCCCATTCATGGGGAATGTCAGGCCGCCATCCGGCCCCTGAAACGACAGGATGTAGATCGCGAACATCGGCCCGTATAAAAACAGGACGTAAGCGGTGAAGAATGCGGCGAGAAGATAGAAGGATCGCGATCGCTTCTCGTTCATCTCACAGCTCCCTGCGAACATCGACGATCCGGGTCAGCGCCGAAATGATCAGGATCGTGATGCCGAGCAGGATGACCGCATTGGCCGCCGCGGCCGGAAATTGCAGCGCATTCAGGCGCGTCTCGATGATCTTGCCTGCAGATGCAATCTGCTGGCCGCCCATCACGCCGATCGTGACAAAATCGCCCATTACGATCGTGATCACGAAGATCGAACCAATGACGATTCCGGGTTTTGCCAGCGGAATAACGACGTTGACCAGGGTCTGCCATCCGGTGGCGCCGGCGTCATAGGCGGCTTCGATCAAACGCTTGTCGATGCGAATCATCGAGTTGAAGATCGGCACCACCATGAAGAATGTGAAGAGGTGAACGAGGGCAAGGACGACGGAGAACTCCGAGAACAAGAGCCACTCCAGCGGTTGGCGGATCAGTCCGACGCCCTCGAGGCCTCTGTTGACCAACCCGTTGCGGCCAAGCAGCGGAATCCATGCGATCATGCGGATCACATTCGACGTCCAGAACGGGATGGTGCAAAGCAGGGTAAGGACGATCTGCCAGGTTTTGGACCGGACGTGGAACGCGAGAAAATAGGCGACGGTGAAGCCGATCAGAAGGGTCAGGCTCCAGGTCAGCAGGCACAATTTCAACGTCTTCAGATAGGTCTTCAAGATGGTGCAGAGGTTGGGTAGATCGGCGATGCATCCCTCGAACGTGTCGCTGTAGCCACGCAGGCTAAAGGCCGGGATCATTTCATACTCGTTGTAGTCCCACGCGCTGACAATCGTCACAAGAAGCAGCGGCAAGAGAAAGAACACCGAGAAAACGAGCATCATCGGTGCAGCCTGGAGCCAGGCAACGAAGGTCTTGCGGTCTTGCATCATCGAACGGTGAATCGCGGTGATGGCGCAGCGGGACTTGTCAAACGCCTTGTCCTCCTTTGGCCTGCATCAGGCGGCGATGAATTCATTCCACTTGCGCACCATGTAATCGTTCTCGTCCATCACGGCGTTCCAGCAGGCGACCGCGCCCATGCGGTCTTCGTAGGATCCCCCGTCGCGCTTGGTGCCGGCCTTCTCGAGAACCGTGCCGTCGGGAGCCTTGATGTCGCTGACGGCGGCCTTGCCTTCCATCCAGTAGCCCCACTCGTCCGCCGTCATGTTGGCCTTCGCAGTGGACAGCACAGCCGAATAGTAGCCCTGACGGTTGAGATAGGCGCCGGCCCAACCCGACAAGTACCAGTTCACGAACTCATAAGCCCAATCGAGCTTCGGCCCCGAAACCGCCTTCGATACGCAGAACCCCGACGCCCACGAGCGATAGCCTTCCTTGAGCGGCTGGAATGTGCAGGCGATCCCCATCGAGCGCACCTTGGTGACAGCGGGCGACCACATCGACTGGATGACGGTTTCACCCGAGGCCATCAGGTTGACGGATTCGTTGAAATCCTTCCAGAACGCGCGGAACTGGCCGGCCTTCTTGGCTTCCGTCATGATCTTCATGGTGAGATCAATCTCGGCCTTCGTCATGTTGCCCTTGTCGGCATAGGTGTGCTGACCGCTGGCTTCGACCACCATCGCGGCATCCATGATTCCGATCGACGGAATGTTGAGAATCGAGGCTTTGCCCTTGAATTCGGGATTGAGCAATTCGGTCCACGATGAAATAGGCCGCTTGATCAGATCCGGCCGGATGCCGAGCGTATCGGCATTGTAGACCGTCGGGATCAGCGTCACGAATTCGGTCGGCGCCTTCGAGAACGTCTTGGAGTTTGCCCCCTCAAGATAAAGCACCTTCCACGGCGCCGTGCCCTGATCGCCGATCTTCTTGCCGTTCGGCAGCTGACCCTTGGTGAACACCGGGGTGATGTTGTCGAATTCCTTGATCTTCCTGGCGTCCAGCGCAAAAATGTTGCCCGACGGCACCAGCTTCCTCAGCGAGAAATATTCGGTATCCAGCACATCAAACGAGTTCGGCTGGGTGATCACACGTTTGGTGACGTCGTCGGTGGTTGCCGTGATGTATTCGATCTTGATTCCGGTATCTTCCAGACACTTCTTTGAGATCTCGTCACCTTCGTTCACCGCCGTTCCGAGATAGCGCAGAACCTTCGGGTCGGCTGAATGGACGTAGGGAAATCCGGTAATCGCGCCCGAACCCGCCGCAAGGCCGACCGCTCCGGCCGCGCCCTTCAACATGGTGCGACGGCTAATGCGACGATCGAATTTCGAGGATTTGCTCATGATTGTCTCCTTGGGTGTCACGCCGCCCTTTCAGGCGATCGGGCGATTACAGAACTCGTGGTTTTGAGAAGGCTGGCCTGCGTCGGGTCCCATGTGGCGAGGACGCGTTCACCGACAGCGTAGTTGGCCGCGTCGAATTGGGTTTCCGTGACCTGGGCCGAGATCTCGGAGCCACCCTCGACGGCAATGACAATGCGGACATAGGTTCCCTGGTATTCGACCTCGCTGATGGTGCCTGCTACCGATGGACCAGCGATGGCTTCGCTCAGTCGCTTCAGCATCAGCCGGTCAACCCGAACGGCGAAGGTCTCGGGACCGACAACAATGACATTGTGGCCGCCGATGAATTTCGCCGTGAATTCGGTTCGAGGGTGGTTGAAGATTTCACGCGGCGAACCCTGCTGCTCGATGCGGCCCGCGTTCATGAGAACCACGATATCGGCCAGCGCCATCGCCTCGTCCTGGCCATGCGTCACATGGATGAAGGTGAGTCCGAGCTCGCGCTGCAGCTTCTTCAGCTCGGCTCGCATCCGCAGCCGCAAGAACGGATCGAGCGCCGATAGCGGCTCGTCGAGGAGCAGGATTTGAGGAGAGGTGATCAGCGCGCGCGCGAGGGCGACCCGCTGCTGCTGGCCTCCGGAAAGCTGGCCTGGCAGCCTTGCCGCATAGGGCTGCATGTCGACGAGCTCCAGCAACTTGTTGGCCTCGGCATGGCGTGCAACCTTGGCGACGCCTTTCATCTTCAAGGCGAACGCAACGTTGTCGATGACCGAGAGATGGGGGAACAGGGCGTAAGACTGGAACATCATCGCCGTGCTTCGATCGGCTGGGGGCAGGCCGGTTACATTCTTCGGCCCGACCAGGATGTCGCCCGAAGTGACCGATTCGTGGCCGGCCACCATGCGCAGCGTCGATGTCTTGCCGCAGCCGGACGGCCCGAGCAGGCAGCAATAGGAGCCGGGCGGAATCTTGAGGTTGATGGCGTCAACGGCGGTGACGCCGCCATACATCTTGGTCAACTGCACGAGTTCGAGCGCCGCCGTCGTCGTCATCCGCACCATTCCGCATAGTCTTGCCAGGGATCTTGAGCGACACTGTCGCCCCGGCTCGCGACCCGGACTTCGATGCAACAGATGTGCCAAATCTTGCGACAGGCCGGACAAAAATTGGGCAGATTCCGCCGGCCGACGAGGTCGGCCGCGCCGCTCCGACCGAGATCGGGGGCAGTTGCCAATACGCTGTCTACGAGGCTTGAGTTCCGGATGTGGGCGATCCAGGCGATGTTGAAGGTCGATCCCTTTGCCAAGGCCATCTCGATGCGATCAAAACCGGTGCCGTGCCCGCGGGCGCCGGGAGACGTTCCGGCTTGCCATATCTTTTCGCGAGCCCGAAGATATCCGAGGGGAAGCGCATGCGCACAAGATCGGTCGACGTCGTTCGTATTTCCACCAAGGGCCCCGGTGATGTCTCCGGCCTGCTGAGCCTGATCGAGCAAGGCAGGATCGATCCAAAGTCGATCGTCGCGATCCTGGGGAAGACTGAGGGCAATGGTGGCGTCAACGATTTCACGCGTGAGTTCGCCGTTTCGGCTCTCCGTACGACCCTGGCGCCTTATCTAGATCTGCCGCCGCATCGCGTTGAGCAGCGGATTGCGTTCGTGATGTCGGGCGGGACGGAAGGTGTGCTCAGTCCACATATCACCGTGTTCACGCGTGACGGTGCCGCCAATCACGATTCAGGTGTCTCCGGGAAACGCCTTAGCATCGGGATGGCCCAGACGCGGGATTTCCTGCCCGAGGAGATCGGTCGCGACGTGCAGATCAGGGAAACCGCAACGGCGGTGGCTGCCGCCATGGCCGACGCCGGGATCGTCGATCCGCAGGACGTCCATTTTGTGCAGATCAAGTGCCCGCTTCTGACCAGCGACCGCATCGAGGCAGCGGTGGCGCGGGGGCATGAGACCGTGACCAACAGCGCTTACGGTTCGATGGCGTACTCCCGTGGCGCGTCAGCGCTGGGCGTGGCCGTCGCGCTTGGCGAGGTTGAAAGCGAGATTGACGACGAACACGTTCTCCGGCGGTTCGATCTGTTTTCGTCGGTCGCCTCCACGTCGGCGGGCATCGAACTGATGCATAACGTGGTCATCGTGCTCGGCAATACGACGGCGTCGTCGGCTCCATTCGAGATCGGACACGCCGTGATGAACGACGCCATCGATTCGGCAGCGGTGATCGATGCGTTGAAAAGCGTGGGGCTGCACATCGGCGACGCCTCCAGGCCGCCGACGGCGTCGCGGCAGCTCGTCAATATCTTTGCCAAGGCGGAAGCCGCGCCGAACGGGAGCATCCGCGGATTTCGTCACATCATGCTTGAGGATACCGACATCAGCTCAACCCGGCACGCTCGTGCCGCTGTCGGCGGATTGATCAGCGGCTTGTCGGGAACCAGCGCTGTGTATGTTTCCGGCGGAGCCGAACATCAGGGACCCCCAGGTGGCGGGCCGGTTGCCGTCATCGCTCGACTGTCGGCAAACGGGTCCGACTGAGCATCGGGCGTCGTGTGCCGTTACGAACGGCATCTGTTCACGCTTCAGCACGAAAGCGCTGCCGACGGCTCACCTGGTGCCGAACATTCGGTCACCTGCATCGCCCAAGCCTGGCACGATATACCCGTGATCATTCAGTCTTTCGTCGATCGCAGCGGTCCAGATCGGAACGTCCGGACACTCGTCCTGGAAGCGGGCAATTCCTTCGGGGGCTGCGAGCAGGCAGACGAACCGAATGTCTTGCGCGCCTCGCGATTTGAGCAGGCGAGCCGCCGCGCTGGCGGAATTTCCCGTAGCAAGCATGGGATCCAGCAAGATCACGATGCGCTCCGAAACATCCTGCGGCGCCTTGAAGAAATACTCGACGGCCTGAAGTGTTTCCGGATTCCGGTAAAGGCCGATGTGCGCGACGCGTGCTGACGGGACGAGCGCCAACATTCCGTCGAGAAACCCGACACCCGCCCGCAAGATCGGAGCGAATGTGAGTTTCTTGCCCGCAATTTTGGGCGTCCTCATTGCAGCGAGCGGCGTATCGATGTCGACCATCTCCAGGGGTAGATCCCGGGTGACCTCATAACAGAGCAGCATTCCGATCTCGTTCAGGAGCTCGCGAAACCCCTTGGTGGAACGATCCTTGTCGCGCATCAGCGAGAGCTTGTGCTGGACGAGGGGATGGCTGACGAGGTTCACGTTCTTGGTCATGATATCGCTTTCTCAATAAAGGGGGCGCGTGCGAGTTCGTCCAAGTCGTCGCGGGTGCAAGTAGCGTGCCCGGCTTTTTCTGACCGTCGAGCGCGGCCTCATTCATTGGGCGGGAGGGCCGTTCGGAGGATAGGGAATCTGCTCGTCGAAACCAACGCATTACTGCGCAAGGTCAGGCTATCGAAAGTCCGGTGTCGGAGGTTGAGCCGCGCCCGCCGAGCGCGAGCTTGTCGCCGCGAATGAGGCTAGCGATTGGTGTTCTCGCCGAGATCACCGGTGCCGCCGCCGAACCGCTCACGCGACCGGGCGCCGGTTGCGCGAACTTCCCATGATGCCCGAACGCGTGAAGGTGCCTTCCTGATCGCCGCTGCGCGAATGCGCGGGCGGCCTCCCGCACGGATCGGTCGGCGTCTGCCGACGCCAATTGTTCCACCTGCAGGACACACCGTTCCATTTGAGGTCCCCGCGGCGTGGAAATTATACTTTACGATCGTAAAGTAGAGTGCGATGGTTGGTGCGGCCAAAGGGAGAGGCCTGCCTCTCCCTTTGATGGTCGAAGTCGACGGAAAGCGTCGCGGAAACGCCGGGGAGAAACGATGATCGAGGAGCGGGACATCAGCGTCGTGATGCGGGACGGCACCCGGCTGGCGGTCGACGTCTACCGCCCGGATGCGACCGGCAAGTACCCGGTGTTGTACGCGTCAGCGCTGCACAACAAGGACATCCAGGGGCCCGACATCGCGGACATCCTGCCGCCGCAGCCGGCGCATGCGCCGCTCTGGTTCGGTCCGATCGAGGCCGGCGATACACGGCGCTTCATCGCCAATGGCTATGTCCATGTGATCGCGCAGCCGCGCGGCTCAGCCAAGTCGGAAGGGCATTACGGCCATGAGGACACCGATCATTACGACCTGATCGAGTGGATCACGCAGCAGCCTTGGTCGGACGGCAAGGTCGGGATGGTCGGCATCTCCGGATTTGCCGGCGAACAGTGGCGTGCTGCAGCCCAGGGACATCCGGCGCTCAAGGCGATCTTCCCCTACGACGCCTGCAGCGCTTATGGCGGCATGTTCGGATTCCGCGATTTCAATCCGGGCGGCGTGCTGCACAGCTTCCCCTATCTGCTCGATGTCTTCAGCACGGTTCACGAATCTCGTGACCGTCCCGCCGAGCTGCCCGCCGCGGAAGAAGCGCTCTGGCGCCGGGCGATGCAGAATCCGGACTTCAAGCAGTACATCAACCTCTACAACATCCTCACCCAGAAGGGGCAGCGGACGTTCGTCATGTATCTCATGATGACCCATCCGTGGGAGCTCGACGGCACTGTCGAGCGCGCCGAGGAGGTCTTCAAGAAGATCAAGATTCCATTCTACACCGGCTCCGGCGCCTATGCGTACACCTACAAGCTGCACTGGCTCGGGGCGCAGCACTATTTCCAGAACGTCGATGCACCCAAGAAGCTGCTGTTCACCGGCCCGGCCCATCTCGAGCGGCCGTTCCATCAATATCACGACGAGATCATCCGCTGGTATGACCACTGGCTGAAGGGCCATGACACCGGCATCATGAACGAGCCGCCGGTGCGCTATTGGCTGATGGGAGCCAACGAGTGGCGAACCGGAACCAACTGGCCGCTGCCGGAGACGCAGTGGACCAAATACTATCTCTCGCATTGGGAGACGCTGTCGACCGAGCCGCCACGGCCGGCCTCCGAGGTCGGAGCTTCGGCACGGGAGCCTGACGTCTTCACCCAGATGCCCGTCACGCGCACGACCAAGATCGAGCGGTTGCGCTACATGACCGAGCCGTTGCCGCATGACGTCACCGTTGCCGGCCCGATCACGCTGACGCTTCACGCGGCGATCGATCAGGACGACACCAACTGGATCGTCGTGCTCAAGGACATCGGCCCCGACGTTTCGGTTCGGACCGCGCGGGAAGGCGAGCGGGACGTCCCGTCGACGTTACCCGAGCGCGAGCTGACGCGGGGGTGGCTGAAGGCATCCTATCGCGCGCTCGACGAAAAGCGGTCCAAGCCGTGGGAGCCGTTCCACAAGCTGACGCAGGATGCGATTGCGCCGGTCAAGCCGGGCGAGGTGGTCGAGTATCAGATCCAGATCCTGGCGACCGCGAACCAGTTCAAGGCGGGCCACCGGATATGCCTCGACATCACGTCCATGGATGTCCCGACCGGGACGGGAGCCATGACCAACGTCGAGTACATCCCGTACCACGTCTGCAGCAGCAGGACCGTCACTCACAAAATCTACCGCGACGCGGAGCGGCCGTCACATCTGCTGCTGCCGATCATTCCCGAGTCTGCCGACCGGCGTCCGGCCTGACACCCCATAGAAGGAAACGCGACCATGAAGACGATCCGCTTTGAACGAGACGGCGCCGTCGGCAACATTGTCCTGGCCAATCCGCCGTTCAATCGCCTCGACGCACGCTTCGCGGAAAACCTGCGAGCGGCGGTGCATGAAGCCAG
This sequence comes from Bradyrhizobium sp. B120, assembly GCF_049075665.1. Taxonomy (NCBI): domain Bacteria; kingdom Pseudomonadati; phylum Pseudomonadota; class Alphaproteobacteria; order Hyphomicrobiales; family Nitrobacteraceae; genus Bradyrhizobium; species Bradyrhizobium sp. B120. The sequence goes on along the minus strand of NZ_CP185242.1, from coordinate 8,686,781 downwards.
TCAGAGCGACATTCGCGTGCTGGTGGTTCGCGCCGAGGGGCCGCATTTCAGCTTCGGCGGTGAGGTGCGGGAATGGCCGGGCAAGGACATCAACTGGTTCCGAACATTCGTCGCGGACGTCAACGTCTCCTATCGGGCGATCGAGATGCTGAAGATCCCGACGGTCGCAGTCGTGCAGGGGATAGCCTTCGGCGGCGGCTTTGAGCTGGCGTTGGCGTGCGATTTTCTGGTCGCGGCCGACAACGCCACCTTCCGCTGCGTCGAGGTCACGACCGCGATGCTGCCGATCGCAGGCGCGCTGCAGCGGCTCGCGGAGCGCGCCGGCCGGGCTCGCGCATCGCGATTTGCGATGCTGGGCGAGCCGATCTCCGGACACGAAGCGGGCACGCTCGGAATCGCGACGCATGTGGTGGCCGAGAGCGAGCTTTCGGCGACGGCGGCTGCATTGGCCCAGCAGCTCGCGACAGGGCCGACCAGGTCATACGCTGCGACGCGCACCCTGCTCAAGGCGTGGTCGAGCGGCGGCGTCGCCGCCGCCGACCTCGTGATGCTCGACGTCGCGATGGAGCTCTATAACGGTGCGGATGCGCAGCGCGGTTTTGTGAGCACGGCGGATGCCTTCAACAAGGACATCGAGCCGCCGACACTTGTCTTCGAAGGAAAATAGGCCGGCGCAGGATGGGCGCTGAAGCGACGGAGGGATTCATGCGGCGCGAAAGCCATTCGACGCGCCGCTTGGCGGCCGGTCCGGAACCATGTTAATCGAAGACCAAATGGCGAAGAAAACGAGGCCGGCAGCCGGACGCCGGGAGCGGCCGCGCAAGAGGGCCGAACAACAGCGTTCGATTGAGACGCGCGCCGCGATCCTCGATGCCGCCATTGCGGAGTTTGCCGAGCGAGGCTTCGACGGTGCCAGCATTCGCGCCATCGCCGACCGGCTTGGGCTGCAACACCCGCTGATCACCTATCACTATCGAAGCAAGGACATTCTGTGGCGCGCCGCCGCCGAGCATGCCTTCACGCAAATCCGTGCCGAATGGGATAGGTCGGTGGAGGCGGGGATCGATCCATCACCGTTGGCGCGGCTGCGCCAGGAATACACGACCCTGTTTCGCTACACGGTCGCATTTCCCGAATTTCATCGGTTCATGCGTCAGGAGACCCTGACCAACAATCCGCGGCTGAAATGGGTGGCAGAAGCGGTCCTGGCCCCGCTTCTCGGCCGGCTATTGCCCCAGATCACCGAGGCTCAGAAGCAGGGTCTGCTTCCCGCCGCGGACCCGATTCTGTTTCACTACATGATGGTCAGTCTCACCGCCACGCTTTCGGAATTCGGTCCCGAAATGCAGGTGACCAGCGGACTGTCCTCCGGTGACCCGAAGGTTGTTGCCGCCTATTGGCGGCTTGTCGAGGAGATGGTCTTCGGCAAGGAGCCAAACGGTGGTCGGCGTCGAAGGCAGCCATGACGCTGCGCCGAAACGGTTCGAAATGCGACCGCGTCAGACCGGCGCGCCGCGTTTGCGAGGCAGGCTTTCGAGCAGATAAGCCTCGCCTGGTTTCGCCTTTGCGGATTCCTGAGCCGTCTCGCGCCCGGCCAATACGGAATCGAGGATGACCTTCGTGGTCGTTTGCAGGTGCTGGTTCATCAGCGTGACGGCGCGTTCGCTGTCCCGCGCCAGAGTGGCTTCAGCGATCTCCCGATGTTCCCTGTCGAGGTCCCTGTCCACCTTGGACAAAGGACCGGAAAACGCGCGGTAGCGTTCGGAGTGATTGTAAAGTGTCGTGCGCAAGTGGAGCAGCCAGGGGCTGCCGCATCCCGACGCGAGCGCTTCATGAAAAATCTCGTGCGCCCGCGAATACTCTTCGCTGTAGCGTCGCGCGGCCTTATCGGCCCACACTGGCGTGTGCGACAGGCGATGCAGCGCGGCGACCACCTGCGACTGCCACTCGATCCCGCCTTTCTCGATCGCACCCTGAAGACACAGCGCCTCGATGCTGCATCGAACATTGGTGAGGTCGCTGAGGGCGTCGACGGACAACGGCGCCACGCGAAAGCCGCGTTGCGGTTCGCTGACCACAAAACCTTCTGAAGCGAGGCGCGACAGTGCCTCGCGCACGGCGCTCGATCCGACCTCGAAGCGGCGGCACAGATCGTCGATCTTCAGCTTTTCTCCGGGCGCGAAGCGGCATGCCAGCAATTGCGAGCGAAGCTTGGCATAGGCCCCGTGGGTCAGACTCGTCGGTGATTCCATGGGCTTAGCCATAACAAAAGGGGTGATCCGAGTCATCCAAAATATGCACGCTTCTATAATAATGCATTTTTATTTGCAAAGTGCATTTTATGTGCTAGAGCAGATGAACACGGAGGAAACACCCCATGCGGTTCATCGCTTACGAAAGAAACGCGAAGCGCGGCCTCGCCGTGGCCGATCCAGCCGGCCGATATCGGGGACTTGATGATGGCGCCGCGCACGGCCGGCTCGAGCGCGCCCTCGCGGGCGGGCATGACGGACTGAAGGATCTCGCAGCGGCGCTTCTCAAGGGCGAGCCGCTCGATCCGGAAGCCGTGACCTTCCTTCCCCCGCTGTCCTCACCCGGCAAGATCATCTGTGTTGGATTGAACTATGCGGACCACACCGCCGAAAGCAGCATCCAGCAGCCCGACTACCCGACGCTGTTCGGCCGGTTCTCGTCGAGCCTGATCGGGCACGGTGCGCCGATCGTGCGGCCGAAGGTTTCGGCAGCGCTCGACTATGAAGGCGAGCTTGTCGCAGTCATCGGGCGCGGCGGTCGCCATATCCCGCAGTCCGCGGCGCTCGATCATGTCGCCGGCTATTCGATCTTCAATGACGGCACGATCCGGGATTATCAGTTCCGGACGCCGCAATGGACCATGGGCAAGAACTTCGACGGCACCGGTGCGTTCGGGCCCGCGCTGGTGACGGCCGACGAACTTCCACCCGGCGCCCACGGCCTGACGCTGGAGACGCGCTTGAACGGCACGGTGATGCAGAAGACATCGACCTCCGACCTCATCTTCGATGTCGCAACGCTGGTCGCGCTGATCAGCGAGGGTATAACGTTGTATCCGGGCGATCTGATCGTGACCGGCACGCCGTCCGGCGTCGGCGCTGCACGCAAGCCGCCGCTCTACATGAAGCCCGGCGACGTCTGCGAGATCGAGATCGAGGGATTGGGGGTGCTGCGCAATCCGATCGTGCAAGAGGGCGATGATGCGGTACGCGCAGCTGCCTGACCTTCGCCGGCATCGCTGCGCGCGGGTGCACACTGCCCGGAGTTGAGGAGTCGATCAGACCAGTTCTTGATCTGGTGTCATGCGCAAGCGGCAACACAACATAAAATCCGCCGCCGGTCCTATGGGAGGAAACAATGAAATCGGTTCCGGTTTTGATTGCAGGGGGCGGTCCCGTCGGGATGACGCTTGCGAACGTCCTGGCCCATTTCGGCATTCGCTCCATGCTGGTCGAGCGGAATGCGACGACGACCCGTCATCCGAAGATGGACATCACCAACAGCCGCAGCATGGAGCTGTTCCGCCGGTTCGGCCTGTCGGATGCGTTGCGAAAGGTCGCGGTCGCGGAAGATCATCCCTTCGACGTCTCCTGGATCACGAGCCTCGCGGGATATGAGCTGCATCGTTTTCGGTACATGAGCCCGAGCGAGTTTCGAAAGCACAGCCGAACCCGGAACGATGGCACCCAGCCGCTCGAACCGCCGATGCGCGTTTCGCAGGTCGAGATCGAACCTGTCCTGAAGAAGGCCATCGACGCCCGTCCGGAAGTCGAGGTGCGGTTCGGCGTCGCCTTTGAAAGCTTTGAAGCGAAGGACGATGGCGTCGTCGCGACATTGCGAGAGCAGGGCAGTGGCGCGCAAGAGCAGGTCAGCTGTCAGTATCTGATCGGTTGCGACGGCGGCTCCAGCCGCGTTCGCGCGGGACTGGATATCGCGCTGGAGGGGCAGTCGCGGGTCGGCGAGCTCTACATGATCCACTTTCGATCGACGGAGCGCGAGCTGCTGCAGCGTTGGGGCGTCGCCTGGCACTACCAGTCGCCGCTTGGAACCATGATTGCCCAGAACGACGATGATATCTGGACCGTGCATGTTCCCGTGCTGCCCGGCCAGGATGCGACCAAGCTCGATCCACGCGCGCTCGTCGAGGCCTATGCCGGCCGGCCATTTGCGTTCGAGATCCTGGTCGCCAATGCCTGGACGCCGCATCTTTTGGTCGCTGAATCCTATGGCAAGGGACGCGTCCTCCTCGCCGGCGACTCCGCACATCAGTTCATCCCGACCGGCGGCTACGGGATGAACTCCGGAGTCGGCGACGCCATCGACCTCGGCTGGAAACTGGCGGCGACCCTGCAAGGTTTCGGCGGGCCCGGTCTTCTTGCTTCATACGAAGCCGAGCGACGGCCAGTCGCCGCGCGCAATCGCGACGCGTCCGGCCGCCACATGCAGGTGCGAATGCAGATTGCCGAAGCCTATGGAAACCTGCTGCAAGGCGACAACAGCGAGAATCCGGTGCGCCGCGCCGAAGTCGGTGCAGAGCTCGCCAGGCTTGGCAACGCAGAGAACGAATCTTTCGGGATCGAGCACGGCTTCGTCTACGAGGGATCGCCGATCGTCGCCGATGGCGCGGCCGCTCCGTTTCCGTTCGATCCGGTCGTCTACAAGCCGACGAGCACGCCCGGTGCCCGCCTGCCCAGCACGTATCTGAAGGACGGGACGGCGCTGTACGATCGGCTGGGTCAGCATTTCACGCTGATCGATTTCCGCGGCGCCGACCCGTCAGCCTTCGTCGACGCTGCGGCGCGACGCCGGATTCCGCTGTCGATCCTGCAACTCGACGAGCCCGATCTGAAGGGCGTCTATGGCCGGGACATGCTGCTGGTCCGCCCCGACCATCACATCGCGTGGCGCGGCACGGGCGGCAAGGCACCCAATGCTGACGCGATCCTCGCGACGGCTCTCGGCTGGGGAGGCGAGCGGTGAAGCCGCTGCATGCTCTCGTGATCGGGGCCGGCATCGGCGGCACGGCCGCGGCCATTGCGCTGCGCCGGGCTGGTCTCGAGGTTTCCCTGTTCGAGCAGACGACGGCGCAACGCGAGGTCGGCGCCGGCATCCAGATCAGCCCCAACGCCTCCCGGCTGCTTCGCCGCTATGGGCTTGGCGACGCCATGGCGCGAGCCGCCGTTCGTCCCGCCGCCGTGGTGTTTCGTCGCTGGCAGGACGGCCGTGTGCTGGGGCGCGAAGAATTGGGCGACGTCCTCGAGGACCGCTACGGTTCGCCCTACTACCATTTCCACCGGGCGGACCTCATCGCTCTCCTGGCGGACGCGTTCGGCCGCAAGGAGATCAAGCTCGGGCGTCGTCTGATCAATGTCGCGCAAGACGACGATGGCGTGACTGCCCATTTTGACGACGGCACGTCCGCGCGCGGCGATCTCCTGATCGGAGCCGACGGCATCCACTCCAGGGTTCGCGAGTGTCTGTTCGGCGAGGAGAAGCCGAGGTTCTCGGGGCAGATCGCATATCGGGGGCTCGCGCCTGTGGAGCGCGTCGCGCATCTCGACCTGCCGCTCGATGTCACGAACTGGGTGGGTCCGGGCGGACACTTTGTCCATTACTTCGTCGCCGCCGGTCGCTTTCTGAATTTTGTGGCGGTGAGCGAAGCGGCGACGTGGACGCGGGAGCAATGGTCCGACCGTGGTTCGATCTCCGATGCCGTGAAGATCTATGAAGGGTGGCATCCGCAGCTTGCGACGATCCTCAACGCGGTCGACGAGACATTCAAATGGGCGCTGTTCGATCGCAATCCGTTTCCGGAATGGACGCAGGGGCGCATCGCGCTCCTTGGGGACGCCTGTCATCCGATGCTGCCGTTCATGGCACAAGGCGCCGCACAGGCCATCGAGGACGGCGCGGCGCTGGCGGCCTGCCTGAAACACACCGCCTTCGACATTCCGTCGGCGTTCCGGGATTACGTCGCCTTTCGCAAGCCGCGAGCGACCGAGGTGCAGGAAAGATCCCGCGCCAATTCCACGAGCTTCCACATGCCGGATGGACCGCAGCAGATCGAGAGGGATCACGTCCTCGCCACGCGCGGCGTGCGCGGCAGCCCCGAGGCAATGAACCGACTTTATGGCTACGACGCAGAAGCCGTCGCGGCGACGCTGGAGGAAAAACCATGACCCGCGCTTTCCAAATCGCCTATGTCGATCTCGATACGCCTGCCGCAGAGCAGGAGATCGCCTATTATGATCAAGTGATCGGCGCAACGCCGACCGAGCGCGGCTCCGACGGCCGCACTTATTTCAGCCTCGGTGTCGATCACCACAACATCACCATCAAGCCGGCGTCCGACAAACGCCTCACCGCGCTTGGCCTGAGGATCGGCCAGGAGACGGTCGACGAGACGATCCGCTCACTGCGCGATCTCGGACTTTCCGCCGAAAGGAAGAGCGATGCGCGGCCGGGCGTTCCGGAGCTGGTGGAGGTCGTCGTCGCCGGGCACACGATTCACCTCGTGCCAGAGATGGCGATGCCCGGCCCTGGCTTCCGCACCTCGGGCGTCATTCCGACGCGGCTCGGGCACGTCGCCCTGATGGCGCCGGAGGCGGACAAGCTGATCAAATTCTGTTCGGCTATCGGGTTTCGTGCGACCGATTGGTTCGAGGGCATAGCCACGTTCCTGACCTGCAACCACGATCACCACGTGCTCAATATCATCGCGGCACCGGAGGCGCGTGTTCACCATCTCGCCTTTGAGCTGCGCAGCCGCGCCGCGCATCACGATGCTGCGGATTTTCTCGCGACGACAGGGCATCCGATGCTTTGGGGCCCGACGCGGCACACCGCGGGCCACAACCTTGCCTCCTATCACTATGACCCCAGCCGCTTTCTGATCGAGCTCTACTCCGACATGGACGTGCTCGTTCCAGAACTCAATATTTTCGAACCGCGGCCGTGGCACGACGCATTTCCCCAACGCCCGCGTGTGTGGACGATTGATCAGCTCACGACGTGGGGAACCCGTTTCGAATTCGACCTGAAGACGGCGTAGCGCCCGGCCGATTGCCGATCGAAAACCAAACTGCGAGGAAAGAGATGCCACGGCACGCGCGCGAGGCGAGATCTGCTTGTTTGGGTGTCGCGCTGACGATCCTGACCGGCCTGGCCGTTGCGGCGCCAGGCTCGGCTCACGGGGAGAAGCGCTACGATCCCGGCGTATCCGACACGGCGATCAAGATCGGCAACACGGCCCCCTACAGTGGACCGCTGTCCTCGAACGGCATCATCGCCAGGACCGAAGCCGCCTACTTCAAGATGATCAACGATCAAGGCGGGGTCAACGGCCGCAAGATCGAGTTCATCTCCTATGATGATGCCTATAGTCCCCCGAAGACCGTCGAGCAGACTCGCAAGCTGATCGAGAGCGACGAGGTGCTGCTGCTCTTCAATCAGCTGGGTACGCCGACCACCATGTCGGTCATCAAATATGTCAACGCCAGGAAGGTGCCGCAGCTGTTCATCGCGGCCGGAGCAACCGTCTTCGGCGACCACAAGGCATATCCCTGGTCGATGGGCTTCCAGCCAAGCTACCAGAGCGAAACGCGCATCTACGGGAAGTACCTGCGCGAAAACTATCCCGACGGAAAGATTGCCGTGCTGTCGTCGAATGACGACTTCGGACGGGACAACATCAAGGGCTTGAAAGACGGTCTGGGCGAAGCGGCCGGCAACATCGTCGCCGAGGTCACGTATGAGACAAGCGCACCGACGATCGATTCCGAGCTTGTGAAGCTGAAGTTCTCGGGCGCGAGCATCTTCGTCAATTTCGCCTCCGCGAAATTCGCGGCGCAAGCCATCAAGAAGGCGGCAGAGATCGGCTGGAAGCCCGTGCAGATTTTGCATGGAAACTCGCAGTCGATCAGCGCCGTGCTGAAGCCCGCCGGCCTCGAGAACGCCAGGGACATCATCACCGCAAGTTACAGCAAGGATCCCGCGGATGCGGCCTGGAAGGATGACCCCGGCTTGAAGAAATTCTCCGATTTCATGGCCGAGCACATGCCGGGCGAGGACAAAGACAACTCTTACGTGGTCTATGGATACAACGCTGCGCAGGCGCTGGTTGACGTGCTCAAGCAATGCGGGGATGACCTGACGCGCGCCAACGTCATGAGGCAGGCCGAGGCTTTGAACGGGGCGCACCTCGACATGCTGCTTCCGGATATCGCGTTGACGACATCGCCGAGCGACCACTATCCGATCGAGCGAATGCAATTACAGAAGTTCGATGGGCAGAACTGGGTGCGATTTGGCTCCGGTGTTGAAGGGACGCCGGACAAGAAGTGAAAGGCCAGTGGCGAGGATCCTGTCGGTAGGTAAAACTGTATTTCCGGCAATGGCTCAATGGATGGGTTCCCAGCAGCTCGACTACTTTATCATTCAACGAGATTGCCGGACCTTCCGCGGCCGATAGACGCTCCCTGACTCCGATTAACCCTTGCTTAGGCGCGGCTAATCTACCCTGCACGCAGGGATTGCAGGGATCAACTGATGTCACTTTTCGAGAACGCGCCGGAGCGCACGCTCCCAGAGGTATCGCGTGCTGCCGATGAAACGCGCCTGCTGCCGGTTCTCAGCGTGGCGACGTTGTTCGTATCTGCGCTGCTGCTGTTCCTGATTCAGCCGATGTTCGCGAAACTGGTGCTGCCGAAGCTTGGCGGCGCGCCCTCGGTCTGGTCGGTGGCGATGGTGTTCTTCCAGGCCGTCCTGCTCGCCGGCTATGCCTATGCACATCTGCTCGGCCGGTTGTTCGGGCCGCAGCGCGCGGGGCTCGTCCACCTGCTGCTGCTCGCCGTCACGGCCATGACCTTGCCGATCGCGATCGCGCCCAATTGGGGTGCGCCACCCGCAGATGGAACCGCGCTCTGGCTGTTCGGGCTGTTCGCTGCCTCAATCGGCCTGCCGTTCTTCGCGTTGTCGGCCAGCGCCCCCTTGCTGCAGAGCTGGTTCGCCGGAAGCGGCCATCGCGATGCCAGCAATCCCTATGTGCTCTATGCCGCGTCGAATCTCGGCTCGTTCGCGGCTCTGTTTGCCTATCCTGTCGTTGTCGAGCCACTGCTGGCGCTCAATATGCAGGCGAGCATCTGGTCGTTCGGCTTTGCGGTCCTCGCGCTGCTCATCACGGCGGTTGCCTTCGTGCTCGGACGGGGCAATGACGCCGTGAGCGTGACGCCGTCGCCGGAGACATCGGTCATCAGCGTGGCCGACAGGCTGCGGTGGATCGCGCTTGCGGCGATTCCGTCCGGGCTGGTCATCGCGGTCACCGCGTATCTGACGACCGACGTCGCGGCAGCGCCCTTTCTCTGGGTCATTCCGCTTGCGCTCTATCTGTTCACCTTCGTTGTCGTGTTCCGCGACCGGCCGTGGATCAGCCACGCGACCGTGGTGCGCCTCGTTCCGTTCGCCGTGGCCCCGCTTGCGATCAGTCTGGTCGGTGCCAAGGTGTTCTGGCTCACGACGATCATGCTCCATCTCGTCGTGTTCACGCTGTTGGCGCTGCTCTGTCATGGCGAACTCTATGCCCGGCGTCCGAACCCGCAACGGCTGACGGAGTTCTTCCTGTGCACCTCGTTCGGCGGTGTACTGGGCGGCGCCTTCGCGGGACTGCTGGCGCCGCAGATCTTTTCCGGCAACTACGAATATCCGATCCTGATCGCGCTCGCATTGCTGGCGCTGCCCGGCATGTTCGCCGGCGGCGCGCGCCAGGCGCTGATCAAGGCGTCGCCGTGGCTGGCGGTGGCGATCGCGCTTGCCATGGTCTGGTACGTGACCCAGTTGCAGCTTCCGGCCTCCTTCGAGCTGCCGTTCAGGGTCTTGCTGGTCGTGCTGGCGGCCGGCATGATTTTTTTGCGCCAGCGGCCGGTGTCATTCGCCGGATTGGCGATCGCCGGCCTGATGCTGACGACGTTCTGGCGTCCCGGCATGGCCCCGATCGAGACCGCGCGCAGCTTCTTCGGGGTCCATACCGTGGTCGACCTCGCGGATGGCCGCGCGCGGCTGCTGTTCCACGGCAACACGATGCATGGCGCAGAGCGGTTGCGCAACGACGACGGTACGCCAGTCTCCGGAGCGCCTCAGCCTCAGAGCTACTACTATCCGGGCAGCCCGCTGGCCGAGGGGGTTGCGGCGGCACGCAGCGCCCGCAGCAGCTTCGGACGGGTTGCGGTCGTCGGTCTCGGTACCGGCACGCTGGCCTGCCTCCGTCGCGGCGCAGAGAACTGGACGTTCTTCGAGATCGATCCCGAGGTGATCCGGATCGCGAGCAATCCAACCCTCTTCACGTTCCTGTCGCGCTGCGCGCCGAAGGCCGGCCTCGTGCTCGGCGATGCGCGTCTCACACTGCAGGCCTCACGTGATCGCTACGACCTGATCGTGCTGGACGCCTTCTCGTCCGATAGCATTCCTGTCCACCTGCTGACGCGTGAAGCGATCGCCGGCTATCTGTCGAAGCTGGCGCCGCACGGGGTCATCCTCGTACATATCTCCAACCGCCATCTCGACCTCGCGCCGATCATGGCGAATATCGCGCAGTCCCAAGGGTTGATCGCACTCTTCAAGGAAGGGCATCCCGTCGGCGACGTCATGACCACGCTGAGGACGGCGTCCCGGGTGGTGATGCTTGCGCGCACGCCTGACGATGTCGGCGAGGCGGCCCGGCATTGGGCCGCCATGTCGCCGGACCCCGCCAGCGCACTCTGGACGGACGATTACTCGAATCTCCTTGGCCCCATGCTACGGGCGAAGCTCGGCTCCTGAGCGCGCGCAGAGCTGCGCGCGGCCAACTTCGACGGTCATGTTTGCTGCAGCACGACAGAGGATCGGACGGCCCGGATTGGCTAAAGGAGTGTTAAGAGCCATGTCCGATTTTCGTCGATCGCGCAGAACTGACATTAAATTGTCACGCTGTAGGAATTGGGGAGACTTGCCACAAGCGGCGTGAGGACAACATGACGGCCTTCATCACTTGGAAGGCGGAAGTTGGAATATCCTCGCAAATGAGGCCGGCACCGGATGAGTGCCAAGCGTGCCCGGATGGTGTTCTGAAGCGCTTTGCGCGCGACCAGTCCGGCAGCTATGCGATTATCATCGCCTTGCTGATGCCAGTCCTGGTCGGAACCGCAGGACTCGGTACCGAGGTCGCGTGGTGGTTCTACAAGCACAAGAACATGATGAGCGCGGCCGACTCGGCGGCGGTCAGTGCAGCCACCGCCGGTACCAATTTTGCGACCGAAGCCAACGCCATCACGACGTTCTACGGCTACGCGAACGGGATCGGTAACGTCACCGTCACTGTGAACCAGCCGCCGTCCACGGGAAGCTTCACCTCCAGCTCCCAGGCGGTCGAAGTCATCATCACCCAGCCGCAAGCGCGGCTCATGTCGGCGTTGTTCGGCTCCGGGGCGGTGCCGGTCACGGCCCGTGCCGTCGCACTGGGCAATGTCGGGACAGGCTGCGTGCTGGCGCTCGACCCGACCGCGAATCCTGCCGTGACCGTGAAGGGCAACACCCAACTCAACCTGATCAACTGCAATCTCTATGACGACTCCAACGCCGGCTCGGCACTCAATGTCAGCGGGACGGCAACGATATCCGCGGCCATGGTCGGCGTCGTCGGCGGGGTTTCCGGGGCGAGCAGCATCACGGCGACCAATGGCATTCGGACCGGCATCAGGGCGATCGCGGATCCCTATGCCAACGTCACGCCCACGATGCCGACGTGGTGCGACTACTCGAACAAGTTCAACGTGAAGGGGACGACGACCCTCAGTCCGGGCAGCTATTGCGGCGACATCTCGGTGGCCGCAGGTGCCACGCTGACATTCAATCCGGGGATCTACTATTTCAACGGCGCGAATTTGTCGGTGGCCGGCAACGCTACGATCACGGGAACCGGCGTCACCCTGGTGTTCACCGGCTCGGCCGGCAACTGGGGCTCGGCGACGATCGGAAGCAACGCCAATGTCAGCCTCACCGCGCCGACGAGCGGAGTGACCTCGGGAATCGCGATCTATGGCGATCGCAGGATGCCGGTCGGCAGCAGCTTCAACCTGACGGGCGGCGGTACGCAAAATCTGCAGGGAGCGGTCTATTTGCCGAAGGCGGCGCTGAGCTTCAGTGGCGGTAACGGCACGAGCACGACATGTACGCAAATCATCGCCGACACGATCTCGATCGTCGGAAATTCCAATGTCCAGGTCAATTGCGCTGCGATGGGCGGTAATGCCATCGGTACGGCGACAGCGCAGCTTGTCGAGTAAGCTGGAGGGATGAGATGAAAACGGGCACGATAGGTAGTGAGCGTCGTTCTCAACGCCGCCGCACACTCTTCCGTCGCAGGTTCGGAAAAGACACGCGCGGTGTCGCGGCGATCGAATTCGGCGTCCTGGTTCCGCTGCTTTCGCTGATGGTCGTTTCGGTGACCGATATCGGCCTTGCGATCTACCGCAAGATGCAGGTGGAGGGGTCGTCGCAAGCAGGCGTCGAGTATGCCATCGCACATGGGTTCGACGCCAATGCGATTTCGACCGCCGTGACAGCCGCGACGAATTCCAATGTGATCAACGCCTCGCCTGTTCCGATCAAGTTTTGCGGGTGTGCGACCAGCTCGGGCGTCACCAGCATGACCTGCGGGGCAGTGTGTCCCGGAGGCGGAATGGCAGGCACATACACCATCGTCTCTGCGCAAGGCAGCTACTCGACCATCATCAACTATCAGGTCGTTCCGAACACCTATATCATCAGCACGCAGTCGACAGCGAGGCTGCAGTGAAGCGCGCATTCTGGGCCGACCGGAGCGGGGCGTCGGCACTCGAATTCGGCCTGATCGCGCCGCTCTTCTTCGCGTTCCTGTTCGGCGTGATCGAGTTCGGGCTGTTGATGTGGACGCAGGTGGGAATGCAGCACGCGGTCGCGGTCACGGCGCGATGCGCCAGCGTCAACACCGCGCTTTGCCCGACCGGCAATCCGAGCGCGATCGCCACCTACGCAACCCAGCAAGCGTTTGGACTGAGCCTCCCGTCCTCGACGTTCACCTACAGCGCCGCGGCGTGCGGCAGCCAGGTGAGCGCGAACTATCAATTCCAGTTTCCCCAGATCCTCAATCTGGCGCCGTTCACGCTGACGGCCGCGGCCTGCTTCCCGGCCTGAAAGTTCGCCTCTTGAGGCGCACCGCAAAGATATCGGCGCCCCATGCCCGGGGCGCCGATAGGTAGGCCATTCGGTGCGTTGCTCGCTTTGCGCTTTACTTCAGCTTCAGGGCCTCGACACCTTCGTCACGAACCGCCTGGAGGCTGCGCGGATTGAGGTCGAGCGCACGAAGGATCGTCGGCGCGATCTGGGTGGTGAAAGCCGTCTCCTCGACGACCCGCGCATGCTTGATGTGCGGCGAAGAGAGCAGCAGCAGCACGTTGCGGTCGTCGTTGGAGAAGCCGCCATGCTCGGCAAGCTTGCTGCCGCCGGTGCAGATGACGCCATGATCGGTGATGGCGATGAAGTCCGGCACCCGGCTGTTGTGGAACGGATCCTCGTAGAGCTTGGTCAGTTCGTCGCGGTCGAGCAGCTTCTGGATATGCAGATCGGCGGCGTGGGCGAGGATGTAGGCCTTGGCATCTGCGTAGTAGGGATGGCCGGTCGCCGGATTGGTCGCCTGCTGCAGCTCCGGCGACAACCAGACCAGCGCCTCGTCATCGCAAATCTCGAAGCCGTTGGTGCCGAAACCGGGCGCGTTGCTGTACAGCGCGTCGGAGATCGCCACGCGGTCCTTGACGTCGATCGGTGACTGGCCGTGCTTGGCGCTGACGATGATCAGCGTCGAATCGTAGAGGTTTTGCGCCTTGAGTTCGTTGACGAACTTGCCGAGCGCATCGTCCACGAACTGGAATTGCAGCGTGAGCGCATTGCCGGGCGTTGCCTTGCCGTCGGCATAGCCGCCGACGAGCGATTTGTCGGCATCCGCGTGGCCGGCCTTGGCGAGCTTCTGGCCGACGCTGACCGCCTGGAAGTTCATGCCGAAGATCGCGGGCACTGGCTGACGCTGGGTTCGCGTGCCGTCATAGCCATCGATCCAGTTCAACACCGCCTTCACTTTCAGCGAGTCGTAGGAGCGGACACCGGTGTAGCTCTTGGTGTAGTCGTCGCCGGGCTGGGCGCCCGCGTCGATCGTGTCCTGCGAATTGATCTCCGGCGTGAAGAGCTCGTCGAGGCCCTTGCCCGACGGGCCCGCAAGGTCCTCATAGGCTGGATGCTTGTCGGACCAGGCCGTGCGCATTCCGGCTTCCTTGATGACTTCGAAGACCGTGTTGGTGCGGACGTAATCGTGGGGATAGACCGGCACGCACTGGCCGTTCACGAGCTTGCGCTGCATGTGATCCGGATCGAGCTGCGTGTAGACCTGACCCAGCGTGCCGCCGGCGGTGTAATCGGCTACCAGTCCGCTGGAGTAATTGTAGGTCTTGTCGAGCGCTTCGAAGTTGGTGAGCTCGGTTCCCGCCGGGCCGACGCAACCGGGGTCCGCAAGGCCCTGGCTGGTATAGAAGGCCTTGGCCGGATATTCGGTGCGATCATAGCTGTCGTCGTAGAACAGGCCGCCGCCCTTCGGCGTAGCGCCCGTCACCTGCGCGAGCATGCCGGGAAAGCTGTCGGATGGCGCGGTGGTCAAAGCGTTCGGATAGACGACGCCCTTTCCGGTGAGCTGCGCGAAGTTGCCGCCGGGGCGGCTTTCGACCCAACGCTTCAAATCGACGGCGTGCATGCCGTCGACGCTGATCAGCAGGACGTGCTTGTAGCCATGTCGCTGCGAATGGTCGTTGTCGTCATCCGCTTGCGCGACGGCGACGCCGCAAGCCAGCATGGCTGCCGCTATCGCGGCAGTTGACAAGAAATAGTCACGAAAGCCACTCATGAGTTCGCCCCTCTTTAATTTCGGTGAGTTTGGAATCGCCTGCACTGGCCGCGACAACTTGTCGCGGTCAATTGACGGCGGGATGACGCTTTCATGCGAGTTCGATGACCGTGGTCGGGGCTGACCGGCATCCAAAGGTTGCAGGATTTGCCTGATCTGGGTGACGCGCCGGCCGGGCGACGCCGCGCAACGGCAAGCTTTTGCCGTTCAAGCACGGACATCGCGTCTCTGACGTCTTACGCTGGACCGCGCGACACTGCCGGCTCTATGACAGCATGAGGGGGAACGCGCATGCCCAACATGTCTCGCCGGCCATTCCTGCAACTCGCACTCGGCGCGGCGACGCTGCCGCTTGCTTCCCGTCGCGCGCGCGCCGAGACCATGGCGCGCCCCATCACTTTGATCGTGCCGTTCGCTGCCGGTGGGCCGACCGACGTGCTGGCGCGGATCCTCGCCGAATACATGCGCAATGCGCTCGGCCATCCCGTCATCATCGAGAATGTCACGGGCGCCTCAGGTACTGTCGCGGGGCTGCGCGCCTCGCGCGCGGCGCCGGACGGCACCACGATCACGATCGGGCATTGGGGCACGCATTGCCTCAACGGCGCGATCTATCAGCTGCAATATGACGTGCGCGAATTCGCGCCGATTGCGCTGATCGCGAGCGGACCGCAGCTCATCATCGGACGGCCCGATCTGCCGGCGAAGAATCTGAAAGAGCTGATCGCCTGGCTCAAGACCAATGGCGACAAGGCGACCGCGGGCACCGCGGGCCCGGGTTCGGGCGCGCATGTCGCGGGCGTGTTCTTCCAGCAGCTGACGGGGACGAACTTCTCCTTCGTGCCGTATCGCGGCGCCGGTCCCGCGCTGAACGATCTGATGGCCGGGCATATCGACATCATGTTCGATCAGGCCACCAACTCGCTGCCGCAGGTGAAGAGCGGAACCGTGAAGGCTTTTGCGGTGACCGCATCATCGCGGCTCGCATCGGCGCCCGAGATTCCAACTGTCGATGAAGCCGGATTGCCGGGTCTCTACATCGCGTATTGGCACGGCATCTGGGCACCGAAGGGCACACCGGCCGATATCGTGTCTGTTCTGTCGAAGGCGGTGACGTCGGCGCTCGCCGAGCCCGTTGTTCGGCAACGCCTCGCCGAACTCGGGCAGGAGATTCCGTCACCGGATAGACAGAGCCCCGCTGCGCTGCGCGATCATCAGGCCGCCGAGGTCGAGAAGTGGTGGCCGATCGTCAAGTCGGCCAACATCAAGGCGGAGTAACTTCCAGCGCGCCGCTCCGTCAAACTCAGGGGAACCGCGACAGGCGGTATCCCGTGCGGTTCCGAACTTTTGACGTAGGCCGAAGGTTACCGGCCACTGTCATCCCGTCGTCATGGGCCTCCGAAAAAACGTTGCGGCTGCTTACGAGAGCATCGAGCGCGCGAGACCTCTCGCGTTTCCACGGAGATCAACATGAAATTCGTCAAGACAATCGTGGCCGCCAGTCTGGTGGCTATGGCGACGCCGAGCTTCGCAGCCGACATCACCGGTGCCGGTTCGACATTTATCTTCCCTGTCCTCTCCAAATGGGCCGACGCCTACAAGAAGGATTCAGGCAGTGGCGTGAATTACCAGTCGATCGGTTCGGGTGCCGGCATCAAGCAGATCGAAGCCAACACCGTGACCTTCGGTGCCACCGATGCGCCGCTGAAGTCCGACCAGCTGCAGAAGGACGGCCTTGCGCAGTGGCCGATGATCATGGGTGCGATCGTTCCGGTGGTGAACCTCGACGGCGTGAAGGCCGGCGATCTGGTTCTCGACGGTCCGACGCTCGCCAACATTTTCCTCGGCAAGATCACCAAGTGGGATGACGCCGCGATCAAGAAGCTCAATCCGAAGGCCAAGCTGCCGTCCGAGGCGATTTCGGTGGTTCATCGCGCCGACGGTTCGGGAACGACTTTCAACTTCACCGACTATCTGAGCAAGGTCAGCCCGGATTGGAAGAGCAAGATCGGTTCCGGCACTGTGGTCGAATGGCCGGTCGGCGTCGGCGCCAAGGGCAACGAAGGCGTCGCGGGCAATATCGCGCAGGCCAAGAACTCGATCGGCTATGTCGAGTATGCCTACGCCAAGCAGAACAAGCTGACCTACACCGCGTTGATCAACAAGGCGGGCAAGGCCATTCAGCCGACCAACGAAGCGTTCCAGGCTGCGGCGTCGAACGCCGACTGGACCAACGCGCCCGGCTACTACCTGATCCTGACCGACCAGCCGGGCGACAAGTCCTGGCCGATCGTCGCTTCGACGTTCATCCTGTTGCACAAGGATGCGACCGACAAGGCCGCCTCGAAGGAAGCGCTCAAGTTCTTCAAGTTCGCCTTCGATAAGGGCGCCAGGAGCGCGGAAGAACTCGACTACATCCCGATGCCCGACAGCGTCGTGAAGCAGATCGAGAAGACCTGGGCTGCTGACGTCAAGAGCTGAGCTGCCCCTTTCGGATCCGCTCAATGGCATGAAGCCGGCGTCGATTGACGCCGGCTTTTTCTTTGGCGGTTGGCCGTCGCGCTCACATCCGCGTCATCTCAGCTATCTATCTGAATTTTATAAGCTTTTAGATCGTGCCTCGAACTTGAAATGCGGGCTTGCCAATTTATATGTTCGCCTGAACATATCTGGTGAGCGATGATTGGAACGACGACCGCCGCCGCGCTGCCGGCCTCCCGGCCCAAGGGACGCCGCAGCAAGGACATGCCCGACGGCCGCCAGGCGCTGCTGATCGCGGCGACCGAGGCCTTTGCGAGTCTCGGTTTCGACGGCGCCGACCTGCGCAGCGTCGCTGCGGCGGCGGGCGTCGCGCCGAATCTCGTGCGCGTCCACTTCGGCAACAAGGCCGCGCTGTGGGAGGCCTGCCTCGACCGCGTCGTGACACTTGCGGAGCCTGTGATGGCCGAGGTGCATGCGATCGCCACCGACACGCGCCGTTCGCTGGCCGACCGGCTACGCGATCTCATCATCCGCGTCGCCAATTTCTATGCCGCGCATCCGCAGGTGAGGGACTTCGTGGTTCGCCACGGCGCGGAAGCGCCGGAGCGCTCCGCAATGGTGACCGAAAAGCTGCTGCGTCCGGCCTATGAGAGCGCGCGCGAGCTGTTCGAGGCCGGCATCGCGGCGGGCATCATCCGCAGCAGCCATCCGGCGCTGTTCTTTGCGTTGCTCAACGCGGCGCTCAACCAGCCGCCGGCCTTTCCGATGCTGCTCGGCCGGTTCGCGCCCGAGATCGATCCCGAGACAGCGCGGACGCAGCTGCTCGATACGACGATCGCAACGCTTCTGCATCTTCCGCCGTCGCAAGCCGACGCCGAACCCGCAGCCGGCAACGGCCGCACGCCGCTGTCGTGACATCCAGTCTCGACCAACACTTCAACCTGCCAGTGAGAGAGTGAATCCATGAAACTTCGTCTTGCCCTCGTGCTTCTCGGTGCAACCATCGCGCCCGTTATGGCCCAGTCCGGTCCAAACGAATCGATGCAGCGCCAAGCCTGCATGGGTGACGCGGTGCGCTTGTGCGGCGCCTACATTCCGGATCGCGGCCGGATCAGGGACTGCATGGCCGCGCAAGTCGAGCAGCTCAGTCCGTCATGCCGCGCGGTGTTCAATGCGTCGGTGCAGGCCGAGCGATCGCCGTCGTCGCGGCGTTGATCCGCGCCGCCGGTCCCAGAATCATGCGTCCAGGCAACAGGTCGCCGCTAACGACCGGTGCGAAAGGAACGGCCCTCGCAAATCCGTGAAAACACCCCCCTCTGTTAACCTTTGGTTAACCATGCGGTCCGATTGTTAACCATTCGACAAGACAACCGAGTCAGAGGCGATGGACGCAACTCCACAGGTGGCACGTCAGCAGGTCCGCATGCGGGGCCGTTCCTACGTTGCGTTCGTTTTCTCGCCCGTCGTGCCGGTCGTGTCCTGGCTCGCCGAGATCGACGCGACGCTCGGGAAGTCGCCGGGCTTCTTCGCCGGCAAGCCTGTGGTGCTCGACCTCTCGGCGGTCGACCTCAGCCAGGCGGCGATCGCGCATCTGGTCGGCAGCCTCGCTGAACGCAATATCCGCATCCTCGGCATCGAAGGTGTCGACGAATCCAAGCTCGGCGCCAACCTGCCGCCGCTTCTGACCGGCGGCCGCGCCTGCGCGATCACCCATGTCGAGCCGAAGACGCCGCCGGCGCAGGAAAAGAACAAAGACAAGGACAAGACCAAGCTGCCGTCGCTGCTGCTGGAGAGCCCGGTGCGTTCCGGCCAGTCGATCGTGTTCGCCGAGGGCGATGTCACCGTGCTCGGCTCGGTCGGCTCCGGCGCCGAGATCGTCGCCGGCGGCTCGATCCATGTCTACGGCACGCTACGCGGCCGCGCGATGGCCGGCATCAACGGCAATTCGGCGGCCCGGATCTTCTGCCAGAAGATCGAGGCCGAACTGCTCGCCATCGACGGCTACTACCAGACCGCAGATGAAATCGCCGACAGCTTGCGCAACCGGCCCGCCCAGGCGTGGCTCGAGGGCGAAATGCTGCGCATCACAGCTTTGAACTGATCGACCACAAGGAGAGAGAGAATGGCCAAGGTATTGGTCGTGACGTCTGGGAAGGGCGGGGTCGGCAAGACGACCTCCACCGCTGCGCTTGGCGCGGCGCTCGCGCAAATGGGCCAGAACGTCGTCGTCATCGATTTCGACGTCGGCCTGCGTAACCTCGATTTGGTGATGGGCGCGGAACGGCGGGTCGTGTTCGACCTCATCAATGTGGTGCAGGGCGTCGCCAAGCTGCCGCAGGCGCTGATCCGCGACAAGCGGCTGGAAAACCTCTGGCTGCTGCCGGCGTCGCAGACCCGCGACAAGGACGCGCTGACCGAAGAGGGCGTCAAGCGCGTGATCGCCGACCTCAAGACCAAGTTCGACTGGATCCTGTGCGACAGCCCGGCCGGCATCGAACGCGGCGCGACGCTCGCGATGCGCTACGCCGACGAGGCCATCATCGTCACCAATCCGGAAGTGTCGTCGGTGCGCGATTCCGACCGCATCATCGGCATGCTGGATTCCAAGACCGCTCGCGCCGAGCGTGGCGAGCGGGTCGAGAAGCATCTGCTGGTCACCCGCTACGACAGCGCGCGTGCCGCGCGCGGCGAGATGCTGTCGATCGATGATATCCTGGAAATCCTTGCCACACCGCTGCTCGGCATCGTCCCCGAAAGCCAGGACGTGCTGCGCGCCTCCAATGTCGGCTGCCCGGTCACGCTGAACGCTGCGAGCAGCGCGCCGGCGCGCGCCTATACCGACGCGGTGCGGCGCCTGATGGGCGAGCAGGTCGAGATGATTGTGCCGGTCGAACGCAAGGGGCTGATGGACCGGCTGCTGCGACGGAGGGCGGCATGATGAACGTAATGCGGCTGTTCGGCGGCCGCTCTGCATCGGCGCCCATCGCGCGGGAGCGGTTGCAGATCCTGCTTTCGCATGAGCGCGGCCGGACCGGCACGCCGGACCTTCTGGAAATGCTCCGCTCGGAAATCCTGGGCGTGGTCTCCAAGCATATCGACGTCGATCCCGACAAGGTCGTGGTCCGGATGGACCGGGGCAAGTTCGTCTCGATGTTGGAAGTCGACATCGAGGTTCCCAACGGCGTGCAACGATCGAAGATGGTGGCGGCCACATGACAGCAGACAGCAACAGTCACATTGCCTGGCAGCGCGCGCAGCTGAAGAAGCTGCGTGCGGCGTTGAAGGCGATCGAGGTCGATCAGCTCGGCAAGGCCAATTGCGGCCGCGCGACGCAGATGACGATCGACGAATTGCAGCGCAAGATCGGCGAATCCGGCCGCTGCATCGCCGAGTACGAGCGCCGCACGCGTCGTCCGTTGGCAACGGACCGGGGCAGCCTCGCCAGCGTCAGCTGGACGCACTGGAACGCCAACATGCCGATGGCCAAGTCGCAGCGCCATCGCGCGTGAGGCGATAATCTAGCTCGTCGTCATTGCGAGGAGCGATAGCGACGAAGCAATCCATGCTTCAACGTGTGCGGCACGATGGATTGCTTCGCGGAGCTTGTCATCGGGCGTGCGTTCGCGCGACCCGTTGGCTCGCAATGACGCGGAGAGAGCGGCGCGCTACAACAAAAACGCCAGCGCGGTCTCGCAACTATCCTCGACCTTGAGCGTGAGCAGCTCGTCGGCGCGGGTGCGGCCGAGATTGACGGCGGCGATCGGCAGGCCGCGCTGCTCCGCCATGCGGACGAAGCGAAAGCCGGAATAGACCATCAGCGAGGAGCCGACGATCAACAGAGCGTCGGCCTGTTCGAGATGCGCCTGCGCCGACGCGACCGTATCGCGCGGCACGTTCTCGCCGAAGAACACCACGTCGGGTTTCAGCACGCCGCCGCAGGCCTCGCAGGCCGGCACCACGAACGACGAAAAATCCTGCTCGAGATCGGCATCGCCGTCAGGGGCATCGACGGCATCGAGCGAGAGCCAGGCGGGATTCAGCCGCGCCAGCTCGCCCTGAAACTGCTCGCGGGGCGTCGTCGCGCCGCAGCCGAGGCAGCGCACCACATCGAGCCGGCCGTGCAGGTCGATCACCCGCTGGCTGCCCGCGGCCTGATGCAGGCGGTCGACATTCTGCGTCAAGAGCAGCTCGCAGCGGCCTTGTTGTTCGAGCTTCGCCAGGGCGCGATGCGCGCCGTTCGGCGCCGCGCGGCCGAAACGCCGCCAGCCGACCATGCTGCGCGCCCAGTAGCGCTGGCGCATCGCCGCCTCACCCAGAAATGCCTGGATCGTCACCGGCCGCGTCCGCTTCCAGTTGCCGTCGCTGTCGCGATAGTCGGGAATGCCGGAATTGGTGCTGCAGCCGGCCCCGGTCAGGACAAACAGGCGCTGGTGGCCGGCGACGAAATCCTCGAGGGCGGGGTGCTGCATGGCAGCACATCTAGTGTGGCGGGCATGCCTGCGCCAGATGTGGGGTCTGCCAGATGAGGACCTTTCACGTGGCCTCTGCGTTGACGGCATGGCGGCCGGGCAGGGTGTTGCAAACTGTCCTGCTTAGCGCAATCGCTGACGGAGAGACCGATGCGGCCAGGATTCATCGTCGTCGTTTGCGGGCTGATGTCCCTGCCGTCGCCGCCGTCCCATGGCCAGGATGCGGGCGTGTCCGACGAGCAGGCGTTCAACAATTCCTGCCGCACCTGCCACACCGTCAAGGACGGCGACAATCGTGTCGGCCCGAACCTGCACGGCATCATCGGCCGCAAGGCCGGATCGGTTGCGAACTTTGCTTACTCCGAGGCGATGAAATCATCGGACATCGTCTGGGATGAGCGCACGCTGCTGCGCTTCATCGAGGATCCCGAAGCCGTGGTGTCGGGCAACGGCATGAAGCCGTACACCGGCGTGCGCTCGGCGGAGGATCGCGCCAGGATCGTGGCCTTCCTGAAATCCCCCGGCAAATGAGCGTTGGCGGAATGCCGACGTCACCGTGCCGGCAGGACGAACACCTGGCCGGGATAGATCAAATTGGGATTGCGGATCTGCTGCATGTTGGCCCGATAGATCACCGCGTAGCGCTGCCCGGCGCCCAATGCGCGCTGGCTGATCCGCCACAGGCTGTCGCCGCGGGCGACGGTGGTCGTGGTGATCTTCGGCACGATCACGGCGGAGGGTGAGCTCAATGCGGCGGTGGTTGCCGCCGCGAGCTGCGGTGTGGTCCCATCCGTACGGCCGGACGATGCCGCAGGCGCCGGGATCGATGCGGTCGTCGTCGTGTCAGGAACGTTGAACGGCACCTCGGCACGCGCGCGGACCTTGCCGGAGCTAAGGTCGACGTCGTCAAGCCGGATCCGATAATCGCCGGTCGTGACGCCCTTGTTGATCGTGACCGAGAGGTGCCCCGCCGCGTCGGCAGTCGCGGATGTGATCAGACTGTCGTTGAGATAGAGCCTGACGTTCGCGCCGGGCGTTGCCTGAGCGCTGACATGGAGCTTGCCGCCCGGTTCGGTCTCGACGGCCTCGACAGCCACCTTCCCGTGCGTCGCCGCCGCAGGTTGCGACAGCACGCGGATCGGCTTGTCCGGCGCCATCAGCGCCACCATCGGCCGCTCGCTGGCCGCAGCGTCGAGCGCCACTGCCACGCTCTGCTTGGAGGTCACCTGCTTGCCGTCATGCGTGATGCGCAGGGTGAGGTCGTAGTTTCCCGGCGGAAGCGGGCGCGGCACCATGACGAACTGGCCGGACTTGTCGGCCACGGCGCGATCGTGCACCTCGCCATTGCGCAGCAATTCCACCGTCGCGCCGGGTAGCGCCCGGCCGGCGACAACGGTCGCACCGGTCGGCTCGATGTTGACGACGTCGAACTCCGGCACCGCGTTGCCGCCCGGTGTTGGCGAGGCTCCTGCCAAAGCGTTGGCCAACGCCGCGGTCTCGGTCTGCGTCTTTGCCAGCGCAGTCTTGTCTTGGTCCTGCGCGGTCGCCGCTGGCGCCGTCGCCATCAAGCGGGTGTTCACGCCCAGGATCTGCTGGGTTTGGTGGATGCCGAAGATGAACGCAGCTGTGCCGCCGGCCGCAAGTGCCAGCAACGGTATGGCCAGTCTCATCGCCGTGACGTTCATGACTGTCATCCCCGGATGAATCGACCCGCGCGTCCGCGCGTGCGACCCTGCGGCTCTGTGGGGAGTCCGGGAGAGACTGCGCCGATTTGCCCTGCCCATCAAGTCGAATGAAAGGACTACTCCTCTCGGGCAGGCTGGCCGACGCAGCAGCTGCTGGGGATCGCGTCTGGCTCAGAACTCGAGCGCCGCATTGCCTATTGCGAGTACGCCAGCTGCTCTTCCGTCACCACGCGCTCGATATTGCCTGCCTTGCTCCTGATTCGGTATCGAAGCCGCCCGTCTGCTTCGATCGGCATGCGTTGAATGATGGTGTAGACCGCCGGCTCATCGGCCTCGGCACGACCTTGCGGCCCCTGAGCCCGGTGGTGAACGTCTTCATTCAGCTTGTAGGCATATGACATCTGTCCACCTCTGCAGTTGGGGGTGCTCTCACGCAGGACTGTGCTGTGACGCAATGAAGCTGTGGCTTCCCGTATGGACGCGACTTGCTGCTTCGATGGCCGCGTCAGGCCTCTCCGGAGTCCGCAGGAGCACGTTGGTTACATTGACCGAATCCGCCGCAAATAGCCACCGAATACTCGCCTTCGACCAAGGATGAGTGAGAGCGCTGGGTGGGTTCCCGGCCGTTTGCGGCCTCAATTGCCATTTGATCTCCGCAGGCAGATGCTGCCGGCCAACGGTACAAGGGAGAGCAACATGAGCAAGGCAGGCCTCGATCACCGGCATCCCAACAAGGATGGCGAAATCAGCGGCAAGCACGGAAACACGCTGCTC
Organism: Bradyrhizobium sp. B120; assembly: GCF_049075665.1. Classification (NCBI taxonomy): domain Bacteria; kingdom Pseudomonadati; phylum Pseudomonadota; class Alphaproteobacteria; order Hyphomicrobiales; family Nitrobacteraceae; genus Bradyrhizobium; species Bradyrhizobium sp. B120. Next base: position 8,662,383 of record NZ_CP185242.1, on the reverse strand, counting down.
CGCACCTTGCGCAAGGTTTACGGGCCAGGTTTCGCGGCGGGTTATCCCGAAACCGAGAAGCTGGGCGATGTCCTGGCTGCGCTGAACGAGACCTCGCTGAGCCAGCTCCGCAGAGATCATCAGACCGGCCATCTCGCACACAAGATCGCCAAAGCGTCGAAGTAGGTTGCCGAGCGCAGCTAAAGCTCAGAACTCCAGCTCCGCATTGTCCACCACTTCCTTCATCACGAAGAAGGTGCGGGTCTGCCGCACACCTGGCAGCGCGATCAGCTGGTCGCCATGGATGCGGTTGAAATCCTCCATGTCGCCGGCGCGGATCTTGAGGAAGTAATCGAAGTCGCCGGCGACGAGGTGGCAGTCGAGCACGCATTTGAGTTTCGCCACCGCCTGCTCGAAGCTCGCAAAGCTCTCCGGCGTCGAGCGGTCGAGCACGACGCCGACCATCACCAGCGTGCCCATGCCGACCTTACGCGGCGCCACCATGGCGCGGACGCCGCTGAGAAAGCCCTCGTCAAACAGCGCCTGGGTCCGGCGATGGCAGGTGGCGGGGCTGACGCCGACCTGATCGGCCAGCTCGGCGTTGCTGAGCCGGCCGTTCTTTTGCAGCAATCTCAACATCTTGAGGTCGATACGGTCGAGCCGGGCGGACATGGAAGAATCTCTCATTGCGAGCCAGTAATGTGAGAGAAAATATATCATCTGGTGCAGATTCAGCAATCTTCGGCGATCGGGCGGCCTGACTTAGAGAGCACCTTTCGCAGCCGTAGTGATAGTTCTGGCCGCCGTTCCAGACCACCAAAGAGGATGCCAGTATGCTGGAGAAGTTCGCACGCTACCCGCTCACCTTCGGGCCGACGGCCATCGAGAAGCTCGATCGGCTGTCAAAGCATCTCGGCGGCAAGGTCGAGCTCTATGCCAAGCGTGAGGATTGCAATTCAGGGCTCGCCTTCGGCGGCAACAAGCTGCGCAAGCTCGAATACATCATCCCCGACGCGATCGCCTCCAACGCCGACACGCTGGTCTCGATCGGCGGCGTGCAATCCAACCACACCCGCATGGTTGCAGCGGTCGCGGCCAAGATCGGCATGAAGTGCCGGCTGGTGCAGGAAAGCTGGGTGCCGCATGAGGACGCAGTCTATGACCGCGTCGGCAACATCCTGCTCTCGCGCGTGATGGGCGCGGACGTGCGCCTGGTCGACGAAGGTTTTGACATCGGCATTCGCCAGAGCTGGGAGCAGGCGATCGAGGAAGTGAAGGCGGCGGGCGGCAAGCCCTACGCGATCCCGGCCGGCGCCTCCGTGCACAAATATGGCGGGCTCGGCTATGTCGGCTTCGCCGAAGAGGTGCGCGCGCAGGAGCGTCAGCTCGGCGTCAAGTTCGACTACATCATCGTCTGCACGGTGACCGGCTCGACCCATGCCGGCATGCTGGTCGGCTTCGCCGCCGACGGGCGCGCGCGCAACGTGATCGGCATCGATGGCTCGTTCACACCCGCGCAGACCAAGGCACAGGTGCTGTCGATCGCGCAGAACACCGCAAAACTGGTCGAGCTCGGCCGCGACATCGTCGAGGATGATGTCGTGCTGATCGAGGACTACGCCTATCCCGCCTACGGCGTGCCGTCGGAGGAGACCAAGGCGGCGATCCGGCTCAGCGCGCGGCTGGAAGGCATGATCACCGACCCCGTCTATGAGGGGAAGTCGATGCAGGGCATGATCGATCTGGTGCAGAAGGGCTTCTTCCCGGCTGGATCGAAGGTGCTCTACGCCCATCTCGGCGGCGCGCCGGCGCTCAACGGCTACGCCTACGCGTTCAGGAACGGCTGAGTCGGGCGGCGCTTCTCATTTCGTAGCCCGGATGGAGCGAAGCGAAATCCGGGACTCTTGCCGCGGAGAGATTGGCCCCGGATTGCGCTGCGCTTCATCCGGGCTACGCCACTGCGTCAGGTCGGCGTCAGCTTCTCCCGATATCCTGCCCAGGCCGGGCGAGTCGGGAGACCTTCGCGTGAGGATGATGAATGCGGCCGGCCGAGCCATCGCCGCGCTCGGCGTCGGCATCGTCGCGGTGGGGCATTGGTTTTGGGCTTACCCGGGCCACGGCGCCGTGTTGCGCGCCCGTCTGTTGGCGCTGAACCACGCGGTCGAACTCTATGCCGGCATTTTCCTGATCGGTGTCGGCGTTCATGGGCTGGCATCCCGCTACTGGTTCAGCGATCCAAATCCGCCGGCGCAGTCTTCGGTTCGGGAGCCGCAATAGCGCCCGCTTGGCGCGGCGGCTGGAATGTGTCCGGGTTGACATTTTAGGAACAAAATAGGAACATGCCATCTGTAACCAGAGGGTGTGGCGATTGCCTCATCCGCGGCGGTATTACGCGGCCGCTCGACCAAAGGCCAAGCCGCGCACCACTTGCGGATGAATTTCTCCGCCTCCTATAAGGGGTTGTGGCTGGGGAGTGTATGTCATGAGAGTTGCGATCTGGGCGGCCGTTGTGGCCGCGTGGCTGTTTGCGTCCGCAACTCCATCGAGCGCCCGCGGTCCCTACGGCTCGATCACGGTCGGCAATTGGAAGGGCGGCGCCTTTACCGACGACAAGAGCGGTGCGTTCACGCATTGCTCGGCGGGGTCCGTCTATCAGAGCGGAATCTACTTCGTGGTGGCGATTACCGCGACTGGCAGCTGGCGGCTGGGCTTTGCCCATGAAAGCTGGCGCCTGTCGCCGGGTGAGGCTTTTCCACTGGCGCTGACCTTCGACGGCCAGCCCGCGTTCAATGTCTACGGCATGCCGCTCGGCGAGAAGCTCGTGAATATCGAGATGCCGGTGACCTCCAACCTGATCAATCAGTTCCGCAAGGCGCGCCAGATGACTGCGTTCGCGCAGGGGCAATTGTTTCAGTTCAACCTCAATCAGACCGCGCAGCTGCTGCCGGCACTGCTCAACTGCGTGGTCTCGGTGAAGAAGAACGGCGTCGCCAGCGCCGGGGAATTTGCGGTCGCGACGAAGCCCGCGGCCGCGCCGCCGCAGGCTGCTGCACCCAACGCGCCGCCCGCGAAGCAGGCGAGATCAGGCACCGGCACCGGCTTCGTCGTCAGCGATAGCGGCCACGTCGTCACCAACCATCATGTGGTCGATGGTTGCAGCGAGATCACGGGCAATCTGAGCGGCGCGGCGGCGGTCAAATTGCGGTTAGTGTCCGACGACGAGACCAACGATCTCGCGCTGCTGCAGGCGCCGTCCCCGTTCAAGGATGTCGCCAAGATCAGGCAGAATGCCATTCTGGTCGGCGACGGCGTGGTGGCGATCGGATACCCCTATCACGGGCTGCTGACGTCAGATTTCACCGTGACCACGGGCATCGTTTCTTCGCTGAGCGGCATCCTCAACGACACGCGTCATCTGCAGATCAGCGCCGCGGTACAGCCCGGCAACAGCGGTGGGCCGCTGTTCGATTTCGGCGGCGGCGTGGTCGGCGTGGTGGCCGCCAAGCTCGACGCGGTCAGGATGGCGCGGGCAACAGGAACCATCCCGGAGAACATCAACTTCGCGATCAAGACCGGGGCGTTGCGTGATTTCCTCGACAACAGCGCGGTGCAGTACAAGGTAGCCGAATGGCATGATGCGACAAAGCGGGAGACGTCCGAGATCGCAAAGGACGCGCGCGGCTATACGCTCCTGGTCACGTGCAAGGTGAACGAACAAAGCGCCGGCGCGAAGAAGCCGGGGAATTGATCTTGGCGCGGCGTTCTATCGAGTCACGCGCCGAGCCGCCGCAGCGTGTGCACGGTGATCTCGGCCGGGCAGTTGAGCCGCACCGGCGCGAGGCTGGTGCCGGCGCCGGTTGACGTGTAACCCGCAAGTGTCTGGAAGCGCCAGGCGCCCCGGCCCATCCTGCGCGGCAGCCGCGCCTCCAGCTTGATCGCGATGCCGCCGGGCAGGCAGAGTTGGCCGCCATGGGTATGGCCGCTCAGCATCAGGTCGAAGCCGGCCGCCGCCGCCTCGCGATAGGATTCCGGCGTATGCGCGAGCAGGATCGAGAACACATCGCGCGGGATCGCCGCGGCAGACTTCGCAATGTCGTCGGTGCGATAGAAATGCGCATCGTCGATGCCGGCAAGATGGATCGTCGCGCCATCGCGCGTGATCGGCTCCTGCTCGTTGAACAGCATCCTGATGCCCATTGCTTCCAGCGCCGGCGTCATGCGGATGCTGTCGTGATTGCCGAGGATGCCGTAGAGCGGCAGCTTGATCCGCGCGCAGAGATCCTTCATCAGCGCGAGGCTGGTCTCGAACGGGCCAAACGTCTTGCCGCGATAATCGCCGGTCAGGACACAGATGTCGCAGGTGATGTAGCGGACGATGTCCGCCAGATGCAGCATCGCGCCCTGGCTGATGTCGGCGTGCAGATCGCTGAGTTGAAGGATGGTGAAGCCGTCGAACGCCGCCGGCAGGCGTGTCGACGTCACCAGATTGCGCCGCACCTCGACCCGGTCAGCGTTGCGCCGCGCGCGGCCATGCAGGCCGGCCAGCTTGAGCGCGGTTTCGACGACCCACGGCGCCAGCTTCCAGTTCTCGATATTGAACACGAGTGTGCCTTGGCCGAACAGCTGCTTCTCGTGCGCGGCCTCGATTCCAAGCCGGCGCACGACGTGATCCGCGCCGATCCGCTCGACCAATCCCTGCAATGCCGTGTCGGCCATCGTCCCCCGTGCGACCCGCGGTGTGAAACGCGGGACGCAAGGACACTATCACGCGCAATCCCGGCCGGGATACCGCTGAGGCTCAGACCATGGGGACGCGCTTGGCGGCGACCGCGGCCGGCGAGATCACCTCGATGTCGAGCGGCACCTGCCAGCGCTCGGTGAAGCGGACCTGCGGCGGCGCGTTGCCTTTGCGCGCACCCTGCAGCACGAAGCCGTCATAGCCCGAATTCATCACCTCATTGCATTTCTGCACATAGATCGGGAAGCCGCCGATGTAGGGCATGAACACGCGGGGACGGCCCGGGATGTTGGCGCCGACATACCAGGAGCTGCAGGTCGAGCGCAGCGAGACCGTGGAGACGTCGTTGACATGGGCGACCCAGGCGTCCTCGTCGTCGCGGACCGCCTCGATCGTGCCGGCGCCGATGTCGCGCATGTGGCTGATGCAATCCGCTAGCCAGTCGACATGCTGCTCGATCGCCTGGATCATGCTCGCGAGCACTGACGGACTACCGGGCCCGGTGATCATGAACAGGTTCGGAAATCCCTCCGAGGCGAGGCCGAGATAGGCGCGCGGGCCGGCCCGCCATTTTTCGGCGAGCGTCTGCCCGCCGCGGCCGGTGATCGCGATCTTGTCGAACGAGCCGGTCATGGCGGCAAAGCCGGTGGCGGAGACGATCGCATCGAACTTGTATTCGGTGCCGTCGACCACGATGCCTTCGGTGGTGAAGCGTTCGATCGGTGTCTTCGACACGTCGACCAGCTTCACATGCGGCAGGTTGTAGGTCTCGAAATAGTTGGTATCGACGCAGAGCCGCTTGCAGCCGAACACGTTTTGCGGGCACAGCAGCTCGGCGGTGGCGGGATCCTTGACGATGCCGCGGATCTTCTCGCGCGCGAAATCGGCGATGGTGTTGTTGGCGGCCTTCTCGAACAAGAGGTCGCCGAACGCGCCGAGGAAGGGCAGGCCACCGCGCTGCCAGGCTTCCTCATAGAGCCGCTCGCGTTCATGCTCGCTTGCCTGCAATGCGGGCTGGGCGTTGAACTGAAAGTAGAAGCCGGTCGGGCGCGCGCGCGCCTTCGCGCGGAGCTCGGGATAATGCGCCTTGGCTTCCTTCAGATACTCCGCCGACAGCCGCTCGTTCCATGCCGGCACCGACCAGGTCGCGGTGCGCTGGAACACGGTGAGCTCGGACGCCTGCTGCGCGATGATCGGGATCGACTGGATCGCGGACGAGCCGGTGCCGATGACGCCGATGCGCAGGCCGGTGAAGTCGACGCCCTGATGCGGCCATTCGCCGGTGTGATAGATCGGCCCGCGGAAATCCGCCATCCCGGCGAAAGCGGGTCGATTGGGCGCCGACAGGCAGCCGACCGCCATGATGCAGAATTTGGCGGTGACCTTGTCGCCGCGATCGGTTTCGATCGACCAGCTACCTGCCTGCTCGTCGAAGGTCGCCGCCGTGACGCGGGTGTCGAACACGATCTGGCTGCGCAGGTCGAAGCGGTCGGCGACGTGGTTGGCGTAAGCGAGAATTTCGGGCTGCGGAGAATATTTCTCCGACCAGCTCCAGTCCTGATCGAGTTCCTCGGAGAACGAGAACGAGTATTGCAGGCTCTCGACGTCGCAGCGCGCGCCGGGATAGCGATTCCAGTACCAGGTGCCGCCGACGCCACCGCCGGCCTCATAGACCCGCGCCGTGAAGCCGAGCCCGCGCAGCCGATGCAACATGTACAGCCCGGCGAACCCTGCGCCGATCACGACGGCGTCGAACGTTCCAGTTTCGGCAGGGCGCGCGGCTTTGCGCGCGGTGCTCTCCTGAGCCATGGCCCGTCTCTTCCCTATATCTTGTCGTTCAGTCCTGGCCGCGCCTCGTTGGACGCGACGACCGAAAGATTAGGGCGAGGGTGGCGCGGCCCGCAAGCGCATGCGTTGCCGCGCCGGGTATGGCTCCTATGCCGCGGTGCCGATCGCTGCGGTATCCTGGCGCTGCCTCACGCGAGGCTCGTCGCGGCCTCGTCGATGAAGGCGGTCACCTCGGCCGGCTTCGAAGCGAGCGAGGCGTGGCCGGCAGCGAGCGTGATGATCTTCCGGGGCTTCATCCGTTCCGACATCCGCTTCTGATTGTCGGGGTTGATCATCCGGTCTTCGCTGGAAATCTGGTACCAGACCGGCTTCTTGCGCCAGGCCGGCGCGGTGACGTTGTCTCCGAAGGTGCTGGCAAGCGGTGCCTTCTGCGTGACCGCCATCACCAGCGCTTCGTCGGCAGGCAGGTCCTGGCAGAAGCTCTCGTGAAACTTGTCGGGCTTGATCCAGAGATAGCCGTCGCTGTCGGGCGCAAGATTGGCGATCGCCGCCGGCGGAAGCGCCTGGCTGATACCGCCTGGGCTCTCGCCGGCGTCAGGTGCGAAGGCGGCGATATAGACGAGACCCGCGACATTGGGCAGGTCGCCGGCCTCGGTGATGACGGCGCCGCCATAGGAATGGCCGACCAGCAGCACCGGACCGCTCTGCTGCTTGACCATCTTGCGCAGGCGCCCGGCATCGTCGGCGAGCGAGGTCAGCGGCATCTCGACCGCTTGCAGGCCGGTGTACCCCTTGCGCGTGAGCGCAACGATCACCTTGCTCCAGTGCGCCGCACCTCCCCAGAATCCGTGAACCAGAACGATCGTCGGCTTGCTGCTCATGCTCGGCTCCTCTGGTGGATGAGTGAAGGAAACGCGGTCAGGATGAGCGGGTGCCTGGCTGCCGTCAACGAGACAAAGCGCGGCCGCACCGCGCCGGCGTCACGTTGTCGTCACCAGGACGGGGCAGTCGCCAGGGCCGACTGTTCAGTCGTCGTTGGCCTTCACGATCCGGATCAGCTCGTCGCCATAATGCTCGAGCTTCTTGTCGCCGATCCCGGCGATGTTGCGCAGTTCGCCCAGCGTGTCCGGCCGCATCGCGGCGATGCCGTCGATGGTCGAATCGTGCAGCACCACATAGGCCGGCACGCCGCGCTGGCGCGCGACCTCCGAGCGCCAGGCGCGCAGGGCCGCATGCAGGGCGGGGCTGGCGATCCCGCCGGGGCTGTCGGCGGCGGGCGCGAGCTCGCCACGGCGCGACTTGCCGCGCACCGCGCGGTTGCGCGCGCCTTCCGGCTGCTCGCGCAGCATCACCGCGGTCTCGCCTTTCAGCACGCCGCGGGCGCTGTCGGTCAGCTTCAGCGCGCCGAAGGCGTCGCTGTCGGCACGCAGATGGCCCATCGCCACCAGCTGGCGCAGCACCGCGCGCCATTGCTTCTCGTTGAGCTCGCGGCCGATGCCGAACACCGACAATTGGTCGTGACTGAACTGCTTGACGCGTTCGGTCAGCCGCCCGACCAGCACGTCGATCAGGTGCATGGCGCCAAACCGCTGCCCGGTGCGATAGACGCAGGACAATAGCTTCTGTGCGAGCACCTTGCCGTCGCGGACCCGCGGCGGCGTCAGGCAGTTGTCGCAATTGCCGCAATTTTCGTGCGCGTGCGTTTCACCGAAATAGCCGAGCAGACGCTGCCGCCGGCAATGCACGGTCTCGGCGAGCGCAACCAGCGCGTCGAGCTTGCCGATCGAGACACGCTTGAAGGCGTCGGAGCCGGTCGATTCGTCGATCATGCGGCGCTGCTGCACGATGTCGGAAAGGCCATAGGCCATCCACGCCGCCGACGGCTTGCCGTCACGGCCGGCGCGTCCGGTCTCCTGGTAGTAGGCCTCGATGCTCTTCGGCAAATCGAGATGCGCGACGAAGCGCACGTCGGGCTTGTCGATGCCCATGCCGAACGCGATCGTGGCGACGATCACGATGCCGTCCTCATTGAGGAAGCGGTCCTGATGCCGGGCGCGCACGCTGGCGTCGAGCCCGGCGTGATAGGGCAGCGCAGGAATCCCGGCCTCACTCAGCGATGCCGCGACGTCCTCGACCTTGGCGCGCGACAGGCAATAGACCACGCCGGCGTCGCCGGCATGGCGCTCCTTGATGAAGGACTTCAGCTGCGTGGTGGCGTTCTGCTTGTCGACGATCTCATAGCGGATGTTGGGGCGGTCGAAGCTTGCGACGAACTCCGGCGCGTCGGTGAGTGACAGCCGCTCGGCGATCTCCTTTCGCGTCAGCGCGTCCGCGGTCGCCGTCAGCGCGATGCGCGGCACTTTCGGGAAGCGCTCGGCGAGTGCGGACAGGCCGATATATTCCGGGCGGAAGTCATGGCCCCATTGCGAGACGCAATGCGCCTCGTCGATCGCAAACAGCGCGATCTGCGCCTGGCTGAGCAGATTGAGGCAGCGCGGCGTCAGCAGCCGTTCCGGCGCGACATAGAGCAAATCGAGATCGCCGGCGAGCAGCCGCCGTTCGACTTCGGAGGCTTCCTGATAGGACAGCGTCGAGTTCAGCACCGCGGCGTTGACGCCGGCCTCGGTGAGGCCCGCGACCTGGTCGCGCATCAGCGCGATCAGGGGCGACACCACGATGCCGCAGCCGTCGCGCAGCAGCGACGGCAGCTGGTAGCACAGCGACTTGCCGCCGCCGGTCGGCATCAGCACCAGGCAATTGCCGCCATCGGTGACGTGGCGGACGATCTTCTCCTGCGCGCCGCGGAAGCCCGACAGGCCGAACACGGAACTGAGCACGGACCGCGCGTCGCGAGGCGAAGCGGATGCATGATCGAGGGCTGGTTGGGCAGTCATGATCCCTGAGAGGGCGATTCGGGTTCCCGGATCGAACGATTCCGGAACGAAACGTGTTAATACACCGTCCTGCGATAAACTCAATTGAGGCAATGGCTGCCGGCTATCGCGCGCGCAGATGCGGTCGGCTGAGCTCGGCCGCACGCGGATCAAGGATGCCGATCGATGCGCAAAGCGCTTTCGAGCGAAGTGGATGCCGCTTCGCGTGAAGAAAAGCGCCTCAAGATAGGAAACTCTGACGTTGTCAGGCGGTCGGAGCGGGTGGCGCCGGCGGCGGCGTCATTGGCTCGACCTTGTAGGTCTTCGGCAGATTGATCGGCCGGTAGGCCGGATCCTTCTCCATGCGCTCGACCACCGAGGCGTGGATGGTCGCGCCGTCCGGAATCGGCCGCGGCTCGCCGCGCGGCAGATAGAAGCCGAGGAAAGACTTCCGTTCCGGCCATTCCTTCCATTTGTCGCTCTTCGGAATCCATTCCAGGATTTCCCAGGCGGCGGTCAGCGAATTGTGCAGCGGGGCCGTCGCGCTCGGCGGCACGTAGTCGAACTTGTGCGGCGGCAGCGGCATCCCCCAGGCGAGATGATCGATCAGCGCCTGATCCATGTGCAGCCCGGCGGACCTGGCCTGCTCGAGCATCCAGATCAGCGGAAATTTTGACGGCCCGCTCTGGTCCTCGGGATAGCCGCCGCCGACGTCGGAGTGCACGCCGGCGAACCAGACCTGGCGAATGTCCTGCTCCACCTCCGTTGCCGGATTGAACGGATCGGAGCGGAATTTCTGCGGCTCAATCCAGCGGTTGAGGCGAAACATGCGCCTGCGTTCATCGATCGAGATCGCCTGGCGGAATCGCCTGACGCTGGAATTGGTGCGGGTGAATAGCAGCGTCTGGATGTCGAACAGGAAGTTGTCCTGCCGCGGCACGATGATCGAGGCGACGGTGTCCCAGACCCCGACGAACTCGATGTCGATGTTGCGTCCGCCGGCGATCTGGCTGAAGTGCCAGGCTTCCTTCAGCGGGGCATCGTCGAACGTGCCGTCCGATTTCTGGGAGTCGGAGCTGGCTTTCTTGTAGGTGTTGAACGCGTAGTCCGCGATATCGAGCTGGTCGATCGGCAACAGGCCCATCACATGGACGAAGGCCGCCAGCGTGCGCACGGTATAGGCGCCGCGGCTGAAGCCGAACATCCAGACCCGGTCGCCGGGCTCCCAGAGCCGGCACAAAAACCGGTAAGCGCCAAGCGTGTCCTCGTCGAGACCGGCGCCGAAGGCCAGTCCGAAAAGGCCGCGCACCTCCTGCTTGAAGCGGCCCCAGCTGTTCTGCAGGCCGATCGTGCCGAGACCCGGATGATAGTAGATCCGCTGCCGGTCGTCCTTATCGGCGACGCGAAACAGCTTCAGGACGTTGGAAATATTGGCGCCGATCTCGTTGCCGGTGCCGTCGCAACAAATCACAATATCCTTCGGCATCCGTTGCCCCCGCGGCCGCCGTGAAAATTCGCGACCTCAATGTACGGCAGAACGCGGGGATGATTCAATCTCCAATTGAAGACGGTTCTGTGTACGCGGCATGAACGCCGACTGTCATTCCGGAGTCTGCGGCCGGCGTCGGGCGCGCGTGCGCGCACGCCACAGCGGTCCGCAGAATTCAATTGCAACACTTCGGAAAAGGTGGAAATCTCATCGTCAGTCATTGCGATATCGCGTCGATATTTTTCTCCCCTTCAGGATTTCGCCGGTGCGCGCGATCATCTTGCCTGCTGCTTTCCGTAGCTTCCACGCCATGGACAGGAACGGATCGGCATGAGCCAACAAGCTCTCGTGACGGTCATTCTCGCGGGATTGGTGGTGAGTGCGTTCGGACTGTTCTGGTGGGTCGGCAGCTACTCCGATCGCGTTTTCGTCGGCAGATTCCGCACCCGCTTTCCGGAGAAGACGCTGAGCTACAGCGGCGATCAGCTCGGCGAGCTGGTGCAATCCGATCTGCGGATGAAATATGTCTTCCCGATCCTGTTCCCGCTCGATCTCATCGTCATGCTGGCGCTGGCGGGCGCAATGGGCGCGGCGTCATCATATTGGCTCAACCAGATCTATCCGACTGCAGCGTGGCTCGGCCTGGTCGTGCCGGCGGTGTATCTGCTCAGCGACCTGATCGAGAACTGCTTGCTGGCCTGGCTGTTGCTGCGCGGTGACCCGCATGCGGCGGCACGATCCGTCTCGATCCTGAAGGCGATCACGACGATCAAGCTCGTCAGCATCTTTGCCTCGATCGCGCTGACGCTGGTTGCGTTCGTCGGATGGCTATTTCACAGCGACTCGCTTCGGCTCTAAAGGCTGGCTGGCGGTCTACTGATATGTCGACACGATGTCGGAGACGGCGCGCTCGAGCTGCCGGGCGGTCGCGCATTGGCGCACCACGGTGCAGAAGGTCGCGTAGCGCGGCATCTCTGAATCGCCAAATCCCCAGACCATGCGGCCTTCGGGGTTGAGCCACACCAGCCGCTTGGAGCGCTCGCCGATGCGGCGCAGGATGTCGGCGCGCGGATCGAGATTGTTGCTGCGGGCGTCGCCGAGCACGATCACCGTGGTCTGCGGCGTGATCGCGCTCATCCAATTGTGCTCGAAATCGGCGAAGGAATTGCCGTAGTCGGACGAGCCGAAGCCGACCTTGGACATGATCTCCTTCATCGCCTCCTCCGGCGATTTCGATTCCAGGATGTCGCTGACCTCGATCAAATGGCCCGAAAAGGCGAACGAGCGGACGTCGTCGACCACCTCGTGCAGGCTGTGGATCAGGAGCAGGAAGAAGTCCGAGACTCGGGCGACCGAGCCCGAAACGTCGCAGAGCGCTATGATCTTCGGCCGGTCGCGATGCTTGCGCTTCCACGCGGTGAGGAACGGCACACCGCCCCAGGCCGCGTTCCGGCGCAGCGTGCGGCGGACGTCGAGATGGCCGCGGCGCTGACGCTTGCGCGGCTTGGAATAGCGCTCGCGCAGCCGGCGCGCGATCTGTCGGATCAGCGCGCGCATCTGCTCGACCTGGCGCGGCTCGATCCGCGCCAGCGGGGCGTTGCGCAGGATCTCGTTGCGCAAATTTTCGGTCTCTTCGCGCCCGTAGAGCAGCAGAGCTTGCGAGACCGCGTCGCGAACCGTGCCGCGCAGGCCGTTGAGCGCCTCCTGCAGCCGCTCGGCGAGCGCCGGATTGCGCGTGGTCTGCTCGTCGATATCGTCGCGCAGGCGCTGGATGCCCATCGCATCGAGGATGCGGGTCTGGAAGATGCCGCGCTGGGTGAAGTAGCGGATGTCGGGCAGCGAGGCGGCGCCGGAGGCGTTGGCGATCGCCGTCGATATCGCGGCGCGATCCTGCGACAGCAGCATCTGCGCCAGCGGCCCGACATTCTCGTTGGCGGCGCCGCCCGCCGCATCGCCATGCTCATCGGCCGACGGGTTGGCGCCGGATTCGCTGCTGTCGTCGGCCTTGTTCTGCTCGGCGCCTTCCTGCTGCGGCTCGGGCTGGCTGAAGAACAGGTCAAAGCATTCGCCGAGCGAGCGCTTCTCGTCCTGGGTCTTGGCAAGCGTCAGCAGGAACGTGTCGCGCAGGATGTCGCGGTCGGCAAAGCCGACCTGGGCGACCGCCCGCATCGCATCGATGCTTTCGGCGGGCGAGACCCGGACCCCGGCTCCCCGCGCCGCACGAAAGAAGCGATGCAGGTTCTCGCGCATGTTGATTTAGCTGAACACGCCTTGGCGCGACGCCTTGGCGATGAAGGACGATATCTGCGGCGTCGCGGCCTCGATGTCGGCCTCGTATTTCAGGAGCACGTTGAGCGTGTCCTTGACGATCTCGGTGTCGAGCTCGCTGGCCTGTAGCAACACCAGCACGCGCGCCCAGTCGATCGCCTCGCTGACCGAGGGCAGCTTCTTCAGGTCCAGTGAGCGGATCTCGTGGATGAAGCCGACCATCTGCTTGCGCAATGTCTGCGAGATGCCGGGCACCCGGCTCTCGACGATGCGTTCTTCCAGCTTCTGCTCGGGGAAGCCGATATGCAGATGCAGGCAGCGCCGCTTCAAGGCATCGCCGAGGTCTCGTTCGCTGTTCGAAGTCAGGATCACGGTCGGCGGCGCCACCGCGGAGACGGTGCCGAGCTCGGGGATCGTGACCTGGAAGTCCGAGAGGATTTCCAGCAGCAGCGATTCGAATTCGGCATCCGACTTGTCGATCTCGTCGATCAAGAGCACGCAGCCGGCCTCTTGCTCCAGCGCCTGCAACAGCGGCCGCGGCTCGACGAATTCCTTGGAGAAGAACACGTCGCCAAAGGTGTGGAGCTGGTCGAGCGCTGCAGCCAGCGTCTGCGCGCCGCCGAGCACCTCGCCGAGCTTGTCCTTCAGGATCTGGGTGTAGAGCAGCTGCTTGGCATATTTCCACTCATACAGCGCCTTGGCCTCGTCGAGGCCCTCATAGCACTGCAGGCGGATCATCTTCAGGCCGCGCCAGGCCGCGATCGCCTTCGCAAGCTCGGTCTTGCCGACGCCGGCAGGGCCTTCGACCAGGATCGGCTTCTCGATCTGCTGCGACAGATAGACCGCCGTCGCGATCTGCCGGCTCGCAATATAGCCTTGCGCGGCGAGGCCGCTTTCCACGGCCTCGATCGAGGCGGTGGGCCTGGTGTCAGCCACGAGGATCAGCTCCGAATTTGCCTTGAACTCGGACCTGTTCTGCTCCCGTTGCGGGCAAAGCACAAGGCTCGTTTGGCCCGCAAAGGCATGGCGTAAAGACTGGGGTTAGCGCATGGTTCCGGGGTATTTCCGCCGAGCGCAATACGGGACGAGCGGCAGCCTCTAGCCCGCGCAGCTCTTCACGAAATCCTTGCGCTGTGGGCCTGTGATCTTCTGGTCGATCGCCTGCTTCAGGCAGTCGAGATGCGCCTGCGCCATGCAGAGCTGCATCTGGTCATGCCGGTCCTGTCCCTTCAGCGCCTTCGCCGCGCTCTGGCAGGCCGCGCGCTTGGCACCGGGGACGGGCGCTGCCGCCGACGTGTTCTCTTGCGCGGGAGCCGCCGCCGGCGCGGCTGCCGGTGCGGGGGTTGAAGTCGATTGCGCGAACGCTGCGACCGAGACCAGCAGCGAACCAGCTGAGACCAGGGCGACGACGAGATGTTTCATGGGATGTGCCTCCGCGGGCATGATCCGAAGAAGCGATGTCCGCCTTTCCGGAACGTCATGCTCAGACCAGGAATGGGATCACGATGCGATTTCATGGTCGCGCCGTGACCCAAGGGGAGGCTGAGAATTAGCGACTGCCGCCTGAATGCGGAGTGAATATGCTCCGAGGCCGCTTCACCTCAGCGTGAGGCCGGTCGCCGCTTCGAGCTCGGAGATCGCCTGCGCGGCGTTCGCGACCTTGATCGTGGTCATGCCCATCTCGCGCGCCGGCTTCAGGTTGACGCCGAGATCGTCGAGATAGACGCAGTCCTTCGGGTTCACTTGCAGCGTCTCCACCATCATCTGGTAGATGCGCGGGTCGGGCTTGCGCAGGCCGATCTTCGCGGACTCGATGACATGGTCGAACAGCGACATCACTTCGGCAACATAAAGAGTGCGTCCGCTGTGGCTGCCGATTGCATTCGACGGCAGATTGTTGGTGATGCACCCGGTCTTGAATTTCGCCTTGATGCGCTTCAGCGCCTCGACCATTTCGGGGCGCAGGTCGCCGGAGAGCAACGGCAGCACGTCCTTGCCGCGCACCTCGGCGCCGAGCGCCTTCGATTCCGTCGCGAACAGCTCGTCGAACGCATCGATCCCGATCTCGGCGCGCTCGAACTTGGCCCAGGCGTTTTCGAGATGGTTGGCGGCGTTGGTGCGGCGGATGATGTCGACGGGCAGGCCGCGCTCGGTCTCGTAGCGCGCGAAGGCCTCGAACGGCGAGGTGGTCAAGACGCCGCCGAAATCCCAGATCACTGCCTCGATCATCGATGTCCTGCCCGTTGCAAAGCGGCCGCTTCGCCTCGGGTCGTCCGGCCGTTTTGCCGAAGACAGGGAAGCGCGCGTTCAGCCTTCTTTATTGGAATTGCAGCCGATCAGGCAAGCCGCCAGTTCGCGGCAAACTCCGCCACGCGGAACGGGCTCACCAGACCATCGGAACCAGGCGGTAGCGCACGCGCCCGAGATATTCGGCATAGCCGTCGAGCTCGGCCGCGAGCATCCGCTCCTCCATCAGCGACCGCAAGCCGAGCAGCGCCGCCATGACAGGCACGATGCCAAGGCCCCACCAGGATCCGAGCAGCAGCGGCGTGCCGACATAGGTCAACAGACCGCTGGCATAGATTGGGTGCCGCACATAGGCGTACGGTCCCGTGGTCACCGCAGCATGCCCGCGCTCGCGCTGGATCTTCACGACCGGGGCCGCGTAGCTGTTTTCGCGGTAGGTCCGGTAGACGATGTAGAACGATGCGGCGATCATCGCCGCGCCGGCGCATTGCAGCCAGAACGGGACGAACGATGTCTGGTAGCGCTCCGCGTCGAGCGCCATCAGCGGCAGCCATGTCAGCCACAACAGCGGCATGATCGTCGTGATGATGCGATCCCACCCGGCTTGGCCGCGCGCGGTACGGCGCTCCGCCAGTAGCCCCGGATCATGTCTGGCGAGCCATGCCTCGGTGATCAGGCCGCCGATCGTGATCTCGAGCAGGAACATCCAGGCGCCGGCCCATCGCATGGTGCCGGCCGCAAGAAACAGGAGGGTCCCGAGACCCACAAATGTGCAGGCGGCGCGGCGCAGATTGATGCCAACGGGATTGCAGTTTGGATTGCCGTTCTGGTTCATGTCTCTCTCCGACGAGCGGCAACGGCCGCGCCGCCGGACCGGGCGGCCGTTGCATGTCCGGGTAGCGGATCGAAGCGCCGCTCAGTGCGTGGACCTGGTTACGATCTGCGGGTCCAGTTTCGCGCCTGTCCGGAATAGACCTTGCTCGGCAACCCGCGGGCTGCGGGATCGAGCAGGATCTTCATCGCGGTGTTGAGCCGCTCCTCCGAACGCGGCGAGCCATCATGGCGCATCTGCTGCGGAGCACCGGGGCCCTGCGGTGGCGCCATGTAGGCCGACGTTGTCGGCGGGGCGGGCGTGGTGGCGATCTTCGGACGGGTGACAACGGCCGCCTCCAACGGGCGCCGCGCGTCGGCAAGGCTTGACGCTGCGGATGCTTCCGCGGGCGGCGGAGAGGCGGCGCTGTCGGATCCGGATTTGCGGGGCGGTTTTGCCATGGCATCGGCTCCATAGGTTGGGTGATGACGACGACGTCAGGATTTGTCTTCGTCGGATGTGGTGCGTTTGGCGATGATCGGGTTGCGGTCGCTGATCGCGGCGAGCAGCGAGGCGTGGGTCACGACTGACGAGACGACGATCTTTCCGGACGGCTCGATCCGGCGACCGTTCTGCTGCTGTAGCTGTGGGCTGCCGGCGGTGGATTTCTGCATCATGTCGTCCTCCTCGAGGGCAGGGGTGGGGCCCGACAGCGCCGGGCCCCGAGTTTGGCGATCAGATGCCGAAGGCACCGAGGACGCCCGGCAGCGCCTGCACGGCCGTACCGAGGATGTCCTGCCAGCCCTGCGGGTTGACCGACCCGTTGGTCGCCACTTCGGCAATCCGCTTCGGACCGCGCTCGATGCCCTCACACTGGATCGGGCTACGCACGCTGCCGAAGGTCTCAAAGTCGTTCCTTGCGTACATGTTCAGCTCCTTCTTTCGGTTTGAATTGACGGCAACTACGGGAGGTGGGCACCGACCGGGGCAGCCGTCGCTGGACGTCGCCCAGGGGATCGCTCATCGCGTCGATCCCTTGGACCACGTGACGCTAATTCGCGCCACGTTCTGATCTCCTCCGGACGCAGAGGAGCAATCGCGTCAATAGACCTGCCACTGCCGCAGCGGTCCGACCGCCACCGGCACCACGTCGCTCACGTCGATCGTGTACTGATAGACTTCGCGCGCCTGGGTCAGGACCTGCGTCGGGTTGAAGAAGCGGTAGGTCACGTCGTGGCAAATCGATTCCGGACGGCAGATCAGGCTCTGGTCGACCTCGACGGTGTCGAGCCGCAAGCCCTTCTTGGCGACGTCGGTGAAGATCTTCCGCGTATTGTAGGCATTCATCGCCGAGTAGTTCAGCGCGCGATCCTGCGGCGAAAGACCGACATTGCGGAATTCGTTGTAGATCCGGTCGAGGAAGCCCTCGGCGCCGTCCGGCCAAGTGGTGGGGTCGGGCCCGAACAGCGTGTAGAGATCCCACTGGTAGAAGCCGCGCCAATCGGTCACCAGCGTCGGAACGACCGTGCCGTTGAGCAGTTTGGTCGTGTTGGTGCTGTCGACCCAACCGGCCATCGAGACCCGCGCGACGCCGCCGCGCGGCGGGAATGCGGGGGGCGTGATCGGTCGTGCGTCGGCGCCGGCGGCAGCCGCATTCGCCAGCACCACGGTGCGGGTCGTCGCGGGATCGTCGTGCGAAACCTCCTGATGCCACAGCGCCAGGATCAGCGCGGCGAAGAACCCGAGACCGAACACGTCGAGCGGCTTGATCGCATAGATCGGGATCGAATCGATCGTCATCGTCCAGGTGATGGCGTCGGCGTCGGGGAAGTTGTTGCCGGCGCCGGGCGGCGTCGCGGTCTCGCCCTCGGCCTGATTCAGCAGATAGCGCGCCATGATCGCCGGATTGTACGGCGCCGAGGTATCGCCGGAGTGGTCGCGCTCGGGCCCGAAGGCCGGATCGCCGCGGCCGATCAGGCTGTCGCGCCAGTTGGCGATCGCCTGCACGAAGTAGTCGAGGCGGGCTTCCTTGCCGAAATCATAGAACAGCCGGCCGATCGGGAAGGCGAGCTGTCCGGTGGACTCGGCCGTAGCGCCCCGCGGACGCATGCCGTTGCCACAGCCGCAGCTCTTCTCGCTGGTTCGAACCGCGGGGGCTTCGTACATCGGCAGCGCCTGGGGCATTGCGACGGGAAGCGCATTGCTCGGCATCAGCGCGTGCAGCTGCTGCGGCTGCAGCCAGGTTTGCGGCATCATGCCGGCCGTTGGCATCGCCATCTGCGGCATCATCATCGGCGGCATGACCATCTGCGGTGCCGGTGCCGGCATCCAGACCATGTCGCCGCCCGCATGCGGGGCGTGATACGGATAATAAGGCGCGGGTGCGGCGATCGGCGCGGCGACGACGCCGTGATCAACTGAAGCGGCCATGGCCGCAGGTGCCGCCGGCGCGGCAGGCTGCGCCTCGCTTGGCATGATCCCGGTGTTGCTTCGCAGGACCGAGCCGTCCGGCCCGAATATGCGCGGAGCCGATGGTGCAGACATTGCTGATAGATCTCCCATGGAACCCTCTCTGGTTGCAGTTGGCTGAGCGGCGGATGACGGTTGGACGAAAGGGCGCGCGGACACTCCCCAGAAGCGGGGAGACGCGGCCGTGGCACCCGACGGCATGACGGCGTCCGCCTGCTCGCCAAGCAGGGCGGCGACAGCCGCGGGAATATCGAGCCGTCCGGCGAGACAGCGCGAGGCGCTGCCATCGTTGCGGCACGGCACTGCGCTCTCGAGCAGCGCGGCACGGACGGCTTGCGGATCGGCCTTGCGTCCGTTCTGGCGCAGGCATGAGAGTAGCAGCGCGACGACGCCGGTGACGATCGGCGCCGCGTAGCTCGTTCCGGAACGCAGGCTGACGCTGCGGACCGGCGAGGCGCCGGCGATGTTCTCGCCCGGCGCCAGGATGCCGTTCTCGAGATAGGCGTCGCCGAAATTGCTGAACGGCAGCGGGTTGCCGGCCAGATCGCACGCGCCGACCGCAAGCACCGAGGCGAGGCTGCCCGGCACCTGAACGCAGCGGCAGCCATCATTGCCGGCGGCGGCGACGATCAGCTTGCCGGCGCGTTCGCAGGCGCGCACCGCGTCGACCAGAATGCGATCGGCCTGTCCCGTCGCGGATTGCTGGCCGCTGCTGATGTTGATGATGTCGGCGCCCACCGCCAGCGCCTGGTTGATCGCGAGCGCCAAGGTGCTTTGCGAGGACGGCTCGATCTGTCCGGCAGCATTCTCGCGATAGATCGAGAACACGGTTGCGCTGCAGTTCGGCGCGACGCCGAGCACCGGGCTGCCGGGCGTGCCCATCAGCACGCTCGTGACATGGGTGCCGTGCTCGGACTGGATGATCGATGACGACGGCGCGACGAAATCGCCGCCCATGGCGACACGGGCCTGCCTTAGCGAGGGATGATTGAGATCGACGGGGCCGTCGATGATCGCGATCTTCACCGCGGGGTCGCCACCCGACGTTCTCTGCCACAAGGCAGCCAGACCAGCGATGTCGGCAACTGGATTCATGAAATCGATCCTGGACGGTCTGCTGCGAATTCGTGCAGCCGATCCGTCTTCCACGGCAATCTGCAACCGCGCAGCGAACGAAATGAGTGGCATGTCGCTGCGTTGGTGCTGTTGTGGCAGGTGTGCCGTGAAAGGCCTATTCGCCGCGGTGGATCAGAAAGGATCGGGCCGATGATACGGATCGACCGATCCATGAGATCGATCCTGCGCCTCGAAGGATCGATCAAAGGATTTAGTCGGGATCGGTCTCACGGTGTGATGCGGCGCGCATGCGCAGAGCCGCGCCGCATCTGCGCACCAATGCGTGCGCGCGCTGCGGTCAGTCGAATACGGAATTCAGGTCGCTGGTGTCAGTCGAGCTCGCGGCGACGATCGAGAGCCGGCGCAGATGATGCGAGCCACGGCGCTTCGCGGACCCGCCGCATCGCCTGCGCCCGGCGCGGCAGGCCGAGCTTTTGCAGCACGTGATGGACGTGATGCTTGACGGTTGCAAGACTGAGCTTGAGATCGCGCGCGATCTCCTTGTTCGACATGCCCTGCCCGATGAGCTTGAGAACCTCGCCTTCGCGGCGCGTCAGTCCCTGGTCGGTATCGATCGTATCCGCCTGACGTTCCATGCAAAACAACGCGCGCAGCAGTCCGCCGGAAATCTCGGCGCTGCAGGCAAGCCGCCCTGACGCCACGTCCGACAGTGCGCGGCACAGCTCGTCGAAGCTGGCATTCCGGGAAATGTAGCCGCTGAATCCGGCCCGGCCGCAGCGGACCACGTCGCGCCGGTCCTCGTTGAGGCCGAGCGCCACCAGCGCGATCTCCGCATGCTCGCTCGCAATCACGCGCACCTCGTCGAGATCGATGCCCTGTGTGACGTCGATCAGAATGACACTCACACTGCCGGTCGCGAGGGTCGCGCGCAGGCCGGCAAGATCGGCGACCGCCGCTTCGACGGCAAACTCGGCGTGGTTCTGGAAACTCGAGGCAAGTCCCTCGCTGAACAGCCTGATCGGCGTGACGACCGCGATCCTCATCATTATCCTCGAAACTCAACGAAATGGCGGATGAAAAGCCGTCTGTAGGTCAACGGCACCGGCATCCAGAAAGTCATGAAGGTAAGTATGCGGTATGCTGCCAGAGGTTGTATTATTATCTGGTCGAAACTACGGCCCCGATAGGCGCGTGATCAAGAGATACAGTTCACATTCGAACGTCGTGCCGGCAGCGCGACGCAGGATACGATGTGATGGATATCGCGGCAAGGTAGCGAGATGCAGCGCGTGCGCTCCATGGGACAGGAGGGAATCTCGTGGCGACTTCAACGCCGTAGTGATCGACGCCTAGATATTTAGATAATTGACGCGTGCGGGCCCGGGTGCTCTGTACAAGATTGCGTGTTCTTCGGCCGAGTGTGAGCGACGCAATGCCGCGCCTCGGATGTGCTCAATACAGATGCAGATCAACAGGGTTCCATGACGAGCGTGATTCGAGCGACAGTCTTTCTGACCCTGTTGATGGTAACGCCGGCCTTCGCGATCGTCGGTGGTGGCGCGCCGTCGACCGATGGCGTCGCGCGCGCCGTCGTCACCATCGTCGGCTCGCGTGGCAATTTCTGCACCGGCGTGCTGATCGCGCCGAAGGTGGTGCTGACCGCGGCGCATTGCGTGCAGCCCGGTGCCGACTACAAGATCGTCGATTATGGGCCGGACCGGCAGCCGAAGCTGCAGGACGTCAAGACGGTTGCGATCCATCCCGGCTTTCGGATGCAGGCGATGACCAATCATGTGGCGACCGCCGATGTCGCGCTGCTGCAGCTTGCGGACCCGGCCGCAGGCAAGGCGCCGGCGGTGCTCGGCATGCCCAACATTCCGATCCGGGTCGGCGGCCGCTTCACCGTCGCGGGCGTCGGTGTCACCGTGCGCGGCGACGGCAAGAGCGGCGGCAGCATTCGCGTCGCCGGCCTGATCGCGAGCGGCAAGCCCGGCACGCTGCAGATCCGTCTGGTCGATCCGGTCGGGCAGGGCGTGCGCGACGGGCTCGGCGCCTGCACCGGCGATTCCGGTGCGCCGGTGTTCGAGGACAAGCCAGGCGGCCCCGTCATCGTCGGCGTGGTGAGCTGGTCCACCGGCCCGAACGGCACCGCCGGCTGCGGCGGCATCACCGGCGTGACGCCGCTCACGCTCTATCGCGACTGGGTGATGCAGACCGCGCTGCAGTGGGGCGCGAGCTTTTAGCGCGGCTTCCTGATCGAGCCGCACGCTGATGCGTAGTTCCGTCATCCTGAGGAGCGCGTAGCGCGTCTCGAAGGATGCACGGCCGAGAGTCGGGCCGATTCATCCTTCGAGGCTCGCTCCGCTCGCACCTCAGGATGACGGGGAGACTATGACGAGCCGTGTGAAGTTCAGTGCCCCGCCGCCTTGTTCGCGGCGGCGTTGTTCAGCACGATCAGGCCGTCGACGGCGACGCCGAGCTTGCTGTTGATCAGGAACGGATTGACGTCGATTGAGGCGATGCGGCCATTGGCGTCGGCCATCAGGTTGGAGAGCCCGACCAGCGCCTTCACCGCCGACGGCTCGTGCAGCGCGGGCTTGCCGCGATAGCCCTTCAGCTTGACGCCGGCCTTGGTCTTGGCGATCAGCTCTTTCGCTTCGGCGGCATCGAGCGGCGCGCCGGCAAGGGCGACGTCCTTCAGCAGCTCGATATCGACGCCGCCGGTGCCGAACAGCACCACGGGTCCCATCTCGGCATCGAGCGAGGCGCCGACCACGAGCTCGAGGTCGGCCTTGACCTGTTGCGCAATCAGGATGCCCTCGAGCTTCGGCTTGCCCTTCAGCTTTTTCACCCGCGCGGTGATGTCGTTGAACGCCTTCTTCACCTCCGCTGCATTGCCGAGGTTCAGCACCACGCCGCCGACGTCCGACTTGTGCAGGATATCGGGGCTGACGACTTTCGCGACCACCGGGAAGCCGATTGCCTTGGCGATCTTCACCGCCTCCGCCGCGGTCTGCGCGACGTCTTCCTTGGAGATCGGGATGCCGTAGGCCTTGAGCAGCTGCTTCGAGGCGACCTCGTCGAGCGCGGCGGCGCCATTGGCGGCCTTCAACGTCTTCTCCAGCACGGCGCGCGCGGACGCCTTCGAGCTCGACACGATGTCGGGCACTTCCTTGCGCAGACCGGCATATTCGATCAGCGACTTGATCGCGCCGACCGCGCGGTCGAGACCTTGCATGACGGCGATATCGGGCAGCGACTTGCGCAGTCCCTTGGTGAACTCGGTGAAGCCGATCGACATCGCGCTGATATAGATCACCGGCTTGTTGGCCTGGCCCGCCATCTCGTTGACGATACGCAGATTGCGCTCGCGCAGCTCATGCGGCGCCTTCGGCAGCTCGGCATCGATGATGACGATGTCGGTATCGGGATCATCGATCATGATCTTGATCGACTTCATGTAGACGGAGGGATCGACCACCGCGGCGAAGCCGGCGTCGAGCGGGTTGCCGACGATGCTGCCGGGCCCGAGCATCTTCGCCAGCTGCTCCGTCGCGTTCGGGCTCAGGGCTGCGAAATTCAGGCCGGCGGAATAGAACGCGTCGATCAGCAGCCCGCGCTTGCCGCCCGACAGCGACACCGCCGCGAGGCGGTTGCCCTTCGGCGGATCGGCATGGACGAAGCACTCGGTGGTCTCGATCAATTCATCCAGCCCGCGCACCCGGATCACGCCTTCGCGGGTCGAGATCGCATCGAATGTCTCGATCGAGCCGGCCAGCGCGCCGGTATGGGCCATCGCGGCGGCGCGACCGCCTTCGGAGGAGCCGAGCTTGAGCGCGATCACCGGCTTGCCGGCGGCGCGCGCAGCCTTGCAGGCTTCGCGGAACACCTTTGTGTTCCTGACGCCTTCGAGATAGACCACGATGACGCGGATGCTCGGATCGGCGGCGAAATAGCTCATCAGGTCCGGGGTCTCGAGGCCGGATTCATTGCCGGTCGTGACCATGTAGCCGACGCCGACGCCGCGATCCTCCAGCGCCTGGCGGATCGCCATCACGATCGCGCCGGATTGGCCGGCGATCGCCACCGCGCCCGGCTCCATGGTGACGATGCGGTCGTCGATATTGGTGAACAGGTTCTCGCCGGCGCTGAGATTGCCGAGGCAATTCGGACCGGTGACCGCAAGTCCGGTCTCCTTGATCGCCTGCTTCAGCTCGACCGCGAGCCGCTGGCTCTCCTCGTCCTGCAGCTCGCTGAAGCCGGAGGTGACGATGGTCGCCGAGCGGGCGCCGGCGGCGGCCGCATCGCGGATCACCTGCACGGCAAAGCGGGCCGGTACCAGCACCAGCACATGGTCGGGCTTTTCGGGAAGACTGGCGAAATCCTTGTAGCAGGTGACGCCCCAGATGGTTTCGCGCTTGGCGTTGATCGGAAACAGGCCGCCGGCATACTGGTATTTGATCAGATTGTTCCAGATCCGTTCCGCGTAGTTGCCGGGCTTATCGGTGGCGCCGACCAGCACGATGTTGCGCGGGTGCAGCATCGCATGGATGCTCTTGACGATGTCGCTGGCGTCAGCGGGCGGTGCCCATTTGCGGGACGAATGTGACGCGGTGCTTGCGAAAGCTTCCATGGAGCCTGCCTTATCCTTGTTCTACTTGTTTCCTCTGGCCCACGGCGGATCACCGCAGAACGCGATTTTTCATTGTTTTTATGGCCGATGGAAGGGGGTAGCAACTCACGCTGCTGCAAGTCAGGGCATCGCTTGCAATATCCCGGCAGGCGCAAAATCGGTGCGGATCAGGAACCTGATTCGGGAGAATCCGGTTCGATCATGGTTGCGTGCAACAGATAACGCTCGGGGCCGGATGTCAGCGCGTCAAACGGCCAGCAGGTCGACAGCACCAGCTCATACCGGTCGGTGAGCGGATCGATGCCGGACTGGTCGAAGCGGACGACCGAACTGCGATCGGCGAGGTAGCGAAAAATCTTGCCGTCGCTTCTCGTGACGTCGATCTCGTCACCGATTGCGACATCTTTCAGAAACCGGAAATGGGTGTCGCGATGCGCGGAATAGACCGCAGCGCCCGGCTCGCCGGCATCGACGGTCTCTTCGACATGGCCGGGGCCGAACGCCAGCGCCTGGCCGCTGCTGCCGGCAAGCGCAATCGCGGAAGCGTGCAGGCGCTTCACCTCGATCCGGGCCACCGGCCAGGTATCGGCCCAGCGCCACGGCTTCACGGGATGTCCGGTCGCGATGGTCTGTGCGAAAGCGCGCTCCAGCAGCACCTGCGCGAGCAGCGCCTTGGCGTGGATATAGGCGCCCTGGCCGAACAGGATCAGGCCGATGAGGGCGAAGGGGAGGGGGAGGATGAAGCGGCGCATCTTGTTATCCCTCGTCATTGCGAGCGAAGCGAAGCAATCCATCGAGCTGCATGCGCGGAACTATGGATTGCTTCGTCGCTTCGCTCCTCGCAATGACAGTTGAGAAGAACTGCGCGCGCGGCCCCCGGGGGACGGGTGAGAAGGCCGCGCGCGCTCTTGAAAGAGGAGGTCGGGGGCACCTCCTCCTTTCATCCGACGTCAGTGGGACGACGTCTGACGCCGGTTGAACACCAGAAGCAGAAGGCTGACCGTGAGCAGGATCACACCCGCGATCATCTTCAATTCGGCATCGGTCGCGGTCTTCGGCAGCTGGATCGTGCCGGGACCTTGCGCGGCGACCGGTGACCGCTTCAGTGCGGCGAGCTGCAGCTTGCCGTCGCCTCTGTCCGCGCGGCGTTCGGTCGGTGCAGCCGGCAGGCGCGGACGCTCGCCGAATACCTTTGCGAAATCCCAACCCGCGGGCAGGTTGAGCGGCAGTTCGGAGAGTTTGAGCGGCGCGCCTTCGGGACGGCTTGGCGTCTTGTCGACCGCAACGAGGCTGGTCAGCCGCGTCACGAGCTGATGCTCCAGCGCCAGCGCAAGAATGGTCTTGTCGGCATCCTCGGGGCTCGCCTGCCGCGTGGTGCGCGCAACCTCGGCATCCGCGATCTTGCGGCGAGCCCACAACTTGGAGAGGCCCTTGCCTTCGGCGGCATTCGCGAGCGGCAGCGTCACGCTCCACGGACGGTCGCCGATGCGGCCTTTGATCTCGACCGAGCCGGCGAGCTTGTCGAGCTTCGCGGCCAGCACCAGCGGCTCGTCGCGGTAGACGTCGGGCAGTGCCGACGGCGTCAGGTCGGCGGTCGCCTCGGAGAATTTTGCGGCGAGGTTGGTCACCGCGGGATTCTCCAGCTTGGCGAACAGGTCGCGCATCCGTTCGTCGACCTGCTCGACCGAACCGATATGGGTGAAGGTGCCGCGGCCGAGCTCGGCGGCGCGCGTCATCAGATAGGTGTTCGGCGCCGAGCCGATGCCGACCATGAAGATTCGTGAGCGGCCGCGCAGCGCGCTAATGGTCTCGAACAATTGCTGCTCGTTGCCGATCGCGCCGTCGGTCAGGAATACGACCTGGCGGACATGGTCGGCATCGTCATGGTTGGTGTCGGAGAGCGCCGCGCGCATCGCCGGCACCATCTCGGTGCCGCCGCGTGCCTGTATCGCGCTGACGAACGAGGTCGCGTTGCCGATATTGGTGCTGTTGGCAGCGACCGGCGACGCGAACAGGGTGTCCATGGTGTCGTCGAAGCGGATCACGTTGAAGCGATCGGTCGTTTGCAGGCGGCCGAGCGCATAAATGAGGCTCGCCTTGGCCTGGATGATCGAGGTGCCGCCCATCGAGCCGGAATTATCGATCACGAAGATTACTTCGCGCGACAGGGCCTTCTGTTGCGCCTGCTCGACCGAGGGCGGGGTGACGAAGGCCAGCAGATAATCGGAATTGCCGACATGCTCGCGGAACAGCCCGACCGACGGCGCCTTCTCGGCGGCCGGTTTCCAGCTCAGCTCGAAATCGCGATCGGCCGGCACCGGGCCTTCGGCGAGCTTGACGACGCGCGTCGTGCTGTCGGGGCCCTCGATCCTGACCTGGTGGAAATGGCTCTTCACTTCGCCGAGCGCGAAGCCGGCGTTGAGATGCACGGTGATGTTGGTCGGATTGACCGGCGCATTCGTCGCGGGATCGAGCACTTCGGAGGCGATACGATCGCGATCCGGCACCGGATCGGTCGTGGTGGCGCCCCAGCCGCTGCCATCGGCGCGGAGATCGACGCTCTGCACCACCGGACGCGGATTGTAGCGCGGGCCGACCACCATCGGCACCCGCAGCGAGAACTCGTTGTCGTTCTGCTGCACCGGCTCCTGATACTCGATCTGCACCAGCACGGTTTCGCCGGGGCCGATATTGGCCACCGAATTGGTGAAGATGTTCGGCCGCTCCTGCTCGGTGAGCGCGGCCTTCTGGCCATTCTGCTTGGCCTGCTCGTAGATCGCGCGGGCCTGCTGCCGCTCCTTGATATCGCCGACCACGATGCGGTCGCCGACCACCATCTTCAGCGTGTCGACCGCGCCGCCGGCCGGCAGCGGATAGACATAGGTCGCTTCCACCCAGTCCTTGGTCGGGTTGCGGAAGATCTGGGTGACGCGGGCTCGCACGGTCGGACCCGACACGGTGAGGTCGACATCGATGCCGAGCCTCAGCGCATCCCTATAGCCGTCGTCGGTCTTGAACAGCAGTGAGCCGGACCGCGCATCGCCCGGCCGCAGCACCGCCTGTTGCGGCAGCTCGGCCGACCACACCGGATCAAAGCTCACCAACAGCGCCGCGAAGCCGATCGCCAGCGCGGCGACACCTTCCACCAGGAAGAACAGCGCAATGCGCATCCGGCGCGACAGCCGGATCTGCGGGCCGCTCTCACATGCATCGTAAATCGTCATTTTCGTCACTCCCGAGCGAGGCTTTCGCTGCTTCGCAATCATGGAGAGCGGCGGTTTTGGCGCGAGCAGAATGATCGGCAATGATTGGCCGCCGTCCGGCGCGGCCCGCCGCCGGCCGAGGCGGGTTTGTGCGGTTTTGTGATGGATTGTCCGGTCTGCTAGACTGCGCAGATTGATCGGGAATCAGCGCAGGACCACGATGTCGACGCCTGACAAGCAGCTTTCGGCCGAGCAGAGCCAGCAGGTCGCCGAGACCATTCGGGAGGAAATCGCGCGCCGCCGCATCTCGCGGCAGACGCTGGCCGAGCAGGCCAAGCTCAGCCTGTCGACATTGGAGAAGGTGCTCGGCGGCCGCCGCCCGTTCACGCTGGCGACCACTGTGCGGCTCGAACAGGCGCTCGGCGTGTCCTTGCGCAAGCTCCCGGAGGTGATCAGCGTGGCTGCGCCTGCCAATGGCGGGATCGCGCCCGATAGCCTCGGATCCTATTCGCGCCGCTCGGTGGCGCGGATCGAAGGGACTTACATCACGGTGCGCCCGTCGTTCGGTGAGCAGGGCGCGATCTATGCCTATCGGACGGAGATCGCCTGGGACGATGCGGCGTCAGCGCTCGGCTTCCGCGAGGGCGAGCGGCAGGATGCCGACTACACCCAATATGGCGAGGTGGCGGTGCCCAATGAATCGGGCTTTGTCTATCTCGTGACCAACCGGCATGGCCAGCATCGCGTGATCACGGTCTCGCGCCCGCGCAATTCCGGTGAGATGTACGGCATCATCACGACGCTGCTCGCCGGCCGCGGCTCGCTGCTGACGCCGGTCGCCGCGCCGATCGCGTTCCTGCCTGTCAAGAACGTGCCGAAGCCGAGCCTCGGCCGGGTGTCGACTGATGATGCCAACTACGCCCTCTATCGCGAGCATCTGCGCCGCACGATCGACGAGCCGTTTGCGATCTTTTTGCCGGGTTAACGTCGACAGAATTAGCCCCGTCATCCTGAGGAGCGCGAAGCGCGTCTCGAAGGATGCACGGCCAGCGGCGGGGCCGTCGACCCTTCGAGACGCCGCTTCGCGGCTCCTCAGGGTGACGGTGAGAGAGACGGGCGCGCGCGCCACTCGCTTTTGCCTCGCCTCTAACACTCCTGCAAAACAACGAAGCCGCCCGAATGGGCGGCTTCGCAATAACGTTCACTCCTCGAGCCGCTGGCGCTAGCCACCGGTCTCGGCGCTGATGATGTCGCCGAACAGCTCCCACTGACCGTTCTTGAACTGCATCATCTTGAGTTGCTCGACCGGTGCGAAGTCGGTCGCGCTGGTGTTGATCCGGATGCCGGGGATCAGCGTGTCGGGCGTGAAGTCCTTCAGGCTGGCGGCCTGCTTCATCACGTTCTCACGCGTCAGGTTGTCGCCGGCCTGCTTCAGCACCTGCACCATGGTCTGCGCCGCGGCGTAGCCATAGACCAGATTGGCGTCGGACAGATTGGCGCCAGGCATGTATTTCTCGGCGAAGGCCATGAACTTCTTCATGCCTTCGTCATTCTTCCATTGCGGATCGGACGCGTCCTTCAGGTAGCCGGCCGACAGTACGCCTTCGGACGCTTCAAGGCCGGCGGGCTTCATGACAGCGCCGATCGAGATTGAGACGTCGGTCATCACGTGCATCGGCTTCCAGCCGAGCTCGGCGATCTTCTTGATCGCCTGTGCGGCGAATTTCGGCGTCGAGATGTTGACGAACACGTCGGCGCCGGTGTCCTTCAGCTTGACGATGTGGGAATCGATCGACGGCTCGGTCGTCTCGTAGCTTTCCTCGGCGACGATCTTGACGCTCGACTTGTCGAGCACTTCTTTCAAGCCGACCAGGTAGTCCTTGCCGAAATCGTCATTGGCATAGAAGATCACGACCTTGGCATCCGGCTTGGTCTTGAGGATGTACTTGCCGAAAATCCGCGCCTCGACGCGATAGCTCGGCTGGAAGCCCATGGTCCACGGGAAATCCTTCGGATCGTTCCACTTGCTGGCGCCGGTGGCGAGGAACAGCTGCGGCACCTTCTTGGCGTTGTGATACTTCTGCACCGCGGTCTGGGTCGGCGTGCCCAGCGCGTTGAACACCAGGAACACCTCGTCGCTCTCGATCAGCTTGCGGATCTGCTCGACGGTCTTCGGCGGCGAGTAGCCGTCGTCGTAGGAGATCCAGTTGATCTTGCGGCCGTTGATGCCGCCGGAATCGTTGATCATCTTGAAATAGGCTTCTTCGGTCTTGCCGATGACGCCGTAGGCGGAAGCGGGACCGCTATAGGCCTCGACATTGCCGATCTTGATCTCGGTGTCGGAGGCGCCGGTGTCATACTTCTTTTGTGCAATGGCGGCCTGGGTGGAGAGCAGGCAGAGCGCCGCGGCGGCGGCCAGCAGCGACAATTTTGTGGTTTTCATAAAGGCAATTTCCTCGATTGATTCTGGTTGGGGACTTACGCAACGAACCCGCAGCCGGTCCCGGCAGACGGTTGCGGGGCAATAATTGTCGCGGCGAGATCCGGAACGCGCAACGCACGCTCAAGGTCACGCCGCGGTATCAGTCGGCTTCGGCTGGCTGAATTGCTGCCGCAGCGTCGGCTTATGAATTTTGCCTGTCGCATTTCGCGGCAGGGCATCGATGAATTCGATCAGACGCGGGCACTTGAACCGCGCCAGATTGGCCTGGCAATGCGCGTGGATCTCGGCCGGCGTCAGCGTGTGGCCCGGCTTCACGGCGATCACGGCCATCCCGACCTCGCCCCATTGCTCGTTCGGGATGCCGATGACGGCGGCCTCGGCAACGGCGGCCAATTGATGCAGCACGCTCTCGACCTCGGCCGGATAGACGTTCTCGCCGCCGGAGATGTACATGTCCTTCCAGCGGTCGACGATGTAGTAGAAGCCTTCCTCGTCGATCCGCGTGGCATCGCCGGTGTGCAGCCAGCCGTCGGTGAAGGAGGAGGCGTTGGCGTCCGGCCGGTTCCAGTAGCCCGGCGTGATGTTCGGGCCCTTGACCCAGAGTTCGCCGAGCTCGCCGACCGCGGCATCGCTGCCGTCGGGCCGCACGATCCGAACCTCGGTATGGAGCACCGGCTTGCCGGACGAGCCGGCCTTGCGCGCAGCATCCTCGCGGTCGAGCACCATCACCGCGGGCGAGGTTTCGGTCATGCCGTAACCCTGCTGCAGCGGCACGCCGCGCGCCTCCCAGGTCTTGAGCAGCGGCACCGGCATCGGCGCGCCGCCGACGCCGCCGATCATCAGGCGGCTGAAATCCACTGATGCGAAGGCCGGATGCTGCGCCATGAACTGGTAGATCGCGGGCACGCCGAAGAATACGTTGATGCCTTGCGCGGGATCGCCGATCAGCTTCAGCGCCTCGCCGGGATCGAACGCGCGCATGATCAGCACCGTGCCGCCGGCATGCAGCACCGGGTTGGTGTAGCAATTCAGGCCGCCGGTGTGGAACAGCGGCAGCACCGTCAGCAGCACGGAGGCCGGCGAGATGTAGGCGGGGCCGCCGAGATTGACGCAATTCCAGAACGTCATCCCATGGGTGATGATCGCGCCCTTGGGCTGGCCCGTGGTGCCCGAGGTGTACATGATGGTCGAGATGTCATCGAGCGTGACCTCCTCGAACCGTTCGAGCGGTTTCGCCGCCGCGATGCCGGCCTCATAGGCACCGCCCGGGCCGAGCCGCACGGTCGACGCGACATCGCAGAGCTTGGCGACCGCAAGCGCGGTCTCGGCGAGCTCGTCGTCATGGATCATCACCTTGGGCGAAGCGTCGCCGGTGATGTAGCGCAGCTCGGGAACGGTGAGGCGGGTGTTGAGCGGCAGGAAGACCGCCCCGATCCGGAAGCAGGCGAACTGTACCTCCAGCGTATCCGTCGTGTTCAGCGCCAGCACCGCGACCCGGTCGCCACCGGCAACCTTCAGTTCGTCGCGCAGATAGCCCGCGAGCCGCGACACGCGCTCGTCGAGCTCCGCATAGCCAAAGCGGCGACCGCTTGCGAGATCGACAAGCGCCATCTTGTCCGGCGTGCGCCGGCGATGATGCGCGATCCAGTCGTAATAACGAACCGGCAAATTTCCCTCCTCCGGAACGGCAGTCTTGCGCCGCCTGTTCCTGGCTCAATTGATGCCATGAATTGGCAGTGGAGGGGGCGTATTAGGATACTGTCTTGCGTTTAGTGGCTGGCGGGTGGCCAGATGGAAACCCGATCCGGCGAACAGCCACTCGACGCAAGTGAACAGGGAAAAATCCGGACATCGTCGGAGGTGGGAATCAACGGAGCACGCGGATGGCAAACCCGTTCTACACCAGCGAGCATGAGGCCTTTCGCGAGGTGATGCGGCGCTTTGTGGCCAAGGAAATCGAGCCTTATGCCCACCAATGGGACGAAGAGGGCGAGTTTCCACGCGCGCTCTATGCCAAGGCGTCCGAAATCGGGCTACTCGGCCTCGGTTTCCCGGAGGAATATGGCGGGATCGCCGCCGACCAGTTCATGAAGATCGTGGCCTCGCAGGAGCTGGCGCGCGCCGGCGCCGGCGGCGTCTCCGCAAGCCTGATGAGCCACACCATCGGCTCGCCGCCGATCGCCCGCGCCGCCCGCCCGGAGGTCAAGGCGCGGGTGCTGCCGGAGGTGCTTACGGGTAAGAAGATCTCCGCGCTGGCGATCACCGAGCCGAGCGGCGGCTCCGATGTCGCGAACCTGCGCACCAAGGCGCGGCGCGACGGCGACCATTATGTCGTCTCTGGCGAGAAGACCTTCATCACCTCGGGCATGCGCGCCGACTATCTGACGGTCGCGGTGCGCACCGGCGGCGAAGGCCCCGGTGGCGTCAGCCTGCTCCTGATCGAGGGCGATACGCCCGGCCTGTCCCGCACCAAGCTGAAGAAGATGGGTTGGTGGGCGTCGGATACCGCGACACTTCATTTCGACGAATGCCGCGTGCCGGTCGAGAACCTGATCGGCGAGGAAGGCCAGGGCTTCAAGATCATCATGCAGAACTTCAACAGCGAGCGCATGGGCATGGCGGCGGGCTGTACCGCCTATGCGCGCGTCTGCCTGGACGAAGCAGTCGCCTATGCCAAGGAGCGCAAGACGTTCGGCAAGCCGATCGCCCAGCACCAGGTGATCAGGCACAAGATCGTCGACATGGCGCAGAAGGTCGCGGCCTCGCAGGCGATGCTGGAGATGCTGGCGTGGCGGCTCGGCCAGGGCGAAAGCCCGGTCGCCGAGATCTGCATGATGAAGAACCAGGCCACGCAGACCATGGCGCACTGCGCCTCCGAGGCGGTGCAGATCTTCGGCGGCGCCGGCTTCATGCGCGGCATCAAGGTCGAGCGCATCTACCGCGAGGTCAAGGTCAACGCGATCGGCGGCGGCACCGAGGAGATCATGAAGGATCTCGCGTCAAGGCAGATGGGATTGTGAACGGTTCTATCCAGTCGCCGTCATTCCGGGGCGCGCCAACGGGTCCGCGCAGAGCGCGGCCCGATGACAGGCTCCGCGCGAGCCCGGAATCCATCAGGCGGCAAATTCGATGTGAAATGGATTCCGGGCTCGCCGCTTCGCGTCGCCCCGGAATGACGAGGTAAGAACAATGTTCTTCACCGCCGACCACGACGAACCGCGCCGGCTCTTGCAGAAATTCATTGCGGCCGAGATCAATCCCCATGTCGATGAATGGGAGAAGGCCGACATCTTCCCGGCGCATGAGCTGTTCAAGAAGCTCGGCAATCTCGGCTTCCTCGGCCTCAACAAGCCGGTTGAGTTCGGCGGCCAGGGGCTGGATTATTCCTACGCTCTGATGATGGCCGAGGAGCTCGGGGCGATCACCTGCGGCGGCGTGCCGATGGCGATCGGGGTGCAGACCGACATGGCGACGCCCGCGCTGGCGCGGTTCGGCTCCGACGAGGTGCGGCGCGAATTCCTGGTGCCCGCGATTGCAGGCGACCATGTCGCCTGCATCGGCGTCTCCGAGCCCGGTGCCGGCTCCGACGTCGCCTCGATCAAGACCAATGCGCGCTCCGACGGTGACGACTACGTCATCACTGGCGGCAAGATGTGGATCACCAACGGCACCCAGGCCGACTGGATCTGCCTGCTCGCCAACACCAGCGACGGCCAGGTTCATCGCAACAAGTCACTGATCTGCGTGCCGATGAAGACCAAGGGCGTGCAGGTCGCGCGCAAGCTCGACAAGCTCGGCATGCGCTCGTCCGACACCGCGCAGATCTTCTTCGACAATGTCCGGGTGCCGAAGCGCAATCGGATCGGCGAGGAGGGGCAAGGTTTCACCTACCAGATGATCCAGTTCCAGGAGGAGCGGCTGTGGGGCGCGGCCGCCTGCCTGAAGGCGCATGAATTCATCATCAACGAGACCATCGACTACACCCGCAACCGCAAGGCGTTCGGCGGCTCGATCCTCGACAACCAGGTGGTGCACTTCAAGCTCGCGGAGATGCAGACCGAGGTCGAGCTGCTGCGCTCGCTGATCTACCGCGCCGGCGAGGCGCTGGTCGCGGGCGAGGACGTGACGCGGCTCGCAACCATGGCGAAATTGAAGGCCGGCCGGCTCGGCCGCGAGCTCACCGACGCCTGCCTGCAATATTGGGGTGGCATGGGCTTTACCAACGAGACGCCGGTCAGCCGCGCCTATCGCGACAGCCGCCTGACCTCGATCGGCGGCGGCGCCGACGAGGTGATGCTGATGGTATTGTGCAAGATGATGGGTACGCTGCCTGGCCAGAAGCAAAAGGGAAACGCCTGATGATCACGCTCTATCACTGCGATGCCGCGCGCTCGTTCCGTCCGCTGTGGATGCTGGAGGAACTCGGGCTGCCCTATGAGCTGAAGATGCTGCCGTTCCCGCCGCGCGTGTTCGCCAAGGAATATCTCGGCATCAATCCGCTCGGCACCATCCCGTTCATGGTCGACGGCGAGACGAAGATGACGGAGTCCTCCGGCATCTGCCATTACCTCGGCACCAAATACGGCCCGACGCCGCTGATCGTAGGTGTCGACGAGCCGGCCTATGGCGCGTTCCTGAACTGGATGTATTTCTCCGATGCGACGCTGACCTTTCCGCAGACACTGGTGCTTCGCTACAGTCAGCTCGAGCCGGAGGAGCGGCGCAACCCGCAGGTCTCGGGCGACTATGCAAAATGGTTCCTGGGCCGCCTGCGCGCGGTGGAAGCGGCCGCCGCGAATTCTGAATTCCTCTGCGCGGAACGCTTCACCGCCGCAGACATCACCAACGGGTACGCGCTCCGGCTCGCCAGCAATATCGGCCTCGCCAAGGATTTCGGGCCGAATGTCGCGGCCTATTGGGCGCGGCTGCAACAGCGCGAAGGTTACAAGCGCGCGGTGGCTTCGGAGCAAAAAGCCGGGCAGGAACAGAACGTTGCGCCGCGGGCGCGGCCGTAACGTTCTGTAGTTCCGGTGCGATGCGTCGCATCGCCCCGGAATGACGACGTATCGCTTTTGCGAATTTGCGCTATGGTAGCTCCGCCGCAGCGGCCTAAAGAGCCGCGCGAGGAGGAACCGCCATGGACGCGATCGTGGACGCGAAGTGCCAGAACTCAGGCCAGCCGTCCGGCCACCGGATGCTGATCACGCCGGAACGGGTGTTCTATGCCGGGCTGCTCGGCCGCCCGCGCGAGCGCTGTCCGGGCGCATTCCATGTCTATGTCGCGATCCGCGACGGCTTGCATCTGTTGACCAGCGAAGGCCGCGAGTCCCACGGCGAGCTCGCGGTGACGATGCCGAACCTGCGCCACACCATCACCAGCGAATATCGATCCGCGATCTGCGTTGCGATCGAGCCGGAGAGCGTGCCTGACGGCACACTCGAAGCCGTCGCCCGCCGCCTGCAAGGACCCGACTCGCATTTGTTCGCGAACCGGATTCGCAACGCCTATGCGACGCTTGCCGAGATGCAGCATCGCGACGCGATCGCGAATGCCGAGTTCGACACCATGTGCTTCGGCGATGCGCTGCCGCAGCGTGTGCTCGATCCGCGCGTGGTGCGCGCGATCAGCCGCATCGGGCAGTTCTCCGGCGAGCCGGTGACCGCGGCAGGTTGCGCCACCGAGGCCGGTCTTTCTCCGTCACGTTTCCTGCATCTGTTCAAGGAGGAGACCGGAATTTCGTTCCGCTCCTTCCGCGCCTGGAAGCGCGCGCGGCATCTGCTGCACTTCGCCAACCAGGACATCAACCTCGCGCATCTCGCGCAGGATATCGGCTATCCCGACTCGACCCATTTCAGCCACTCGATCCGCCGCTTCTATGGCTTGAAGCCGCGCGCGATCTTCTCCGGCTCGCGGGATCTTGCGATCTATCGCACCGGGCAGGAGCGTGCGCTGACGTAAATTGTCGTCCCGGCGAAAGCCGAGACCCATACCGCGTGATCTATCTGTGATGCGGGCTGGCAGAGATCTCGTGAAGTAATGAACGGCCGTGGTTATGGGTCCCGGCCTTCGCCGGGACGACGGTTAGAGATTTGCGCCCTGGATCACCTCGCCGAACCGCAACCAGCCGGGCCCCTCGATCCGTTGCAGCTGAAGCTGCTGCAGCGGGTGGTGATTGGTCGGGCTGGTGTTGACGCGAATGCCGGGCAACAGCGTCGGGACCTCAACGTCTTTCAGGTTGTTCGCCTGCGCCATGATGTTGTCGCGGGTGAAATTGCCCTTGCACTGCTCGAGCACGATCTTGAGCACCTGCGCCACCGTGTAGGCATAGAGACTGTAGCCCTCCTTCGGATTGCCTTCGGGGAAGTATTTTCCCATGAAGGCGAGGAAATCCTTCACGCCGGGGTCGTTGGCCCAGGCCGGATCGGCGACGTCCTTCACATAGGCTGACGAAATCGTGCCCTGCGACTTGTCGAGGCCGACAGGCGCGATGGTCGAGGAGATCGAGGCCGCGCCGCTCGCGATGAAATGCATCGGCTTCCAGCCGAGCTCATAGATCTTGCGGATCGACTGCGCGCAGAATTTTGCCGTGGTACCCGAGATCAGCACGTCCGGATTGGCGCCGCGCAGCGCGACGATCTGGGAATCGATCGTGGGATCGGTGACCTCGTGCGAGGCCACCACGACTGAGGTCGCGAACCGCTCGCCGAGCACATCCCTGGTGCCGGCGACGAAATCCTTGCCGAGATCGTCGTTCTGGTAGAGCACCGCGAACTTCGCGTCCTTGTGCTGGCTCAGCGCATATTTGACGAACACCTGCGCCTCGGTCCGAGCGCTCGGCGCGAAGCCCATGGTCCAGGGATAGCTCTTGTAGTCGCCCCATTTGTCGCCGTTCACCGACAGGAACAGATGCGGCACCTTGGCGGCGTTGATGTATTTGACGACCGACGAATTCGGCGCGGTGCCGAGCATGTTGAACAGGAAGGCGACATTGTCGCTTTCGATCAGGCGGCGCACCTGCTCGACGGTCTTCGCCGGATTGAACGCATCGTCGTAATAGATGTATTTGATCTGCCGGCCGGCGATGCCGCCCTGCTCGTTCAGCATCCTGAAATAGGCTTCCTGGCAGCGCGCCTGCACGCCGAGCGCCGACACCGGGCCGCTCAGCGAGGTGGTGCTGCCGATCCTGATCTCGGTCGCGGTGACGCCGGGCGTATCTTCGGCAAGCGAGGGCTTGAGGCCCGCGACTGCGGCAAGCCCCGCACCGGCGGCGCCGGTGAGCCATCTGCGCCGGTTGATCGAGACCATGATTTTCTCCCCGTGATGCCGGCTAGTTGCGCCGCTTCTGCTTACAGCAGAGCCTATGCGCCGCGTGGGCGTCGCGTCTTGTGTTAACCGGCTGACGGCGGATTCCGTCGTGAGCGCATCCACTTAGCCAGTCAACGCAAGATGGCGCACAGACAAATTTCTCATCATGGCAAAATCAACCGCGCAGGTGCGCCGCAACCGGATGAGAGACTCATGAGCGACAAGGCCGTCATCACCTGCGCGCTGAACGGCGTGCTTACCGACCCGAAGCAGCACAACGTTCCAGTGACGCCGGAAGAGATGGCGCGCGAGGCCAAAGCCGCGTTCAACGCCGGCGCCAGCATCATGCACATCCATTTGCGCCAACAGCAGCCGAACAAGGGTCACCTGCCGTCATGGGAGGTCGGCGTCAGCAAGGAGATCCAGCAGGCGATCCGCGAGGCCTGCCCCGGCGTGATCATCAACCACACCACCGGCACCTCCGGTCCGAACTACCAGGGCGCGCTCGACTGCGTGCGCGAGACCAGGCCCGAGATCGCGGCCTGCAACGCAGGCTCGCTGAACTATCTCAAGGTCAAGGCCGACAACACCTGGGCCTGGCCGCCGATGATGTTCGATAACGCGGTCGAGAAGGTGCAGGATTATCTCGACGTGATGAAGGCGGCCGGCACCATTCCCGAATTCGAGTGCTTCGATGTCGGCATCGTGCGCTGCGTCGGGATGTACCGGCAGACCGGCATGTATTCCGGCCCGCTCGAATACAACTTCGTCATGGGCGTCGCCTCGGGCATGCCGGCCGATCCGGAGCTGTTGCCGATCCTCTTGAAGCTGAAGGCGCCGGATGCGCATTGGCAGGTTACCGCGATCGGTCGCGCCGAGATCTGGCCGCTGCACCAGCGCGCCGCCGATCTCGGCGGCCATCTGCGCAGCGGGCTCGAGGACACGTTCTATCTCGGCGACGGCACCAAGGTGACGTCGAACGGGCAGCTCGTCGAAGGGCTCGCCGCCTGCGCGCGCCGCGCCGGCCGCGACATCGCGAGCCCTGCCGAGGCACGGCAGATCTTTGGGGTCAGGCACTGACGTCATTCCGGGGCGCGCGCAGCGCGAGCCCGGAATCCATAACCACGATCCTGAGTATGGATTCCGGGCTCAGCCCTGCGGGCTGCCCCGGAATGACAGCGAGGAGAGACGAACAATGGACAATCTCGCAGGAACCGGCGGCGTCACCGGCCCGGGCCGCATCGGACGGGTCGCGATCGGCGATCTCCTCAAACGCGCCGCGCGGCGGTTTCCGGATCGCGTCGCGCTGACCGATGGCAATAGGCAGGTCACCTTCTCCGAGCTCGAGCGCGACGCCAATCGCTTCGCCAATCATCTGGTGCAGCGCGGGTTGAAGCCGGGCGAGAAGATCTCGACCATCTGCAACAACTCCGTCGAGTTCGTCAAAGCGCTGTTCGGCATCCACCGTGCCGGCCTGGTCTGGGTCCCGATCAACACCATGCTCGGCCCAACGGACATGGACTATATCCTCGGCCATGCCGAGGTGCGCTTTGCCGTCATCGATGACAATCTCCACGGTCAGGCCGACCGACGCGCCGCGCTGGAAGCGCGCGGCATGGAGATGATCGCGATCGATCTGACCGGCAATGCCGGCAAGACCGGATTGCAGGAGTTCAACGGCCTCCTCGAGGGGCAGTCCGATATCGAGCCTGACATCGAGATCAACGACCGCGATCTCGCGATGATCATCTATACGTCGGGCACGACCTCGCGGCCGAAGGGTGCGATGCACTGTCACCTCGCCGTGGTTATGGCTGTCATGAGCAATTGCATCGAAATGCAGCTTTCGCGCGACGACGGGATCACCGGGCAGTTTCCGCTGTTCCACTGCGCCGGCCACGTGCTGCTGCTGAGCTATCTCTCGGTCGGCGGCCGCATGGCGCTGATGCGCGGCTTCGATCCGGTGGTCTGCATGGAGGCGATCGTCCGCGACAAGCTCACGGTGTTCGTCGGGCTATCGCTGATGTACCTGGCGATCCTCGATCATCCGCGCCGACGCGAATATGATCTGTCGGGCCTGCGCTGTTGCATCTACACCATGGCGCCGATGGGCAAGCCGCTGCTCGAACGCGCGATGGCGGACATGTGCCCTAACTTCGTGCTGACCAGCGGCCAGACCGAAATGTACCCGGCGACCACGATGTCGCGGCCGGAGGTGCAGCTCGACCGCTTCGGCAATTACTGGGGCGAGTCGCTGATCGTCAACGAGACCGCGATCATGGATGACAACGGCAACTTGCTGCCGCGCGGCGAGATCGGCGAGCTCGTGCATCGCGGACCCAACGTGATGATGGGCTATTACAAGGACCTGAAGTCGACCGAGGAGGCGCGCAAGTTCGGCTGGCACCATACCGGCGATCTTGCCCTGATCGACGCCAACGGCGAGGTGCTGTTCCTCGATCGCAAGAAGGACATGATCAAGTCGGGCGGCGAGAACGTCGCGTCCGTCAAGATCGAGGAGACGTTGCTGGCGCACCCAGCGGTGCAGAACGCCGCCGTGGTCGGCCTGCCGCATCCGCAATGGGGCGAGGCGGTCTGCGCCTTCGTCAAGCTGAAGCCCGGCGCAGTGGCCGACGAGGCCGGCATCGAGGCGCACTGCAGAAAGCATCTCGGCGGCTTCCAGGTGCCGAAGCTGGTGCGTATCCTCGAGGAGATGCCGATGACCGCGACCGGCAAGCTGCGCAAGGTCGATCTGAGGCAGCAGTACAGTGCATATTTCGACGGAAATAGCGCATGATAATAGCTATCTCTATTCTCGTCGTTCCGGGGCGCGCGCAGCGCGAGCCCGGAATCCATAACCACGATCGAGAGTATGGATTCCGGGCTCAGCCCTTCGGGCTGCCCCGGAATGACGAAGAAGGTTAGAATCATGGCCATCATCGAGAACACGATTTCCACCGGCAGCGCCGCGTTCCAGGGCAATCGCGACGGCATGCTGGCGCTGATCGCCCGGATGCGGGGGCTGGAGGAGCGCACGCGCGCGGCCTCCGCCGCGGCCAAGGACCGCTTCCACAAGCGCGGCCAGCTGCTGCCGCGCGAGCGCGTCGCGCTGGTGCTTGATCCCGGCTCGCCGTTCCTCGAACTGTCGACGCTCGCCGGCTATATGTTCGATGTGCCGGACCCGGACAAGAGCGTGCCCGGTGGCGGCCTGGTTGCCGGCATCGGCTTCGTCTCCGGCATCCGCTGCATGGTCAGCGCCAATGATGCCGGCATCGACGCCGGCGCGCTGCAACCTTACGGCCTCGACAAGACGCTGCGGGTGCAGGAGCTCGCGCTGGAGAACAAGCTGCCCTATGTGCAGCTCGTCGAAAGCGCGGGCGCCAATCTGCTGCGCTACCGCGTCGAGGATTTCGTCCGCGGCGGCAACATCTTCCGCAATTTGGCGCGGTTGTCGGCGGCGGGGCTTCCCGTTGTCACCGTCACCCACGGCTCCTCGACCGCGGGCGGCGCCTACCAGACGGGCCTTTCCGATTACATCGTGATGGTGCGCGGCCGTACCCGTGCCTTCCTCGCCGGGCCGCCCTTGCTCAAGGCCGCCACCGGCGAGATCGCGACGGAGGAGGAGCTCGGCGGCGCCGAGATGCACACCCAGATCTCGGGCCTTGGCGATTATCTCGCCGAGGACGATCGCGATGCGCTGCGCATCGCGCGCGACATCATGGCCAAGCTGCCATGGGACCGTCCGGCGCGCGAGCCAGCTGCGGTGAAGCCGCCGCGTTATGACGCCGAGGAATTGCTCGGCATCATGCCGATGGACCACAAGCGTCCCGTCGACATGCGCCAGGCGATCGCGCGCTTCATCGACGATTCCGACTTCAGCGAGTTCGGCGCCAATTACGGCCCGGCGACGGTGTGCGGCCATGCCCGTATCGAAGGGCAGGCGATCGGCATCATCACCAACAACGGGCCGCTCGATGTGCCGGGCGCCAACAAGGCGACGCATTTCATCCAGGCGTGCTGCCAGTCGCGC
The DNA here is from genome assembly GCF_049075665.1 of Bradyrhizobium sp. B120. NCBI lineage: Bacteria > Pseudomonadati > Pseudomonadota > Alphaproteobacteria > Hyphomicrobiales > Nitrobacteraceae > Bradyrhizobium > Bradyrhizobium sp. B120. The sequence continues at coordinate 8,621,029 of NZ_CP185242.1, read as the reverse complement.
ACGCCGATCCTCTACATGAACAACACCACCGGCTACATGGTGGGCAAGGCCTATGAAGAGGCCGGCATGATCAAGCACGGCTCGAAGATGATCCAGGCCGTGACCTCGGCGACGGTGCCGCAGATCACGCTGTATTGCGGCGCCTCGTTCGGCGCCGGCAATTACGGCATGTGCGGCCGCGGCTTCCATCCGCGTTTCTGCTTCTCCTGGCCGAACGCCAAGACCGCGGTGATGGGCGGGGAGCAGGCCGCCGAAACCATGGCGATCGTCACTGAAGCCGCCGCCGCCCGGCGCGGCAAGCCGATCGAGAAGGAGAAGCTGGAGGCGATGAAGGCGCAGATCACCGGCGTGTTCGACGGCCAGATGGACGTATTCTCGACCAGCGCCCGCGTGCTCGACGACGGGGTGATCGATCCGCGCGATACGCGGACGGTGCTGTCAGAGGTGCTCGCGATCTGCCGCGAGGCGGAAGTACGCTCCCCGCAACGCATGCAGTTCTCGGTGGCGCGGCCATGAGCGGGACCATCGTGAAGCGGACACCGTTCTTCAAGATCCTGATCGCCAACCGCGGCGAGATCGCGCTGCGTATCATGCATACGGCGCGGCGGCTCGGCTATGGCGTCGTCGCGGTCTACTCCGACGCCGACCGCGACGCCCTGCATGTGCGCGAGGCCGATCAGGCGGTGCGGATCGGCGAGGCGCTGCCGGCGCAATCCTATCTGAAGATCGACGCGATCATCGCCGCCGCCAAGGCAAGCGGCGCCGGCGCGGTGCATCCCGGCTACGGCTTCCTCGCCGAGAACGAGGACTTTGCGCAGGCCTGTCGCGATGCCGGGCTCGTGTTCATCGGTCCGTCGCCGAAGGCGATCCTGGCGATGGGCAACAAGGCCGGCGCCAAGGAGATCATGCAGAAGGCTGGTGTGCCCTGCGTGCCCGGCTATCAAGGCGCTGACCAGAGCGATGCCGTGATGCTGGCTGAAGCCAAGGCGATTGGCTTTCCGGTCATGATCAAGGCGGTGGCCGGTGGCGGCGGCCGCGGCATGCGGCTGGTAGCGGATGCCGCCGCGTTTCCGGATGCGCTGCGCAGTGCGCGGTCGGAGGCGCAGGGCGCGTTCGGCGATCCCACCGTCATCCTCGAGCGCGCGATCGTCGATCCCCGCCACATCGAGATCCAGGTGTTCGGCGATCGCTATGGCAATGCGGTCCATCTCGGCGAACGCGATTGCTCGGTACAGCGGCGGCACCAGAAGCTGATCGAGGAAGCGCCGTCGCCGGCGGTGACGCCGGAGCTGCGCGCGCGGATGGGCGCCGTTGCCGTGCAAGCGGTTAAGGCGATCGGCTATGAGGGGGCCGGCACGCTGGAGTTCCTGCTCGATCGCGCCGGCAATTTCTACTTCATGGAGATGAATACGCGGCTGCAGGTCGAGCATCCCGTCACCGAGGCGATTATCGGGCTCGATCTGGTCGAATTGCAGCTTCGCGTCGCCAGGGGCGAACCGCTCGGCTTGAGGCAGGAGGACATTGCCTTCTCCGGTCACGCCATCGAGGTGCGGCTCTGCTCGGAGGATGCCGGGCATGACTTCATGCCGCAATCCGGCACGATGGCGCGGTGGCGGATGCCTGAAGGCATCCGCGTCGAGCACGCGCTGCAGTCAGGCTCGGAGATTCCGCCGTTCTATGATTCGATGATCGCCAAGGTGATCAGCTACGGCGCAACCCGCGACGAGGCGCGCGGCAAGCTGATCTGCGCCCTGGAGCAGGTCACAGCCTTCGGCGTCACCACCAATCAGGGCTTCCTGATCGATTGCCTGCGTCATCCGGTCTTTGCCAAGGGCGAGGCGACCACGGCCTTCATCGGCAACAACCGCGATGTGCTTTTGGCGCCGCGGCCCGATCGCGGCAGCGACCTCGCACTCGCTGCGCTGCTGCTCTACGTCACCAATCCGCACGCGCCGCCATGGCAGCGCGGCCGCTCGCTGTCGGCGACATTCCCGCTCGGCTTGCGGATCGACCTCGGCCACGGCGTGCAGGAGATCGAGATATTTCGCGAGCGCGACGGCAGCTACCTCGCGACCCGCAATGGCGATCGCTTCAACTTCACGATCGATGAGCTCGGTCGGGACAGCATCCGCTTCCATCATGATGGCCTGATGGAGCAGGCCAAATTCCTGCGCGATGGCGACCGGCTTTACATCCTGCATCGCGGCGTCACACTGTCGGCGCGCGACCTCACGCTCGCGCCGCCGGAGAGTGCGACCGCCGCCGGCGGTGACGGCAAGGTTCGTGCCGCCATGAACGGCCGGGTTGTCGCGGTGCTGGTGAAGGCCGGCGACAAGGTCGCGGCCGGCCAGCCGGTGATGACGCTGGAGGCGATGAAGATGGAGCACGTGCATACTGCCGGCGTCGCGGGCACGGTGTCGTCGATCGATGTCGCCGAGGGCGAGCAGGTGACGACCGGGAAGATCGTGGTGGAGATCGAGGCGGCGGCATAGCTGCCGTCGTCCCGGGCAAGCCAACGGGTCGGCGCGAAGCGCCGCCCGATGACAGGCTCCGCGCGACCCGGGACCCATAACCACCGAATGTGGTGAGAGATTTCGCTGGAGCCGCAGCATCGCTCAACATCGAGCGGTCGTGGTTACGGGTCCCTGCTTTCGCAGGGACGACAGCGGAGTCACTCCGCACGCCCCGTTCCGTCATTCAGCCAGCAGGCGACCTGATGCGCCGGCCCGGCCGCTTGCAGCGCCGGACGCTCCGTCTTGCAGCGATCGATCGCGTAGCGGCAGCGGGTGTGGAAGGCGCAGCCAGGCGGCGGATTGATCGGGCTCGGCACGTCACCGTCGATCATCGGCGCGAGCCGCCTGGCCTTGGGGGCGGCGATCGGCACCGAGGCGAGCAGCGCCTGGGTGTAGGGGTGACGCGGATTGGCGAACAGCTCGTGCTTGTCGGCGATCTCGACAATGCGGCCGAGATACATCACGGCGACGCGGTGGCTGATATGGGCGACGACCGCGAGATCGTGCGCGATGAACAGGTAGGAGAAGTTCTGCTTGCGCTGCAGGTCGATCAACAGATTGATCACCTGCGCCTGGATCGAGACGTCGAGCGCGGAAACCGGCTCGTCGCAGACGATCAGCCGCGGGCCGAGCGACAGCGCGCGCGCGATGCAGATGCGTTGACGCTGCCCGCCGGAGAACTGATGCGGAAAGTTCTTCATCTGGTCGGGCCGGAGACCGACCTGCTGGAACAGCTCCGCGACGCGCTCCTGCTTCTTCGCGCCGGTCGCGAGCCTATGCACGATCAGGGGCTCACCGACGATGTCGCCGGCCGTCATGCGGGGGTTGAGTGAGGCGAACGGGTCCTGGAACACGATCTGCATTGAGCGGCGGTACGGCCGCAGCGCGCTCTTGCTGAGCGGCGCAATGTCCTCGCCGTCCAGCCTGATCGCGCCGCTGGTCGGCTCGACCAGCCGCAGCACGGTGCGCGCGACCGTCGACTTGCCGCAGCCGGATTCGCCGACCAGCCCGAGCGTCTCGCCGGCGCCGAGCGAAAAGCTGACGCCGTCGACCGCATGCACGGTGCCGACCTGACGGCGCAGCACGCCGCCGCGCACCGCGTAGTGCTTGACGAGATCGGTCACCTCGAGAAGCGGGCGTTGCTCGGTCATGACGCCTCCAGCATCTCGCCGGCGCGCCAGCATGCCGCCCAGTGCTTGCTCTTGACCTCGTCGAGCGGCGGATACTCCTTAAGGCAGCGGTCGATCGCGAACCTGCAGCGCGGTGCGAAGGCGCAGCCGGGCGGTAGATTGGTCAGCGACGGCACCATGCCGGGAATTTCGGTCAGTCGCGCATCGGTCTTCGCGCCGAGCGCGATCACCGCCGGCATCGAGGCCATCAGCCCGCGCGTATAGGGATGCAGCGGCGTCTCGAACAGCGACTCGACCGTCGCCTCTTCGACCTTCTTGCCGGCATACATCACGATCACGCGCTGCGCGGTCTGCGCGACGACGCCGAGGTCATGGGTGATCAGGATCAGCCCGGTGCCGAGCCGCTGCTGCAAATCGACGATCAGCGCAAGGATCTGCGCCTGGATGGTGACGTCGAGCGCGGTGGTCGGTTCGTCCGCGATCAGGAGCGCCGGCCGGCACGCCAGTGCCATCGCGATCATGGCGCGCTGGCGCATGCCGCCGGAGAGCTGATGCGGGTACTCCTGCGCGCGACGCTCCGGCTCGGGGATGCGCACCAGTTTTAGCATGTCGACCGCCTGCTTCCAGGCTTCCTTGCTGCTCATCTTCCGATGCAGGCGCACGGCCTCGGTGATCTGGTCGCCGATCCGCATCACCGGATTGAGCGAGGTCATCGGCTCCTGGAAGATCATCGAGATGCGGTTGCCCCTGACGGCGCGCATCGCGGCATCGTCGAGCTTCAGCAGGTCGGTGCCTTCGAGCGTCACCGAGCCGCCGACGATGCGGCCGGGCGGATCGGGCACCAGGCGCATGATCGAGAGCGCGCTGACGCTCTTGCCGCAGCCGGATTCGCCGACGATCGCGAGCGTCTCGCCGCGGCGGACCGAGAACGAGACGTCGTCGACCGCGCGGAACAGGCCGGAGTTGGTGAAGAACACCGTCTCCAGGTTCTTGACGTCGAGAACCGTCTCTGCCGGAGGTGCCTCGCTCATCAGCCGCGCTGCCTCGGATCAAGGATGTCGCGCAGCGCGTCGCCGAACAGGTTGGTGCCGAACACCGCGAGACTGATCGCGATACCAGGGAAGATCACCAGCCACGGCGCGGTGCGGACATATTCAGCGGCGGATTCCGACAGCATGCGGCCCCAGGACGGATACGGCTCGGGAATGCCGAGGCCGAGGAACGACAGCGACGCCTCGGTCAGGATGGTCGAGCCGAGCTGCGCAGTGGCCAGCACGATCAGTGGCGCAATCGTATTCGGTAGCACATGGCGCAGCGCGATCCGCGTCTCGCTCATGCCGATTGATTTGGCGGCCTCCACGAACGGCTGCTCGCGCAGCGCCAGCGTGTTGGCGCGGATCACGCGGGCAACCGTCGGGATCAGGGGAATTGCGATCGCAAGGATCACGTTCGGCAGCGACGGGCCGAGCGCCGCGGTCATCACTAGCGCGAGCACAAGGAGCGGCAGCGATTGCAGGATGTCGGTCACCCGCTGGAACACGAGGTCGACCCAGCCGGAGAGATAGCCGGAGGTGAGGCCCACGATGACGCCGAGCGTGGCGCCCAAGGTCGTGGAGCCGATGCCGACCGCAAGCGAGATCCGCGCGCCGTGGACGATGCGGCTCCAGACGTCGCGGCCGAACGAATCGGTGCCGAACCAGTGCAGCATAGAGGGCGCGGCCAGCCGGTGCGCGGAATCGACGGTGAGCGGATCGTAGCGGCTGATCAGGTCGGCAAAGATCGCGGTCAGCAGGAACAGCAGCATGATGATCAGGCCGATGGTGCCGAGCACATGGCGCTGCGCGAGGAACGCGAACCGCCCCCAGCCGGCCGTGGCGTTGGCTCCGGCGCGGCGCAGCTCGCTGTCGAAATTGATCGTCGCCATCGGGTTAGTCCCCAAACCGGATGCGCGGATCGATCGCCGCATAGAGCATGTCGACGATGAAATTCACGACCACGACGACGACCGCGATGAACATCACGAGGTTCTGCACGATCGGGTAGTCGCGCCAGCGCAGCGCCTCCACCAGGAAGCGGGCGATGCCGGGGATGTTGAACACGGTTTCGGTGACGATAAGCCCGCCGATCAGGAACGCGGCCTCGATGCCGATCACGGTGATGACCGGCAGCACGGCATTTTTGAGCGCGTGGTGATAGTTCACCGAGGCCTCGGAGGCGCCCTTGGCGCGCGCGGTGCGGATGTAGTCCTGGCGCAGGATCTCCAGCATCGAGGAGCGGGTGATGCGCATGGTCAGCGCCGCGCTGCGGAAGCCAACCGCCATCGCCGGCACCGCATAGATGGTCAGCGCCTCGAGCCAGGTCTTCGGGTTCGGATTGAAGATCGGCATGGTGCCGAACAGCGAGACCGAGGCCATCAGGATCAAGAGGCCGAGCCAGAATGACGGCAGCGACAGACCGCTGAGGCTGACGACGCGCAGCGCATAATCGAGCTTCGAACCCTGGTGCACGGCGCTGATGACGCCGAGAGGAATGCCGATCGAGGCGGAGAACAATAGCGCCAGCCCCGCGAGCCGTGCGGTGATCGGAATCCGCGGCAGGATCTCCTCGAGCGCCGGCTTCTCCGAGACATACGAATAGCCGAGATCGCCGTGCAGCAGGCCGCCGATCCAGTGCAGATACTGGATCGCGATCGGCTGGCTCAGGCCGAGCTCGCGCTCGAGATTGGCCTTGTCGGCGGGGTCGACGAAGCCTGCGGCGTCGAACAGGATATCGACGATATTGCCCGGAACGACGCGCAGCAGCACGAAGATGATGACCGAGATCCCGAACAGGGTCACGAGCATCAGGAACAGCCGCCGCACGATATAGGCAAACACCCTGGCTCTCTCCCTGATCCCGAATCTTCTTTGACGCGTCTTCTTGACGCGCGCCGGTGTCCACTTCGCTCGAAAACGCTTCGCTACTTGTCCAGCCAGACGTCCTCGTAGCGATAGCCGTTATAGGAGCTGTTGGACATGATCGTGACATTCTTCACGTAAGGCTTCCAGCAGGTGCCGGTCCGGGCATGGAAGATGATCGGACGCGCGACGTCTTCCTGCAGCTTCTTGTCGATCTCCCAGACCAGCTTCTTGCGCTTGTCGAGGTTGGTCTCCTCGGACTGCTGGTCGAAAAGCTTCTCGATGTCCTTGTTGCAATAATTGGTGTAGTTGCGCTCCGAGCCGCAGGCATAGTTCTCGTAGAAGGACTGATCGGGCTCGTCGACGGCGTTGCCGGTGAGGTTGAGGCCGAGCGAATAGTCCTTGCGTGCGACCTTCGGGAACCATTGCGCGGTGTCGACGACGTCGAGCTCTGCGTCGATGTAGATGCTCTTGATCTGGTCGATCAGGATGATTGCGGGGTCGCGGTAGACCGCGATGTTGCGGGTCGACACCTTGATCTGCAGGTGCTTGTCCGGGCCATAACCCGCCTTCTGCATCAGCTTGCGGGCTTCCTCGCGGTTCTTCTCGATGTCGGGACCGTAGCCGGGAATCTGCTCCAGCATCTCCTTCGGCATCGCCCACAGGCCGTCGGGTGCCGGCTCCATGGTGCCGCCGATGTCGCCCTGGCCCTCGAACATGATCTGGATGAACGCCTTGCGGTCGAGCGCCAGCGCCAGTGCGCGACGGATGTCGAGATTGTCGAACGGTGGTCCGCTCGAATTGATGATGATGTTGGTGGAGACGTTGTTCGGTTCCACCACGCAGACCGCCTTGGGGTCCTGCGACTTGACGTCCTTGAGCAGCGGGATCGAGACCTCGGTCGGGAACGTCATGTCGAACTTGCCCGACACGAAGCCGAGGACCGCCGTCGAGCGGTTGGTGATAATGGTGAACTCGATGCCGTCGAGATAGGGCAGGCCCTTCTTGAAGTAATCGGGGTTCTTGGTGAGCTTGATCGATTCGTTGGCCTTGAACTCGACGAACTTGAACGGGCCGGTACCGATGGGCTTGGTGCGCATCTCCGCCGGCGACACGTGGCAGGGATAGACCGGCGAATAGCCCGAGGCGAGCAGCGACAACAGCGCCGGCTGCGGCCGCTTCAGCTTGAACGATGCCTCATAGTCGCCGTTGGTCGTGACCTCGTCGACCTGATCGTACCAGGACTTGCGCGGGTTCTGTCGGAACTTCTGCTGCGACTTGCCCATCAGCATGTCGAAGGTGCATTTGACGTCAGCGGCGGTGAACGGCTTGCCGTCATGCCATTTCACGTCCTTGCGCAGCTTGAAGGTCAGCGTCTTGTTGTCGCCGCTCCAGGCCCAGCTCTCCGCAAGCTCGGGCCGGATCGTGCTCGCGCTGTTCTGCGCGATGTGCTGGTCGAAGATGACGAGGTTGTTGAAGATCGGCATGAACGGAATGTTCACCGAATAGGTCGCGCCCTCGTGGATCGAGGCGCTGCCGGGGCTGTCGCGGTGATAGATCCTGAAGATGCCGCCGGATTTCGGCTCGGCTGCGCGTGAAACGTCGCTGATGGTCAGCACAGACAACACCGCGACGGCCAGCGCTTGCACGCTCCGCATGGTCCCCTCCACGAATTTCGGTCTCAATGGCCGATTGGCATCGACGATACCACGGTGAGGCTGTCGGGCAACCAGCGAGGGCCGTGCGGGGATTGGCAATTCGGATGACGTGGCAGCATTAGGAATTCTACGGACCGGGAATAATGACCGTGATTGTACGGAACTCAGTCTGTTTTGCTATGCGTGGACTATTCTCCGTTCGAATTCGATTGCTATTGCCGATGTGCGCGGCGTGAAGCGATTCGCTATCAGCGACAGTTTGTCGCCGATTCTGCTCGCCACGCAGCGTCGAAGTCCGTCCCGTCATCCTGAGGTGCGAGCCTTGCGGCGCAATTGCGCCGCTGGGCGAGCCTCGAAGGATGCACGGCCCGATCGGTGGCCGTGCATCCTTCGAGACGCGCTTCGCGCTCCTCAGGATGACGGGGAAGCAGCATTCGCATCACTCCGCCGCCTGCGTCGAGGGCGGCTGCATGTTCGCGACGCCATCAGCCTCGGTTGCCGAGATCGTGGTGCGGATCATCAGGCGGCCCTCATGCGCCGGCCAGGGACGGCCGCGATGCATGGTGGCGCGGTTGTCCCACATCACGACGTCACCCTGCTTCCACTGATGCAGATAGCTGACGCCGGGCGCGGTGGCGGCTTCGGTCAATTGCTCGATCAGCGTCTTGCCGGCATCGGCATCCATACCCTCGATGCCATAGGCGTGGGAGGCCAGATACAGCGCGCCGCGACCGTTGACGGGATTGCGCCAGACCATGCGCCAGCATACCGGCGGCAGTGCATCGACCTCCTCAGTCGTTGCAAGCCCGGTTGCCACCTTGCTGCGCGAATGCGCGTAGGAGTGCCAGGCGAACGAGTTCTCCAGCCGCTTGGCCACATCCTTGTCGAGCCGCTCGAAGGCCAGGCGCATCGAGACATACTCGGTCTCGCCGCCATGTTCGGGGATGATGCGCGCGGACAGGATCGAGGTCAGCGCCGGCACGCGCTTGAAGGAGGAGTCGGTGTGCCAGAGCTGGTTGGCCTTGGCGCGCAGCTGCTGCCGGTGGTCAGACGGAACCACCTTGCCGTCCGGTCCGAAGGTCGAGAGGATCACGAAATGCGAGCCGGTGCCCATCGAGCCGACCTTGGTCGTCTCGGGCGGACCGAAGCGGCGCGAGAAGGCGAGCTGGATGTCGTCGCTGACCTCCTGGCCGCGGAACACCAGCACCGAGTGTTCCTCGAACGCCGCGCGCACCGCCGCATAGGCGGCATCGCTGGCGGCAACATCCGAAAGCGTGACGCCGCGCAGTTCGGCTCCGAATCCCTCGCGCAGTGGGATCACTTCCATCGGCAAATCCTCCCTGACTTTTCTTGTTGAGGCGAGGTTAGGGGAAAAGCCCGCCAGCGGCAACGCGGCTCACGCCGCCTCACCCCATCGCGATCAGATTATGCCGCGTCCGCCGGTCGGCGGCCTCCATGCGATGCGTGACGAAGGCGAACAGCGCCCAGCTGGAATGGAAGGCAACGCCGGCCAGAACCACGATGGCTCCGGGAATCGGGCCGATCGCGGCGCGGTCCCAGATCTCGCTGATCGTGGTCAGCGGTAGGGGGTGGATCGCCAGCTTGCCGTAATAGGCGATGGCCTGGATCGCGAAGATCCAGCCATAGGTCCGGCGCAGCCGCCGGCCGATCGCCCGGGCAAGGCTGATGTGATAGCTCGGGTGGCGGTAGTCGTTGGCGAGCAGCTCGGTCCAGGCCGAGCCCGGCGAGGGACCTTCGCCGCGGATCATCGGCGCGTAGAAATCGGTTTCGAGCAACCGCGCCCGGGCGCGCCAGACGTTGAAGTAGCGATAGCGCCGCGCCTCGAACAGCAGGAACACCGTGACCAGCAACCCGACCAGCACCATCGGCAAAGGCGAGGCCTCCGCGCTGCTGTAGGTCGCCGACAGCGCGATCCCGGTCGTGACCACCGCCCAGTTGGTGGAGCTGTCGAGGCGGGTGCGCCAGACCGTGCTGCGGTAGACCTCGCCACGATAGAGATGGGCGAGCGCACCGATCTCGGCGGCAGTGAATTCGGGCCTTCCGGCCTGTCCCGGCTCCGGCTCGTGCGGCTGGGGCGACGGCATGGCGGCCTCCGGCGAAGCTGGCTTGCGATCCTGGAGCATAGCGCGAAATCCGCGCGAGGAGCGAGTCCGTTACGCCGCCGGGCGTCCCCGGCTGTGACGGCCCGGCTCGCCGCATCACCTGTTCAGACGATCCGCGAGGTCTTGTTGCCCCAATAGCGATCGCGCAGCAGGCGCTTGTAGAGTTTTCCGGTCGGCAGCCGCGGCAGCTCGGCTTCGAAATCGACCGAGCGCGGCACCTTCTGGCGCGACAGCGAGCTTGCGCAGAACGCGATCAGCTCCTCGGCGAGATCAGGCCCCGGCGCGATGCCGTCGACCGGCTGCACCACCGCTTTCACCTCCTCGCCGAGATCGACATTGGGCACGCCGAACACCGCGGCGTCGGCGACCTTGGGATGGGTGATCAGGAGGTTCTCGCATTCCTGCGGGTAGATGTTCACGCCGCCGGAGATGATCATGAAGGTGGCGCGGTCGGTCAGATAGAGGAAGTTGTCGTCGTCGACATAGCCGACGTCGCCGACCGTGCTCATGCTGCCGTCCGCCGAGCGCGCCTCGCTGGTCTTGGCCGGATCGTTGAAATATTCGAACGGCGTCGCGGTCTTGAACCACACCGTGCCCGGCGTGCCCTTCGGGCAGGGCTGCATGTTCTCGTCGAGGATATGCAGGTCGCCGAGCAGCACCTTGCCGACGGTGCCGCGATGCGCGAGCCATTCCTCGCTGTTGCAGGCGGTAAAGCCGAGGCCCTCGGTCGCGCCGTAATATTCGTGGATGATCGGGCCCCACCATTTGATCATGTCGTCCTTGACCAGCGCGGGGCAGGGCGCCGCGGCATGGATCGCGATCTCGAGCGTCGACAGATCGTAGCGGCTGCGAACTTCCTCGGGCAGCTTCAGCAGGCGCGAGAACATCGTCGGCACCAGCTGGCTGTGGGTGATGCCCCATTTTTCGACGAGCTGGAGATAGCGCTCGGGATCGAAGCTCTCCATGATGACGACGGTGCCGCCCATCCGGATGGTGAGATTGACCGCGGCCTGCGGCGCCGAGTGATAGAGCGGTGCCGGCGACAGATAGACCATGCCCTCGCGGTAGTGCCAGAGCTTGGTCAGGAAATCGAACAGCGGCAGGTTTTGCGACGGCGGCTGCTCGGGCAGCGGCCGCACGATGCCCTTCGGCCGGCCGGTCGTGCCGGACGAATAAAGCATCGCGGTGCCGGCATATTCGTCCGCAATCGGTGTCGTCGGCAGCCCCGCGGTCGCCTGCAGCAAGCCGACGATGCGATCGCTCTCACTGTCGCCGTCGACCACGATGCAGAGCTCGACCTGCGGGCACTCCTTCAGCGCCTCGCGCGCGATGTCGAGCTTCAGCTTCGAGGTGATCAGGATCCGCGACTGGCTGTTGGTCAGGATGTAGGCGAGTTCACTGGGCGTGAGGTAGGAATTGACGCAGGTGAAGTAGAGGCCGGAACGCTCACCGGCGCCGCAGGCCTCGAGGTAGCGGTTGTTGTTCTCCATGAAGATCGAGTAATGATCGAGCCGCTTCATGCCGCGGTTGCGGAACAGATGCGCGAGACGGTTGTTGCGTGCCTCGAGCTCGCGATAGGTGACGATCTCGCCGGTCCCGGCCATGATGAAGGCCGGTTGCAGCGGGCGCAGGTAAGCATGCTTGCCGGTGTACATCGAAGCTCAGATCTCCCCTCAGTGTTAATTTGCTTCCTGTTTGAGCATGATCTTGTCGGAAAACCGCTTCGCACTTTTCCGGATCATGCTCTAAGCGGCCATCACCAGAATCTCGCGGACCTGGGATGGACCGTCGATCTTGCGCGGGTTGCGCGGCACCCAGGGCGTGCGCATCGCACCCGCCGCGATGCGGTCGAAATGTTCGGGTCCGACGTGGACCTCCTGCAAACTGCGCGGCATGCCGAGGTCGCGGATGAAGCGGTCGAGCACGTCGCCGGCGTCCGCGCCCGGATGTCCCATCGCGGCCGCGACCAGGGCCTGCCGGTCGGCGTTGTCGCGTTTGTTCCAGTGCATCACCGCCGGCAGCATTACGCATGAGGTGTAGCCGTGCGGCACGTCGAACTCGGCGCCGAGCACGTAGCCGATGCCGTGGCTCGCGCCCATCGGCACGCCGGAGGCGAGCGGGCCGGTCGAGAGCCAGGTGCCGATCTGGCAATCCATCCGCGCCGAAATGTCCTTCGGATCGGCCTTCACCCGCGGCAGGCCGGTCGCCAGCATCTCCAGCCCCTTCAGCGCCTGCGCATCGCCGTAAGGATGCGCCTCACGCGAGCAGATGCCCTCGACGCAATGATCGACCGCGCGGATGCCGGTCGACAGGAACAGCCAGTCCGGCGTGTGCACCGACAGGTCCGGATCGAGGATGGTGGCGCGCGGCATCACCAGCGGATGGCGCAGCATCTCCTTCTGCCGCTTGGCCTCGTTGGTGACGCCCGCGATCGACGAGAACTCGCCGCCGGCGATCGTGGTCGGCACGCTGATCTGGCGCACGGTTGGAGGGTTCATCTCGGGCGAGACGCCGCCACGGGTGCGGATCGCGTCGATGCCGTCGGATGTCATGACGTTGTTGGCGAGGCAGAGCTGCACCGCTTTGGCGCCGTCGGTGATCGAACCGCCGCCGATGGTGACGATCAGATCGGCCTTCGCATCACGCGCCTGTTGCGCCGCCGCGATGACCGCGGCGCGCGGCGTGTGCGCCGGCATCTGGTCGAAGGTGCCGACACAACGGGGGCCGAGCTTCTCGCGGATCTTTTCAATCTCGTCGGTTTCGCGGTTCAGCGTCCCCGACACCATCAGGAAGGCGCGCTGGGCGCCAAGCCGGTCCAGTTGCTCGACGATGGCCTCACGGGCGGGCCGCCCGAACACGACCTCGTCCATGGCGCCGAATACAACACGGCCTCGATGCACGCGGCTGTCCTCCTTCAAGATGGCCCGCCTTGCCGGCGGGGCTTTGCGGGGAGGTTAGCGGAGGAAATCGGGGCCGTCATCAGGGGTCTGGGTTGCACGTTCAGCGGCTCCGCGTTCACCGTCGTCGTCCCGGCGAAGGCCGGGACCCATAACCACAGGGTCGTGTCGTTGAAGTGGGCTGTGGCCCCAGCGCTGGCCAAACAACTTTCATTGGTGGTTATGGGTCCCGGGTCGCGCGGAGCCTGTCATCGGGCGGCGCTTTGCGCCGACCCGTTGGCTTGCCCGGGACGAGATGGAGTATGTTGCGCGGCTTATGTCATACATCCGCATCCTCGCGGCGCGATGCGCCCGAGTCTTGCGTTTACTTACCCTCCTCTTGAGCAGAGGGCGCAGCGAAAGCCGGGTGCACTTTGGTTCAGACCGCGGGATGACCGGCAGAAATCTTGACGGCAACACCGCGGCGTGTGTTACATCTCGACGGCAACAGGGACGTGCGCATGTCATCCACCGTCGATCTGGCAAAACTGCATATCGATGACTTCACGCCGCATCAGGGCGCGGAGTTCGAGATGCAGACGGCGGAAGGCGTCGTGCCGCTGAAGCTCGCCAAGGTCGAGCCCGTGGGCGACAGCGGCCGGCCGGGCGGTGCATTCTCGCTGCTGTTCACGACGCCGAAGGGAGCATGGTTGCCGCAGGCGATCTATCCGGTGCGGCATCCAGCGCTGGGCGTGATCGAGATCTTCATAGTGCCGATCGGTCCGCTCGGAGGCGGCAACGGCTATCAGGCAATCTTTACCTGACGATCGGGAGCGCCCGTCGCCCGCCAGCGCATCAGATCGTAGACGCCCTTGTCTTCCTCGGTGACGAAGCCGAGCCGGCGGTAGAGCCGCATCGCGGGATTGAGTTTTTCGACATGGATCGAGACGTCCTTGCCGGCGGCCGCTGCCTCATCCATCGCATCGCGCAATAGCGCCTCGCCATATCCCTTGCCGCGATGCTCGGGAAGGAAGGCAATGTCGATGATGCGGTGCTGGCTCGGCCAGCGCTCGAGATAGAACCGGCCGATGTCCTCATCCCTGCGCGCGATCATCAGCCAGTCGGCGTTCGGATAGTAGTGCTGGTAGTGCGCGTGTTGGGCACGGAATTGCTGATCGAGAAAGGCGGCCTTGTCCGCGTCGCTCCACGGCACCGGTGCCAGCTCCTCGGCGCGCGTCGCCGCATAGAGCCGGCCGAGGAACGGCAGATCGGCCTCCGTGAGGCGGCGAAAGCCGCAGCCGGCTTGCGTCGCACGCGCCCAGCCGAACGTGCACGCGCCGGGTGAGAGAACGTCGAGTGTCAAAACGACCTCAGCTCCGCGGCGGGTACACGCCCCGCAGCGCAATGCAGAAATTGAGCGTCAGATAAGGCATCAGATTGTTGTGCGGCAGGCCGGAGCCCGTCAGTCCGATCATGTTGGGGCTCATCTGCACCAACGTGGGCGTCGGAGTGCCGGCGACATAGGCCGCGCCGTTGAGTGATCGCGCGATGCCCCGGTTCGATGCCGGTGCTGCCTGGTCGGCCTGCAGGTTGATCGCCATCATGTCGTGGGGGTGCGAGGCGAGTTCCGATTGCAGCAGAGTTACCGTGTCGGAGCCACCGTTCTCGCCGAGGTCGTACAGCGAGAGGCCGGGTCCCTGTCCTGGCGCCAGTGGCGCGTTGCCCTGCATGTTCGGAAGCGCGAAGTTCGACGTGCCGTTGCCGCCATAGGTGGTGCCGAGCAGCGAGAACAGCGCCGTGTTCTGCGAGAGCGGGACAAGCTGACCGTTGCAGAAAGCCCAGCCGTTGGGGGCGAAGTTGAACGGAAAGATGCGGATCTCGGCGACGAAGGGGTCAGCCATGGTGTCGCGCTCCTAGCTCTGGCTCGGGAAGATGCCGAACAGCGAAATAATGAAACCGATGCACAGAAAGGGCTGGATGTTGCTGTGCGGCAGGCTGCCGCCGGTCGGTCCGATCACCACCGGGCTCAGCGGCGTGGTCGGCGTTTGCTCCTTGTAGAGCAGCAGCGCACCGCTCATCTGGTCGAGCACGTTGCCTTGCGGGTTCGAGCTCGTGCCGGTGTTCTGCGATGCCAGCATCGTATGGGTATGTGCCGGAATCGTCTGCGTCGTGAGGGTGACTTGCTCGACGCCGCCGATTTCGCCAATCGTGAACGCGGTGCCCGCATTGGTGCCCATATGCACCGGCAGCCGGCCGCGGAGGTCTGGCAGCCCAAAGGTCGATTGGCCGTCGCCGCCATAGGTGGTGCCGATCAGGTTGAACAGCGCGTCATTTTCGGAAATCGCCACCAGCCTGCCATCGCAGAACTGCCATCCGGCCGGCGCGAAATTGCCGGCGAACATCTTGATTTCGCCGATAAAGGGTTGCGGCATGAGAGGTCTCCGTCAATTCGGCGAAGGGAAGATGCCCTGCAGCGCGATGCAGAAATTGATCGTCAGGAACGGTTGCATGTTTTGATGCGCCTGGCTGCCGCCGACCGTGGAAATGCTGCCCGGCGCGAGCGCGGTCAGCGCCGCGGGCGCGGCGTAGGCGTTGTTCAAGGCGCCGAGAACGTTGTTGGCCGGCACCAGAAGTGCGCCATTGGTGTTGGTGGCGTTCGCGACGTGGGTGTGCTGCGGCATTTCGTTGATCGACAGCGTGTGCGCCTGCTCGCCGCCGAGTTCACCGAGCACATGGCCGTTGCCGACATGCATCGGGGTGCGGCCCTGCAGATTGGGCAGGGCGAAGTTGGTCTGCCCGTTGCCGCCATAGACGGTGCCGAGCAATGAAAACAGCGGTTGGTTCTGATTGAGCGGAAGCAACTGGCCGTTGCAGAACGCCCAGCCCTTGGGCGCAAAGTTAAAGGTCATCATGCGGATTTCGGAAAGAAACGGATCGGCCATGAGTCCCTCCGCGAATACGTCGTAAGATTTGTGAAAAATACAAGACAATGACGCAGCGTCATCAACATGTGCACGATAGCGTGTTTTCCACCGAGTGCAACCTAAACGATTGTGCCGAGCCGATAATTTTTCTTCAATCATCGGTTGAGCATGGCGTCCGCAAGCCGCGAACCGCGATCGCTGACTGCGGAACTCGCGTCATGAAACAGAGCTGCGCGCGTGCTCTGTGCACGACGATCGGAGTTCTCCGCTCCGGGCAATTCGGATTCGATCGTCCTGAACAAACAACGCCTGCCGGAATGATCCGGCAGGCGTTGTGGTTGATACGGTGCCCGGTCAGACGATCAGGTCGTGATGCACCTGGGTGTGTACGTGATTGTCGGTCGGCATGCCGCCCATTGCAGCGAACGCTGCCTCGTGGCCGGTCCACCACGGGGCTGCCGTATTGGAAAGGCCGCTGAACAGATCGGACAGGTTCTGGGTGTCCGCATGGCTTGCGCCGGTCGGGGTCGGCGGCGGCGACTGGGTGAACGACGAGAAGTTGAAGCTGTCACGGGTGGCCAGATTGACCTGCGATGACGCAGTGCCCTGCGTGGGCATGACGTGCGGCGCAGCCGTGTTGGCATCAGCGGCACTCGGCAGCCGGCGCTCGCCATCGGCCAGGTTGATGTACATCAGGTCGCCGGAGTGGCTCGGCGTCGTGTCGTCCGCCAGGCCGACGACGTGACCGAGTTCATGCGCCACCGCGGTCAGAAGGTCGAGATGTCCGGCTGCCGCACTGGTCGGGTCAGCGAACAGGTCGGTCGCGGTCGCGGCATGGGCAAACTCGAAATTGTCTGATGGTGTCGGGTCGACGAACCAGCCGTGTCCGGCGGCGCCGGCATCGATCGTGATGTGGCCGTTCGATTCCGCGCTGATGACATTGCCGCCGAGACTGGCGACGCTGAACGTGACCGCCTTCATGGTGGCGAGCTGGCTTGCCGTCGCACCGGCCGTGGCCCATTGCGCGATCGCCGCGGAGATGACGGAATTCAGCTCCGTCTGGGTGAGGTTGGTTTCGCCCGCCGTCGGCGAGGCCGCTTCGACGCCGCCCGAGACGGCGACCATGAACTGGGCGCCGCCGAAATAGCCGCCACCTGCGGCATGGGTGGGATCACCGATGGCCTGTGTGCCGACCGCCCCGTTTCCGGTGTTGGTCACGGTGTTGTTGCCCGCCAGGTAGTTCGCCACCGCGGTGAAGTCATAGGGCGAACCTGCATAGTTGGGACTGCCGATCAAGCCGGTTTTCGAAACGCCCTCCTGCTCGAGGAAGACGCCGGCAACCAGGCCGAGGCCCGTGTTGCCGCCGAGATCGACGCTGTTCTTCAACGCGCCGGCGCCGCCGATCGTGGCGTTCAGCAGGTTGTTGTCGCCGCCGGCTCCGGTCGCCGATCCGTTCTGCACATCGATGCCGGCAAATCCGTTCGTCGAATCGAGCGTATCGATCGTGTTGCCCTGGATCACCGCGGTCATCGCCCCGCCGGCGCCGTTATGGTTCAGGGTAAAGATGCCGCCGACGACACCGGAGATATGATTGTTGGTGATGGTCGTGCTCGACGTGCCCGCGCCATCCTGGAAGACGTTGATGCCGATGCCCTGAGTAGAGCCGCTGCCGGCCACGCCTTGCGTGCCGATCGTATTGCCGTCGATCGTGCCGGTGAAGTGCGCGTCGGTGCCGGTGCCCTTGGTGACTGCGAGCGCGGCGCCGAGAGCGCCCTTGATGATGTTGTTCGCGATGTCGTAGGTCAGCGTGATATTGTTGGTTGGGCCGCCGCCGCCGATCGTGATGCCGCCGCCGCCGCTGACGATGTTCTGGTTGGTGTTGCTGAAATTGTCGCCCGACATGACCAGGTCCGACGACACCGTGCCGAGCAGATTGAGCTGGAACATGTCGCCGCGCGCGGACGTGACGGTCGAATTCTGGATCGTGGCGTTGAACGTGCCGCCGGTGGCCTCGAAGCCGATCGCGTCATTGGACGCATTTCCGGCCGCAGAATTGGTCGCGAAAGTCGAGCCGGTCAAGGTAATGCGGTTTAGCGTCTGGCCGCCGTCGTTGAACACATGCAGGGCATCAAAGGCTGCGCCGGTGAGGGTCGAATTCGTGATCGACGCGGTGCCGGACAGGCCGGTGAAGTAGACGTCGCCCTCGCCGATGCCGCCGACGCTGGTGCCGTTGGTGCCGGTCACCGTGGTGTTGCCGAGGGCAAAGCCGGTGACGTTGGTGCCGACGATGCCGTAGTTCTGGAAGTCGTGCATCGTCACAAAGGAAATCTGCACATCCTTGGTGTTGTTCAGATAGACGCCGCTGCCCTGCGTGGTGCTGCCGTCGACGCCGGTCTTGCTGGCGATGGTGCCGCCGCTGCCCGCGGTCGAGCCGTCGCCGGTGACGTGCAGGCCGCCATTGCCGGCGGCGGTGCCGGTATTCGACAGGATGATGCCGTTGCCGGAGCCGCCGCTCGAGGTGATGCTCTTGAAGGTGAGGTTGTTAGAGCCGATCTGGGTGTTCTCGACATCGAGCGCGGTGCCGATGCCCGATGTGATGGAGTTGGCGGTGCCGGTCAGCGTGATGGTGCCGCCATGGGTGAAGCTCATGCCGGTGCCGCTGGCGGTCTTGACCGTGATGTCGGACATCGTGACGGTGCCGACATTGTTGCCGTCGTCGCTGATGCCGATGCCGGTCGAGGCCGAGGTGTCGATGCTGACGCCGGTGATGGTGTGACCCGTGGTGCCGAGCAGGTCGATGCCGTTGTCGGCGCCGGTGACATGGATGACCGGATCGGTGCCGGAGCCGACATTCGCGGTGACCAGCTGGTTGGTCACCGGATTGGTGAACGTCAGGGTATGGCTGCCGCCGATCAGGTTGACGCCGTTGGCGAGATTGATGCCGTTGGCTTCGCTGTAGGTGCCGGTGCCGTGCTCGAGCACGACATAGTCGCCGGAGCCGGCCGGATTCGCCGCGTTGAAGGCGGCGATCGAGGTGTAGGGATCGTGTTGGGTACCGAGGTTGAGGCTGGTGCCTGTCGTCGAGTTGTCGATGTAGAACACCTGCGGCACGACGCCGACATGGAAGGTCTGCGGGCCGGAGGCCTGCGCGCCGGGTGTGCCGGTGTGGCCGTTGTCGTTGACGTTCAGCGTGACGGTATCCGAGCCGGTGAAGCCGTCGTCGCTGTTGTAGGTCAGCGTCGCCAGCGCGGTGTTGACCTGCGCGATGGTGCCGGTGAGCGTGACGGTGTGGCTGGCGTTGTTGGTGAAGCTCGCGAGCCCCGTGGTGTCGAAGCTCAGGGCTGCGTGGTTTGAGGCGATCGTCGCCGTGACGTTGCCACTGCCGGCGTCGACGTCGGCGACCGACAGGCCGGAGATCGCGAGATTGGTGTGCGAGAAGGCGGTGCCGATCGAATTGTCCGCCGGCACCGTCGCGGTGGGCGCATCGTTGACCGCGGTCACGCTTCCAGTCGTCGATGCCGTTCCAGTGTTGTTGCCGCCGTTCGTGGTGCCGCCGTCATCATGCACGGTCAGGGTATAGGAGCGCGCGGTGGTGTCGGGGTTCTCGCTGGTGTTGTTGAACTGGATCAGGTCGAGCGCCGCATTGTAGTGCGCCAGCGTGTCGGTGCCCGTGAAGCTGATCGTTTCGGTGCCGGCGGTGCTGGTGATGTCGAAGTGGATGCCGCCGATGTCGCCGCTCGTGCCGGCGTGACCCGCGATCGAGAGCGCGTCCGACGGCTCCAGATTGTTCAGAACGAAGGTCGCATCGGTCAGGTTGTTGCCTTCGGCGTCAGTGATCGTCAGGTTCGGCGTGATCGTCACCGGCGTCGAGTTCGCCGCCGGCGTGCCGTTCGGCGGTTCGGTAAATCCGGCGATGGCGCCGAAGCTGATCACCGGCGCATCGTTGACCGGCGTGACATGGATGGTCGAGGTCGAGGTGTTGCTGTCCAGCGAGCCGTCATTGACCTTGAAGCTGACGGTGCGATCCGCCCCGGACGGGTTGTCGCTGCTATTGAAATAGGTGATGGAGTCGAGCGCGGCCTTGTAGTTCGCGACGCTGGAGGAGCCGGTCAACGTCAACACGCCGGTCAGAGCGTTGTACGAACCGACGATGCCGTTCTGGGGGTTGAAGCCCAGCACGTCCTGGCCCGCGGCGAAGCCGCCGGTAATCGCGATTGTGGCGCCGGCCATGTTGGCGCTGTCGACGTCGGACACGTTGACCGACGTGTCGATCGCGGTCGCGGCCTGGTTTTCGATGTAGTTCAGCGTGCCGCCGGCCGACGTGACCGGCGGATCGTTGACCGGCGTGACGTTGATGGTGTCGGTGACCGCCGTGGAGTTCGCGGCGCCGTCATTGGCTGTGATCGTGACGGTGCGCGCCAGGCCCGACGGGTTGTCGCTGGTGTTGAAATAGGTCACCGAGGCCAGCGCGGCCTGGTAGTTGGCGACCGTGTCGGTGCCGGTCAATGTCAGCTTGCCGGTCGCGGCATCGAACGTGCCGGTGATGTTGCCGATGGTGGTGAAGCCCAGCACATCCTGGCCGTTGGCATAGTTGCCGGTGATCTGCACCGTCGCGCCGGCCAGCGTGGTGTTGTCGACGTCGGTGACCGTGATCGCCGGATCGAATGCCGTCGCGACCTGATTCTCGGTGTAGTTCAGCGTGTGACCGGCGGTGACGACGGGCGGGTCGTTGACCGGGGTGACGTTGATGGTGTCGGTGACCGGCGTGCTGTCGAGCGTGCCGTCATTGGCGGTGATCGTGACGGTGCGCGCCAACCCGGACGGATTGTCGCTGGTGTTGAAATAGGTCACCGACGCCAGCGCGGCCTGGTAGTTGGCGACGCTGGACGTGCCGGTCAGCGTCAGCGTTCCGGTTGCGGTGTCGAACGAGCTTGTGATGCCGTTCTGAGTAATGAAGCCGAGAACGTCCTCGCCGCTCACATAGTGGTCGGTGATCTGCACCGTCGCGTGGTCGAGCGTGGCGTTGTCGGAATCGGTGACGGTGATCGCCGAATCGATCGCGGTCGCGACCTGGTTTTCGGTGTAGTTCAGGGTGTGGCCGGCGGTGACGACCGGGGCTGCGTCGATGACGACGGCGATGGTGAAGGTCTGCTGGCTGTGCAGCGTGCCGTCGGAGGAGTCGATCGTGACGTCGTAAGACGGGCTAGCAGGGTTGAAGACGATCTTGGTGGGATCGGCGACCGTGACCTTGCCGGTGGTCGCGTTGATGGTGAAGGCGCCGCCGGAGGTGTCGCCGACCAGCGAATAGGTCACGGCCGGGCCGTTGACGTCGGTCGAGGATGCGGTGACGCCGGTTCCGGAACCGACCGGTGCGCCGACCGCGACGCGGTTGATGGCGCCGTCGCTGTCGACCGGGGTCGATGGCGCGACGTCCGTGACAGCGATGGTGAAGGTCTGCGAGCTCGCGAGCGTACCGTCGCTCGCCTGGGCGGTGACGGTGTAGGCGTGCCCGGCCGCGCTTTCATAGTCGATCTTGGTCGGGTCGGCGACGGTGATGACACCCGTTGTCGCGTTGATGGTGAAGCCGCCGCCGGAGGTGTCGCCGATCAGCGAATAGGTCACGGCTGGGCCGTTGACGTCGGTCGACGACGCGGTGATGCCGACGGTCGAACCGGCGGCGGCGCCTTCGGTGATCGTATTGGGGGTGACGTCGGCATCGACCGGGGTCGACGGCGGGGCATCGGCGACGGCGATGGTGAAGGTCTGCGAGCTCGTGAGCGTGCCGTCGCTGGCTTGCGCGGTCACCGTGTAAGAATGGGTCGGGCCGCTGCTCTCGTAGTCGATCTTGGTGGGATCGGCGACGGTGATGACACCCGTTGCCGCGTTGATGGTGAAGCCGCCGCCGGAGGTGTCGCCGACCAGCGAATAGGTCACGGCCGGGCCATTGACGTCGGTCGATGACGCGGTGACGCCAACCGTGCTGCCGGCGGCGGCGCCTTCGACGACGCTGTTGGCGGCGGCATTGCTGTCGATCGGAATCGACGGCGCAGCGTCGCTGACTGCGATGGTGAAGGTCTGCGAACTCGCCAGCGTACCGTCGCTCGCCTGTGCGGTGATGGTGTAGCTGTGACCCGCGCCGCTGGTTTCGTAATCGATCTTGGTGGGATCGGCGACGGTGACGACGCCGGTTGCGGCGTTGATGGTGAAGCCGCCACCCGAGGTGTCGCCGACCAGCGAATAGGTCACAGCCGGGCCGTTGACGTCGATCGCCGACGCGGTGATGCCGACCGTGCTGCCCGCGGCGGCGCCTTCGACGACGCTGTTGGCGGTGAGGTCGCTGTCGACCGGGGTCGATGGCGCGACGTCCGTGACGCCGATGGTGAAGCTCTGCGTGCTGGTGCCGCCCTGGCCGTCGCTGGCCTGCGCGGTGACGGTGTAGGCGTGGCCGGGCGCGCTCTCGTAATCGATCTTGGTGCCGTCGGCGACGGTGACGACACCCGTCGTCGCGTCGATGGTGAAGCCGCCGCCGGAGGTGTCGCCGACCAGCGAATAGGTGACCGGCGGGCCGTTGACGTCGATCGACGACGCCGTGACGCCGACCGTCGAGCCGTTGGCCGCGCCTTCGGCGATCGCATTGGGGGTGGCGTCGGCGTCGATCGGGGCCGACGGCGGGGCATTGGTGACGCCGATGGTGAAGCTCTGCGAACTCGCCAGCGTGCCGTCGCTGGCGGTCGCCGTTACGGTATAGGCGTGGCCGGGCGCGCTTTCATAGTTGATCTTGGTCGGGTCGGCGACGGTGATGATGCCGGTTGTCGGATCGATCGCGAAGGCGCCGCCGGAGGTATCGCCGGTCAGCGAATAGGTCACGGCCGGGCCATTGATGTCGACCGCATGCGCGGTGATGCCGACCGCGGTGCCGGCGGTTGCGCCTTCGACCACGGTGTTGGTTGCGGCATCGCTGTCGATCGGGGTCGACGGCGCAACGTCAGTGACGTTGATGGTGAAATTCTGCGTGCTGGTCAGCGTGCCGTCGCTGGCCTGCGCGGTGATGGTGTAGGCGTGGCCGGGAGCGGTCTCGAAATCGATCTTGGTCGGATCGGCGACGGTGACGATGCCGGTCGCAGCGTCGATGGTGAAGCCATGCGCATCGCCGACCAGCGAATAGGTCACGGCGCCGCCGTTAATGTCGGTGGCGTGCGCGGTGATGCCGATGAGGGTGCCGATCGCGGCGCCTTCGACCACCGAATTGACCGTGCCGTCGATATCAGTGGGTGCCGACGGCGGCGCGTCGGTGACACCGATGGTGAAGGTCTGGGTCGCCGAGGTCGCACCGGCGGTCGCGTGCACGGTGATGGTGTAGGCGTGGCCGGGCGCGCTCTCGTAGTCGAGCTTGGTCGGATCGGCGACGGTGACGACGCCGGTATTGGGATCGATCTTGAAGCCGCCGCCGGAGGTGTCGCCGGTCAGCGAGTAGGTGCTTGCGGGACCGTTCGGATCGACTGCGGACGCCGTGATGCCGACCAGCGTATTGACGGCGGCGCCTTCGACGACGCTGTTGGCGGCGGGATTGGTGTCGACCGGCGTAGAGACCGGAACGTCGTTGACGTTGATCGTGAAGCTCTGCGAGCTGACGCCGCCATGGCCGTCGCTGGCCTGCACGGTGATGGTGTAGGCGTGGCCCGGCGCGGTCTCGAAGTCGAGTTTGGCGGAATCGGCGACGGTGACGACGCCGGTGTTGGGATCGATCTTGAAGCCGCCGCCGGACGTATCGCCGGTCAGCGAATAGGTGACGCCGGGGCCGTTGACATCGGCCGACGATGCCGTGATGCCGACCAGGGTATTGACGGCGGCGCCCTCGTTGACGGCGTTGGCGGCGGCGTTGCTGTCGACCGGTGTCGATGGCGGCGCGTTGCTGACCGCGATCACGAAGCTCTGCGACGAGGCGAAGATGCCGTCGGTTGCCTGCACATTGACGACGTAGCTGCCGCCGGAGCTCTCGAAGTCGACCTTGGTGGGATCGGCGACCGAGATCACGCCGGTGTTCGGATCGACCTTGAAGCCGCCATGGGAGGAATCTGACGTCAGCGAATAGGTGACCGGAAGGCCGATCAGGCTGCTCGACTGCGCGGTGATGCCGACCGAGGTGTTGGCTGCCGCGCCTTCAACGACCGTGTTGGCGCTGGAATTGGCATCGGTCGGCGGTGCCAGGAAGCCCTGGACCGGCGGCCAGAGCGTGCCGGGAGGGCAGCCGAGGTAGAGATATTGCAGACCATACGTGTCGACGAACGCCTGCGCGGCCGGATCGAGAATGATATGTCCGGTCGGATCGAGGTGAAGTTCGGGGCGAGTTAAACCACCGATTGAATAAGCAGGTATGGTCGTCATGAGCACTCCTGCGATCGGCGTGGAAGCCGATCAATATTTACAATTGTTGGGGACGATGACGTGTGAAGCCGTTCACACGTTGAAGTTGATCGGCCGCGACCGGCGATGGCGCCAGGCCGCCTGCAATTCGGGAAAGCCGCGATCTGCGCGCAGCCGAGGCATCAGCAAGGTCAAATGCGCTTGCCATTTACGTAGTCGCTTTCACACACTCGCGCCGCGACAAAACACAATGAATGTTCGAGAAAAATGCGGCCGGCCAAGAATATTCATGCTTTGGCAACCATGACCGTATTGGCGATACTACCGGGTGTCAATGTGTGTCCGGATGACAACCGCGACGTTAACGACGATTCCGTCGTGCAGCGGGAGGTAGAGTATGGGAGCCTGGCTGGTCGTGACGAAAGGTTCCTGTGCCAAAAGTAGAATCGGGGCCGGTGTGACGAATCTGTGAAACGAACTCGCGTTGTGATTGATTCGGGATGATCTGTCTGTGACCTTGCGCCCTCGATAGG
Organism: Bradyrhizobium sp. B120; assembly: GCF_049075665.1. Lineage (NCBI taxonomy): Bacteria > Pseudomonadati > Pseudomonadota > Alphaproteobacteria > Hyphomicrobiales > Nitrobacteraceae > Bradyrhizobium > Bradyrhizobium sp. B120. Next base: position 8,596,011 of record NZ_CP185242.1, on the reverse strand, counting down.
CCAGCCAAACTGCCCCTTTTCGTCGTCCCGGCTTCGCGAGCGTGTCGTAAGGCTTTCAGACTACGAAACTATTTGCTTGATCCGGCGGCCATCTTGAACAGACTGTGGTGCGGCTACATCTGTGACGTCCGCTGCCGCGACATTGCGGTGGTGCGTCCGTGTTGAATCACCGCAAGTTTCAATTGCGACTTTCGTAGCCCTGCTTTGGTCGGCGTGCTTCGTAGTCTTTGGGGGAGTAAGGAATTGAGTTCGATTGACAGAACGGAGCGTCCGGCTCCGGTGACCGGTGTCGAGCGTCATTCGCTTCGCCGCCAGGGATTCGTCAGGGCGTGCCGGCTTGGCCTCGCGCCGATCGGGCTGTTGGCCGCGCTGGCGCTCGGCGGCTGCGACGACAAGAGCGCGCAATCGCAGGCCGCGCCTCCGGCGCCGCCCGTGACCGTCGCGCAGCCGGTCAAGCGCACCGTCACCGACTGGGACGAATTCACCGGCCGCTTCGAGGCGATCGAGGAGGTTCAGGTCCGTGCCCGCGTCGGCGGCTTCGTCAACAGTGTCGAGTTCAAGGATGGTGCGATCGTCCGCGCCGGCGATCTGCTTTACACCATCGATCCGCGGCCGTTCGAGGCGGTCGTGCTGCAGGCCGAAGGCCAGCTCGCCGACGCGCGCGCCAAGGGGGAGCTTGCCAAGCGCGATCTCGAGCGCGGGCTCAATCTGGTGCAGACCAGCGCGGTCTCGGAGCAGGTCGTCGACCAGCGCCGCCAGGCGTTGCAGGCGGCGCGCGCCGCCGAAACGCAGGCCGAGGGCACGCTGAAGGCCGCGCAGCTCAACGTCGAATTCAGCCATGTGCTGGCGCCGATCGCCGGCCGCGTCAGCCGGCATCTGGTGACGCCGGGCAATCTGGTGCAGGGCAGCGAGAGCGGAGCGACGCTCCTGACCTCGATCGTGTCGCTCGATCCGATCTACATCTATTTCGACGTCGACGAGGCGACCTATCAGCGCAACAGCAAGCTGTGGTTCGAAGGCCGGCGGCCGAGCTCGCGCGATACGGCGAACCCGGTGCAGGTGACCCTGACCGGCGAGACCAAGCCTTCGCATGAGGGCAAGATGGACTTCCTCGACAACCGCCTCGACGTCTCCACCGCAACACTGCGCAGCCGCGCGGTGATCCCGAACAAGGACCTCTCGATCCTGCCCGGCCAGTTCGGCCGCGTCCGCGTGATCGGCTCCTCGCCCTATGAGGCGCTGCTGATCCCGGATACCGCCATCGCCACCGACCAGTCGCGCAAGATCGTGTTCGTGGTCAAGGACGACAACACGGTGGAAGCACGAACGGTCACGCTCGGACCGCTGGATGAGGGCCTGCGCGTGATCCGCGACGGCCTCAAGCCGGAGGACCATGTGATCGTCGACGGGCTGCAACGCGCCCGCGTCGGCGCCAAGGTGACGCCGAAAATGGCCCAGGCTCCGGCCGAAGCCAAACCTCCGGCAGGCGATAAGCCTCCGGCAGGCGACAAGCCCGCGGAAGCTGCCAAGACCCCGGCAGGTGCCAAGCCATGAATCTCGGCAGGCTCTCCATCAACCAGCCCATCCTCGCGATGGTGCTGTCGATCGTGCTGCTGATCGTCGGCGCGATTGCCTATCCGACGCTGCCGGTCTCGGAATATCCGCAGGTCGTGCCGCCGACCGTCACGGTGACCACGCAGTACCCGGGCGCCTCGGCGCAGACCGTATCCGACACCGTCGCCGCTCCGATCGAGCAGGAGATCAACGGCGTCGAGGACATGCTGTATCTCTACAGCCAGGCGACCTCGAACGGCCAGCTCACCATCACCGCGACCTTCAAGCTCGGCACCGACCTCGACAAGGCCCAGGTGCTGGTGCAGAACCGCGTCGCGATCGCGCAGCCGCGGCTGCCTGAAGAAGTCCAGCGCAACGGCGTCGTCACCCGCAAGAACTCGCCCGACATCCTGATGGTCGTGTTCATGCTGTCGCCCGACGACACGTTCGACCAGCTCTACATCTCCAACTACGCGCTGCTGCAGGTCCGTGACCAGCTGTTGCGGCTCGACGGCGTCGGCGACATCCAGATGTTCGGCGCGCGCGACTACTCGATGCGGCTGTGGCTCGATCCCGACCGGATCGCCAATCTCGGCCTGACCTCGGGCGAGGTGCTGGCGGCGATCCGGGCGCAGAACCTGCAGATCGCGGGCGGCCAGATCGCCGAGCCGCCGATCGCCGATCGCGCCTTCCAGCCGAACCTCGTCTTCACCGGCCGCCTCAAGGACATCAGGCAGTTCGAGGACATCGTGGTGAAGGCTGGCTCCGACGGCCGAACCGTGCGCCTGCGCGACGTCGCTCGCGTCGAGCTCGGTGCGCTGTCCTACGCCACCAACAGCTTCCTGCTGCGCAAATCGGCGGTCGCGCTGCTGGTGACGCAGCGGCCCGGATCGAACGCGCTCGCCACCGCCAAGAGCATCTCCGACACGATGGAGCACATGAAGGCGAGTTTCCCGAAGGGGCTCGACTACAACATCGGTTACAACCCGACCGAATTCATCGCCCAGTCGGTTCATGAGCTGATCAAGACGATCTACGAGGCGATGGCGCTCGTCGTCATCGTGGTACTGGTGTTCCTGCAGGGATGGCGGCCTGCGATCATCCCGATCATCGCGATCCCGGTGTCGCTGGTCGGCACCTTCGCGGTAATGGCCGCGCTCGGCTTCTCGATCAACAATCTGACGCTGTTCGGCCTGGTTCTCGCGGTCGGCATCGTGGTCGACGACGCCATCGTGGTGGTCGAGAATGTCGAACGGCATCTCGAGCACGGCATGAGCCGGCGCGAGGCGGCGCTCAAGACCATGGAGGAGGTCGGCGGCGCGCTGGTCTCGATCGCGCTGGTGCTGTGCGCGGTGTTCGTGCCGACCGCCTTCCTCGGCGGCATCTCCGGGCAGTTCTTCCAGCAATTCGCGGTGACGATCGCGGTCGCGACCGCGATCTCCTGCTTCTGCTCGCTGACGCTGTCGCCCGCGCTGGCCTCGCAGATCCTGGTCCCGCACGAGGAGAAACGCCCGCCGGCACGCTGGAACATCATCGCGCGCGGCTGGGACAGCTTCACCGCGCTGTTCAACCGCGTGTTCGATCGGCTGGCGCATGGCTATGCGGCGGTCGCCGACTTCGTGATCCGGCACACGGTGGTGATGGTCGCGATCTACCTCGTGTTGATCGGCAGCGCCGGCTGGCTGCTCGCGACCACCTCGCAGGGCTTCATCCCGGCGCAGGACCGCGGCTACGTCATCATCTCGGCACAGCTGCCGGGCGCCGCGTCGCTGGCGCGGACCACGGCTGTGGTGCGCGAGATCGAGCGGATCGCGCTGGATACGCCCGGCATCGTTCGCGTTGCGGCCTTCGCCGGCTTCTCCGGCGCGACGCGCACGCAGGCGGGTAACGCCGCGGCGTTGTTCCCGGTGTTCGACGAGCCGGAGGTACGCCTGAAGAAGGGACTGACGGCGACTGCGATCACGGCCGACCTGCGCAAGCGCCTGTCGGTGATCCAGGGCGCCTTCATCATCGTCATTCCGCCGCCCGCCGTGCCCGGTATCGGCACCGGCGGTGGTTTCACCATCCGCGTCCAGGACCGACAGGGGCGCGGGCCCGAATTGCTGGCGTCCGCGACCGACGAACTGGTGTTGGCCGCCCGCAAGTCGCCGAGCCTCACATCGGTGTTCTCGCCGTACTCTGCGAACACCCCGCAGCTGTTCGTCGATATCGATCGCGTCAAGGCGCAGAAGCTCGGCGTTCCCATCGCCAACATCACCGACACGATCGAGACCTATTTCGGCTCGACCTATGTCAACGACTTCAACCTGTTCGGGCGCACCTACCATGTCACCGCGCAGGCCGATCTGCCGTTCCGCAAGGAGACCACCGATCTTTCGCGGCTGCGCACCCGCAACGCCGCCGGCGACATGGTGATGCTCGGCAGCGTCGTGGACTTCAAGGACATCTCGGGCCCCGACCGTGTCGCACGCTACAATCTTTACTCGGCGTCCGAACTGCAGGGTGAGCCCGCGCCGGGAGTCAGCTCGACGACGGCGCTCAACACCATCAAGAAGCTCGCCGACGAAACCTTGCCGAGCGGCTTCTCGTTCGAATGGACCGACCTGTCCTACCAGCAGGTCAACGGCGCCAATGCCGGCCTCTACGTGTTCCCGATCTGCGTGCTGTTCGTCTATCTGGTGCTGGCCGCGCAATATGGCAGCTGGACACTGCCGTTTGCGGTGATCCTGATCGTGCCGATGTGCCTGTTCGCGGCCACCATCGGCGTGCGCATCATGGGCCAGGACGTCAACATCCTGACCCAGATCGGCTTCGTGGTGCTGGTGGGGCTCGCCGCCAAGAACGCGATCCTGATCGTCGAGTTCGCGCGCGATATCGAGCTCGAGGGCAGGCCACGGCTGGAGGCGGTCATCGAGGCCTGCCGGCTTCGCCTGCGGCCGATCCTGATGACGTCGTTCGCCTTCATCCTCGGCGTGCTGCCGCTGGTGCTGTCGACCGGCTCGGGCTCGGAGATGCGCCAGGCGGTCGGCGTCGCCGTGTTCTTCGGCATGCTCGGCGTCACCCTGTTCGGCCTCGTCTTCACGCCGATCTTCTACATGGTGGTGCGCAACCTCGCGGAAGGAAAGAACGAGGGCAAGCCGAAGGAACCCGCAGCGAACGTGGCGGGGTGAGGCATCTCCTCTCCTCCGTCATTCCGGGGCGCGCGTAGCGCGAGCCCGGAATCCATCGGGCCGCATGTCCAAGCGGAGAAATTGATTCCGGGCTCATCGCTTCGCGATGCCCCGGAATGACGAGGCAAGCCCATACTAACGGCTGAGCGGAAAGAGATGGGCAGGTGCGGGGTTATAAAATAATGTCGCGCCGATTTTTCCTGATAGAAGTTACTGGGAGAGCACAAAAATGAAGTCGGGATTTTTGGCTGCGGTCGCGGCTTGCAGCTTGATGCTTGCGGCGCCGGCGTCGGCACAAGGTGTCAAGATCGGCATCCTGAACGATCAGTCCGGCGTCTACGCCGACTACGGCGGAAAGTATTCGCTCGAGGCGGCGCGGATGGCGGTCGAGGATTTCGGCGGCGAGGTGCTGGGCCAGAAGATCGAGATCGTCACCGCCGACCATCAGAACAAGCCGGACCTCGCGACCGCAATCGCGCGGCGCTGGTACGAGGTCGAGAACGTCGACATGATCACCGAGCTCACCACTTCGTCGGTCGCGCTCGCGGTGCAGGAGCTGTCCAAGGAAAAGAAGAAGATCGACATCGTGGTGGGCGCGGCGACCTCGCGCATTTCAGGCGATGCCTGCACGCCCTACAGCTTCCACTGGGCCTACGACACGCGCGCGCTGGCGGTCGGTACCGGCGGGGCGCTGACGGAAGCGGGCGGCGACACGTGGTTCTTTCTGACCGCCGACTACGCCTTCGGTTACGCGCTGGAAAAGGACACCAGCGACATCGTCGCTTCGAAGGGCGGCAGGGTGGTCGGCTCGGTCCGCGTGCCGCTCAACTCGTCGGACTTCTCGTCCTTCCTGCTGCAGGCGCAGAGCTCGAAGGCCAAGATCATCGGGCTTGCCAATGCCGGGCTCGACACCACCAACTCGATCAAGCAGGCGGCCGAGTTCGGCATCGTCAGAGGCGGCCAGAAACTCGCCGGCCTGCTGATGACGCTGTCGGAGGTGCACGGTCTCGGGTTGGAGGCAGCCCAGGGTCTTGTCCTCACCGAAGGGTTCTACTGGGATCACGACGACGCCTCGCGCGCTTTCAGCGAGCGCTTCATCAAGCGCACCGGCCACATGCCGAGCATGATCCATGCCGGCACCTATTCGGCGACGCTGAGCTATTTGAAGGCGGTGAAGGCCGCCGGCACCAAGGACAGTGAAGCGGTCGCCGCGAAGCTGAAGGAGCTGCCGGTCGACGACGCCTTTGCCAAGGGCAAGGTGCTCGCCAACGGCCGCATGGTCCACGACCTCTATCTGTTCGAGGTCAAGAAGCCGTCGGAATCGAAGAAGCCATGGGACTATTACAAGCAACTCGCCGTGGTGCCGGGCGACAAGGCGTTCTTCACCGCCAAGGACAGCGGCTGCCCGCTGACCAAGTAAGGCCTAGCTAGGGCAACAAATATCGGTGTCGTCCCGGCGAAAGCCGGGACCCATAACCACCGATGTTAGCTATTCTGCCGCGCTGGGGCCCCAGCCATCGCAAAACTCGACCCTGTGGGTATGGGTCCCGGGTCAAGCCCGGGACGACAGCGGAGTGTGCGGCGCGATCGCGCCTTCAATGCACCAGCCGCCACACCGCGCCGCCGAGCGCGCCGATCCACAGGATGATGCACGCGGTGGCCTGAATGGCAAAACCCCGGCTGCGCTTCGCCACGGCTTCCCGATAGCCGATGAAGTAGACGATGCGGCCGATCACCCAGAGCGCGCCGATCGCGGCCGCCGCGGCATCGCCGACATAGATCGCAAACAGCCACAGCGACGGCAGGAAGATCGGCATCCACTCCAGCGTGTTCATCTGGATGCGGAAGACGCGCTCGAAATCCGGATGGCCCGAAATCGCCGGCAGCTTGACGCCATAGGCGACGCGGGCGCGCGAAACCTCGATCGAAGTGTAGAAATAGAAGGCGGCGGCAAGGCAGGTGACGATGGCCGTGTAGTGGTACATGTCGGGCGTGTCCTCTTGTTTCATCGGCCCCGATGTCATGACGGGGCGGCCGCGACCGGTGTGACTGGCTGGACGATTTTGGGCGCGCCGATCTTCTGTCGGCGTTTCAGTACCCGGTCATCTCAAGATAGCCGATTCCCGCGTGGCTGCCTGCGAAGCGGATCGGACCTTCCCAATAGGGGAAGCTGGTCCCCATCCAGGCCTTCGGATTGACCGGCGTGGTCTCGATGGCAAGGCCGCGCGCCGGAAGGGCGACGCGCCATGACGTCGGCAGCTTGCGGCCGTCGATCTCGGTGGTTGCAACCGGCGTGATGCTGTTGCCGGGGCCAGCGATCTCGGCCGAGCGGCCGTCCGGCGTGAACCAGTTGCCGAACAGGTTCTCGCGGCCATCCTTCTGGCGCAGCCGGTACAGCATCAGCTTCTCGTCGCCGGGCAGATGCAGCGAGAACCAGTCCCAGCCGGTTTGATCCGCCGCCAATGGCTGGCTGCTCCATTCGCGATCCATCCAGGCCATGCCCGTGACGTCGAGCGGTCTGTCGTCGATCACGATACGGCCGGACGCCTGGTAGAACGGCTGGCTATAATAATAGGAGGCCTGCCCGCGATCCGACTTGCGGCTGTAGCCGTGGTCGCCTTGCAGCACCAGCGGTCGGTCGGCGTCGAGGCGGAGCGCGGTGCTGAAGTCGGCAGCCGACGCCTTCAGTTCGAGCGGCGCGACGCGCTGCGCATCGAACGGGTCGAGCCCGTGCATCTCCCAGGCGTCGATCCAGGCTCGGAACGGCGTGGCCTCGACACCGGCCTGACCGATGCCGCCGCGCGCAAACGTCTCGCTGAAGCGATGCGTGGTGGCGGTGGTCACGGCGGCGTGGCCCATCCAGACCTGTTGGTTGGCCCAGCCCTCGCTGGGGCCGCCCGGCTTCATCGCCTGGCGGAACAGCGTCCATTGCGCGCCATAGGCCGCACCATTCGCGTCGGAGAGATTCGCCGTCACGTACCACCATTCGATCCGGAACTCCGGATGCGGGCCGTGATCGATTGGGAATGCGAATGGCCTGCCCGGCGTGACGGCGGCAAAGCCTTCGGCATTCTCGCCGAGCCCGGCAAAGCCTTGCGCACGGCTCTTGCCGCCGAGCGCGAGCGCCAGCGCGCCGCCGGCAAAGGCGCGGCGGGTGATCGCGCTGCTAGCGCTCATTGACGAAGATCCTGATCAGGCTGGCCGGCTGCATGCGCGCCAGTCTAGCGACCGGCAGCGCTGCCGCACAGAAGGCGGCGGCGAGTGCCACCGCGAGCAGCTCGATCAGCTGCAACGGGAAGATGTGGAACGGCAGCCGCCAGCCGAACGCCTTCACATTGACGATCGCAAGCAGGCACCAGGCGACCAGAAGGCCGAGCGGCAGCGCGAACAGCGCGGTGATCAAGGCGACCGCCATGGTCTTCAACAGTTCGAGCGCCGCGAGCCGCCGCCGCGTCAGGCCGATCGCCCACAGCGGCGCCAGCTGCGGCAGCCGCGAATTGGCCAAGGTCAGCAGGCTGGTCAGGAGCGCGATGCCGGCGACGCCGAGCGTGAAGGCGTTGAGCGCCGCGGTCACCGAGAAGGTGCGGTTGAACACCCGCCTGGATTCCCGCTTCATCGTCGCCTGGTCGGCAACGTTGCGGTCGTCGAGGCCGAACTTCTCCTGTAACGCCACAATCAGCGGCGTGATCTTTTCCGGCTCGACGCGGAGCCCGAGCCGGGTCTGCGGCGTCTGCGGGAAACGCCGGGTCAGCGCGGCGAAGTTGACCGCGATCTGGCCCTTGGGGTTGCCGTAATCGGCATAGATGCCGACGATCTTGAGCGGCCAGGGGCCAGCGGGGGCAGGCACCTCGATATGATCGCCGAGGCCAAGCTTCATCCGCCGCGACAGCTGCTCGCTGACCAGACAGGTGTCGCCGGGACGCAAGCGCACCCAGGCATTCGCAGTGCTCTCCAGCAACGGCCAGTTGTCGCGATAGGTGACGTGGTCGGGCAGGCCGAGCACCTCGATCGGCGCGCCGCCGAATTGCGTATCGGCGCGGCCGCCGGGCAAGATCGCCTCGACTTCGGGCCGGTCGCGCAGCCACGCTTTGATCCCCTTTGCCTGCGCATCGCTGGCGGCGCTGACGTAGACGTCGGCGGCGAGGCGGCCGTCGAGCCAGACCAGGAAGGTGCGGCTAAAGCTCTCCACCATGGTGCTGACGCCGACATTGACGGCGAGCGCGAGCAACAGCGCCATCAGCGCCAGCGACAGGCCCGAGAGCTGCTGGCGGCTGTCGGCCCAGAACCAGATGCCGACCGGCGCCTGCGCGCTGCGCTGGCCGAACGCGAGCGCGATCTGCAGCACCATCGGCAGGATCAATGCCGCTCCGAGCATCAGCGCGGCCAATACCGCAAAGCCCGCGATCAGGGAATCGCCGAACTGAATGAGAGCCGCTGCGGCCGCAAACACCGCGAGCGCCGCAGCACTCTGGAACATCAGCCAACGCCGTTGCGCCTGCTGCCAGGCCTGCGGCTGCGCCGTCGCCAGCACCGGCATCCGGATCGCCTTGGCAAGGCTCGCGGCGGCGGCAGCGAGCGCGCCCAGGATGCTGATGGCGATGCCGGCGAACCACCAGACGGGCTTGAGCGAAAGCTGTCCGGGGATCTGCGCGCCATAGAGCCCGCGCAGCGAGGCCGCGACATCGGGCAGCAAGGCTGCCGCAATGAAATAGCCGCAGACCAGGCCAATCAGGCCGGCGACCAGTGCCAGCGACACCAGCTCGATCACCAGCACGGTGTTGAGCAGCCGCGCCGAGACGCCGCAGGCGCGCAAGGTGCGCAGCATCGGCAGCCGCTGCTCGAAGGCGAGGCCGATCGCGGAGTTGACGATGAACAGGCCGACGAAGAACGACAGCAGGCCGAATGCGGTGAGGTTGAGATGGAAACTGTCGGTCAGCCGTTCGAGGTCGCTCTCGGCGCTCGGCTCGACCAGGCGGAGTTTTTCGCCGGCCACGCTTTCAAGCGTCGCGCGCGGCGTTTTCGATTTGCCGACCAGCAGGCGCGACACCTGGCCGGGCATCTTCAGGATGTCCTGCGCGATGCCGATATCGACCACCAGTGCGCCGGGTGCGAGCTCCGCCTGCACGCGCAGCGGCGGCAAGCTCGTGCCGTTGGCCTGCGGCCGTTCGCCTTCCTTGAGGCCGAGATCGCGCAGCGTCTCGGCCGCCACCAGCATTTCGCCGGGCGGCGTGACGAAGGATAGCAGGCTGCCGCGTCCGACCGCCGGCGCGTTACCGACCTCGGACGGCAGCGTCACCGGCTCGACGCCGAGCAGGCGCAAGCTGCGCCCGTCGATCTGGATCCGGCCCTCCAGTGTCGGTGACACCGGCCAGCCGGCGCGCCGCAGATCGACGAACAGTTTTTGCGGGAAGGTCGCGCTGTCGCGGCTCACCAGCATGGCGGTGCGCGAGCCGCCGAAGGTCGCGGCGGCGCGGTCATAGGCGATGCGGGCCTGCTGGTTCAGCGCCTGCACACCGCTCCACAGCGCGGTGGCCGAGATCAGTCCGATCAGCAGCGTTGCAAGCTGCATCGGATGCCGCCGCCAATGGCTGAGCAGCACCGCAAGAATCCACAACGCCCGTCTCATGCGATGACCCCGGCATGCAGGGTGACCTGGCGGTCGAGCGTTGCGGCGAGCCGCGCGCTGTGGGTGACCATCAGGAAGCCGCAGCCGGTGCGAGCAACCAGATCGCGTGCCAGTCGCAGCACCTCGTCGGCGGTGTCCTCGTCGAGATTGCCGGTCGGCTCGTCGGCGAGCAGCAACAGCGGCTTCGGCGCCAGCGCGCGGCCGATCGCGACGCGCTGCTGCTGGCCGCCGGACAATTGCTCGGGATAGCGCTTCAGCAGCGGCTTGAGCCCGAGGCGCTCGACCAGCTCGTCATGCCAGGCCGCATCGTGCCGGCCGGCGATGCGCGACTGGAACACGAGATTGTCCGCAACCGTCAGGCTCGGGATCAGGTTGAACTGCTGGAACACGAGGCCGAGCCGGTCGCGGCGCAGCTCGGCGCGGCCGGCATCGTTGAGGGCGGAGACCGTGATATCGGCAAGGGCGATCTCGCCGCTGTCGGCGGCATCGAGCCCCGCGATCAGATGCAGCAGCGTGCTCTTGCCGCTGCCGGATTCGCCTGACAGCGCTACGCTCTCGCCGGTTGCAACGGCCAGATCGACGCCGCGCAGCACCGCGACGTCTTCACCGGCAGAGCGGTAACTCTTGGTCAGGCCGGTGACGCGAAGCACCGCGGCGGTCTGGTCAGATGAAGCGATGGCCGTGCCTCATTCAAGGCTTCTGGTATTTCAGGACGAACTCGTCGATCGGCACCGGCGCCTTGAAGACGGGAATGTCCTTCGGGTCCTCGGCATGATGCAGGAAATCGGCCTCGGCCACCAGCTTGAAGCCGGCCGCCTCGATCTCCTGCTTCAGGGTGCTCTCCTCGATCCGGTGCAGCGTCTTGGCGACGCTTACGCCTTCGCCTGGCTTGGCCGAGTGGTCCGCGATCACGAGGAAGCCGCCCGGCTTCAGCGCGGCGAACATCTTCTTGTTCATCGCGGCGCGATCGACCGGCAGATAGCTGATGTCGTGATAGAAAAAGAACAAGGTGATCATGTCGAGGTTGCTGACCTCGGGCGGGATCGGATCGTCGTAGTCGCGCACCACATGGACGACGTTCTTCATCGCCGGCGCCTTGGCGCGGGTGTCGAACTTGTCCTTGACGAAACGCTCGAGCACGGTCGCCGAATCCTGCGCGTAGACCTTGCCCGAAGGAGCCACGGTACGCGCCAACAGTTCGGTGCTGTAGCCGGCGCTCGCCGCCATGTCGAGGATGGTCATGCCGGGTTTGACGCCGGCAAAGGCCAGCATCTTGGCCGGCTGGCGGCGCTGGTCGACCTGGCGATCCGCATCGCTGCGATCGGGCGCGGCGACGATCGCCGCATAGTCGGGACCGGCGGCGTCCTCGGCGCGGACTTGAGGCACGGCGAGTAGTGCGGCGGATACAAGCGCAGCGCAGGCGGCCACGCGAAGGATCGATCTGTTCATGAAATAACCCAACCTTCAACAACCTCGGCTTTTCGTTGCCGCTAAGCATAGCAGCCGGCCCATGACAGATCACCGCTTCACTGGCCGCGACGACGCGATCGTGATCGGGGCGCGCTTGCCCGGCCATCGTGTCGCGCCGGCCACAGAACCCGAGCAAATGCGGGTTGCGTTGCGCGGCGAGGCGTGGCTAGCATCGCCTGACGGGGCCGATCTTACGAGCCAAAAAACGAAACGACGGGGAGCCAGACATGACGACGCAAGCGACGCCCAAGAGGACGTCAGAGGGGATGTCAACGGGGACGCCCAAAGGCGCCTGGCAAATCACCTTCCTTCTGTTCCTGTACATGGTGGTGAACTTTGCGGACAAGATCGTGGTCGGGCTTGCCGGCGTGCCGATCCGGAAGGAGATGGGTCTCACTCCGGAGCAGTTCGGCGATCTCGGCTCATCCTTCTTCTATCTGTTCTCGATCTCGGCGATCGTGGTCGGCTTCATCGTCAACCGCGTCGACACGCGTTGGGTGCTGCTGATCCTGGCGGTGATCTGGTCGCTGACGCAATTTCCGATGATCGGCACCGTCAGCCTCACGACGCTCACGATCTGCCGCATCATCCTCGGCGCCGGCGAGGGACCGGCCTTCTCGGTCGCCGCGCACGCGATCTACAAATGGTTTCCGGATGAGAAGCGCACGCTGCCGACCGCGATCCTGTCGCAGGGTTCGGCGTTTGGCGTGATCCTCGCGGTGCCCGCGCTGAACTGGATCATCGTCAATCACAGCTGGCATCACGCTTTCGGCGCGCTCGGCATCGTCGGCCTGCTCTGGACCGTCGCCTGGTTCGCGCTCGGCAAGGAAGGGCCGCTGGTGTCGACGGCTGCCGTTGTTGCCGACGAACCACGGATTCCCTACTGGAAGCTGCTGACGTCGCGCACCTTCGTCGGCTGCGTGGTCGCGACCTTCGGCGCCTATTGGGCGTTGTCGTTGGGCCTGACCTGGTTCACGTCGTTCATCATCGAGGGACTCGGCTTCTCGCAGCAGCAGGCCGGCTTCGTCTCGATCCTGCCCTGGATCTTCGGTGCGACGATCGTGCTCCTGACCGGCTGGATCTCGCAGCTGATGCTGGCGCGCGGCTTCACCACCCGCGGCGCGCGCGGCGTGCTCGGCTCGGTACCGCTGATCGTCGGCGGCTGCATCCTCGCTGCGCTGCCCTATGCGCCGCCGGGCGCGCTGATGATCGCACTGCTGGTGATCGGCTCCGGCCTGTGCGGCTCGATCTATGTGGTGTGCCCGCCGATGCTCGGCGAGTTCACGCCGGTGTCGCAGCGTGGCGCGATCATCGCGATCTACGGCGCGCTGTACACCATCTCGGGCATCATGGCGCCGATGGTGATGGGCAGTGTGATCCAGCACGCCGTCACGCCGATGGCCGGCTACATGAGCGGCTTCACCATCAACGCCGCGATCATGGCCGGCTCCGGCCTGCTCGGATTGCTGCTGCTGTGGCCCAACACCGAGCGTGCGCGGCTGATCGGCACGTCGCAGCCCGCCGGCACGATCAAGGGCGCGATGTCGCCGACGTAAGGGGCGCAGCTTCGACCCTCCCCTGGAGGGGGAGGGTCGCTGAGCATGTAGCGAAGCGGAATGCACAGCGGGGTGGGGTGATCTCTCCATTCGGGCACTGCCCGTGTTGAGAGGTCACCCCACCCCGTCTCACATTTCGCTGCGCTCAATGTGATCCGACCCTCCCCCCTCCAGGGGAGGGTGCGTCTATCTCAATTCATCCCCTGCGCGCCGCGCACCAGCCTGCCCGGCCGTGCGCCGGTGGCCTTGCCCTCGCGCTGGGTCACTACACCTGAGACGATGGTGGCATCGTAGCCGTCGACCTGTTGCAGGAGACGGCGGCCGCCGACCGGCAGGTCGTAATGCACCTTCGGCGGATGCAGATGCAGCCGGTCGTAATCGATCACGTTGACGTCGGCCTTGAAGCCCGGCGCGATCACGCCGCGATCGGTGAGGCCGACCGACAGCGCGGTCTTGCGCGACTGCGCCGCGATCACGAACGGGATCGAGAGTTTTTCGCCGCGGCTGCGGTCGCGCGTCCAGTGCGTCAAGAGATAGGTCGGGAAGCTGGCATCGCAGATGATGCCGCAATGCGCGCCGCCGTCGGACAGGCCGGGCACGGCGCTCGGTTCGCGCAGCATCTCATGCACGGCATCGAGATTGCCGTCGGCATAATTCAGGAACGGCACATAGAGCATGCCGCGGCCCTCGTCGGTCAGCATCGCGTCATAGGCGAGCTCTTCCGGCTGGCGGCCCTGGCGGCGCGCCTGCGGGCCGAGCGCGTTTTCCGGCGGCTGCTCATAGTCCGGCGGATTGCCTAAGAGATACATCTTGTCGTAGTTGGGCCGGAAGAACAGCGGATCGTCGGTCGCGGTCGCGGTTTCGCGCAGGATCGCAGCGCGCACCTCGGGCCGGCGCAGATGCGTCAGCCGCTCGGCCAGCGGCAGCCTGGCGATTTCGCGATAGCTCGGATGGGTCTGGAACGGGTTGCGCGACAATTCGAGCCCGAGCAGCAGCCCGACCGGCCGCGCCGCGATCTGGGTCGTGATCGACAGGCCGCGGGCGGCGGCCTCATTGATGGTGTCCATGGTCTGCCGCCAGCGCCGCGGCGCCTTGTCGGCCTGGGCGACCGAGAACGAGATCGGGCACCTCGTGTTCTCGGCGACCCGCAGCATCATCGGCAGGTCTTCGTGCACGGTGCTCTGGTCGAGCACGAATTGCAGAACGCTGCGGCCGACGCCGTGCATCGCGCCGGCGATCGCGGTCAATTCATCCTCGCCCGCCTTCAGCGTCGGCGTGTAGTCGCCGGTCGAGGTGCGGTGGTTGAGCGTGCGCGAGGTCGAGAAGCCCAGCGCGCCGGATCGCACCGCATCGCCGGCGAGTGCGGCCATCGCCTTGTTGTCCTCGGGCGTGGCGGGATCGCGGCGCGCGCCGCGCTCGCCCATCACATAGACCCGGAGCGCCGCGTGCGGCAGTTGCGCACCGATGTCCATGTCGAAACTGCGCTTCGACAGCCACTCCATGTAGTCGGGGAAGCTTTCCCACGCCCAGGGAATGCCGGCGGAGAGCACCGGCTCCGGAATGTCCTCGACGCCTTCCATCAGTTCGATCAGCCTGCCGTGATCGCTCGGCCGGCACGGCGCGAAGCCGACGCCGCAATTGCCCATGATCGCGGTGGTGACGCCGTTCTGCGACGACGGCGTGATGTCCTGGCTCCAGGTCACCTGGCCGTCGTAATGGGTGTGGACGTCGACGAAGCCGGGCGCGACGAGCTTGCCGCGCGCGTCGATCTCTTCCTTGCCCTTTGCGGCGACCTTGCCGACCTCGGTGATCTTGCCGCCGGAGATCGCAACATCGGCTTCATAGAGATCGCCGCCCTTGCCGTCGGCGATATTGCCGCCGCGGATCACGAGGTCTGGGGTCGAGGTCATGGCGTTTCATCCCGGGGCTGTTCTTGGTTGCCGGCATCATGGGTGAGCCCTTGATGCTGTCAACCATCGCCGGTGAAGCTCTGGGATGCGCCGGCGATGATTTGGCCGCGGGGATTGCGCGTTGCGGAAATTTGATCCCGCCGACCGGCGGCGGGTGCGGCTGAAGCTAACCGGCCTCGCGGCCGATCATCTCGTCGAACTGTCTGCGGTTCATCTCGATGAGTTGTTGCGGATCGAGCCGCTCTTGAAGCAGGTGCTGTCGCGGCGATCGGAATGAATTCCTGCTGCGCATAACGCTTCAGCGCGGTTCTCGCGCTTGGATGGCGATGCGACCAAATCCAACTTAAAGGCGCGGTTTTAGATACAATTCGCGGCCAATGCAGGCTGCAATGGCGCGTTATGCCTTGTCATTGTCATGAAACCTTCATAGACCATGGCGGGGGCGATATCATTGAATGGACGGCGGCCGGTCGTGACCGATGCGGGGACTCCCATTGCCGTCAGGCATGGCGATCAGGCGGAAATCGAACTCAAGCTGCTTGCGCCGCAAGGAAGCCTCGAAAAACTGCGCGAGGCAGCCTGTATCGTGCAGCATGCGCGCAATCGCGGCGCATTTCACCGGCTGGAGACGGTCTACTACGACACGCCGGAGCGGCTGCTGTTTCAGCATGGCATGTCGCTGCGGGTGCGACGCAGCGGCAAGACCTTCATCCAGACGCTGAAGCTTTCGCCCAACGGCGCGCAGCCTCTGATGCGACGCCAATGGGAGGCGGCGGTTGAAGGCATCGCCCCTGATCTGGCGCGGTTCCCCGCCGACGAGATCGGCGATCCCGTGACGGCGCTGAGCAACGTTGCGCTGGTGCCGGTGTTCGCGACAAAAGTGCGCCGCCACGCGCGGCAGCTCGATCTGCCCGATGCGTCGGTTGAGATCGCATTCGACGAGGGGACGATCGAGGCCGATGCGCGCCAGGAGGTGCTGTCGGAAATCGAGCTTGAACTGAAGAGCGGCAATGCCGGCGTCCTGTTTGATCTCGGAACCCAGTTGCTCGATGCAGCACCGCTGCAGATCGGCACGCGCAGCAAGGCGGAACGCGGCTATGCGCTCGCGTTCGACGTCGCGCCATCGGCGGCGAAGGCCGAGTTGCCGGGCATCACCGCGGAGCTTGCGGTCGACGACGTCATCGCGCTGCTGGTGGGCTCCTGCTGGCACCATCTTCTGAGAAATCATGCGGTGGCCGAGCAGGGATCGGATCCCGAGGGCGTGCACCAGATGCGCGTGGCCTTGCGACGCTTGCGGACGATCTGCGCGCTGTTCCGGCGCGACATTCCATCGCCGGCATTCCTGGCGATCAACGGCGAAGCAAAATGGCTGATGCGGCAACTCGGCAAGGCGAGGGATTGGGACGTCTTCGCCGAGACGACGATCAACCGCCTGGTCAGCGCGGTTCCGGATATCGACCTGGATGGCCTCCGCCAGGCGGTTCAACAGCAACGGAAGTCGAGCTACGGGACCTTGCAAAGCGTCCTGGCTGACCCCCGATGCAGCCGCTTCCTGCTCTCGCTGGGACATCTGGTGGAACGCCGCGGCTGGCGCAACGAGATCGACAGCGAAGCGCTGGCTGTGCTGTCGCAGCCAATGCCGGTGCTCGCCGATCAAATTCTGGAACGATTGCATCGCAAGACATTGAAGCGCGGCGCGCGCTTCCGGCGGCTCGATATCCACGCGCAGCACAATCTCAGAATCAACCTCAAGAAGTTGCGCTATGCGGCGGAATTCTTCCTGCCGCTCTATGTGTCCCACGCGCCGGCGAAGCGCTACGTGAAGCGGCTCGCCGGGCTGCAGACCAGTCTGGGGCGGGTGTGCGACATCGGGAGCACGCGCGTGCTGCTCCATGCCATCCGGCAGGACGACCAGCCTGCGCTTCATCTCGGCATCGGCGCGATGGCCGGCTGGCTCGCCCGCGATCAGATCGCGATGGCGAAAACGCTGCGCAAGAGTTGGCGGCTGTTCAAGACGGTGCCCCCATTCTGGGGCCGGTGAGTCCTGCGGCGGAAGGCGATCCGCGCGGGTTGACTAACGGGGCTGCGCCTGGATCGCAAGCCCGGAGGCCTGCGGCTTGCGCTCGGTGACCAGCGCGAGCAGCACGGTCAGCACCATGAAGCCGACCGACGCGCCGAACACCCAATGCGGCATGTGCTGGTCCATGATCCAGCCGAACAGCAGCGGGCTGACGATGCCGCCGAAGTTGAAGCCGGTGGAGACGATGCCGAAGGCGCGGCCGGCCGCGCCTGGAGGCGCGGCGTTGCGCACCATCATGTCGCGGGACGGCGCGATCACGCCGCCGAGGAATCCGGCGAGCCCCATCGCGAAGGTGAGCGCCACCGGCGGCAGGTTCATCAGCGCAATCAGCAGCACCAGCACGGCATTGACCGCGAAGCAGGCCGCGGCGAGCTGGCTGTGGCGATGGGTCCAGTCGGCGAGATAGCCGCCGGCAAGCACGCCCGCGGCGCTGGCGCCGAGGAACGCGGTGAGCGCGATGTTGGCGGTCGAGAACGACGCGCCGTAGCCGCCCATCAGCGCGACCACGCCGAAATTATTGATGCCCGAGGTCGACAGGCTGAGCAGCGTGAAGAACGCCGTCAGCACCATCAGCGCCGGCGTGATCACGCTGGCCTTCGGTGCTGCGTCGTCCTTCGGCTTGTTCTTGTTGGCGCCGGCATCGGGAATACCGAGCACCATCAGGAACAGCGCCACCAGCGGGCCGACCGCGCCGGCGACGACCAGCGCGCCGAGGCCGCCGATCGAGGCGACCAGCGCCGCCATGATCGCCGGCGCCACCGCGCCGCCGAGGAAGCCGGCAAAGGTGTGGATCGAGAAGGCGCGGCCCATCCGCGCCTCGTCCATGTGGGCCGAGAGGATGGCGTAGTCAGCCGGATGATAGACGCTGTTGGCGAGGCCAAGCGCCACGGCACAGACGATCAGCGAGGTATAGCTCAGATGCAGGCCGAGCCCGATCAGCGCGCAGCCGCCGATGGTCAGCCCGATCAGCAGGATCTTGCGCGCGCCGATATGGTCCGCGAGGTAGCCGATCGGCGCCTGGGTCAGGCCCGACACCACCGCAAACACCGTCAGCGCGAACCCGAGTTCGACATAGCCGACGCCGAGCTGCTGCTTCAGGAACGGGAACAGCATCGGCAGCACGAAGATATGGAAATGGCTGACCCAATGGGCGACCGAAATCCCCGTCAACGTGCGCAGCGCGCTGTCGGCTTTCGCTTGCTGCGGTGCGGCCAGAATGTCGACCATGTCAGTGAAGCCCCAATTCCAAAGCGTTTTCGAGCGAAGTGGTCCCGGTTCGCGTGACGAAAACGCGTCAAAAAATGCCCGGCAGGGCCGGCAGAAAATAAAGGCTGGCCGCTAATTGTCCATGAACGCGGGCGCATGGCTGCCCCCGGCGCGGGCGTGCCGGATCGACACATGCGGCATTAAAGGCGGCGACAAAGTGCGGTCCTGCGGTGATGATCGGCCATGATCGACGCCAAAAAGCCGCTCCGGGTGCTTGTGTCAGAGGGCTCCAGCACCTCCGGCCGCGAGGCGATCACGATCCTGGGGCTGGCCGGCCATCACGTCGAGGTCTGTGACCCCTCGCGCTGGTGCCTGGCGCGCTATTCCCGCTTTGTCCGCAAATACCATCACTGTCCGCCGCTGCGGTCAGATCCGGCCGGCTTCCTCCGCTTCGTCGAGCTCCTGTTGGCGGCACGGCATTTCGATGTGCTGCTGCCGACCCATGAGCAGGGCTTCCTGTTCGCCCGCGCCGCGGCGCGGCTGACATCACGGACCGGCCTCGCGCTGCCGGATTTCGACAGCTATCGCGCCGTGCATAGCAAGGCCGGCTTCAGCCGGCTGCTCGACCAGCTCGGCCTGCCGCAGCCGCCGACCCGGATCGTGACGTCGGCCGACGGACTGCGCGACGGCCTGCGGTTTCCATCCGTGGTCAAGACGTCGGTCGGCACCGCAAGCCGCGGCGTCTGGTTCGTGCGCGACACGGGCGATCTCAACCGCGCGCTCTATGATCTCGAATCCGCCGGCGATTTTGCCGGCGAGGTGCTGGCGCAGGACCTCATCACCGGCACGGTCGAGAAGGCCCAGTCGGTGTTCTGCCGCGGCAGGCTGGTCGGCTTCCACGCCTACCGGCAGATCGCGGCCGGTGTCGGCGGCGGCGAGGCGATCAAGGAGAGCGTGAGCCGGCCGGCGATCCGCGCCGCGCTCGAGACCATCGGCGCGCAGCTCGGCTGGCACGGGGCACTCTCGGTCGACGTCATCATGCCGCTCGACAGCGCAACGCCGCTGCTGATCGACTGCAACCCGCGGCTGGTCGAGCCTGTCAACGCGTACCGGTCCGGCACCGATCTGGTCGATCTTCTGCTGCGCGTCTCGCTGGGCGAGACGCCGGCGCCGCTACCCGAGGGCCGTGCCGGGGTGCGGACGCATCTCGCCATGCAGGCGCTGCTCGGCAGCGCATCGCGCGACGGCACGCGGCGCGACCTGATCAGGGAATGTGGCCGCATCGCCGCGGGCGAAGGTCTTTATCGGGCGAGCTCCGAGGAATTGACGCCGGTGCGGCTCGATTGGCTCAGTGCCGTACCGCTCGCGATGACGACCGCGCTGCTGCTGGCATCGCCGCCGATCGCCGCATCGCTGGCGCGCGGCGGCTTCGGTGCGCATCTGCTGGATCGCGCAAGTATCAAGACGATCGAGGGGGAGGATTTTCTGCGAGATACCTCACCACGTCGTCCTGGCGAAAGCCAGGACCCATAACCACAGTATTGGGTTGTCGAAGAAGGCTGTGGCCCCAGCATTGCGAGACAATTGGCATTCGTGGTTATGGGTCCCGGGTCGCGCTTCGCTTGCCCGGGACGACGGGGGATGGATATCGCTCAACCCCTCACAACGGCTCGTCATCATTGCCGTAGCGATCGACCTTCGGCGTGGCGATGTCGCCGTCCTCGTAATAATCGTCGTCCTGTGGCGTCGCGGGAGGCGGAGGCTTTTTCGACTTGTCGTCGGTCTTGTCGTCGATCTTGCCGCTGCCCTTGCTCTTCTTTCCGGCCTTGGCCATGCGTTTCCCCTGCGCGGGTCAAATCATCTGCCGGAATTCTACTCCAGTTTGCGGCCGCTTGTAATATGAGGAGGTGGCACGGCGGGGTCACACCCGCCGCGCCGATAGCTCTAAAACGTCGCGCCCGCCCTGACCATGTAGGTGCGGCCGGGCAGCGGATAGGCCGAGAAGCGGCCGGCCGTGAACGAGCTCGCAATGGCGTAGTCGTAGTACAGCGCGTTGAACAGATTGTTCACGCTCAGCGACCAGAAGAAGCGGTCGACTTGCCCGCTGAGCTTGAGATCGGCGGTGGCGTTGCCGGGAATCCGGCTCTGGGTGCCGGCCTGGTCGTTGTCCATGATGCGCGAGCTCCAGGCCCGCACCGTGGCATCGAACACCAGATAGTTCTGCCAGATGTTCCAGGTCACGCCGAGATTGCCGGTGTAGCGCGACACCAGCGGCACGTCGTTGCCGGCCCAGATGCCTTCGCGGAACACGGCGCGGGTGATCGCCATGCCGCCGCGCAGGGTCACGCTGTCGCTAACCCTGAGCGAGGCGCTGGTCTCCGAGCCGTAGCGGCGGGTCGGGTCGAGGTTGACGTTGTAGAACAGCACCGGGTTGAAATGGATCTCGTTCTCGAGATCCATCAGATAGACGCTGGTCTGCACCTGAAACAGGTTGGTCTTGACCCGGAAGCCGCCCTCGACGTCCTGCGAGGTCTGGGTCTTGAGCTGGAAGTTCTGCGGAATCGGGGCGAAGGTCAGCGGGTCGAATGACGGACCCGAGGCGACGCGCTCGTCGACGTCGGGCGTGCGGAATGCGCGGGCGGCGCGGCCGAACATCGAGAAGGTGTCGGTGAAGCGATGCTCGGCGCCGACATGCAGCGCGTATTGCGTCTCGTTGCTGTCGAGCGGCGCCGCCTGTGTGTCGAACGCAAACGGCGCACTCGGATCGTAGCGATCGCGTGCCGACACGCTGGTGTTCTGGACGCGCGCGCCGTAGGAGAAGTCGGTTGTCGGCAGCAGGCCGATCGTATGCTGCCAGTACCCGGCCACGGTCTGCTGCTCGATATTGTAGATGTGGGTGGGATCGACGCCTTGATAGGCGCCACGCGCTTCGCGGAATGTCGAATCGTAATAGTCGATGCCGGTCAGGATCGTCGACGGCATGCCCAGCATCACGTTCTTGACGCTGAGCCGCGGCGTGATCGACCAGGTCTGCAGCGCGGCATCATTGTAGGTCGAGGCGAAGCTGATGGTCGGCACGGTGCCGAAGAAGCCGCTTTGCGTCTCGCGCTGGCGCCAGCCGCCGTCGACGATGAGGTCGACGCCATACATCAGCGTCTTGGTGAAGCCGGTGGTGACGCTGGCGGTCTGCTGGTTGGCATAGTCGAAGGGTGTCGCGGCGCCGCGGCGATCGGTGAGCAGCTCGTTGACGCCGATCGACGGATCGACCAGCCGTCCGCCGGGCAGGCCGAGCTTCTGGTCGCTGCCGGTGACGGTGAGGAAGGCGGCGAGATCCGATGTCGTGTAGTTGACGTTGCCGACGGCGTTGCGCTGGTCGAGCGCGTTGTTGACGCGGTAGCCGTCGGACTTGATGCCGTTGCCGTAGAACGAGGTCGACCACGGGCCCGCATTGAGCGCTGCGGAGACCGCGGCCATGCGGGTGTTGAACGAACCGAAACCGCCTTCGGCCCGGATCGTGGCCGGCGGACCGCCGGCGCCGGTCTTGGTGATGATGTTGACCACGCCGCCCACCGCGTTGTCGCCGTAGAGCACCGCGCCGCTATTGCCGCGCGTGATCTCGATGCGCTCGATCGAATCGAGCGGGATCGTAGTGAGATCGAAGCCGGCCTTGTCGACGTCGTTGAGGCGTCGGCCGTTGAGCAGGAACAGGGTGTTGTCGGAGGCGAACGCGCCGAAGCCGCGCAGGTCGACCGCGGTCTTGGCGCCGTTCGGCCCGCCGTAAAGCGTTTGCAGCTGCACGCCGGGTACCTGCGCGAGAATCTCGGGCAGCGATTGCACCGGCGAATGCGCGATGTCGTCGGCGGTGATCACGGTCGAGGAAGAGCCGACGATGCCGGCGAACTGCCGGCCGCCGCCACCTGTGCCGCCCGTTCCGGTGGCCGGTCCAGTCCCTGTCGTGCTCGATCCTGCTCCGCTGTCCACATTGTTGCCTTGCGTGGTGCCCGGCGCCGGGCGGCGCGGCGCCCGCGCTTCGTCAGCGCCCGGCTTGGCGCGCGTCAAATTCTGGTCGCCGGGTCTGGTGATTTCGATCGCCGGCAGCTGATTGGGAGAGGGCGCCTGCTGCGCCCGTGCGGTCGAGGGAACGATTGTCGGCGCAATCATCGTCGACGCGAGCAAAAGCGCGCGGCGGCGCCGGGGGGAAGAGTTGGAGAACATCTAAGTGAGACCTCGGTAACGTCAGTGGCACGTCACCGCGAACCAGTCTCACCATGCGCTCTCGCATCAGGTGAAGCTCATGCCTGTACTCCCCGACCGGCATCTTCGCGTGTGACCACGGCTGACGGCAGGTCTCCTGGCTCGCGGGTCGTTACCCTTCGTCGCCTTCCCAGGACCGAGATTCCCAGTGGCATCTGACGAAGGATTCACCGCATACAGTTGCGGGGGCAGCCGCGGCGTTGGGGAAGTTTCCCCGCACCGCATTCCCTTTTCATCTCGTGAAAGAACCGTCATGTTCATCTAGGGTTCGGCTCGGCAGCAATGTCAACCCGGCGGACGTCGGGCAGCGGTCGCGCGGCTACGGTTTTTGGCGGGTGTCGCTTGCCTGCCACGGCGATCGCTGTAAGAGCATGGATCCAATGAGCGTGCAGGATTTTACCTTGGCGGCCGAGGTCGCGGCGCGGCGCCGGTGGAGCGCCACCGCGGCGCTGCTCGCGCTCGTGGTGCTGCTGCTGGTGCTCTCGCTCGGCATCGGGCCGGTGCGGCTGTCGCCGCTTGCGGTGATCGAGGCGCTGTTCGGCGGCGGCAGCGACGTGGCGCAGGTGATCGTGCGCGAGATCCGGTTGCCGCGCACCATTCTGGCGTTCGCGATCGGCGGTATTCTCGGGCTATCGGGTGCAGCGCTGCAGGGACTGCTGCGCAATCCGCTGGCCTCGCCGTCGCTGTTCGGCGCGCCGCAATCGGCGGCATTCGGCGCGGTGCTGGTGATTGCGCTGGGCCTCGCCGATGTGCGGTCCTATGCACTGCCGGTGGTGGCGATCATCGCCGCGTTCGCCTCGGTGTTCGCGCTGCTCGCGATCGCCGGCCGGAATGCCGGGCTGCTGATTCTGATCCTCGCGGGACTCGCGATCTCGAGCTTTGCCGGAGCTGCGACGGCGCTGGTGATGAATCTCTCCAGCAATCCGTTCGTGGTGCTGGAGATCGCATTCTGGCTGCTCGGCTCGCTGGAGGACCGCAGCTTCCAGCACGTGGCGCTGGCGCTGCCCTTCATCATCGCGGGCGCGGCCGTCCTGCTCAGCCAGGCGAACGCGTTCCGCGCGCTGACGCTCGGCGAGGAGGCGGCGCAGAGCCTCGGCGTCGATGTCGGACGCCTAAGGTTGCTCGTGATCGCGGGGACTGCGCTCGGCGTCGGCGGCGCGGTCGCGGTGTCAGGCACGATCGGCTTCATCGGTCTCATTGCGCCGCATCTGATGCGCCCTCTGATCGGTCACGATCCGGCGCGTTTGCTGGTGCCGAGCGCGCTCACCGGCTCGGCGCTGCTGCTCGCGGCCGATATCGCGGTGCGCATCATCCCTTCGACCTCGGACATCAAGGTCGGCGTGCTGACCTCGATCATCGGCGTGCCGTTCTTCCTCTATCTGATCATGCGCGAACGCCGCGCGCTCGGCGGAGGCGTGGCATGACGCTGCTGTCCGCCACCGCGCTCAACGCCTCGCTCGGCAGCCGCGAAGTGCTGCACGATGTTTCGCTATCGCTGGAAGCGGGCCATCTGGTCGCGCTGGTCGGCCCGAACGGCGCGGGCAAGACCACGCTGCTGCGCGCGCTGGCCGGGCTGATCCCCTCCGACGGCGAGATCAGGATCGGCGGCGACGCGCTGGCGTCGCTGCCGCTGCGCGAGCGGGCGAAGCGTTTCGCGTATCTGCCGCAGGGGCACATGGTGCATTGGCCGCTGCCGGCCCGCGATATCGTGGCGCTCGGCCGCTATCCACATGGCGCGACCGATCCGGCGCGGCTGTCGCCGAAGGATATCGAGGCGGTGCTGCGGGCGATGCAGGCGGTCGACGTCACCGAGTTCGGCGATCGCCGCGTCACCGAGCTCTCCGGCGGCGAGCGCAGCCGGGTCGCACTGGCCCGGGTGCTGGCGGTGGAGGCGCCGGTGATCCTCGCCGACGAGCCGACCGCCTCGCTCGATCCGCGTCACCAGATCGACGTGATGCAGAAGCTGCGCAACGTCGCCGACACCGGCGTGCTGGTCATCGTGGTGACCCACGATCTCGGGCTCGCCGCGCGCTTTGCCGACCACGTGCTGGTGCTGTCGGAGGGCCGGCTGGCGGCGCAGGGCGCGCCGGCTGAAGCGTTGTCGGAAGCAGTTCTCGCCAGCGTGTTCCGGGTCAGCGCCTACCGCGCTGAATTCCAGCGCGAAGCCGTCATCGTGCCATGGGCGGATGTCTGATGCGCACGCGGCGTCTCGCAGCTTTGGCCGCGGCGGCATGGCTGATGTCGTGCGGCCCCATGTCCGCCGCTGGACCGCGTATCGTCTCGATGAATGTCTGCAGCGACCAGCTCGTGCTGTCGCTGGCCGGTCCGGACCAGATCCTTGGCCTCAGCCGCTTTTCGCGCGATGCCTGGCAATCCTGGGCCGCCGAGAAAGCGCGAAACTATCCGCGCCTGTCGGGCGGGGCCGAGGATGTGCTGCTGCTCAAGCCCGACCTTGTCGTCGTCAGCCTGTTCGATAGGCGCGCGACGCGCGATCTCTTGAAGGCGCAGGGGCTGCACCTCGTCGAGTTCACCGTGCCGCGCACGCTGGACGAGGTGAGGGACCAGATCCGTGCGATGGGCGATGTGGTGCAGCATCCGGATCGGGCAAGGGCCGAGATCGCGCGCCTCGATGCGGCGATCGCGCGGGCGCGGGCGGTGGCGAGCGCCCATCATTATCGCGTGCTGCCGCTGGAGCGGCGCGGCTTTGTCTCGGGCGACAGCAGCCTGATCAGTTCGCTGCTGGCGGCGACCGGCTTCACCAATGCGGCCGGCGAGCTCGGGCTCGACGCGGGCGGGTTTGCTTCGCTGGAGGCGATCGTGAAACTGCGGCCGGATTTCATCCTGGTGTCGGAGGCCGGCGACCGCGCCGAGGACGAGGGCCGCGCCTTCCTGCTGCATCCGGCGCTGGAGCGCTTCTATCCGGAGAGCAAGCGCATCGTGCTGCCCGAGCGGCTCACGGTGTGCGGCGGCGTGATGCTGGCTGATGCGCTGGACCGCTTGACGGAAGAACTCAAGCGGGTGACGCGGTAGCGACGTAGATCGCGTAGCCCGGATGGAGCGAAGCGCAATCCGGGAAAGTCGTTCCGCGGAAGGATTGGCCCCGGATTTCGCTGCGCTTCATCCGGGCTACGAGATTATCCCATCACCACCGGCCCGCCGGCCTTCTTCCACGCATCCATGCCGCCCTCGATATGGGCGGTGTTCGCCAGCCCGGCCTTCTTCGCGGCCGCCACCGCCATCGCGGAGCGCTCGCCGAAGGCGCAGAAGAACACGACGCGGCGGCCGGTCGCGGCCGCGACTTCGCGCAGCATGCCGCCGGGCTGCAAGGTGGCGCAAATCCCAGGATAGGGCGCGTGCAGCGCGCCCGCGAGCGTGCCGTGCTTGGCGCGCTCGCCGCTCTCGCGCAGATCGACCAGCAGGATATCGGGCCGGCCGAGGCTCGCGATGGCGTCGCGCGCATTGAGAGAGAGGCCTTCCTTGGCCAGCTCGTCCTGGTGCAGGCCGACATGCATGTTGGCGGGCACCACCACGTCCATCAGCTTCGGGTTCGGCAAATTGAGGTTGTTCATCAGCTCGACATAGTCGTCGATTGATTTCACCTGCAGCCGCGGATTGTAACGCTTCTCCTCGCCGATGGTGGAGACGGTGTCGCCCTTGTAGTCATGCGCGGGGAATACCAGGGTTTCCTCGGGTAGCTTCAGCAGGCGGTTGAAGATCGAATCATACTGCGCCCGCGCGCTGCCGTTCTGGAAATCGGTGCGGCCGGTGCCGCGGATCAACAGCGTATCGCCGGTGAAGACGCGGTCGCCCATCAGATAGCTGTAGGAATCGTCGGTGTGGCCGGGCGTGTACAGCGCCTCGAGGCAAAGACCTTCGATCGTCACTCTGTCGCCGTCGGAGACCCGCATCGAGACCACGTCGGCCTTGCTCTGCTCGCCCATGATGGTGATGCACTGGGTGCGGTCGCGCAGCTCGCCGAGGCCGGTGACGTGGTCGGCGTGGAGATGCGTATCGACGGCCTTGACCAGCCGGAGGTCGAGTTCCTGCAGCAGCTTGCAGTAGCGGTCGGCCTTCTCCAGCACCGGATCGAGGATCAGCGCCTCGCCGCCAGCGCGGCTCGCGAGCAGATAGCTGTAGGTGCCGGACACGCTGTCGAAGAGCTGGCGAAAGATCATGACGGCTTACCTGTTCTCCGGGTCGAGTCGTGAAGAGGATATTATTCCATAGATAGGGTCGATTCAAAGTAAATCCATCCCCGTGCGACTCCCGGCCCCGTCACCCTGAGGAGGCTGCGCAGCAGCCGTCTCGAAGGGTGGACGGCCCGGGTCGTTCCACGGAAGGAATGGCAGCGCGCGGAGGCGTCGGGGCCGTGCATCCTTCGAGACGCCGCTTCGCGGCTCCTCCAGCGACAAAGGCGAAGCCTTTGCGCGGGGATGACGGGCTATGCTCCGCAGTTTTGGAGCCTCACGGCCGAACGTAACTCCAGCCCTGTTCCTGCAGCTCCATCAGATGGACCACACCTGACGGTACGATGGTGGCATCCGGGACGACGGAGATCGCGTGGCCTTCGGCCTTCTCCATGCCCTGCCTGGTGTTGTCGCAGGCGGAGAACTGGATCTTGCCCGGGAAGACGAAATCCTTGAGCCGCCTGATGCGATCCTGCACCGGCGAGGTATCGCTGCGCAGCATATGCACGCCGGGGCCGTAGGTGACGATGTCGACCTCCACGTCCTCGTTCCTGGCGCGGTAATATTCGATCACGTTGGTCGCGTTGTTGAGCGCGAGATTCATGATCTGCGGGTCGTTCTGGTCGACCTGGATCGCGATGTGGTGCGGCTTGTCGGCGGCGAGTGCGCCGGTTGCGAAGGCGAGCGAAAGCGCGGCCACAGTGACGAGACGGCGAAGCATGGAGGACTCCTAGGGACGGACCAGCGTGTAGCCGCTCTCGGTGAGAAGCAGGATCTGCGCGACGCCGACCTGCACGGGGGTGGCGGCGGCGATGTAGTCCGGCCGCTTGCCGGTGTCGCGCTCGATGGTGTCGACGGTGTTGAGGCAGATGTCGACCCGCGCGCCCTGCGCGACCAGGCTCTCGACCAGCTTGCGGTTGGCATTGTCGGGCCTGAGCAGGTCGATGCCCGGGCCGAAGGCGACGATCTCGACCGCGACCTTGTCGGGGTCGTAGTGCTTCATCAGATTGTTGGCGACACTGATGACCAGGCCCTGCTTCTTCGGATCGTTGTCGGACAGCTGCAGCACGACCTTGTGCTCGGCGAACGGCTTGTCCTGCAACGGCGCGAGCTGGGCGCGGGCCGGCGGTGTCGCCAGTGCGACCGCCGCAAGGCCGAGCGCGGCGATGAACGCGCGCCGCCTCATCCGTGCCTCGCAATGCCCGGGTTGTCCTCGACGCCTTTCAGCGTCACGCCGGGTTCGTCGCGGTTCGGCGGCCGGCCGGAGCGCATATGCTTGGCCACGACATCCCAGATCGGCGCGCCGGTCTGCTGATTGACCGAGGCCCAGCCCGCGACCTTGTAATGCTTGCCGGCATCGAGATGCTTGCCGTTGCCGAGCTTCAGCTCGGAGATGCGCTTGCCGACGCTCTCGCCCGGCGTGCAGGTGTAGGCGAGGCCGCCGACGCGGACCATGTCGCCGCCCTGCTGATAATAAGGATCGACGTTGAACAAATTGTCGCAGACGTCTTCCAGCACATCCTTGATCTGGCTGCCGGTCATCGTCGCGATGTAGGTCTCGGGATAGGTGATCGCGGTTTCTGACAGCACGTCCTCCATGGTCAGCGGCTGGCCGGCGAGCGTGGTGAGGCCCCAGCGGAAGCCCGGCGACAGCGCGATCTCGGCGTTGAGCTCGTTCAGCAGCGCATCGCAGATCAGCTGGTCGACGGTGCCGGTGAAATTGCCGCGCCGGTAGAGCAGGCGATCGGCCGTGCCGAGCTTGTCGCTCCATTCGTCGGCATGCGGATCGCGCATCTTGTCGATCAGCGTCTGCATCGCCGGATCGGGCTTCAGGAGCTCGGCGAACACCGGCAGCAGGCGGTAGCGGACATTGGCGACCTTGCCCTTGGCGAGTTCGAGATCGAGCACGCCGATGAACTTGCCGTTGGAGCCGGCATTGGTGACCAGCGTGACGCCGCCGGCATTGGTCACCGTGATCGGGATCGGGATCGCGTCATGGGTGTGGCCGCCGAGGATGACGTCGATGCCGGTGACGCGGCTGGCGAGCTTGAGGTCGACGTCCATGCCGTTATGCGACAGCAGGATCACCGCCTCGACCTTGTCGTTGTTGCGATGGCCGTCGACGAGTTTTTGCAGCTCCTCGTCGCGGATGCCGAACTTCCAGTCCGGCGTGAAGCGCTTGGGATGCGCGATCGGCACATAGGGGAAGGCCTGGCCGATGATCGCAACACGATGGCCGCCGATCTCCTTGATCGTGGACGGCTTGAACACCCGCCCGGAGGCCGGATCGAACGCCTTGGCGTCGTTGAACGCGGCTTCCTCGGTCAGGAACACGTTCTGCGCCAAAAACTCGCCCTTGAAGCGCGAGAGATTGTCGCGCAGCACCTCTTCGCCATAGGTGAATTCCCAATGCCCGGTCATCGCCTCGATGCCGAGCAGGTTCGCGGCCTCCACCATGTCGGCGCCGTTCATGGCATTGGCGAGTCCGGTGCCCTGCCAGAGGTCGCCGCCGTCGAGCAGGATCGAGCGCTTTTCGCCGACATCGGCGCGCAGCTTGTCGATCAGCGTCTTCAGATGGGCAAAGCCGCCGAGCCGGCCGAAGCGGACGGCGGCCTTCTCGAACTCGACGCAGGTGTAGGCATAGGCATCGGCGCTGTCGGGCCGGATGCCGAAACGGTCGAGGAATGCCTTGCCGACCAGGTGCGGCGGCTGGCCGGCCATCGCGCCGACGCCGATATTGACGCCGGGCTCGCGGAAGAACACCGGCTTCAGCTGCGCATGGGTGTCGGTCATGTGCAGGATGCGGGCGTTGCCGAAGCGTTCGAAGTCGTAGACGCTGGCGGTATCGGCGCTGCGCGCGAGGCGGGGCAGGCCGGCCGCAAACGTCGCGGCGGCCGAAGCTTTCAGGAAATCCCGGCGGCGGATGATCATCACTCTCTCCGCGCGGCCCCCGTGGCCTGCGCGCCTTTAGCGAACTTCCATGTCTTTCCAGCGTTCCTTTTCGCTGGTGGCCTGGAAGATCGATGCCTTTGCCAGCGCCTCGGCCTCCTTAGCCTGGGCGACTGCGGTGTCGAAATCACCAGCCTCACCGGCCTTTTTTGCGGCGGATAGCGTCGAGGCTGTCGTGGTCCACTGGTTGCGCAGCAGGCCTGCTTCCTTGTTGGCGGCTTCAGCCGCGGCGTAGGCCGCCTTGTAGTCGGCTTCGGAGGCGGCGAGGGCTGTGGTCACCGTTGCGATCAGCAGGGCCGACGCCGCGAAGATGGCTCTCATCGCCGCGCTCATGGCCTTGCTCCCGGCCCCGAGATCGGCAGGCCATTGCTGACATAGGACAGGTAATATTCGAGGTTGCGGTACTCGTCGTCCTGCGGATTGAGCGGCACGCCGCGGATCTGGCTGTTGCAGGTGGTGAAGCGGCGGCTGGTGGTGCCCATGCCTGACCATTCCGAGCGGTAGATCGGCATCGCGTTCAGGATGCCGAGCGCCGGCGCCAACACCTCGGCGCGGATCCGCTCGCCCGGGCTCTGGATGTGGCAGGTGGCGCAGGAGAAATTGAGTTGGCCGCGGCGGGTGTAGAAATACTCCTTGCCCTTCTGATAGGCCTCCAGCGCGCGCGGATCGTCCGGGATCTTGATGTCCATCGGCTTGCCGCGCGAGGTGAAGGCCATGTAGGCGGTGAGCGCCGCCATGTCGTCCTTCACATAGGAGAACGGCGCCTCGCCATTGGCCTCGCGGCAACGGTTGAGCGCGAGCTCGAGCGTGACGACCTTGCCTTCCTTCTCGTCGAAATATGGATAGTTCTGGCGGATGCCGATGCCCTGGTTCGGGAAGCAGTCGGCGTAGGTCTTGCCGTTCTTGAACGGCGTCGAGAACATTTCCTTGCCGGCCTCGAGCGAGAACTCGTAGGGCGGAAACTGCTCCTTCTCTTCCCACTGCTTGTGCAGGTCCTCATTCATCGAATAGGGACCGTTGACGAAATCCTCGGGCTTCAGCTTGGGGAATTTGTTGGTGAAGAATTTCTGGAAGGCGGCCTTGTCGGCGGCGGGATCGACGGCGCCGGCTGCGTGCGCGGCCGGCGCCAGCATACCGAGCGCCAGCGCCGCGATTGCTGCGCGGATTGCGAAGCGCCGCGTCATTGAATCTTCGCCGTGGTGGTGTCGGTCGCGCCCTTGTTGTCAGTCCAGCTGACCTTCAGGTCGTCGCCCTTCTTGCCGCCCTTGAAGGCGAACTTGACATAGGGATCCTTGGAGACGCCGCCGCCCCAGTCGGCGACGAACACCGGCTTGCCGTCATACTCGAAGGTCAGCACCTGGATGAAATGCGGCGGGATGATCTCGCCCTTGGCGTCCTTGACGAAGCCGGAATCCATCGGATGCTGGATCAGCGCCTGCACCTCGGTGGTGTCGCCGTTTGACGTGGCGCGCACGCGAATGCTCGATGCCATCTGGTTTATCCCTTGATTGAGCTCAGCCGCCGCAGCCGCCGACGGTGACCTTGATTTCCTTTTGGGCGCTGTAGAGCTTGCCGCCGGCCTCGACAATCACGGTGACGTTGCTGGTCTTGGCCATCTTGATGCGGTTGGCGACGCTCGGCAGCGTGCCGGCCGGAATCCTGTACGTCGCGATCAGCGAGATCGGGTTCTCGCTGACCAGGAACGAGATCGAGGTGACGTCGGCTAGCGTCGTGGTGGCGGAGATCGGCACGACAGCGCCGTTCTCGGCGATCTCGGGTGCGTCCATCTTGACCTTGTCCGAGGGCTCGGCGGTCTTGCCGTAGAGCGCCTTGATCGCATCGGCCTCGTTCTTCTGCTTGAACGCCTCTTCCGGATATTTGTCGTTGGCGGCGGCGAGCGCCTGCGGCACGTCGAACGGAATGACGCCCAGGCCGATCAGCGCGGCGACGCCCGCGCCCTTCAACACCAGGCGGCGCGTTCCGGAAAATTCGCTGGTCGTGATGTTCATCGAAAGAATCTCCTCAAGCTGATGTCGCCGCGTCACAGCGTCTGCAGGAAGTCCACCACCGCGCCGATTTCCTTCTCGCTCAAAATCCGGTTTCGGCCGAACGGCGGCATCACCGTCTGCGGGTTGCGCTTGGTCTCGTCGGTCACGATCGCGATCAGCTCGTCGCGGTTGTACTTCGCCTTGAGGCCGGTCAATTCGGGGCCGATCGTGCCGGGCAGCTCGCCGCCCTTGATGACATGGCAGGTCAGGCAATTGCCCTTGCCGCGGTCGAAGGCGAGCTTCTGGCCCTCGGCGGCGGACTGGGCCTGCGCGGGCGCGGCCATGGCGGTACCCGCCAGCAGCGCCAGGACGAGGGCTGGCTTGAAGAAAGTGGCGATCAAGGACGTTTCCCGGGCTTCAATCTCGATGATCCCATCGCAATATAAAGAGTGGAAAGCACAAAGGCCATCGGCTGGCAACTCGGAGAATAGGCGCGTTGCGACGGGGTTAATGCCAGAGAGGTGGTCAGCACAGACGAGATTAGACCCGTCATCCCCGCGCAACGGCTTTGCCGTTGTCGCTGGAGGAGCGCGCTCTTGCGGCGTCTCCAAGGGTCGACGGCCACCATCGGGGCCGTGAATCCTTCGAGACGCGCTACACGCTCCTCAGGAGGACGGGTTGGGCAGTTTCGCGATGCTAGTTCCGCTTTTGCCGGCTGCAGCGGCGCGGTCTACTTTCGGCTAACAGGAGAAGCGTAGTGGCGGAGTTTGTGGTGGAGTTCGGCAAGGACGGCAGGCCGGTCGAGGCGGATGGGCGGCTCGACGCGGCGGCATTCCACCGCAATCACCAGCCGATCTGGGCGGTCCTGAAGGATTACCTTGCCGGCCGATCCGGCGACGTGCTGGAAGCCGGCAGCGGTACCGGCCAGCATGTCGTTTATTTCGCCGGCCAGACGCCCGACATCATTTGGTGGCCGAGCGACCTCCATGCCGCGCACCTGCGCAGCATCGAAGCCTGGCGCGCGCATGCCGGCCTTGCCAACATCCAGCCGCCGCAGCCGATCGATTTGTCAGACCCTGCCTGGTCGCCGGCGCCAGCGGACGGCAAAGGTCCGGACAAACTGCTCGCGATCTTCTGCGCCAATGTGATCCACATCGCGCCGTGGCGCGTCGCCGAGGGCCTGTTCGCCGGCGCCGCGCGGCATCTGCGCGCCGACGGTCGGCTGTTCCTCTACGGCCCGTTCAAGCGCGGCGGCAAGCACACCGCGCTCAGCAACGCCGTGTTTGACACCTCGTTGCGCGAACGCGACGCCGAATGGGGCGTCCGCGACATCGCCGATCTCGAGACGCTTGCGGAGAGCGTCGGGCTGAAGCTGGCCGCGACGTTCGAGTTGCCGGCCAACAACATGATCCTGATGTTTGTGCGGCGATAGCCGCGCGCGCGGGGTTGATTACGCTTCTGCGAGGCGACGCGCGATCAATTCGACCGAGAAACTGAGGAAGTCGCGATTGTCGAGACCTTTGGAGTCCTCGGCGACGCTGGCCAGCAAGGCGTCGCCTGCCAATGCGGCTTGCATGTGGGCCGCACTCAGGAGTGCGATGGCGTACTGCGTGTCAGAAAGCCTCGGCGTGGGCCGTTTGGCTTTGCGCGCGGCCTCGATCCGCGCCCGATGAACCCGTTCCACCAGCGGCTTGAACATGCCGGATCCCGTTGGTCGCCATCCGGCCAAGCTGAGCCAGACCGCGAGCCTTGCGGCCCGTTCGTCCGCGTAGGCGCGCTGAAAGAGGCGGCTGAGGGCAGCGACGTCGATCTCGTCGGGCGCCCAGGACTCGATGGTCGTCGCGATATCGTCCACCAGTCGGCGGCCGATGCGGCGCAGGAGCGCGTCCATCAGGGCTTCCCTTGTGCCGAAGTGGTAATGGATGGCCGCATCGGTCATGCCGAGATCGGCGGCGATGCGCTGGATGCGCACGCCCTCGGGGCCCTCATCGTGCAGTCGCCGTTCCGCGGCATCCAGGATCGCGAACTTCGCCGCTTGCGGCGTTCGTCGTTGTCGCGTGGCCATTGACTTCCCGCATCTCGTGAGTCTTACTTAGGGTATCCTAAGTAAGAGGATTGGTCATGGACGAATGGCATCCCGAGGCGCTGGCGACAATAGTCGATCGGCTCGGGATCGCCGCAACCGACCTCACGCCACCGCGTTCGCGGAAGCTTCGCGTGCCGTATGGACCGAACATCCATCTGCTCGATTGGGGCGGCGAAGGACCTCCGGCCGTGTTGCTGCACGGTGGCGCGCTCACCGCCCAAACCTGGGACTATGTCGCCGTGGCGTTACGGGACGATTTCCGCCTGCTTGCGCTGGACATGCGCGGTCACGGCGCCAGCGACTGGACTGACACTTACACCATCGAGAGTTATGCGAAGGATCTCGTTGCGGTCCTCGACGGCCTGCAGATCGAGCGCGCACACATTGCCGGCATGTCGCTCGGTGGAACGGTCGGATGCGAATTTGCGCTGTGCTACCCGGAGCGTACCGAAAGCCTTGCGATGATCGATGTGATCTCGCGGCCGGTGTTTGCCGCAACGGCACGGATGCGCGCCTTCATCGCGGATTTTCCCGGTGCCGCGACGGTGGACGATGTGGTCGAGATGGCGCTTGCGGTGAGCCCGCGGAGCGATCCGGAACGCCTTCGTTACCGGATGCGAGCCCTGTTGAAGCGCGGTCGTGACGGGCGCCTGACGTGGAAGCGCGACCAGCGCCGTCCGGCGGATTATGCGGCCATCCTGGAGCATCTCGCCGGTTTCGAGGCACGCGTACAGGATATCGCCGTCCCGTTTCTCCTGGCGCGCGGCGGTGAAAGCCTCATCGTCAGCGAAGATGCGGCCCAGGAATTCACCGCGCGCTTCCGCGAGGGGCGGTGCGTCAGCATCGCGGGCGCGGGCCACAATGTTCAGGAAGACAATCCGCGCGATCTGGCCGATGCGCTGAAAGCCTTCTGGACCGGACGCCTGCCCGGGTATGGCGAAAAGCGGCGCGCGACGAGGAGCCCATCCTCGGGCCGCGCTTTGCGCGGACCGATCGGCTAACGCGCGTTGCGAGGCTCAGTCCCAGGCCAGGCACCAACCGACGCCGCGCAGCCAGCAGCGTCCGTCGGGAATCTCGGCATCGCGATAAAGCCGCGTCACCTTCTGCCAACCGCCGCGCGCGAAGGCTTCGGCCAACAGCTTTTCCGACGCCTCGTCGCGGCCACCGTCGCAGGGAATGATCGCGACCGGTGAGATCCAGGTGGCTTGATACTGTGCGCCCTCGCGCCGGACACGGAACACCGCGCCGGAGCGCGCGATCTGCTCCGGCGCACCGCCCTTGAATCCTTCATCCGATGTCAGCGGCAGGATCAGGCGGCCGCCGTCGGCAAGCCCGTCGAGCCATCGCGCGGCCGGCCGGGTGCAGCCGGCATTGACGTAGATCACGTCGGCTGGATCGAACGATGCGCGCGTGCCGTCCCCCTCGATGATCTCGACATTCGGATAGGGGGCGAGATTGGCGCGGGCGCGCGCGGCAAGCTCCGGGTCGTATTCGATGCCGGTGACGCGGCCGGTCGGTCCGGCCAGATGCGCGAGGAGCGCCGTGTAGTAGCCCGTGCCCGTTCCGATATGCACCACATGCTCGCCGGCCGCGGGCGCGGCCTGGTGCATGAGATGAGCGTGCAGCGACGGCTGGCCGTTGTTGAGGCGCCGCTCGGGCAGCAAAGCGACCAGATCGTTGGTGTAGAGATAGACCGGATCGGCATCCGGCGTTGGCACATAGTCGCGGGTCCACCATCGCAGTATCATCCATGGTCCCGGGCCGACATAGTCCTCGCGCGGAATGGCGGCGAAGGCCTCCATCACCCGCGCATCGACGATGTTGGCGGCGGCCATGATCTGCCTGGCGTAGGCGGCACGTACGATGCGAAGTTCGGCTTGCGGGTCCATTGCCGCGCTCTCCTGCGATCGCGTGTTGTGTCATTTGACACACCGAGGTGTGTGAAATAGCATACTCCAACGACGGAGGCCAGAATGAAGAGACGGCTTTATCCGGCCGTGCTGGAGCGCGGGCCGCGCGGCGCGTTCGGGGCGTGGTTTCCGGACTTTCCCGGCTGCGTCGCCGGCGGCAAGTCGCAGGAAGAGGCGATCGAGCGTGCCGAGCATGCGCTGGCGCAGGCGGTGGACGGCTGGGTCGAGCAGGGCCGCGCGCTGCCGGAGCCGACGCCGATCGAGCGGATCGTGCCGCCCAAGGGCTCCGACGTCGCCGCCTTCTTCATGGTCGGCGTCGACCCGCCCGATCCGTCCGAGCGGGTGAACGTCTATCTGCCGAAGAGCCTGATCGCGCGCATCGACAAGCGCGCCGCCGAGCTCGGTATGAGCCGTTCGAGCTTCTTCGGCTTTGCGAGCTCGCTCGCGCTCGAATGGCCGGGCGGCTATCCGCGCGGCGCCCCGATCGCGCCGCGCTCCAAGGTTCACAAGACCGGCGCGCTGCGCGCCGAGAAGCGGCCGGGCAAGAAGCCTGCGCGGTAGGCTATTGATCATCGAGCGACAAACTTTCTTACCGTCACCCTGAGGAGGCCGCGCAGCGGCCGTCTCGAAGGGTCGACGGCCACCAGCGGGGCCGTGCATCCTTCGAGGCTCGCTGCGCTCGCACCTCAGGATGACGGGAATAATAGAGTGCGGGCCTGCGATAGCGCGTGAGAGCAGGGCTAACCCTCGTGCGCCTCCCGCATGGCGTACGTCCGTTTGCGCCGGTTGATCGGCCTGCGACCGCTCTCCATAGTGCGCGCGATTGGAGGCTCCCGCCGGGGCTTCGAGGCGGGACTTCAGATGATCGACGTGACGGCTGCGGATGAGGCGAGCGATGATGCGCGGGCGCGCAGCAATGTGTGGCGGCTTGCGGCGGCGCAGGCGCTGACCGGCGCCAATTCGGCCGTGATCTTCGCCACCGGCTCGATCGTCGGTGCGTCGCTGGCGCCCGACATCTCGCTCGCGACGGTGCCGCTCTCGATGTATGTGCTGGGGCTTGCCGCAGGCACGCTGCCGACCGGCGCGATCTCGCGCGCCTATGGCAGGCGGGTCGCCTTCATCGTCGGCACCTTCTGCGGCACGCTCACCGGTGCGCTCGGCGCCTGGGCGATCCTGCACTCGTCGTTCTGGCTGTTCTGCGGCGCGACCTTCCTCGGCGGCCTCTACGGTGCCGTCGCGCAGTCCTATCGCTTTGCCGCCGCCGACGGCGCCAGTGTTGCGTTCCGGCCCAAGGCGGTGTCGTGGGTGATGGCCGGCGGTGTATTCGCCGGCGTGCTCGGGCCGCAGCTCGTGCAATGGACCATGGACATCTGGCCGCCTTATCTGTTCGCGTTCTCCTTCGTGATGCAGGCGCTGGTCGCGCTGGTGGCGATGGCGGTGCTGTCGGGTGTCGACGCGCCGAAGCCCGCCGCGGCGGATCTGCACGGCGGCCGCCCCCTGCGCGAGATCGCGAGGCAACCGCGCTTCATCGCCGCCGCGCTGTGCGGCGTGATCGCCTATCCGATGATGAATCTGGTAATGACCTCGGCGCCGCTCGCCATGAAGATGTGCGGATTGTCGGTCAGCGATTCCAATTTCGGCATCCAGTGGCACATCGTGGCGATGTACGGCCCGAGCTTCTTCACGGGCTCGCTGATCGCCCGGTTCGGTGCGCCCGTCATCGTCGCGCTCGGGCTGGCGCTCGAGGCTGTCGCCGCGATGATCGGGTTGTCAGGCATCACGGCACCGCATTTCTGGGCGACGCTGCTCGTGCTCGGCATCGGTTGGAACTTCGCATTCGTCGGCGCCTCCGCGCTGGTGCTGGAGACGCACCGGCCGCAGGAGCGCAACAAGGTGCAGGCGTTCAACGATTTCCTCGTGTTCGGCATGATGGCGATCGGCTCGTTCTCGTCGGGCCAGCTGCTCGCGCATTACGGCTGGAACGCCGTCAACATGGTGGTGTTTCCGCCGGTGCTGCTCGGGCTTGCCGTGCTGTCGCTGGCGTCATTCGCCAAGCGACGGGCGAAATTGCGTGCGGTGGAAGAGATCCCGGATCTCAGTCTTTGATCCCTGCTGCCAATTGCTGACACTTCGACCGGTTTCGAAATGACCGGCTTGCAAGGCTGCTCACATCGTGGGAACGGATTAATCCGGTCCTGACGATGTGAGAAGCAAGAGCAAGAAATGGACGCATCATCACCCACGCTGCATGACGAATCCGCGCTCGGCTATGAGGGCTGGCGCATCGTCGTCGTCTGCTTCCTGCTCGCGACCTTCGGCTGGGGTTTGGGCTTCTACGGACAGAGCGTCTATGTCGCCGAGCTGCAGCGGCTGCACGGCTGGCCGGCGTCGCTGATCTCGTCGGGCACCACCTTCTTCTATCTGTTCGGCGCCGCGCTGGTGGCCTTTGTCAGCGAGGCGATCAAGGCGTTCGGTGCGCGCAGCTGCCTGATCGCGGGTACCCTCGCGATGGCGGTCGCTGGTGTTGCGATCGGCGAGGTGCGCGAGCCCTGGCAGCTCTATCTCGCCGATGCGCTATTGGCGTTCGGCTGGGCCGGCACCAGCCTCGGCATCATCACCAACACGCTCGGCCTCTGGTTCGACAAGAAGCGCGGCATGGCGATCAGCCTGGCGCTGAACGGCGCGAGCTTCGGCGGCATCGTCGGCGTGCCGCTGCTGGTGGCGGGGATCGGCGCTTTCGGCTTCTCCGGTGCGATGATCGCGGCCGCGGTGGCGCTCGTCGTGGTGATGGTGCCTGTCATCCTGATCTTCGTCGGGCGGCCGCCGGTGCATCTGCACGCAGTGACGTCAGCGGCGGCCGATGCGCCGTCGGCGACCCAGGTGCGCGCCCGGGCCCTGCGCGACATCCGTTTCCTCTCGGTCTCGATTGCCTTCGCGCTGGTGCTGTTCGCCCAGGTCGGCTTCATCGTTCACCTGATCGCCTACCTCGATCAGGTGATCGGCCGCGAGCGCGCCACGGTGGCGATGGCGCTGTTGACCGCGATGGCGGTGGTCGGCCGCGTTTCCTTCTCCTTCGTGATCGACCGGCTCAACCAGCGGCTGGCGTCGGCGCTGTCCTTTGTCAGCCAGGCGATCGCGCTCGTCATCATCATCAATGTGCACAACGACATCGCGCAGATTGCCGCCTGCGCGCTGTTCGGTTTCTCGGTCGGCAATCTGATCACGCTGCCGGCGCTGATCGTGCAGCGTGAGTTCGACCCGCGCGCGTTCGGCGTGCTGGTCAGCCTGATCACCGCGATCAACCAGATCACCTATGCGTTCGGCCCCGGCGTGATCGGGCTGCTGCACGACCTCTCGGGCAGCTACACGCTGCCGTTCTACGGCTGCATCGGCCTGGAGCTGATCGCGGCGGCGGCGATCATGACCCGCGGAAGACTGTAGCCCGGATGGAGCGAAGCGTAATCCGGGGCAGGTCGACCCGCGGAGGGACTCCCCGGATTTCGCTGCGCTTCATCCGGGCTACGATCTCGACTTGCGCGGCGCCTTCCTCGCCTTCTTCTTCTCGCCGATCTTCCCGGCCGCGGCGACCCGCAGCAGGCGGCGGAAGGTCGGGCATTCCATATGGCTCGGCGCGGGACAGACGGCGGCGTGGCGCAGGCCGTCGCGCATCGCGTTGAGCCGGCGGATGGTGCGGTCGAGGTCGTCGGCCTTGGCTGCCAGCAATTTCCGGTCGATGCGCGGCCGTCCGTCGGGCGCGAACATTCTCGCGATCTCGTCGAGCGAGAAGCCGGAGGCGCGCCCGAGCGCGATCAGCGCCAGCCGGTCCAGCACGGCCGGATCGAACAGCCGGCGCAGCCCGCGCCGTCCATGCGAGGCGATCAGTCCCTTTTCCTCGTAGAAGCGCAAGGTCGAGGCGCGAACGCCCGACAGTTGCGCCACCTCCGCGATGTCGATGTCCCGCATGGCCTTGACCTCAAGTTCACTTGAACTGGCAGTGTGCCGCCAGGCGCTTGCCGAAGGCAAGCATCAGGACAGGCAATTCGCAAAAGGACGAGATCATGAGTATCGCACCGCAGGCCGAGGACGAGCAGGCCAAACTCTGGAACGGCGCTGCCGGACGCGCCTGGGTCGAGACCCGCGACGTGCTGGAGGGGATGTTCAAGCCGCTTGAGGAGCTGCTCGTTCGGGCGGTGGTCGACGTCGCGGCCGGCTATGTGCTGGATATCGGCTGCGGCACGGGCGCCACGACATTCGCCATTGCGCAAGCCCTCGGACCGCGGGGGCATTGCACCGGCATCGACATCTCCGAACCGATGATCGCGGCGGCGCGTGACCGCGCGGAGCGGGAAGGGCTATCTACCGACTTCATCCGCGCCGACGCGCAGACCCATGGCCTTGCGCCGGCGCGCTTCGACATGATCATCTCGCGTCTCGGCGTGATGTTCTTTGCCGATCCGGTGCAGGCCTTCGCCAATCTGCGCCGCGCGGCCCGGCCAGATGCTGCGCTCCGCTTCATCGCGTGGCGCGGTGCGGTTGAGAACCCATTCATGACGACGGCGGAGCGGGCGGCAAAGCCGCTGCTGCCGGATCTTCCGGCGCGGCGTCCCGATGCGCCGGGGCAGTTCGGCTTCGCCGACCGGGAGCGGGTCGTGCGCATCCTGGAGGACAGCGGCTGGGGCGCGATCGCGATCGAGCCGGTCGATGTCGCCTTGCGCTTTCCGGCATCGGAGCTGACCCGTTATGTGAGCTGGCTCGGCCCGGTCGGCACGATGTTGCAGGGGATGGAGGAGCCGCGTCGCACCCAGGTGATCGAGGCCGTGCGCGGCGCCTTCGATCGCTACATCCACGGCAATGAAATTCGCTTCACCGCGGCCTGCTGGATGGTCACAGCACGCGCACCGGCGGAGGCCGCGCATGGCTGACGCCGTGGACTTTCTGGCGCGCGCGGTGCTGATCGGCACCGGCGCGACGGTCGTGATGGATAGTTGGGGATGGGTCCGCAAGCGCCTGCTCGGCATGCCGCCGTTGGACTATGCCCTGGTCGGCCGCTGGCTCGGCCATCTCGCATCCGGGCGCCTGCGCCACGACCGCATCGCCGCGTCGCCTCAGGTCTCGGGCGAACGGGTGATCGGATGGGCGGCGCATTACCTGATCGGGATCGGCTTTGCCGGCGTGCTGCTTGCGGTCTTCGGCCTTGATTGGGTGCGGCACCCCAGCATCGCTCCGGCCCTGATGGTCGGGATCGCCAGCGTGGCCGCGCCGTTCCTGGTGATGCAGCCGGCGATGGGCGCCGGCTTTGCCGCAAGCCGAACGCCGCATCCATGGGCCGCGCGGCTGCAGAGCCTCCTGACGCATGCGGTGTTCGGCGTTGGGCTCTACGCGGTCGGCTGGCTCGTCAGTCTGACAAATTTGTAGCCCGGATGGAGCGAAGCGTAATCCGGGGGCAGTATCGCGTCGTGGAGCGAGCCCCGGATTTCGCTCCGCTTCATCCGGGCTACAATCCGCCTTGCGGAATTACACCGCCCGCTGCTTCAGCAGATCCTCCAGGTCCAGCCGCCGCGTGAACATCGAAAGCTTGCCATCCGCGCTGCGCGGCCATTCGGCCTCGGGGCGGTCCCAATAGAGCTCGACGCCGTTCTCGTCGGGATCGCGCAAATAGAGCGCCTGGCTGACACCGTGGTCGCTGGCGCCGTCGAGCTGGATGCCGGCCGACAGCACGCGATGCAGCGCGTCGGCGAGCGCCGGGCGGGTCGGATACAGGATGGCGGTGTGGAACAGGCCGGTGGTGCCTGGCGGCGGCGGATGGCCGCCCTTGCTCTCCCAGGTGTTGAGGCCGATGTGGTGGTGATAGCCGCCGGCCGAGATGAAAGCCGCATCGGTCCCTAAGCGCTGCTGCAACTCGAAGCCGAGCACGCCGCAATAGAAGCCGAGCGCCCGCTCGAGATCGGCGACCTTGAGGTGGACATGCCCGATCCGCGTGCCCGCGATGATGGGGGGATTTTCCGGCATGAGCTGGCTCCGTTGGCATCAACGCCGTGCCGTCAGGGGCAAGGCTTCGCCGCCTGATATAGTCCGGATTTGCCGGGGCCGGAGCAATCCATCCTGAAACCCAGCGTTTCCGAACGGCGCCACGGCCGGCTGAGCCTAGAGCATGATCCGGAAAAGTGTGAAGCGGTTTTCCGAAAAGATCATGCTCAAACAAGAAGCTAAAGCGCGATGACGTTTCAACTTGATCTCATCGCGCTTTAGCAGAGCTCCGACAACTCGCCGCCCGGCAGCTGGAAATCGAACGTGTTCAGCGTCATCGACACCATGGTGTAGTAGCCGCAGAGGCCGATCACCTCGACCAGCCCGCGCAGGCTCAGCACCTCGACCGCCTCGTCATACAGTCCCTTCGGCAGGCCATGACCTTCGTGCAGCGCCTTGG
This sequence comes from Bradyrhizobium sp. B120, assembly GCF_049075665.1. Classification (NCBI taxonomy): domain Bacteria; kingdom Pseudomonadati; phylum Pseudomonadota; class Alphaproteobacteria; order Hyphomicrobiales; family Nitrobacteraceae; genus Bradyrhizobium; species Bradyrhizobium sp. B120. Next base: position 8,553,638 of record NZ_CP185242.1, on the reverse strand, counting down.
CGACGTCGTAGATCATCTTGGCCTTGGGATCGTCAAAAGTCGGAGTCCGGCGCACCCGAATGTCCTCGATGATCTTCGGATCGAGGCCGCCCTTCAGCGCGAGGCGCTTGTGGGCATACCATTCGTAATGCGCGGTCCAGTGCCGGGCGGTGACGAGGATCGCGATCTCCGACAGCTTCGGCGGGAAGACCGTGTCGAAGCGCAGCACCTCGCCGAGCCGCGTGGCATGCCGCGCCATCTCCGGGCTGTTCAGCCAGGCCATCATCGGCGCCGGTGGCGCGCCGCGCTTGCCGGAGATCGACTCGTCGTAGGTTTCTTTCTGGGCGGGGTTCATTTCGCTAGGCGAAAGCAGCTTCAGCCGCATGTCCGTTTCCTCTTGTTTTTCAATCGTTACCCCACTTCGGCGATACACCCGATCGCGCAAGGTGAGTAGCGACGCCAGAGCATGGCGCGGCTGCGAGGCATATTGAACTCGGCGGCCGCGCAGGGCTAAGGTCGATTCCAATTCGACGATTTTGACTGGAAACGCACCATGGCTGACCTCGAGAAATTCCGCGCCGAGACCCGCGCCTGGCTGGAGCAGAACTGCCCGGCGGAGATGCGCAAACCGATGACCTCCGACGGCGACACCTTCTGGGGTGGCCGCAACGCGAAATTCTCGTCGGACGCGCAGCGGGTCTGGTTCGAGCGGATGCGCGACAAGGGTTGGACCGTGCCGCATTGGCCGAAGCAATATGGCGGCGGCGGCCTCGACGGCGAGGAAGCCAAGATCGTGCGCCAGGAGATGGCGGCGATCGGCGCGCGCCAGCCGCTGACCTCGTTCGGCATCTCGATGCTCGGACCGGCGCTGCTGCAATACGGCACCGAGGAGCAGAAGAAGGAGCATCTGCCGAAGATCACCGCGGGCCTGATCCGCTGGTGCCAGGGCTATTCCGAGCCGAACGCCGGCTCCGACCTCGCCTCGCTGCAGACCCGCGCGGTCGGCGACGGCGACGACTACATCATCAACGGCCAGAAGATCTGGACCTCCTACGCCAACTATGCCGACTGGATCTTCTGCCTGGTGCGCACCGATCCCGCGGCCAAGAAGCACGACGGCATCAGTTTTATTCTCTTCGACATGACCTCGAAGGGCGTGTCCACGAAACCGATCCTGCTGATCTCCGGCTATTCGCCGTTCTGCGAAACCTTCTTCGATAATGTCCGCGTGCCGAAGTCGCATGTCGTGGGCACCGTCAATCGCGGCTGGGATGTCGCGAAATACCTGCTGCAGCATGAGCGTGCGATGATCTCGGGCATGGGCGAGCGCGGCGTCGGCCGTCCGCTCGGCCAGATCGCGGCGGACTCGGTCGGCGCGGACGCGCAAGGCAAGCTCGACGACGCCCAGCTGCGCAGCCAGATCGCGAGCTTCGAGGTCGACGAGGCCGCGCTTGCTGCTGCGGCGGAGCGCGCGGTCGATCTCGCCAAGGCGGGCCAGTCGCATCCGGCGTTCTCGTCGGCGATGAAATATTACGGCACCGAGCTCAACAAGCGCCGCTACGAGATCCTGATGTCGGCGGGCGGCATCGACGCGCTGGAATGGGAGAGCGACCGCTCCAGGGGCGGCGCCCGTCCGCGCGCCTGGTTGCGCACCAAGGCCAACTCGATCGAGGGCGGCACCTCGGAGGTGATGCTCGGCATCGTCGCCAAGCGCATCCTCGATCTGCCGGGGGCGTGAGGCACCGTTTCACCACCCCGTCATTCCGGGGCGCGACGCAGTCGCGAGCCCGGAATCCATAACCCCGATCGTGGTTATGGATTCCGGGCCTGGCCCTTCGGGCCATCCCGGAATGACGAACTTAGACATATTAGCTTCGAACGTTAGATCGGATTCCCTATGGCCCTCGTCCTCACCGAAGAACAATCCATGCTGCGCGACAGTACGCGCGGTCTCATCAGCGACAAGGCGCCGGTGGCGCATCTGCGCGCCTTGCGCGACAGCAAGGACTCCACCGGCTTCTCGCGCGAGCTCTGGAAGACCTTTGCCGAGATGGGCTTCTCCGGCCTGTTGGTGCCGGACCAGTTCGGCGGCAGCGGGCTCGGCTGCGTCGAGGCCGGGATCGTCATGGAGGAGATCGGCCGCACCTTGATGCCCTCGCCGTTCCTTGCGACCTCGGTGCTTGCGGCCTCGGCGCTGTCGCGCGGCGGCAGCGAGGCGCAGAAGGCGCAGCATCTGCCCAAAATTGCCGACGGCTCGCTGCTCGCGGCGCTCGCGGTCGATGAGGGCGCGAAGCATCGCCCGCTGCAGACGAAATTGCAGGCGACGCGTTCCGGCAACGGCTTCAAGCTGTCCGGCGACAAGGCCTTCGTCGTCGACGGCCACACCGCCGATCTCTTGGTCGTCGCGGCGCGCACGGCCGGCAGCGGCGGTGACAGGAACGGGTTGACCCTATTCCTGGTCGATCCGAAGGCCAAGGGCCTCGCGGTCGAGCGCACTGCGATGGTCGATTCGCACAATGCGGCGCGCATCGTGTTCGACAATGTCGAGGTCAATGCCGACAGCGTGCTCGGCGAAGTCGATCAGGGCTTTGGGCTGCTCGAGGGCGTGCTCAATATCGGCTGTGGCGCGGTCGCGTCCGAAATGGTCGGTCTCTCCGACGAGGTGTTCGGCCGCACCGTGGCCTATCTGAAGGAGCGCAAGCAGTTCGGCAAGGCGATCGGCGAATTCCAGGCGCTGCAGCACCGCGCCGCCGAGCTCTACATCGATATCGAGATCACCCGCGCCGCCGTTCTCAAGGCGCTGCAGGCGCTGGATGCCGATCTGGGCAAGGCGGGCAATGCGGTCTCGGTCGCCAAGGCCCGCGCCGGCACCACCGCGACGCTGGCCGTCCAGGAAGGTGTGCAGATGCATGGCGGCATGGGCATGACCGACCAGTTCGACATCGGCTTCTTCATGAAGCGCGCCCGCGTCTGCCAGGAGCTGTTCGGTGACAGCAATTTCCACACCGACCAGCTTGCGAGCGGCAAGGGCTACTGAGCGAGGGCGCCGGCGCCGCCGCGCAACTCACCGTCATCGCCACGCAACACACTGTCATCGCCCGACTCGCCGCCTCCGCTAAAGCTTCGGCGCGCCTGAAAGCGAAAGCCTCGTCGAAGCCTTGGCGTAGACGCGACCGGGCGATCCAGTATTCCAGAGGCGGTTGTGCTTGAGCCGATGGGCCGCGGCGTACTGGATCACCCGCCTTCGCGGGCGATGACACCGAAGCCGTGCAGCATATTCGCTGTCGTCCCTGCCTAGTGCGCAATTGCGCACTAGGCAGGGACGACGGCGTTGTGTGTGGTGGCGGCTGTGGCCTGGCTACGCGCCGTTTACCGGATCGGCGGCGCGTACTGGACGCCGCCGGCGTTCCAGAGCTGGTTCATGCCGCGCGGAATCTTCAGCCTGGAATCGGCGCCGACGTTGCGGTCGTAGACCTCGCCGTAATTGCCGACATGGCGGATGATGCGCACGGCCCAGTCCTTGGTCAGGCCGAGATCCTCGCCATAGGAGCCCTCGGTGCCGACCAGCCGCATCACTTCCGGCTTCTTCGACTTCAGCGCCTCGTCGATATTCTTCGAGGTGATGCCGAGTTCTTCGGCGTTGATCATGGCGTAGAGCGTCCACTTCACGATCATCATCCAGTCGTCGTCGCGTAAGCGCACCACCGGCGCCAGCGGCTCCTTGGAGATGATGTCGGCCAGGATGGTGTGGTCGCTCGGCTTGGCGAGGTTGAGCCGCAGCGCATAGAGCTGCGAGGCGTCCGACGTCAGCGTGTCGCACTGGCCGGTGTCATAGGCCTTCACGACATCCTCCAGCTTGTCGAACTTCATCTCCGTGTACTTCATGTTGTTGGCACGGAAATAGTCGGCGAGGTTGAGCTGCGTCGTGGTGTTGGCCTGCACGCAGACCTTGCTGCCGTTCAGGTCGAGCGCCGAATCGATGTTGCGCGAGCGCGGCAGCATGAAGCCCTGGCCGTCATAATAGGCGACCGCCGGGAAATAGAGGTCGTAATTGGTCTCGCGCGACATGCTCCAGGTGGAGTTGCGCGAGAGGATGTCGACCTTGCGGTTCTGCAGCTCCTTGAAGCGTTCGCTGGCGTCGAGCGGAACGAACTTCGCCTTCGACGGATCGTCGAAGATCGCCGAAGCCACCGCGCGGCAGAAGTCGACGTCGAAGCCGGTCCAGTTGCCCTTGTCGTCCGGGATCGAGAAGCCCGGCAGGCCCTTGTTGACGCCGCACAGCACGTCGCCGCGGCGGACGGTGCGCTTCAGCGTGCGGGTGTCGTAACGCTCATAGGTGATGGCGGCGGCCGCAACCAGCGCGGCGACCGCGAGCCCGATCGTCAGGCCGCCTCGAAATGTACGCATGGGTTCTCTCTCGCGAATGATCGGGGAAAAACAGGTCGGATATCGAAGGCGGGTGGGTCGAGATTACAGTTCGGGCTTCTGCCGGATGATCACCTTGGTGCCGACGGGAACGCGGTTGTAGAGATCGGCGACGTCGGCATTGACCAGGCGGAAGCAGCCGGATGAGATCGCGGTGCCGATGGTGTCGGGCCGGTTGGTGCCGTGGATGCGGTACACCGTGGTGCCGAGATACATCGCGCGCGCGCCGAGCGGATTGCCCGGGCCGCCCGCCATGAAGCGCGGCAGATAGGGCTGGCGGGCGATCATTTCCGGCGGCGGGGTCCAATCCGGCCACTCGGCCTTGCGGGTGATGGTCACCAGCCCCTGCCACGTGAAGCCGTCGCGGCCGACGCCGATGCCGTAGCGGAGCGCACGGCCGTTGCCTTGCACGAGGTAGAGATGGCGTTCGGCGGTGGAGACGATGATGGTGCCCGGCGCCTCGTTGGTCCGGTAGTACACGACCTGCTTCTGCCATTCCGGATCGAGCTCGTAGCTGTCGTCGGCGACCAGCCCCGGCTCGTCGGCATCCGGGCGGCTCTGGGCAAAGCCTTGCGACGTCGACAGCACGAGTGCGCCCGTGGCGATCAACATCCAGACCAGGTGACGAAGTTTCGTCATGCAAAGCTCTCCTTGTGGCGCGCGGCCAATGGTTGCTCCACCCAAATCGCGGTAGGCATCAAATCTCAGCGGCAGCTTGATGGCAAGTTTAGGGCGGGCATCACACTATATCACTGTAATGCTTCTGTTTTTTGTCATTGGGGCGATGGCACGCCGCGTGGGCTGCGTTATTTCGGCGCAATCCAGAGTCGCAACGCGAAAGAGACCAGGGTCACAGTGCCGACGCCGCCGAGCCAGAGCGCTGCGAACCACAGCAGACGCTGCCCAAGCGGCCGCTGATTCGGGCCCGGTGACGGCATCAATGGTATCCGTGGCCGGGGCGCACCTTGCCGCGGAACACCCAATAGGCCCAGGCGGTGTAGCCGAGGATCAGCGGCACCAGGATCGAGACCCCGAACAGCATGAAGATCTGGCTGTTCGCCGGCGACGCCGCCTGCCAGATCGTGATGCTCTGCGGCACGATGTACGGATACATGCTGATGCCGAGCCCGGCATAGGACAGTGCGAACAGGGCGAGCGTCAGGAAGAACGGCTGGTGGTCGTTCTTGTTGCTGAGGGCGCGCAGCAAGAGCGCGGTGACGGCGGCGACCGCGATCGGGACCGGCGCGGTGAGGATGATGTTGGGCCAGGCGAACCAGCGCTGGGTGTACTGCACGGCCAGGAACGGCGTTGCGATGCTGACGGCGCCGATCGCACACAGCATCGCGACCAACAACATCCAGCTCAGATGATAGGCGCGCTCGCGCAGCTCGCCTTCGGTCTTCATCACCAGCCAGGTCGCGCCTAGCAGCGCATAGCCGATCACGAGCGCAATGCCGGTCAGGACGCTGAACGGCGTCAGCCAATCCCACCAGCCACCGGCATAGTGGCGTCCCTCGACATGGATGCCCTGCAGGATGGCGCCGAGCGCGATGCCCTGCGCCAGCGTCGCGACCAGCGAGCCGCCGGCGAAGGCGAGGTCCCATTTGTTGCGCGCCTTCTGGGTCCGCCAGCGGAATTCGAAGGCGACGCCGCGGAACACGAGGCCGAGCAGCATCGCGATCATGGGCGTGTAGAGCGCCGGCATCAGCACCGCATAGGCCAGCGGAAACGCCGCCATCATGCCGCCGCCGCCGAGCACCAGCCAGGTCTCGTTGCCGTCCCACACCGGCGCCACCGTGTTCATGATGACGTCGCGATCGGTCTTTTGCGGGAACAGCGGAAACAGGATGCCGAGGCCGAGGTCGAAGCCGTCCATCACGACATAGACGAACACGGCAAAGGCGATGATGAAGGCCCAGATCGTGGCGAGGTCGATGGGAATGCTCATTGCGCGCCTCCCACGGCTGCACCTGCCGCCGGCGTGATGCCGGCCGCACGGGCGGGAAGGTCTTTTGTCGGGCCCTGCTCGCCGGGATGCGGCGGCTGCGCCATCAGCCGCAGGATGTAGATCACGCCCGCGGTGAACACGGCAAAATAGACGATGATGAAGGCGATCAGCGAGGAGCCCACCGCCGGCGCCGCCAGCGGCGATACCGAATCGGTGGTGCGCAGCAGCCCGTAGACGGTGAACGGCTGCCGCCCGGTCTCGGTGGTGATCCAGCCGGCGAGCACCGCAATGAAGCCGGCCGGGCCCATCAGGACCGCGAAGCGATGCAGCAGCTGTGACTGGTACATCATGCCGCGCCAGCGCATCAGCAGGCTGAACAGGCCGAGCCCGAGGATCAGGAAGCCGAGCCCGACCATGATGCGGAACGACCAGAAGGTGATCGGCACCGGCGGCCAGTTTTCACGCGGCACCGTGTCCAGGCCGGCGAGCGGTGCATCGAGCGAATGCTTCAGGATCAGCGACGACAGTTTCGGCACCTCGATCGCATATTTCACCTTCGCCTCACGCTGGTCGGGCCAGCCGAACAGGATCAGCGGCGCACCGTCCTTGTGGCTTTGGTAATGGCCTTCCATCGCCATCACCTTGGCCGGCTGGTGCTCCAGCGTGTTGAGGCCGTGCTGGTCGCCGGCGAGGATCTGGATCGGCGCCACCAGGGTCGCCATCCACATCGCCATCGAGAACATCACGCGCGGGCCGGCCAGATGCTGGTCGCGCAGCAGGTGCCAGGCGCCGACCCCGCCGACCACCAGCGAGGTGGTGAGATACGCCGCCAGCACCATGTGTACGAGGCGATAGGGGAATGACGGGTTGAAGATCACCTTCAGCCAGTCGGCGGCGACGAACTGGCCGTCGGCATTGACGGCATGGCCAGTCGGCGTCTGCATCCAGGAATTGGCCGACAGGATCCAGAACGCCGAGATCAGCGTGCCGATCGCGACCATCAACGTCGCCACGAAATGCAGCCTGGGGCCGACGCGCTCCAGCCCGAACAGCATGACGCCGAGGAAGCCGGCCTCGAGGAAGAACGCGGTCAAGACCTCATAGGCCATCATCGGGCCGATCACCGGCCCGGTCTTGTCGGCAAACGACGACCAGTTGGTGCCGAACTGGTAGGACATCACGATGCCCGAGACCACGCCCATGCCGAACGCGACCGCGAAGATCTTCAGCCAGTAATTGAACAGGTTGATGTAGACCTCGCGCCCGGTGGCCAGCCACAGCGCTTCGAGCACGGCGAGATAGCTCGCAAGCCCGATCGAGAATGCGGGAAACACGATGTGGAACGACATCGTGAAAGCGAATTGCGCGCGGGCGAGTACGACCGCATCCCAGCCTTCGAACATGATCCACCACCTGCCGTCGACCTGGCGTGGACCTTACCACGCCAGGTGTGACGACGACACAGGGCGGATTGTCCAATCAGCTATTGGCGTTGAGCAGCCGGGCGACGGTACGGTCGATCTCGTCGTACTGGCCCTCGCCGGCGTGCTGGAACACGATCTTGCCGTTCTGGTCGATGATGTATTGCGCCGGCCAATACTGGTTGCCGTAGGCGTTCCAGGTCTGCGAATTGTTGTCCTGGGCCACGGGATAGAGGATGCCGTGCCGCTTCAGCGCCGCCTGCACGTTGGAGGCCGAATGCTCGAACGGGAATTCCGGCGTGTGGACCCCGATCACGACGAGGCCGCGATCCCGGTACTTTGAATAAAGTTGGGTGACGTGCGGCAGCGTGTTGACGCAGTTGACGCAGCCATAGGTCCAGAAGTCCACCAGCACGACCTTGCCGCGCAGATCGGCGAGCTTGAGCGGCTGCGAATTGAACCAGTTGCTGATCCCGGCGAATTCGGGCGCGGTCTGGCTCTGCGCGGTGGTCATCGCGGTGGCCATCGGAACGGGCACGGCCGGCGCGTTGGACTCGGTGCAGAGGCCGGGGATGACGGCGCCGCCGAGGCCAAGGCCCGCCACCAGGGTGGATACAGCAATCAAGCGCAGGGACATCGATCTCTCCTTATGAGCTCACAGGCCGATCTGGCCGTTGGGATAGAACTGGGTCAGCCACGCCACGATCAGCGTGTCGTATTGCAGGTAGGACAGCGCGGCGAAGGCGATGATCACGACGCCGAATCCCTGTTGGAGCCGCGGCGCGATCCGCGCCATGCTGCGCACGCGGGTGGTGACGGCCTGCCCGCCATAGGCAATGGCAAGCATCGGGATGGCGGCGCCGATCGCGTAGGTGACGAGCTGCAGGCTCGCCCACGCCGTGTCCTTCGAGGTCGCGACGATGGTCAGGATCGACCCGAGCACGGGACCGGCGCACGGCGTCCACACCAGGCCGAGCGTCGAGCCGAGCACGAAGCCGCCGAACAGGCTCGGCGACGGCCCGGCTTGACCGAGGCTGCCGGCGGCGCCGGTCAGCCGGATCGACAGCCATTCGAACGGCGCCGGCCAGATCATCAACAGACCGAAGCCCGCAAGCAGGATCGCCGCGCCGGTCCGCAGCAGGTTCGGATCGAAGTCGAAGGCGCGCGTGATCGCGCTCAGCAGCAACGCCACCGCAGAGAATGACATCACGAAGCCGAGCGCGATCATCGCGGGCCGCGCCTTGCCGGTCTGGCCTATCGATACCCCAAGCAGGATCGGCAGCATCGGCAGGGTGCAAGGAGCGGCGACGGTGGCGACACCGGCAAGCAGGGCGAGGGCAAGGCTGAGCATCGTCGTCCGTCCATCAGAACTCCCGGCGCGCCAGAGGGCCGTGCCGGGTACACCTGATGTTCTTCGCGAGGACGGCGTGGGCCGTTACAGCCGAGCGATCCCAAGCGCCGTCACGTCCGTGTGAGACGAATTGTGATCGGCCTCACGACCGCGCGCCAAAAACAGAGCGACCCGGCTGGGGGGCATCCCGGCCGGGTCGTTGGAGGTTACTTGGGAGGTTAGAACTTAAGGAGGTATCGAAACCTGGGTCAGTGAATTGGGGTTGGGGTTGCGTCGTTGGATATGGGTATAGAGATCGCGTTTTTCCGGGTGATGTCGTCGATTGTTTCAATTGTTTCGTCGCCGAACTTTTTTGGCTTCGTGGACAATTGCCCGGGTTGCTTGATCTCCTCCTAAATTATTGAATTTGCTTTACTTTAGGCCGCGACGCTGTCCACGCCGGCGCCCCTCAGGAGGTCGGCGAGCTGCTTGCGGGCATAGAACATGCGGGTCTTCACCGTGCTCTGCGGGATACCGATGATCTGGCCGGCCTCCTCGACCGACTTCTCATGGTAGTAGACCAGATTGATGATCTCGCGGTGGGCCGGCGACAGCTTGGCCACGCAGGCGCGCAGGATCTCGCTGGTGGTGGCGCGATCGAGCGAGGTTTCCGGTGTATCGGCGCCGTCGGCGATCTCCAGCACGTCGTCCTGGTCGATGTCCTCATGCCGGCGCTGGCGCAGCGCGGTCAGCGCCTTGAAGCGGGCGATCGACAGCAACCAGGTCGAGACCTGCGAGCGGCCCTCGAACTGGGCCGCGGTGCGCCAGACGTCCAGGAACACCTGGCTGACCAGGTCCTCGGCCATCGTGGTGTCGCGCACCATGCGGAGCACGAAGCGGTAAACCCGGACGTTGTGACGGGCATAGAGCGTGTGCATCGAGGTGCGGTTATTCTTGGCGATATGCGCGAGCAGCGTTTCATCCGAGGTCGCGCGTGCAGCGTCGATGTGCTTCTTGGCTGCAGAGTTGATGGCGATGACGTTCGGCATGACAGGCTCCCAGTTCGCCGTTGGGCGGCGGTTCGTTGGGAGAATTGTTAGTTAGCGCCCGTTTCCGGATGTCTGCGCGAAAAGTGGAAAATGGTTTCGTGACCGGGAGAATTGTTTCGTCGCGGCCCTGGCGACGAAACATTCGGGTCCAAAAAGCCAGTTATTTCAATGTGCGGAAATTCGAACGGCCGGATTTGCCCCTGTCGGAACCAATCCGGGCCGTGACTTTTGGCACTATTCGGCCGCTTGCAGAGCGGGCGCTGCCTTTTTCGGGGCAATCCAGAACGCATCGGGCCGCTCGAACAGGAAATTGGCCCGGGCCGCCAGCGCCAGCCGCCAGATCAGGAGCGCGCCGGCGACGCCGACCGCGGTCACGATCAGCGCGACCCAGCCGATGTCGTGGATGACATCCAACCGCAGCAGCAGGGTGCGGGTCGCGGCCATCGGCAGGAAGAAGGCGAGGTAGATCACGATCGAGTGCTCGCCGCAGAAGCGCAGGAAGCCGAGCCAGTGCGCGCGCGCCAGCAGCGTGCCGGTCACGATGATCGCGCAGGCACCGGCGAGGCCGAGCGCCAGCGAGACGACCGGCCATTCGCTGATATCGAGCGCAACCAGGCCGCCATTGACGAGCGCCCAGAGCCCAAGCCCGAGCAGCGCAAATGCGGGTCGCGCCCGCGCGCGGTCCGACAGCGCGAACACGTAGGCAGCGAGCACATAGCCGGTGAAGAAGTAGACGAAGCGGGCGCAGAACTCGTCGATCACGGTCCAGCCGGTCACGACATGCGCGCTCTCCAGAGCTGCCGCGATCAGCCAGATCGCGAGCGGGTGGATGTTGCGCGTGAGCTTGGTGACGACGAAGAAGATCGGCAGCAGATAGATGAACCACAGCGTGCCGAACGGCTCGATGAAGGCCTCGAGATATTGCAGCCCGACCGCAGCCCAGCCGGCCTCGGCGGCCAGCGACGGCGCCTTGAAGCCGAACTGGATCGTCACCCACAGCACGTAGAAGTAGGCGAAGTGCATCACCTTGCGATCGAGATAGGTGCGCCAGTCGCGATCGATCACGACCGACAGGAACAGGCCCGAGATCAGGAAAAAGTCCGGCATCCGGAACGGTTTTGCGAACATCACGACATAATGCATGAAGCCGGTCTGCTCGGCGGCCTTCTCGACCCCCAGCACCGAATGCATCATCACGACCATGACGATGCAGATGCCCTTGGCATAGTCGACCCAATCGACGCGCGCGGCCGCGTTCCCAAGTGATCGATCAAGTGATCGATCAACGGAACGATCTGTCGCAGCCTTTGTGCCGTTTGTGGTCATCCTTGTCCCGTTCCGGCGTGATTGGGCGCATCATCGGCCCGATCTCTTGCTTTCTCCTTTACCCATACAAATGATGTGCCGCCGAAGCCGGCCCTATCCCCGGTTCCCTGCAACAGGCGAATGGTCTAAGAGGCCCGGAAATCCTAGAAGAAGCCGTGCTTCGTTAACCACAGGACGCAGGTCGGCCGAGCGCCGCTGCCGCATGAGACTCCTTGCCGCACCATTTCGATAGCCCGCTGCCGATCGATGCCGTGCTCGATGAGCTCGACCGCACGCTCGATCGCCACAATGCCGCCGTGCTGGTCGCGCCGCCCGGCGCCGGCAAGACCACGCGCGTGCCGCTGGCGTTGCTCGATGCGCCCTGGGCCAAGGGGAAGAAGATCATCGTGCTGGAGCCGCGCCGCATCGCCGCGCGCGCCAGCGCCGAGCGGATGGCGAAGACGCTCGGCGAACGTCCCGGTGAGACCGTCGGCTATCGGGTGCGCTTCGGCTCAAAGGTGTCGCGCGCGACGCGGATCGAGGTCGTGACCGAGGGCATCTTCTCGCGCCAGATCCTCGACGATCCCGAGCTCACCGGCGTCGCCGCGGTGCTGTTCGACGAATTCCACGAGCGCTCGCTCGATGCCGATCTCGGGCTGGCGCTGGCGCGCGACGCGCAGACCGGCCTGCGCGAGGATCTGCGCATCCTCGTGATGTCGGCAACGCTCGACGGCGCGCGCGTCGCAAAACTGCTCGGCGACGCGCCTGTGGTCGAGAGCGAGGGCCGCGCCTTTCCGGTCGAGACCCGCTATGTCGGCCGCAAGGTCGATGCGCCGGTCGAGCGGCAGATGGCCGAGACGATCGCGACCGCGCTGCGCGCCGATGCCGGCTCGGTGCTTGCCTTCCTGCCGGGCGCGGCCGAGATCCGCCGCACCCAGACATTTCTCGCCGAGCGCGTGCATGACGCCTCGGTGGAGATCGTGCCGCTGTTCGGCGCGCTCGATGCCGCCGTGCAGGATCGCGCCATTGCGCCGGCGCCGACGGGGATCCGCAAGGTGGTGCTGGCGACCTCGATCGCTGAGACGTCGCTGACCATCGAGGGCGTCCGCATTGTGGTGGACTCGGGCCTGGCGCGGGTGCCGCGCTACGAGCCGGATATTGCGCTGACCCGGCTCGAGACGGTGCGGGCCTCGCGCGCCGCGGTCGATCAGCGGCGCGGCCGCGCCGGCCGTACCGAGCCCGGCGTCTGTTATCGTCTGTGGGACGAGCCGCAGACCGCATCGCTCCCGGCCTACACCGCGCCCGAGATCCTCTCCGCCGACCTGTCCTCGCTGGTGCTTGACCTCGCGCAATGGGGCGTCAGCGATCCCGCAAGCCTGGCCTTCCTCGATCCACCGCCCGGGCCGGCGCTGAAGGAAGCAAGATCGCTGCTCGACGAGCTCGGTGCGATCGACGGCGACGGCCGTATCACCGAGGAGGGCAAGAGCCTGCGCGCGCTGGCGCTGCCGCCGCGGCTGGCGCGCATGATCGTGGATTCCGCGCGCTTCGGCGCAGGCGAGGAGGCGGCCGAGATCGCCGCCGTGCTGAGCGAGCGCGGGCTCGGCGGCGACAGCGTCGATCTCGACCACAGGCTCGACCAGTTCCGCCGCGACCGCTCGCAGCGGGCATCAAGCGCGCGCAGCATGGCCGCGCGCTGGGCTGCGCAGGTGAAGGTGGCGGTGAGCGAGCCGAAGGATCTCTCCACCGGCGTCATGCTGGCCTTCGCGTTTCCCGATCGCGTCGCGAAGAATCGCGGCAATGGCAGCTTCGTGCTGGCCAATGGCCGCGGCGCTGCCGTGGAGCAGACCGCGGCGCTGGCGCGGCTGCCTTATATCGCGGTCGCCGAACTGACGGGGACGGCTGCGAACGGCCGCATCCTGCTGGCGGCGCCGATCACCCAGGACGAGATCGAGCAGCGCTTCGCCGACCAGATCGAAAACGTCGAAGAGGTGACGTTCGACCGCGGCGCGATGGCGTTGCGCGCGCGCCGCCGGCGTTCGCTGCATGCGATCACGCTGTCGGAGGCGCCGATGTCGCTCAAGCCATCGGCCGAGACCGCGCGCGTCTTCGCCGACGGCCTGATCGCGGCCGGGCTCGACCGGCTGCCGTGGTCGAAGCATTCCAAGCAGTGGCGCGACCGAATCATGTTCCTGCGCAAGGCCGAGGACGAAAGCTGGCCCGATCTGTCGGACGCGGCACTTGCCGCGCGCGCCGACGACTGGCTGGTGCCGGCGCTCTATGACAAGACCGCGCTCAAGGATCTGTCCGTCGGCGACCTGTCGGACGCGTTGATGGCGCTGTTGCCGTGGGAGTTGCGGGCGCGGCTCGAGCGCGAGGCGCCGACGCATTTCGAGGCGCCGACCGGCACGCAGCTTGCGATCGACTACGAGGCCGAGCAGGGCCCGACCATCGCGGTGCGGCTGCAGGAGCTGTTCGGGCTCAACACCCATCCCTCGATCGCGAAGGGTGCGGTGCCGTTGGTGCTGGAACTGCTGTCGCCGGCGCAGCGGCCGGTGCAGGTGACGCGCGACCTGCCGGGTTTTTGGCGCGGCAGTTACGCCGCCGTGCGTTCCGATCTGCGCGGCCGCTATCCGCGCCATCCCTGGCCGGAAGATCCCGCCAGCGCGATGCCGACCCGGCGCGTGAAGCCGCGCGGGACTTGATATCAGCGCGAGCGCGCAGCGTTGTTTCTCATTCGTCGTCCCGGCGAAGGCCGGGACCCATACACCGCGGCCGGTGTTGTGGACGGGACTCGTCGTTCCAACATCGCGCAATAAGAGACACTTGTGGTTATGGGTCCCGGCCTTCGCCGGGACGACACTGAGTCTCTCTTTTCCCGTTCACGCCTGATCGGTTGCGCTGGCGAGCGTCGGCAAACGGTGGTTAGATTTGCATGCTGGGATGGGATCACGGGCTCGCAGTTTGGGGAGGCCGCCATGGACTTCAAGAATCTGGAGATCAAGAACGCATCGCCGTCGCTGTACAATGAAGACCTCGCGCCGGCCAAAGAACGCAACTGGGGCGCCTTCAGCATCTTCAATGTCTGGACCTCTGACGTCCACAGCCTGTGGGGCTATTATCTCGCCGCCAGCCTGTTCCTGCTCTGCGGCAGCTTCGTCAACTTCGTCATCGCAATCGGCGCCGGCTCGCTGGTGATCTTCGTGCTGATGAGCCTGATCGGCAATGCCGGCGTCAGGACCGGCGTGCCCTATCCGGTGCTGGCGCGGGCCTCGTTCGGGATCTGGGGCGCCAATATTCCGGCGCTGGTGCGCGCCATCGTCGCCTGCTTCTGGTACGGCGCGCAGACCGCGGCGGCCTCGGGCGCGATCGTCGCGCTGCTGACGCGCATCGACGGCTTCAAGGCGTTCCACCAGTCCAGCCATGTGCTCGGCCATTCCGGGCTCGAAGTGATCTGCTTCGTGGTGATCTGGGCGCTGCAACTCCTGATCATCCAGCGCGGCATGGAGACGGTGCGGCGCTTTCAGGATTGGGCAGGCCCCGCGGTGTGGCTGATGATGCTGGTCCTTGCGATCTATCTCTGCATCGCCGCCGGTGGCATCTCGCTGACGGCGCCGATCCCGCAGGACGTGCTGCTGGAGAAGACCAAGGAGGCCGGCGTGCCCGGCGTGCCCGGCTCGTTCCCGGCGCTCTGCGCCGTCGCTGCGACCTGGATCACCTATTTCGCCGCGCTCTATCTCAACTTCTGCGACTTCTCGCGTTACGCGCCCGACGTGCACGCGCTGCGCAAGGGCAATATCTGGGGCTTGCCGGTCAACCTGATCCTGTTCTCGCTGGTCGCCGGGGTCACCACGATCGCGGCGTTCAACGTCTATCACGAGGTGCTGCTGCATCCCGACCAGATCTCGGCGAAGTTCGACAGCTGGTTCCTGGCGCTGCTCGCCGCGGTCACCTTCGCGGTGGCAACGCTCGGCATCAACGTGGTCGCCAATTTCGTCTCGCCGGCGTTCGATTTCTCCAACGTGTTTCCGCGCCATATCGACTTCAAGAAGGGCGGCTACATTGCGGCGCTGATCGCGCTCGCGCTCTATCCGTTCGCGCCCTGGGAGGGCAGCGCCGCCTCGTTCGTCGGATTGATCGGCGCGACCATGGGGCCGATCTACGGGATCATGATGGTCGACTATTATCTGATTGCCAAAGGTCGCGTGAACGTGCCGGCGCTGTACCAGGAGGACGGCGAATATCGCTTCCAGAACGGCTGGAACGTCAGCGCCCTGATCGCGGCCGCGATCGGCGCGCTGTTCTCGTCGGTGCTGCCGAATTTCACCTCGATCCTGCCGTCGTGGTGGGCGGTCTATGGCTGGTTCTTCGGGGTCGCCATCGCGGGCGCGGTCTATTACGCGCTGCGGGTGGCGATGCCGAGCCCGGTCGCCAGAACGGCCTGAAAGACCGCCTGAGGGCCGGCAAATTCGTCTCCGGGCAGGCGGCCGATGACATTCGGCCGCCTCTCGCATGTCATCTTAACCCTTCGCTCATCCTTTTCGCCAAAATGGCAGGCTCGTGCGCCCGCCCTCGCTCGCGGCGGGGCGGGCGGCGTGGTGAAATTGCGTGTTCGGTTTTCCGAGTATGGTGTCATGCGTAACCTGATGATTTTCGCGGCCATCCTGATCGGGCTGGGCACCTTCATGGCCCAGATGGCCAGCAAGATGGCGCCCGCCGCCGCGACCACCACGAAGCAGACCATCGCCCCCGCCGTCACGATGGCGCAGGCCAGCGCCGCCCGCACCCTCAGCATCGCGCCCGATCCGCGCGGTCATTTCGCGACCGACGGCCGCATCGATGGCCAGCACATCAACTTCATGGTCGACACCGGCGCCTCCGTGGTGGCTTTGAACGAGACCTCGGCCGCGCGCTTCGGCCTGCGCCCGGTGCCGGGCGATTACACCTCGCGGGTCACCACCGCGAACGGTACCATCAAGGCCGCGCGAGCCCGCCTCGCCATGGTCGAGATCGGCGGCATCACCGTACGCGACGTCGACGCCCTGGTGCTGCCGGACGAGGCGCTGTCGGAAAACCTGCTCGGCCTGTCCTTCCTGTCCAAGCTGAAGCGCTTCGAATACGCCAACGGCAAATTGTTGCTGGAGCAATAGGCAGCACTTTCGCACCGCGAGGGAATTCAGGGCGCTGCTTGTTCACATTTCGGGAATGAGAGGATAGTCGAGTCGATCTTCGCAACGGCGCGGCATTTCCGCCAGACGTTTGCGGGCAACGTCAGACCTGAGGCGCTTTCGCAGAGTGTCGAGCCGGTCTCCCGGCGGACTCACCGTAAATCTCTATTGCGGAGTTACCTCCACACACTGAGCGGGGTCTGTAATACAGAACTCAGTTTTCCCGGTAATCTGATCGATTTTCCAAGAGCCTAACACTGGCAATCCGCCAAAAATGTTTGAAATCCCTCCCTGTACGTTAGGTCCTTTGCCGGTTGGTTTCTCTGGAAAGCCGGGCCTCTCGGTGCATTGACCGGTCAATTGCTTGGTCTCGGCGTCGAGGACTGCGGTGCAATGCTGAAGCTTCTGGTTCTTGTGGTCGAGGCGTTCGACAGCATAATGGTTTACCCCAGTTTCCACAGTCGCAAACTCAGCGGAAAACTCGTAATCCGCAGCGAACCCAACGGCCGATGTCACGGTTAGCGAAAGTGCGAGTATCCCGGTCCTCGAAAGCTTCATGAGACCTCTCAATGTCTTCGCCTGTGATGCGGACCATATCCCCAGATCGGAGGAGTTCGGACCACGTCCACTATTGCGCCAAAAGCGGAAGAGTTCATTTCACCTTGAGATAGGTCATAGGCCGGATACCTTTCCGCTGCGGCGGTGCACTCGCTAAATGCCGGCGGCGTTGCGAAGCCGCGCCGTCTTGATCTGTTGGCCGTGCTTGCGGATCGTGCCGTGCAGCAGCGCAACCCGTTTACGCCGTCGCCATTGCCCAGATTTTTTCGAACTCGGACGTCGATATCACTTCCGGCTCGACCACGGGATTGGCGGCGATCTCCTCAACGGACGGCAATGGCATCTGACCTAGGCCCGTTTCCTCGAACTCGACTTCAGTATCGGCATACAGCATCCTTCCGTCGGGAAAGATTTCGACGTTACGAAGCTCCCAACGTTCGTCATCCAACTCACTGTAGATAAGCACTGGTTCATCGGCGTGCGCGTGAATCCATTTCACCTTGAGATAGGTCATTGGTCGGATATCCGTCCGCCGGACGTTCGCGGGCAACATCGGACCTGAAGCGCTTGCGCAGAGTGTCGAGCCGGCCTCCCGGCGTGCTCACCGTAAATCCCTAGCGCACTCTCTAATATAGTCGGGCGGATCGCCGACATTTGGGCAGCGCACTACCTCAGAACATGAAATCTCATCATGCAGCTTAAATATCGAGACTTTTAAACGCTCGCCTTTCTCCGTCGGTTTCCCAATAATAGCTATGCCCAGGCCGGCACCGTCGCCCGATAGCGACACCTCATCTTCCCCAAAGGGAAAAACGGATAGGCACTCTTTCGGCACATCAGTCCATTGCCCATTCTGTTCGATGCGCATCGACCGTTCCAAGCCTGCCCCAAACCCTTTCTTTTCCGGGTTTCGGTCGCAAACTGCCTTGAGGGTGCGAAGTTCGATCCTCGCAAGATCCCCGCCTTGTTGATTTTTGAAGGTCAAAGTCACGACATCCGGCTTACACCAGGGGCCGGAGTTTGCTTTGCATACCGTTGAACTGGAGAGGAGAAGGCATAAGGCTCCCGCGAACGCGAACATTTTCATCGGCATCACTCAATATTTGTATCGATTCCAATCAGGCATTCTCGACCCCGTTGGCTTGCCGTCATGCCAATACAAATAGCTCCCATCCCAAGATCCAACCCACGCTCGATAATCTGGAGTTTTCTGGGAATAAGCCTTCGCATTGTCTCGATCTCCATCGCTCTCGAGCTGATTATCCCAGTGCATGTGCCCACGTGCCGCCGCACCGCTATCGCCAAACCCCACACCGCCGCCTAGCGCTCCGTCCTGGAATCCGCGCGCGATCTGATCGAAGTAATATAGTCCGCCGCGCTTATGAATTTCCACGCCCAGTTCGGGGATAAAACCCCTGCTCTTGGTCTCTTCCGGGTAATGTTGGGCACCAAGGTCTAGCATTTCCTTACGGGCAGCATCCCATGCGCGCTCCGCGCTCTCGAACCCGATCCCCGCATTGCGGCTAGGATAGTCGCCACCTTCGGCGCCGCCAAAGCGCTTGATGCCGGCGATGCCACCCGATCCGCTGGAGCTGTTGCCAGTCGCCGGCCCGTTGACGCCGGGCTGACCGGCTCCGGTCGAAGGCTGTTGCTGTTGGGTTTGCGGCTGTGGCTCCTGCGCTAGTTGAGTTGGTGTCGGTGGCTGTTGAATCTGCACCTGTTGAATTACGCCATCCGCGGCGAACGGATCGTGGTCAACCGGAATGAGCGAGCAGTCATCGAAATCCGGCTGATGGTCCACCGGCACCAGAGAGTAATCAGGCATTGATCATCACCTACAGATATGCGCACGCCTTCGGGCGAGTGCGTGCGTGACCGCACCTCGCGGAGAGGGCTGGGTTGGCGTTCTGTGTTTGAAGGCGAGTGCTTGAAGGATTGGCTTGCGCGGCGGCGCGGAAGTGTCGCTTCCGGTTCGGCTTGCCGATCGTCTTTGCCGGGCGTCCGTCTGTCGGCGGGGTCGGCCCTGGCTGTCAGCCAGTTCGGTTCGCTGCGGCGGCCAATCTCGGCGCGCTCGGCAATGGATTGGCCGACAGCGGCCTGTCCGATTCAAAAAGCCCGCAGCGGATTTTCCGGTGCGGGCTCAATTGTTGCGACGATGAAAATATACCGGTGAGTTGCCCGACGTGTCAATTGTTCGACGCGCATTGTTCGACGCGCAGATTGCAGAGCGCCGGGAGCCGCTGAAATAACAACCGCACGGCAATGCCTGTCCTTGCCTGGCGCCACCCCTGCAGAAACGATGCTGGGTCTGAGCGATTGGATGTCAAGCGGCTCGTAGGGCGCAACAGCGTGGCGTATCGCGCCGGCGTGCAGGTCTTTCGCCGACGCCAAATCTGCCGCAATTATTAGCCACAAGCCGTCAATCCTGCCTTCCGCTGCGGCGATGCATTCGCTAAAGCCAGCGGCACTGTTCCTCCGCATTTCCACGAGGCCGTTTCTGATGTTTCCCAAGCCGAAATCCGCGCTGGTCCCGAACACCTATGCCTTCGAATCCGAGCCGATGGTGAAGCCGACCGGGTTTCGCGAATACGACGCGCGCTGGCTGTTCAACAAAGAAATCAATTTGATGGGCGTGCAGGCGCTGGGCATGGGGCTCGGCGCGCTGATCGCGGAGCTCGGCGTCAGGCAGGAGATCGTCACCGGTCACGATTTCCGCGGCTATTCCGCGTCGATCAAATACGCGCTGATTTCAGGCCTGATGGCGGCGGGCTGCAAGGTGCACGACATCGGGCTCGCGGTGACGCCGATGGCCTATTTCGCGCAGTTCGATCTCGACGTGCCCTGCGTCGCCATGGTCACCGCCTCGCACAACGACAATGGCTGGACCGGCGTCAAGATGGGCGCCAACCGTCCGCTCACCTTCGGCCCCGACGAGATGATGCGGCTGAAGGAGATCGTGCTCAACGCCGACTTCAACAACAAGGCCGGCGGCTCCTATCAATTCCATGAAAACTTTCCGGCGCGCTACATCGCCGATCTCACCAGCCGGTCGAAACTGACGCGCAAACTGAAGGTCGTGGTGGCCTGTGGCAACGGCACCGCGGGCGCGTTCGCGCCGCAGGTGATGGAGGCGATCGGCTGCGAGGTGATCCCGCTCGACACCGAGCTCGATCACACCTTCCCGAAATACAATCCGAATCCGGAAGACATGGAGATGCTGCACGCGATCCGCGATGCGGTGCTGGCGCACAAGGCCGATGTCGGCCTCGGCTTCGACGGTGACGGCGACCGCTGCGGCGTGGTCGACAACACCGGCGAGGAGATCTTTGCCGACAAGGTCGGCGTCATGCTGGCGCGCGACATGTCGGCGATCAACGCCAACGCGCAGTTCGTCGTCGACGTGAAGTCGACTGGGCTGTTCGTGACCGATCCCGTGTTGCAGAAGCAGGGTGCGAAAACCGTCTATTGGAAGACCGGCCATTCCTACATGAAGCGCCGCACCAACGAATTGGGCGCGCTCGCCGGGTTCGAGAAGTCCGGCCACTTCTTCTTCAACAAGCCGTTCGGCCGCGGCTATGACGACGGCCTGGTGTCGGCGATCGCGATCTGCGAGATGCTCGACCGCGCCCCCGGCAAGTCGATGGCCGACCTGAAGGACGCGCTGCCGAAGACCTGGTCGTCGCCGACCATGTCGCCGCATTGCGCCGACGAGGCGAAATACGGCGTGGCCGACGCTGTCGTGAAGCACTTCGAGACGCTGCAGCAGCAGGGCGCGCAGGTCGCGGGCCAGACCATCCGCGATCTCGTCACCGTCAACGGCGTGCGCGTCACGGTCGCGGACGGCAGCTGGGGCCTGGTGCGCGCGTCCTCCAACAAGCCGGAGCTCGTGGTCGTGGTGGAAAGCCCGGTCAGCGAGCAGCGCATGCGCGACATGTTCGAGGCGATGGATTCGGTGCTGCGCACGCACCCCGAGGTCGGCGAATACAATCAGAAGATTTGAGCGCACTGCTCGCCGATCGTCATTGCCGGGCTTGACCCGGCAATCCATCTTCGAACGACTCTTGTGAAGATCGATGGACACGCGGGTCAAGCCCGCGTGTGACGGCCTATCTACACGGCTTCACGCCGCCCGCAGCGAGGCCAGGAAGCGGTCGAGCTCCGTCTTCAGCCATTCCGACTGCGACGACAGGCCGTTCGCCGCATCGAGCAATTGCGCGGTGGCGCCGCCGGCCTGCTCGGACGCGCGGTTGACGTTGAGGATGCCCTTGTTGACGTCGCGGGTGCGATCGGCGGCCTGCTGCAGATTGCTGGAGATCTCGCGGGTCGCCGCGCCCTGCTGATCGACGGCGGCCGCGATCTCGCCGGAGACCTGGTCGATTTCCGCGATGGTGGTCCCGATAGTGCCGATTGCGCTGACGGCAGCGCCGGTCGCGCTCTGGATATCCTGGATCTGAACCGCAATCTCCTCGGTCGCCTTTGCGGTCTGATTGGCCAGCGCCTTGACCTCGCTCGCGACGACTGCGAACCCGCGGCCATGCTCGCCGGCGCGCGCCGCTTCGATGGTTGCGTTCAGGGCGAGCAGGTTGGTCTGGCTGGCGATGCTCTGGATCAGGGTCACCACCTCGCCGATCTTCTGCGTGCCGGCGGCAAGACCTTGCACCACGGTGTTGGTGCGGCGCGCCTCGTCGGCGGCCTTGGCGGCGATCCGCGCCGAGCGCGTCACCTGCTCGGCGATGTTGTTGATCGAGGCCGTCAGTTCCTCGGTCGCCGACGCCACGGTTTCCACGTTGCTCGATGCCAGCGTCGATGCGGAGGCGGCAGCCGTTGCCTGACGAATGGTTTCCGCGTTGCTGCCGTCCATCGTCGCCGACAGGCCCTGCATCGCGTTCGCCGCAACCGCGACGGCCTCGACGACCTCGCCGATCTTGCGCTCGAAGCCTAAGGCGAGCTCGCGCCGCGCGGCATCACGGTCGTGCTTGGCCCGTTCGGCCTCGATGCGTTCGGCATTGGCGCGCGCTTCGGCGGCACTCGCAGCCTCAGCCTCCGCCGCCTTCAGCGCCGACGTCTTGAACAATTCGGCGAGCGTGTGCGCGAGCCAGACCAGCACGCCGGCCTCGATCAGCAGGATCACGGCGTGGAGAACGACGCGGCCGAAATCGGCGCCGCCGGGATAGATCGCGGCCGGCAGGACGAAATTCAGCGTCAAATGGTGCAGGGCAACCGCAACCGTGCCGGCGACGATCGGCCGGTAGTCGCAATAGGCGACCAGGCACGCCAGCGCGGCGAAGAAGTACATGTGCATGTCGACCTGCCAGCGGTGGCCCGCGAACTGGTAGACCAGCATCGATACGCCGGCCATCAAGGCCACGGCAACGATCAGTTGCGTTGAGACGCCGTTGCCCGACATCCGCCACGACACCGTCGCGGCGAGCGCCATCGCGACCATGAAGCCGGCCGGGATCAGCCAGTCGGTGTGGAGCGTCATGCCGACGATGACCGCGATCGGAACGTGCAGCCACAGCACCACGAGCAGGATCTTGCTGGCCGTCTCGCGCAGCGTGGCCATTTCATCGCCTTCGAAGGTCATTCCCAACCTCCAGATCGTCGTCCGCCTTGAAGCAGCCAGCGATCGCCTGCGGATCCATGGTCAGCAAGGCGCCCGCCTCATACAGCCGGCTCAGCCCGCCATCGCGGTCAGGCCGCACCACCAGCAGGGCCGGAATGGCGGTCATCCGAACGATCGACGCATTGGCGGCAGCGGCGGCCGCCAGTGCGCGCTCGGCACGCCACCACGGCGGAAAAGCCACGGCCACCACGTCGGTGCCCGCACGCACCTGCAACGACAACATCGCGATCGCGATCCAGCTCGCAATCAGCAATGCAGCCGCGCCTGGCCATGCGGGCCGTCGCCTCGCTGGGATGATCTCCCCCGGCTCCATCGCAGCAGAATACCGCCGCTGGCGCTAACTTCCGGTAAATGCCGGACAGGCGGACTACCTGGGGGCGTATCGACTATCGTGGGATTGTGCGTGGCACTTACGCCGCGGGCACCGGCAGCGCCGTCACCGATTTGATCCTCTCCATCGCGAAGCGCGAGGTGACGTTCTTCAGCGGCACGGCCGAGATCAGCTTCTTGTAGAACACGTCGTAGGCCTGCATGTCGGCGACCACGACGCGCAACATGTAATCGACGTCGCCGGCCATCCGGTAGAACTCCATCACCTCGGGCATGGCGCTGACGGCGTCGGCGAATTTGCGCAGCCAGGCTTCCGAATGGTCGGCGCTCTCGACCGAGACGAACACCGAAATCCCGAGCCCGATCTTGTTCTGATCGACCAGCGCCACGCGGCGCAGGATGACGCCGTCGGCCTCGAGCCGCTGGATGCGCTTCCAGCACGGCGTCGACGACAGCCCGACCCGGTCGCCGATTTCGGCGACGGAGAGCGAGGCGTCCTCCTGCAACACGGTCAGGATCTTGCGATCGATGGCGTCGAGGCGGCGGCTGTTGTCATGAAGCTGAATGGCGACATCGGTCATAGAAGAAAGTTCCACATGAAGGTTCAAACTCCCTCATATAGAGAAAAATCTTCCAAATCAAGCGGGTCGTGGCCGGTCAGGCCGGCCGCGCGTCGGCGTGTTCGCCCAAAAACGCTTCAACTTCAGTACGTTGCGGTGCGGCATAAGCGCCCCCAAAGCGGGTGCATTTCAGCGCTGCAGCGGCCGAGGCAAAGCGGAGCGCCTGCCGCAACTCCTGCTTCTCGGTGATGGCGAGGGCAAACGCCCCGTGGAAGACGTCGCCGGCGCCCAGCGTGTCGACGGTATGCACCGGGAAGGCCGCCGTCTCCTCGAGCCCGCCCTTCTCGTTGAGCCAGATCGTGCCCTTCGGGCCGCGGGTGCCGGCCAGGAAGGACGGCGTGAGCTTGGCGAGCTTTTGCAGTGCCTGGCCGTCGTCGGTGACGTCGGCGGTCTGCTGCAGCGGCTCGCTGGAGAACACCAGATGGGTGGAGGCGGTGAGCAGTCCTTCCCGCATCGACATCGCGCGGTCGACGTCGACCACCACGGGAATGCCGCGTTTGACCGCCTCGGCGCACAGCTCGGTGCAGAACGGCGCGCAGCGGCTCTCGGTCAGGATCGCCGCGCAATCCTCCAGCAGCAGCTCGGTCGGCGGCAGCTTGACCTTCCAGAGCTCGGGATCGCGGAAGGTGACGATGGTGCGCTCGCCGGTGTCGTCGATCATGATCGCCGAGATCGGGGTGACCAGGTCCGGCATGTGGATGAGATGGTTGGTCTCGATGCCCTCCTCGGCCATCTTGTCGAAGATGAAGCGGCTCGAGGTCTCCCGCGAATCGCCCATCGGCCCGCAGATCGAGGCGCGGCCGCCGAGCCGGGCGATGCCGATGGCGGCGTTCAGCGCGTTGCCGCCGCAGATCTCGTCGAAATGGGTGGCGTTCTCCTTGGAGCCGCGCGCCGGAACATTGACGCGGAAGGTCAGGTCGCGCACCGGCAGGCCGATGCAGAGGATGCGGGGCGGGACTTTCGGGGCACCGTCTTGAAAATTCATGAAGGGGTCCGTCGCAATGGTTCCGTCAACTGCCACAAGCTGTGTGCAGGTCTAATCGGCAGAACGATGTCCGGTTCCCGCTATTGGTCCAACGGATTTCGGTGGTGCACCCAGCGGCCGAGCAAATGATGGGCAATCGCGAACGGATGCGGGCCGGCCAGGCCGTCGGGATGCTGGCGCTTGAGCATCAGCGTCGCCTCGGCATGGTCGAACCAGCGTGCATCCTCGAGCTCGGTGCGGTCGACCACGATGTCCTCGTTGGTCGCCCGCGCGGTGCAGCCGATCATCAGCGATGACGGGTAGGGCCAGGGCTGCGTCATGTAATAATTGACGTCGGTGCAGCGGATGCCGGACTCCTCGAAAATCTCGCGCCGCACCGCATCCTCGATGGTCTCGGCGGCTTCGACGAAGCCGGCGAGGCAGGAATACATCCCGGGCATGAACTGCTTCTGCCGGCCGAGCAGCACCTTGTCGCCCGAGGTGACCAGCATGATCACGACCGGATCGGTGCGCGGAAAGTGCTCGGCCTTGCAGCTCGGGCATTCGCGCTTCCAGCCGCCCTCCTTCATCGCCGTGCGGGTGCCGCAGTTCGCGCAGAAGCCGTGGCGCTGGTGCCAGGTCACCATCGATTTCGCCATCGCGATGGCCGAAAGCTGCTCCGGCGGCACCACGCCCTGCATCGCCATGCCGCGCAATTCGGTGATCGCAACATCAGGACGCCCGACCAGCTTCTCGGCCGCCTGCGGCGCGATCCCCATGCCGAAGATCGGCGCGGCATCGCGCAGGCCGAGGAAAATCGTGCCGGGATTGGCGCCAAAGCCGCGGGCCTCCTCCAGCGAGAGCAGGGCGCGGGCCCCGCCGTCCTCCTGCTTCACGACCAGCGAGTCGCGATAGATCACGTAGGCTCTGGCCTCGCGGTGGCCTTCCAGCGCGAACAGCTTCTCGTCATTGCCGCGCAGATGCGCGGCGCGGTCGAGCACATGGGTGACGAAGGCCGGCTGGCCGAGCGGAAAAGAATCGGATGCAGACATCGAAAATCAACCCAACCAGATCTTGCGGCGAAGCGCGCTGATGAAATTCTGCACTTCCTCGGCGTCATGCGCCAGCGGCGGCATTACGCCCCAAACGGGACGCGGCCATGCAGCGTCGCTGGTACGGCGCGCGATGACGTGGACGTGCAGTTGCGGGACGAGGTTGCCGAGGGCTGCGACATTCAGCTTGTCGCACTTGGTGACCTCTTTCAGGGCCCGCGAGACGCGGGTGATCTCCGTCATCAGCTGCGCCTGCTCGACCTCGTCGAGGTCGATGATCTCGACCGCGCCGTCGCGCCGCGGCACCAGCAGCAGCCAGGGATAATGCGCATCCTTGATGACGAGCACCTTGCACAGCGGCAGGTCGCCGATGTCGATGGTGTCTTTCTTGAGCTGCGAATGCAGCGACCAGTTGGAGGCGGGCATGAGGGGCAAGTAATGCCTTTCCGTGTTCCCAGACAAGCCCCACAAAGCCAGCCTTACAAAGCCGGTCAGGCCGCTTGCTTTCCGACGGTTTTGGCCCCAAATAGGGACCGGGAGATTGGCGGTGGACGAGCCACTCGCCAACCGGGTCAGGTCCGGAAGGAAGCAGCCCTAACGAGGTCCGGATCGGGTCGCTCGTCAGTCTCCTACCTGTTTTTCCGAGCGAATCGCGCTGGAATGGCGGTCTCCGCGCCCGGCGCTCGATTTTGGCTCCTATCCGCACGCCGGCCGAAGAGACAATTCCCTAGTTGCGGATCGATGCATGAATGACGCTGGCGACCCCTCCCAACCGTCCGACGGCGCAGGCAAAGCAAGCCTTGACGGCGGCTTTGATTTGGGTGGCGCGCCTGATGCGGCCAAGCCGTACCGCGTTCTCGCCCGCAAATACCGCCCCTCCAGCTTCGAGGATCTGATCGGCCAGGAGGCCATGGTCCGTACCGTCTCGAATGCGTTCGAGACCGGGCGGATTCCGCAGGCCTGGATCCTCACCGGCGTCCGCGGGGTCGGCAAGACCACCACCGCGCGCATCCTCGCCCGCGCCTTGAATTACGAAAAGCCCGACGGCTCGGTGAAGGGGCCGACCATCCACATGCCCGACCTCGGCGTGCACTGCCAGGCGATCATGGAAAGCCGGCACATGGACGTGCTGGAGATGGACGCCGCCTCCCACACCGGCGTCGACGATGTCCGCCAGATCAATGACAGCGTGCGCTATGCGCCGGCCAGCGCGCGCTACAAGGTCTACATCATCGACGAAGTCCACATGCTGTCGACGGCGGCCTTCAACGCCTTCCTGAAGACGCTGGAGGAGCCGCCGGAGCACGCCAAGTTCGTGTTCGCCACCACCGAAATCCGCAAGGTTCCGATCACGGTGCTGTCGCGCTGCCAGCGCTTCGATCTGCGCCGGGTCGAGGCCGACGTGCTGATGAAGCATCTCGGCAACATCGCGGCCAAGGAAAACGTCGAGGTCGAGCCCGAGGCGCTCGGCATCATCGCGCGCGCGGCCGAAGGTTCGGTGCGCGATTCGCTGTCGCTGTTCGACCAGGCGATCGCGCATGCCGCAGGCCTCGTGAAGGCCGATGCGGTCAGGCAGATGCTCGGCCTCGCCGACCGCACCCGGGTCATCGATCTCTTCGATTCGCTGGCGCGCGGCGATCTCGCCTCAGCTTTCGCCGAATTCCGCGCGCAGTATGATGTCGGCGCCGATCCGGTGGTGGTGCTGTCCGACCTTGCCGAGTTCGTCAACTTCGTCACCCGCGTGAAATTCGTGCCGGGAACCGCGGACAACGTCGCGTTCGGCGAGACCGAGCGGGTGCGCGCGCGCGAATTCGCCGCAAAGCTGTCGACGCGGGTGTTGTCGCGGATGTGGCAGATGCTGCTCAAGGGCATCGCCGAGGTGCAGACCGCGACGCGGCCGGCCGCTGCCGCCGAGATGGTGCTGGTGCGGATCGCCTATGTCGCCGACTTGCCGACGCCGGATGAGGCGATCCGGATGATGATCGAGCAGAATGGCGGCGGCGCGGCTGCCGCGACGTCGGGCTCCGTCGCATCGTCAGCGCCGCGCGGCGCGCCCGCCTCGACGATGTCGGCGATGTCCTCAGTGCCGGCGCGCGCGCCGCAGGGTGCGCCGCGCGCCGATCTCGCCGCGCGTCCGCAGATGGCCGCGCCGGTCGCCGATGCCGCGCCGGCGCTGCGCATCACCAGCTTTCCGCAATTGATCGCGCTCGCCGGCGAGAAGCGCGACATCATGACCAAGAGCGCGCTGGAGGCCGATGTGCGGCTGGTGCGCATCGAGGATGGCCAGCTCGAGATCGCACTCGAGCCGAAGGCGCAGCGCGCGCTCGTCACCGATCTGTCGCGCAAGCTCGAACTATGGACCGGGCGGCGCTGGACCGTGATCATCTCCAACGCGGCCGGCCAGCCCACGGTGCGTTCGCAGAACGAATTGGCGCGCAGCGAGCATCAGCGTACTGCCGAGGCCGATCCGCGCGTGCAGGAGGTGCTGGCGCGCTTCCCCGGCACCAAGGTGGTCGAGGTCCGCCGCCTTGCCGCAGAGGTTCCGGTCGCGGATGCCACCGGCGAAGACCCGATTGAAACTTCCGACAGCGACGACGATTGATCTGGCGATAGGAACGCACGCATGGCTGATTTTCTCGGCATGATGAAACAGGCAGCGCAGCTGCAATCCAAGATGCAGGAGATGCAGGAGCAACTCGGCAATGTCGAGGTCGAGGGCATCTCCGGCGGCGGCCTGGTCGCCGTGCGCATGACCGCGAAGATGGAAGTGAAGGGCATCAAGATCGATCCGTCGCTGATGAAGCCGGAGGAGCGCGAGGTGCTCGAGGATCTGCTCGTCACCGCGCATGGCGATGCCCGCCGCAAGGCCGAGACGGCGATGCAGGAGAAGATGATGGCACTCACCGGCGGGCTCGGCCTGCCGCCGGGATTTGGTCCGACTTAAATGGCTTCGAGCGTTGCCGGCCCCGAGATTGAACGCCTGATCCAGCTGCTGGCGCGGCTGCCCGGGCTCGGGCCGCGTTCGGCGCGGCGCGCGGCGCTGCATCTGATCAAGAAGCGCGAAGCCCTGATGACGCCGCTGACCGCGGCGCTGCAGGTCGCGATCGACAAGATCCAGGTCTGCAAGACCTGCGGAAACATCGATACACAAAACCCCTGCACGGTGTGCACCGATCCGCGCCGCGATCCCTCGATCATCGTCGTGGTCGCCGATGTCGCCGATCTCTGGGCGCTGGAACGCGCCAATGCGACCAATGGACGCTATCACGTGCTCGGCGCAACGCTGTCGCCGCTCGACGGCGTCGGCCCGCAGGACCTCACCATCGATCAACTGGTGGCGCGCGCGCATGCGCCTGAGGTCAGCGAGATCATTCTGGCGCTCAATGCCACCGTCGATGGCCAGACCACCGCGCATTACATCACCGACCTGTTGTCGGAGGCCAACGTGCGGGTGACGCGGCTGGCGCATGGCGTGCCGGTCGGCGGAGAGCTTGATTACCTCGACGAAGGTACGCTATCGGCTGCGATGCGGCAGCGGACGCTGTTCTAGCAAGCGATCCGGGAGCCGGACGCGGCATTGTTCGCCAGGCGATCGGCGACAATCCAAAAAGATCGCGCCGAAACAAAATGATAGGGTGGATGACGATTTGGGGACGGTCATCCACGCTCTGACGAATCAAGTACGGAACCACTGCAAATGACGACACACCGATTCGGCGTACGCTTGGCCGTTGCGCTTCTGGCGGCCACATTCGCCGCGCCGTGCGCGCTCGCGCAGCAGAGCGACGCGCCGCAGAAGCCCGGCAAGATGATCCGGGCCGGCGACGTACTGTCGGGGGAACTCGGCGTCATGAAGGTGCGCGACACCAAGAACCGCGGCAAGCGCGTCGCGACCTACCAGATCACCAGCGAGCCGCGCCGATTGCCGCCGCCGAACGGTCTCTGCAACCTCGAAACCGGGCCGGAAACCTTTCAGCTCGTTCCGACCAACGACGCCCAGGCCGCGCAGCTCAAGAGCCTCTCCGGCAAGGCCATCTCGGTGAAGGTCGACGAGATTGCCTGCGCACAGGACGCCGGCGAGATGAGCGAAGCCATCGTCACCAAGTGGAGCGTGGTGGCGAAGTAGCTGCCCCAATTGCGGCTCCCGGCTGCGCGGGTGATGACACCGCGCTGTTTCTTGAGTTGCGACCCATCCTCATCGTCGTCCTGGCGAAGGCCAGGACCCATAACCACCGGCCTTGGTTGTCGGATGGATTGTGGCCTCAACGTCGCGCAACAATTTGCATTTGGGGTATGGGTCCTGGCTTTCGCCAGGACGACGCACGGAGGGAGCCCGTAGCCCGGATGGAGCGAAGCGAAATCCGGGACAGTTTTGCAAATTGAGAGACTTCCCCGGATTGCGCTTCGCTTCATCCGGGCTACGTCGGCTGGGCTAAACCCTGACCGGCCCCAATTCATCGAAATGCCCGCGTCGCTGCAGCCAGGCGAGCAGGATCAGGCTCGGGATCGCGACCAGCACGCAGATCACGAAGAACATTTGCCAGCCGACGGCCTTCGCCACATAGCCCGCGCCCGACGACAGATAGGTGCGGCCGACCGCGGCGAGCGCCGTGAGCAGCGCGTACTGGGTCGCGGTGTGCAGCGGATTGCGGCACAGCGCCGACAGGTAGGCGACGAAGATCACGGTGCCGATCGCGCTGGTGAAATTCTCCGCGGTGATCGCAAGCGCGAGCGCCCATTGATCGACGCCGACATGCGCGAGCCAGGAGAACGAGAGGTTAGCGACCGCCTGCAGCACGCCGCCGATCCACAGGCTGGTCGCCAGCGAATAGCGCCGCGCCACGAAGCCCCCGGCGAAGCCGCCGATCAAGGTCGCGGCAAGGCCGACGCCCTTCACGATCGCGGCGTAATCGACCTTGGAAAAGCCGATGTCGATCACGAACGGCGCCGTCATGGTGCCCGAGAACGCGTCGGTGAACTTGAACAGCACCACAAAGGCGAGCGCCGCCAATGCGTCCTTGCGGCTGAGGAACTCGGAGAACGCGCCGAGCGCCGCGTGCAGCACGCGTTCGGCCGCGGTCTGCGCATGCGTGGCGGCCTCCGCGCCTTTCGATTGCGCCGGCTCGGTCGCAGCCAGCGCCGTGACGATGCCGATCACGACCAGCGCGGCCATCACCACATAGCCCCACATCCACGCCGACGGGCGTGCAAGGCCGGCGGACTCGAAACCGCTGACGATGAACAGCGCGCCGGCGGTCGAGACCAGCATGCCGATACGATAGGCCGCGACATAGGACGCCATGCCGGCGGCCTGCTCGCTCTCCGGCAGGCTTTCGACGCGGAAGGCATCGACCACGATGTCCTGGGTCGACGAGGCGGTTGCGACCATCAGCGCGGCGAACGCCGCAAACCATGGCGACCGCGCCGGGTCGGCCAGCGCCAGCACCAGGATCGTCGCGATCAGCAACAGCTGCGAGAGCAATAGCCAGCCGCGGCGGCGACCGAACACTTGCGTGAACAGCGGTACGTGCAGCGCATCGACCAGCGGCGCCCAGAGGAATTTCAGCGTGTATGGCGTGCCGATCAGCGCGAGCAGCCCGATGGTGCCGAGATCGACCCCTGCCTCCTTCATCCACACCTGCAGCGTCGAGCCCGACAGCGCCAGCGGCAGGCCCGAGGAGAAGCCGAGCAGCAGCACGATCAGGACGCGCGGCTGCAAGTACACGGCGAAGCTGTCGCGCCAGGAGGTGGCGGCGGGGGCGGTCTTTTCCGGCTTTGTCGCGGTCGCTTCGGGCGCGGTCATACCCCCTGTTAGCAGATTCGAGCCGCAAAGACGGTGTCATCGCCCGGCTTGACCGGGCGACCCGGGTGAACGCAAGGGTGACCTCCAATACGCATACCGGGCGGTCCCCTCACGCGTCGTCCCGGCGCAGGCCGGGACCCATACGCCGCGGCGGATGTTGTAATCGGGATTCGCCGTTCCAGCGCCGCACCACAACAAACCATTTGTGGTTATGGGTCCCGGCCTGCGCCGGGACGACGATGAGGATGGTTCTCGATTCAAGATGTCAAAAGCGCGGTGTCATCACCCGCGCACGCATCATGGTCACTCCCCCGCCTGCAGCTTGCGCGGGGCGGGGAACAGGTCGGTGGCGGCGGGCTTGACGAAACGCGGGACCTCGATGGGGGTCTCGGATTTGCTGAAGTCGAGTTCCTCGATGCGGCCGGCGCGTTTCTCGATCTTGTCGGCGGAGATCAGGATCTGCCTGACGTCCTCGTTGACCTGGCCGAAGTGATTTTGCAGCTTGAGCACGCGCTCGCGCAGGCGGCTGAGGTCGTCGCCGAGATGCATCACTTCGTTGCGGATCTGGTCGGCGGCGTCGCGGATGCGGGCATCCTTCAGGATCTGCTGCATCACCTGGATCGCCAGCATCAAGAGCGAGGGCGACACCAGCACGACGCGGGCGCGATAGGCCTTCTGGATCACGTCGTCGAAGCCGTCATGGATTTCGGCATAGACCGATTCCGACGGCACGAACATCAGCGCGGTGTCCTGGGTCTCGCCCGGGATCAGGTACTTCTCCGCGATGTCGCTGACATGCTTCAGCACGTCGGCGCGCAGCCGCTGGCTGGCAAATTTGCGTTCCTCGTCGCTGCGCGCATCGTGCAGCGCGGTCATGGCCTCCAGCGGGAATTTCGCGTCGATGCAGAGCGGACGCTGGTCGGGCAGGAACACGACGCAGTCCGGCCGCTTGCCCGTGGTCAGCGTGTACTGGAACTCGAACGAGCCCTTCGGCATGCCGTCCTGGACGATCGCCTCCATCCGCGCCTGGCCGAACGCGCCGCGCGATTGCTTGTTGGCGAGCACGTCGCGCAAGGTCGTGACCTGGGTGGTGAGCTCGTTGAGGTTCTTGTGGGCGTGATCGATGATGCCGAGCCGCTCGTGCAGCACGCGCAGCGAATCCATCGTGTTGCGGGTGGTCTGTTCCATCGATTGGCCGACCCGGTGGGTCACCGAATCCAGCCGCTCGTTGACCGCGCGGGCCATCTCCGCCTGGCGGCCGGCCAGTGCCTGCCCCATCGCGTCGACCCGCCCTGAGGCCTCGCTCTGGGCCCGCAGCATGTCGGCGAGCCGCTCCTCCAGCTCGTCGGCGCGAATGGCCTGGGCCATCGCGAGTTCCGCGCCGCGCCGGCTGGCGCGCGCGATCACCATTGCGATGGCAAGCAGCAGGACCAGCGCCAGCGTGCCAAGGCCGATCAGCGCGTCGGAGACACGGAGGGGAAGGTCGCCGATCGTGAGCAGAATCTCGTTCATGCCGGCAGTTGTAGCCGATTCGGCGCCGCCACCGAACGAAAAGGGAACATTTATGGTAAACAGTCCCTTAAATTCCTTGGTTAATCTTCCGTGAAGAAACGTGGTTAAGGCTGCGTTAACCGGTTCCTGAGCGCATTGACCCCATGAAGTCAGCAGCTTAAATCGCCGCCATGGCATTACGAGAAATCATCATCCTGCCGGACAAGCAGTTGCGTCTGGTGTCGAAACCAATCGAGAAGGTGACGCCGGAGATCCGCAAGCTCGCCGACGACATGCTCGAGACCATGTATGACGCGCCGGGCATCGGCTTGGCGGCGATCCAGGTCGCGCAGCCGCTACGGCTGATCACGATGGACCTCGCCAAGCGCGACGAGAACGGCGAGACCACGCCGCAGCCGCGGGTATTCATCAATCCGGAGATCATCTCGCACTCGGAAGAGCTGTCGGTCTACGAAGAGGGCTGCCTGTCGATCCCCGAATATTACGAGGAGGTCGAGCGCCCGGCGCGGGTGCGCCTGCGCTTCACCGACCTCGACGGCAAGCTGCACGAGGAGGATGCCGAGGGGCTCTATGCCACCTGCATCCAGCACGAGATCGACCACCTCAACGGCGTGCTGTTCGTGGACTACCTGTCGAAGCTGAAGCGCGACCGCGTCTTCAAGAAATTCGAGAAGGCCGCCAAGCGCGCGGCGGAGTGAGTGGCGTGAATAGCGTTTCCGCTTGCACGATGCGCTCTCTCCCCCCTTGTGGGGGAGAGCTGGAGAGGGGGGTAGCCGCAAACACCGCCGTTGCGGCTACCCCCCTCCCTAACCCTCCCCCACAAGGGGGGAGGGAACGCAGCGAGTGCTGTTGATGCCTCTTCGCCTGATCTTCATGGGCACGCCCGATTTCGCGGTGCCGACGCTGCTGGAGCTGGTGGCCCATGGCCACGAGGTCGTGGCGGTCTATACCCGCGCGCCGAAGCCGGGCGGGCGGCGCGGCCTGCAATTGCAGCCGACGCCGGTCGAGCAGGAGGCGCGCCGCCTCGGCATATCAGTGCTGACGCCGAAGACCCTCAAGACACCGGAAGCGCTCGAGGAGTTTCGCGCGCATGACGCGGATGCCGCGGTCGTCGTTGCCTATGGCATGATCCTGCCGCAGGCCATCCTCGACGCACCAAAACTCGGCTGCTTCAACCTGCATGCTTCGCTATTGCCACGCTGGCGCGGCGCCGCGCCGATCAACCGCGCCATCATGGCGGGCGATGCCGAAAGCGGCGTGATGGTGATGAAGATGGACGTCGGCCTCGACACCGGCGACGTCGCAATGGCCGAGCGGCTGCCGATCTCGGACAGCATGACGGCATCCGACCTGCACGACGCGCTGGCGCCGCTCGGCGCCGATCTGATGGTGCGCGCGATGGGCGGGCTGCAGCGTGGCGGCTTGCAGCTGACCAAGCAGAGCGAGGCCGGCGTCACCTACGCCGCCAAGATCGAGAAGGCCGAGGCGCGGATCGACTGGAAGCAGTCGGCGCACGCGGTGCTGCGGCACATTCACGGGCTTTCGCCGTTCCCCGGCGCCTGGTGCGAGCTCGCGGGCGACGGCGAGCCAGCGCGGCTGAAAATCCTGCGTTGCGAATTGGCGAAAGGCTCGGGCCGACCGGGCGACGTGCTCGACGACAATCTTGCGATCGCCTGCGGCGATGGCGCGGTCCGGATCCTCGAACTGCAGCGCGCCGGCAAGGCGCCGATGAAGGCCGCGGACTTCCTGCGCGGCACGCCGCTGAAGCCGCCGGCGCGGCTCGCCTGATGCCCCGCTACAAGCTCACCATCGAATATGACGGCACGCCGTTCTCCGGCTGGCAGATCCAGGACACCGCGCCGACCGTGCAGGGCGCGCTGGAGACGGCAGTCAAGGCGATCTGTGGCGAGGACGTGCGCGTCCATGGCGCCGGGCGTACCGATGCCGGCGTGCATGCGCGCGGCCAGGTCGCGCATTGCGACATCGCCAAGCATTTTCCGCCCGGCCGCTTTCGCGACGGGCTGAACGCGCATCTGCGGCCCAATCCGATCGGCGTGCTGGCGGCTGACATCGTGCCCGACGATTTCGAGGCGCGGTTCTCGGCGATCAAGCGGCACTACCTCTATCGCATCACCAACACCCGCGCGAACCTCGCGCTCGACATCGGTCGCGTCTGGCGCGTGCCGCGCGCGCTCGATGCGGGCGCGATGCATGAGGCCGCGCAGCGGCTGCTCGGCAAGCACGATTTCACCACCTTCCGCGACACCGAGTGCCAGGCCAAGTCGCCGGAGAAGACGCTCGATCAGCTCGACGTCACCCGCGAGGGCGACGCCATCAACATCGTGACGTCGGCGCGCTCGTTCCTGCACAGCCAGGTGCGCTCGATGGTCGGTTCGCTGGTCTGGGTCGGCGAAAGCCGCTGGAGCCCGGACGATCTCTTTGGTGCGCTCGCCGCCCGCAACCGCGCCGCCTGCGGCCCCGTGGCGCCGCCGGACGGGCTCTATCTGATGCGGGTGGATTACTAGGCGGTGTGAATGATCTCGTAGGATGGGTTTCGCTGCGCTCTACCCATCCTACGGACTGCATCTGGTGCGGGTGGACTACTCGTAACCCCAATCCCTACTGTGCATGGGGTTGTTTTCGATGTTTTGGTCCAGCCGAGCGGCTGGACTATGCAAAATACCGGTCCAGCACGCCCCGATAGACCTTCGTCAGCTTCTCCAGATCGGCCACCGGCGTGCGCTCGTCGATCTGGTGCATGGTCTGGCCGACCAGGCCGAACTCGATCACCGGGCAATAGCCCGAGATGAAGCGCGCATCCGAGGTGCCGCCGGAGGTGGACAGCTCCGGCTTGCGGCCGGTGACCTCCTCGATCGCGGCGACGGCGAGGTCGGTGAACGGGCCGGGCTGGGTGACGAACACGTTCGAGTTCGACGGCTGCCAATCGATGTGGGCGCGGATGCGGTTGCCGCAGGCTTTCGCCAGCCGCGCGTCGACCAGCTGCCGCAGGCTCTCCTGGGTGTGGTTGTCGTTGTAGCGGATGTTGAACTTCGCCCGTGCCTGGCCTGGGATCACATTGCTCGCGGTGTTGCCGACATCGACCGTGGTGAATTCGAGGTTGCTGGCCTGGAATTGCGCGCTGCCGTGATCGAGCGGCTCGTCGCTCAGCGCCACGATGAGCCGCGAGATATCCGGCACCGGGTTCGCGGCGCGGTGCGGATAGGCGACGTGGCCCTGCACACCGTCGACGATGAGCGTGCCGGATTGCGAGCCGCGCCGGCCGATCTTGATCATGTCGCCGAGCACCTCGACGTTGGAGGGCTCGCCGAGCACGCAATGGTCGAATTTCTCGCCGCGCTCGGCGCACCATTTCAAAAGCTTGACGGTGCCGTTGATCGAGACATCTTCCTCATCGCCGGTGATCAGGAAGGAGATCGAGCCGTTGCCATTTTCTTGCGGCTTACCACCATGGTCGCCGAGATATTGCAGCACGGCGGCAACGCTGCAGGCGATGCCGCCCTTCATGTCGACGGCGCCGCGGCCGTAGAGATAGCCGTCCTTGACCTCGCCGGAGAACGCGCCGAGCGTCCACGCCGCTTCATCGCCGGGCGGCACCACGTCGGTGTGGCCGGCGAAAGTGATATGCGGCGCCGAAGAGCCGATGCGGGCATAAAGGTTGTCGATATCGGCGGTGCCGGGCTCGGAGAACGTCACGCGGTGAACGTCGAACCCTGCGCTTTTCAGCAAATTTTCAAGAACGCCAAGCGCGCCGGCGTCGGCCGGGGTGACGGAGGGGCAGCGAACCAGATCGCGGGCAATCGAGACAGCATCACTCATGCGCCTCGCTTAACACGTCACACCGTAGGTGGACCAGCTTTGCGCGGCATCATTCGAGCTCGCTCTGCTGATCCCAGCCCTGCCTGGAGCGCGACCCGTTGCCGCGGTCGCCGCCTTGCCGCACATGGGTTTTTCCAAGCGGATTGGGACCGTAGCGATTGGGGTAAGAGGTGCCGGGCAGAAACGCCAGCTCGATGAAGCCCCAGATATAGAGCACGAAGACGATCGCGCCCGCGGCCATCACCCAATAGGACTCATCGGGAAGCCGGTCCGAGAATTGGCTCATGAGACCCGGGATCGCGAAGAACGGGACCATCCACCAGCCGCTCTTGTCGCGGTCGTGCAGGCGCTTGATCGAGACCGCGATATAGACCCAGACGAACAACGCCGTTCCGCTGGCCTTGACCAGCAGCGCGGGCAATCGGGCAGAGGTCAGCGATTTGTAGCTGTCCGGGTCGAAGGCCCGGAAGATGTCGTCGACATTGAAGCCGAACGACCCATGCTTGCCGCCGAGGCCGGCTGAGATCACCAGTGCGGCAAGGAAAATCATCCAGCACACGATGATCAGCCCCGCGAGCCAGAACTTGGCGCGGTTGACGCGGCCCTTGAAGCCGAACAGGTAATTGGCCCAATCCATGAAAAAACTCCGGACAGCGGCAATGTTTCGCGGCCCGGAGTTTTGTCGGCGTCAGATGGAATTTGGTTCGATTCTCTCGGCCCCTCATCCTGAGGAGCGCGTAGCGCGTCTCGAAGGGTGAACGGCCACAGTCGGGCCGTCGACCCTTCGAGGGCCGCTGAAGAAGCGGCCACCTCAGGGTGACGGTGATTGTTGCGGCGGAAGACCGATCAGTCCCGCAGCAGCTCGTTGATGCTGGTCTTGGCGCGGGTGCGCTCGTCGACGCGCTTGACGATCACGGCGCAGGCGGTGGCAGGTCCGGGCTGGCCGTTCTTCAGCGGCTTGGCCGGCAGCGTGCCCGGCACCACGACGGCATATTCCGGGACCTCGCCGACGAAGATCTCGCCGGTCTCGCGGTCGACGATCTTGGTCGAGGCGCCGAGGAACACGCCCATCGACAGCACCGCGCCCTTGCGCACGATCACGCCCTCGGCGACCTCTGAGCGCGCGCCGATGAAGCAGTCGTCTTCGACGATCACGGGCTCGGCCTGCAGCGGCTCGAGCACGCCGCCGATGCCGACACCGCCGGAGATGTGCACGCGCTTGCCGATCTGGGCGCAGGAGCCGACGGTCGACCAGGTGTCGATCATGGTGGCTTCATCGACATAGGCGCCGAGATTGACGAACGACGGCATCAGCACGACGTTGCGCGCGATGAAGGCGGAGCGGCGGACGATCGCGCCCGGCACGGCGCGGAAGCCGGCGTCGCGGAAGCGGTTCTCGCCCCAGCCCTCGAACTTCGAGGGCACCTTGTCCCACCACGAGGCCTGGCCCGGGCCGCCCGCGATCTGGCCCATGTCGTTGAGACGGAACGAGAGCAGCACCGCCTTCTTCAGCCACTGATTGACCTTCCACTTCCCATTGGCCTCGCGCTCGGCGACGCGGGCCTCGCCCTTGTCGAGCAGCTCCAGCGCGTGGTCGACGGCCTCGCGGACCTCACCCTTGGTCGAGGTCGAAATGCCATCGCGGGCGTCGAACGCGGTGTTGACGGTGGTTTCGAGGGCGGACAGCGACATCGGGACAATCCTTGGGCGTATCGGGGATATGAGGGAATTTTGCAGGGCTTTTTCGGAATTTGGGGCTGTGGAGTCAAGGCAAACTCCTCTCCCGGCGGAGCGACCTCTCTCCTCCGTCGTCCCGGCCAAGCGAAGCGCGAGCCGGGACCCATAACCACGAATGCCAGTGTTGCGGCACGCTGGGGCCACGGCGCGTAACCAGGCGTAGATTTGGGGCCTACGCCGGGACGACGTGGGGAGAGATCAGGGCTTCAGCCGCTGCAAGAATCCAGTGAGATCGTCCGTGACGTGGTCGACATAAGCGGCGTCGCGGCCTTCGAGCTCCCAGGTCTCGCGCACCACCTCCTGGCTGCCGTCGGGCACCACAAGCACGGTGGTCATGCCGAGCTCATGCGGCACCACCAGATTGCGCGCGAGGTCCTCGAACATCGCAGCCTTGGTCGGATCGACGTCGTGGAGCCTCAGGAACTTCTGATAGGTCTGCGGCGCCGGCTTCGGCTCGAGATCGGCGGCGATGATATCGAACACGCCGTCGAAATGGTTGGAGATGCCGAGCCGGCCCAGCACCGCATCGACATGGTCGACCGAGCCATTGGTCAGGATCAGCTTGCGCCCCGGCAGTTTTGCGATCGCAGCGCCCATCGCCGGATTCGGCTGCAGCGGCGAATGGTCGATCTTGTGCACATAGGCGAGATAGTCGTCCGCCTGCACGCCGTGCTCGGTCATCATGCCGCGCATCGTGGTGCCGTAGCGCAGGTAATAGTCCTTCTGCAGCCGCCGTGCTTCCTCGGGCGAGATCTTAAGCCAGTTGCCGACGAACTCGCCGATCCGCGCATCGACCTGCTGCCACAGATTGACGTGATGCGGATACAGCGTGTTGTCGAGGTCGAACACCCAGGTCTCGACATGGCCGAAGCTGCGGGGAGTTTTCATGATCGGCTTCCTCCACGCGTCGTCCCTGCGAAAGCAGGGACCCATACGCCGTGCCTGATATTGTTGAGCAAGATGGAAGTAACCTTCGCTTGGGGCCGCAGACAACTACAAAACACCGGCCGGTGGTTATGGGTCCCTGCTTTCGCAGGGACGACGAAAGAAACGATCACGGCATCGCAAAGCGCAGCGTCTTGCCGCCGCTGGTCATGTCGACGGTGGTGAAGCCGAGCGCGGTGAGGCCGCGGGTGGCGCAGTCGCCCTGCTCGTTGACCTCGAACTTGCTTTCGCGGGTGCAGAGCTGCACCCCGCCGCCCCAGTTCAGCGGCTTGTCCTTGATGCGGATGGCGCGGTTGTCGCCGTCGACGGCTTCGGCGAAGGAATAGATCTGCTTCGGCGTGCCCGACACGTCGGGATGCAGGCACTTGCCGGGGTCGATCCGATACCAGCCGCGGCTGGTCACCATCTTGCCGTCGTCGGTCGCAACCGCGGCCATCACCTTGTGCGGCGTGTCGTTGCACCAGGTCAGCCCCGACGGCGACGGCTTCTGCACGGCGTCGACCATGGTGGTGAAGAAGTTCGGCGCCTGCACGATGTCGCTGCCGAGCCCGCGGCTCTTGAGGAAGGCCGACAGCGCGCTCTGGGTCTTCGGCCCGTCGACGCCGTCGATCGGCGCCGCGTCGTAGCCTGCGATCACCAAGAGACGCTGGATGCCGGCGAGCCGGGCCTGCTCGTCGTCATACTCGCTGTCTTCGGCGAGGTAGGCGACAAGATTGCCGTCATCGCTCTGCGTCGGCGTGATCTGGGTGAACTGCGCCGGTGTCTGGCCGGAGCGGCATTGGCGCGCGGCGGCGATCACGAAATTGTCCTGCGCGACGCACAGCGTGTCGGTGCCGTTCTGCGGGATCGGCGACGCGCCGTAGACGCCGAGCGCGCGGGCATTGAGCAGCACGCGGTCCGCGGTCAGCGCGCCCTGCACCACGACGCGGCAGGTCGCCGGATCGATCCGGAACCAGCCGCGGGTCGCCGTCGCGGCCTTGTCGTCGATGCCGATCGCGGCCTCGATCACATAGCTCATGCGGTTGCAGAGCTTGAGATCGGCATGCGCCGGCGCGGCCGAGAACAGGAACGAAGCCGCAGTAGCTGGCAGCGGCATCAGAATGCGTGTCAGCGCGGAGCGGCGACGTCGCGGCGTCCTCTGGTCGTCATGCCCGGGCTTGTCCCGGGCATCCACGTCTTTCTCTCGGCCGGCGAACAAGACGTGGATGGCCGGGACAAGCCCGGCCATGACGGCCCATATGCGCGTTGCCGTCCTTGCCATTACTTATGGATCAGCGTGCCGGTGCCCTGGTTGGTGAAGAGCTCGAGCAGCACGGCGTGCTGCGTCTTGCCGTCGATGATGACGACGCCCTGCACGCCCTGTTCGAGCGCGTAGATGCAGGTCTCGACCTTCGGGATCATGCCGCCGGAAATCGTGCCGTCGGCGATCAGCTTGCGGGCTTCCTTGATCGACAGATCCGGAATCAGCTTCTTGGACTTGTCGAGCACGCCGGGCACGTCGGTTAGCAGCAGCAGGCGCTTGGCTTTCAGCGCGCCCGCGATCGCGCCGGCAAAGGTATCGGCGTTGACGTTCAGCGTCTGGCCGTCCTGCGAGGTCGCCAGCGGCGCCAGCACCGGGATCAGCTCATAGCCGATCAGCTGATTGAGCAGCGTGAGATCGACCTTTTCAGGATCGCCGACGAAACCGAGATCGACCGCCTTCTCGATGTTGGAATCGGGATCGACCATGGTGCGCGTCGTCTTCGACGCCTTCACCATGTTGCCGTCCTTGCCGGAGAGGCCGACGGCCTTGCCGCCGGCTTCGTTGATGTAGCCGACGATCTGCTTGTTGACCGAGCCCGCCAGCACCATCTCGACGATCTCGATGGTCGCGGCGTCGGTGATGCGCAGGCCCGCGGCGAATTCCGACTGGATGCCGAGGCGCTTCAGCATGGTCGCGATCTGCGGCCCGCCGCCATGCACGACCACCGGATTGATCGCGGTCTGCTCGAGCAGCACGATGTCGCGCGCGAACGCCTTGGCGGTGTCCTCGGCGCCCATGGCATGGCCGCCATATTTAATGACGATGGTTTCCTCGTCATATTCCTGCATGTGCGGCAGCGCCTCGGACAGGATGCGGGCCTGATCGAGCGGGCTGATGTGCTGGTCGGTCATGGGGCTGGTCTCACGTCAGCGGAGGGACGGGCGCGTTTCTATCTGATTGCCGGGCAGGGCGCAAAGTGGGAGAGGTATTCGTAGCCCGGATGGAGCGAAGCGCAATCCGGGGCCCGCATCCGCGGCACGATTCCCGGATTTCGCTTCGCTGCATCCGGGCTACGGGTCAGCGCCTCGGCCACATGGCCGAAACCGCCAGCACCAGCCAGCTCAGGATCAGCAGCGTTCCGCCTGATGGAGCCGCCATCGGAAACAGGCCATGGCCGCCATATTGGCGCAGCGTGAGATCGCCCGCGAACAATGACGCGGCGATGACGAAGCCTGCCGCCGCCGCGATGCCGAGCTTTGCATGAACGATCGCGCGCTCGGCGACCGCAATGGTCGCGATGGCGGCAGTGGCATGGAACAGCAGCATTGAGGACGCTGCCGCCAGTCGCGTGGCGTCCGGCAAATGGGCCGCGGCCGCCGCCAAGATCACGCCGCAGGCGCCCATGATGGCGGCAAGGCCGATCAGGAGGCGGGATGCGGCGTTCATCGGCGCCGCTCCTCGATCAGGCGAACCATGGCGGCACGCAGCTCCGGCATGCCGTCGCCGGTGCGAGACGAGGTCACCAGCACTTCTGGGAACGCGGCGGGATGTTTTGCCAGCGTCGCGATGGTTTCGGCGGTGACGGTCTTGAGTTCGCCGGCCTTGACCTGGTCGGCCTTGGTCAGCACGACCTGGTAGCTGACCGCGGACTTGTCGAGCGTCTTCAGCACGTCTTGATCGACGTCCTTGATGCCGTGGCGGGCGTCGATCAGCACATAGACCCGCGCCAGCGTCGCGCGCCCGAGCAGGAATTTGTGGATCAGCGCGGTCCATGACGCCACCTTGGTCTTCGGCGCCGAGGCGTAGCCGTAACCGGGCATGTCGACGAGACGAATGTCGGCGTTTTCCGGGCCCTCGAAGAAGATCAGTTCCTGGGTGCGGCCCGGCGTATGCGAGGTGCGAGCGAGCGCATTGCGGCCGGTCAGCGCGTTGATCAGGCTCGACTTGCCGACATTGGAGCGGCCGGCAAAGGCGACCTCGAGGCCGGCCATCGGCGGCAGCGTCTCGATCGAAGGCGAGGCCCAGATGAAGCGCCAGTCGCCGGCGAACAGCTTTCGCCCCTGCTCGATCAGCTCCGCATCAGGTTCGGCGGTCATGCGAAGGATCCCATCAAGGCGCAAGCGGCTTGGCCGTCATTGCGAGCGGAGCGAAGCAATCCATTCCTCAGCACGGGAAGAATGGATTGCTTCGTCGCATTGCTCCTCGCAATGACGGGATAAGCAGCGGAAGTTAAGTCGGCTTCTTGGCGAAGGTCGACTTCAGATTGTCGAATAACTCCACCTTCACGCCGTTCTTGCGCATGATGAAGCTCTGCTGCAGCACCGAGAGCGTGTTGTTCCAGGCCCAGTAGATCACGAGACCCGCCGGGAAGCCGGCCAGCATGAAGGTGAAGATCAGCGGCATCCAGTCGAAGATCATCTTCTGGGTCGGATCCGGCGGCGCCGGGTTGAGCTTCATCTGGACCCACATCGTGATGCCCATGATGATCGGCCAGATGCCCATCACCAGATAGGCGCCGAAATGCGGTCCGAGCAGCGCGATCGGATCGAATGGAACCAGCCCGAACAGCGTGAACAGATTGGTCGGATCGGGCGCGGAGAGATCCTTGATCCAGCCGAAGAACGGCGCGTGCCGCATTTCGATGGTGATGAACAGCACCTTGTAGAGCGAGAAGAACACCGGGATCTGCAAGGCGACGGGAAGACAACCGGCGATCGGGTTGATCTTCTCCTTCTTGTAGATCTCCATCATCTCCTGCTGCTGCTTCACGCGGTCGTCAGGATAGCGCTCCTTCAGTGCGGCCAGCTGCGGCTGCACCGACTTCATCTTCGCCATCGAGGCGTAGGACTTG
This sequence comes from Bradyrhizobium sp. B120, assembly GCF_049075665.1. Taxonomy (NCBI): domain Bacteria; kingdom Pseudomonadati; phylum Pseudomonadota; class Alphaproteobacteria; order Hyphomicrobiales; family Nitrobacteraceae; genus Bradyrhizobium; species Bradyrhizobium sp. B120. The sequence continues at coordinate 8,509,938 of NZ_CP185242.1, read as the reverse complement.
TTGGCGAGCGGGAAGAACAGCAGCTTCACGATCACCGTCACGAGCAGGATCGCGATGCCGAAATTGCCGACCAGGCGATAGAACCAGTCGAGCGCCAGGAACATCGGCTTGGTGATGAAGTAGAAATGGCCCCAGTCGATCAGGAGATCGAAATGGTTGAGGCCGAGCTGCTTGTTGTAGCCGCCGAAGCCGACCAGCGGGAAGTTGAGGCCGACCGTGGCGGCTTCCTTCGCGCCGGCGAACAGCCGCGCATTGGCAGCGCCGGTGCCGCCGATCGGAATGGTCTGCGCGCCGAGCATGTAGTCGGCCTGATAGCGCTTGTCGCCGGTGGTGAAGCGGGCGGTGTCCAGCGTCGCATTGGTTTCCGGCAGCAGCGCGGTGGCCCAATATTTGTCGGTGATGCCGAGCCAGCCGTCGGTGACCTTCGAGAACACGACGCCGCGCGAATTTCCGCCGGTCGGGGTCTTGGCCTCGTCGAGGTTCTTGTAGGTGTATTCCTGCAGGCCCTGTTCGCCGAGATAGCCGATCGGGCCTTCGTGCAGGATCGCGTAGCCGGAGACCGGCGGCTTGCCGCCGCGCGAGATCAGGCCGAACGGATACAGCGTCACCGGCGCGCTGCCTTGATTGTTGACCTCATCCTTGATGCTGAAGAGGTAGCGATCGTCGATCGAGATGGTGCGGCGGAAGGTCAGGCCCTGGCCGTTCTCATATTTCAGAATCACCGGGGTGCTCGGCGACAGGCTGTTCGATCCTTCCTGCTGCCAGACGGTTTCGGCATCAGGCGTCTTCACCGACGAGCCGTTGGCGGTCAGCCACAGGAATTCGGCATAATAAGGCTCGGCGGTGCCCGACGGCGACAGCAGCACGACGGCCGGAGATGTGGGGTCGACGGTCTCGCGGAACTGGACCAGCGCCAGATCGTCGATCCGGGCGCCCTTCAGCGCGATGCTGCCGATGACGCGCGGGCTCTCGATCTTGATGCGCGGGCCGGCCGCGAGCACCGTCTCGCGGCTCGCCACCGGAGCGTCGGCGCCGGGCGTGCCCGGTGCTGCCGGGGAGGGCGTCGCCGAGCTTCCGGGCGCGGCGCCGGGAGCAGCACCAGGGGTCGCCTGCGGTGCCGGCTTCAACAGCTCGGCCTGGCGCTGCGCCTCGCGCTGCTTCTCCATCTGCGGCACGTTATAGAAATATTGCCAGGCGATCAGGACGAGGCCCGACAGAATGACGGCGATGATCGTGTTGCGGTTGTCGGACATCTCTTAGGGTCTCGTCATTCCATTCGGATTGGGAGCGCTCTTGTTACCCGCCTTGTTGGTACCCGTCTTATTGGTACCTGTCTTGTTGGTACCAGTTTTGGGCGCAGGCCGGTCGAGGCGGCGCAGCGCCGACCGCAGGTCGTCAATCATGGTCGCAAAGTCGCGGGTCAGCGCGTCACGACGGCCGACTAGCACATAATCATGGTGCGGCCGCATGAATACGGCATCGACCCGTCTTATCACTTCGCGAAGTCGGCGGCGGATGCGATTGCGCTCGGTCGCGGTGCCGTTCTTCTTGGTGACGGTATAGCCGACGCGGATCGGGCCCTGATCGTCGCGACGGCGGCCCTGCAGCACAAAAGCTGTGGTATTCGCCCGTGCGCCATTGGCAACGGCGAGGAAATCCGCCCGCTGCCTCAGCCGATCCATAATGGGTATCTCCGGAGAGGAGACGTCCGGGCTCAGGCGCTCAGGCGCTTGCGGCCGCGCGCACGGCGCGCAGCGAGGACCTTGCGGCCGCCGGCCGTGGCGAGACGGGCGCGGAAGCCGTGACGGCGCTTGCGCACCAGTTTGCTGGGTTGATAAGTCCGCTTCACGGGTAATTCTCCGCTGACCGGGCAATTTGCCGTTGTATTGAGATGGAGTCCGATGATGCTGGCAGGCCCAAGCGAGCCGATTACGGCCCCAAATGAGCCGCCCCCGGTCAAGAACCGGGCCATCGCGGACAGTTGGCGCGGCTTATAAGCGAGCGCCCTGTTTTCGTCAATGTCGCAGGGCGTCGCAAAGAGGCTTCTTTGAAACGTCGCAATTGGGGCGAATATAACTGTTTTCGCGGGGTTTTTGACGGTGAGGAGCGCTTTGGGGCGTTCGGGGAACCGCCGACATTAGCGATCCGTAATTTGACCGGCTTGGGGGCCGGGCCGCATCTTCCGACCCCTAAGCCCAACAAGGCCTTATCTTGTGGCTCTAACTGACGATCAGGCGACCGCGCAGAAGCAGCGGCCCAAGCCGCCCCTTCGGCTCGGGCTGTCCGGCAAGCTGTTGCTGCTGACGATCCCCCTGGTGATGATCGCCGGGCTCCTGATCTACGTGCCGGCGATCGCCAACTTCCGGATGAACCGGCTCAATGACCGCCTGGCTGCCGCCAACACCGCGGCGCTGGTGCTCGATGCCGCCCCCTCCGGCCTGGTGCCGGATTCGCTGGCGCGGCAGATACTGACCAGCATCGGCGCCCGCGCCGTCGCCATCAAGCTTGGCCAGCAGCGCCGCCTGCTCGCCAGCGCTGACCTGCCAGCCGCGATCGACCATGATGTCGACATGCGGGCCATGACGGTGTGGTCGGCGATCGTCGATGCCTTCGAGATCATGCTCGAGCACGGTGACCAGACCATCCGCGTGGTCGGACCCGCGCCGGGCCAGGCGCAATTCATCGAGGTCGTGATCGACGAGAAACCGCTGCGCCAGGCGATGTACCGTTTCTCGCGCAACGTTCTGGTGGTCGCGCTCCTGATCGCCGGCCTGACCGCCGGTTTGGTCTATCTGGCGCTGCATTATCTGTTCGTCCGCCCGATGCGGCGGCTGACCGCGAGCCTGGTCGGCTTCCACGAGAATCCGGAGAGTTCGGCGCGAATCATCGTGCCCAGCCAGCGCGGCGACGAGATCGGCGTTGCCGAGCGCGAACTGTCGGACATGCAGCGCGACCTCGTCTCGATGCTGCATCAGAAGAGCCGGCTTGCCGCGCTCGGGCTCGCCGTCTCCAAGATCAATCACGACCTGCGCAACCTGCTGGCGTCCTCGCAATTGCTGTCGGACCAGCTCGCCAGTGTGCCCGACCCGCGGGTGCAGCGCTTCGCGCCGAAACTGCTGCGCTCGCTGGAGCGCGCCATCGCATTCTGCCAGTCGACCTTGTCCTATGGCCGCGCGCAGGAGGCGGCACCCGACCGCCGCGTGATCATGGTGGAGCCTGCGGTCGCCGAGGTGCGCGAGTCTGCTGGGCTTGCGACCGATGTCTCGATCACCTGGATCTGCGCGATCGAGCGCGGCCTCACCATCGACGCCGATCCGGACCAGCTGTTCCGCGTGCTGCTCAATTTGGTGCGCAACGCGACGCAGGCGCTGGAAAGCCGGCCGGACAGCGATGGCGGTGCCCAGCAGATCCGCATCACCGGCCGCCGCGAGGGGACGGTTGCGATCATCGAGGTCTCCGACACCGGTCCCGGTGTTCCGGCCAAGGCGCGCGAGCATCTGTTCGAGGCGTTCCAGACCTCCGGCCGCCCCGGCGGCAGCGGGCTCGGCCTTGCGATTGCCGCCGAGCTGATCCGCGCCCATGGCGGCCATATCCATCTGGTCGAGGGCACCATCGGCGCCACGTTCCAGATCTCGATCCCGGATCGCCCGGTGGAACTGCTGTCGGTCCGCAGTGAGCGGGCGAGGGCCTGAGGCCATTCCGGTAACCCGGCGCGGCTAAAACCACGGCCGAAATTGGCGCTTGCAGACCTTGCCAACCGGACCGGGAGCCTGTAGCTAGAGCGCTCTTTCGCGACGCTCCGGGGCTCCCGGAGCCGTGCGGGTTTTAGGCCCACCGCGAAAATGCGCCCGTAGCTCAGCTGGATAGAGCATCAGACTACGAATCTGAGGGTCGGACGTTCGAATCGTTCCGGGCGCGCCATTCAACTTTGTTTCCATTGGGTTTTTCGCGGTGCGTGCCGGGCTTGCTGCCCGGCAAGTGCATTGGCCGCGCCGCGATTTCCAGCTGTCGGGGTGTCGCGGCCATCAAATATTTGTGCGATGCGGCATCATCTTTATTGCGTTGCAACAAAGTGAGCCTACCTCTGCTCCTCAAGACCCATCGAGGAGCCTTCAAGTGACCAAGATTTCCCTTTCCATCATTGCCGCCACCCTCGCGATCGCGAGTGCAACGGTCGCGTCCGCCGCCGAGCTTCCGACGTTCGAGGCCGCTGGATTGCCGATCTCGCCGGTGCAGGCTGGCGTGCTTGGCGCCGCCAACGTCCACGAGCAGGCAACGGCTGAAGCGACGGCGGCCACGCCGCATCAGCTCCACGTCCTGACGCCGCGAAGCAAGGTCACGACTGCACGGGCTTCGGTCCGGGCGGACCGCTCGCTGCACTAACCGGCATCGCCGAACCTTGGAGAGAGCCCGCGACGACGTTGCGGGCTTTTTCGTCCCGCACAAGTCGCGGCGTGCTTAAACAGAATTGAGCTCGCGCGTAGAACGATCAGCTCCGTTATCTCCGGGCCAACGGTTTGCCGTAGCCGCCGCAGAAGCAGCAAACGCGTCCGACATTTTTGATCGAGCAGGCAGCAGCCGCATCAGCCGCGACGGCCCGTCGGAATCGGGCTCAAGGGCGAGGCGGACGCCCGTAAAAAACCCTGCTTGCGCGCGCCCGACCGTTGAGAAAAAATAAGGTTTTTAGCTTATAGGGGACGGAGTGTTTTTATTCCTTTTGTCCATCCTATTGAATCGGCGAGTCATCCCTCATGCCGAGTGACATCGCAAACGCCGTCTTTTACGCGGCGGTATTTCTGGGCATCGTCTATGGCAGTCGCATCCTGGAAAAAAGGTGGCCGATTGCGGACGTTCCTTACCCCGAGTTTCGTGATGATTGGCTCGCGGTGATCGTAAGCCTCGGGTTGTCGCACATGCTCGCTCCAGCCGCGGCGATCAGCGCGGGCGCAATTGCGAACTATGCTGGTGTCGGTTGGATCAAGTTACCGACCGACGGTTACTGGTGGTACGTCTCTCTCGCAATCGTCGTGGTCGCGCTCGATCTCTACAAGTACACATACCATCGCCTCCAACACGCGATCCCGTTTCTTTGGGCGATGCACTCGTTCCATCACAGCGCGAACGGCGTTACGTTCATTACCGGCGGTCGGCATTTCTGGTTTGAGAGGGTGCTGTCCGACGCCTTCCTTCCGATTATGGCGATCTTGTTTCGCGTCCCGCCGGACATGGCGATAGCTGTCGGATTTATCTTCTTCATCCCCGATTCATGTGCCCATCTCAACGTCCGCATCCCGCTCGGCCGGTTTGTGACCTGGGTCAACAATCCGCAATGGCACCGGATCCATCACTCGATCCATCCCGAGCATCGCGACAAGAACTTTGCAGCCTTCTTCCCACTCCTGGACATTCTGTTCGGCACAGCTTGGGTGCCGAAGCCGGACGAGTATCCTGCAACGGGCCTGGTGCCTGCCGAGCGAGTGGACATTGTCAACAGTGTGATCTGGCCAATCCGGCATCTTCGCCATCGGGAGTCTGGGAATGAATTGGGTTAAAGGTCTTTTGGTGTTCCTCGCGTTGTTGCTGGGATACGCCGACCTGGTGTCGACCAATGTGATCCTGGATCTCGGATTGGGTGAGTTGAACCCGTTCATGCATCTGGCGCAGACATGGTTCGGCGTGTGGTGGCTGGTCCCCAAGCTCGGTTTGACGTTCCTCGTCACGTGGCTGCTTTGGCGCAGCAACAACGTCTACAACATCGCGCTCGTCGTCGCCTTCTGTTCGACGCCCGTACTGAACAACCTCGTCGTCATCGCGGGCAATAGCTGAGCCGGCCGCTTCGTCAGTTGTCGCAACTGGCGAAGTGTTGCCCTGTGCGGACTTTCATTGCCCTTGGCAGCCGCGCAGACTTTCGTCGCATCTCGCAGAACCTGCCCGCATCGTCCGACGACAAACATCCTGGAATGACCGATGATCGCGTTCCGGCGGTCCAGGAGATTGAGTGATGTCGGACAGGTTTATTCTCGCCTGCATCGTCTGTAGTGCCCTGATCCTGGGGGCCCTCGGTGCGACCGTGCACGCGCAGACGCCGTCGAGCTGCAAGGAGCCGCGGACGGGCACCAGCCGCGTCCCGATGCTGTCGCCGCCGCTCGCCAATGTGGTGACGGGCAAGGGACGGCTGCAATTCTACTCGGCACCGAATCTTCACTGCCCGATCAGTGGCGTGTTCGTCATTCCGAACGATGCGCTTGTTGCCTACGCGCAGACCAATGATGGCTGGTCGTCGGTGATGTATCTCAATCCGGGGACGAGCAACGACGTCTCGGGTTGGGTGCGGTCGGCGCGATTGAAGGTGACCGGAACCATCGGCCCAAAGGAGCATGTGACCGGGATCGCAGCGGGCGCGACCTTCCGCGCCACACCTGCTTGAACGAGATGGCGCATATTGCTTTCCAGCCCAGCCACCCGCGCGACGCACGCGCGTGTCCGCCAATTCAGGTGTGCTAGATGTTGCAACGCGGGCCGCAAGCGCAGTTTGACGCGCAGGCTCCGCGCAAGGCGGCCGTCCGCCCGATGAGCATGATCCGGAAGAGTGTGAAGCGGTCTTCCCTCGCGACAAACCAAGGCGTTTGCGCGGAGATCATGCTCAGATAACCAGACTAAAGCGCGATGACGAAAAATCGCATCGCGCTTTATTCATCAATGGATCGCCGCGTACATGATCTTCTCCTCGGTCGCCTCGACCCCGGAGAATTCCTCGACCACCTTGCCCTGGCGCGAGACCAGGATGCGGTCGGAGAGGGCCATGATCTCGGGCAGATAGGATGAGATCACCACCACCGCCTTGCCCTCATCGGCGAGCTGGTTGATCAGCTCGTGGATCTCAACAATGGCGCCGACGTCGACGCCGCGGGTCGGCTCGTCGAAGATGATCAGCTCCGGCTCCTGCACCAACGATTTGGCGATCACCACCTTCTGCTGGTTGCCGCCTGACAGCTCGACCACCCTGGCCTCGTCGCCGATGGCGCGAACCTTCAACCGCTGGATCCAGGTCTTGCCCACCGTGTTGGTCTCGCGCCGCGACAACATCATCCGGCCCCCGGGAAATTTCGAGAGCAGCCCGAGATAGATGTTGCGGGCGATCGAGGCGGTCTCGAAGAAGCCCTCGACCTTGCGATCCTCGGTCACATAGGCGATGCCGGCCTTCACCGCCGGCGCCGGCACCCGGTAGCGCACCGGCTTGTCATGCAACAGGATCTCGCCGCCGTGGAAGAAGTCGCGCTTCAGCACGCCGGATACGATCTTGAAGGTCTCGGTGCGGCCCGCGCCGACCAGGCCGAACACGCCGGTGATCTGCCCGGCAAACACCGACAGCGAATTGTTCTTCACCATCGGCGCCATCTTGAGGTTCTGCACCGTGAGCACGCGCGCGCCGGCGGGCCGCACGCTGGTCTTCCTCGCGCCGTATAGCGTGTTGGAGAGGTCGCGCCCGACCATCGCCTGCACGATCGCGGCGCGATCGAATTTCGCCGCATCGTCGGTGACGACGTGCTTGCCGTCGCGCAGCACGGTGATTCGGTCGGCGAGCAGCAAGGCCTCTTCCAGCGCGTGCGAGATGAAGATGATCGAGACGCCGCGCTTCTTGAGGTCACGGACGAGGTCGAAGAAGTATTTCTTCTCTTCGGGTGTCAGCGACGCGGTCGGCTCGTCGAAGATGATGACCTTGGCCTTGTGCAGGACCGCGCGCGCGATCTCCACCATCTGCTTCTTGGCCGCGCCGAGCCCGCCCACGGTGGCGGTCGGCGTCACGTCGAAATTGAGCGATTGCAGGAATTGCTGGGCGGCGATGTAGATGCCACGCAGCCGGTTGTAGAACTTCTCCTGCCCGAGAAACAGGTTCTGCGCCACGGTCATGGTCGGCACCAGGCTGTTCTCCTGGAACACCATGGCGATGCCGAGATTGCGCGCCTCGAGCGGCGTGCGCGGCGCGACGTCGGAGCCGTCGACCGTCATGCTGCCCGACGTCAATGTCACGACGCCTGCCATCACCTTGGTCAGCGTCGACTTGCCGGCGCCGTTCTCGCCGACCAGGGCGTGGATCTCGCCGCGGCGAAGCTCGAAGTCCACGCCCTCGATGGCGGGCACGCCGGCGTAGAGCTTGGTGGCCTTGCGCAGGGACAGCACGGTGTCGCTCATGAGCCGACCTCCTCGGCGAGCCCGGCGAGGGGCAGTTTCAGCACGCGACCCGGTCCCTTGGCGATCAGCACCAGGTCGCTGCCGAGCTCGAGCGCCGCGACGACGCCGTGATTGACGCCGTCGACCCGGCTGTGCAGCGAATAGAGCGGCTTGCCGTCTTCGCCGAGCCGGATCACGAGGCCGTAGGAGCGTGGCGGCGCCCACGGCTTGATGACACCCATGGTCTTGATGTGCGCGCCCTGCATCGGCTCCTTGAACGAGAAGCCCGAGCGCAGCCGCGGCGCCACCCAATAGGCCGGCTCGATCTCGGCCATCATGCGGCGACGGTAGGCGGGCTCGCGCAGCACGAATTCGATCAGCTGGGTGCGTGCGGTGAACGCCGTGAGCCAGTAGCCGCCGCCCGCAGCCTTCGACAGCCGCGACGGATAGACCGGAAGGTGGCCGAGCACGATCTGCGGCGGCCTGCCATCCGCAACCAGCACGAGACGATGCCGCCAGCTCTCGCTGACCAGCACGCCATCGCCGCGCGCGCAGGCGCCGAAGGCGTAGCCGAGCTTCGAGGCCAGCGGCTTCACCGATCGGGTCTTCGGATCGAGCCGGAACACGCGGCCGTTCCGGTTGAGCTCCAACAGATCGCGCGCCCAATCGTCGACGCCGCTGCTTGTCGAGCCGTCGGTTGCGATCAAGGCTCCATCGTCCGCCAGCGACAGTGCATTGATCGCATTAAAGGTGGCGTCGCTGAACGTCACACTTGGCTCGCCTGCCGAAGGATTGGCATAGAGGCGCACCTCGCGGCCGCCGAGCGCGACCGCGAGGCCGCCGTCCGCGAGTGCACAGAGCGCCGAGATCGGCTGCTCGAAGCTGCGCAGCTCGGTCGCAGTGCCGCCGTCGAGGCGCAGCAGGCGGCGGCCGTCGGCGACATAAAGATTGCGGCCATCGGTTGCGAGATCCTCGAGCGCCTCGCACTCCAGCAAGGTGGTCGCGGCCTCCAGTTTCTGGTTGGGCTTGAGCGCGCCGTCGAACGACGGCACGGTGATGGTGGCCTCGCCGCGGCCGAGAAAGCGGTTGGCGAATTCCCTGACGGCCGCGATCACGACGCTTTCCCCCAGCGCTTGTCATACTGCACGAAGTTCGGATCGGCATTGTCGAGCTTGTAACGGCCGATCCGGTTGTTCATGATGCCGCCGAGATAGAGGTAGCCGCGATGCTCGCGCATCGAGGTGATCATCGGATGGTTCTCGCCGCGCAGGTCCCAGAACGATTCGAGGATCTTGCCCTGCTCGTTGAACTTGACGACGCAGCCGGTGTTGATGTTCGGGAACAGCCATTCGTCGACCGGGACGCGCTTCGCCATGCGGCGGCGGAAGCCCGGCATCTTCCAGGCGAGGTCGAGCGAGGGGCTGCGCATGCCGACCAGCGCCAGCCAGTAATTGCCGTCGGAGGCGAGGTTGATGTTGTCGGGATAGCCCGGCAGATTGTCCATCACGACCTCGACCTGGCCCTTCTTCGGCCCTGCGAACCACAGCCGCTTGATCGAGCAGCCGAAGGTTTCGGCGAACAGGATCGACTGGCCGTCGCTGGCGACGCAGATGCCGTTGGGGAATTTGAGGCCGCGCAGCGCCGTGTGCGTCGCGCCGGTCTTGGTGTCGAAGCAGATGATGCGGCCGTTGCCGCGCGCCTCGAGGCCGTCGATCGGCCATTCGTCCATCTCGTAGCGCACGGTGGCTTCCGAGAAGAAGATCAGGCCGTCATCGGTGATGTCGAGGTCGTCGGCGAGCCGCAGCCGGCTGTCGTCGTTGACCGAATGCATGCTGCGGTTGGTCTCGTCGGTCGCCTTTTCCACGGTGCCGTCGGGGGTGATCCGGTACAGGCCCATGCCGCCGATGCAGACATAGAGATTGTCCTGCCGGTCGAACGCCATGCCGAGCGGCTGACCGCCGATATGGGCGAACACCTCCATGCGCTGATAATCGGGCGCGAAGAAGCGCATGATGTCGCCATGGCGCGAGCCGGCGTAGAGATTGTTGTTGCGATCGAGGATCACGTCTTCCGGCGCCTCGATGCGGCCGAGGCCGATCAGTTCGACGTCGCGCAGCTTGTCGTTCTGCTCGAACGGGCCGCCCTGGCCGATCTCGGTGGCCGGGGGCGGCGGCAGCGCGTGATAGGTCGGCGCGACATAGACCTTGCTGATGATGCGGGTGCGGTTCTTCTGCCAGCGGATGTCGACCATCGCGGCGATCAGCAGGATGCCTGCGAGCGCCATGCGGTTGATGCCGCCGCGCGCATTGAGCGTGGTCAGGCCGTTGGTGATCAGGAGCACGATCAGCACGCCGACCAGCGATTTGGCGACCGAGCCCTTGCCGCCGCCGAGCGTGATGCCGCCGAGCACGGTCGCGGTCAGCACGATCACCTCGAGGCCGACGCCGATGTCGCCGCCGACGGTGCCGAGCCTTGCCGCGAAGAATAATGCGGCGATGCTGGTGAGCACGCCGCTCGCGACGTAACAGAGCGCGATGGTGCGGCGAACCGGAATGCCGGAATTGTAGGCCGAACGGCGCGAGCCGCCGATCGCGGTGATGTGCCAGCCCGGGCGCAGCCGCGTCATGAAGATATGGCCGAAGATCGCGATCGCGATGTAGACCAAAGCGACGCTCGGAATGCCGAACACGTCGCCGCCGCCGATGAAATTCCAGGACGGGATGTCGGGAAAGGCCGCGGCGATCGAATTGGAGTAGCGCTGGATCAGAAGATCGAACGCGGAACGGTAGATGATCAACGTGATCAGCGTTGTGATGAAGGCGCGGAGCCGCAGATATCCGATCAGGACGCCGTTGACGGCGCCGAGCAGTGCGCCGCAGAGCAGGGTGGCGACCACCACCGCAGGCACCGGCCAGTTCAGCACGTCGAGCAGATAGAGCGCGCAGAAATCCGTCAGCGCGAAGATCGAGCCGACCGACAGATCGATGCCGCCGACGATGACCACCAGCGCCATGCCGAGCCCGATGAAGCCGATCTCGCCGGCCTGCCGCGCCGTGTCGGCAAGGCTCGCGGGCGAGAGGAAGTGATCGATGGAGCGGCTCAGCGCGAAGCCGACGATCAAGAGCAGGATCACCGGAATGGCAGTCTCGGTCCAACGCTTGGACAGGATCTCGCCGAGGAGATGATCCGGCCAATAGCGGTAACGCAGGCTCGTCAGGGTATCGCGCATCGGCATTCCAGCAGGGCGTTGGATTTCGGGAGATCGACGTCCCGGGCGGAGCGCGCCCGGGACGTCGAGCGGACGTGGCCGGGCTATTTCTTCAGGTCACTGAGATTCCAGCACGCGGTCTGGCTGTCCGCGTTCTCCTTGGTGATCGGAATCAGGGTGGTGTATTCCGAACCCTTGATCGAACCGGCCTTGGCGCCGGACGACAGCAGCCATTTGATCGTGCCGGCCATCTGCGCGGCCTGGGTCGGCACGTCGTAGCTCAGGTTGAGGTCGAAGGCGCCGGACTTCACGAGCTCGCAGGCGCCCTTGCGCTCGCCGCCGCCTGAGGTGGCAACAAACACCTTGCCTGTCAGGCCGGCTTCCTTGACTGCCGCCGCGGTGCCGATGTCCATGCCGTCCCAGAAGCCGACGATGCCGCAGAGATCTGGATTCTGCTTCAGTACCGTCTGGGTGATCGCCTTGGCCTTTGCCGCATCCCAGTCGGCGGCCTGGCTCGAGACCACCTTGATCTCGGGATGCTTGGCGAGCACGTTCTCGACGCCCTTGAGCGTGTAGGCGCTGGCCGCCGCCGAGAGCGCACCCTGCACGATGGCGATCTTGTTCGACTTGCCCTGGCAGGCCTTCACCACGGCCTCAGTGTCCTTCTCGCCGATCTCGATCCAGTTGGCGCCGACGAAGGCCGACGAGCGATAGGCTGATCCCATGTTGATCTGGATGACGTAGATGCCTTCGTTCTCGGCGCGCTGCAGCAGCTTGGCGTAGGTCTGCACGTCCGGATTGTGGATCACCATCACGGCCGGCTTCTCCGAGATCAGCGAGGTCACCGCCTGCGCGCCGGCATTGGTGTTCCAGTTGGGATCGCGGATCTCGAACTTGACGCCGAGCGGTTCGAGCTCCTTCTTCATGCCGGCGTACCAGCCTTCGGTGAGGTCGAAGTTCATGGCGACCGGAACATAGGCCACCGTCTTGCCGGCGAGTGCCTCCTTGAACGGCTTCTGGAACGGCTCGTCGAGGCCCTGCTGGGCCAGAGCCGGGGCGGCGATGGCCGCGAGTCCGAGCGCTGCGGCGATCACCTTGGCAGTCCTGACAGCGTACTTCATTGCTTCCTCCTTGGTCGTGATTGATCTTTTTGTGGCCTGGTTCAGATGTCGCCCTGCTGTGCGGTTTCTTCGTTGCGCGGATTCAGGAATGAATCCGTGATGACGGCGAGCAGCAGGACGACGCCCTTGACGAGGTTTTGTCCGGCGTAGGAGATGTCCATGATGGTCATGCCGTTCAGCATGGTGCCGATCAGCAGCGTTCCGATGATGACGTTGAGCACGCCGCCGCGGCCGCCCGACAGGCCGATGCCGCCGAGTACGACGACGAGAATGACGTCGTAGATCAGGGTCGAATTGAAAACCCGAGTCGGCATCGAGTTGACCGACGCCGCCATCACGAGGCCCGCGAAGCAGCCGATCAGGGCCGCGACGACATATTGCAGCACGATGATCGGCCGCGAGGGAATGCCGGTGACGCGGGCCGCATAGGGATTGTCGCCGATCGCGTAGATATAGGCGCCCCAGCGCGTCTGGCGCAGCAGGAAGGCGACCACCACGCAGGCGATCGCAAACATCACGATCGAGGTCGGGATACCAAGGATGGTGCCTTGTCCGAGCCGCTCGAAGCCCTGCATGCCGTCGCTCCACTGCACGACGTCGAGCTGAAACAGCGCGGCCTGTCCGAGGCCGGCGAGCAGCAGGCCGGTCGCCAGCGTCGCAAACAGCGAAGGCACCTCGGCGTAGGCGATCAGCCAGCCATTGACCAGGCCGAACGCGATCGTCAGCAGCACGGCCGTCAGTAGCGAGGCCGGCAGCGAGTGGCCGTTCTGCACCATCTGCAGCACGAGCCCCGGAGGGACCGCGAGGGCTGCGATCAGCGAGATGTCGATGCCGCGCCCGATCACGACCAGCGCCATGGCGAGCCCGAGAATGCCGAGCACCGCCACGTTCTGCAGCAGCGTCAGCATGTTCTCCGGCGTCAGAAAGCCGCGCAGGAAGATCGAGAACGCCAGGAAAAGCACGGCGAATACGGCGAAGACGATCTCCTGTTGATTGAACCGCAATCGCTTCATTCCTCGTCCTTCCTGCTGCTATGGCTGCGCCGTCGGCCTGGATCTCGTGCGCGAGCCGGTCGTGACGCGGCCGGGCCGCGTCCTGCCGGCGACCGCGGCGTCGACGAAGGCGCCGACGGCGTTGATGTAGGCCTCGATCGAGGTGCCGCGTCTGCGGTACTTCGCGCGCTTGACGTACCAGTCCTGCAGCAGTGGCTTGATCAGCGAGGCCGTCAGCGTGACCTGGTCGATGGCGAACACCCCGCTGGCGACGCCTTGTTTGAGGACGTCGGCGATGATCTTCTCGGTCATCACCTCCATCTCGATGGCGCGCTGGCGCTCCGCGGGCGGAAACGACTTTGCTTCCATGAAGGAGAACACGAACCAGGGCTGCATCGCCTCGCTCATGCGAACATGGGTGGCGATGATCCAGTGCAGGTGCTTGCGCGCATCCTGCTTCACGCTGGCGGGCGGTGCGGTGAGGACCTCGGCGGCCGTTTCGGCGACCTCGCCGAGGATCATCGACAGCAGCGTCGGCTTGCTGTCGAAATAAGTATAGAGGCCGCCCATGCTGAGGCCGGAGGCCTCCGCGAGCTGGCGCAGCGTGGTGGCGTGAAAGCCGTGCTTGTTGGACAGCGTCAGCGTCGCGCCGATGATGCGCGTGAGGTTCGGAACGGCGAGATGCGGCTTCTGGACCCGGATGGAATCCCGATGACGTTCGAGAATGCGTGCGCAAAGCACGTCCATCGCGAACGCATTCGTCCCCGGCCGCTGACGCGCGAGACCCACGTTGCCTCCCTGGCTATGTCCCCGGACCATTGATTTGGTTGCCGATCCGGGCCGGGCTTTGCGCCCTTGCTCAATTCCTAGCCCACGAACTGCCGTTCGGAAAAGGGGGATGATCAATTTTTCTGAGAGAGCGCTCGCTCGTTTTTTGGCCCGCGCCGCGTCGCTGGCCTGGAGCCGCGCGCCGCTCCGGCGCGGTTCGGGAACTTTTCGCGCTGAAAGGTCAGCACAAATTCCCGGCACTCCGGCCGATCATGTTGCCGGTTAGACGGCCGTCACATTCCAGATATAAAGAACGCAGGCTCGCTGGCCGGAAGGTCAACCGCACAGACATGCTGGCCGAATTTCACCCACGGTCACTTTGGGCCGAAGCAAGGTTATGACGGCAGTTGGATCATATGGTGCACGCGCGGGCGCTGCGATCGGCGCTGGCGCTCCGGGAGCCTCCGCAACGTCGCGGTATCTGTTCGGGATTTGTGCTGCGCTGCTGATCGGCAGCATCTGCGCGGTCGCCGCGCAGCAGCGCGACATCGTCACGGCGCCCGCAGCGATCGAATTCAACATCCCGGCCCAGCAGCTTGCGAGCGCGCTGCAGGCTTATGGCGAACGAACCGGCGTTCAGGTGCTCTATGAGAGCAATTCTGCGACGGGCCGGAAGTCGACATCGGTTGAAGGCAGCCTTACGCCCGAGGATGCATTGAATGTGCTGCTGGCGGGAACCGATCTGAAGGTCCAGTACATTCGCCCGGATGCCATCACGCTTGCTTCGCGCGCCGCGCGCGCCGACCATCCGCCGGCGAGCCCGCTTGCGACCGCGGATCTGTCGCTCGGCACGCTGCAGGTGCGCGCGAGCAGTGACGGCAACGATACCGGCGCGCTGCGCGACTACAGCGAAAGCCTGCAGCTCGACATTCAAAAAGTGTTGCAGAAGAATATCGGACCTCGCGGCGGCAGCTATCAGCTCGTTGTCGATCTGTGGATCGATCCCTCGCGCACGATCCAGCGAACCCAGCTGTTGCGATCGACCGGCGATCAGAACCGTGATGCCGCCGTGACCGCGGCGCTGCAAGGATTGACCGTCAGCCGGACGACGCCTGCGAATGCGTCGCAGCCGGTGCGGATCGCGATCCGGGTGAAATCGTTCCAATGATTCACAACGACAGCAGCGGAGCGGATGGCGTGCGCGGCTTGAGGCCGATGACGCTGCTGTTTCATCCCGAGGATCCGAGCGCGTGGACCTCGGGCGAGGTGCTGCGTCTGCTCTTGGTGCCGGCGATCGCGGCCCTGTTGTTCGTCGGCGGAATCTACTGGATCCGGCTGCAGCCGCCGGCTGGACCGGCAAGCCGGGAGCAGAGCTCGATCGTCCAGGTTCGGTTGCTGCCGAGCCCGTCGCCTGCGCCGATTCCGGTTGCACCGGTGTCGCAGCCGCAAACCGCGACCGTCGCCAGCCGGACCGACGTGTCACCGGAGAACTCCGAACCGCCGCTCGACAATCTGACCGCGGCCCCGGCGCGGGAGCCGATGCCGGCGGAGCCGGCCGTGCCGAGCCTGCGTCCGACGCCGTCGCCCGCCGATGCGCCGCCCAACAGTGCCGCCGTGAAATTTCAGCAGGCGCTGCTTCGTCACGTGGCACGCTACCAGCGCTATCCGAACGCGGCGCGGCTCGGTCGGTTGCACGGGGCGGTCGAAACGCTGTTCTCCATGCAGCGGGACGGCACCCTGCTCGAGGTCTGGGTCAAGACCAGTTCCGGACAGGCCGTGCTCGACAAGGCTGCGGTCGACGCGATCCGGCGGGCGCAGCCGCTGCCGTTGATCCCGTCGGCGCTGCCCGACCGGCTCAATATTCAGATCACGTTGGTCTTCGACCCGGCCTGATCCAGTTGCGCGGTCCTGCTCGGCTTCGCAAGCGCGCGAGCGCTAGTTCATTGGTTGGATGTGACCGCGATGCACCAGCCTGCGCGTCGTTCGGTGTCGACTTGTTGCCGTCATAAATGTGTTGTGCGCGGCCGTTACGAGATGGGCAGCTTCAAGAACAATTCAATCTGGATATCGGGCTGGTGTCTGGGAGGCCGCGGAACGTGGCTGAAATCAATCGAGTGCGGCTGCGGGGCCAGCTTGCAGATAATTACGACGGGCTGGTCAAGAAGTTGACCCGCCGTCTGGGATCGTCGGACTTCGCATACGAAGCCCTGCACGAGACGTTCCTGCGGCTGGAGCGGGTCACTGACGCGGTGCCGATCCGCAGCCCCGCCGACTATATCTTCCGTATCGCGATCAACATCGCCCGGGATCGCCAGAAGGCGCAGAATCTGCGCGTCAGCGCGGCCGAAATCGATTCATTGCTCGACGTCAGCGACGACGGACCGAGCCCGGCGCGAATCGTCGAGGCGCGCTCCGATATTGATGCCTTCAAGCGGGCGTTGGCCGAATTGCCGGAGCGGCCGCGCGATGTGCTTTATAGCATTACGATCGAGGGACGGACGCCGAGCGACGTGGCAACCCGCCTCGGTGTCAGCGTGCGAACGGTGGAAAGCGATTTGAAATTGGCCCTGAGCCATTGTGCCGATTGCCTCGACTATACTCTGATCCGTCGTCTCGGCGGTCCTCGTCCCCGTACGTGATCGCATTCGCCGCGGCCGCGACGCGCGCGGTCACGCGCAGCCGGCCGTCGAAATTTGTTGCCGGAACTATTTCCAACAACTGCAGACGCTTGACCTGAAATCAGGGGGCACAAGCTGCAGGATTTTCAACCTCTGTTCTGCGGGATAGCGGGCTTTCCGTCGTCTATAGGGTAGAGAGCGATCTCATAAGGACCGTTTGGGTGCCTGGGAAAGGTTCGCCGGAAGTGTTGCGCCGCTTGAAAACACGTTCGGACCTGATCGGCCCGGCATGCGAGCATCGCGCCGCCTCCTGGCGTGCGATGCGGCGCAAGCTGCGATTGCCGGATGTTTCTGCTTGCGTTGTGCGCAACGGCCGATTGCGGTGCCCTGCTGCCGTCGGAATCGTCTATATAGCGTCCTTCGCTATGTGCTCGACGCGATCGGGAGGTTGAGGTTTGGCGAGCAGGGTGATGAGCAATCCGTCGTGACCGAGCCGACCCGCACTTCCGGGCCCGATCCGTTGCTGGATGAGGCGCTTGACTGGGTAGTTCGGCTGAAAGCCGGCGCGCCGACCCGCGCCGACGTCGACGCGTTGCAACGCTGGCGCGCGCAAAGTCCCGACCACGAGGATGCTTTCAGGGCGGCTGCCCGGCTGCTCCGCAGCGCCAGCGCCGCGGCGAAGGAACTCGCCGATGAGCAGGCCGCCGCGGCCCCCGTGGTGGCGTTGCCGCCCCGGCCATCACGTTTCTTGACGCGCCGCATCGTGCTCGGCGGCGCGATCGCCGCCGCAGCCGGCTATGTGATGATCCGCCCGCCACTCGACATGTGGCCGTCGATCGACGAGCTCTCGGCCGATTACCGGACCGGAAAGGGCGAACAGCGCAAGGTGATGCTGGCGCCCGACATTTCGGTCGAATTGAACACCCAGACCAGCCTGGCGCTGCGGCCCACGCCGAACGAAACGCGGGTCGAATTGATTTCGGGCGAAGCCTCGGTGGTCGCCCGAAGGTCGTCGTCGACGCCGCTGGTGATGCTGGCGCGCGACGGGCGCATCAGCGCGCTGCAGGCCGATTTCAACGCGCGCTGCCTCGATGGCGTCGTCTCGGTGACATGCCTCGATGGCATCGTCACCGTCGAGCAGGACGGCCGCTCGGTGCAGCTTCGCAAGGCAGAACAGGTCACCTATTCGCGCGCGGGACTACAGGCATCGCTTCCGGTCGACGCCAAGCAGGTCGCGGCCTGGCAGACCGGATTGTTGATCTTCCGCGACCGGCCGCTAGCGAGCGTCGTCGACGAAGTGAACCGGTACCGCGCCGGAAAGATCATCATTACCAACGCGGAACTGAAACGCCGGCTCGTCAACGGCACATTCCAGGTCGACAAGCTCGACAATTTCGTCGCCCAGGTCGAGCAACTGTTCGGCGCGCGGATCACATCGCTGCCCGGCGGTGTGGTGCTGATGAGCTGACTAAAGTCGAACGAATCGGCGCCGCGCGCTCGATTTCCTAACAAACCAAAAATTTCTTTTGCGCCGCCGCAGATTCTTTTGCGGGTTTGCGTTCGCCCAATCGTCTTCAGAGTAAGGCGTCGTCATCGCGGCCTTCCTGTCGCGATGGCGCGCGTCTGCGCGAAGTAAGTGGGACGTCTGTGCGTAGTCGAAGAGATCATCGGGTTTTCGGGCATCGTCAGCGATGCCGGATCGGGTTGCGCGTGTCGGCTGCGGCACTCACCGTGGTTGGCTCCGTGGCGGCCATCGTTCCGGCGCGTGCGGCGAAGGAAGCAGCGAAGGATGCCGCTGCGGCGGCCGCAGCGCCGGCGGCGGGCAAGCAGCCGGCGCAGGCGAATGCACCGGCGCAAAAGCCGTCGGCGCCGCTGCAGCGCTTCGACATCGACGACTTCGCCGTACAGGGCGCCGATAAGCTGCCGCAGGTCGAGATCGAGGAGGCGATCTATCCGTTCCTCGGTCCGGGCAAGACCTCGGAGGACGTCGAGAAGGCGCGGGCCGCGCTGGAGAAGGCGTATCACGACAAGGGCCTCCAGACCGTCAGCGTCGCGGTCCCGCAGCAGAACGTGACCGGCGGTGTGGTCACCCTCAAGGTGACCGAGCTGAAGGTCGGACGGCTGCGGGTGAAGAATTCGCGTTATTTCGATCTCGACCGGATCAAGGACAGTGCGCCTTCGCTGAAGGAGGGCACCGTTCCCAATTTCGGTGACGTCACCAAGGATATCGTGTCGCTCAACCAGTGGCCGGATCGCCGCGTGACTCCGGCGCTGCGCGCCGGCGTCGCGCCGGGCACCGTCGACGTCGACCTCAATGTCGAGGACAAGGCGCCGTTCCACGCCAGCCTCGAAGCCAACAACCGGCAATCGCCGTCCACCACGGCGAGCCGCGTCTCCGCCACTGTGCATTACGACAATCTGTGGCAGCTCGGCCATTCCCTGAGCTTCACCTATCAGGTCGCGCCGGAACGCCCGAGCGATGCCGAGGTGTTCTCCGGCTCGTATATGGCGCGGATACCGAACGCCGATTGGCTCAGTCTGCTGTTCTACAGCGTCAAGTCGAACAGCAATGTCGCGACGATCGGCGGCACCAACGTGGTCGGTCCCGGCACGATCATCGGCGAGCGCGCCGTGATCACGCTGCCGACGCGCGAGGGCCTGTTCCACACGCTGTCGGTCGGCATGGACTACAAGCATTTCGACCAGACCGTGAAGCTCGGTACCGACGGGTTCTCGTCGCCTGTCACTTACTACCCTGTCGTCGCGACCTATGGCGCGACGTTCCAGGAAGAGAAGTTCACGACGCAGTTCAATGCCGGCGTCACCTACAACATCCGGACGCTGAGCAGCCCGTGGGACGAGTTCGACGCGAAGCGCTTCAAGGCCTCGCCGAGCTTCACCCACCTCAACCTCGACGTCTCGCATACCCAGGAACTGCCGGAAGGCTTCCAGCTCTACGGCAAGGTGCAGGGCCAGATTGCCGACGGCCCGCTGGTCTCGAGCGAGCAGTTCAGCCTCGGCGGCCTCGATACCGTTCGCGGCTATCTCGAATCCGAGGTGCTCGGCGACAACGGCGCAGTCGCCAATTTCGAGCTGCGCACGCCCAATGTCGGCAGCATGCTGCAAGGCGAGCTCAAGAGCGAAACCGGCGACGGCAAGCCGCGCTTCATCACCTTCAACGATTGGCGCTTCTTCACGTTCTTCGATGCCGGCTACGCGTCGATCCAGCAGCCGCTGCCTGATCAGCAATCGTCATTCGTCGCATGGAGCTACGGCCTCGGCACCCGATTCAAGACCTTCGAGTATTTCAACGGCATGGTCGCGCTTTCGGTGCCTGGGGTCGCTCAACAATACACGCACGCAAACAGTCCGCGCGTGAACTTCCGAATCTGGGGTGAATTCTGATGGGGATGGGTCTTACTCTCGAGCGGGGCACGCGCCGGCCGGCGCTGCGCCGAGGCATCGCGAACGCCGCGACGGCATTGTTGTTCGGGCTCGTCGCCCTGGTGGCGTCGCTCGCGCCGGCCAATGCGTGGTGGAACGACGAATGGTCGCTGCGCAAGAAGATCACCGTCGACGTCAGCGCGTCGGGCGCCAACGTCACCGATCCGATCGGCGGGGTGCCGGTGCTGGTGCGGCTGCATGTCGGTAACTTCCGCTTCAGCTCGGCGAAGGACGACGGCAGCGATCTGCGGTTCGTCGCCGGTGACGACAAGACGCCGCTGAAGCATCACATCGAGAAGTTCGACTCGCTGCTCGGCGAAGGCCTGGTCTGGGTCGCGGTGCCGAACATCGCGCCGGGCGCGCGGACCGATATCTGGCTCTATTACGGAAACAAGAAAGCGCTCGCGACCAGCGATCCCAAGGGCACTTACGATCCGGATACGTTGACGGTCTATCACTTCAACGAGCGCGGCACGCCGGCGATCGATTCCTCGGTGTGGGCCAATAACGCCCAAAGCGTCGGCCAGCCGGCGGACGGTTCGCTGATCGGGACAGGCTTGCGGCTCGACGGCCGCGCGCCGGTGACCATGCCGGCCTCGCCGTCGCTCGCATCGCCCGATGGTGCCGCGCTGACGTGGTCGGCCTGGATCAAGCCGGCCGCCTTGCAGCCCAACGCCGCGCTGTTCAGCCGGCGTGACGGCGCCAACGCGCTGGTGGTTGGTGTCGACAACGGCAGCCCGTTTGTGGAGGTCACCAATGCGGGCTCCGTGCAGCGCACGAGCGCCGGAGCGCCGGTGGCGGCCGGCAGCTGGCATCATGTCGCCGTCGTTGCCGGAAACGGTCAGGTCACGCTCTATCTCGACGGCGTATCCTACGCCGCGCTCAGCGCGAGCCTGCCCGCCCTCAATACCGTTGGCCTGATCGGAGGAGACTCGTCGACCTCCAGTGCCTCTCCGATCGCGCCTGCGACGGCCCCGTCCGCAGCAACACCATCAGTGCCCCCTGATGCGCCGGCTGCGGACGGTGGCGCCGCGCCCGCGGCGACGCCGGATGCGGCGGCAACGCCGGCACCTGCGCCTGCGCCTGTAGCCGCCGCGATGGCCGGCTTCGTCGGCGACATCGACGAACTGCAGATCAGCAAGGTCGCGCGGCCCGCCGGACTGATCAAGGTGATGGCGATCGGGCAGGGCCCCGACCAGGCCAAGCTGATGGCTTTCAGCGTCGACGAGGAGACTGCAAGCTGGCTGTCCGGCTACTTCGCGGTGATCCTGAAGTCGGTGACGCTCGACGGCTGGGTGGTGATCGGCATTCTCCTGATCATGGCCGCGGTCAGCTGGGTAGTGATGTTCGACAGGGCCTCGTATCTCAGCAAGCAGGCCAAGGCGAATGCCCAGTTCATGAAGGGGTTCCGCGAGATCGCGGCCGATCTCACCATGCTGGATCGCGGCGACGCCGACGACATCTCGACGCTGGGCGGACGCCTCACCGAGGCCGACGCCAAGATGATGCGCTCGTCCTCGCTGTACCGCATCTACCACATCGGCGCCGCGGAAATCCGTCACCGCTTCAGCAACTCGCAGCGCGCGCCGGTGCTGTCGGCGGTCTCGATCGCGGCGATCCGCGCGGCGCTCGATAGCGGCGTCGTCAAGGAGATGCAGCGCCTCAACCGCCTGATGGTGGTGCTGACCATCGCGATATCAGGCGGACCGTTCCTCGGCCTGCTCGGCACCGTGGTCGGCGTCATGATCACCTTCGCGGCGATCGCGGCGAGCGGCGATGTCAACGTCAACGCGATCGCGCCCGGCATCGCTGCGGCGCTGGTCGCAACCGTCGCCGGTCTCGGCGTCGCGATCCCGGCGCTGTTCGGCTACAACTACCTGATCTCCCGGATCAAGGACCTGACCAACGACATCCAGGTCTTCGTCGACGAGTTCGTGACCAAGATGGCGGAATTCTATTCCGCCGACCGGCCGGACCCGATCGAACACCGCATCGCTGCGGAGTAACGGCCATGCAGATCCAGGCCGACTCCAAGCCCTATGACGACATCAACATCACGCCGATGCTGGACCTCGCCTACGTGCTGCTGGTGATCTTCATCATCATGACGACGGCGACCGTGCAGGGCCAGAAGGTCAATCTGCCGAAGGCCTCGGCGGCGCCGAGCCTTGCGACCCAGACCACCAAGGCGATCACAGTCGCCAATGACGGCAAGATCTTCCTCGACACTGTACCGGTGACCTTGGCCGAGCTCGAGCAGCGGCTGATCCAGCAGAAGGCGCTGACGCCGGAGTTTCCGGTGGTGCTGCGCGGCGATGCGCAGGCGCAGTACCAGAGCGTCATGGATGTGTTCGATCTGCTCAGCCGTATCGGCCTGAGCCAGGTCGGGCTCGCCACCAAGCCGCTCGTGAAGTGAGCCAGTCGGGAAGCGACGCCATGATCACGCAGCCATCACCTTTCCCGCTGACCGAGCGCAGGACGTTGCGGTCGTGGCTGAGCGGCATGATGCGATCATTCGATCACGGCTGCGGTGCAGCGGACGTCACGCGCGCCGAGCCCGCTTCGCAGGTGTCGATCCGCGCCGGTATTGGCGCGGAACTCGGTGTGGTACCGGTCGCCGCGGACGTGCGCGAAGAGCCGCGCGGCGAGGTGGTGGCATTTCCCGTTCATGGCGAGGCCCTGCTGGTCAAGCTCGCCGATGTGCTGCGCCGGCACGTCGCGGGCCGCGAGCCCGCCGACAACCCGCTGCGGCTGACAATCTCGCGATGCCCGTGGGCCCGCCTGTCGATCGACGCGATGGCCTATGTCGACTATTTGAGCGAGGTTGAGACCTTCCACGCAGCGATCGAAGCAGGCCCCGACACCAAGGTCATCCTGAAGACCACGGACTTCGACGCGCTTGCCAGCTTCGTCATGCAATACGTCAATGACAGGCTGCTCGACCGCGCCTCGCTGGAGGCCGCGCCATGAACGCGCCGATGCGGGACCAGAACGCGCGTGCCGCGCCGTCAGCCGACGATCACGATGGTGTCGTCGCGCCCGCAACAGCCGCGGCGCCGCCGACGGCTGCCCGCAACACGGCCGCCCGGAAGGGCGAGCGCAGTGCACTGCTGCGCTACGGCGCGGTGGTGGCGGTGGTCGCGCTGTTTCTTGGCGGCATCGTCTACTTCTTTCTCGGTCACGACGATCTGCCGCCGCCGCGTCAGGTGCGCGATCTCACCATCGTCAATGTGACGCTGCCGCCGCCACCTCCGGCTCCGCCGCCACAGCCGCAGCCCGAGCAGAAGATGATCGAGCAGCCCAAGATGGCGGAGCCCGAGTTCAAGGAAGAGAAGCCGGTCGACAAGCCGAAGGACGAGCCGGCCAATGACGCCAAGAACGACGAGCCGCCCGGTCCGCTGTCGCTCGATGCCAAGCCGACGGGACCCGGCGATCTGTTCAATCTCGGCGGCAAGCCCGGCGGCAACCCGTATGCCGGAGGCGGCGGCGGTGGCAGCCGCTGGGGTTGGTACACCACGATCATCACCTCGCAGGTCGAGGCGGCGATCCGCGCCAATCCGAAGACCCGCAACATGGCGACGCAGATCCAGGTGCGGCTGTGGGTGGATGGCTCCGGCCACGTCACCCGCGTCGTCCTGACGCCGTCCTCCGGCAATCCGGAGATCGATGCGGCGCTTCGCAACGAGGTGATCGGCAGCCTGACGCTGCGCGAGCCGCCACCCAAGGACATGCCGATGCCGGTGGTCACGCGCGTCACCGCGCGACGGCCGAGCTGACGAGACCGACTGACGAACGACCAACATTCGAACGACCAACCTACGAACTTCAATGTGCGAGTGAGAACTGGGGGACTGATGTTTAAGAAACGAGCTCACGCAGAATGGCGCGCGTTGCCGCTTGCGGTGTCGCTGAGCGCGCTCGCCTGCGCAACGCCGGCCGTGGCCCAGACCGCGGACCAGGCCGCCGAGCAGGGTCCCGCCGCCGCGGCGAAGCGGACCGATGCCAGGAAGCCAAAGGTGTCGAGCACCAAGCCGACATCGTCGAATGCCACCGTCAACCTCGTCAATCTCTTGGTGCAGCAGGGTGTCCTCAAGGAAGAGCAGGCCCAGGCGCTGATCAAGCAGGCCGAGGACGAGGCCTATGTCTCCCGCCAGGCCGCCAAGGATGCCACCACCAAGGCCGACGATGCCACCAAGGCCGCAACCGCTGCCGCGGCGGCGGCGCAGCCGCCCGGCACCAGGCACGTCACCTACGTTCCCGAAGTCGTCAAAAGACAGTTACGGGAAGAGATTAAGCAGGAGGTGATGGCCAAGGCACAGAAGGAAAACTGGGCGTCGCCCGGAACCTACCCGGAGTGGGCGCAACGCATCCGCTTCTACGGCGATGCGCGCGTACGCTATCAGGGCAACTATTTCCCGACCGGCAACGACCAGGCCGGCGCCATCAATTTCAACGCCATCAATACCGGTTCGCCGTACGACCTTTCGTCGATCACGAACCCTTATTCCGCGCCGACTTATGACGCCCTGCAGGATCGCAACCAGTTCCGGTTCCGCGGCCGCCTCGGCATGGAAGCGGACCTGCTATACGGGTTCACGGCCGGCCTGCGCATTGCGTCCGGCGAAAACAACTCGCCGGTGTCGACCAATCAGACGCTTGGCAGCAGCGGGGGCAACTTCTCGAAATATGACGTTTGGCTGGATCGCGGCTACATCAACTGGCAGACTTGGGGCGACGATCTGAGAATCTCCGCGGGCCGTTTCGACAATCCGTTCTGGTCGCCGACCGATCTGGTCTGGTACCGCGAACTTGGATTCGACGGTTTTGCCGTTCAGGCCAAGCACGAGGTGTGGGAGGGCTTCACGCCATTCGCGGTGGCCGGCGCATTCCCGATCTATAACACCGATTTCAACGCCGGAATCAATCTGACGACTCCGCCAACCAAGTTCGCGAGCCACGACAAGTGGCTGTTCGGAGGCCAGGTCGGTTTCAATGCGCGATTCAATCAGGACTATGCATTCCGGTTCGGCGTCGCCTACTACGACTTCGACAATGTGCAGGGCCAGCTTTCCAGTCCCTGCATCGTCGAGGTTGCAGCCGACGTTTGCGATACCGACCTGACCCGGCCGTCCTTTGCGCAGAAGGGAAACAGCTATTTCGCGCTGCGTAATATCATCCCCGATCCCCCTGGCACGGGCAACAATGGCGGCACCAGCTTCAAGTACCAGTATTTCGGACTGGTCGGCCAGTATCGCCCGGTGGTCGTCAGCGGACAGCTCGATCTCGGACAGTTCCATCCGACCCACATCGTGCTCGACGGCGAATACGTCAACAACACCGCGTTCAGCCGTTCCCTCATGAACGCTGCGGCGGTGAACAATCGCGGGCCGAGCCCGGATGGCGGCAACACGCCCGGCGCGTTCAACGGCGGCAATCAGGGTTGGCTCGGCCGCGTCACCGTCGGCGACAGGGAGATCAAGCATCTCTGGGATTGGAACGTCCACGCCGGCTACAAATACCTCGAATCCGACGCCACCATCGATGCTTTCGCCGACTCCGACTTCGGTCTCGGCGGCACCAACCTCAAGGGCTATTTCGTCGGCGGCAATATCGGTCTCGGCGAGAATGTCTGGGCGACCTTGCGCTGGATGAGCGCCAACAGCATCGCCGGCAACCCCTATGCCGTCGACGTCCTGCAAGTCGACCTCAACGCGAAGTTCTGACCATGCGCATCGCACTCTTCGTCCTGATGATGGTGATCGGAGCATTGAGCTCCGGCACCGCATTCGCCCAGTCCGAGACCGACCGCCTGCGCGACGCCCTGCGCAGCGCGACGGCGCAGACCCGTGCGCTGGAAGACCAGCGCACGGCGTTGCAGGCCAAGGTCGCCGACGCCGATCGCGAGAAGGCGGCGGCCAAGAAGGAGGTCGACGACCTCAAGGCGCAGCTGAAGAAAGCCGACAAGGAGCATCGCGACGCCGTCGACGAGTTCAATCAACGGCTCGCCGAACGTGACGAGACGCTGGAGAAGTGGAAGTCGGCCTATGAGGAGGCGGCCACCGTTGCCCGCGCCAAGGACGCCGAGCGCGCCAAGTTCGAAGGTGAGGCCACCGCCTACAAGGCCAGCACCAAGAGCTGCGTCGCCAAGAACACCCAGCTGATCAAGGCCGGCAAGGAGATGGTGCAGCGCTACAAGGACCTGACCATCGGCGAGATCGTGGTCTCGCGTGAGCCGATGATTCAGCAGCGCCGCGTCGAAATCCAGAACCAGCTGCAGGACAGCACCGATAAGTTCCTCGATCAGAAGGTGAATCCATGACGACCGCCACTATCGTGAAGCCGCTCCGGTCGATCGGTCTCGCCGTCGCCATTGCGGCTTTCGTTGCGCCGCTCGATGCCTCGGCGCAGGCCCAGACCCAGGCTCCCGCGCCGCGCGCCGTGCAGGCTCCGGTCAGGAAGCCGCAGCCCCAGCCCGCGGCGCAGGCGCAAGCCGCCGCCACACCCGCGCCGGCTCCGGTCGCGGCTGCGGCGAAGTCCGCCGCGCCCGAGAATGTCATCGCGCGGGTCGGCGAGACCAACATCTCGGCCGATGATCTCCGCAGCTATGTCGCAGCCCTCGCCCCGCGCGAGCAGGCTGCGCTGGCCAAGGATCCGGCCATGCTGAGCCAGGCGGTCCGGCTGCTGCTCGCCAACCGCCTCGTACTGCAGGAGGCGGTGGCGAAGAAGTGGGATCAGCAACCCGCCGTCGCCGCGCAACTCGACCGGGCGCGCGAGGGCGCGGTGGTCGAGCTCTACCTGCAATCGGTGTCGACGCCGCCGGCGAACTTTCCGAGCGAGGACGATCTGCAGAAGGTCTATGAGGCCAATCGCGCCGCATTCCTGATGCCGCGGCAGTTCCAGCTCGCGCAGATCTTCGTCGCCGCTCCGAAGGAGGGCGACAAGGCCGCCGAGGACAAGGCGAAGCAGGAGCTCGACGACGTGCAGCGCAAGCTGAAGGCGCCGGGAGCCGACTTCGCGGCGATCGCGCGCGGCGACAACAACGCCGCCAAGGATGCCGGCGACCTCGGCTGGGTTGCCGAGAGCCAAATCCGTCCGGAGATCCGCAACCAGGTGATGGGGCTCGCCAAGAACAGCGTGTCCGAGCCGATCAAGCTCGACGACGGCTGGCACATCATCAAGCTGCTCGACACCAAGGCGTCCTATACCCGCACCTTGCCGGAAGTGCGCGACCAGCTGGTGCTGCAGATCCGCTCCGAGCGGTCGAACATGATGCGGCGGGCCTATCTCGCCGAGTTGCTGAAGCAACATCCGCCCGTCCTCAACGAGCTTGCCCTGTCGAGCCTGCTCGACGCGTCGAAAAAGTAATACGGAGACCAACATGTCCGAGATCATCACCAAGCTCACCATCGACGGATTGCGCGACAGCTTCCAGAATGTCGGCTATCGCGTCGAAACGCTGACCGATCCGGTCGCCAACACGACCTATCTGCGCTCGGCGACGGCGGGGCTCGGCTTCGAGATCCGGCCGGGTAACCAGCTCGTCGGCGAGGAGCACAGCTTTGTCGACGCCACGCTGGTCACCACGCTTCAGGTGCAGGGCGAGCTGCCGCTCGACCTCGTCAATCGCTGGAACACGACGCGGCGGTTCGGGCGGCTGCAGTTCAGCCAACCGTTCCTGATGTTCTGCCTCGATGTCTCCGTGGCCGGCGGCGTGGCGCCGGACTTTGTACGGGCGCAGATCGAGGTCTGGGACCGGCTGGTTCAGGAGCTGATCGCCTATCTGCGCGAGGAGCTGCCGAAGATCGTCGCCCGCAATGGCGCGGCGGCTGTCCCGCAGCCGAGTGCGCCGGCCCAGCAGCCGGCGCATGAGCACGCCGCGGAAGCGGGGGCAGTTCCCACCATCCAGTAAATCATGCGGACACGCGACGATCAGGGCCGTAAGCGACCGATGAATGACGGCGCCTCAACGATGAAGGCGAGCAGCTTCAGCCGATGGCGGAAGCGGCGCGATCCTGCTCGTCACCGGGGCAGCCGCATCGCAGCCGGCGGCATTGTGCTCGCGCTTTGTCTTGTTCAGCCTGCCCATGCCGAGGGAGAGAGGCCGGCGTCGTCCTTCAGCACGCGCTTTGCCGCCGTCGAGTCGGCCGACCCTTCAGCCGACGCCACGGCAAAGCCGCCGGCCGAGGCCACGGCGAAGCCGGCCGTGCCGGCCAAAGATGTGGCGAAGGACGCCGGCGGGAAAACGCTCCCGCCTCCGCCAGTAAGCCAGCCCGCGGTGTCGGACGCGCGCATGCGCTATCGCGCGCTGATCGAGAAGGAGGCGGCGGGAAGCGGGCTTGCGCCCGAGATCGCCGAGGCGGTGATGGGCGTCGAGAGCGGCTACAATCCCGACGTGATCGGCGGCGTCGGCGAAATCGGGTTGATGCAGCTGCTGCCGTCGACCGCGCGCATGCTCGGCTTTTCCGGCTCGCTTGCCGAACTCGCGATTCCCGAAAACAACATTCACTTCGGCGTCATGTATCTTGCGCAGGCATGGCGCCTTGCCGGCGGCGACCTGTGCACCGCGGTCATGAAGTACCGCGCAGGTCATGGCGAGACCCGCTTCTCCTATCTGTCGGTGAATTATTGCGTGGCGGTGCGCGCCCGGCTGTTTGCCCGCGGCTTTCGGGTGACCGGCACCGTGCCGGTCGCGACCTTCGGCGAACCGGGCCGTGCCGGCGGCGGTGGCGGCGGATGTGGCCGCAAATGCCTCGGCGGCGGCGGACGCATCGGGCGCGTCGATCTCGTCGCACTCAACACGCGGCTCAACGCGCTTGTGATCCAGGTCCGGGGAGGGAAGTAGCAAGGCCGGGCTGCCCGAATTCATACCGTTACCTTGATATCCTCGCTTGATATCCGCCCTTGGCTTCCTATCGTTTGGAACAATTCTGGTCCTGCAAGGAGCAGCACCGATGAAAGTGATCATGTTGGCGATTGCCGTTGCCGGATTGTCGGCGATGCAGGCGCAGGCGCAGACGCAGACGCAGCAACACACGCCGCTGCCGGAAATTGTCGTCGGCACACCGCCGCCGGCGCTCAACCTCAACCGCGACACCAGTGGCGGCACCGGCCGGGCCGCGGCAAGAGGTAGCGCCGCCGGCGCGCCCGCCGGGGGCTGCGGCGATGCGGCCTCGCTTGGCTGCATCAACGAGCGGTTGAAGAAGCAGGTCGACCAGGTCAATCCGCCCGTCACCAACACGCCGCCGATCGACGCGAAATCGCAGGATCTCAAGGTGGGCGTGGTCAACATCCCGGCGGTGCAGCAGCAATATGGCCGCAACTTCGGGGTCTCGGCGTTTCCGTATCGCCCGGCCGCGCCGGTCTACACGTCGCCGGTCGGACGTCGGTGACGATCGTCGATGTCCGATGATGCTCGATCTTGGTGATGCGACTCGTCACATTTCCGATGGTGGCGTATGGGAAAATGAAGACGGCAATCGCTTACTGATTCTCAACCGCTTGCTGACTTCATGCGTAAATCCGATGTGACGTGTCCAAAATGCCAAGCCGGCTATCGCCGGATCGAACTGACGTCGAAGGGCGGCGCGGCAGGCGAGTTTCTATGCCTGGTTTGCCATGAAGTCCTCGAGAGGATGGACGGTTCGACCGACGTCGCTTTCCGCCTGACGGTACAGCCCAACACGAACTCCTACGCGTTTTAGGACCGGCACCCCTGAAAGCGTGCGGGCACGAACGCTATTCGCCGCGGATGTCGCTTGGGGCCTTGTTGGTCCAGCGGTGAAACGCGCGCCGGAAGTTTGCCGCATCGCTGAAGCCGAGCGCCAATGCGATGTCGTCATTGGCCAGCGTCGTGCTGCGGAGATATTTCAGCGCAATCTGGGTTCGCAGCTCGTCGTGCAGTCCCCGGAAGGAAAAGCCCTGCTGACGAAGCTGGCGGCGCAACGACCGGTCGTTCACGCCGAGCAGCTTGGCGATGGCCTCGAAGGTCGGCGGGTTTGCGATGTCGCGGAGCAGGATGGCGCGGATTTTTCCGGCAATGCCGGTCCGCAATCTCAAGTCTCCGAGCAAGTCGTCGCAGAGCGCGACGATGGTCGGATACGTCGTCTTGTTGCCGAGATCCGCTCTCCGGTCCAGCAACTGCGCCTTGAACACGATCTGGTTGGCCGGCTGATCGAAGCGCACCGGACACCCGACATGATCGAGCGGAAGATCGAAGTCCTGCGCCTGCGGATAGGCGAGCGTGATTTCAAGGGGAGCGAAGCTTGGTCCCATGATGTCGCGCATCAGCGAAATGTGGATGCCGATCTGCATCTCGGCGACGAACCGGTACAGCGCGGAATCAGAAAGTGCGTGCAGATTGGGCTCGATGATCCATCTCGCATGGGCCTTGTCCTCGCTGAATTCGATCGTCGCCAGCGGCGCGGCGAGCGCGTGGTAGCGCATCGCAAATTCCATTGCCTTGCGAAAGTCCGGGCAGCACAGCAGCGCATAGCCGTACATTCCGTAGGTCGAGATGTGGATCGATGCGCCGATGCGATAGGGCAAATGACGGTCGGTCGACAGGCGCCGCGCGTTTTGACAAACCGTCATCAGCTGCGTCAGCGAGATCCGCGCCTGCGGTGAGTGGACATCGGCCAGCGGAATGCGGGTGTCGCGCAGGATGGCGTCGGCCGGGACGCCGGCGCCGGCCAGCATGTCGAAGACGGCGCCAAGCTTGGTCGTCTCATAGACCTTGTCGCCGGTGCCGACGGTCAGGATATCGTTGCGGGAGCCCACAGGCCTCTTCAGTCGCGTGGTTGGTTGCAAAGTGAACCAGCCTTTCCTTCGGTCGGAAAGCAGTGCGCCGCAAACCTGGCCCGGGTGGATTTCCGTTCGCGAGCCCTCGGAACATAGCCGGTTCGCGCCAAAACCCAAGACTCATCAATGGGCCTCCCTTGCTGCGCAGCAGCAAGACCGTCGCCATTGCACCTTGTCCGGTTGAGACCCCGCCGATGTCCGTTTCGGACCTTCACAAATCTCGGGCGTCACGCGAGGCTTCGTCCTAATGTCACACGGTCAGACCGTCGTGATGCAGCACGGCAGACCACACGATCCGCTCGTTTAGAACTGCGGACGCAACGGTCGGAGGACATGCCAGGTCGAGGGAGGCTTCCATGGTCGGAAGGCTGATTCAGACTGCCCAATCCGCCTATCACTATCCGCTCATCTTCAAGCAGCTTTGGCACACGCCGAGCGTGCAGGCGCCGGACCAGGAGATCGTCTATCGCGATCTCAAGCGTCAGACCTATCGACAGACCCGAGAGCGGATCGGCCGCCTCGCCTCGGCACTCAGCAAGGCCGGCGTCGAGCCCGGCGACACCGTCGGCGTACTCGAATGGGAC
This sequence comes from Bradyrhizobium sp. B120, assembly GCF_049075665.1. Classification (NCBI taxonomy): domain Bacteria; kingdom Pseudomonadati; phylum Pseudomonadota; class Alphaproteobacteria; order Hyphomicrobiales; family Nitrobacteraceae; genus Bradyrhizobium; species Bradyrhizobium sp. B120. The sequence goes on along the minus strand of NZ_CP185242.1, from coordinate 8,478,234 downwards.
AGCCATCGCTTCCTCGAAGCCTTCTTCGCGATCCCGATGATGGGGGCCGTGCTGCAGACGGTGAACGTCCGCCTGTCGCCGGAGCAGATCGCCTACACGATCGATCACGCCGGCGCGTCGACGCTGCTGGTCAATGAGGAGTTCGTCGGACTGCTTGAGGGCATCAAGGCGCAGTTGCCCAAGGTCAAGCGGATGATCGTGATGTCGGACAAGCCGTCGCCGCAGACCGGCAGCCTGTCCTTCATCGGCGAATATGAGAACCTGCTTGCGGCGGCATCGCCGGATTACGACTTTCCCGATTTCGACGAGAACACCCAGGCCACCACCTTCTACACGACCGGCACCACCGGTCTGCCCAAGGGCGTCTATTACAGCCACCGCCAGCTCGTGCTGCACACGATCGCCGGTCTCGCACTGTTCGGCATGGCCGGGTCGCAGGGGCGCTTCTCGCGCGACGACGTCTACATGCCGATCACGCCGATGTTCCACGTTCATGCCTGGGGCTTTCCATGGTCGGCGACGCTGGCCGGCACCAAGCAGGTCTATCCCGGCCGCTACGAGCCGGCGATGCTGGTCAAGCTGATCAAGAGCGAAGGCGTCACCTTCACCCACGGCGTGCCGACCATCCTGCAGATGTTGCTCAACGCCGCCGCTGCGGCCAAGGTCGATCTCAAGGGCCTCAAGATGGTGATCGGCGGCTCTGCGTTGCCGAAGGCGCTGGCCAAGCAGGCGATGGAGGCCGGCATCGACATCTTCGCGGGTTACGGCATGTCGGAGACCGGTCCGCTTGCCGCGGTGTCCCATGTGCAATCCAGGGATCTCAGCGGCGATCCTGACGGCGAGGTCGAATTCCGCACCCGCGCCGGCATGGCCGGCCCGCTGGTCGACCTGCGCATCGTCGATCCCGACATGAAGGACGTGCCGCATGACGGCAAGTCGCCCGGCGAGATCGTGCTGCGGGCGCCCTGGCTTACCCAGGGCTACTTCAACAACCCCGAAGGCTCGGAGCAGCTCTGGGAAGGCGGCTATCTGCACACCAGCGATATCGCCGTGGTCAGCCCGGGCGGCTACGTCCAGATCACCGACCGGATCAAGGATGTGATCAAGACCGGCGGCGAATGGGTCTCCTCGCTGCAGATCGAGGATCTGATCTCGCAATGCGCCGGCGTGGCCGAGGCCGCGGTGATCGGCGTCAAGGACGAGAAATGGGGCGAGCGGCCGCTCGCGCTGGTGGTCAAGAAGCCGTCGGGTGCCGACGGCCTCAGCGACGAGGCCATCAAGGATCATCTCAAGCTGTTCGCCGACAAGGGCGTGATCTCGAAATACGGCATCCCCGGCAAGATCCTGTTCATCGACAGCATTCCCAAGACCAGCGTCGGCAAGATCAACAAGAAGGAGCTCCGCGAGCTGTACGGCGACATGTGACGGCTCGAGTGCAGTCGAGAAAAGATCGTGGAGGACGATGTCATGAGCAACCTCACACTTGCCGGCCTGGGCGAACACCTCGGAAAGGAGCTCGGGCTCTCCGATTGGGTCACGATCGATCAGCAACGCATCGACGCGTTCGCGTCCTGCACCGGCGATCACCAGTGGATCCATGTCGACGTCGAGCGAGCGAAACGGGAGAGTCCGTTCCGCGGTCCGATCGCGCATGGCTATCTGACGCTCGCGATGGTGGCGCCGCTGGCGATGCAGGTCGGCATCATCCCGCGCGATGCCGCCGCCGGGTTGAACTACGGCGTCGACAAGGTGCGCTTCCTGGCGCCGGTGCCATCAGGCGCGCGGGTGCGGCTGCGGGTCGTGCTGTCCGGCATTGAGCCGAGGGACGGCGGCCAGGTGATCATGAAAACCCTCAACACGCTGGAGGTCGAAGGTTCCGAAAAGCCGGCGCTGATCGCCGAAACGCTGGCCCTTCTGATTCCCGCGGCGGGAGCAAAGCAATGAGCACGGAAAATCGCAGCCCGGAGTCCTCGGCGTCTGACATGTCCGAGGCGGCGTCGAGGAATACGCTGGCACTCAATCCGCTGGTCGGCATCCAGGGGCAGGACCTCGTCGAGGGCGCCGGGGTCCTGTTCAAAGCGGTCATCAACGAGCCGAAGGTCGCGACCGAGCAGTGGCTGTCCTTCGTCGGCGAGCTCGGCTCGATCGCTGCCGGGAAGTCCGAGCGGGCGCCGAAGGCCGGCGACAAGCGGTTTGCCGATCCGACCTGGAAGGAGAGCTCGCTGCATTCCGGCCTGCTCAAGGCCTATCTGGCGTGGGGCGAGGCGGTCAACGGCCTGGTCGACAAGACCAGCCTCAGCGACATCGACAAGCAGCGCGCGCATCTGATCACGGATATCCTGATCGATGCGGTCGCGCCGACCAACACCATGCTCACCAACCCGGCGGCGGTCCGCAAGTTCATCGACACCGGCGGGCAGAGCCTGTGGAGCGGCCTGAAGAACTACATCGGCGACCTGACGCAGAATCGCGGCATGCCGTCGATGGTGGACATGAGCGCGTTCAAGGTCGGCGAGAACCTTGCGACCACGCCGGGCGCGGTGATCTTCCGCAACGAGCTGATCGAGTTGATCCAGTACACCCCGACGACGCCGACGGTCAGGAAGCGGCCGCTCGTGATCACGCCGCCGCAGATCAACAAGTACTACGCGCTCGATCTGTCGCCGGACAAGAGCATGGTGCGCTTCCTGCTCGAGAGCGGCTTCCAGGTCTTTGCCGTGAGCTGGCGCAACCCGACGGCGGCGCACCGCGACTGGGGGCTCGACACCTATGTCGCCGCGCTCGACGAGGCGGTCGACGCGGCGCGCGAAATTTCCGGCAGCGAGGACATCTCGATGATGGGATCCTGTTCCGGCGGCATCACCTCGACGGCCTATTTCGCGACCCTCGGCAGCGCCACTGAGAAGAAGATCAAGAACCTGGTGCTGGCGGTCTGCCTGCTCGATCCCAACTCGGCCGAGGAGAGCACGTTCGGCTGCCTGATGACGCCGGAGACCATGCGTGCGGCCAAGGCGACCTCGCAGTTGCGCGGCATCGTCGACGGCCACGACCTGGCGCGGATGTTCGCCTGGATGCGGCCCAACGACCTGATCTGGAACTACTGGGTCAACAACTATCTGCTCGGCAACCAGCCGCCGGCGTTCGACATCCTGTACTGGAACGCCGACACGACGCGCCTGCCGGCGGCGCTGCACGGCGACTATCTCGATCTCTATTTCTCCAACCCGTTCGTCAACGCCGGCAAGCTGACGCTCAACGACAAGACCATCGACATGAGCAAGGTCAAGGCCGACAGCTACGTGGTCGCGGGGTCGACCGACCACATCACGCCATGGAAGGGCGTCTACAAGACCGCCCAGATCATGGGCGAGGGCACCACCTTTGTGCTGTCGAACAGCGGGCACCTGCAGAGCCTGATCAATCCGCCGAGCAATCCGAAGGCGTCCTTCATGATCGGGCCGATCTCCAAGGAAAAGCCCGATGCGTTCATGGCCTCGGCGGAGAAGCGCAAGGGCAGCTGGTGGCTCGACTGGCGCGACTGGCTGCAGGCGCGCTCGGGTGACGAGGTGGCAGCGCCCGCCTCGCTCGGCAGCGCACGCCATCCATCCCTTGGCGCGGCACCGGGGACCTACGTCTTTGAGTGACGATTTCACCAGCGCCGATACGGCGAGGCCTGCAACGGTTGCGCAGCCCGGCACGATCGAGACGCGGCAGATCACGATCGACGACCAGTTGCTTCAGGTCGCGATCCGACACGGCGACGGCAGCGGGCCGCCATTACTGTTGTTCAACGGGATCGGCGCCAATTGGGAGCTGGCGAAGCCGTTCCTCGACGCGCTGACCGGCACCACTGCCATCATCTTCGACGTGCCCGGCGTCGGCGGATCGCCGAGGCCGGCATGGCCGTATCGTCCGTCGACCCTGGCGCGGCTTGCCGCCGGGCTCGTTGCGGAGCTTGGCTATGCCGAGGTCGATGTCGCCGGCGTGTCCTGGGGCGGCGGCATCGCGCAGCAATTCGCGCATCAGTTTCCAAAGCGCTGCCGCCGCCTGGTGCTTGCCGCGACCGCGCCCGGTTTCACCATGGTGCCGGCAAGCCCGTCGGTGCTGTGGAAGATGGCGACGCCGCGCCGCTACACCGACAAGGGCTACATGAAGACGATCGCCGCCGACATCTATGGCGGGGCGTTCCGCGACGATCCGTCATTGATCGGCCGGCATGCGGCCGCGATGCACGGCGCGCGCAGCATGGGCTATCTTTATCAACTGCTCGCGATGACCGGCTGGACCAGCCTGCCCTGGCTGTGGTCGTTGCCGCAGCCGACGCTGATCCTGATGGGCAGTGACGATCCGCTGGTCCCTCCGGTCAACGGTCAGATCATGGCGAGCCTGATCCCGAACGCCGAACTGCGCCTGATCGACGACGGACACCTGTTCATGGTGACGCGGCCAAAGGAAACCGCCGACTTGATCGAGGCGTTTCTGGCCGACGAGAGCCGTCAGGCCGTGTCGTCATCCCTGCTCTCGCGAACGACGAGCTACTTCAGGGATCTCGTTCCAACGTCCGGAGGCGGACAGCAGAAGCCTTAAACACAGCAACCAGGGAGGATATCGTGACCGACAATACCTCTTACATCGACATGCTGCGCAAGTTCGGCAGCGATCTCGGCTTGCCGAAGTTGAATGTGGACGAATTGCTGCAGGCGCAGAAGAAGAACCTCGAGGCGCTCGGCCAGAGCGCGAAGGTTGCGGCCCAGGGCGCGCAATCGGTGGCGCAGAAGCAGCGCGAGGTGATCGAGGCGGGCTTGCGCGAGGCCTCGACCTTGGCGCGCGAGTACAAGCCGCTCGGCAAGATTCATGAGAACCTCGCCCTGCAAACCGAATTCGCGCGGAAGGTGTTCGATATCGCGGTCAAGGGCGCGCAGGACAGCGCGTCGACGGCGCGGCAGTCGACCACGGAAGCGGTGAAGATCATCCAGGACCGGATGAAGGAGAATTTTGAGGAGTTCCGCGCCGGCGTCCGCCCGAACAAGCCGACCTGACCTCACGATGAGATGAATCCCGGCAGGGCGTAGGTCCTGCCGGGAGCGCGACATTAGGGCGAAGCATCGCCATGCATCAGGGAGGACACCATGGCCAACGCGCAGGCGACACGGTCGGGCAAGCCGGATTACGCGCCGCCGCCGATCAACGGCGACTTCTACGGGATTGCCACTGTCCTCAATGACAAGGAGCGCGCGCTGGTGCGGCGCGTGCGCGAGTTCACGGAGGGTGTCGTCGCGCCTGTGATCGAGGAGTTCTGGAGCCGCGACGAATTTCCGTTCGCGATCATCCCTGACATGGCCGAGATCGGCATCGGCGGCGTCGGCTACCAGGGCTATGGCGCGGCGGGCGGCAGCTGGCTGCTGAACGGCTTCGTCGCGATGGAATTGGCGCGGGTCGATTCCTCGGTCGCGACCTTCTGGGGCGTGCACACCGGGCTTTCGGCGGGCTCGATCTATCTGTGCGGCGACGAGGTGCAAAAGCAGCGCTGGCTGCCTGCGATGATGCGCTTCGAGCAGATCGGCTCGTTCGGTCTCACGGAGCCGCTGGTCGGCTCGGCGACCTCGGGCGGGATGCTGACCACCTGCCGGCGCGAGGGTGACGTCTGGATTCTCAACGGCCAGAAGAAGTGGATCGGCAACGCCACCTTCGCCGACATCAACGTGATCTGGGCGCGCGAGGAGGGCTCGAACCAGGTCAAGGGCTTTGTCGTGGCCAAGGACAATCCCGGCTTCTCGGTCGAGAAGATCAAGACCAAGATGGCGCTGCGCGTGGTGCAAAACGGCCTGATCACCCTGAAGGACTGCCGCGTGCCCGAGGCGGACCGGCTGCAAAACGCCAACTCCTTCAAGGACACCGCCAAGGTGCTGCGCATGACCCGCACCGGGGTGGCATGGTTTGCCGTCGGCTGCGCGATGGGCGCCTATGAGCATGCGCTGCGTTATGCGACCGAGCGGCAGCAGTTCGGCAGGCCGATCGGCGGCTTCCAGCTCGTGCAGGATCTGCTGGTCCGGATGCTCGGCAACGTCACCGCGACCCAGGCGATGATGCTGCGGCTCGGACAGATGCAGGACGAGGGCGTGATGCTGGACGAGCATGCCTCGCTGGCGAAGGCGTTCTGCACCGTCAAATGCCGCGAGACGGTCGGCTATGCGCGCGAGCTGCTGGGCGGCAACGGCATCCTGCTCGAGAACCATATCGGCCGCTTCGTGGCCGATGCCGAGGCGATCTATTCCTACGAGGGCACCCGCGAGATGAACACCCTGATCGTCGGCAAGTCGATCACGGGATTGAGCGCCTTCGTCTGAGGCGTTGCAAGGCGTCTAATACCGTCATTGCGAGGAGCGAAGCGACGAAGCAATCCATCTTTCCGCGCGGTCGGCAACAATGGATTGCTTCGCTTCGCTCGCAATGACGGGGATGGACCCGCGCGACCGCTCACGCCGCCGGGGGCAGGCTGCCATGGCCGGCTTCGGCGTTTGTTCGCGACAGCATGCCGAGGGCAACGAGTGCGGCGGCAAAGCCGGCGGCGGCGCCGACCCCGAGTGCCCAGCGCGGGCCGAGGTGATCGGCGACCCAGCCGACGATCGGTGCGCCGATCGGCGTGCCGCCGAGCGCCACGCCGAGCCGCAGCGCCATCACGCGCCCGCGCATCGCGGGCTCGGTCGCGAGCTGCATCAGCGCGTTCGAGGTGTTGGCGACGGTCAGCGCGGCGACGCCGATCACGACGAGCGCGGCAGCGAACAGCCAATAGTTCGGCGCCAGGGCGGCAAGCGTGCAGCCGAGGCCAAAGATCGCTGATCCCAGCATCAGGGACGAGAACCGCGGCTGGTCGCGGCTCGCGGCGAGCAGCGCGCCTGACATCGTGCCGAGCGCCATCACCGACGACAGCAGCCCGAAGCCGCGTGCATCGGTGTGGAACACGCCGACCGCCATGGTGGAGATGAAGATCGGAAAGTTCAGTCCGAAGGTCCCGATCAGGAACAGCATGATCAAGGTCGCCCGGAGATCCGGGCGGGACCAGACATAGTGAAAACCCTGCATGACGCTGCCCTTGGTGGGATGGGCCCGCGCGTTCGGGCGCAGCTCAGAGGTGCGCAGCAGGGTCAGCGAGGTCAGCACCGCTAGGAACGAAGCGCCGTTGAACAGGAACGCCCAGCCGGTGCCGACGGAGGCGATGATGAGACCGGCGACGGCCGGGCCGATCATGCGCGCGGCATTGAACGAGGTCGAGTTCAGCGCGATCGCGTTCGACAGGTTGGTGTCGCTGACCAGCTCGGCCACGAAGGTCTGGCGCACCGGCGCGTCGAGCGCTGCAGCGCAGCCGAACAGGAACGCGAACACATAGACGTGCCAGAGTTGCACAAGTCCGGTTACGGTGAGAATTCCAAGCGCCAGCGCGAGTGCGCCCATCGTCGCCTGGGTCGCGATCAGCAGCTTGCGCTGGTTGAAATGATCGGCGGCAAAGCCGCTCCACGGCATTAATAATAGTTGTGGCCCGAATTGCAGCGCCATCACGATGCCGACGGCGGATGCGCTATGCTGCGTCAGCTGGGTGAGAACGAGCCAGTCCTGGGCGGCGCGCTGCATCCAGGTGCCGATGTTGGATACCAGCGCGCCGGCCGCCCAGACCCGGTAGTTGAAGCTTGCGAGCGATCGAAAGACGCGTCTCATGTTCGCTGAGGATCATTCCCGCCGTGAAACCGTCCGAACCGCCGCGCCAGGAACAGGCCGATCAGCAGGCCGCCGAGACCGAGCGCTGCGACGTCGCTTGTGGTTCTCAGGCCGAAGTCGCCGACGCGGCAGACCAGGAGATATCCGACGGCGAGGTTGAAGAAGCCCCACACGATGTTGACGGTCGATGACGACAGGCCCTCGCCCGGCGGCTTGGCGAACGGGCTCTGGAACGGTTCGCCCATCATGCCGGCGACGACGTGGGGGATCGCGTTGGTGAGGAAGGCGCCGCCGAAGAAATAGGCGACGAGGTCAAGCCAGTTCATGCGCATTGGTCCTTTCAAGCAGATCGATGATCGCTTGCGTCGAGCCGGTTTCGCCTAGCCGCGGGAACACCTGTTCGATGCTGTAGTCATGTGCGTTCGGCCGCGCATCGGTCATGGCGTCGACCGCAAGCGTGACGTTGAAGCCGGCCTCATAGGCCTGCCGTGCCGTGGATTCGACGCCGGTGCCGGTCGCAACGCCGGCGACCACGACCTGCGTGACGCCGCGGGCGCGCAGCCGCTTCTCGATATCGGTGCTGGCGAACGCACCCCACGTCCGCTTGGTCACGACGATGTCGCCGGGCTGCCGATCGAGCTCCGGAATCAAGTCGGTCCAGCCATCGGGAAATTGTCCATTGTGGCGCGGCCGCTCGGTTCGTCCCGGTGCCGTGCCGTCGACATTGACCAGCACGATCGGCAATCCACGCCGTCGAAACGCATCGATGAGGGCGCAGGCGCGCGCCACGACGTCACCGAACGGACGCACGAACGGCGCGCCGACAAGCCCTGATTGCAGGTCGACGACAATGAGGGCGGTGATCGGATCGAGCGTCGTCAGAGCCATGATCGTCTCCTTTCTCGCGATTGGCGCGGCGCGGCCGGCATCAATCCGCGACCAGCCGTTTCAGCAAGCCGACGGCGGCGGCGAGTTCATCCTGTTCCCGCGCCGATAGCCGCGCGGCGATGGTGCGGGACAGCCAGTCCTGCCGCGCGGCGCGGCCGGTGCGCAGCCGCTCGCGGCAGGTATCGGTGAGCGACATGATGGTCTGGCGGCCGTCGTCCGGATCGGGCGCGCCGCGGACCAGGCCCGCGGACTCGAGCGCCGCTATCGCCGAGCTCATCGACTGCGGACGCATGCCTTCTGACCGCGCCAGGCTGGACACGGTCGCGGGGCCGTCCTTTTCGAGGCGCAGCAGGACCGCGACCTGGGACGGCGGAAGATCCTCGCGCTGGCCCTGCTCACGCAGCCGGCGCTTCAGCGTTCCGAACAACAAACGAAGATCCTCGGCGAGCGCCGATGTGCGCGCTGATCCGGTACGGGCTGCTGAATTGTTCATGCCGCTCATCCTGGCATATATGAAGGTAAACTGTAAAGGTTATCTTCGCAGATTACCTTCATATTCCCGTGATCGTCAGCGCGTGACAGAGCATTGTTGGACGATGCTTCAAAATCTGAACCGCAGCTGAACTCGGTTCTTATACGCATCACATTAGATTTGGTTGTCATGTCGCGCGCGTTTGTCGATGACTGCGTCGGCGCTCACGACGCGGCGTCTCGTCCCGCGGTGGCTCGCGGAGTTGTTTGGAATGAAGTTTGATCTTCGTTTAACGGCGATCGGCGGATCGATCGTCCTTGCTTGCCTCGCGCAGCCGGCCGCGGCCCGGACCTGCGAGGCGCCACCGGCGCTGACATCGGTCGATCCGCCCGGCTTCTACCGGGATGCAGGCGGGTACGCGGAAGCGATCAAGCCGCTGCATGCATTCATTGCTGAGGTCAACAAGGCCGCCGACGTACGCGATCTGGATTGCGTCATGGACTTGCTCGCAGGCTGGGCCAGCGGAAGTGCGCTGCTGACAACAGGCGCGAATTATCAGGGTGATTTCGAACGCTCCTGGGCCGGGACCGATTTCGCGCTGGCGTTGCTGCGCTTCCCTGGCGCGTCCATCAAGGCCGATCATCGATTCCAGCAAATCAAGCCGTGGCTGATCCGGATTGCCGAGGAGACGCGTGATGCCGATCGCATCAACCACCTCGACAACAATCTGGTCTATTGGGCCGGGCTCGATCTGATGTCGATCGGCACCCTGACGGATAGCAGTGACCTGATCGATGCCGGCATTTCCCGGGCGCGCCAGGGCATCAGGGACATCGGCGCCCACGGCGAATTGGAACGCGAGTTGAAGCGTGGCGAACGCGCGCTGCACTACCACAATTTTGCGCTGATCCCGCTGGTGTTCTGCGCCGAGCTCGCCAGCCGCCGGAAGATCGACCTCTATGCGGAGAACAACGGAGCGATCCGTCGGCTCGCCGACCTGATCGTTCGCGCGGTGCAGGACGAGCGCAGCTTCGGCGCTTTCACCAACGTTCCGCAGCAGCTTTTCCCCTGGACGTTTCAGGGAGACCTTGCCTGGATGGAGCCGTATTACGCCCGGTTTCACGATCCGCGCTTGCCGCCAATTCTCAGCTCGAGAAGGCCTCTCAACAATCCGCGGCTCGGCGGCAACGTGACGGTGGCCTGGGGCGCCCCCCTGCCGGACTAGGCGTCGGTCGGAGGTGCGCAGGACCCCGATGACGCGTGCTATTCGCTCTCGCTGGTGACCGACGCCGCGTACATGTCCCGTGCGCGCCGGGTCACGGCCGCATAGCGCGCGGTCGCACTGAGGCTCATCAGGCCGGCGCGCACCAGTCCGAGGATGGCGCGGCGCGAGTGGAACGGCCCGGTCTTGCTCGCGGCATATCCGCGCGGGTAGAGCTGCAGGCGGCCGGCGAGCGCTTCCTGCAACGCCAGCTTCTGGGTCGCGCTCAGGCGCCGGCGCCGCGTAGGCTTTTCCGCTTCCGCCAACATGAGCTCGATACCCAACGATTTCCGTGGCGCGGCCTTCATTGTCAGCTCACACTCCGGCCGACTGGCGCGACCTTCCGCGAGGCGCGGCGCCCGGCCGGCATCGCCATGGACGCCGGCATGTGGCACATCATGGCTTGCGCTGTTGCTCATTCGTAAGACAGAACCGCATTTCGAGCGGCAGCGACATCTGACGAAAGTCAGGATCAGTTGTGACGAAAGTCATATTCGTTTGCGGCCGCTGCGGGCTTACGCCAGAGTGGGCTGCTCGCTGAGTTGATGGGCAACGCATGATCGATCTGAGCGCGGATTTGCTTGCGGCCGCAGGAGCCGACGTCATCGGTCTCGCCGTCATCGGTGCCGACCGAAGCATGCAGCGGAAGATCGGGCGGCTGGTCGAATGGCTTCCCGCGATCGGCGTCGATTGTTGCGAATGCATGCTGCTGGTCGGCATGGAGGCCGAGCTGGCGGCGCTTGCCGGAGGCCAGCGGGACATGATCGCGCTGGCCGGTGTCCGCGGTGCCTCGCCTGACATCGCGCAGCCGATGACGGCGGTCGTGCTGTGGAATCACGCGCAGTCGCATTACTTCGTCATCGCCATGCCGGACTTCGCGGGACGTCAGGTCGAAACGCTGCTCGGCAGCGAGCGCCGGGCCCGCCGCCTGATGGAGCAGCAGCTCGAGGCGGCCAGCGCGGAAGTGCGCTTTGCCTCGCTGGCGCGGACGCGGCTGCGGCTGGCGCGCGACCTGCACGATACGCTGGTGCATTCGATCGTGGCGCTGCTGACCCAGATCCGGCTGATCAGACATTATCTTTCGGCCGACCCGGCGCGTGTGGCGGACAGCCTTGCGACAGCCGAAGACGCCGCAGCGAGCGGCCTCTCGCGTGCCCGCGAGGCCATCGATCGCCTGCGCACGCCCGACGATTTGAAGCTCGATCCCGATGTCGAGGGACTGCTCAGCGACTTCGCCGCGCGCAGCGGCGTCAGGGTGTCGATCCAGATCGACGAAGAGGCGCGTCCCGGCTTGCGCGATTGCGGCTTGACGGTTCAACGCATCCTCAGCGAGGCATTGCGCAACGTTCAGGCACATGCGAAGGCACGCCGTGTCTCGTTTCACGCCTTCGAAGCGCCGGCCGCGGTCGGTCGCAAGCTCGTTGTCGAGATCCGCGACGACGGCCGCGGCTTCGATCTCGCGGTGCCTACTCCCGGACATTTCGGATTGATCGGGATGACCGAATTTGCTGAACTCGTCGGCGGAAGCTGCGCGGTGGAGAGCGCGCCCGGACAGGGAACGCTGGTCCGGATATCGCTCCCCGTGGCGGCGCCGCCGGCAGCGTCTGCCGGCCTGCTGGCCGATTGATGTCGTTGCCGCGCATTCAAGACCTTCGAGAGGATAACGGAAGCCCGTGAGCAGAATTGAGAAGGTGCGGGTGCTGATCGCCGAGGATCAGACCCTGATCAGGGAAGGTATCGCCACACTGCTTGCCCAGCAGAACGACGATTTCGAGATCCTTCCCGGCGCGTCCGACGGCGAGCAGGCCATCGAATTCGCGCGGCGCTATCGGCCCGACGTCATCCTGATGGACCTGCAGATGCCGCGTGTCGATGGCATCGCGGCGACCCAGCGGATCCTGCGCGAGCTGCCGCAGACCCATATCGTCGTGCTGACGACGTTCGAGACCAACGACCTGATCTTCGAGGCGGTCAGCGCCGGCGCCAAGGCGTATCTCCTGAAGGACGCCAGGATGGAGGAGATCGCTTCGACCATCCGCGCGGTGATCAACGGCCAGTCCGGGCTGTCGCCCAGCGTCGCCGCGCGCATCCTCGACGAGTTCAAGCGGCTGCGCGGCCCGCGCGTCTCGGCGAAGCTGCCGGTTCGCGACGGGCTGACGGCGCGGGAGAATGAAATTCTCACGCTGATCGTCGAGGGCAAGAGCAATACCGAGATCGGTGAACGGCTGCATTTGGCCGAGGGCACGGTGAAGAACTATGTCAGCACCATCCTGGAGAAATGCCAGGTCAAGAACCGTACGGAACTGGCAATAAAGGCAATAACTTACTAGAAATAACTGCCCCCAATCGCACACCACGCGGTTGATCCGGCTGAGATTGCTCGCCTTTCTCTGGGCCGCGCCGACAAAATTGGCTATAGGTTTGTTTCGGATTTGCTTTTTGACACGGCAGGTCCGGATTGCGCGGCTTTGACTAAACAGGGAATGACCATGAAGGGTATCGAGCGCCAGACCAAGGATAGCGATGGACTGGCAAACGCGGCGGCCGGCAACGGCGCGGATTCGGCGGCGCCTAGCATGGCGGCGATCGATCAGGTCCGCGATCTCCTGTTCGGCGGCGCGCAACGCTCGATTGAGACCAATCTCTCGGGTCTGCGCGAGGAGATGCAGGCCTCGCTGAAGCAGATGCAGGCCGACTTCACCAACGAGCTCACCGCGCTGCAGGCGCGGCTCTCCGACCTCGAACGCGATACCGAGCAGAAGCGCCTCGACTCGCTGAAGGATGTCGGTGCGGCCATCACCCAGCTCGGCGCTGCGATCAGCGGATTGGGATCCGGCCGCACGGGCAAATAGCATGGCAGCTGCTGCCGGCCAGAACCGCGAGATCGAGCAGCTCAGGACATTGCTGTTTCAGCCCGAGGCGACGCGTCTGACGTCGCTGGAGGCCGATCTCGACTCGCTGCAGCGCTATGTCGGCAACGCCGATCGCCTGGAGACGGCCACCGCCGGCATTCTGGTCGAGGCGCTCGAGCGCGCCGAGGTCAACCGGCCGCGCGAGCTCGCCACAGCGATCGCGCCGGTCGTGGTCTCCGCGATCCGCAGCGAGATCAAGAATTCGCGCGAGCAGATGATCGAGGCGCTCTATCCGATCGTCGGCCGGCTGGTCAGCGCCGCGGTCGCGAACGCGTTCCGGGAACTGGTTGCCTCGCTCGAGCAGCGCATCAATGCGCTGACCTCGGCGCAATTGTGGGTCGGGCGGGTCAAGTCGCTGGTGACGGGACGTCCGATCAGCGAGTTCGTGCTCGCCGACAGTCCGCCGCAGATCAACCGGCTCCTGATCATCGAACGCGGCAATGGCCGCCTGATCGCCGACTGGAAGCGCGAGGCGGCCGTCGACGAGCGCGCCGACCTGCTCAGCGCCATGGTCGCGGCGATCCTCGAATTCTCCGTGCAGGCGCTGGCCGGCGAAGGCAATCTGCAGACGCTCGATTTCGGCGGTCGGCAGCTCGCGCTGCGCGCCTCGCCCCGCTTCATCCTGGCGGCGGAGTGCCTGGGGCCGCTGCGCCCCGCCGACAACGCCAGGATCAATTCGCTGTTCTTCGATGCGATCGAGCGCATCGACCGCGGCGCGGATTGCGACGGGCCGATGCTCGCCTCGCTCGCAACCGCGATCGAGACCGACGACACGCCGCGGCGGATCGCGAGCCGGCGCGGCAAGGTGATCCTGTTTGCCGTGCTCGCCGCTGTGGCCGCGCTATTGCTTTATTTTGCCGCGACCACGGTGACGCGCGCGCTGCTGGAGCGGCGTACCCATGCCGCGCTGGAGCAGCTCGCCGCGAAGCAGCCCCTGCTGGCCACGTTCCCGCTGCGGCTCGACTTCGATCACGGCAGCCGAAGCTTGGCCGTCTCGGGCATCGAGCCGAGCCAGTTGGAGACGGCGCCGTTGATCGACGCGCTCGCTGCGGCCGCGGCGCCGTACAAGGTGGTCGACCGCATCGGACTGGTGTCCACGCCGGAGCAGGCGGCGGCATCGCAGGCCGGCATCGCGGGCCTGCAGCAGAGCCTGACGCGGCTGCAGGCGAGCCTCGACCAGATGCGCGAGGCGATGGGCGCGCAGGCGAAGTCGGGCGACCAGAAATATGCCGCTCTCGCCGCGCAATATGACAAGCTCGGCGAGCAATACGCGAAGTTGAGCGAGCAAGCTGCGAAGCTGCAATCCGTCGCCGACGGTCCGGCGGCGCGGCTCGACCGCTTCATCGCCTCGACCGCGATCTTCTTCGTCAACAATTCAGACGAATTCCTCGACAACGACCAGGCCGAGCAGCAGCTGCACGAGCTCGCCGGGCTGCTGACGAACAATGATCTCAGGCTGCGGATCGTCGGCTACGCCGATCAGAGCGGCACCGAAGGCACCAACAAGACGCTGGGGCGCAAGCGGGCGGAGCAGGTGCAGCGCAAGCTGACCGCGCTCGGGGTCGATCCGTCGCGGCTGATCCTGGTTTCGCGCGCCGCGACGATGCCGATCACCGACCGGCTCGATGCGACCGCCGGCGGCAACCGCCGTGTGGCGTTCGAGACGGTCTACCGAGGCGAAGTGGCCCGCTGATGCTCACCGCAAAAGTCATGCTGCTCGGCGATATGGGGGTCGGCAAGACCTCGATCCTCTATCGGCTGATCTACAACCGGTTCGAGGGCCAGTACAAATCGACGCTGGGCGTCGAGATCCTGAGCCATGACGTGGTGCCGGCAGATGGCAGCGATCCGATGCGCCTCGTGCTCTGGGACACCGACGGCGATTTCGGTACGCAGATTTTCGACACCGTCTATGTCACCGGTGCATCGGCGGCAATCATCGTGTCCGATGTCACGCGGCCGCAGACGGTGACTCGCATGGTCGAGCTGGTCCGCGGTTTCGAGGAGCGCTTCCCGGGCCGGCCCTACCGGGCGCTGCTCAACAAGATCGACCTGCCGGAGGCTGCCGGCAGCGCCGGCGCGATTGCCGAGCTCGCCAAGTCGAGCGTCAAGCCGGTCAGCGCCAAGACCGGCGTCGGCATTGCCGAATGCTTTGTCGAGCTCGCGCAGACCATTCGCCGCCGTCAGCTCTAGTTCACATAACTTCGCGCAGGTTTGTGTCAGCCGTCCCGACTTCTCGGGGCTGGCGAATCGGGCCGGGACGGCTGACTTCATCGCACGTGGGGCGTACGATGAAACGCGCGCGACGTGCGGCGCAGGACCGCACGATTCTCTCCCCGACTGCACCACGCCGTCCCACACTCCGATAGTGACGATGGTCATCTTCCACTCGGCCAATGGCCTGCCTATCGTCCACCCGTCACTGGAACCAGTCACGGGACCAACGGTGTCCCGGGCGCACGGAGTGAGAGATCATGAGCATTTTTGGAAGCATCATGGGTGCAATCTTCGGCCACGGTGCCCAGGCCAAGACAGCTGAGACCACGACGGCTGCACCCGGCGCCGCACCGGCATCGACGTCAACGTCTGCATCTGCATCGCCGGCACCCGGCACATCCGCGGCGCAGACGGTCGACGTCGCGGCGATCGTCGACAAGGCGGCGGCTGCCACCGGCGAGAAGCTCGACTGGCGCACCTCGATCGTCGACCTGATGAAGGCGCTCGGGCTCGACAGCAGCCTTGCTGCGCGCAAGGAGCTCGCCAAGGAGCTGCACTACACCGGCGATACCAACAACACCGCCACCATGAATGTCTGGCTGCATCAGCAGGTGATGGCCAAGCTCGCCGCCAATGGCGGCAAGCTGCCGGCCGACATCAAGACCTGATCACCGCCTTGAGCCGTGCGCGACGGTCGCGTCCGCACGGCTCCGAACCATGTGTATTGCGTGAGGAGCAGTTGTGATGACCTCATCTCATCTTGCCATCCTGAACAGGCCGCGGACCGGCGTCGTTGCCGCCTCGATCGGCGCGGGCCTCGCCGCATTGGCGCTGGGCATCACCATCGCCGTCGCGCACGCCGATAACGCCGGCGACGAGCCGCAGCCGGCGAACGTGAGTGCAGGTGTGCAGCGCGCCGCGCAGACCCTGCCGCCGGCGCGGGTCATCCTGCCGGCACTGTGGGAGCAGGCGGCGCCTGCGCAGCCGGTCGCAACATCAGCGAAGCCGGCAGACCACAAGTAATCTTCGCGCCTTCGTTGCGGACGGCGATCCGCATTTGCGTCACGGTCGCTGCGAATGCGCTCAGCTCTGGAGCCTCGCAATGCCAGGACAGGTCAAGCTGCCCCGAAAATTGTCTCAGGAGCCCGGCGGTCCGCCGTCACTGCGGCCGAGCCACCGGCGGGTCATCGAGGACCTCGACCGCTGGGCCAACAGCCCCGGCCTGCAGCCGCCGAGTGACGGAGAAAAGCAAGCCGACGACAAGCGCCAGCGCAAGTAAGCGTGCCGCTGATGGACCCGCATCGCCGAGAATGCGGGCTCTGGGGCGCCGTCTTCAATCAGTTGAACGGCACGCGCGCCCTGGCCGAGAACGTCCAGAGCCGTGCCGTGCCGCCGAGCCCGCCATACTCCGCGCCGAGGCCGAGCATCATGCCGCCCGCGAGCCTGGCGTTCAGCCCGCCGGTGACGCGGGCCGACCAGCCCTCCAGCACCAGCGTCGGGTTGATCGGGATGCCGCTCACGGAAAGTGCCGCGGCGTCGTCCCTGCTGAAATAGTAGTCGCCATAGACGCCGAGATAGGGCGAGACCACGGCGGCGTCGGTCGTTGCCAGCGGATAGCTCAGCTTGACGCCGCCGGATGCGCGGCCGGTGACGAAGTCACGCGCCGTCTGCAGCGTGCCGAGCGTGTCGACATAGGCGTTCTCATGCTCCCACAGCGTGTAGAGGCGCGCGGACGGCTCGATCAGCAGGCTGCTCATCCTGTAGCTGCCGGTGAGCCCGGTCGCGAACATCCAGCGGTCGCCGTTGAAATTGCCCTGTGCCGTTCCGGCGACGCCGTTGTAGCCGATCTGCGAGAAGGTCACGGCGGCGTCGTAGCGCAGCGCCGGCGTGATCATCCAGCCGAGATAGGTCCCTGCGGTCCAGCCGTCGCCGGTGAGCTTTCCGTTGATGTCCTGGGCTGTGTAGTTGAACGTCTCATAGCCGGCGACGGCACCGAGCAGGAGGTTGGGCAGCGCCCGGTAGGTCAGTCCCATCAGGGCATTGAGCTGGCTGCCATAGATCGATGAGCCTGTTGTGCCGACGCCCGGCGAGGTCGGCGACGACCAGCGGTCGATGCCGCTGCCCCTGACGTCGATCCAGAACAGCCAGTCGCGCGCCTCGCGGTAGGCTTTGGGCTTCGCCTTGGTCGGCATCTGCTGATCGATCGCCGCGAACGCATTGTCGATCCGCGAACTGCCGCCGCTGCGTCCGGGTGCGCCGGAAGTGCGATCCGGCGCATAAGCACTGCGATTCCCCGCCGCATCGGCCTGCGCCACGCCGTCTGACGGATCGGCCGCGAAGTTGAAGCGCATGCCGGCGCCGCTCGGCGTCATGAAGCTGCCGCCTTCGCTGAACCCTTCCGAGATCGCGTTGTCGATCGCACCCGAGATCGCCTGGCCGGAGCTCTGCGCCACCAGCTTGGTGATGTCGATCTGCAATGCCCGCAGCTTCACGCTGTCGGTCGGGACATTCACACTCTGCGCCAGCGCCGGCGAGGTGCTGGCATTGAACGCGCCGCTGCCGGCATAGCTCGCCGTGATGGTGTGGCTGCCGACCTTGAGGGTCGCGATCGCGAAGCTCGCCGCGCCTGCCGCGAGCGTCGCGGTGCCGATCGGCGATCCATTGTCGCTGAAGGTCACTGTGCCGGTCGGCGTTCCTGCTGGGGCGGTGACGTTCGCCGTGAAGGTCACCGATTGGCCCAAACTGCTCGGATTCTGCGACGAGGTCAGCGTGGTCTGGGTCGTCGTTGCTGCTGCGAAGGTGAAGCGGTCCGCCGCTGATGTCGCCGATGTCCCGGCTGCCGTCGTCACCGTGATATCGACCGTTCCCGTTCCCGCCGGCGACGTCGCCGCGATCTGGGTGCTGGAATTGACGGTGAAGCCGGTTGCAGGGGTTGCGCCGAACGTGACGGCGGTCGCGGCGGTGAAAGCTGCCCCTGTTATGATGACCGTCGTTCCGCCGCTGGTCGGGCCTGTGGTCGGCGAGATCGACGTCACCGTCGGCGCGGATGCCACGTAGGTGTACCGATCCACGGGAGACGCGAATGACGTCCCGGACGGGTTGGTGACGGTGACATCGACCGTGCCGGTCCCTGCCGGCGCGATGGCGGTGATCTGCTCGTTCGAATCGATCGTGAAGCTCGTTGCACTGGTGGCGCCGAAGTGCACGGCGGTGGCGGTGTTGAAGCTGCCGCCCGCGATGACAACGGTGGTGCCGCCCGCCGCGGGCCCCGTCGTCGGGGAGATCGAGACCACCGCCGGTGGCGAGCTAGCCGCGGCGACCTGGCTGAACAGTGCGGCGGCGATCAGGGCGAGGCCGCATCCGGTGCGTCGAGCGATCGCCGTCAGTCTGGTGCAGAAGTCGGGTGCAAGACGCGAGGCGGCGGAGCGGAAACGAGTCCGCGAGAAATTTGCGATCGGCAACAAGGAAACCCCCGTCGCGCCGGCCCCGCTGCGGAATCGGCGCACATTCAAAAAATACGGGTTTGTTGTAATACGCGGCTCGCGCGGCACGCCGCGGAATCTCCGTACGCATTGGCTTTTGTAACGCGGCGTTGCTGGGCTGCTACGTCATTGCACGATTTGAGAAGCCGTTAGCGCACGATATTGCTGCGAGCAGGCCGTCATTCGCATTCAGCGCACGCAAAGTGGGTCGTTGATAACGCACCCGTCTCATGTGGCGATGGCTGCCGGATTCGCGGCGGCTACGGCCGCAGCGCCGTCGCGACCAGCGCTGTCGAGGGAATCATGAAGGTGTCACCGACCCGCCCGCGCTCAATCTCGCTCCGGAAGGCCCGCGCAACCGCGGCGCTCTGGTCCGCATCGAGCCCGCTCCAATGCGGCATGAACTCGAACAGTTTGTCGACGTCGGCAGGATTGGCGACATTGAGCTTGAAGTCGTGGGTGATCTCGACGATCGCCGGGTCGGCGAAGCCGGCCGCGCCGACCGCCGCAGCGAGGCGGCCGGGATCGGCCAGCTCGGCGAGGCCCGTGCACGGCATCGGCGTGACGTTATCGGGGTAGAGCCGCCGGATGATCTGCGAGAGCAAGAGATACACGGCGGCGCCGTCGGCGCTCTTCCAGACCGCAATCGCCGCCGATCCGCCCGGCCGCGTCACCCGCGCCATCTCGCGCAGTCCGGCGCGCCAGTCCGGAAACAGCATCACGCCGAACACCGACACCGCCACATCGAAGGCAGCATCCGGCAGATCGAGCGCCTGGCCGTCCATCTGCCGTGCCGCGATATTCGCCACATCATGCGCGCGGACCCGTGCCACCATGCCCGCCGAAAAGTCGATCGCGGTGACGTCAGCGCCCCTGCGCGCGGCCGCAAGCGCCGCGGCACCGGTACCGGTGGCGACGTCGAGCACCTTCGATGACGGGCCGATCGGGAGCATCGCGACCGCGGCCTCGGCGAAGTGTGTCGTGAACGGCTGCGACTGCGCCTCGTAGGTCGCGACCATCTTGTCCCAGTGCGCGGGGTCGTTGAACGGAAGCGGCTTCGCCTGGTCATTTGGCTGCATGAATCTGGTCCTCGAGACTTTGCTTGTGTTTGGCAAGCCGGCGCTTGAAATCCTTCGCGAGCGCGTCGAGCGTCACCGCGCCGAGCCGCTTCAGGAAGATCGCCTCGACCTCGCGAAACGTGTCTGACAACGCGTCGTTGACGGCCTGTTCGACCAGGCAGCCGGGATTTTCCGAGCGATGGCCCATCGCGACGATCGTGGGCGCGCCGACCGCGCGATAGATGTCGGCGAGCGTGATGTCGGCGGGTTCGCGCGCCAGCGTCCAGCCGCCGCCATGGCCCTTCTCGGAGCGGACCAGGCCTTGCTCGCGCAGGCCCGCCATCACGCGGCGCACGACCACCGGGTTGGTGGCCATCGCCTGTGCAAGTTGCTCCGACGTGACCGGTTCGCCCGCTCCGATCATGTGGAGCAGGCCGTGCAGGACACCGGATAGACGGCTATCGCGTATCATGTAACTTCATATGTTACATGATGGGATGGACGTCAAGAGGGGGATAGCGGACGCTGAACTTCGCGTGCCGGATTTGGCGGCGCCGCCCGTTTAATTCCCATCGGGTCTTGAGAGGCGGGGGCGGTATCGTGGGCAGTGTGGCTGTTGATCGGATGTTGCTGGATGCGGTGGCGCACTATGGCGCGGGCCGCGCGATGGAGGCCGGCACGCTGTGCGGCGATATCCTCACCGCCGATCCGGACCATATTCCGGCGCTGCATCTGTCCGCCGTCATCGCCTTCGTGACCGATCGCGCCGCGGAGGGCGCGGTGCTGCTGAACCGGGTGTTCAGCCTCGATCCGCATCATGGACCTGCGTTCGCCACGCTCGGCGATGCGCTCGCCGTGAAGGGCGAGCACGAGGGTGCGGTGGCGGCGTTCCAGCGCGGCGTCACACTGCGGCCGAAGGATGCCGGCCTGCACATCAAGCTTGGCGTTGCGCTGTGCGAGCTGTCGCGCTTCGACGACGCCGAGGCGGCGTTTCGCCGCGCGATCGCACTCGATGGCGGCCTGACGCGGGCGCGGTTCAACCTCGCGGTTGCGCTGGCCGGGCAGCAGCGGCCGGTCGAGGCCGAGCAGGCCTATCGCGAGGTGATCGCGCGTGATCCGGCCTATCGCGGTGTCTGGCTCAACCTCGGCAATGCGTTGACCGATCAGAAGAAGCACGACGCCGCCGCCACCGCCTATCGCCGCGGGCTCGGCGCGGATCCCGATCATTCCGGCCTGCATAGCGGCCTTGGCGCGGCGCTCTACCGGCTGGGCCGGCTCGAGGACGCAGTCCTGCACTATCGCCGCGCGATCGCGCTCGATTCCGGCAATCTGGCGCCGCGGCGTCTGCTGGCCATGGTGCTGCACGAACTGGGCGAGCGCGAGGAGGCGGTCCGCATCTATCGGCAGGTCTCGGCCCGCGATCCGTCCGATCACGTCATCCTCAACAATCTCGGCGCCTGCCTGTTCGAGCTCGGACAGGTCGACGACGCCATCGCCTGCGCCGAGCTGGTGCTGGCGCTCAAGCCGGACTATGCCGCCGCGCACACCAATCTTGGGATCATCTTCGAGGCGCAGAATCTGGTCGAGGCGGCGGTCGCCGCGCATCGGCGGGCCATTGAGCTCGAACCCAATTACGCCAAGGGCCACGCCAATCTTGCGGTCGCGCTGCGCAATGCCGGCGAGATCGATGCGGCGCTGGTGGCCTCGCGCCGGGCCATCGCGCTCGATCCCGAACAGCCGCTGGCGCATTACAACCACGCGCATTTCCTCCTGATGAACGGCGAGTTCGAGGAGGGTTTTGAGGAGTATCAGTGGCGCCGCAAGACCAAGATGCTCAGCGAAGGCGATCCTGTGTTCGACGAGCCGGAATGGCAGGGTGAGCCGCTGGCGGGACGCACGCTGCTCTTGTTTGCCGAATACGGGCTCGGCGACGCCATCAATTTCGTCCGCTATGTGCCGATGCTGGCGGGCAGCGGCGGCCGGATCATTCTGCAGGTGCAGCCGGCGCTGGTCTCGCTGCTACGGCCGATGCTGCCGGATGTCGCGGTGTTCGCCCGCGGCGAGCCATTGCCGCCGTTCGACCTGCAACTGCCGCTGCTGAGCCTGCCGCGGATCTTCCGCACCACGGTCGAGACCATCCCCGCCGCCGTGTCCTATCTGCAGGCGGACGCCGTTAAGCTCGCACGCTGGCGCGAGGCGCTCGCCAGCGTGTCCGCGTTGAAGGTCGGCGTGGTCTGGGCCGGCAATGCCAGGCACAAGGGCGACCGCCAGCGCTCGCTGCCGGCAGACGCCGTGCTGCCGCGGCTGGTCACACCTGGCGTGCAGCTCTACAGCCTGCAGAAGAAGCCGCGGCCGGACGATGCCCCGGTGCTGCGGCGTCTCGGTGCTGACGTCGTCGATCTCGCACCGACGCTCGGCGATTTTGCCGACACCGCCGCGGCCGTCTGCGCGCTCGATCTCGTCATCGCCGTCGACACCTCGGTGGCGCATCTTGCCGGCGCGCTCGGCCGCCCGGTCTGGATGCTGTGCCCCTATGCGCTCGACTGGCGCTGGCTGCGCGACCGCGCCGACACGCCCTGGTATCCGACCATGCGGCTGTTCCGCCAGGACAGACCGCAGGCCTGGGAGGGCGTGCTGACGCGGATGGCCGACGAGCTTGCACGCGTCGCGCGAGGGGCGCGGGACCTGCTGCTGCCACAGGCGACGAAGTGATCGGCTAGCCGCGCTGTCTGCTGCCTTGGCAGAGCGTTACGCCGCCGAGAGCCGGATCTGGAACTTGCTGCCGGTTGCCTTGGCAAATCGCAGCAGCGTCTTGGTGCTTGGAAGCGTCTGGCCGCTTTCGAGGCGGGCGATGGTCGATTGGCTGGTGCCCATCTTGGCTGCCAGCTCGGATTGCGATAGTCCCGCGCGCTGACGCGCCTTGAGCAACTCGGCAGCAATTTCGAACTCAGGCGCGAGCGCATCGTATTCCACCCGGACCTTTGGATTGGCCAACAGGCGTGCCTTCAGTTTTTCGAACGGGATCGTCATGTGACTTCCTTTGCTCGCCGCAGCGCCAACTCGATCTCACCCGGTGGCGTCTTCTGGGACTTCTTCACGAACGCGCGGACGATCACAACGCGCCGGCCGAAGGCCGTCACATAGAGTGCCCTCGCGATTCCATCCCGCCCGGTCAATCGCAACTCCCAAAGCTTGCCGACCAAATGCTTCACATGTGGTTCGCCCAGACTTTCCAGCCCAGCGGTAGAAATGCGCTCCGAAAGGCGGATGAAGCGCGCCTGCATGTCGGCCGGCAGCGCCGCGATCTCATCCACGACGACCTCGTTGAGGATTTCGACACTCCAGGCCGTCGCGAGGATATCTCATTTTTGAGATGGGGCAAAGTGGCAAAACTGCCGCGGATTGCTGTCACTCTGATCACCCCGCGCTCATTCCCTGTGCGCCGCCGAGCAGCTTGGCGTTGAGCCGGCCGCCGTCGAACAGCATTTCACTGACCGCGCCGACGAGGTCGGAGGTGGTAACCTGCCCGTCGCCGTCGCTGACGATGCTGGCCTGGGCGAGACGGCGCATTAGCTCCTTGATGAAGGCGGCGCTGACGCCTTCGGTGCGTCGCACGGCCTCGTCGATGACGGGCTGTTCGAGCGGCAGGCCCTTGCCATAGAGCCGGATCAGCTTGCCGCGTCCGGTCTCGTCGGGCAGCGGCACTTCGATTGCCTGGTCGATGCGGCCGGGCGGCCGGCCAGCGCGCCCTCGAGCTCTTCGGGGCGGTTGGTGGTCAGCAGGAACAGGATGTCGCAATCCTCCTTCAGGCCGTCCATCTCGTTGAGCAGCTTGTTAAGCAGGGATTCCTCGCACGGCCCGCCCATGTCCTCGCGGTCGCGCGCGATCAGGTCGACATCCTCGATCACGACCATGGCCGGCTGCAGCAGGCGCGCAAGGTTCATGTACGCGCCGAGCAGGCCGACTTGCTCTGCGGTGATAATCAGCGTGGTGTGATCAGGCAGATTGGTGGCGAGATAGCGAATGGTGTGGGTCTTGCCGGTGCCGGGCGGGCCGTACAGCAGGATGCCCTTGCGGGTCGACTGGCCGAGCTTGCGCAGCAGATCGCGGCTTTCGACAAAGCCGAGCACATTGCGGTCGAGCAGCCGCAGTGTCCGTTCCGGCAGGATCACGTCATCGCGGGCAACCGTCGGTAGCCGATGCACGGTCACACCGCGCGCCCGTCCGCGGTAGTCGGCGGCATCTTCCAGCGACAGGATCTTGCCGCGATAGGACCGCGCCGCCTGCACCGCAGCTTCCAGCTCGGCAAAGGTGCGTTGCACCAGGCTGTTTCCGGCGGCGCCTGCGGGCACCGCGAGCTCGATCCGCAAGCTCGGCTCGCTCTGATAATCGCGATGGTAGCTGAGCAGCACCGCGTAGCGCAGCTCTTCGGTCTGGCACAGCCACAATCCATTGGTGAGGCATTTCACCGGCTCGGCCGCCCCGACGTCGACGTCGTGATACTGCGGCGGCGCGATCGCCGGCGCGTTGCGGCTGTTCTCCATCAGCGCGGCGAAAGCGAGGGTCTCGTAGCGGTGTTCCTCATGAAGACCGAAGAAGTGGATCGGCGCATCGAACAGCCTGTCGATCGCGATCTGAACATCGGCACGCATGTGACCGGGAAACTGCCGCGACCGGGTCAGGATCTGGTTGCGCGTCGTTCCGGCAAAATGCCAATCGAGCGCCACGAAGGCATATCTGAAATCCTCGCCCGGAAGGTTTTCCGAACTCGCCCTGGCCGCGAGCAGGCAGTTGCTGCACAGGCAGACTGTCTTGCGGAAGAGAAAGACGTTCGTCACCGATTCCAGCGAGCCACAGAGGTTGCACGGCCGCGCCGCGTCGGCGGCTTCGGTCGTGATCAGCAACGGATGACCATTGCTGCGGATCAATTGCAGCGCGGATTCCAGCAGCGCCTGGGCCACCGCCGCGGGGTAGGGGCCGCATGCGATTCCGTTCTGCGCCTCGATCCGTGCGGTAGCGGCAACCGCCTCTTTCCGCGATTTGCCAAAGACCGTGCGCAACAGGTTGCGGATGAATTCTATCGGTGTCTCGCTGTCGTCGTGAATGAAGAGCCTGATCGGGCCGTTCTCGGCAAAGACGTCGTGCATGATCACCTCGGAACACACTCGGAAACCAAAAGAACAAAATAAGAACATCATGGCCGCCGACCTGCGTCAAGCGAAAGATTCTGCCGCCTCATCCCTGACGTGTGGCGCGCCGATCGGCCGGCTCGGCCCGGAACAGCCGGATGCGTAAACGCTGCTCAACACTTGTGACGATCGTGTTGCGGCAAATGCCAAGAGATGGTCGTCGCAGCAGCAAACTTCCGACACATCATCAAGGCGAAAAGGGGCGATCCGACATGGCGCGAGCGCGAGAGCAGAGTCCTCCCGGGGATCTGCGGTCGCGCAATTATTTTAATAAGAGGCCCTCGTGTCGCACAAACTTCGCTTTGCGATCCTTCTCGTCCTCACTTTGTTCGTCTCTCCCGCGCTTGCGCAGCCGGCTGCCAAGCCGGCGCCGCCGCAACCCAGTACCAGCGACGCATTGACGCCGGAGCAGGCGAAGCGCGCGCTCGAGACGCTGCAGGACGACAGGAAGCGCGGCGAGATCATCAACACGCTGCGCGCCATCGCCAATGCCTCGCCGCAGGCGGCCGCGCAGCCGGCGCCCGAGCAGCAGCAGTCGCCGATCCCGCTCAACGCGGACAGCCTCGGTGCGCAGCTTCTGCTGATGGTCTCGGAGCAGGTCGGCGAGATGTCGCGCGAGGTCGCCGACGTGGCGCGCACGCTGACGCATTTCCCGGCGTTCTATTACTGGTTCCTGCGCACCGCCAACGATCCGGCCGCCTATGGCCTCATGATCGACATCGCCTGGAAGCTGGCGCTGGTGCTCGGCTGCGCGCTGGCTGCCGAATGGGTGGTGTTCCGCCTGATCAAGCGGCCGGTCGCGTTCCTCGAAGCGCGGCTGCCGCAGACCGCGCGCGTGCCGGTGCAGGCGCTCGCCAGCGCCGATCCGCCGTCGTCGGTTGCCGACGTCACGCCGGAGGGCGATCTGCATCGCCGCCGGCTCAGCCTGGCACGGGCCTGGCAGTCGCTGGTCCGGCTGCCTTTCGTGCTCGGGCGCCTCGTGCTCGAGCTGCTGCCGGTGGTGGTGTTTCTCAGCGTGGCCGCTGCGCTGCTCAGCACCGAGATCGGCAATCAGTCGACCACGCGGCTCGTGATCCTCGCGGTGATCAACGCCTACGCCTTCTCGCGCGCGCTGATCTGTGCGGTGCGCGCGCTGGCCGGCCCATTCGGCCTGGTCCGTGTCCGTGCCGAGACCGCGGCCTATATCGAGATCTGGGCGCGGCGCATCGTCGCCGTCGGGGTCTCGGGGATCTGCCTGGCCAATGTCGCATTGCTGCTTGGGCTATCCCACGCCGGCTACGCCGCGCTGCTCCGGCTCGTGATGCTGGTGGTGCATCTCTTCGTCGTCGTCATCATCCTGCAATGCCGCCGCCAGGTCGCCGACGTCATCCGCGCGCCGGCCGATCGCACCGGCCTTGCGGCGCGGACGCGCAATCGTCTCGCTTCGCTGTGGCATGTGCTGGCGATCGCGCTCGATCTCGCGCTGTGGGCGGTGTGGGCGCTCAATATCCGCAACGGCTATTCGCTGCTGCTGCAATATTTCGTCGGCACCGTCGCGGTGCTGCTGGTCACCCGGCTCGTCACCATGGTGGTGCTGAGCCTGATCGATCGCGGCTTCCGCATCAGCCCGGACCTGATGCAGCGCTTCCCGGGGCTCGAGACCCGTGCCAACCGCTATCTGCCGCTGCTGCGCAAGGTGGTCACGGCGGTGATCGCCGTGGTCGGCTTCGTCGCGCTGCTCGAGGTCTGGGGCGTCGATGCCATCGTCTGGTTCTATGGCGGCCAGATCGGCTCTCGCCTGATCTCGGCGCTGGTGACGATCGGCATCGCCGCGCTCGCCGCGGCCGTGATCTGGGAAGTCGCCAATGCGCTGATGGACCGGCAGATCGACACGCTGTCGCGCGAGGGGCATTTCGCCCGCGCCGCGCGCCTGCGCACCTTCCAGCCGATGCTGCGCACCGCGCTGTTCTGCATCATCGTCGCGGTGGTTGGGCTCACCGCGCTCAGCGAGATCGGCGTCAATGTCGCACCGCTGCTCGCAGGCGCCGGGATCGTCGGCATCGCGATCGGCTTCGGTTCGCAGAAGCTGGTGCAGGATCTCATCACCGGGCTGTTCCTGCTGCTCGAGAACACCGTGCAGGTCGGCGACACCGTCACGGTGTCGGGCCTCTCGGGCGTGGTCGAGAACGTCTCGATCCGCACCATGCGGCTGCGCGCCGGCGACGGCTCGGTGCATATCGTGCCGTTCAGCGCGGTGACGACGATCACCAATGCCAGCCGCGGCGCCGGCAATGCCGCGGTCAGCGTCAACGTGTCCTACAAGGAGGACACCGACCGCGCCGGTGAGGTGCTGAAGGACATCGTCGCCCAAATGCGCCAGGAGACCGCGTATCGCGCGCTGATCCGCGGCGATCTCGAATTGTGGGGCGTCGACAAGGTCGACGGCTCGGTCGTGACCATCGTCGGCCAGATCCGCTGCACCGACGGCGGCCGCTGGTCGGTGCAGCGCGAGTTCAACCGTCGCATGAAGCGGCGCTTCCAGGAGGAAGGCATCGAGATCGCCTCGATGGGCCAGACCATCCTGATGCAGCTTCCCGCGCTATCGGAGGCGGATTCCAACAAGCTGCCGCGCCGCGCCGCGGGCTAGATCGGCGGGCTCCGGTTCACCTCGCCCCGCGTGCGGGGAGAGGTCGGATCGCATCGGAGATGCGATCCGGGTGAGGGGGAGTCTCCGCGACTTCAACTGCTACCGTGTGTGCGGAGCAAGCCCCTCACCCCAACCCTCTCCCCGTAAGTACGGGGAGAGGGGGCAAACTAGCTGAATGCTTATCGGCGAGTCTCATGGCATGCGACACCGTCTCGCGACGATGAGACGGCAATGGCTTCGCCGGGCCCGAGGCATGGCTTGCACCTGGCCGAAAACGCCGCCTTTCTCCGCCTCTCCTGCGATTTCCACGCTGGCACAGCGCTTGCTCAACGCATCTTCGAATGCGCGGCAAGACGCATTGCATGACTGAATCACAAGCGAAGGAAGGAAACGCACATGGAGCTTGGCTACTTTACCATGCCCTCGCACCCGCCGGAGTGCGGATTGAAGGAGGGCCACGACTGGGACCTGCAGACGCTGCGCTGGCTCGACGAGCTCGGCTATCAGGAAGCCTGGATCGGCGAGCATCACACCGCGCCGTGGGAGCCGCACCCGTCGCCCGACCTGTTGGTCGCGCAGGCGCTGCTGCAGACCAAGAACATCCGCATCGGGCCCGGCGGCTTCCTGCTGCCGTATCATCACCCGGCGGAGCTCGCCAATCGCGTCGCGATGCTCGATCATCTCTCGAACGGCCGCTTGAATTTTGGCGTCGCCGCCTCGGGCCTGCCGAGCGACTGGGCGATGTTCAACGTCGACGGCATGTCGGGCCAGAACCGCGACATGACCCGCGAGGCGCTCGAGATCATCCTGAAGATGTGGTCCGAGCCCGGACCCTGGACGCACAAGGGCAAGTATTGGACGGTGTCGAAGCCGGACACGATGTTCGACTTCCTCAAGCCCCACATCAAGCCGTTACAGGGCCCGCATCCGCCGATCGGCGTCGCCGGCCTGTCGAAGAATTCCGACACGCTCAAGCTCGCCGGCGAGCGCGGCTTCATCCCGATGAGCCTCAACCTCAACCCGGCCTATGTCGGCAGCCATTGGGACTCGGTGGAAGCCGGCGCGGCCAAGACCGGCCGCAAGCCGAGCCGCAGGGATTGGCGGCTGGTGCGCGAGGTGTTCGTGGCTGATACCGATGAGGAGGCGTGGAGGCTGTCGACCGGCGACATGATGGGCCGGATGATGGGCGAGTATTTCCTGCCGCTGCTCGGCCATTTCGGCTTCAAGGACTACCTGAAGCATGCCCCCGACGTGCCTGATAGCGACGTCACCGTCGAATATTGCGCGCGCCGGAATTGGGTCGTCGGTTCGCCCGCGACGGTCACCGAGAAGATCGAGAAGATCTACCGGGAGGTCGGCGGCTTCGGCGTGCTCTGCGTATTCGGCTTCGACTACAAGCACAAGCCGGAGGCCTGGCGGCACTCGCTGGACCTGCTCAAGAACGAGGTGATGCCGCGGCTCAAGCATCTTGGCGCCGAGTTCGAGAAGGCTGCATGACAGATAGGCAGGGTGCGGGGCTTGCCTCGCACCCTGTCTCGCATATCTTCAAGGGAACTATTCCGGTTCAGGGTCAGGGCATGACGGTCGACGCACAGAGTTTCAAGCAGGCAATGCGGCATTGCGCGGGCGCGGTGGCGCTGGTGACGGTCGGCCGCGAGCCGGGGCAGCGCACCGGCCTGACGGTGACCTCGGCCTGCTCGCTGTCGGACAATCCGCCCTCGGTGCTGGTCTGCGTTAACCGTAATGCCAGCGCGCATGAGCGCATCCGCGCCGAGCGCCATTTCGTCATCAACTTCCTGAACGAGGACCATGCGCTGCTGGCGCTGACCTTCTCCGGCCAGAAGGGCGTCAACGGTGACGACCGCTTTGGCTTCGGCCGCTGGACCACCGGCGCCACCGGCGCCCCGGTGCTGGAGGATGCCGTCGCGGCGTTCGATTGCGTGCTGGCGCAGGAGCTCGAGACCAAGACCCATTCGATCTTCATCGGCGAAGTCCAGCATGTCCGCGCCGTGACCACGGTCGATCCGCTGATCTATCTGCGCTCTGGCTTCCAGAGCGTGCGCAACATCCATGATCCGGTCGTGCTCGGCGACATCGATGCCCGCCGCGTCAGCTGGAACGAGTTTTCCTGAAGCGGCGACGGGCGGCACGCCTCTCCGAGTCAATCAGCACTGCTGACCAATCCTGATCAATTTTGACGAACGCGCCATCAACGCGAGCGGCATGATATAACTGTCGTCGCGCATGCAGGAGCGATCGATACGGCGGCGCGAGTTCTTCAACTCTCCTCGTCAGCCGGACGTCCGCGCGATCTCGCGTCGCGAGCCCGCAACGTTCGTCGATGGGTCGATCAATCGCTGCGCCCATCGCGCTTGCCGCCGGCAAGCTTGAAGCACAAGCGCGTCCCGAGATCGCCAAATCTCTGGTCATCGACAAGGGAGACTCAATCATGAAGATCGTTGTGATCGGCGGCACCGGACTGATCGGCTCCAGGACCGTTGCCATTCTGCGTCAACGCGGCCACGACGTTGTCGCCGCTTCGCCCAAGAGTGGCGTCAACACCATCACCGGCGAGGGGCTCAAGGAGGCACTGGCCGGCGCGGCTGTCGTGATCGACCTGGCCAACTCGCCATCATTCGAGGACAAGGCGGTGATGGCGTTCTTCGAGACTTCCGGACGCAACCTTCTGGCGGCGGAGGCGCCGGCCGGCGTCAAGCACCATGTCGCGCTCTCGATCGTCGGAACCGACCGCACGCCCGAGAACGGATACTTCCGCGCCAAGGTCGCCCAGGAGAAACTCATCGAGGCGTCCGGCATCCCCTACACCATTATCCGCGCGACGCAGTTCATGGAATTCGTCGGCGCCATCGCCGATGCGGGTGCAGTTGGAAACACCGTCAGGCTCTCGCCCGGCCTGTTCCAGCCGATCGCGGCGGAGGATGTGTCCGCCCTTGTGGCCGATGTGGCGCTCGAGCCGCCGCGCAACGGCATCGTCGAGATCGCCGGTCCGGACCGGGCGCCATTCAACGAAATCGTGGCCCGCTACCTGAAGGCAAAAGGCGACCCGCGTCAGGTGGTGAACGACCCCGACGCCCTGTACTGGGGCGGCCGGGTCGAGGAGCACTCGCTGGTGCCGTTGGGCGAGGCGCGCCTCGGCCGCATCGATCTGAACGAATGGCTGCGCCGCTCGCGGCCGGCGGCCTGACGGCAGTTCCTATTTGAGCCACACCAGCAGCGGAACGGGCGCGCGGCCCTCGCAGGACAGCGTGCCCTCGTAATTGCGCGTCTTGCGGGCGCTGTAGGTGCAGGCCGCGCCGTCCAGCACGAGTTCGGCCGTCACCTGCGAATCCGCACCCGTGAATTGCAGCCGGATCTCTCCGGCGCGTTCCTCGGGTCCATCCTGGACGCAGATTCCGACATGCTTCATCTTCAGCGGTCCGGAGAACTGCTTGCGCGCATCCGGTCCGCTCTCGGTGAGATGCCCGGTCAGCTCCCACTCGCCGAGCACGCCGGCCTGGCCGAGGATCTCCATCGCGCCAAGCGGCGGCACGTTGCAAAGACAGAGCGCAACGGCGCCGAGCAGGGCCGCTCCACCGTTGCGCCATGTCGTGAGCCGCATCACAGCTTGCTTCCGGTTGTCTGGCGCAATTCGATCAACTCCGGCCTCGACAGATCCGCATCCGCGGTAAGTCGGGCGATCTGATCAGCGCATTCCCGAGTCTTGGCCTGATCGCCGGACGCCTTGGCGCTCTTGATCATCCCGAGATAGGCCGCGAGCCGATTGGGCTCCTTCTTGAGCACGGCCTCGTAGGCGGCGAGCGCGTCGGCGGCCTTGCCGCGATCGAGCAGCATGGCGGCATAGAGCTCGCGCGCCGGCGCCAGCGGTCCCGGGGTGACGGGATGCTTCTCGGTCTTGTCTTCCGCCTCCGCGGCGGCATTCATCGCGCCGAGCGCCTCGTCATATTTGCCTTCGGCGTACTGCACCCACGCGCTCGCGATCTGCTGCTGGATGTCGACGATGTTCGACCAGTAGGCGTCCTTGGCGTCCTTCAACTTGTCGCGCAGCTCGACGAGCTTGGCGATATCGGTCTTGGCGGCAGCCGGGTCACCGGAGCGCGCAGCGCCGACCGCCCGCGCGAAATAGGTGATGGCGTCCGCGTAAGCGTACTTGGTCGGACGCACTTCAAGCGCAGCAGCTCCCTTCCAGTCGCCGCGCTCGAAGACATAGCGGGCCTGGCTTGCCGCCACCGCGTAGGGGCCGGCGAACCGATCCTGCTTGAACGCGAGCTTGTCGAGTTCGTCGACCACCGCGCGCGCCTCCTTGTCCTGACCGAGCTGCAGATATGCGTAGACCAGGTAGTCCATCGCGTGCGCCTGATCCTGCTGTTCGCCGTCTTCCTTGGCGATGCGCGCGGATTCCTTGTTCGAGGCGATCGATTCCTTCCAGTAGCCGACCCGCGTGAAGATGTGCGACGGCATGTGCTGGGCATGCGGCGCGCGTTCGGCGATCTTGGCATAGTGCATCGCCGCGGGGAGGCCCTTCTCCGCGAGCGCCGGATAGTCGTAGAGATGGATCAGATAGTGGGCGATGCCGGGGTGCTCTGGCTGGCGCTTGAAGATCGGCTCGAGCAACGCCGCACCTTTCAGCTGGTTGGCATAGGTCTTGTCGCTCGGGGATGCTGCGACGTTGAGCGTGATCGCATAGGCGATCTGCGCCTCGTCATCGTCGGCATAGTGTGTCGCGACCTGCTCTTCGGCCGCGAGGAATCTCTGCACGCGGGTGCGGTGATCGACCTTGTCATAGTCGACATACATCGCGGCGATCGCATCGATGTATTCGCGCTCGCGCGGGGTGCCCGCACCCAGCGCCTGGCCTTTCCTGGCGGCTTCGAGGCCGAGCGGAAGGTTCTCCGGCGGTGGCGGCCCATGCGGATTGTAGAGATAGCTGAGCGCGATCCCCCAATAGGCGATGGCGCATTGCGGGTCGGCCTCGAGCACCTCCTCGAAGGTGCGGCGCGATGCGCTGTACCAGAACGAATGCTGATACAGCATGCCGCGGTCGAACAGTTCCTGCGCTTCCGGTTTGCAGGATGTCGCAAAATGGACTTTGCCCAATCGTTGTTCAGTAGAATCCGAAGCAGCAGGCTGCGAAATGGTCGCGGCAATGAGGCCAACGACCACAGCGAGGGGAAACCGTGTCATGGGACCCGCTCCGTGGCGTTGAATGAAAGGCGTAGGATAGCACCGTTCCCGCGCGGCCGGAACAACAGGTGCGCTTCCGGTCTAGCTGTCCAGCTCGATCCCTAACGCCTTGATCTTCCGATACAACGTCGCGCGGCTGAGCCCGAGTGCCTTGGCGGCGTCCGTCACTCTTCCGTCATTGGCACGCAATGCTTCGACGATCGCGGCGCGCTCGGCGGCCGCATGATCGGCTTCCACATGGCGCGCGCCGAACGGCGGCAGATCGAGATCGGCCTCGGTGATGACGCCGCCCTCGGCGGTGGCGCCCGCGAGCCGCAGCACATGGCGGAGCTGACGCATGTTGCCGGGGAACGGATAGGCCATCAGCTGCGCCCACGCATCCGGTGCGATGCGGCAGTGCGGCGCTTCCTCGTCGGCGATCTGCGTGATGATGTCCCTGCGGTCGGCGCGTTCGCGCAACGCGGGCAGGCGGATCTCCATGCCGCGCAGCCGATAATACAGGTCGGAGCGGAAGCTGCCGTCCTCCGCCATCGCTGCGAGGTCGCGATGGGTGGCGCTGATCAGGCGGATGTCGACAGGTACGGGCTTCAGCGCGCCGAGCGGCCAGACCTCGCGATTTTCCAGCACGCGGAGCAGCCGGGTTTGCAGCGACAGCGGCATGTCGCCGATCTCGTCGAGGAACAGCGTGCCGCCAGAGGCCTGCACGATCAGCCCCTTCGATCCCTCGCGCCGCGCGCCGGTGAAGGCGCCGGCCTCGTAGCCGAACAGCTCGGCGTCGATCAGGCTCTCCGGCATCGCCGCGCAGTTCAGCGCGACATAGTTGCGGCCGGCGCGATTGCTGGCCGCATGAATGGCGCGCGCGAACACGTCCTTGCCGGCGCCGGTCTCGCCCCGCAGCAGGATCGGCAGATCGAGATTGCCGACCGTCATCAGCCGCTTCACGCCCTTGATCAGCACGGGATCGCGGCCCGCGAGCCGGTGCAGGCCGGAAAACTGTCCGGCCGGCGCCTCGCGCGCCGGTGCCGGCAGCGGACGGGAGACGCGCGCGCGCACCGGCGGCACCACGCGGCCGCGGCCCCATGGCGTGCCGTCGGCCCGGCGCAGCGCGACCGGCTCGTCCGCGGCCCGCGCCGCGCGATCGTCCAGTTGAATCAGGCGCGACAGGTCGATGCCGTCATCGATCATCGCATCGGTCAAGCCGAACTCGCCGCGCGCGGTACGGCAGGCGCCGACCACGCGGCGGTCGTCGTCATAGGCGAGCATGCCGTGGCCGTCGCCGGGCAGTGTCGCGATCCAGGAGGCGCGGTAGCGGCGGCGGAAGAACGACTGCTCGATCCGCCGCGTCGCCTCCGCGGTGACGGCGAGTGCCAGCTCATGCGCGCTGCGGCCGAGATCGCTGCGGCAGGAGGAGATGTTGACGGCGCCGGCGAGCCGGCCGGCATGGTCGAACAGCGGCGATACCGCGCAGGTGAACATGTGCCACTGCTCGCGGAAATGCTCGTCGCCATGCACGATGATCGGCCGCTGCTCGGCGAGAGCGGTGCCCAGCCCGTTGGTGCCCTCAAAAGTCTCGGCGAAGTTCGAGCCGGTGTAGATCTTCCACTCCAGGAACATCCGCGCGTAGTCGCCCCCGGGCAGGCGGCTCACCAGCATCGTGGCGTTGGGATCGGCGAGGTTGACGCAATAGCCGGAGTCGTGGAGCACGCGGGCAAGATCCTCGAGCTCGGGGATCGCGACCTGGATCAAATCCTCCATCGGTTCGGCGATGTGTCGGACCTCGGCTTCGGTCAGGGTCTGCGGCGGCCCGCGCCGGGCCGGATCGAGGTTGTGATTGACCACGCAGCGCCGCCAGGACGCGGCGATCCGCGCCTCGGTGTCGACGCCGGCCACCTGATTGGCCGCCGATAAAACCCGGGCGACGTGATTCGAGGCCGAAAGATTGGCCATCCAGAGGTCTCCACCCCTCATTTTCCGCGAAGTCTGGCACCCCGACGGCGAATGTCAATTGGCCGACGGGGTCGCGGGGAGGGACCTTGGAGGGATCATTACATCGGACGCGGCTCAATCCGCAGGCCGCGCCTCGGGGAAACTCCAGCTGCCATCCAGAACGTCGGGCCGCGGTTGAAACAGCCGCACCGTGTAATTCCAGCCCTGCGTGATCGGCAGGCAGTTGGCGACCTTGCCGTCGCAGCCGCCAAACTGGATGGTGACCGCGCCATCGGCGGACTTCCTGGCGGTCACGCTGTTCACCGCGTAGCTGCCGGTCGGGTTCGGCTGCAAATAGCCCTCACTGTTGTAGACCGTGAGCGACCAGAAGCCGTCGACGGGAACGTTCTTCACCGTCAACGTGTGGATGGTGCTGCCGTCGTTGCGCGCCGGCGTGGTCGGCAGATACAGCGCGTCCTTCTCGGGATTGCCGCCCCACAGCATGGCGCTGCCGATCAAATGCTTCACCGGATCGACCTGGTGCGCATCGGCGCCGAACATCCGCCGCGTATCGGAGACCGTGGTGCCGAGCTGCAGCAGCGCCGCCTTCACCTTGTTGAGGCCGGCTTCATCCCAGTTCGGAATGTCGAACGTGCCGGGGCGTTGCTGGTCCGACGCGATCGCGTCCTGCAAGGCGTGAACCTGCCGGATCTCTTCGCTGTCGGAGAAATCCACCAGGAAGCGGACCACCGCAATGGCGTAGCGGGTGCCGATCGTCTCGCGCGTCAGGGTGTGGCTGCCCGCGCCGTAATAGACAGCCGTGGTGTATTGATCCTCGTTGACGATTTGCATCGCCATGAAGCGCTTCGCGCCGTCCGGCAGCGTGATCGTCACCGGTCCGGCATCGAGATCGAAGATCGCGAACGAGTACAGCGTATCGCGGTTGGGGCGGACGATGCCTTGCTGCACCGGTGGCGCAAGCTCGCGGCCATGACGGAATTTTCCGAAGCCGCCGCCTTTGACCACGCCGGCGAAATAGACGTCGGTTTGTGCCCGCGCGTAGTTCGCGACGGTGACGGGTTGCGGCGGTGACGCCGGTGTTTGGGCCGATGTGGCCGAACTTGCGAGCGCGAATGTCATGGCCGTCAGAATGCTCGTTTTCATAGGCTCTCCGGAGGTGAGGTCCCTCATGGCCGCAGAAGTAGGCCAGCCAAATATGAAAATGAATGCCTATGATTGGCAACGAACCTTCCAGATATGATAGGCTGCTCGCATGGATCTCAACGCGGTCAGGATGTTCGTCGCGGTCGTTCAGGCCGGCAGCCTCTCGGCGGGAGCCGCCCGGCTCGAGATTCCGCTGCCGACGCTGAGCCGCCGTATCCGCGACCTCGAACGGCAGCTGAAGGTGCAGTTGCTGGAGCGCTCGGCGCGCGGCGCGAAGCTGACGGATGCCGGCGCGCGGCTGCACGAGCGCGCCGTCCAGGGCATCGAGCAGCTGCTGGAAGCCGAGCAGGTGGTCGTCAACGACCAGATGCGGTTGAAGGGACGTTTGCGGCTATCGCTGCCGCAGACATTCGAGCCGTGGTGGGAGTTGCTGGCCGCTTTCCAGCAGCGCTATCCGGACATCCAGGTTCACCTCTACTCGACCGAGCGTCGCGTCGACCTGGTCGAGGACGGCATCGATGTCGCGCTTCGGGTCGGCGCGATCGTTCACGAGGCGATGGTGGCGCGCCGGGTGCTGTCGTTCCGCAATGTTCTCGTCGCCAGTCCGCGCTTGGTCAAGCGCTTCGGGCTGCCGAAGCATCCGGACGCGCTACGTCACTTGCCGTGCGGTGTATGGGCATCGCGGATCGACACCCAGGTGCGTTGGGAGCTGGGCGGGCATGTCGTCGAGCCCAACGCCGTGCTGTCCACCAACGACTATCATCATCTGTGCACCCGCGCGCTGCGCGGCGACGTGGTCACGGAGCTGCCGCCCTTCCTGGCAGCGGCGGCGATCCGCGAGAAACGCCTGATCCGGTTGCTGCCGCAACATCTGTTGCCGGAGTGGTCGCTCAACCTGCTCTATCCGCCGCATCGTCACCAATCGACCATCGTGCGAACCTATCTGGATTTCTGCCAGGGCTATCTGCCGAAGATCGTTCAGGCGTGCGCGGTGTGAGCGGAGGGGCCCGGCATCGAGACCTTGCCGTACATAATCCCCGCATGGACCGTGTCTCGCTCCTCGTCATTCCGGGGCGACGCGATAGCATCGAGCCCGGAATCCATTCATTCGCGGAATGTGCGGCCCAATGGATTCCGGGCTCGTGCTTCGCACGCCCCGGAATGACGACGGAGGAAACTACATCCCGTCGATATGCTTCGCTAGTCCGCCCTATCGAGACTACTTCACTTCGCCGGCCGTGAGCAGCACGAACGAGCGTCCGGCCGTCTTGTAGGTGCCGCCGAACGCAAACTGCGCGCCCGCCGGTTGCTCCGGCGCGTTGGTATCGAGCCGCAGCGACCACTGCGGGCCGGCGGACGTCGGCGGCAGCTTGAAGTCGACCTCTCCTTCATAGCTGTTGAGAATCACGAGCACGGTTTCGTCCTCGCCCGCGCGGGCGATGGCGGTCTTGCGGGCGCGGCCGTCGAGCACGGCGCCGAAACACTTGATCCAGCCGGTGGTCCAGTCGGCTTGTGTCATCTCCACGCCTGAGGTGCCGATCCAGACCACGTCGCGGATCTCGAGCTGTTGATCGCGATCGCCGGAAAGGAAGCGGCTGCGGCGCAGGATCGGATAGTCGCGCCGCAGCTTGATCATCCGTTTGGTGAAGGCGAGCAGTTTGTTGGCGTCGTCGGAAAAATTCCAGTCGAACCAGGAGATGTCGTTGTCCTGGCAATAGGCGTTGTTGTTGCCGCGCTGGCTGCGGCCGAACTCGTCGCCGCCGAGCAGCATTGGCGTGCCCTGCGATGCCAGCAAGGTCGCCAGCATGTTGCGCTTCTGGCGCTCGCGCAAAGTGCGGATCTCGGGGTCGTCGGTCGGACCCTCGGCGCCGCAATTCCAGGAGTGGTTGTCGGACGAGCCGTCGTTGTTGTGCTCGCCGTTGGCCTCATTGTGCTTGTTGTTGTAGCTCGCCCAGTCGTTCAGCGTGAACCCGTCATGCGCGGTGATGAAGTTGACGCTGGCCCAGGTGCGGCGGCCCTCGCGGTTGAACACGTCGTGCGAGCCGAGCAGCCGCGGCGCCAGCGCGCCCGGCGCAGCCTCACCGCGCCAGAAATCGCGCACGGTGTTGCGGTACTTGTCGTTCCATTCCGCCCAGCCGGCCGGGAAACCGCCGACCTGGTAGCCGCCGGGGCCGCAGTCCCAGGGCTCCGCGATCAGCTTGACGGTAGCGAGCAGCGGGTCTTGGTTCATGGCCTTCAGGAAGCCGGACTGCTCGTCGAAGCCGTAGACCTCGCGCGCCAGGATGGTGCCGAGATCGAAGCGGAAGCCGTCGACATGCATGTGGCCGGCCCAGTAGCGCAGGCTGTCCATCACCAGCTGGATCACGCGGGGATGCGACAGGTTCACCGTGTTGCCGGTGCCGGTATCGTTGATGTAGTAGCGCCTCTTGTCGGGCAAGAGGCGATAATAGCTCGCATTGTCGATGCCCTTGAACGACAGTGTCGGACCGCGTTCATTGCCTTCGGCGGTGTGGTTGTAGACGACGTCCAGAATGACTTCGAGCCCGGCGCCATGCAGCCGCGACACCATCTCCTTGAATTCGCGCAGGCTGTTCGGCACATCGGCGGCGTAGCGCGGATCCGGCGCGAAGAAGCCGATCGTGTTGTAGCCCCAGTAATTGGTGAGGTGCTTTTCCAGGAGGTTGCTGTCGTTGATGAAGGAATGCACCGGCAGCAGCTCGACCGAGGTGATGCCGAGCGCCTTGAGATGATCGATCGCGGCGTTCGCGCCGAAGCCGGCATAGGTGCCGCGCAGGTTTTCAGGGATGCCCGGGTGCTGCCTGGTAAAGCCCTTGACGTGGGTCTCGTAGACGACGGTCTCGTCCCAGTGCACGTCCTGCCGCTGCGCCTCCTGGATCCAGTCGAAGCCGGGATCGACCACCACGCATTTCGGCATGAACGGCGCGCTGTCGCGCTCGTCGAAGGTCAAATCGTCACCGCTCTCCATCTTGTAGCCGAACACCGCCGGATTCCAGGTCAGGCTGCCGGCATGGGCACACGCATAGGGATCGAGCAGCAGCTTGTTCGGATTGAATCGGTGGCCGCCGTCGGGCTGGTAGGGGCCGTAGACGCGATAGCCGTAGAACGTGCCGGGCTGTACGCCGTTGATGAAGCCGTGGAACACCTGATCGGTGTATTCGGGCAGCTCGAAGCGATGGGTCTCGTGCTCGCCGTCGAACAGGCAGACCTCGACCTTGGTGGCGTTGGCGGAAAACACCGCGAAGTTGGTGCCGTGGCCGCTCCAATGCGCGCCGAGCGGATACGGCAGCCCTTCCTCGATCACGAAATCGGACATCGGTCCCCCAAGCCTGGAAGCCATCAATTCAACCTGCAACAAACGCCGCGGCGCGGAAAACGTTGCATTGGTGATTTTAGCGGCAGTTGTCATGGATCGTGTGACGGTTGGGGGGAAGGCTGAGCGTGGTCGCGGAGTCGCGGATGCTTGACTCACAGGCCATGCCACATACTCGCCGTCGTCCCGGCGCAGGCCGGGACCCATAACCACAAAAGCAACTTGTTGCGCGAAGCTAGAGCGACGAGTCCCGCTCACAACATCGGCTGCGGAGTATGGGTCCCGGCCTTCGCCGGGACGACGACGGTAGGCGTCGCGACCAGTTCCCTCAAATCAGTTGCATGCCCATTCCTGCCAGGACCATCGCGCTAGTTGCCCGTCAGCAGTGCAAACCGCCGTCGGTCGATCCGTTCGCGCGCCGATTGTCCTGCCGCGGCGCAAAGATCGGGCGCGTAGAGCTGGCAGCTTCCGCGTTCTGCGATCGCCTTGTCGATCATGTCCAGAAGCTGCGCAGGCCCGATCTCGGGAGCCGCGGCAATGCGGCCGGCGACGACGTGCTTTTCCATTGTCTCGTGCTCAGCGTGATCGATATCGGGGTTGCGCCAACAATTTGCGCACATGATCTTGAAGCTCTCCGAGTGCGAATAGATCACGGCGTCCCCGTCCAACTCTTCGCTGATGTCGGCCAATTGCCGTGCCGTCTGCTGCGTGCCTGCGAAAGCGAAGAACCGGTAATTCCGGCGCAGCAGCGTTGCCAGATGCGGGAAGACCGGTATCTGCTGCTCGCCATAGGTGTGATGCGTAATCGGGGCGCCGTCGATGAGGATGACGTCGCCATAATCGACGCCGAGATCGCGGTACAGCACGCTGCGGATAATGCCATGGCACGGAGACAATCGTTCGATCCAGACCGTTTCCTCCTCGCCTGGGTCATCACGATCTGCCGTCCGCTCAGCGAGGGGACGCTCCGCAAGCCTCACCTTGCAAGCCGGATATCCACCCTCCGGCAACCCAAAGCGTCCATGCTCGATTTTCTGCTCCATGCGCTTCCACACGCCCAAGGCGGTCGCGGCGTCGCTTGCGCCGGTGGCGCAGATGCCGAGGTTCCATTCGGTGCTGTCGACAGCCTCTTGTGACAGGCTTGCCGCGGCGCGGTTTGCCGCCACGCCTTCGGCGAATCTGCCGCGCGTCTTGTAGAACAGCCCCAGATTGTAATGATGTGCGCTCTTTTGCGGATCGATTTCGGTCAGTTTCCGAAGACTGTCCTCGGCGATCGCATCGTGCTGGCGCGCCATCATTCGCGCCGCCGTGGCGAGCCCGCGCAGGATCTGCTCCTGTTCAGGCCGCCCTTCATTGAGCTTGGACAAGCGGTCCAGCTTTGCGACCATCGTCTGAAATATCGGGTGCTCCGGCGGTGGCGCATTCAGATCGTCGATGTCGCGGACCGCTTCGAGGCACATGCCGAGCCACGAGAGGATAGCTATGTCGTCATCGCGGGCGTCGGCGATCTCTGCAAGAATGTCGGCTGCCTCTTCCCTCGTGAGGCTTCGTTCGTCGACAATCCATAACAACGCCATCGCGGCCTCAGGCTGGTGGCGCTGGGCCTTTCGTAGGGGTTGGATCTTCTGCGATGTCGCCTGCTTGCGGTCCGCCTGTCCTTCTGCAACGGCGTCACGTGCAATCGCGTCGATCTCGTCGAAAGAGAGAATTGCGCTCGGACCATTCGACATGAATATCTCCGTGGAGGCGCCTCGGCGGGACGCATTTTGACGCAGCGAGACTACATCAATTTCATGCCCTTCAGGCTGGTATGCCCGTTCTTGCCAACGATGATGTGATCATGCACGGCGATGCCGAGCGGCTTGGCGATGTCGACAATCGCCTTGGTCATCTGGATGTCGGCCTGCGACGGGGTCGGGTCGCCGGAGGGGTGATTGTGCACGACTCTACTCGTGCTACATAAGTTATTGAAAACAAAGGCATTTGTGCATCAGCTTGCGCCGCAAGGGGTCTGCATCTGGGAGCGGCTTCGCGTGTTCGTACGTGATCTTCACGCTTCTTCACCACTATCCACGTCGAGTCCCTTTGATGCTCGGCACGTCACCGTGTTCTTTTGATCCCAAGCATCAAGTTCATTCGTCGGATACAAAACAGCCTTGCCAATCTTGACGAAGGTCGGACCGATCTTCATCGCTCGCCAATTTCAAGAGTGCCAATTGAAACACTGCCACGATATCTTTCAGAGACTTCTTCAGCGGTCAGAAACTTTCCATCAGTCATCGACCTCTCCCCTAGCGTTGCCACCAACCGATCACATTCGGGAAGGCTAAAGAGCACCCGATCATGCTCGCGCACTGTCTAATGGAGCGGCCGCACGTATGTTGGAAGGGAGGATTTCCGCCGTCGTGAAAACGGATGCAGCGGGATAAAGGAAGGAATGGTTGCAAACTGGTATGGGCTTGATCGACATCGAAACAGCGAAGGATAGTCACTAGACGCTCGCGATCAATCCGCTTCTCGGCACAATCGATCCCCCTAGCGCAGCAGAGCAAGCGCTGCGACGCGCCCGCTCTTGATGCGGATCTTGCCTATCTCCCCTTAGCGCCCATCGGCCATGCTCGGCTGACCTGGCGCAGAGCAAGGGCGACAATGGCCAGTGGCAGGTGAGGTGGGTGCCGGGCGTCAGAAAAGCCTGGCCTGAAATAACAAAGCCGGAGCCGGTCACGGTGACCGCCGGAATGTAGGCCTCGATCTGCATGAAATTCCACAATCCTCGATTGACGAGCTGTTGCAGTTGCGCGATCGCGAACAATTCCCGGAATTCGGTCGATCCATGTCCATCGGGTGGCGCGATGGCTAGTACATCCGGCGGGAGCATATGCGCGAGGAGTTCGAGGCAGACCGTCAGTACATTGCCAAGCGAAAGCGAGGAGCGTGAGGTCAAGATGACTATTTGTCGACATCATCGAACACCGAGCGCTTCGTCGTGACGGGAGCTGATGGTGAAGACTCCTCCTTCTTCTGAGTCACGATGTGCGTCCAATCAGTTTCGTCTTCGGAGCTGTCGTCGTGCTCGCGCTTGCGCTCTTCAATCGCCTTGATCGACCGTTTTACCCGATCGCGCGTGTCATCGATCATGGATGTGGTCTCTGGGTCGCCCGCCGTCGCCTCGATGCGGTCCAATACACCAAGAAGCTTCTTGAAATGGCTATCAGGCTCTTCGTCCAGATCTACATCCTCGGCGATCTCGTCGGCGCGTTCTACAAGCGACGGTAAGACCTTCGCGCGCAGCGCCAGTCCCAGCCCAACAAGGCGGGATGGCGGAATAAGTGCAAGCATGTTCTCTTCGTCAAGGAAGGACGTATCGAGGTCCGTAAGTGCGGCTGCCTCCAGGCTGTCGGCTGCCTCCAAGCGGAGACAATCAGGTAAGACACCCTGATGGTGGGCGCGACCATATGCGTTTAGCCGAGGATCGTTGCCAATGAGGTCAGTATGCCAGCACGAACGCCGAAGCAGATCCGGAAATTGCTGAATCGCCTTGGCGAATACCGATTCGCTGGCGCGGTAGGACAAGAAGTGGAACAGCATCCAATTGCGGTGCCATTCGTCCGGCGTGCGGCCGAGCCGGGCGACCAGGGCGTCGTCGAGGGTTGTGGGGATAACAAGCGCATCTCGAATGAGAGGCGAGCTCTCGCAGGTAAAGCTGCTGAGAATGGTGTCGATGGTTGCGCCGCGTATGAGCGCCGCCATCATATGCGGCTTCTGGCGAAGGATCTCAGTCAGAGCATCAGATATCGTTGGATGAGCGAAGGCCCATTTGGACCCGGAGAGCTTCAGGAAAGAGCCTTTCAGTTCAGTGAAACAATCTTGGATCTTCGTCAGGCTATAGCCTGTCAGGTCCGCGACTGCCTGGGCAGCCGGCACATCGTAGTCGCTTGGATCGAAGCCGGCTTGATGGACGTAAACGAGGATGAGCGCCGCCTGCAACTGAACATCCAGGGCATTGACCGTATCGATTAGATGTTCTGTTGGCTCTTGCATGAACCGAACTAGCGAGCTTTCGCGGGGCGCGAGCCCTTTCGTAAAGTTCGGGTCACCAAGACGTTCTGCGATACCCGGAAGGAAATCGCGTACAGCGGCGACCGCTGGGAGGTGGGGCTTGACGCTCGATCGCCAGCTCTGGCTCTGCCCGCCGAAATTCACGTGATTATAAAGTATCTGCGCCTTTTCTTCGAACGTGAGCTCGCCGACATCGACTACGGCGCTACCGTCGGCGAATTGAGCAAGGTTGCGTTGCCCGAGCCGCCGCCTCGCCGCTTCGTAGATGTGTTTGCGAGACGTCAGGAGAAAGCGGTTGCCGTGCTTGATTGCGGCCCGCAGCTTGGAGAAGGCCGAGGCCCAGTCTTGCACATAGTCGTCGCGCAGCACGTTCGAGCCGAAGGCATCGTCGATCCAGAAGAAGCGGCCCGGATCGTTCGGATTCCAGCCCACCTCAAAATCGCGTGGACTGGTCAAAGCAAGCACGGTATTGGCCGGATTTTCTGAGG
This sequence comes from Bradyrhizobium sp. B120, assembly GCF_049075665.1. Taxonomy (NCBI): domain Bacteria; kingdom Pseudomonadati; phylum Pseudomonadota; class Alphaproteobacteria; order Hyphomicrobiales; family Nitrobacteraceae; genus Bradyrhizobium; species Bradyrhizobium sp. B120. The sequence continues at coordinate 8,434,246 of NZ_CP185242.1, read as the reverse complement.
CTATTGTTGAGACGATCGCGCCAATTGCTGATTTTCCGCTTGAGGGATTGCCCAGCAGCAGTACTACGCCATGGTGGGAGATCGCGTTGACCGCGTCGCGATGGGATTTTGTCGGAACATAGGTACGAAGCTTTGGGATCCAGCTATCAAGCAGCGCCCGGCTCTGCTCGCTCAGGCGCTCATCAACGATCGAGGTGAGGTCTCCCAGGCCGTAGACCTGTGGGACGAGGGCGCGCAGCCGCGCGCTGCTCCTGATGACCCTGACGATGTACTGGCGTCCAAGGATGTGCGGCTTACGCACGCCGAGCGCCCGGAGCCTTGCGCGCATCGCGGCCGCGACGGGCGCATCTATGCTCATGTTCGTCATGAACGCGTAGGTGTCCGCCTGGCCGGCTTTGACCAGCTCCTCGACATTCTCAATCTCAGCGGTGAGATCGCTGCCCTTTAAGGCCTTCGCGGCATCGGACGTATGCTTGCACTGGACCGTGCCGATCGGCGGACCACCGGTCCCCAACGGGATAAGGAAGACCGCGTCCTGACCGCCGTCCTGGGCCTCGCGAAAGATTTCCACGGGCCTACCGAGCACGACCTCGCATACCTGCGAGCAAAGATCCTGAAACGCCCGCCAACCGATCGTATGGAGCGCCAGATCGCTCCACGGGCCGTGCCCTTGACGCTTGCGCGGTGCCGGAAGTTCAATTTGCACGCTCTCGATCGTCATGCGGTGGCGGCACCGCGTAGAACGCCGACCGGCATCGGATAGATTTCCTGGTCCACCGCCACGCTCGGGGCGCCGAGCGACCCAAGGTCAAAATCGAGACGTCGGCCGCCCTCTGTCGCGGTGCTCACCAAACGCCGGCACAGCAGATCGGCCAGCGCAGGGTCTTCGACAGCACAGATTATCTGGCGCCCATCCGAGCGAAGGGCGGCAAGCACTTCGACTAGGTGGAGGGCCCTGAAATCGTCGATGTGCTGAACGGGATCGTCGAGAAGGAGAGACCTAAGCGGTGTCCAAGCTCGAGCGAGGTGGACGGAAAGAAGGAAGGCTAGACCGGCTGCGCGACGTTGTCCGCTGCTGAAGACAAACTGCGGGTTTAGGCCGTCTCCCACCTTGAGGCTCAGGAAACGTCGGACGTCGCCGCGGATGCTGTAGTCGATTGTCCGCCAGTCGGCGTGCGGTCGCAGGCGCTGGTAAAGCTCGTTGAGGAGGGGACTGATCTGAGCGAGCCGCTCATCGATGATTTCGGCACTCACGCGCCTGACAGAGCGTTCGATTTCGCGCGCCGCCGTAACGGCATTTTGCGACTGAGTAACTGCCTGAGCTAATTTCTCTATTTCGTCTCGCAGCGCTGAGATGTTGCTTTCGATCGACGACATTCGCGATACCGCTTGCGAGGCCTCCAGCACGAGGAGCGCACGCTCAAGGTCGATCAGTCGGTCACGTTCCGGGGAGATGGCCTGCTCGAGCGCGTCAGGATCCTGGATGAAGCGGTGATCGAGTGCCCATTGATTGTAGAAATCGACATGAGCCGCTTCCCGCTCGCGCAGCCGGCTCAGCTCATCTGCATGAGTTTGAACTGCGGCGGCGGTTGTCTGCAACGTGAGGCTGGGTTGCCGTGCGTTCGCCTTCGCAGTCGAAAGAGCATCGCGAGCGGTCTGAACCCCTGACGCCAGTGATGTAATCCGTCGCCGCGCCGCGGCGAGACCGGCGGCGAACTCGTCCGACGTCCGATGGGCCGCGCACAGCGGGCAATGATCTTCGTGCAGCCCGAGGCGCTCACCGTGCTCGACGAGGAGGCTCAGCGACGCCGCCGTCGCGTCCATCTCTTCTTCCCGCATGAGGCGTTGTTCAGCTTCCGAGACGACCTGCTGTGCAGCCTCATGCTCGCGCTTTGCCGCTTCATGCGCTGCCGATGCGGCCTCGCGGCTCGCAACGGCCTCTGGAGCGTTGTAGGCCGCCTGCGCCGATGCGACCTCGCGACCGAGTTGAAGCGCATCGCCCATTCGACCCAATCGGGCCCGTCCGTTTGCGAGCGCGTTTCGACCGGCAGCCAGCCGTGCGGTCAGCTCGGTGGAGGCATCCGGCACCGCGGTGGCGATCACCTGGAGCGCGGTGGACACATCCCCTGATCTGCTGAGCGCGGCTTGCGTTTCAGACTGCTGCGTCAGTCGGTCCGCCAGCCGCGAACGGGCAGCCTCATAGGCGGCCTCGTCTTTATTGTGCGCGGCTTCGGCAGCAGCCACGACCTCCTTGGCTCTGCTACCGGCTTCCGAACCTTCCAGTGCACCGAGCGCGGAGCGGACGAGATCAAACCGCTCCGTCTCAGTGAGATCCAGGCTAAGCGCGGCGATCCATTCGTCACGGATGATGGACGTTCGGGTGAGCTGACGAAGTGCGTCCTCTGGTGCAGGTCCACGGCAAAGCGCGGCCTGGATTTCCTCTGGTGAGCGATCGGAGCCGGATTGCCGCGTTCGCGTGATAGTGAATGGCTTTCCGTTGTCGTCAACAAAAGAGGCGGTGACATAATGAGCTTTGGGAACACCTTCGCCGCGCCACCAAAGGTAATCGCTGAGGCTTTCCTTCGCCGCCTTCTCCACGGCGTACTTATCGATAGAGCCGGTGATCGCGAACTCGACAGCATCGCACAGCGTGCTCTTGCCCACGCCGTTGCGACCGGTGATGACGGTGAAGCCCCGTCCGAAATTGATCCGGACGACATCCCTGAAGCCACGAAAGCCGCATACTTCAATGAAATCCAGCCTCATGATGTCGCTCCCAAGATGCGGGCGACCTCTGCCGGCGTGGTCTCGTTAAGGAACGCGGTAACAGCATCCGGAGGAATGTCCTTCAGCCTGGTGCGCAGTCTCGTTTCAAAGTTAGATGCGCCGAGCAGCGGCTTGGAGCGTATGGACAGCAACGGTAGAAGCGCCTTCTCGACATCATCGGCTGTGGTGATCGAGGCTCTGGCGATCTTTCGGGTCAAAGAGAAATCCTCTTCGATGCGCTCGATCTGCCGCCCTCGGCGCGCGTCCTGATGCGGGGTCAGGAAGACCGAATAGACGTTCCACGCCTTCGCTCCGGCGCCGCGCAGCGAAGCAGAATGCCGAGTGAGGGCGGCTTGCTGGTTTTCCTTCCAGGCCGTGAGGAGAGCATCTGCGGTGTCGAAGACGTGGACGAACCCCATCAGCGCCGCGTTTTCGAAACAGGTCACCGGGCCGGCCGAGCCAGTCCATGTCCAAGTTTCATATTGGGCGTCGCGAAGAAGGATTTCGGCTTGCGTGAATATGTCCATCAGATGCCCAACGCAGCTCTTGCCCCGGGGAGGTCGTACCATTCGCCGGCTGGGTCGGGACGAATGACGTCACCGGCGCGTCCGCTGCGCACGACGTTGTCCGGCACGCCCAAGTCGGTCGCGCCCACCGCCACAACGATGTCAGACTGCATCGCGGCAGGCGGCTCGACGAATTTTCCCCGTAGCGTCCCGAGGATGAATTGCGCTCCGTTGAGGACTCGGATGCTCCGGCCGTTCAGATCATAACCGTCGGCGCGTTGAACAGCGCCGGCCTGACGGAGCAGCAAATGGAAGAAGCCGAGGGCTTCTGGATTTGCTGGGCGCAGGAGCTTGGCTGGCTCCGCCGCCGAGACGCCTTCGGCATCTCGCCGCAGACCATACAGAGCCTCGCTATCGAAATTCCCGACGTTCAGCCAAGCTGGGTCACATTGGACTCCGGTGGCGCGCTCGAAGGCGGCCCGTCCGGCGTTCAGGACCTGACGAAGGTAGTTCGATGAGAACGCGCGACGAAGCTCGTCGAGCGCCGTAGCCCCGGACTCTTGGACATGTTCGAACGTCACGTTTTGTGCGTGCGCCATCGCCCAGAGCTGCGGGGCCTTCTGCTCGAGCGCATTTGTCGGCGAGAGGTCGATCACGGTCACGGACAGCGGCTGCACGTCGATCAGCGCGTCGCCGATCAGGGCATTGAGGTATTCCCAGTCCGACCAGAAGCCGACGACGAGCAGATCCTTCTGACGGAGGTTGGCAGCCATCCAAACTTTGCTACGTGCAATGCGGGTCGAGATGGTCGGATCGTCGAGCTGCGAAGGCGCCCAGACCGTCGCTGGCCGATCGCGGTGGGAGCAGCCATGGAATTTCAGCAGCGGCGCCTGACGGACGGAATCGACGGTGGCTTCGTCTCCGTCGAGCGAGCCCCGGAAGTCTGCGCCGTAGTCCCAGGCGCGTCGCTCGATGAGCGTGTCGTAGTTGCTCGATATGCCGGCAACGGCGGCGCGGGTGATGAGAAAATCCGCTATTGCGGCATGTCCCGTGTTCGAAGGCCGCACAAATGCAGGCCAGGGCACGAGATGTTCGATGAAGACCGATTGCAGGGTGTTGAGGCCTGCAAAGTGCTCGGCGAGTGCCTCGAGATTGTCCCGAAGAGCGATGTCGCAGTTCGGATCGGCTTCAAGACGATATTTGTCGAAGCACCGCTCGGCGACCGCGCGGGCCGATGGCAGGCTGCTGGGCGCCGCCATCGAAAGCCCGGCGCCGCAGACCACCAAGAGGCGGCCGGCGTTCATAGAGGCTAGCAGTCGAGTGATCGTCTCAGGCGTCAAGCAAGCCTCCGCCGAGAGCCTGCTCGCCGAGTTGATGGCTTCGCTGCTGGCTGAGTTAAGTCGCCGCGATGTTCGATCCTCACGGGCGGTCGCGCCGGCAGCTTCACCGTCAGTTCCAGTTTGCCACCAATCGCTTCGACGTAGCTGCGGAGTGTCGAGAGATGCCTGTCCGCCTGGTTCTCGATATTGGAAACTGACGGTTGTTTGATGTTCAGGGCGGTCGCGACATCTTCCTGGGCCTTGCCGGCGATCTGGCGCAACTCCCGCAGTCCTTCGACCTCCTGCCGGAGTTCACCATAACGCGCTTCAATCTGCTCCTGCTGGTCGCAGGGCAGGGAAGCTATGGCCTGATCGATGCTCCGTCCCATAGGATCATCCCTTCTTTACGGATTTCAGGGTTTCCAAATGGTCGGAAAACCGGCTGTCCGCCTTGGCGATAAGCTGCTTGTAGAAGCGCTTCTGGCTACCGCCTGACTTATCGCCCGCGACCACGACGATGGCGTTCCTCTCCGGATCGAACGCGAAGCCTGCACGCCATCTTGCAACGGTTTGGAAAATCGGTCCTCTCGCAACGAGAAGCCTTTCACTAAGCTTATCATTAAAAAGCACGCCAGGGGCTAAATCTATCGCGCCGCGCGGCGTGTTCTTTTCGACATGCCGCTCGGTGCATCAGCAACTATCGTCGGTGGCCCAGTCCTATCCCCAGGTGCAACGCTTTCTGGCGGAGGGCTCCGACCGAGCGCTTAGTGAGCCTTGATATTTTGACAACTGGCGTTCGCGCCTTTGAATGATCCTTGAGTTCTCTTAGATCGGCTTTCGTCCATTCGCGGCGCTTGACGGTCTTCCTAGCGGCCCTAGCTTTCTTCAAGTCAATCGCTCCTGTTGATCATGAAGCCGGGTTGTTACCACGATAAACGGAGGCGGCAAGTACATGATCGATGGAATGTTGGCCTCGGCGCAAAAACCTTGCTGCGCGCCCCTTTGCTGCATGAGCCTACGAAATTGATCCATAGCTGAATGCGCCCAGCAGGTCTGCCGCACCCCGAAAATTACAAACACAATGGTGAAAAGCTATCTATCTTCTGCCCGCTTGAAGTTGGCACCGAACGAATGCTTCGTTCGTGAGGTCGCTCCCATGGCGCTTTGAGTACCAACTCTTGCCGTCCGACGATATGCCGCCCCCGTTCCGCACCGCGCATAAGCAGCCCAACCGGTCGTGCATGTTGCTACACCGCGAGTCTCCCGCTGGAGCTTCCTTCTCTGTAGCTCTCGAATTGGCAGTTGGTTCTGACCGTGCGCGGCTCGGCTCCACCTTCGGCTGTTGTCCTCCTGGAGACGGATTGATGATCGACGCATTCTTTGACTTCTGCCCACGATCAACAGACGGTCCGGTGGCGTTCTGCCCCAGCGCGGCCGGTTGCCAGATCGGATAAAGCTCGATACTAGCCTTTTCAGACGGCTTTCCTGATTTGAATGTAGACAAGGTCATAGTGTTGCTCTTGTCGAGTCTTGCATTCACCGTTTGGTCGCCGCTCCTAATTAAAAAAGCGTTCTCTACGATCTTTTCAGTGAAAAACTGCGTGTAGCCCGCTGGCGATTGCTCCCAGGACGCCCTTGTCGGAGGCCCCCACAGGTAGTACCCACGCGCTAGGCCCTCCGTCGAGACCCCTGTGACGATCAACATGGCGTGGCGGCCCTTACCATTCCCCCAACCGCGCTTGCTCGACCACACACCGATAAATCCCGCATAAGAACTCGGAGAATCCCAGGTCGCCCCGATAGTAAAAGGTGGCATCCTAAATTGCAGCCTAGCGCCCACAGCTTCCACCAGTCGGCTGTCCTCAGGCGTAAACAGGCCACGGTCAGGCGGATTCGAACCCGGACTTGGCTCTTCCTTGGCCATATTCGTATCACCGCCGGACGGGGAAGCACTGGTCGTCGGCAACACAGCCGCGACCTGTTTGGATCTGAGGATCTTTGATCCGTTCGCGCGCTTCATCCACGTGACTGCTTCTCGGGTATTCGGACAAAAATTCTTCGTACAGCCCTGCGACGGTTGATGTCTTGATTGCCAGCCAAAATTGTTCGTCTTCCTTAGGAGCCGCCATCGGCTGGCTAAGGGCGGGAGGCGTCGAGACACTAGCAATCGGAGAAGTATTCGCGCTCGCGGCAGGAGCCTTTAGGTAAATCTCCTCCTTCGATAGCGATCCGTACACGAAGGGTTGCTGCTCCCGTTTGGTCGCCTTCATGACCTCATCGCGAACCCTGCGGAACAAGAACGATATTTCGAGCCCCGGCGTCTCGATGTGCCGCAGGAGGGCGGTCGTGAACGGGCTATTTCGTCCGTCTCCGTCACTTGCCGTGGTGCCGTCGCGAGCGGCATAGGCGATCAAAACGCTGTCCGTGGGTTCTGTCGGAGCCAATCCACGCGCCACCGCCCGGGTGGTCAGCGAACGCTTCATCTTTGCTTCAAATGGGTTGTTGCGGCAGGCGTCAAGGATAATCAAACCAAGTTGGCGCGCTTTGCTGACCTGTAGATTGACCGACCTGAGACTGACGGCCTCGCTTTCTACATCGGTGTCGCTCCGCAGTTCGGCGTCCGTTGGAATGAGCCAGTTTTCTCCTCCGGCTTCCATCCCATGACCGGCGTAAAATACGACCGCCATCATGGATCCTTCCGCGGCACGGCCAAACTCGACCAGCGACTTTCGCATATCAGCGGCGGTCGCGTTGTTTACCTCGGTGACCTTAAAATCAAGGCGCTCTGGTGCACGAGCGATATCGTCAGCGTCCCGCGATGGATTCGGGAGGGCTGGCACTTTTTGGTACGCGCCGTTGCCAATCACCAGGGCTACGCGGTCAGCAGCAGAAGCGGGTACAGAGACGAGAACGAAAGCAAAAAAGATGAAAATGAAACGCCCCCACGTCATGGCGCTCTCCAGAACGGACGAATGAACGAAGGAAATCGTCTACTTGAACTGGCACACTGTAAACGACGGGTCAATTGCTGCCAACAGCACGGCTGCTCGAAGGCGTCGGAGGTCACACATTCTCGGCAATTTTGAACGCGAGTTCGTCCGGTGGTCCGGGCCGCGACTTGCCAAGCATTGTTGGCGGAGTTCGCGGCCTGCGCGACCGCCAGTCGGACATATCCCTCTCGACAACCTAGCGTTTTGGCGTCAATTTCGGCGAAAGAACTCAATCCTGCCCGAAGGAAATGGAATGAGACCGCTTCTCGTAATAGCCGTGCTAATTTCGAGTTTGGCTCCTGCTCAGGCCGAAGATGCGCCCAGCCGGATCGACAGCATCACCAAATCTGCACGCGACATGATACCCGCGATGCCTTCATTGCCATCCGTCTCGATGCCATCGATTCCGGATTTGTCGTTGCCTGATTTTTCCGACACTACCGGCAAGCTCATGACTGAGTTCAATACCTTCACGCAGCAAGTCGGCGATGCACTGCCGATCCTTGAACAAATGGGTTACGAGGTCACGACTTTCAAAGTGTCTTGGGGCCTTCCGCCGAAGGCCAGGTTGCGGTTGAAGTCGAACGGCAACGCGGACATCCAAAAAGTGAACGCCATCGCCGCGAAGGCCACGAGCGGCGGCGTGCTGATCACTGCTCTCATTACGAGCGCCGCAACGGCGAAGCGCATCCAAAGCACCATGAAGCTCGGCACAGCGTACCTCGATGTAGACTTCGCCGTGCCACCTCGGGTCAACATGAAATTCGTAAGCCTAAAGCCGAATGCGAAAGAGGAATTGCCTCGCGATACCGATGATTTAGAGATCAGTTGCAAATAAAAAACCTACATCGCAGCTATACCCGTTCGGAGGGGCCATGTTCGACAATGTAACTGACAGCACTAAAAAGTGGCTGATTGGCCTCTTCGCCTCGACCATAAAGCACACGTCTAGGCCGGAGGATCGGGTGATTGCGATACGATGGCTTAGTCAGTCGCGCGATGTCGTCGCGAGCGATATTGGCACCACCGACAAATTCAAGCAACTGAATGCGCTCATCAACTCGCGCGCGGCTATCGTGGCAATTGCGAACAGTGTCTCGGAGGTAGTCTCGAACTACCGCAAATCGAACCTGCCTTGGTCTATGAAGATAGCGCTGCCTGCAACGCTCGCCGCGATTCCGTTGGTTGGTGGTCATGCTGCCGGGATCGCGGCGTTTGGCGGCGCTCTCGGCGTCCCGGTACTTCTATTGATTTTTCTCGGGACCGCGGGAATCACCTCAATCATCGAAGCCGTCGTGTCAAGCCCAGAGGCCCAAACTCACGTCGCCGAAATTATCGACGTGATTATTTCAGATGAACGGTTGCGTCGCACCAGCGCCGAAATGAAGGCTGCGATGAAAGAGCAGCCGATGGATCCCACCCGTTTCGCAATGCCGAAGGAGGAGATGGCGCTACGACAGCATTTGCTCGATATGGACCCGTTCAATTTTGAACGCCACAGCATGAGCTTTTTTCAAAGGGCGGGACTTGAAGCGTGGGCTACACGAAAATCGAACGATTTTGGGGTGGACGGTTTTGCCGTCAATCCTGACGGATTGATATCGTGCAATGCAAGCGAAACTCGGCGGAAAACAAAGTGGGCCGTCCAGCCATCCAACAATTCAAGGGCGTCGCTGAAGAACAAAGCGCTCACCGTGGCTTCATCATTACGACGTCCAGTTTCACCGAGGACGCCATCCGCTCAGCCGCTCTGACAGACAGGATCGTGCTTATTGCGATGGATGACCTGGTGCGTTGGCACTTAGAACCACCGTCATTCGATTTCGGCCCGCCTGTTGGGGAAACATCAGCTTAGTCGGGACTGGCACCAATTGATATTGGACGGGTGACACGCATATGCGGCGAGCCGACACACAGCGAGGATAGATTTGGAGCGCCTTACCGAAAAGCATCCTTACAACTGTCTTGAGGCAATACCGGACAGCGTCTCGACGATTATCGTTGGTACAGCACCGCCGACCGCCGCCGCGTTTCTCCCGGCCCGATATGAGCCTACTCACGCGTGATACCTGCTTCTACTACGGATCGAAGAGTAGCGGGATGTGGCGACTTCTCAGCGGCATCACTGGCACGTCCTTGCTGGAGGAATCCGACAACGCGCAAAGACGAACGAACTGGCATAATTTCCTTATTGCCAACGACTTCTGGATGTACGACGTCTTGCAAGAATACAAACGAAAGAGCGGGAGAGAAACGAGCGCAAGGGACGCCGACATAGAAGAATTCGATCTCACAGACTTTCGGCTGGTGTTTGCGGCTAAGCGTCGCATAAACAAAATCGCCTTTACCAGCCAGCAAGCAGCGGATTGAACTTTTCGAAAACTGTCCGATTCTGCGACACAGCTAGGCGCTCGATACAGAGTCGCAATCTCCCGCCGGAACGAAATCTGCAAGCGTTTGCGGTCTGACGAGGAGCGGATCGCACAAAAATTTAGCGGACCGATCTTGTCCGAATACATCGAGGGTCGGGAGATCGCGTTTTATATTTTGCCCACCCCGACCAGGATGTCTGGAGGCATGAAAGGGCTGAATGCAAAGGCTAAGGTGAAAATCTATGCGGATGTACTTATGGCGATGCGCGCTACGGGCTAAATAATGTCCGTTCCCGTCGCGGGATCTGAAGTTTTGCACGAGCGGGATGGCGAACGCATCCGATGGGCTTCACTACGATTGCAGCGGAGAGCATCACAACCATGAAATATCTTTTGCTCGCGACTGTCGCGGCATTCGCCCTGCCGAGCCCGGTGCATGCGAAGGAAGAACCGCCGCTGGGTACGTCCGGCGTTGCAAGGATATGTCTTACAGACAACGACGTTCACCTCAGGCCCAAAGATGAAATTGTCATTCCGGCGACAACCGTCTTCGAGGATGATGGGCAAAACACCGGGAAGCCGGAGGACCCATCAACGTGGCGCTACGAGGTCAAAGAGGGCTTCAAGTTTCCCGCTCAGTTTTTGACCTTAACTGCGGTCTCGCTCCGGAGGAGCAAGCCATGCGCAGAAGCAAAGGTACAAATGCTGACCGGCGCAGGTGGGACCGAAACGACGAAGCGGGCCTCGGATAATCATATCTTCACCATGACCGACGTGCTGGACTACCCGATCCCGTCCGAGCGACCGCCAATCGAAATTGGCAAATTGATTGATGATATCAGCATCAAGGCGATGCTGACCACCGACGTTACTCAAGCTGTCACCTTGCCCGCATCAACTCTCGACGATGCGGCAAAAGCTGCAAACTGTCTCGCTGGCGCGAAGAAGCTTGCCGCGCATCTTGGAGGTGGGACGGGGCGGCAGACGAGCATGATCGTCGAGATCGGTCACGTCGGAGCCGATAACGCGACGTATGGCTGTCCATTCGGTCCAAAACAAAAAGCCGACTTTGCAGTTTACTGGGAAGGACGGGCACGGCCAGCCTCGAATACTATCGCTCTTATCGCCAAGGGTGGCGAGTTCGTAACTGGAGCCAATCGCGTAGAAATTACAACGGAGGCGTCGGGATGCGTCTCCGACGCGCTCAAGCCGAATGCCGCCGAAAACGCTGATCGGGAAATCCGTGGCGTCAAAATCGAATGCCAAGCATTCACGCGAGACGGCGGCGGCGGGAGCGTCACCATCTACAGACGTTTTGGTCCTGATCCCGCACAACCCGATATCTCTGAAAGGGCGACAAATGCCGCCGATATGGTGTCACGCGACATAAAGGTTGAAGACGACAGAAAATCCGCTGAGGCACTGCGGTTCGCAGAATGGTATCTAGACCCAAAAATTCCGCAGAACGTGAAGGCTTTTGCGATGATGGCTGCGCGCGTGATCTCCCTCCAGCAACGGTGTCCGTCGTCGAAATCCCACGATGATAAGATCGCACGATGGGCGTCCGACGCCGAAGTGAAGCCGTCCGATATCCAGCCGGGTGGCCGCTACGAGCGCCTTATGACAATGATGTTGGCGCAAATGCAGTCTGGAGCGGCGAAAGAAAGTATTGCGGAAGCGTGTGAGGCAATCAAGAAATACGATTGAGCGACAGCAGCTCCAACCTTTTCTTCACTTGAAGCGGCGACAGTTGCGCCCGGCCTCGCGTGTCATGGGCAATGTTTCTACCGGATGTTCGGCTCAACGGTTCCGCACCTTTAGCATCTGATGACCATGGCTGCCGCTGGGACCGAGCCTTTGCCAGAGAGCGGCGCACAATGCCGCGGACGAGCGATGGAGCAAGCCGTAGAGTTCGACAGTATTTGCCCTCCACACTCTTTCAAACTCGGTTGATTTGTAAGGGTCGGCGACGAAGCCCGCTTCACGAAGCTCATCCGCCATCGCGGTGTTTATGGCCTCTTGTCCGGGGCAGTTCCCGCCAGCGACGTTCGCCTGGGCGACGCTCGCAATCGCATTCGACTGTTTCGATGAATACTCGAAACCCGCTGCTGGCGTCATCAAAATCAGTGACAGCCCGCAAGTAGCGAAAACCCGTGCTGCGATCATCATGTTCGCTCCTGCACACGCCGGTTCTCTTTATTTCTCAGTCCGAGAAGTCGCCGCTGATCTCCTCGATGCCGCAGACGTACGAGGCGGACGTGGCAGCTTTGCGCTAGGCTGCTGTGGAGGCTGTACAAGCAGGAACGGCAAGGGAAGTCTCTCAAGTGACGACGTAGGCTGGGAGTCCTCCGCGAAGCAACTCAGCAGCCACAGCCGCGTGTTGAGACTTTCAATTTCATCCGCGACCCTTCGCAAGTCGTCAAGACTGCTCGGAAATGGATCGGCATCAAAATTATCCGCTTTCCTGCTTTTGCTCGCCAAGGCCAATTGCCCATCGGCGGATAGCCCACGCGTCCATGCGTGGGTGACAGAATTTCGATTCTGGCGACACACATTAAAGACTTCGAGAGCGTTCTCGATTAACGGGGCTTCGGTGGCGTTATTTCTGATCTTGAGCAGTGATCTTATTCGCTCCGAAATTGCGGGCGTGCTCAAGTTGTAAACCAAGGCCCACGCCTCGGCCTCATCGTACCCGGATACGTCGCAGAATATCGTGAACAGCCACCGCTCGGCTCTATTCCACCTCTGAGTTATCACCCCGAGCGCGTGAAGCCGTTTATGGCCCAACTCAGAATTGGCCGTCATCCATTCGTCGATGCTCAAATCAGGCGTTTTATCGGGAAGCATATTTTTGACTTTCCGAGATCGAATGATACTCAGCGCGTGTAGTTGTATTTCTCATCGGCGTATAAGATCAGGCGAGAACTATCCCGGTCCCACTTCCAACACGCGGACGTTTCGTGGCCCCTGCTAAAAGGGCCGTGATATTTGATCTGCACCCACAAGAAGAACTCGGTCCCATCCTCAAGATCGGGGACAGTGAAGGAGTCATCGGGCGGGGTGTTCTCGTCGGCATATTGCGAGGTTGAGATGCTCTCGGGAACAACCTCCGTGTCATCTCTCCGCTCGTTTGGCGTCAAGATCGGCAAGGCCCTAAGGCTGTGCCATTGGCCTACCGGAATCGGAACCTCCGGCGTATTGCCAAGGCTGATTTTGAGGCAAACGCTTTCTAGGCTGGCGGGCGTTTTACCGTAATTGGCGACTGAGTATTTGAGGAAGTCGTAAGGGTCCATTCGCTCCGATTCGCGTTCCAAGCCTTTCGCGCCGAAGATGTAGACATAGGGCCGTTCCAAATCGGAAAAGGCTCGTTCGGCAATGTCGGTCGATCTGCGGGTCACCTGCCATAGGGCGACGGTCGAGAGACCAAGTACGATGTTGAATATGAATATCCCCAAGGTGAAGGCCGCGGTGGGGTCGCTCGTAGTTCGCTCCCAAAAACCCTTACAATCATCGGTCTTGGTCCCGGCCTTTTTGGCGGTATCGTAGCACTCGTTCGCCTGCTGACTTCTCGGGAAGTAGGACGCCTGCCATCCCAGAACGCCAATCCAGAACAGCGATGCCAGCAAGAGGCCAAGCAATATCTCGGGGTTTGTTCTCCTGGACATCATGTAATCGCCGCTTTTCGTTCAGGTGATAATATCCGCATCAGGCCCGGGTCATACCTTCTCTTGCAATTCGCTCCTGCTCAATCCGAGAATTTGCAATCGCACCGTAATCCAACATCTCCGCCAGCTTCCAAACGGGTACGGCTCCCATCATGCCCGTGTTTATGGGAACCCGCATACCGCTAGGATTGTTCGGGTTCACCAGCTCAGCACGTTCGTTGCGCACCGGCTCCCAATTCAAAAGCATCCCCCACTCCACACCGCGTAGCCACTCACCATACATCCCGTAGGCTTGCACCTTTCGCGCGGCAAATGTATCTGGCACGACTGGCATTGCGTACAGAAAGACCGGAGAGCCGCTATAGCCGCAGATCGATCTGAGAGCCGGCCCCGGAATTCTGCACAGGGCGATAAGTGGAGTTTCCGCCTGACAGCGGGCACGCTGTGCCTGCGAATCAGGAGCGACAATGAGCAGAAGAACACGCCGGAACCACACACCGGCCTTCAAGGCGAAGGTGGCGCTCGCCGCCGTGAAGGGCGATCGAACGCTGGCTCAGCTTGCCGAGCAGTTCGACGTCCACCCCAATCAGATCACGGCGTGGAAGGCTCAGCTTGAAAGCAAGGCCGCCGATGCGTTCGGTCCCGGCGGCGGCTCCGGAGCGGAGCAAGCAGCCATCGACGTGAAGTCGTTGCACGCCAAGATCGGCGAACTGACGCTGGAGAACGATTTTTTAGAAGGAGCGCTCACCAAGGCGGGATTGCTGAGCGCAAAGCGATGATCGACCGTGAGCACGAGCTGTCGATCACCAGGCAGGCGGAGGCTTTGAACATCAGCCGCGGCAGCGTGTACTACCTGCCGCGGCCGGTGCCGGACGCCGACCTTGCGATCATGCAGCGCCTCGACCGGCTGCATCTGGAGTTCCCTTTTGCCGGCTCTCGCATGTTGCGAGGGCTGCTGGCTGCCGATGGGTGCAAGATCGGCCGTCGGCATGTGAAGACGCTGATGCGGCGGATGGGGATAGAAGCGCTCTATCGCCGTCCACGCACGACAAAGCCCGAGCCGGGCCACAAGATCTACCCGTACCTGCTGCGCGGGATGGAGATCACGCGGCCGAACCAGGTGTGGGCGATGGACATCACCTACATCCCGATGGCGCGCGGCTTCGTCTATTTGGCGGTTGTGCTCGACTGGTTCAGCCGCCGCGTGCTGTCGTGGCGCGTATCGATCACCATGGAGGCGGCGTTCTGTGTCGAGACGCTTCAGGATGCCCTGGCTCGTCACGGCAAGCCGGACGTCTTCAACACGGATCAGGGCTCGCAGTTCACCGGACAGGCTTTTACCGGCGTGCTCGCCGACAACGGCATTGCGATCAGCATGGATGGCAAGGGAGCCTGGCGGGACAACGTGTTTGTCGAACGACTATGGCGCAGCGTCAAATACGAGGAGGTGTATCTGCGGGCCTATGACAGCATCAGCGAGGCCCTCGCGTCGATCGGCCGATACCTCGACTTTTACAACGGTCGGCGCCCGCATTCGAGCCTTGACGGCGTCACCCCCGATCAAGCCTACTTCAACCCGCTGCCACTCCGCTTGGCAGCCTAACCATGGCAGAGGCTCCACTTATCGACGCGGAAAATCTGTTCAGACAACCGGGACCACCTCACTGACCCCCCACAAGAAAACTCTCCTGCTTAAAGCCATCATCCTGCACGACGGGCTCAAAGGGCATCTCCCCAATGAAGCCAAATCCAGCAGTTGGTCGATTTTGCTGTTTTCCTTCGTGACTAACAAACCTGCCCACGACAAACACCTCGGCACCTGGTCCATCGTTCAGACCATCTATAATCTCACGGGTTAGAAACTTGGCCTTCGGGATAAAATGAAACTTGTAAATTTTTGGATCAAAGGAAACGAGGCAAACTGAAAGATCATCACCAGACGGATGATGAACTCGCGGCGGCACCGCGAAGTTTAAATCGAGATACGCGGTTCCCAGCGTCTTGGTGCTTTGGATGCGTTTTGCGGTCGCGGCGCTCGTGATTAACACAGTAACCAGTACGCCGCCGTTTGCCGCCTTGGTTGCGATGGCGTTCACTTTCGGGATGTCTGAATTACCGCTCGACTTCAATCGGAGTCGAGCCTTGGGCGGGAGGCCCATGTCACTTTAAATGTCGTAACCTCGTAACCCATCTGTTCGAGAATGGGCAGCGCGTCGCCGACCTATTGCGTGAAGGTATTGAACTCAGTTATTAGCCTGCCCGTCGTGTCCCAGAAGTCGGGCAGCGAAAGGTCAGGCATCGACGGCAGCGAGAGGGACGACATCTCGGACATGGCTGGCATCATGTCATGGCTGGCATCATGTCGCGCGCCGATTTGGTAACGCTGTCTATCCGGCTAGGTGCGACGTCTTCTGCCTGCGCGATTGGGGGCATAGCAAAAGCAAGCAACAGGGCAAGGCGTCAGCGCGACGTGACCTTCCTTGCAGGATTATTACAGCGGCGTTTGGATTAAAACATTCCGTGGGTTCGCCAGCGGCATGCCGCCATCGGCGGCGATGAACGGCAGCGCGACAAAATAGGTGACTTCAGCCATGGCCTGACTCCAACTGCTTGACCCGACCGGCGAACAATGTTCTCTATATGTTCTTTTAGCAATCTGGCCTGACCATGACGAACGAGCGACCCGCAAGCTCCCGAATGCCCTCCGCGAAGCAGATGGAAAAGCTGGCGCCGGAGGCTGCTCGTCGGCGCGATATCAAGAGGCCGGATCCGGCAGCGAACCGCGTGGTGCCGGGTGAATCATGGGATGCAGTCCTGGCCGACCCACGCGCCGGTCTGGCAGATCAGATCGTTATCACCGAGAAAACCAGCCAGGCCAAAGACGTCCGCGCCGCAATTGGTTCGCGCTACGGTGATGTTCTTCCAGCAGAGGGCCATTTGTTCGATCTCCTCGAACCGGAGGAGGTTGTCCCGGCCTGGAAGCGGTGGTCGCCAATACTTCTGCGGCCTGAAGCTCTTTACGGAACGCGCCCGGCAGAGGGTGGCAACAAGGCCGCTAAGCTCAAGGCTATTCGCGAGGCATTGCGCACTGCCAAACGAGTTTGGCTTGCAACCGATTGTGACCGTGAGGGCCAACTGATCGGTCAGGAAATTCTTGAGCATTACGAGTATCACGGTCAGGTGATGCGGGTGCTGTTCACCGCGCAGGATTCGCAGACCATCCGCGACGCATTTGGTCGCGCAAAACCCAATATCGAATATGCCCGGCTCTACGCCGCCGCCGTGGCGCGCCGGCAGGCTGATCAGATTTACAACCTCTCACTCACTCGCGCAGCAACCGTCATCCTGGGACAGGGCGCGCGAAGAGTGATTGGAGTTGGTCGTGTAAAGACGCCGACATTAGCCATTGTATGCAAGCGCGAGTTGGAAATTCGAAACTTCGCGCCGCTTGCCTATTTCGAAACTGTCGCCACCGCGAAGGTCGCGGACGGGCAATTCCAGATGCGGCATGCGCCGCAGGACCGAATTGTTAAGCGCGAAAGGGCAGAGGCCGTTGTCAAAGCGGCTGAGGGTTTCGAGGGTGCGCTTGCCGTGCGCGTCGAGGATAAGCGGCAAGGGCCACCCAAGCTGCATGATTTGCCGTCGTTGCAGAAGCTCTGCGGCTCGCGCTTTGGCTGGTCAGCCAGCAAAACGCTCGACGTGGCGCAGGAGCTTTATGACGGCCAAGGCAAGAAGATTGTCACGTATCCTCGTGCCGAAGTGCGTTACCTGCCGCAAATCTTGATATCGGACGTGCCGCGAATCATAGCCGGACTGCGGGTGGGCCAATCGTTCGGCGCGTTTCCTGTACCCGAGCCGCCGATGATTCGTAGAGGTGCGAGCGGCACTTTCTACGACAAGGGGCTTGAGGGTGCGAGCCATCATGCCGTCATTCCCAATGTCAACACCATCGACAAACTCGCAGACAAGAGCTATGCAGCAGTGACGCGAAAGGCATCACCGCATTGTAGCTGATCGGTCCAATACACAATTCCACCATCGTGTGTCGCCGGCCTCTTGAGCGTTTTTCCTGAAATCGCACGGCGCATCGTAAGCACTTCCAAAATTCTCCGGCGTATACCCTTTTGAGCGGGCATCCGGATCAAGGCCTTTCGTTGGCTCGTGGTCTATCGCTTTGGCTTGCCTTCATAACGCCTCTTCCTGGAGGTTGGTGTTACATGTCTCCATTTGCCGAACCTGACCACAAAGGCATGCCTTGCGCCAAGATGAGCGTCCTGCTGAGCTGATAAGGTGATCCCAACGCTTGGCGACCGGTGCGCGATCTAATTTGGCAGATATCACTCGTGTCCTCTCGGGAAGCCCGTCGTGGCCAATGTGGCTAACGAGTTCATCGATACCAACGAACTCTTCATCGCGCATAGGAGCGCATCATGCACTGATACTAGGAAGGAGAGGTCACGGTTGGAGCAGGCATGAGCACACAGCATTTTGCGGCCCGGCAGTCAGTGCATCGATCAGGCCGTCGGCAACAGATTGTGTGTCAGATTGCATTTTGAACTCCTTGAAGCGGAGGTTTGCTCGATCTTGATGCTTATTCGTCAAATAATTGATGTGCTTCCGTCACTAGATCAATTACTAACGTTGGTAGTTGACCCTGGCGCACTGAGGCTGTGTCATAGCCGGGAGAAGCTTCTGGTGAGGCTAGCTCGGCCCTTGTCCGAGACCAGCAGTGGCTTCGCCTTCCATAAGTGCAGCTTTGCAGGGGTAGTGATGTCGAGTCACGTGGACTACGGTATCCGAGTTCAGGGCTTCCAAGCCTCCATTGTACGTCGCGTGCTAATCGCTCCACCTATGGTTCATCTTTCCGTAAGCAAGTTGTTTGATGAACAGAAGGCTTTTGTCAGATGGCGCGAGGTGTGGGCATAGCGATCAGGTCGTGCGTGCCTCTCGGCAGGCCTTCTGCGCGACGCGTGTTTCCCACAGCGGCTCTGCTCTCGTACCCAAAACCGGGAAACGACGAGCCGACGAAGGTTAGTAGTATTCATTGATCCAAAGCTGCGCATATACTCTACGCGGCTAGGCGCTCGTCGTCGAAAATGGAAAGCTCGAGGAAGATCAGGCAGAGCGACAATCCTCGGGCGGAGTTGATTGGTGGCGGGATTACGCAAGCTTCCGGGGCGAAAGTTTTGCCACTAAGCTTGGAGAGATAATAGCAGAGAGCAGCAAGCCTATACCGGATTGCCATCTGAGCGACTGCCGCGAACTCGCTCGCCCGTGTCGAGCCTGGACCGTCATTTTTACCGGCCCTGATCGCGATCGCCATTGCCGAACTGATGAAAACTGTATGGAAAACGGCTTTGCTGCCGCGCGTTTCTGCCTGTTTCTCAAGATCGTCATATAGGAGTCTATCGAGGTGCGCGACAAGTTGCTTATAAACGGAGCGCTGCATGCCTATCAAGAAGCGGGTAGAATTGACGCGCCTCCTATTATCGTTATTCACGGAGGACGTGGAGCCTCATACTTTCTTGACGACTTTTCTGCGTTTGAACCACTTAGTGACAAATTTCGGGTCACTTCGTTCGAGCGGCGAGGCTTGGGCCAATCAGAGCTTAAAGAACCTTTAACGGTGGATCAGTTGATCGAGGATGTTGAGTCCTTTCGCAAGGCACTGTTTGGCTTGGCTCCGGCAGCGATTATTGGAGTTTCGTTTGGAGCACAACTCGCTCTATTGCATGCCCTACGTTATCAAGACAGTGTATCCGGGCTGGTTCTCATCGGCGGGGCCGCTTGTAGTGACTTTGAAGAGATGGCCCTTGATGAGTTTGAGAAGCGCGCGCATCTGGCACCAATGGCCACAAGGGATATGATCCGGAGGTATCTACGTGGAGATTTGGAGAGCGATATCGAATTTCGGATAATTCGTTTTGCCATCAGCCGTCTCTATGACGAGAATTATCCGGTCGACGTTGCGTTAAAAGCAACCTTGACTGATCCTTGCAATGTAGAGGTGCATCGGCGCTATTATATGGGATCGTCGTTTGACGTGCGCAATCAGTTACCGATGTTGCGCGTTCCAACCTTGATCATGTGTGGCGAAAACGACTGGATTGCCCCTCTTGCTTGCTCGGTTGAAATGCATGAATTAATCCCGAGCTCAAAGCTGCATGTGATTAGAGACCACGGACATACCATTTACGAATCTGCTCCGGAAGAGACTAGGGCCACGATAAGATCGTTCTTGAAGAGTTAGATTCACTTTTTTCGACAGTGTCGACGGTGCAGTTTTCCGGCTAGTACTTCGACATATTCATGACCATTTAACGTGCATCAGTGCCTCAAACCGATCGAATTGGGGCTGTCCTTCCACGAGGCATGACCATTCCTCAGATGCAGCTATGCTTTGGATCGAGAAGGGCAGGATCTGCGCATGATGACGGTGGGGACGAGACGCAACATCCGAGCAAGCGGCGAATTGAGATCGAGCAGGTGAGCGGGCGGCGCGTCATTGTCGATGTTGAGGTCGATGTTGAGGCGCGTGAGCTTAGCGCGCGCTGGCTTGATGCGCCCTGGGCCAGGAGGACCTTGCGAGGATATGCGCGCGCAGGACACGCCGCGGGGCAGCTTCGTATCGATGCGGCGGATTTCCTGCATCGACCGGCAGATCAAACGATGCTCCGATCAAGAACGCTGCCGCGACTTTATGGCAACGACCCCAGTGTTGGCCCGATAACGAATGACGGCCCCCATGGCGAAGGCAAGCATGACGAGTGAGACATGGCGATGCCAGGAGCGAGTTTCGTTGTGGTCAAGACCGAGCTCATTCTGGAGCGTTTTCAAGCGAAGTGGACCCGGTTCGCGTGAAGAAAACGCGTCAAAACAAGAATCGAGAGCTTCGGTTCTGATTCAATCAGAACCGAAAATGCTCTAGGCGGTTTCGAAGCTGTCCTCGATGGCCCCCAGACATGGCCCTCCACAAACCAGCTTCTGAATGGACGCGCCATTGGGGCACCATGTGGAGAAGATGGCCAAGCTGTCGTCGGCAACATTGCGGCAGATCAAAAGACCCCGAGTCCACTCCCCGGTGCGGTCGTCGTTGTATTCGCTCGCGCCGAGATCGACGATCTCGAGATAGGCGCCGTCGTGCTAGTGTGGACTTTTGGTCCCTTCGCCGAACGGCAGGTCGGCGCTAGGTCTTTTGGGGAGGCTCTGCGCGATCGCGGATGCGGTGCCGCCGACAAGCTGTTGTGAATGGAATACGTGATTGGAAGCAGCACCCAGAACATATCCTTGGTCCGCCTCGCGTAGCAGGGCTTCGATCTCCCGTGCCACACAGGCTGTCCGCCGCGACGAACGAGAACGTCATCCTTGCGGCGATGCCGCGAGCGATCATTCGGCGCGCGATCTTGGGCTTCGTCGCAAAGCTCACATCGCCAGGGACATACGCTGCCTTCAGGCGAGCGAGGTCGTCCGTCCGTTCCTTTGGCAGGTAGAGCACCCGATCGATAAAGGCATGGCCATGCCGCGACATATAGGAGCCAAACACTCCGATCTGGCAGTTGGTGATCTTGCCCGCCGAAACGGTGTACTGGCGTGCGATCCCACACGAGGCAGAGCCGGCCCCGGAATTCTGCACAGGGCGATAAGTGGAGTTTCCGCCTGACAGCGGGCACGCTGTGCCTGCGAATCAGGAGCGACAATGAGCAGAAGAACACGCCGGAACCACACACCGGCCTTCAAGGCGAAGGTGGCGCTCGCCGCCGTGAAGGGCGATCGAACGCTGGCTCAGCTTGCCGAGCAGTTCGACGTCCACCCCAATCAGATCACGGCGTGGAAGGCTCAGCTTGAAAGCAAGGCCGCCGATGCGTTCGGTCCCGGCGGCGGCTCCGGAGCGGAGCAAGCAGCCATCGACGTGAAGTCGTTGCACGCCAAGATCGGCGAACTGACGCTGGAGAACGATTTTTTAGAAGGAGCGCTCACCAAGGCGGGATTGCTGAGCGCAAAGCGATGATCGACCGTGAGCACGAGCTGTCGATCACCAGGCAGGCGGAGGCTTTGAACATCAGCCGCGGCAGCGTGTACTACCTGCCGCGGCCGGTGCCGGACGCCGACCTTGCGATCATGCAGCGCCTCGACCGGCTGCATCTGGAGTTCCCTTTTGCCGGCTCTCGCATGTTGCGAGGGCTGCTGGCTGCCGATGGGTGCAAGATCGGCCGTCGGCATGTGAAGACGCTGATGCGGCGGATGGGGATAGAAGCGCTCTATCGCCGTCCACGCACGACAAAGCCCGAGCCGGGCCACAAGATCTACCCGTACCTGCTGCGCGGGATGGAGATCACGCGGCCGAACCAGGTGTGGGCGATGGACATCACCTACATCCCGATGGCGCGCGGCTTCGTCTATTTGGCGGTTGTGCTCGACTGGTTCAGCCGCCGCGTGCTGTCGTGGCGCGTATCGATCACCATGGAGGCGGCGTTCTGTGTCGAGACGCTTCAGGATGCCCTGGCTCGTCACGGCAAGCCGGACGTCTTCAACACGGATCAGGGCTCGCAGTTCACCGGACAGGCTTTTACCGGCGTGCTCGCCGACAACGGCATTGCGATCAGCATGGATGGCAAGGGAGCCTGGCGGGACAACGTGTTTGTCGAACGACTATGGCGCAGCGTCAAATACGAGGAGGTGTATCTGCGGGCCTATGACAGCATCAGCGAGGCCCTCGCGTCGATCGGCCGATACCTCGACTTTTACAACGGTCGGCGCCCGCATTCGAGCCTTGACGGCGTCACCCCCGATCAAGCCTACTTCAACCCGCTGCCACTCCGCTTGGCAGCCTAACCATGGCAGAGGCTCCACTTATCGACGCGGAAAATCTGTTCAGACAACCGGGACCACCTCAGTCGACATGAGTTCGTCGTTCGGATCTGACAGTTGGCGGCGGCTTTGCGTTGGCCCTCGTTCTTGAGGGCGAGCCTGGGGCGTCGTGCACGAGGAGAAGTCGGATCGAAGAGCCTATCACCCGCCGGTTAAGCGTAACCCCAACACGTTCTCGATCACGGGGTGCGCTTGGCTAAGCGCACTCCCAACAATGATAGGTGCGTGCATCTCTGCGCCCGCTAGTGTGCCGCTCGTAGATTCCGTGGATCGGTTGTCGCCAGACGCACGTGAATGAAGGCTGGGTTATTGCGAGTAGAGGAAAGGTAATGATCCACACGCCGTATCCGTTGATTCCAATTCGACCGGTATCGAGACGATGCTCTTGCAAGCGAACGGAATTGCGTTTCTCTTTTATCAGTCTGGCTATCCGCCCTTTGCTGATTGCCGGCGTGATGCCATCGTCGTATGCTCATCTGACAGGCGAGACGATCCACGAACCGTTGCTGGACCAACTGGCGATGGTCAGCCCAAGCATGCCGGGTATCTCTCGTCCGCAACATCATGCCGGATCGCGACACATAGCCTTGCCATCCGCATCGATCTGGGCTCGCTGAAGGAATATGCGGGCATCCGCCCGAGTTCGATCTGCATCGGTCCGATTTGTATATTGCCCTCTGGTGCTGAGCGATTCTCGGAGGCTATCACGTGCGGGCCGGATCCTCTACGCAGGCTAATCGGTAGCCAACATCATATTCAGATTCGAGAATTTAGGACGCTTTCATTGATTGAATTAGGCGACTGCCCTTGTGAACCCGAAAAAGGTCTCCGATTAGGAGAATACTGATGAGAAAATATCAAACTCAGCGTTTGATCCTCACGCCTATGCGACCCGAACACGAGGCAGAATTGTTCAAGCTGCACAACGATCCGCTGATCCAGGAGGTGATCTTCAAAAATGTGCCGCAGAGTAACGAGGATGTCCGCAGGTCGCTCGATTGGTATTTGTCTCATTGGCGTAAAAACGGCTTTGGCGAGTGGATCGTCTACGAAAAGGCCAGTGATGGTCCGTTTTTCATCGGTCGCTGTGGCCTAAGCGACTACGGGGACACGAACGATCTGGAATTCGGTTATGCATTTACCAAATTCGGAGCAGGGCGAGGTCTAGGCCCTGAGGCCGCACGCGTCACCATCACACAAGCCTTGCAAAACTCTACGAAGGAGAAAGTCGTTGGCCTCATTGCGCATGGGAACCCGCGGGCCGAGCGGGCAGCTAAGAAGCTGGGGCTACGCTATATTGACGACCGCTGGTATTGCGGCAAGTTCTGGCAATACTACGAAATGACCCGCGAGGAGTATTTTTCCCAGGCGCACCATCTAGTCACAGGGTAGGTATGGAAGTTTTCTGCTTGAGGTTTTCTGCCATTTTCGGCTGCGGTCCAGGACGGATGGTTCGGGAGAGCACTTGGGTGGCCTCGGAAACAGCACACTGTGCGTCCCCTTGTCACCGGCAGTATGGATAATGCATGTAGGTTTTGGCCAGAACACCTCGCCATCGAAAAAGACGGTGTCGCCGGCAAGCATTGTATTTCGCGCTAGCCATAGGGAATGGGCGCTGCCGGGATTGTGGACATACTCGATGTCGACATCCTCGTGTTTGATGGCTTCCTCGCGATATTCGATGACGATAATTGCTTCGCGAGTCCCGAGGTCGGACAACTGATGGAGCGCGTTGTGCAGCATCGGCGTTCCGTTCACCTCCACCCAGGGGTTTCGGAACGAATTCCGTGTTTTGTTTGCCGAAGTATCCGCAGCTCTGGAGAATGCGACCATGAGTGAAACGGTTTTGATCAATAAGGACATCCCGCTTGCCGATGTCGTCAAGCGTGCACCGCGCGTAGGCGCTGAAATCAGTAATGTCAAGCTGTCGGGCGATTTACCGGGCCAGACGATCGCTGCGATCAGTAGCGTCTGCTCGAGCACAATGTCATCTTCTTCCGCGACCAGGGTCATATCGACGACGCCTAGCAGGAGCGCTTTGCTCGTCGTTTGGGGAGCCTTATGCCGTCTCCAACGGTCCGCGCTAAAAAGGGAACGATGTCAATGTTCGAGATTGATTCCGCACGCGGAGGTATCTGGACTGACAATTGGCACATCGATCTGGAGTACGTGGATGCCTATCCCAAGATTGTGGTGCTGCGAGGCGTTGTGATCCCACCATTCGGAGGCGACACGATGTGGTCAAACAACGCGGCCGCTTATCTTGAGCTCCCGCCGCGCGCAAAGCCTTGCTGACGAGCTCTGGGCCGTTCACACCAACGTCTACGGCCATGCCCTAAAGACTCGCGCCAGCGAGGCAGACATGAAGCATCTCGAGGAAGCCATTCTGTGGACGCCCCCGTGAGCGCAAGAGGAATCGTTCGTAAGGCGCAGCGCGTAGTCGGGTGCTGACATTTGTCCGGCCTCTGGTGCGACCGGTCATTCGTCGCGGGCCTGTATGGGAGTTCGCGGATCGGGGCCAAATCACAGAAGCGTGCTCGAACTGGGGCACTGTGGGAGGAACTGGCTTTCCCGATCCCGTCTCATCGACTATTGCTCCGTACCTTCCGTTGACATTCCTACACCCTCGACGACCTCTGGCCGATCGACTATGCCGACGCGACCGGAGCTTGGTAGACCCCGCCCTTCAAAAAAAGAGCCCAGGCGATGCGGGCCATCTTGTTGGCGAGAGCGACGATCACGAGCATAGGCGGCTTGCGGGCGGGCGTGCTCACGACGGCGCAAGCTCACCGGGAATGGTTACCGGCCGCCGCGCGGTTTTGTCTTCCCGGGCACGGCGTGCGATCTCGACGTCAAGATGTTTGCTCCTGTGATCCAGCGAGCGCAGCACATTAATCAGCACCTCGAGCGCTACTCGGGCGGCTTCTGGCAAATCGCTTGTCGGATCCGCGCCAGCTCAATGAGCTTGACCATGTGAGCGGGCCCTCGAGGAACGACTATCCCGTGTTCGGCGAGGTGGGCACGCAGAGCGTTGACCACCTGGGTGCGCTGTCGCACCAGGGGGGCGCGCGCCCGAAATACCACCGCTGCGGCCTGCTGCTCCTTGCTCTTGACGCAACAAACCGCATCGTCGGCCGTTGAGCGGCCTCACAGATCGCCCCGGCATCAGCGGCGTCGTTCTTCCCCCGTTTCACGAAAGGCTTCACATAAGCCGGCGGGATGAGGCGAACCGTGTGGCCGAGCTAGCCGATCTCGCGCGACCAATGATGCGCGCTGGCACAGGCTTCCATCGCGACCAGGCGCGCCGGCTGCTTGGCGAAGAACTCCAACACCTCGTGACGACGAAGGCGTTCGCGGAAGACAGTGGCACCTGCACCGTCCGCCCCATGCACCTGAAATACATTCTTCGCCAAATCCAGCCCGATAGTGCTAACTTCGATGGCGGACGCTCCTTCTCTGCCGTGGCTGTTCAACGCCGACCATCTTGGCACATCGAAGCCATTGAGGGGGCGTTCACCCCATCACAGGATCAACAGCGTCACTGCTTGCGCTTGAGCTCGCGGTGCACGGACGCACAATCGGGCTCGGCGATGCGGCGGTGACCCTTGCCGGTTGCCATTGCCGGTCTTGGCGAACAGGTGGAGTTCCAGGGCCGCGTCCGTGAGCTCGTGGGAACGGCCAGGTCAGACCCGCGGCCTGGGACTGCCGGATCGCCTGCCGCACCGTCGAGGGCGCCGCTCCTACCCGTCGCGCAATCTCGCGGCTCGGCAGCCCGGCCGCCTTCATCCTGATCACATCGCGCACACGGCGCATCACAAGCCTCTCCGTCGGCATCCAGGGTCCCCCTTCGCAAAGCCGAAAGGGTTGACCCTATGGGAGCCAGAAGAGGCCTCGTCACCCGGGCGACATCATCCCGGAATGGTGGGCGACATCATATCGGAAAGGGTGGGCGAGATCATCTCGGAATGCTGGGCGACATCGAGCGGAATCGTCAGGCTGGCGCGCTTGCCGACGAGTTCGGTCGCAAGCGCATTTTCTGGATCACACTCTTCGTCGTAGGGGCCGGGCTACCTCGGAGCAATGCCAGCCCGCTGGAAATGCGACAACTCCACAGCTTCGTTCAATCCGGCTTCCATGAGGGCACACGCACGATAGATCGCGTGGCTCGCGCCGCGATCGCACAACGCTCAAGGTTCCCATTTAGATGCCTCCAGCGACTGTGAGCAGGAACTACTGGATTCTTGGCATTTTGTTTTGAACTATCGGCAGACTGAAGCGCTCGGGCCGGAAGGCGCCAAGCGCCCCACATGACCCTTCCCCTGCAATTTCCGTGGTGAGCAGTAGCGCGACATATGGGGCAAGGGTGACACCTGCATGCGTAACGGCAATGAATATATGCTCTTGACCAGGTAGTCGCCCGACAATCGGGTAGCCATCTTTGGGAACGGGGCGAATCCCTCTCCGCACAGCAATGGAGTCCCCAAAGGATGGTTCTTTTAGCTCGCCCCTTACTAACGAGGCTCTCTCTCTGGCAACCTTGAGCTCCACACCAGAGTCGCGGACGCCCGTAGGATCGTCGGCATTGCCGACGATGAGAGAAGGCCCGTTTGCTCGGAAACGAATATGATTAGCAAAGACAACGTGCTCGATCGGAGGGCCGAAATACGGCATTTGTGTAAGCACCTCGGGCGACTCGTGAACCAATGGCGCACACGCGAGATCTTTAAGCAGAGCGTTGATTCCGATGCCGCTGGCCAGCACGACTGCATCGACGAGATAGCAAGTACGATCAGTCCAGACCACGGCGCCTTGGTTGAGAGGCTCTATCATTGTACATTTTTCAGAGACGCAGTGGGCGAGACC
Source organism: Bradyrhizobium sp. B120 (assembly GCF_049075665.1). Lineage (NCBI taxonomy): Bacteria > Pseudomonadati > Pseudomonadota > Alphaproteobacteria > Hyphomicrobiales > Nitrobacteraceae > Bradyrhizobium > Bradyrhizobium sp. B120. Next base: position 8,406,897 of record NZ_CP185242.1, on the reverse strand, counting down.
GGTAGCAACGGCAGCGTCGATCATGCGCTTTGTGAAATGAACAGAATCAAGCCATCCCTCTTGAGGAACTCGCACAATAACTTCGGGAGACCCCACAATGCTCAGATTGGGCTCAAGCTTCAATGCATCATTTCGTGAAAGGTACTCCACGGTCCTTCCTAGTCCCTCGGCCATACTGGCTACACGAAGCAACGTCTTATGTTGCGTGGATTCGGTTGACCACCGCAATGTTCCTGTTGCTCTAATGGCGTCTGCCAGACCAATCGGGCGTGCAAGTTCCATGTGGTAGTAAAGGGCCTCGGACCTGAACTTCATGTAGTCCGACGTCGCCCCATCAAAGAAGTTTAGGCACGCGAAACTTGATCCCGTCGCTCCTGAGCCGGGGACGGCGCTATCAATCAACAGTACCGTCATTTCGTTCGCAGCAAAATGAAGGGCGAGCGACGCGCCCATAATCCCAGCTCCGACAACTGCGACCAACATCGAGTCCTCCCTCAGCTAGCCAGGCGCTTGTTGGAGGAGAAGCTATTGGCAAAGAGGGGCTCCGCCACGATCGTGACCGCTCGCTCTATTGTGTCTCGAGGCATTGGACGACCAATGCGCGATCCGACCGCTTCCGGAGCATTCCGGTCGAGACAGAGAAATTGCCCCTCTGGCAAATTATGACCTCTTCCGAGGCGGCGGCAACCACGTGAGCGCTTTTGGTCCAGCATGATGGTTGAGGCGCGGCAAGATGTGGATCGCTTTGGGATGCGCTTGTCCTCTCAAGGGTCTGTGTCACCATTCTCGCCCGTCCCTCGCGAATAGTTAGTCATCATTGATCCTCCTGATAACCGCTATTCTTCACTGCCCGGGGCCGGCCATAGAATTCAGCGATCGGCGACGGGATGTTGCTCGCCAAGAAGCGAGCTCATCTTCAGAAAACGGCTATCACCGAGCGCCACGCTGACGGAGCTTGCGTACCAAGATGCGCGCATAATTGGAAATTCCTGAAGCTGCTATCGCCGTCAACCAGCACAGGCAGTTCGGTCGAATCGACGATGCGCTCGATCACGTCACGAGTTCGCTCCGTGAAGCTTCGTTAGTGTTGCGAGAGCCAAGAGGGTAGGCAAGTGATCGGCCCGACGCGCAAAGGCCTGTGAATCTTGCTGCGCTTGGTCGCACTGGAGTGCACTGCCTGCGCTTCCATGAGTGCGGAGAGTGACGGCTGAAGCAGACGTGAGCGCGCAGCATCTCTGTAAGCAACAAGTCAGCGCATCGATTAAGGCCGCTGGCGAGAGCAAGATGGGGTTGATGTTCCATGTCGAACACCTGCAGGTGATATTTGATTGGGCCGTCGTTCATCAACCAGCCAGTGACACGCGTGTTTGATCCAGATCAACTACTACCGTTGGTAGTTGACCACGGCGTAATGCGTTTGCCATCAGACGTTTCACCGTTCGTGTCAAAACTCAATAGTGCTGCCCGGCGAAAGAAACCGCAACCGTGGAACTATGAGTGAAACGGCTTTGATCGATAGGTCATTTCGCTCTCTGATGTTGTCAAACGCGCACGCGTATCGGCGCCGAAATCAGGAGTATCAAGCCATCGAGGTATTTTCGGACCAGACGATCGCTGTGATCAACGGCGTCCTGCTTGAGCACAAGGTCATCGTCTTCCGTGACCAGGGGGCTTCTCGACAGCAGCGAGCAGGAGCGCTTTGCTTCTCATTGGGGAAGGCTTATCCCGCAACCGACGATCGATGTTAGCAAAAGGAACGGCGTCGATTGTCGACCTTGATTCCGCCCGCGCCGGTCCCGGTCCGACGTGCAGTACTCCGATGTGACCTTCGTCCCGCGACGTTAGCGCGGCCGGCCTGAAGCATTTTGAGGAGTCCACATCAGAACAATCTCTGAGACAGAGCAGGCCCGTGCGTGTGCACCCCGAGACCAACGAGCTCAGGCTGGTGCTCCAAGCAACCGCACGAAAAGGTCGCGTAGCAGTGGAGGCTCAACGGGTAGGCCCGGCCAGCCTCCGCAAGTCGTTGATGGGCGTCGCTTCCTGTCGATTCCTGTCGTTAACTGCCGCCAGCGCCGCAACCGCTTCCGCGGACGCGGATTCACCAGCGCCGGTTTGCCTACCGGATGACGTGGAACTTGCCGGTGTTGCCGCGGATACGACTGGTTGCGTCTTAGTGCCGAAGGTTACGTTGTCATAAGAAACTCATATCCAGCCACGGCGGTCTCACGTTCGATGAATTGGGCTTAATGGTTTCCTTGCGCGCCAATCTTCGGCGTCGTACTTTTCCACCGGCAACTGCAATCTTTTGGCCCGTTCGTCGCGGTCTTTCCTTCGAAATTCACGGTCGCGGCGCTCAAATTTGGTTAGCTCGTCATTCGCGGCTCGCATGAAATCAGTGTGCGAGGTACTGGCGCTTTGAGTGAGGGCGGGCATACTCATCTCCTGACAATTTGGTCAAAACGTAAACCGAAATGCCGGCGAGCGGCCCGCAAGCTTACATCATTTAGGGAATGGCGCAGCGAAAATGCAACGAACTGGCTGAAATCACCGAAAACGGAGCGCAAACATCTTACGAAACAAGATAAATCAACAACCTAGCGGCTCTTACGTCGCAACCTTGGCGGCGGTTTGCGCTCGATGAGGCCCCAGATGTGTCTGAGCGGATCGAACACCAACGCGCCGACCGGTCTGGATTGGATCGAATTGCGGATCGTGGCCGGCGGTTGTCGCCAGCACATCGCTACATCCAAGTTGCCATGATGAGCGGTACGGTCGCGCTCACCGCGCCAGCGGTTCTTGGAAAGCAAGGGCGCGCCGTGGGTGTCGCTCGCGGTTGGGATTCGCCCCCGCGCCCCTTCAAGGTCCGTGGGACCATCTTCTGGCGACGGCGGTCTTTCGCGGTTGACTCCACAAATCTGTTCAATGTGCCATCGTTGATCAAACGTTGCGCGATAACCGCTAGTCTTCACTGCCCTCGGCCCGGTCGAGCATTCATCTACGGCGGATTTCAAGAGCTTCTTCATGAGCCGCTGCGCAGCGGCGAGTCTCTTCGGCGCCGGTAGTCGAACTCAATTGGCTGGCCTCGTGCGGGGTCGCGCGGCCGTACCCCGGCTCGGCAGGCAAGATCACCGATTGCCAGATCGGAGTGTCTGGCCGGAGTCCTGTCATCGGCATAAGCCGACATCAGCCCCTCAGTCGGTTTTGCAGTGCCTGCCGATCGACGACGATCGTCGAGGTTCAGCAGGTCTGGCTGCCCTCCTTGCGCCAATTGACTAACCAGCTCCCGCGTGGCGTCGACGACAAAGACGCCGCAATCATAGGTGTTGTCCTGGTGGGCGCGCGGGGCCACTCCAGGCTTGCGCCTAGCCGGTCTGGGAGCTGTCTTGCAGGCTTCGCATTGTAGCGCCCGATGGAGTCGTAGTGATAGGCAACCGGCCTTTGCCGGTTGTTGCGATCAACGAACAGCAGCGACCAATGGCTGCCGCGGAGATCAGGATCTGTAGGATGGGCATCGTTCACTGGCAGGAACAAGAAGCCGGCTGTATCGTGACCTTGCCGATCATGGACGATGCTGTGGAAGGCGCTTAGCGTGTCGCCCCAGGTCAGCTGAGTGGCTACAAGGGGGTCCACGAACTGCGTCTGGCCGGCGAGATTCGGATTGGTCCTCCGCAACTCCTCCTCCAGGAGCTGATAATCCCTGAGAATATGCTCGTCGGTGAGCCATTGCGTGTCGCCGAGCGTCAGCCGGCTACGGCTGGACGAGGCTGTCGGATCCAAAGTCCCGATCTGAGTATTGGAGGTGGTCGGAAACGCCCGCACAGAATCAACCTTGTTGCGTAATTCGGACAGCGTGGGCGCAGTCAGATCAACCAATGGAAAACCGCCGTAGATGTCTGAGCGAGCCCTGGCAGAGGGCGCTGGCGCAAAGTGAGCATTGTCATCCAACTCGGCCGGATCCGGATCAAGCAGTGCCTCAAACCCACGATAGGATCCTGAGCCCTGGCAGTTGATGGTGATGCCGGTTCTTGCATCTGCCGCTCAAGCTCCTCGCTCATCCTAGTTGCCTTTCGGAACTTCATTCGTGTTCGATCCGGACGGCAATACCGGTTGATTCACTCAGGCAGCCAAAGTCGTTGTCGATTGCGGGCAGCCGAGGAGATGGACAGGGTTGGCCGATACGATCGGGTGTCGCATCAGAAAAATCTATCTGCCAGAGCGATGAATAAAAGAACGAACTGTTAATTGGAGGGGGCGGCCACGGCCGCTCCTACAGTTTACATTTTTCGCATGATCCAGCGTGTTCGGCGCAGGTCCTGATGCTGCCATGAACTGATGCAACTTGTGCTTGAGCCCCCTGGAGAGATTACTATGGCAAATCCCCCTCGAATCGTCCTTACGCCGTTCTTCCGCCCGCGCGATGAAGACGCTGAGGAGCAACAGATATATGTGGCGGGATTCCTCGATGAGGAGGGCGAGGCGTGGGGTACGCTGATCTCACTGGAGGCGGAGATGGTCGAGCAAGCCGTTATGGGCCATCAGACATTCGGGGTTTGGTGCAACTCCGACGGCCGCATCCAACCGCAGCCGGGCAGCGACGGGCTATTTGAACACCTTCTCGAGAAAGGTCAATTGGTGGAAACGCCTCTCGACGAACTGGTTGCCGAGGCTATCGAAGACGGCAGGAATGAACCCAATGATGAGATCCTCGGCATGTTCGAGACCCTGCATGAACGGCTGGTGCGCGCCGCCAGCGCAGTTGCTGACGAGATTGCACGGCGCAGGCGATGAAATCAAGGCGTGTAAGCACCGAGTGAAAGAGGATCATGGCTACCTTTGGATACCTAGCCGAGCGAAGGATGTTTCTGCCATAGCGGAATACGCATGATGGCCCAATCCTCATCGGATTGATCACGCTCGTGGCGTACTCCCGCCGGCATTCGATGGCAAAATAAAACTCTTTCGCTTGCATGTAGCGAGTTCGGAGCCGCATTGTTCAACCTGCGACTCTCCGGTCGTTTGTGCTCAGAGCCACCGGACCAGCACCGCAATCGACGTCCTCTGAGGTGTGATCGCCCGGTGCTGGCGTTGAAGACCTATCTCTCAATTGTCTGCGACGTGGTCGCGGTTGACCTTAGACGAGGCGACCATCTCACTCCAGAATCCGTCGCCCGCAAGCGACGCATGACGCGCGCTTTTCGAGGCGAGGCGCGGACCGACGACTGAGTTGGGCCATCGAAGAGGGCGTCGAGGAGTTGAGGGGACAATTCGACGTTCAACCTCTTTGGCCGCGACGCTGATTTGCGCCTGGTTTTTCTACGAGACGCTCTGGGTCGGTTGCCTCGTTTGGAAGCTGCGCGTCATCACCTTGATTGTGCGCGTAAGAGTCGGCGCGGGCTCAATTTTCACGGCCGGCGTTTGGGGCTGAGCTCCGCCAGAAAGATTGTTCCGACATCCACGGCCCGCTGCGCGCTCTCCGGATCGACATCAACGCCATGCGCTGCTTCATTCATAACGCGGAGAGAATCGAGAAACTGTTGCGTGCTGGCCGGTGCTAGCCCACGGCGCTGTAGCTCTCGGAGCATGATGCCAAGGCTAGTCGGCTGCGATGGAGAAAAGCCGTTCGCGGTCGCGAAATCGCGTAGCGCGCGCTCGATCTCGATCCGCAGCTTGACGATGGACATGAGCGGAAACTCGCGGGCGAATTCCTCGACGGTTGGCAGATCTTGCTGAAGCTGGGGTGGCAGGGCTGGCGAGAGTTGATAGTGGGCGACACCCATCGGCTTGCTGGTGTCACGCAAGGCATACTCGACGATCACCTCGTTCCGGCCCTTGCAGAGAATGATGCCGATCGTCGGTTGGTCATCCTTGTGCCGAAGCTGGTCATCGACCGCTGACAGGTAGAAGTTCATCTTTCCCGCGAATTCAGGCTTGAAGTCCTCGATCTTTAGCTCGATCACCACGAAGCATCGTAGCCGCAAGTGATAAAAGAGCAGGTCGAGATAGTAGTCCTGGCCGCCGACCTCGAGATGGTATTGGCTGCCGACGAAGGCGAAGCCCTTGCCGAGTTCGAGGATGAGCGAGCGGAGGTGCTCAATCAGCCCGCGTTCGAGGTCGCGCTCCAGCATCTCAGGGCCGAGCGAGAGAAAGTCAAAAGTGTAGGGGTCCTTGAGGATCTGCCGGGCAAGCTCCGACTGCTCCGCCGGCAAGGTCCGCGAGAAGTTTGTCAGCGCGCTGCCTTGACGGGCGAACAGATTGCTGTCGATCTGATGGAGGAGGACGTTTCGACTCCATCCGTGTTCAATGGCCTGGCGAGCGTACCAGGCGCGTTCCTCGGGCCTCTTGATGGCGTCGAGAAGTCGAACGTTATGGCCCCAGGGTAATAGTGCAACAACCTGTTGCACAAATTCGCCGTCCGGCCAAGCCTCCGCAAAGGCCCGCATATACTTGAGATTTCGGGAGGACAGACCTGTCATCTCGGGGAAGGCGCGGCCAAGGTCGTCGGCGAGGCGATCGATGACCTTGGCGCCCCAACCTTCTTTCTCCTGCCGGATGAGAATGTCGCGGCCGACCGTCCAGTACAGCAGGATCAATTCGCGGTTCACCGATAGGCCGGCACGATGCCTCGCCTCGGCAATCTTCGTCTTGAGATCGCCGACGAATGCCGAGTAGCTCTGCGCGTCGATCTCGGTCGTCGGTCTCGCGCCTTTTCGCGGAGCCGTGGGTTTGGACGGGCGCTTGGTCATGCCGCCGCCTTCATGGGCTTCTTGGTAAGCATCGCGCGCACAAATTTGTCCCACTTTGCCATACCGGCACGCTTCTCAGGCATGTAATGCCAGCGGTCGTAGTTCTTGGAGCTGACGTCTTGCAGCGCATGATTTTGCAGACGATCCCGAATCTCTTTTGAGACACCGGCCTTGCCTGCCAGAGTCTTAAAGGTTCGCCGGAGGTCCCGGTTTGTTGCGTAGGGGATCACGCCGCGGTCTCGCTGCCGCCAAACGAAGCTATAGAGCGTACCGTGGCTCACGGGCTTGGATGGATCCTTCGCTGAGGGGAAGAACCAGCCGTACTTGTTTGGCTTGATCGACGCAATCAGTTCGGCGGCGATCGACGGCACTGGAACGGCATGCGGCTGAAGGTTCTTGGTCTTGGACCAGTCTATGATCCTCTCCGGGGCGTCCCATTGATCGACATGCAGGCGCGCGATTTCCTCGACGCGTTGACCAGTCAGCATGATGAGCTGCACTGCACGAGGATAGGAGGGATGAACCGGCGTATCGGGGCATTCCAGCCAGCGAAAGAGTTGCACGAACTCTTCCTCGTTGAGCCAGCGCGTGCCCTGGACCTTGGGTTCAGTCGGAATTTCCGAGGCCGGATTGTATGGGATACGGAAACGGCGCGGGGATGTGTTCCGATAATCGTTGTCGGATTTCATCCCCCAACTATAGGCCGCGTGGATGTAACATCGCACGTGGTCGGCCATTGAGCGGGCGCCACGCTCGTAAATCGGTCGGATAAGCTCGACGATCTCGCCAGACTCGATCTCGCGCGCGAGGCGGTGGCGCCCGAGCGTGTCGGCAATCTTGTTGAGGCCTTTCTCTGTCTCCTTCCAGGACGGCTTGCCGGCAGCCTTGAGCGACGCGACATAGCCCTCGAACAGGTCGGCGACCGTGCCGGGGCGGGTGTCTGTTGCGATCTTGATGCTCCGGCCCTTCTGGATCACGTCGGCATAGTCGCGCTTGAAGATCTCGCGCGCCTGAGCCAAGGACGTCGACGGATAGGCGCCTAGCTTCTTTTTGGTGCGTTTGCCGTCGCGCCATTGCTGCGCCATCCAGTCGGCGGTCACACGCTTCGGCATCGGCTTGAGGACGAGGACGAGACGGCCGGTGCCGCGGCCCTCACCATCTGCGAGGTTTTCTTGTTTCCGGCTGAGTTCGACGCGCTTCAGCGCATGTCGGATCGCGGTGTCGGTCAGGCTTGGCATTTCTTCTGTTCCGCAACTGGGATCGGTCGGGAGAAACGGGGATCGTTTGCTGGGAGCGGAAGGCCGTTCTCTATCCCTCTAACCGCTCCCAATTTGCCATAGCCACCGCCAGCACGCAATGCGAGGAAACGCCTAATTTTATAGGTGTTTCAGAGGGATTGAGTGTGACCAAGCGTGATCGAAAACGGGCTAGTGGGGTGGTTGTGCACCAGGATCAGCGCGGTGGCCGACAATTCCAGCGCGCGCTTGATCACCTCGCGGGGGTAGACCGGGGTGTGATCGACGGTGCCGGTCTGCTGCACCTCGTCGGCGATCAGCTGGTTGCGCTTGTCGAGGAACAGCAGGCGGAACTGCTCCTTGTCGGCGAACGCCATGCCGGTGCGGCAATAGTCGATGACGTCGTTCCAGGACGACAGCGCAATGCTGCGCTTGATCTCGCCCTTGGCGATCCGGTCCGCTGCCGCGGCGAGCAGCTTGAGCTGGTTGATCGAGGCGTCCTTGACGCCCTCGACCTCGCGCAGCCGCGCCGGCGGCGCGTGCACGACCTCGGCGAACGAGCCGAACTTCTTCAACAGCGCCTTCGCCAACGGCTTGGTGTCGCGGCGCGGGATCGCGGCGAACAGCGCCATCTCCAGCAGCTCATAGTCGGTCAGCGCGTCCGGCCCGGCGGCGTAGAAGCGCTCGCGCAGCCGTTCGCGATGGCCGTGATAATGCGGCGTCTCACTGGTGTCGTCGTTGCTGGCATCGGGTTTGGCGGGCATCGGCCACAACCATGCCGTGCCTGCCGCGTTTTGCAAGAGCTGAAGCAACTTCCCGGTTTGCCACCGCGCGACGGGCGAATTACCGTCACCTGCAACGTGATCGAAAAGGGGAGAGCGGCGTGACGTCATTCAAGGTAATCCGCTCGCGCGCCGAGAAGCGCAAGGGCGGGCCGAAGGCGCTCGAGAAACTGCTGCGGCCGCCGGCGGGCGCCAAGGCGCTGGCAAAGCTCGGCGACGACCGCGTGCTGGCCGAAATGACCAGGCGCGTGTTCTGCGCGGGCTTCGCCTGGAGCGTGATCGACGCCAAATGGGAGGGCTTCGAGGACGCCTTCCTCGGCTTCCAGCCGGCCAAGCTCGCCTTCAAGCCGGACGAATATTGGGAGAAGCTCGTCAGCGATACCAGGATCGTGCGCAACGGCGCCAAGATCATGTCGGTGCGCGACAATGGCCGCTTCGTGCAGGAGATCGCGCGCGAGCACGGCAGCTTCGGCAAATTCCTTAGCGCCTGGCCGTCATCGGACGAGATCGGGCTGCTCGATCTGCTGACCAAGCGCGGCAGCCGGCTCGGCGGCAACACCGGGCAGATGCTGCTGCGCTTCCTCGGCTGGGACGGTTTCGTCACCTCGCGCGACGTCGTCGCCTGCCTGCGCGACGCCGGCCTCGACATCGCCGAGGAGGTCAAGTCGAAGCGCGATCTCGCCAAGGTGCAGGCGCAGTTCAACGCCTGGGCGGACGAGACCGGGCTATCCTATCTGCACCTGTCGCGGATCTGCGCGATGTCGATCGGCGAGAACCACACGGCTGAAGAGATCATCGAGCGGACGCGGAGCGATTATTGATTTTTCCGCGCCGCACAAAGACGTGATTTGATTTCGGGAATGATCTTTTCCTAAATGGGCAAATGAGCACCATGGTCCAGCCATTGCGTCAGGTCGGGCGTCCGCGGGGACGGCCGCGGGAATTCGACGTGAACGAGGCACTCGACAAGGCCATCAAGGTGTTTCGCGAACAGGGATACAACGCGACCTCGATCGAGGACCTGACCGGGGCAATGGGGCTGGCGTCCGGCAGTATCTACAAGGCGTTCAAGGATAAGCGCGCGGTCTTCCTGGCGGCGCTCGACCGCTACATGCTCCTGCGCAACGATCAGGTTGCATCGACCGCCCGGACGAAAGGCTCGGCGCGCGAGCGCCTGCGCGCGGTGCTCGGCTTCTATATCGATTCGGCCAAGGGCGTCGAAGGGCGGCGCGGCTGCATGGTCGTCGGCAGCGCGGTCGAGCTCGCCATCGCCGACCGCGAGGTCGCCACGCGCGTCGGCGCGACCCTGGCGCGGAACGAGGCGTTTCTGGCCGATCTGATCCGGCAAGGGCAGGCGGACGGATCGGTCTCGGGCCGGATCGATCCGCAGGACACCGCGCGCGTGATGGTCTGCCTTACGCAGGGCCTGCGCGTGGTCGGAAAATCCGGGCGCGCACCGGCGGACACCGCCGCCGCCGTCGATATCGCGATGAAGCTGCTGGCATGAACGGCCGGCCAGCTTCGTGGCTAATTAGGAAATGACTATTCCCGAAATGGAGTGCTTATGACGACGATCACATCCGATGCCGCGCCGGGGCCGGATTCGGTATCCACCTGGCTGACCTTCCTGCTGGCACTGTCCTGCGGCTTGGTGGTCGCCAACATCTACTATGCCCAGCCTCTTGCGGGGCCGATCGCCGCGGACCTCGGCATGTTGCCGGAACATGCGGGCCTGCTCGTGACGATGACCCAGCTCGGCTACGGCGCGGGCCTGCTGCTCATTGTTCCCCTTGGTGACCTGATCGAGAACCGCCGGCTGGTCTCCACGGTGATCGCGCTTGCCGCGGTCGCGCTGGCCGCGGCTGCGCTGTCGCGGCATCCGCTGCCATTTCTTGCCGCCGCGCTGTCGGTCGGCTTCTCGTCGGTCGCCGTGCAGATCCTGATTCCCTATGCCGGCCATCTGGCGCCCGAGCGCATCCGGGGCCAGGTGGTCGGCAATGTCACCAGCGGATTGATGGTCGGGGTGATGCTGGCGCGTCCGGCGTCGAGCTTCATCGCGTCGATCTCGTCCTGGCACATGGTCTACTGGATCTCGGCCGCGCTGATGGTGTCGCTCGCGATCCTCCTGCGCTCAACGCTGCCGACGCGCATGCCGCAGGCGCGTCTCGGCTATGGTGCGCTGCTGCGCTCCATGGTTCACCTCGCCCGCAATACGCCGGTTCTGAAGCGTCGCGCGCTCTACCAGGCCAGCTTGTTCGCGGCGTTCAGCCTGTTCTGGACCACCGTACCGCTGGTCCTCGCCGGACCAGCTTTCAGATTCTCGCAATCCGGTATCGCGCTGTTTGCGTTGGTCGGTGCCGCCGGCGTCGTCTCCGCGCCGCTCGCGGGCCGCGTCGCGGATCGCGGCTGGACACGCCCGGCCACCGCGGTGGCGTTGCTGCTGGCGAGCATAGGCTTCGCGCTCACCATGATCACCGAGCCGGGCTCGACGCTGTCGCTGGCCCTGTTCGTCGCCGCCGCGATCGCGATCGATTTCGGCGTGCAGGCCAACGTCGTGCTCGGCTTCCGCGCACTGTTCGTGCTCGGCGCGGAATCGCGCAGTCGGCTCAACGGGCTCTATATGGCGACGTTCTTCCTGGCCGGCGCGCTGGGCTCCGGCGTCGGCGGTTGGGCCTACGCCTCGGGCGGATGGTGGCTGGCGGCCGCAATCGGCGGCGCGCTGCCGCTCTGCGCGCTCGCCTATCTTGCGACGGAGACCAAATAGATGGAGTGCGGTCGCTGTGGCCTTACACCTGAACCCACGGCTTCTCGCCGTGGCGCTCGGACAGCGTGAAGATTTCGACGCCGTCGGCGGTGACGCCGACCGAATGCTCGAACTGCGCAGACAGCGAGCGGTCGCGGGTCACCGCGGTCCAGCCGTCGGACAGGATCTTCACATGCGGCTTGCCGAGATTGATCATCGGCTCGATGGTGAAGAACATGCCGGGCTTCAGCGGCGCGCCTTCGCCGGGGCGGCCGATATGGATGATGTTCGGCTCGTCGTGGAACAGGCGGCCGAGGCCGTGGCCGCAGAAGTCGCGCACCACGCTCATGCCCTGCGGTTCGACGAAGCTCTGGATGGCGTGGCCGATATCACCGGTGGTGGCGCCGGGCTTGACGGCGGCGATGCCGCGCATCATCGCCTCATAGGTCACCTCGATCAGCCGCTCGGCCTTCCGCGCGATGGCGCCGATCGCATACATGCGGCTGGAATCGCCGTACCAGCCGTCGACGATGAAGGTGACGTCGACATTGACGATGTCGCCTTCCTTCAGCGGGCGGTCACCCGGCATGCCGTGGCAGACCACGTGATTGATCGAGGTGCAGGTCGAGTAGCGATAGCCGCGATACATCAGCGTCGCCGGATAGGCGCCGTGGTCGAAGGCGAACTTGCGGACGAAGTCGTCGATGACCGAGGTCGGGACGCCCGGCTTGACGATGTCGGTGAGCGCGTCGAGGCATTTCGACACCAGGGCGCCGGCCTTGCGCATGCCGGCAAAGCCGCTCGGTCCGTGCAGCTTGATCTGGCCGGTCTTGCGAAGCGAGGTGTCGGTGGCGTCGATATAGCTCATGGGCGGGCTGTTTCTGCGGGCAAGGGGCTGATTTCAGGCCCCAATTTAATGATCGGCGCGCCCGGCGCAAGCCAAGCTTGGGCATGGGGACAATGCTCAAACGGCTTGATTTTCCGGGCCAAATCCGGAACAGCCGCGGCCGCTTGTCCGAAAAAGCCGTGACGAGGCGCTAGCTGGAGACCTCGACCACGCTCTCGACCGGCAGCGCGCCGCCGCGGATCCGGAGTTCCCGCACCGGGTAAGGCACCTTGATGCCCTGCTGCTTGAAGGCGTCCCACAGCGACAGCATGACGTCGCTCTTCACACCGTCCATGCCGTCGGGATCGGCGATCCAGAAGGTCAGCGAGAACTTCATGCCGAGCTCGGCGAATTCGGTCAGGATGCAGTTCGGCGGCTTGCCCTTGAGCGCGCGGGCGTGGGCCGTGGCGGTATTGATCGCGAGCTTGCAGACCAGCCGCGGATCGGCGTCGTAATTGGCGGCAAAAGCGATCTTCACCAGCGTGTTCTTGTCGGTGTAGGTCCAGTTGGTGACCTTCTGCGTCACCAGGTCCTCGTTCGGGATCAGGAACTCGCGGCCGTCGCCGGCGGCGACCGAGATGTAGCGGGTCTTCATCGCGCTGATGCGGCCCTGGCTGTCGCCGATGGTGACGAGGTCGCCCGGCTTCACCGATTTGTCGACCAGCAGGATGATGCCCGAGATGAAGTTGGCGACAATCTTCTGCAAGCCGAAACCGATGCCGACGCCGACGGCGCCGGACAGCACCGCCAGCGCCGACAGGTTGATCCCGACGGCGCTCAAGGCGATGGCGACCGCGACCACCATCAGGCCGATGCGAATGATCTTGACCAGCAACACCTGGATCGACGGGGTCAGGTCGGTCGAGCGGGTGATCTGGCCGTCGATGAAATTGCTGGCGATATTGCTCAGCCACAGCGCCAGGATCAGCACCGCGCCGGCCTTGATCAGCAGCAGCGGGCTCAGCCGCAGACCGCCCACGACGACCGCGAACGAATCCAGCGTATCGGCCGCCCAGTCGAGCTGGCCGATGATGCTGAGGGCGGCGACCAGCCAGGCCGCGACCGAGACCAGTTTGACGATGAAGGCGTTGTCGATCACCGAGGTCACGAGGCGGATCACGAGCCAGGCCAGCGCCAGCTTGGCGGAGACCGCGATCAGATAGCTGCGGCTCGGCCAGGTCGCGTGCCACATCACGATGCGCGAGATCACCATCAGGACCGCGAACACGGCGGTGGAGGCGCTCGATACCATCACGCGGGCAAAGTGCCGGAGCGGCAGCGGCCAGCGGCTCGCCAGCGACGACATGTTGACCCGCGCATGAATGGCGGTATCGGCGGCGTAGGCGAGGCCCGCGGCGGCGAGGATGATGCCGAACTGCAGATAGAACCAGGGCGAGGCGATCTCGGCGCCGACCGAGCGCGCTGCCATTTGGATCGATTCCAGGACGTCCTTCCAGCTCATGTCCATCGGCAAAGTCTCAACTTGAAGTGCGGGTCAGGCAAATGTGATTCGAAGGTGCAGCCAGAATCCCACAAAGGCGCGCACGCGACCATCGATACACCACAGTGTCGGGGCGACCTAGGGCTGTAGGACCGGGCACATTGCCGCTTAGGACAGAAATCGGTTGGCGTCCCAGTGTGGCGACGATAAGGATGCAATTGCAAGTATTTGAGACCCCCGAAGGCGCATGGCATCCCTCGACTCCGTCAGTATAGCGATCCTGCTCGGTGCGGTGCTGGTGATGGCCGGCATCCTGTCCAGCCTGTTGGCGCTGCGGTTCGGCGCCCCGTTGCTGCTGGTGTTCTTGCTGGTCGGCATGCTGGCGGGCGATTCCGGCCCGGGCCGGCTGCAGTTCGACGACGTCCGCACCACCTATCTGGTCGGCTCGGTGGCGCTGGCGCTGATCCTGTTCGACGGCGGATTGAAGACGCGGTTCGCCAGCATCCGCACGGTGCTGGCGCCCTCAATGATGCTGGCGACCGCCGGCGTGCTGCTCACCGCGCTGATCACGGCACCGGTCGCCCGCTATGTGCTCGACCTCAACTGGACCGAGTCATTGCTGGTCGGTGCCGTCGTGGCCTCGACCGACGCCGCGGCGGTGTTCCTGCTGGTGCACACCCAGGGCCTGCGCCTGCGCCCGCGCGTCGGCGCGACGCTCGAGGCGGAGTCCGGCACCAACGACCCGTTCGCGATCTTCCTCACTCTGATGCTGGTCGAGTTCATCTCGATCGGCCAGAGCTCGGCCGCGCACATCGCGATGGAGTTCATCCAGGAAGCCGTGCTCGGCGCCATCATCGGGGTGATCGGCGGCAGGCTGGTGGTGATTGCGCTGAATCGCGTCGCGCTGCCGCAGGGCCTGCATGCGCCGTTCGTCACGACCGCGGCGCTGGTGATCTTCGGCGGCTCCCAGATCGTGCATGCCTCGGGATTCCTCGCGGTCTATCTCGCCGGTATCATCATCGGCAACCGGCCGACCCGCGCGCATAATTCGGTGGTGACGTTCCTCGACGCCGCGACCTGGCTGGCGCAGATCGTGATGTTCGTGCTGCTCGGCCTCCTGGTGTCGCCGCATCGCCTGCTCTCCAGCGCCGGCGGCGCGGTGCTGGTGGCGTTCGCGCTGATGCTGGTGGCGCGGCCGCTGGCGGTGCTGATCTGTCTTGCGCCGTTCAAGTTCAACTGGCGGGAGAAGGTCTTCATCGCCTGGACCGGCTTACGCGGCGCGGTCGCGATCTTCCTGGCCTCGATCCCGATGCTGGTCGGCCTGTCGAAGGCCTATCTCTATTTCGACGTCGCCTTCGTCGTCGTCATCATCTCGCTGCTGCTGCAGGGTTGGACGCTGGCGCCGGCGGCGCGGCGGCTGCACGTCGCGCTGCCGCGCGCCGAACGCGGCCCGCGCCGTGTCGAGCTGGATCTGCCCGGTCAGCTCGAGCAGCAGCTGGTCGGCTATCCGGTGCGGCCCAAGAGCCTGTATTTCCGCCGCGGGCTGATCCCGTCCTGGTCGAAGCCGACGCTGGTGATCCGCGACGAGCGGATCCTGACACCGGTCGAAGCCGATCCGGTCGCGCCCGGCGACTACATCTACCTGCTGGCGCCGCCGGAGCGCGCCGAGGCGCTCGACCGCTTCTTCGTCGACATGGCGCCGTCGTCAGCTCCCGATCCGCATCTGCTCGGCGACTTCATGGTGTCGGGCGAGCATACGCTCGGCGAGCTCGCCGAGATCTACGGCGTCAAGGTTGACGAGCATCAGGCCAAGCTGACGCTGGCGGATTATTTCGACGTCAATCTCGACCGCGCGCCGAAGGAAGGTGCCGAGCTCGCGCTCGACGAAATCGTGCTGGTGGCGCGCAGCATCAGCGGCGGCCGCGTCAATGTCGTCGGTCTGCGCCTGCCGGAGGAAGATGAGGAGGTCGCACCGCAGACGCGGATGCAGACCGTTCGGCGCAAGCTCGCCGATATCTGGGCGTCGGTCGCCGGCGTCTGAAGCGTTTGCGAGCGAAGTGGATGCCGGTTCGCGTGAAGAAAACGCGTCAGAATAAGACCGGCGCCGCTACTGCTTGCGCAGGAAGCTCGAATCCGGGGCGAACTTCTTGATCATGTCGGACAGGCCGTCGTCCCCCGGCGGGTCCTTGGACGCAGCGTCCGGCTTCGGCTCGTCCTTGAACTTCTGGCCGGAAATCTCGGCCAGCGCTGCGAGCAGCGTTTCGTCAAGATGGTCGGCCGGTGTCTTTGCAGGCGGTGTCTTTGCAGGCGGCGTGTTGGCGGGCGGAGGCGCAACGGGCTGGGCGCCGGCGCGGATCTCGGGCTCGCGCTGCGGCGGCGTTGGCTCTGCCCCCGGCTTGAATGTGTCCGCCCGTCTGGCGGCGGCCTCGCTGACGGCGGCGATCAACGATGCTTCGAGGTCGGCGGGCGTCTCGGTCGGGACCGGCGGCGGTGCCGCTGGCATTGGCGGCGGCTCGGCAGGCCTCGCGTCCCGGGGTGCGCGACCGAACAGCGGTTCTTGCTGGCTCGCCGTCGACGGCCGGCTGTCGGTGGCCTTGCCAGGCTCCTTATTAAGCTCCTTGCCAGGCTTGAAGAGACCCGCGCGTTCGGCGGCCATCCTGGCGGAAGCCTCCTCGACCGTGGCGAGCAGGGACGCTTCCAGTGCATCGGCGGGATTGCTCGGCGAAGCCGCTGGCTTGGCGCCAGGGGCGGCCACCTGCTTTGGCTCCGGCCGGAGCGGCGGTGGCCGCGACGCTTCGACCGGTGCGGGCGGCGGGGCCGGCTGGCCGTCGCGGGCGCGCGCGATGATGCCGTCGACGATCGCGCCCAGGCGGCTCTTGTCGGGGGCGGCGAGATAGCTGGCCGCGAGTTCATCGACATATTGCGGGCCGTAATCGGCCAGCACCTCGGCAAGCTGGGCGAGATCAGGATCGCTCTCGACCAGCCGGCGCCAGGCCTGCCGGTCGTAGGGCGCGTCGCCCTTCTTGTCGGGCCAGGCCACCCGGCGCGGCTGGCGCTGCGGTCCGGTGCCCTGGCCGTTGTCCTGGCCAGTGTCTTGACCGCTGACCGGGTCGAGGGTCGGCGGCTGTAGCCCGGCGCTGAGGCGCGGTGGGGTAAATCCGCCAGCCCCGGCCGGCGCGGCATCATCACCGAGGCGTCGGCGGCGCTCGGCGACCTGCAGCGAGATCAGGCCGATGCCCATCAGCAGGAAGCCGAGCGCGGCCCACGCAATCGTGGCGCACAGCAGCCCGCCGATCAGCAGCAATACCCAGCCAGTCAGTCGCAAAGTGCACCTTTCCCCATGCCCGATCGGATGTCCCGATCCGGGCCTAGCAGACAAGATGGGCTATCTTATGCCGACTTTCGGAAAAACGGCCAGCTACGCGCCGCCCGTCAACACCTTAACACCGCCGAACGCGGTGACCTGGCCGCGGCGCAGCATCACGATCTGGGTGGCGAGCTGGCGAAGCTCGGCCGCGTCGTGGCTGACATAGACCATCGGGACGCCGGCCTCGTCGCGCAGCCGCACCAGATAGGGCAGGATCTCGAGCTTGCGGCTTTCGTCGAGCGCGCCCAGCGGCTCGTCGAGCAGCAGCAGCCGCGGCTTGGACAGCAGGGCCCGGCCGAGCGCGACGCGCTGCCGCTCGCCGCCGGAGAGCTTTCCGGGGCGGCGGTCGAGCAGGGCGCCGATGTCGAGCAGATCGACGACGCGTTTGTGTTGCGCAGGATCCTCGGTGAGGCCGTTCATGCGGCGGCCGTAATCGAGGTTCTGCCTGATATCGAGATGCGGAAACAGCCGGGCGTCCTGGAAGACGTAGCCGATGCGCCGCCGGTAGGTCGGGACATGGATGCCTGCCGACGTATCGTCAACCGTCTCGCCGTCGATCACGATGGTGCCGCGATCAGGACGAACCAGCCCGGCGATGGTGTTGATCAGCGAGGTCTTGCCAGAGCCGGACGCGCCGAACAGGCCGGTGACGCGGCCCTCGCTGGTGAATGATGCCGCGAGCGTAAATTCGCCGAGCTGCTTGGTGATGTCGACGCGCAGCATCGCTATTGTCCGTGCAGGCGCGCGGTGGCGCGGCGCGCGAACACTTCGGCCGCGACCAGTGCGCCGACCGCGAGCACGATCGAGATGATCACGAGCCGCGCCGCGGCGGTGTCGCCGTCAGGCGTCTGGATCAGCGAATAGATCGCCGATGAAATGGTCTGGGTCTCGCCGGGAATGTTGGAGACGAAGGTGATGGTCGCGCCGAACTCGCCGATCGCCTTGGCAAAGCCGAGCACCATGCCGGCCAGCACGCCCGGCAGCGCGAGCGGCAGCGTCACCGTTGCGAACACCCGCCAGGGCGCGGCGCCGAGCGTCTCGGCGGCCTGCTCGAGGCGGCGGTCGACCGCCTCGATCGAAAGCCGGATCGGGCGCACCAGCAGCGGAAACGACATCACGCCGCAGGCGAGCGCAGCGCCGGTCCAGCGGAACGCGAACACGATGCCGAGATGATCGGCCAGCCAGCCGCCGACCAGTCCGCGTTTACCGAAGGTCAGCAGCAGCAGATAGCCCGTGACGACGGGCGGCAGCACCAGCGGCAGATGCACGGCGGCATCAAGCAGCGACTTGCCCCAGAAATCGCGCCGCGCCAACAGCCAGGCCAGCGCGATCCCGAACGGGGTCGCCACCAGCGTTGCGATGACGGCGACCCGCAGCGACAGCAGGATCGCCGTCCATTCGGTCGGCGAGATCTCGAACACGCTCAAGTCGTCGGGCTGATCAGGAACTTGAAGCCGTACTTCTCCAGGATCGTCTTCGCCGCGGACGAACGCAGGAAGGCGAGATAGTCGGCGGTCTCGGGCTTGGCGGTCGTGGTCGCCGCAACTGGGTAGATGATCGCCGGATGGGTGTCGGCCGGGAAGGTGCCGATGATCTTGACGCCCGGCTCGACCTTGGCGTCGGTCGAATAGACGATGCCGAGCACGGCTTCGCCGCGCGCCACCAGCGTCATTGCCGCGCGAACGCTTTCCGCCATCGCGAATTTCGGCTCCGCGGCCTGCCAGGCGCCGAGCTTCTCGAGCGCGGCCTTGGCGTATTTGCCGACCGGCACCGCCTTGACGTCGCCGGTGGCGATCTTGCCGTCGCCGGCGAGCTTGGCGAGATCGAAGCCCGGTCCGATGTTGACGTTGCTGATCATGGAGTCCTTCGGCGCGATCAGCACGATCGAATTACCGAGCAGGTTGACCCGCGTCGGCTCATTGATGTTCTTCTGCTTGATCGCATAGTCCATCCAGTCGGTATCGGCGGAGACGAACACGTCGGCCGGCGCGCCCTGCTCGATCTGCTTGGCCAGCGCCGAGCTCGCGGCATAGCTGGCGCTGATCTTGACGCCGGTCTTGGCGGTGTAGGCCGCGTCGATCTCGTCGAGCGCATTCTTCATCGAGGCGGCGGCAAAGACGGTGAGGGTCTTGTCCTCGGCTCGTGCGGGCGAATGGATCGCGCCGAGCAGGATGACGAAGGCAGTGAAAAGTCCGGCAAGCCTTGAAACTGCAAGCCTTGAAATCGAAAGTCGTGACATGGAAAGCGCTCCGTGCGAGCTCGCGCACGGACAGGCGCGCGCAAACCAGGCGTTGGGTGGGTTCTGGGCGCGACGGACGGAAGCGCTGTTCCGCTGGTCCCCGAAGGACTTACGGTCCTCGGGGATATCGCACTGCAAACATAGCAGGCTGGGACTTACGGTAAAGGCGACCCTTTGTCTAACGGGCAGTCCTATTCATCCGACGGCTGGATCGCGATCGACAGCGAGTTCTCTTTGGAGCCGCTGACCTGCAGCACGAAGGGGCTGGCGGCGAGGTCATATTTCATGGTCTTGCGGATACCGTCGCAGTCGGTCGCGCCGCTGAACGCCTTCGGCTTCAGGAAATGCCCGTCCTGCACCAGGTCGACCCAGGCCCCGGCCGACAGGCTGACGGTATAGAGCCCGGCCTTCGGTGCGGCCTTGAAGCTGGTGAAGCCGGCGAAGGTGCCGTCCTTCGGCGCGCGTTCCGGCGGGCTCGGCAGTTTGGCATCGCCGGGCGCGACCAGCGCCAGCGTGATGGCGGTCGGCGGCAATGCGGCCTGTTCGCTGCCCGAGGCAAGCTTGGCGCGATCGGGCGCGCTGAGCGCGGTGCGCGCGCGGTCGATCGACCATTTGAATTTGTCGCAGCCGCTCGGCTCTTCCGCCGCGAAGGCGGGAACTGAGGCAAGCAGGAGCGATGCGGCGAGGAGCGATTTGCGCATGACTGGTCCAATGCAATTGTGACGGATGAAGAGAGATCAGCGGCCCCGATCCATCGCTCGAACGCGCTTACGGCGCGACGACGCGCAATCATAACGCAGTTCGTGCCGGCCGGAAAAGCCGCCTGACAAAGATGTTATTGCTCTGAGTATTATTGCTTGGCGTCGGCTGCGTTCAGCACCGTCTTGCAGGCCGCCGGCATCTGCGCCAGCGTCATCGGCGGGCGAGGTTTCGGCGGCTTTGGCGGTGGCTTCGGATGCAGCACCGAATCCTTGAACCAGAAGGCGAGATCGGACGGCTTGCAGCCTTCGCCCTCCGATTGCGCCTTCTGCCCCTCGCATGCGGGGCTGCCGGACGGACACCGCATGCGGATGTGGAAGTGGTAGTCGTGGCCCCACCACGGCCGGATCTTTGACAGCCAACCGCGGTCGCCCTTGGCCTCGCGGCACAGCGCCTTCTTGATCGCCGGGTTGACGAAGATGCGCTGCACGGCAGGCTCGCGCGCCGCGTCGCGGAGGACCAGCACATGAGCCGGCGTGAACACGCGCGGATCGATATCGAGCCGGTCGTCGCGCACCATCATCACCGCCGACATCTCCTCGCGGTCCTCGCGCGACAATTTGCGATCGGGCATCGGCGTCAGCCAGATATCGGCGTCGAGCCCGATCTGGTGGCTGGCATGACCTGACAGCGCGGGACCGCCGCGCGGCTGGCCGATGTCACCGACCAGGATGCCGGGCCAGCCGGCGTCCTTGTGCGCGTTGGCTGCAAGCCGCTTCAGGAGCGCGATCATGTTGGGGTGACCCCAATAGCGGTTGCGCGACAGGCGCATCACCTGCCAGGTGTCGCCGTTCAGCGGCATCTGCGCGGCGCCGGCGAGACAGCCCTTGGTGTAGCCGCCGATCGATTGGGTCGGCATCGCCGCCGGCAGCACCTTGCGCGCGAACAGCTGCTTCGCCCCGATCGTTGGATCGTTAGGGTTAGCGAGCGGCGGCAATGGCTGCGGATTGAGCGAACCCTTGTCCTGCGCACGCGCGGAGATGGTGCAGGCGAGGAGGGTCGAGATCAGGAGCGGGATCAGACGCAGGCGGGGTGTCATTCGGATCACTCTGTCTGCGCAAGGCTAACATGGATTCGAAGCAGGCGAACCGCGCTTTCATCCCATTTGCTTGATCGCCCACAAGGCGGATTAAGATGACCCGCGGCTTCCCGGCTCGCATGTGATCCACGCCACTTTACAAGTACGCGTTGCAGGCGACATCATGCGCGCAATAATTTTCAGGCAGGCGTTGTTATGACAAGCGTATGTTGCGTACGGCTGGCGTTTGCCGCCGCGATTGCCGCGTCGACATTGGCGCTCTCTCCGGCGAAAGCCGACATCGTCGTTCACATCGATAAATCGTCGCAGCGCATGGCGGTGAGCGTCGACGGCGCGCCGCGCTACAACTGGCCGGTGTCGACCGGGCGCCGCGGCTACGGCACGCCGAACGGCGTGTTCCGTCCGCAGATGCTGGCGCGCCGCTGGTATTCGAAGAAGTACTACAACTCGCCGATGCCGTACGCGATCTTCTTCCACGGCGGCTTCGCCATCCACGGCACCTACGAGCTCACGCGTCTCGGTGGACCGGCCTCGCATGGTTGCGTACGCCTGCATCCCTCGCACGCCGCACAGCTCTATGGGCTGGTCGAGCGCAATGGGCGCAGCGGCACGCGGATCGAGATCACCAACTAAACCAGCTCCGCAGGACGATGTGAATCCGGTCGTGCCTTTACCTCGTGATAACCCTGTCACACGCTGGCAAACATTGATGCGCGTGCAGCGTTTTCGGCGCATTCACTGTGCAGGCGGACGTTGGTTTACCCTTCCTTCACCACGCTCCGGCGCTTCCACGCTGCAAATCTGCGCGCAGTGGCGCTTGCGCAGCGCCGGCCCCTCGCGTTCGGCGTGAGCTCGCCTCCAAAGCAGGCAGCTACGGCTTTCTCAGGCAGCGCAGCTATTCGCCGAGAGATACCAATTTTTCAGACACTTATCGCAGAAATGTCGCCGAACTGGAATGCGCGTGGGGCGTACAATACCGATGATGCGGCCGAAAAAGATCAAGAAACCGAAGCAGGCCAAACTGTCCGGTCCTCAGGGCCGCCGGCCCAGACCGATGCCGAAGCTGTCCGGCAGTTCGCGCCGGACCGCCGTCGAGATCGGCGAACTGGTGCGCCAGCGCGCGCAGGCCGATGCCGCGATCGCCGAGGCCCGCAAGTCCAATGCGCGGCTGCGCGAGGCGATCGACATCCTGCCGCAAGGCATCGTGTTCCTGGACCCCGAAGGCCGCTACACCCTTTGGAACAAGAAATACTCGGAAATCTACAAGCGCAGTTCCGACCTGTTCGAGCAAGGTGCGCGCCTGGAAGACACCATCCGCGTCGGCGTCGCGCGCGGCGACTATCCCGAGGCGGCCGGGCGCGAGGAAGAGTGGATCGCCGAGCGGCTCGAGAAGATGTACCGGCCGGGCGAGCGGCACGAGCAGGTCCTGGCCGATGGCCGCGTGGTGCTGATCGAGGAGCGGTTGACCGCGGACGGCGGCATCGTCGGCCTGCGCGTCGACATCACCGAATTGAAACAGCGCGAGGCCTCGTTCCGCCTGCTGTTCGACGGCAATCCGGTGCCGATGATCCTGTGCGCGCTCGACGGAGAGAAGATTCTGGCGGTCAACGACGCCGCGATCGCGCATTACGGCTATGTCCGCGCCGAATTCGAGAAGATGACGATCAAGAGCCTGCAGGCGTTCGATGCCGAGCTGCCCTGGGCCGCTGGCCGCAGCAGCGACGAGCAGGCGGCGCGGACCTGGAAGCATGTGCGCGCCGACGGCACGCTGATCGACCTTGCGATCTATTCGCGCCAGCTGATGCATGGCGACCAGCCGGCGATGCTGCTCGCGCTGATGGACATCACCGAGCGCAAGCGCGCCGAGGCGCGGCTGGCCTTCATGGCCCAGCACGACAGCCTGACCGGCCTGCCGAACCGCAATCTGCTGCGCCAGCAGATGGAAGATATGCTGCAGCACACCCGCCGCTCGACCGACAAGGTCGCGGTGCTGATGCTCGGGCTCGACAATTTCAAGGCGGTCAACGACACGCTCGGCCACGGCATCGGCGACAAGCTGTTGCGCGGGGTCGCCAAGCGGCTGCGCTCGACGCTGCGCGAGGAAGACGCGCTGGCCCGGCTCAACTCCGATGAATTCACCATCGTGCAGGGCGGCGTGATGCGGCCGGAAGACGCGGTGCTGCTGGCGCGGCGGATCCTGGATGCGATCGGCGAGCCCTATCTGCTCGACGGCCATTCGGTGGTGGTCGGCGCCAGCATCGGGATCGCGATGTCGCCCGGCGACGGCGAGGATTCCGAGAAGCTGTTGAAGAGCGCCGACATGGCGTTGTCGCGCGCCAAGAGCGAATTCCGCGGCACCTTCTCGTTCTTCGAAGCCGAGATGGATGCGCGCGCGCAGAGCCGCCGCAAGATCGAGATCGATCTGCGCGACGCGATCCAGAACGAGGGCTTGCGGCCCTATTACCAGCCGCTGGTCGATCTCACCAGCGGACGCATCACCGGCTTCGAGGCCTTGGTGCGCTGGCCGCATCCGGAGCGCGGCATGATCTCGCCCGGCGAGTTCATCCCGGTGGCCGAGGAGACCGGCCTGATCAATCCGCTGGGCGCGCTGATGCTGCATCGCGCCTGCAGGGACGCGGCGCAATGGCCCGACGACGTGCGCGTCGCGGTCAATCTGTCGCCGCTGCAATTCCGCACCGGCAATCTGCTGGCGCTGATCACCGATGCGCTGCGGCAATCCGGCCTGCCGGCGCGACGGCTCGAGCTCGAAATCACCGAGACGCTGCTGCTCGAGAAGAGCAGCCAGGTGCTGGCAACGCTGCATGCGCTACGCGCGCTCGGGGTGCGGATGTCGATGGACGATTTCGGCACCGGCTATTCGAGCCTGAGCTACCTGCGCAGCTTTCCGTTCGACAAGATCAAGATCGACCAGTCGTTCGTGCGCGACCTCGGCGCGAACCCGGACGCGCAGGCGATCGTGCGTTCGATCGTCAGCCTCGGCGTCGGGCTCGGCGTCACCATCACCGCGGAGGGCGTCGAGACCGAGGCGGAGTTGAGCTGCCTGCGCGCCGAGGGCTGCCACGAGGGCCAGGGCTTTCTGTTCAGCCGCGCGCGGCCGAATGCCGAGGTCATCAGCCTGCTGAAGGCGCAGCGCGTCGCCACGGCGGCGTAGCGAAGCCGCCTTCACCGCGTCATTGCGAGCCACCCGGTCGGCGCGAAGCGCCGCCGGATGACAGGCTCCGCGAAGCAATCCATCTACGGCGTGTACTCACAAAGCCGGTACGCGCTAGCGCGGGAATAGCGAGGTCCTGGTTGCCCTCAAAAACAGACATCGACGATGCCTAAGTGAATGTCCGCAAAGCGCCAAAAGACGACATTCGATCAGCTCGTCGGCGCGGCTAGGGATTGCCTGCGGATGGTGGCACTGAGCGCTTTTGCGGCTTTGAAGTCGATGACAAGTTCGAATGTCGCGGGCGTCTGTACCGCAAGTCTGGTGATCGCGCTCTTTTGAGCGCGTACTACCCGACCGGTCTCGCCGTCAGTTCGGCACCATCCCTCGCACCGCGCGGAACATCATGGGGAAGGACCGCGGCCCGTCCGGCCGGCCAAGCAGATATCCACCACGAACATGCTCCTGCACGGTTCTCTGCACATCGTCCGAGAGAGCCATCAGATATCTAGAGACGATGCCCTGACCGCTCGTAAACGTTGCCCAATAATCGGCGAACGACGGATACTCGCAATCTACGACGACAGGAATCTCCGCAACATCTACGAGGCCCATCTTCCGCCACAGCGCCGCCTGTCCATTCGGCCAGAATTGCTGACGGCCCGCCCGAGCGTCTCGCACTTCGCGGATGCTGGCATCGAGAACGGCCGCTGTGTTGATCACGAGGTCGAACGCGGTCATGCCACCGAGGAACTGATGCACGGCCGAGGCTACAATGCCGCCGGGGCGGGTGACGCGGTTCATCTCGGAAACCACTTGCTCGATCTCTGGGAGCACATCCAGCGCGAGCGTCGAAACGGCTGCATCGAAGGAGTTGTCGGTGAACTGCATCCGGCGAATGTCGCCATCCTGGTATGTGATATTGGGGTGAGTCCTATGACTACGCGCGCCGGCCAGGTATCCTGCCGAGGCATCAACGCCGATCACACTCGCACCTGCTTCCGCGAGGGCTTTCGACAACACGCCGGTCCCGCAAGCGACGTCGAGCACGCGCGCGCCCGGGGCTATACCCGTGAAGTCGATGAATATCGGAGCGAGGAGTCCACTCCAGCGCCCCAT
Source organism: Bradyrhizobium sp. B120 (assembly GCF_049075665.1). Taxonomy (NCBI): domain Bacteria; kingdom Pseudomonadati; phylum Pseudomonadota; class Alphaproteobacteria; order Hyphomicrobiales; family Nitrobacteraceae; genus Bradyrhizobium; species Bradyrhizobium sp. B120. The sequence goes on along the minus strand of NZ_CP185242.1, from coordinate 8,381,375 downwards.
GAATGCCTCATAGGCGTCGGCATCACTCCAAGCATACTGGGTGTTCGGTTCGGGCATGACTTTTCCCCCTTTGGCCGAGACGTAACATCGCGCGCATTGCCCTATGCATTAGAGCCTAGTCCAAATGCGGGGATCGGTAAATTGCGGGGTCATCGGCTGAGGGCGCGGGCCCGTGAGGCCCATGTCTGGAAGGGGTCACAAGGCGACATCCCGCGGTCTGCGCCGCGTGTCCGCTTCGCCTCGAAAGCGGACATCCCCGAATGATGGATACACGCCGTAGCCTCACGCCCGGCTGGATGGATTGCTTCGTCGCTTCGCTGCTCGCAATGACGTGGAGCTAGGCCGCGCTATCTGTCGTCCGCTTCTTCTGATGATAGGTGAGCGCCAGCGCAACGCAGTGGCGCAGCGCGGGCTCCGGAAGCTTGGCCGCGACATCGAGCAGGATCGCGCGGTTGCCGCTGTAGCTGAGCTCGGGATAGAGCTCGCGGAAGGTCTCGACCAGATTGGTCTGGCAGTGGAAGTAGACCGCGACCTGGTCGGCGGCGGGCTTCACCTGATCGATCCGGACTGTGCTGCCGCTGCCGGTCTCCGGCGTGAGGTAGCTCGGCTGCCCCCATTTCAGCGTCTCTTCCAGCGCGCCGACGCCCCTGGTTGTCTTCGCGGTGTCGAAGATCAGACGCCGCAGCGCCAGCAGCTTGGCCCTGACGGGGGCAGGGTAAGCGTCGAACAGCGCATCTGCCGCTTTCGCTTGCGGACGTCGTGCCGCCTTGCTGGTCGATGTTGCCGGCTTGCGCATGGTGGGCTCCGCGAGGACGACGTATCGCGTCAATCTACCATAGCGCCTTGAACGTCACATAGCCCGCCGCTCAGGCCGCGTTGCGCAGGCCGGCGAGGAACGTGTCGACGCTGTGCGACAGCGCGGAGGCGTGATCGCCGAGCTGGCTCGAGGTATCCAGCACATTGCCGGTGAGGGCGCGCGATTGGCCGGCGGCTTCGCTCGCGCCCGCGATGTTGGCGGAGACCTCGACGGTGCCGGAGGACGCCTGCTGGACGCTGCGGGCGATCTCCCGCGTCGCCGAGTCCTGCTGCTCGACGGCGGCCGCGATCGCGGTGGCGATGCCCGAGATCTCGCGGATGGTGCCGCTGATGTCGCCGATCGCGCTGACGCAATTGCCGGTGGCGGACTGGATCGCGCCGACCTGGCCGGCGATCTCCTCGGTCGCCTTCGCGGTCTGGCTCGCCAGCCCCTTCACTTCGGCTGCGACCACGGCAAAGCCGCGGCCGGCCTCGCCGGCCCGCGCAGCCTCGATGGTGGCGTTGAGCGCCAGCAGATTGGTCTGGCTGGCGATCGCGCTGATCAGGCGCAGCACGTCGCCGATCTTCTCCGCGGATGCGGCAAGGCTCGTCACCATCTCGGTGGTTTCCGCCGCCTTGGCCACGGCATTGTCGGCGACGCGGCTGGAATGGGTGACCTGGCGGCCGATCTCGGTGATCGAGGACGCCAGCTCTTCGGTGGCGGCTGCGACCGCATTGACGCTGGCCGACGCCTCCTCGGACGCGGCGGCTGCAGCCGCGGTCCGCTCAGAAGTGCCGTTGACGCTGGTGGTGATCTCGCCCGCGACGCGCTGCATGGCGCTCGACGACTGCGCGACGGCGGCGACCATGCCTTTGACGTCGGATTCGAAGCGGTCGGCCATCTGCCGCTGCAGCGCCTGCTTGTCGGCCGCAGCCTTCAGCTTGTCGGCCTCCTGTGCATCGCGCAGCGAGGAGGTTTCGAGCATGCCGCGGCGGAACACGTCGACCGCCTTGGCCATCGTGCCGAGCTCGTCGCGCCGCTCGCTGCCTGATATCGTGACGCTGGTGTCGCCGCTGGACAGCCGGTTCATGACCGCGGTGATCGCGGTGAGCGGCCGTGACAGGCCGCGGCCGAGCAGGAATGCGAGCAACACGGCCGCGGCCAGGATCGCGACGGTGCCGAGGATCAGATTGCGCTGCGCGCTCGCCGCGGCGGCTTCATAATCGCTGGTGTCCTTGATGATCTCGAGCACGGCGACCGGTTCGCCGGCATAGTTTTTGATCTGCCCGAGATAGAGCTCCACCGCATGGCCGTCGAGCTTCGCGTCGCGCAACAGGGCTGCGCCGTTCATCACGCTCTTGAGCTCGTCCGGGGTCGCGACCACGGTGTCGCCGAAGGTCGAGGACAGCCGCCTGAAGCTCTGACCGTCGAACGAATGCACGGCGAGGTCGATGCCGAAGCGCTTCTTGGCGCGGTCGACGAATTCCTTGCCGAACGCGGCGCCGACGTCGACATTGGCCAGCGTCTTGCCGTCATGCATGACCGGGGTCATGCCGAAGATCGACAGCGCTTCGCGGCCGGGCTCGACGCCGACGATCGGCTTGCCGGCCTTGATCGATTCCACCACCGTCGTGCGCCGCGTGGAGGCGTCGTCGCCGAACAGCTTTGGCGCATGGACACGGTAGAAGCTGGTTGCCGGCGCCTGCCAGAACGAGATCAGCGGAATGCCTTGCGCCTTCATCGCCGCCCAGGGCGCCCCGAGCAGCTTTCCGAGGCCCTCGCGGTCGCCCTTGGCAATGGCATCTTCGACCGGCGGCAGGGCGGCGATCACGGCCGAGACCGCCAGCGCGGCGCGACCTTCGTATTCGATCGCTGCAATCACGCTGTCATATTGCAGCTTGAGCTGCTGATCGAGCGCGAGCCGCGTCAACGTGCGCTGCTGGCTGATGCAGAAGCTGCCGAGGATGGCGCAGGCGACGGCAACGGTCAGTGAGATCGCCAGGATCAGGCGGGCGGCAATCGATCGAAGCTTGAACATGGGACCAGCGGAACTCCAGGCATTAGCGCCGGGCGCAAAATCCCAGAAAAAGCTTAACAACCGGGTGTTGTTGCCGCCGATATTCGTACCGCGACCGTTGTCGCCGGTGCCTACTTTCGTACCATGCACGACGGGATTCGCGGCGATACCCCCACCCCAGCCCTCCCCGCAAGCGGGAGAGGGAGCGCAGCGTCGTCGCGGTCGTTAGGGCGGGTACTCGTAAACGCCAGCGGTCCGATGTCCGCTTCCAGAGAATAAGCGGACATCGCGAAGCCACGTTGAAATCGGTCGAGAATGACCCGAAGCGGACGTCGCGCAGTGAGCGACGTCCGGCCTCTCAGCCTAAGAGAACTTGCCCCATGTCCGTTCCGTGGCCCACCAGATGAGCCCGCTGCCGCCGACAGTGAATACGCCCAAGCCGATCCATCCGTAGATTCCCGCGGCAACGACCCCAGTGCCCAACGCGACAACAGGTACGATCATCGCAAGATAAAAAGGTCCAGTGTATCGGCAGTGCGTCCGACTACAGCGCTTCGCATTCAACAAGCACGCGGTGCCCATCCAGACGAGGGCGACGATCCAGATTACGGTGCGAAAAGATACGGAGACAAATAGACTGGCAAAGATAGCTGCTTTGGGGATCCACCACGCCAGCGAGCTGGTGTAAACGCCGCCAAGCCAGTCGCGGGAGGTTTGGGTTGGCACGTTGGTCATCGCCGGTTCACGTGCAGCAGGAGGCGGCCCCCGGCTCGCCAGAACGGACTGCCTGGATTGGCGGACAGGGCACCGAGCCGTAGGAGCAGAACACGCAGCAATCGCCCGCCTTGGGCTTTAGCTTTGTTCCGCAGCCGGTGCATTCGTAGAAGAACTGACAGGCGTCGGTTGGCATGGTCTCGGCTTTGGCGATGGCACAGTGCGGACAGGTGATGGTCGATTGAAGTAGCATCGGATCAGCTCTTGGGTGCGGATGGATAACCCGCCTTCGTGGTCGCCGAGGTAAGTTGGCTCACATCAGCCTTGGCATCGTCATAGATGACCGTTGCCGTCTTGTCCTTGTAGGACACCGCTACTTTCGCAACGCCGGGGACGGCTTCCAGACTGCCCTTGACGATCGAAGGACAGGCCGCGCAATCCATGTTCTTTACAGCCAATGTAAGGGTTTTCTCTGCCGCCATCGCTGAAGACGACGCGATGATACCGAGGGCGAATGCTGCGGCGGCGAGGGGGTGCCTGTTCATGGGAAGATCTCCGGTCACGAGTTGAGAAAGAGCGGCGCGATGAAGTCGAGGCCGAGCGCGGCGACGACGAGGATCGTTGCGAGGACGAGGCTTGTCTTGACGATGCGGCTCGGCAGCGGGCGTGCGCAGGCCTCACCGTCAGCGCAGGCGCGCGTTGATGCGCGGTAAACTAGCCAATAGCCATATCCGAGAAGCGCAAGCGTCGCGGTGATGAAGTATGGCTGATAGGCTGCAAGCTGGGTGAAATTCCCGATCCATGCCCCACTGACCCCAAGGCCGAACAGCATCAGGGGCAAGATGCAACAGGACGAGGCCGCGAGCGCCCCGAGCAGCCCACCTGCCGCTATGAGACCTTGCCGCCGCCGGTTGTCGCCAATGTGATCAGCTTGATTGATTGTCATGGGCTAAACCGTACATCCTGTAGCGACTACAGGATCAAGGACGATTTCATGCGGACCATCACGTCTCCGGGAGCCGAAAACATCTCAATCGGTGAGTTGTCCAAGCATAGCGGCGTGAACATCGAGACCATCCGCTATTACGAGCGCATCAAAATGCTGCCACCGCCCCCACGCACCGCAAGCGGGCGGCGGGTCTATGGGCCAACCGAAAAGCGGTCGTTGGCGTTCATCCGGCGCTCCCGTGACCTCGGCTTCACGCTTGAGGAAATTCGAGCCCTGCTGGCCTTGGGAGGTCCAGAACGTGCATCTTGCGCCGACGTGCACAAGATAGCGAGCGCTCATCTGGCGAGCGTTCGGAGTAAGCTCTCCGACCTCGTCAAGCTCGAAGCCATCTTGGCGGAAACGGTCGCTCGATGCTCTGAAGGCGCTACACCCGATTGCCCGGTGCTCGATATTCTGGATGCCGGTCGGGAAGGCTAGGCCATATATCCGATGCATGTCGGTTGTTGGCGCATAGCTGATGGTCTGAATGACCTTCGAGAACGTCGGCTCTCCGACGTGAACCGGAAGTCCCTGGGTTCGGTCGCGATCGACGGCTTTTGACCCAATGCGGACTTCCTTCTCCATGCAGCTGGCCGCAATCAGTCCCTCGCGGTTTGAGCGTGATTAAGCCTCGAACATTGACCCCTCTATCGTTCGTGCGATCAATGCTGCAACGCGCAGATCGGCCTTGAGACCCCGCGCCGGCCACCGTAGGATTGAAGGCCTGCAAACCAGCGACGAGTTGCGCGCTCGGCGTCGGGAAATTACTCGCGTCTAAAACTGGGAATGGCTCTTCCTGTTGGCCCCTTGAATAGGTGACATCATCATGGGCATGGGTTTAGACCGCAAACCGCAGGTACGCCGGACGACGCCGCCGTCGGAAAGTGTCGTTGCGAGCTGGTACGAGAACGCCAGTTTACTCGATAGCTACAGCATTGACTTGAGTGCATCGGAACAGTCGAGCATGCGCGAGCTGGCGACGCGGACACTCGTCAATCCACCCGCGTGGCAGAAGACGTTGATCGCGCTGCGCGACGCCATGGTTACGCCCTTTGGCATCAAGACCTCCGATACGGTCAGGACGTTCCCGGACAGCCATGAACGGGTGGACTTCTTCCCGGTGCACTGGGAGGGCAAGGACGAAATTGTGCTCGGTACCGATGACCGACACCTGGACTTCCGGCTATCTCTGCTCCGACGCCATTCTCCAACAGGCACGTTGCTCATTGCGACGACCGTTGTGCATACCCACAATGCCCTTGGCTTCACCTACCTCAACGCGATCAGGCCCTTTCATCACCTCGTGGTCAGGGCCAACCTGGCACGCTGTGCACAAACACAATTGCAGTAGAGCTGCATGGCGGATTGATGAGTACGCGCTCTGGCCAGTTCAGAGCGAGACTTTCTGTTTCCTGGTTCACAGGCCGATGGGCTGAGCCTGCCTCACTTGGCGGCCCTTCCATATCAAAACCCGTCTATGGTGCGGCACCTAGTGCTCTTATTGATGCGATGACCATCCGAGCGCGCTCGGAATCAAACCGACCAAAGCCCATATGCACGGCTTCAGCCCATTCCAAATATTTCATCAGGGCATCGTCCGTCATATTATCGCGGACCATGGCGGCGATAGTACCAACATAAGCATCGTATTCGTCGGCGGGGCACCCGCCAATCGGATCCCACTGCTGGTTCAGAATTTCTCTGATCCGACCGCGCCAGATGCGAGAAGCTTCCTTGTCTATCGGCACTAGACCTGCCTCGTGGGTCCCCTCAGTTGGGGGCGTCTTGCCAAGATCCCGGGTCATGGTTGTGGGTCCGCAAAACATTCAATGCCGAGACCCAGCCCAAGCTCAACCAAGCCTCGCGAGAGCGGAAGGCGGTATCTCATCGCTTCATCGCCATGTCTCTTCCCGCCAGCGTGCCAGGCGGTCACCGACCTAGCCTTCTTATGCAGATCGGTTGGCCGTTGGGGACCGGGGTGCAGTCCCAGTCCGGACCGAAGCCATAATTGTGAGGCTTGGAGTTCGGAAACCAATAGAAGATGAGAGCCATGAGACCTAAGAGAGCGACGATGAATAGAATACCTTTCACATCACCGCGCGTTGGATACGACGGAAGCCATCTCATGACAGTTCTCACATGTAATTTTTTGTGGCTCGATCATCGGCAACCTATAGGCGGTCCTTTCTTTCGCGTTTCTCAAAGGCTCGGTTCAAATCGTATTGATGATTGGCGACGACGTCTATTGGCCCACCGCGTCAGCTGGCGCAGTGCAGCGACATCGCCGAAGTCGAGGGAAGACCGGACGTAGCTGGCCGACTGCAAAACGACGATTGATCCCAAGCCGACATGGCGCTTCCGACATGGGGCTTTGGATGGAAGGAGCTTTTTGGCCCGTCTTCCGGTTCGCGCTTGGTTGGAGTAGCGTGGATTGCAACATTGGTATCAGGGCTACGCGTGTCGAAGGCGATTGCCATCCTGGGCTCTGCCCTGTTCTTCGTCGTCGCGCCCTTGGTGCTGGCGGGGTTCGTCCCATGGTGGATCACACATTGGGAGTTCCGGCCGGCTTTTTTTGGCTTTGAACTAACCCGCGCCATCGGACTTATGTTGATCATTGCCGGAGTGCCCGGAGTCGTAGATTCGTTCGCGCGGTTTGCACTGCAGGGTCTGGGAACGCCAGCCCCGATCGCGCCGACACAGAATCTGGTGATCACGGGTCTCTATCGCCACGTACGAAATCCGATTTACGTCGGGGTCGTTGCTGTCATTTTTGGTCAAGCACTTTTATTCGGCGATTGGCGCCTCCTCTGGTATGCCGCGCTGCTCTGGCTTTTTTTCCACGTCTTCGTCTTGGTGTACGAAGAACCAACGCTCAAGCAGACATTTGGCGCGCAGTACGAGGACTTTCGGGCCAATGTCCCGCGCTGGATACCACGGCTGACCCCATGGCGAGTCCCGTAACGCGAGCATCATGACGACGGGCACTGCCTTCGCTAAGGTCCAAGCGCGCTTCTCCTCCCTGATCAGGTGCAGCAGCTGCGGCGACGCCATGCACGGCAACCGAAAAGCAAGATAACGAGGTCGCCGTCGACCAGAACTTGTTTGCCACAAAGTCAGCGGCTTGGCCCGTTTGACACATGAGCAGGAGGCCTCAGTAGGTCCGTTCTCCGGGCTAGACCGGAAGTTCTCGGCGGACGCCGTGGCGGCGATATGATGTCTCCGTTTGACCCGATGCGGACATCAGGTATCAGAGATGATACATCTGACGCCGGTCCAAGCAGCAGTACACGGGTTGACCGCCTAAGCCCGTCGAGTCCAAGTATCAGAGATACATCCATGATGGCCTCGAAGCAGAAGCTGCATATTGACGGTTATGAATTTTCAACGTTGGAAGGATTTTACGATCAAGTTGGCCTTCGCATCATCCCAGGTGCCGAGTGGGGCAGAAATCTCGACGCCTTTAACGACATTCTGCGGGGAGGTTTTGGGACGCCGGAAGAAGGCTTCATTTTCTGCTGGGACAACCACGAGATCTCGAAGCGAACTCTCGGATATGACGAGACTGCTCGCCAACTGCGGAAAAGGCTGGAGCGATGTCACCCGTCCAACACAGCTTCAGTCGAGAACTACCTTGCTGAGGCGCTGAAACACGAAGGACCTACGGTCTTTGACTGGATTGTCGAGATAATCCGGCGCCATTGCCCTGGCGGCAACGAAGAAGCGGACGGCATCGAACTTATTCTTCAATGACAATCATGGCAGTCGCCGACATCGTCGTTTAGCTGCGCAACTTCCGCAATTGGCCCAAAACCGACATGCTGTGGTCACCCGGCTATGTCAGAGTCGGCATGGCGGATTGATGAGTACGAGCCCTCGTTCAATCTGACTTCATCACGCCTTAGCGCGTCGTCGGCGCCGCGCCGAGATTGCCCGCCAGGATCGCCTTGCCGGCGTCCTCATACTGGGTGTCGCGGGCCTGGATCTGCTGTGCGATCGCATGCATGTCGCGAAACCGTCGCTCGAACGGATTCTTCGCGAACACCGCCGTTGCGCCCGACATGTGATAGGCGATGTCGACCACCGAGGCCGACTGGTGGATGGTCCAGGTCGAGGCGATGCGGATCGCGATGCGATGCGCCTCGCTGATCGGATCGCCACGGGCGAGATCGCTCCAGACCTCGTTCGCCGTCGCATACAGATAGGCGCGCGCGGCGCGCAGGCTCGCCTCGGTGCGGCCGATCTGGCCCTGCACGGCGTTGTTGTCGCGCATCGCCTTGAGGCCCTGCGGGGTCTTGCCGCGGGCAAGCTCGGTCGCCGCATCCAGCATGGCGCGCGCGACGCCGAGCGAGGTGGCGGCAAAGCCCATGCTGAACACCATGTTGGTGGAGAGCTTGTACAGCGGCCCCGGTTCGCGGCACGCGCTGGGGTCGTCGCGCAGCGCGGCGAATGTCTCCGGAATGAAGAGGTTGTCGACCGAATAGGAATCGGTGCCGGTGCCCTTCAGCCCGATCACGTCCCAGACGTCGTACATCACAGCCTGCGACACCGGAAACAGGATGGTGCGGATCTCCGGCGCGCCGTCGGCCTTCTTGCGCGGTGAGCCATCGGCCTCGACGACGCGGACATGGGCGCCGAGCCAGCTCGCCTGCCGCGAGCCCGAGGCAAAGTCCCAGCGCGCATTGGCGCGGTAGCCGCCGGGCTCGGCGCGCACCTCATGGGCGATCGCGCCCCAGGCCAGGATGCCGGGCGCGGTGTTGAAGATTTCGTGGGCCACGTCGGGCTCGAGATAGGCCGCGGTCATGGCGCAGACGCTGCACTGGCCGAGGCACCAGGCGGTCGATGCATCGGCCTTGGCGATCTCCTCCTGCATCTGCATGAACGCGTCCAGCGTCGCCTCGGCGCCGCCGAAACGCTTCGGCAGCAGTGCGCGATACAGCCCGTTCTCGACGAGGGCCGCGGTGACGGAAGGCGTCAGCCGCCGCGTCCGTTCGATCTCGTCGGCTTCGCTCATGATCAGCGGCGCCAGCGCGCGCGCCCGCTCGACAAGGTCTACTCCCTGCGGCTTGTTCATGCGTGTCCTCGGCGCCCCTTCTGACGTTCTTGTTGGGCGGGTTGAGGCGATGGTGGCCCATCCGGCAAAGGAGGGCAAGGCGGGGCGGCGCCGACGCAGATCAGCTATCCATCGCTCGCGGCCGCGCGCGATCGACGCATGCATCCTCGCTCAGGCGGCGGCGCGGCCGAGATCGAGCGACGGCTGGCGCTTGGTCGAGAAGCTCAGCGCCACGGCGACGGCGGCAAGGCCGATCGCGAAGGAACCGGCGTGCAGCCACGTGTAGCCATGGAACGTGTCGAACACGTAACCGCCGGCCCATGGCCCGAGCGCCATGCCGAGGCTCGCGAAAGCCGACACCGCGCCGAACACCGTGCCCATGATGCGCGCGCCGAAGAACTCGCGCACCAGCACGGCATAGAGCGGCATCACGCCGCCATAGGCGAGGCCGAACACGACAGACAGCGCGTAGAACTCGCCGAGTTGCGCCACTGCGAGATAGGTCGCGATCGACAGCGCCTGCACCAGCAGGCCGCCGACCAGCACCGGCTTGGCGCCGAGCCGGTCCGCCAGCACCCCGAGCAGCAGGCGTCCGCCGAGCCCGGAGAAGCCGGCGAGGCTGTAGACCGTGACCGCGGTGAGCGGCGCGATGCCGCACACCATGGCGTAGGACACCATGTGGAAGATCGGGCCCGAATGCGCCGCACAGCAGGCGAAATGCGCCAGTGCCAGCGTGATGAATTGCGGCGTGCGCAGCGCCTGCGCCACGGTCCATTCCGCTTGCGGCGCATTGCCGGCCGTTGGGATCGCAACGTTCGATCCCTGCGGCGCCGGGCGCACCAGGAACGATGCCGGAATCAGCAGCGCCCAAGCGGCGATGCCGATCACGAGCATAGCAAAGCGCCAGTCATAGGCCGTGATCAGCCAGCTTGCGGATGGCGCGACCGTCACCGGTGATACGCCCATGCCGGCCGACACCAGTGCGACGGCGAGACTGCGATGCTTGTCGATCCAGGCGCTCGCAAGCGCCATCATCGGCGCATAGAAGCTGCCGGCGGCGATCCCGATCAGCACGCCGAAGCAGAGCTGGAATTGCCACAGGCTCTGCGCCTGGCTTGCCGTCACGAGGCCAAGCCCGAGCAGCAGGCTGCCGGCCAGCACCACGATGCGGGTGCCGAAGCGGTCGGACAGCGCGCCCCAGGCGAATGCCGCAAAACCCATGCAGAGGAAATCCAGCGTCGCGGCCGCCGAGACGCCGGCGCGCGACCAGCCCATCGCATCCGAGATCGGCTGCAGGAACACCGCGAGCGCCAGCATGGTGCCGAAGCCGACGCAGGTCATCAGCGCGCCCGCGCCGACGACGACCCAGCCATAGTCGAACCGAGCGTCCTTGCTCATGCGTTTCCCCGGCGCTGTTGTTTGTTGTGGTGCGCGCAGGGAGGATGGTGGCCTATCCGAGGTCCAGGGGCAATATGACGGGCAACATGCCTCTCATTCCGGGATCAAGCGGATTGTGCGTTGCATGCGCAAGATGTCGCAGTGACGCGCGGCTAGCCGCAGTTCCAGGCCCGGCCGATCGGCGTCCAGCTCCAGCACGGGCCGTAGCTGCCGCCATTGTAGCGTCCGCCGCCATGGAAGCCGGGCCGGCCGAAATAGTGCCAATCGCCGCCATAGTAATATTCCGGCGAAAAGTCCGGGTAGCCGCGGGCGGCGCCGCGTGGACCGAGCACCGGAATGGTCTCGTTGGGCGGCTGACGGTAGCCGGGCAGGAAACCATAGCCATGCCAGCGGGCGGTCTGCCGCTTCTTCGAGGAAGCGGCCGCGCTCAGGTCCGGCTGCAGCAGTGCGAGGATGACGATCGTGAGGGACAGGATGCGCAACATACGAGGAGCTTAGTTGGGCCGCCGCGCCGTGGCGATTCAAATCATGGTGCGTTTTGTTGCCGGGACAAGAATGGAGACAATAAAGACAATGAGATTCGAGCGGCGCGGTAAATGTGCCTCCGTCACCCTGAGGAGCGCGTCTTCGCGCGTCTCGAAGGGTCGACGGCCACCAGCCGGGCCGCGCATCCTTCGAGACGCGCTACGCGCTCCTCAGGATGACGGGTCAGGGGCTGCGCAACGCCACAATCAAAGCATCTCGAAATATTCGCGGTACTCTTGGAGAGCATCGTCATGCGCACTTGCGACAGCCCATCAGCTATCTACCCCGGCTACTGTGCATGGGGTTGTTTTCGAGATTTTCGATCAGGACCGGTCCGGCGCGGTAGTCGTCAGGCTGGCGACGGTCCGTGACGGCGCCTCAGCTGTCCACCTTGAGCGCGGCGATGAAGGCTTCCTGCGGGATGTCGACCTTGCCGAACTGCCGCATCTTCTTCTTGCCTTCCTTCTGCTTCTCCAGAAGCTTGCGCTTGCGCGTGATGTCGCCGCCGTAGCACTTCGCGGTGACGTCCTTGCGCAGCGCGCGCACGGTTTCGCGCGCGATCACCTTGCCGCCGATCGCCGCCTGGATCGGGATCTGGAACATGTGCGGCGGGATCAGCTCCTTCATCTTCTCGACCATGGCGCGGCCGCGGCCCTCGGCGCGGGTCCGATGCACCAGCATCGACAGCGCGTCGACCGGCTCGGCGTTGACCAGGATCTGCATCTTGACCAGGTCGGCCGGCTTGTAGTCGGTCAGATGGTAGTCGAACGAGGCGTAGCCCTTGGACACCGACTTCAGGCGATCGTAGAAGTCGAACACCACCTCGTTGAGCGGCAGGTCGTATTTCACCATCGCGCGGGAGCCCACGTAAGTCAGCTCCTTCTGCGCGCCGCGGCGGTCCTGGCACAGCTTCAGCACGCTGCCGAGATATTCGTCCGGCGTCAGGATGGTGGCCTCGATCCACGGCTCCTCGATCTCGGCGATCTTGACCACGTCGGGCATGTCGACCGGGTTGTGGATCTCGAGCTCGGTGCCGTCGGTCAGCTTCATCTTGTAGATGACGCTCGGCGCGGTCGCGATCAGATTGAGGTCGAACTCGCGCGACAGCCGCTCCTGGATGATCTCCAGATGCAACAGCCCGAGGAAGCCGCAGCGGAAGCCGAATCCGAGCGCAGCGGAGGTTTCCATCTCGAAGGAGAAGCTGGCGTCGTTCAAGCGCAGCTTGCCCATCGCCGCGCGCAGCGTCTCGAAATCGTCGGCGTCGACCGGGAACAGGCCGCAGAACACCACCGGGATCGCCGGCTTGAAGCCCGGCAGCATCTCGGTGACCGGCTTCTTGTCGTCGGTGATGGTGTCGCCCACGCGCGTGTCGGCGACTTCCTTGATCGCCGCGGTGATGAAGCCGATCTCGCCGGGGCCGAGCTCCTCGACCTGCGTCATTTTCGGCGTGAAGAAGCCGACGCGCTCGATGTCGTAGGCAGCACCGGTGCCCATCATGCGAATGCGGCTGCCCTTCTTCATCACGCCGTCGACGACGCGGATCAGCACGACCACGCCGAGATAGACGTCGTACCAGCTGTCGACGAGCAGCGCCTTCAAGGTCGCGTCGCGGTCGCCCTTCGGCGGCGGCAGGCGGGTGACGACGGCCTCCAGCACATCGGGCACGCCGAGGCCGGTCTTGGCCGAGATCATCACGGCGTCGGAGGCGTCGATGCCGATCACGTCCTCGATCTGCTGCTTGACCTTCTCGGGCTCGGCCGCGGGCAGGTCGACCTTGTTCAGGACCGGCACGATCTCGTGACCGGCGTCGAGCGCATGGTAGACGTTGGCGAGCGTCTGCGCCTCGACGCCCTGGCTGGCGTCGACCACGAGCAGGGAACCCTCGCAGGCCGCCAGCGACCGTGAGACCTCGTAGGCGAAGTCGACGTGGCCGGGCGTGTCCATCAAATTGAAGATGTAGTCCTTGCCGTCCTTGGCGCGGTAGTTCAGCCGGACGGTCTGCGCCTTGATGGTGATGCCGCGCTCGCGCTCGATATCCATCGAATCGAGCACCTGCTCCTTGCCGGCCATTTCGCGATCCGACAGGCCGCCCGTCATCTGGATCAGGCGGTCGGCCAGGGTCGATTTGCCATGGTCGATATGGGCGACGATGGAGAAGTTGCGGATGTTCGAAATCGGGGCAGTTGTCATGGGGCGCGGGATAGCATCCGCACCCCCGCACGGGCAACCATATTGCGGTATTTTGCAGGGATGTGACGGCGAATCACGGCCGTGTTTCAGTCAGATCTGCCGTGATCGATTTTCGGGTATGTTTCTGCTAGGTGTTTCGGCCCAAAACCGTGAATCTGACGATGCGCTGGACCCTTCTCGCCGCCGGATTGCTCGCAATGTTGTTCGCAGCGCCCGCAACCGCCGACAAGCGCGTCGCGCTGGTGGTCGGCAATTCGACCTATCAGAACGTGTCGCGGTTGCAGAATCCGAAGGGCGATGCAGAGCTCGTGGCCGGTACGCTGCAGCGGCTGGGCTTTGCACTGGTCGGCGGGCAGGCCCAGGTCGATCTGGACAAGGCCGGTTTCGATGCCGCGATCCAGCGCTTCGGCAGCCAGCTGATGGGCGCCGACGTCGCGCTGTTCTACTACGCCGGCCATGGCATCCAGGTGCGCGGAACGAATTACCTGGTGCCGGTGTCGGCGAATCCTGTGCGCGAGGCCGATGTCGATTTCCAGATGGTCGATGTCGGCCTGGTGCTGCGGCAGATGGAAGGCGCGGGGACGCGGCTCAACATCGTCATCCTGGACGCCTGCCGGAACAATCCGTTCGGCGGGCGCGGCCTGCGCGCTACCGACGGTGGCCTCGCCCAGATCCGCGCGCCGGAGGGCACGCTGTTGTCCTACGCGACCCAGCCCGGCAATGTCGCGCTCGACGGCGATGACGGCCACAGCCCCTACACGCGCGCGCTGGTCGACACCATGCAGAAGCCCGGGCTCGACGTGCTGCAGGCCTTCAATCAGGTTGGTCTCGTCGTCAAGCGTGCCACCGGCAGCGCGCAGCAGCCCTGGGTCTCGACCTCGCCGATCGACGGCTCGTTCTATTTCGCCGGCAACGCGCCGGCTCAGGTCGCGACCGCCGATCCACCGGCGACAATGGTCCCGCCGCAGCAAAGCCTGCCGCCGCAAAACGTGCCGCCGCCGGTGGCGCGCACGCAATCGGATTTCATCATTGCGGATTCCGACAGCCGCCTGCTGTCGGAGAGCGATCTCAGGGTGCTCAGCAAGGACGATCTGCGGATCGCGCGCAATGAAATCTTCGCGCGGCGCGGGCGCTACTTCAACGCGCCCGACCTGACCGCGCGATTCAGCAGGTTCGCATGGTACGTGCCCCGTTCATGGGATCCGCCGCTCAATGCGATCGAGAGCGCGAATGTCGCGCTGATCGATCGCTTCGAATCCGGCGCCGGCGCTGCGCCGAGCGGTTTCATCTTCCCGGATTCCGACCGGCGTCTGCTGACGCCTGCCGATCTGCGGCGGCTGTCGCGGGACGAGTTGCGGATCGCGCGCAACGAGATCTTCGCCCGCAGGGGACGCTATTTCGATTCCGCCGATCTCAAGGCGTATTTCGCGCGCTTCCCATGGTATGCGCCGAACAGCTGGAATCCGAAGCTGAACGCGATCGAGGAGGCCAATGTCGCGCTGATCGATCAGGCCGGAAAGCGCTGAATGGCCGCGCGCTGGCCCGCCTGCATCGTTGCTCTGCTGGCGCTGCTGCCGCCGTTTGCGCACGCGCAGAGCAACAGCGAATTGCTCGACCGCCTGGTGCGCGCCTATCCCGATGCGCTGTCCGCCCATGACGACACCACGATCACCTGGCGCGACGGCACGGTGATGCCGGTCGACGACGGCGTCTCAGGCAAGCCGTTCGATCAGCTGCTGCGCAATGCCTCGATCCTCGACCAGATGCGGCAGCCCTATCCGTCCGGGCCATCGGCGCCGCCGGCCCCGAACGTCGATCCCGGCCGTTTCCGCAACGAGGCCTTCTTCACGAAGATGTATGGCGACTGCAACACGGCGGAGGTCAGGCGGAACCTGGTGACGATCACCTGGCTACCGCGGTCCTGGGGCAAGCCGGTTCAGGTCACGCGGGTCAACGGCGTCGCCGAGCGCCTGAAGCAGGTCTCCGCCGAGATCGACGCGCTCGATCCGGCGCTGCGCGCCGCGGCCTTTCCGATCGCGGGTGTGCTATCTTGTCGCGCCGTCGCCGATACCGGGCGGATGAGCATGCATGGCTATGCGGCCGCGATCGACCTCAACCTGAAGGTCTCGGATTACTGGCTGTGGGCAGGTAAAGGCAAAACCATCCCCTACAAGAACCGGATGCCGCGCGAGATCGTCGACATCTTCGAGCGCCACGGCTTTATCTGGGGCGGCAAGTGGTATCACTACGATACCATGCATTTCGAGTACCGGCCGGAGCTTCTCGGAAACTGAACCGGCTCCTTGGAGGCGTTCTCACGCCAAGCTGATTACACTGGCCACAAAAACGCGCTAAAGCGCGATGAAATGCTGGTGAGCAATCACTCATCGCTCCTTCCGCTTCCATTCGGCATGATCGTTCCGGGAAACCGCTTTCCACGTTTCCGGGTCATGCCTCAGGCACAGGCCATGTCGACCGCCACCACCCTCCCTGCCGCAAGGCGCACGACCCGCAGACTGACGATCCGGCGGATCGCCGCCTGGATTGCCTCGCGCGCCACCGATCCCAAGACCAGCCTGTGGTTCGTGATCGGATTCGCATTGGTTCACGCGGTGCTGTGGACGCTAATCCTGGTCAAGCTCAAGGCTGCGCAGGACGTCCATATGGATGTCGCGGAGGCTTATGCCTGGGGCCAGCGCTTTCTGCTCGGCTATGGCAAGCATCCGCCGCTGTCGGGCTGGATCGCCGGGGTCTGGTTCAGGATCTTCCCCGTCACCAACTGGTCGACCTACGCGCTCGCGATGGCAACGGTCAGTTTCGCGCTGGTGGTGTGCTGGCTGATCGCGCTGCGCGTCGTCGATCGCCGCCGTGCGTTCTTCATGGTGGTGATGCTCGCGCTCTACCCGATCTTCAATTTCAAGGGCTTCAAATACAACGCCGACCTCGCGCAGCTGGTGCCGCTGCCGCTGCTGGTGCTGGCCTATCTGAACGCGTTCGAGAAGCGCAGCTTCAAGTCGGGGCTCTGGCTCGGCTTTGCCGGCATGCTGGCGCTGATGACCAAGTACTGGGTGGTGACGATGATCGGCGCGATCGGGCTCGCCGCGCTGATCCATCCGCAGCGGATGCAATTCCTGCGCTCGCCGGCGCCATGGGTTGCGATCGGCACGATGCTCGTGACGATGATCCCGCATCTGGTGTGGCTGGAGGAGGTGAACTTCGTGCCGTTCACCTATGCCGGCGACGTCTACGCGCTGTCGAGCCGTGAGCTCAATGTCCAGCTCGTGATCGGCTACATCGTGCACAATCTCGGTCTGCTCGCGATTCCGACCGTGCTGGGCCTTGTGGCGCTGCTGCTGGGGTCGGTGCCATGGCGGCCGTCGGACGTGCTGGCGCGGATCTGGTCGCGCGGACCCAATCCGGCCGTCAATCTTCCGCAGGCGCTCAACATCTGGATCATCCAGTCGATCGTCGCGATCGGGCCGCCGCTCGGCGCACTGGCGTTCACCGTCTACATCAAGACCGATTGGGGCATCCCGCTGTTCTTCCTGGTGCCGCTTGCACTGGTTGCGATCCCCTCGCTGCGTTTCTCCCGCATGGCGCTGTTCTCGATCACGGCGGTGTGGTTCGTGGCCACGATCGTCACGCTGATCGCCGCGCCCAGCATCGCCACGCAGGAGATCGCCTCCAACCGTGTCGGCGGCTCGACCTACGCCGCGCGCTCCGAATTGGCGCGCGAGCTCACCCAGACCTGGCAGGACAGATTCCGTTCACGCTGGGCGGTGGTCGTCGCACGCTCCGACATCGGCGAGCCGATGACGTTCTACAGTCCGGATCATCCGGCCTCGCTGGTGCCGGGCGAAGCGTGGTCGTCGGGGTTGACGTCGCTCGACGAAGCCAAGCGTCTCGGCTTCATCGGCGTCTGCGACACCACCGATCCGGTGTTCCTGCAGCCATGCGAGGCATGGATGGCCGAGCATGCCAAGGATGCCGAGCCGCTGGTGATGAACACCATGCGCTTCTTCAACGGCCATCCCGGCCCGTCGACGGTGTGGAAGGTCTATCTGGTGCCGCCGGCGAAGTAGCGCTGGGGCATTGTTGCCAACTGACTCGAAAACAGACGTCAGTGCCGTTCCGTCATCCTGAGGTGCGAGCGGAGCGAGCCTCGAAGGATGAATCGGCCACCAGCGGGGCCGTCGACCCTTCGAGACGCGCGCGATGCGCGCTCCTCAGGGTGACGGTGATGGCTTGGCGCAGCGCGCGAGGCGGCGCCCTACGTGCCTTCTTCGTTGAACTTGCTGGCGACGAGCTCGGCGATCGCATCCAGCGCCTGCTGCGCCTCGTCGCCTTTCGCGGAGACCACGACCGTGGTGCCGGGCCCTGCGGCCAGCATCATCAAGCCCATGATCGAGGTGCCGCCGACGGTTTCGCCGCCGCGCGTCACCCAGATCTCGGCGTTGAAGCGCTCGACCAGCTGGACGAACTTGGCCGATGCCCGCGCATGCAGGCCGCGCTTGTTGACGATCAGGAGTTCGCGCGAAATGGCGCCCGCTGGCACGCCCGGGCCGACATGGTTTTCGCCCGGGGCCTCGCCGCTCATTTGCCTGCGAGAACGCGGCTGGCAATGGTGACGTATTTGCGGCCGGCTTCCTGGGCCATCGCGATCGCGTCGGGCAGCGAACGCTCTTCGCGAACCTTGGCAAGCTTGACCAGCATGGGAAGATTGATGCCCGCGAGCACTTCCACCTTCGGGCGGCTCATGCATGAGATCGCAAGGTTCGACGGCGTGCCGCCAAACATGTCGGTGAGGATCGCAACGCCGTCGCCGCTATCGACGCGATTCACCGCTTCGATGATGTCGCTTCGACAGAGATCGGAATCGTCCTCGGCCCCGATCGTAATTGCTTCAATTTGTTTCTGCGGACCCATGACGTGTTCGAGCGCGGCTCTGAACTCGTCAGCAAGGCGCCCATGGGTCACCAGCACTAGACCAATCATCGGAAACTCCTCGCGGGCGCCCTTTGGTGCACCGCACGAACGCGCCACTTTGACCATCCAGAGGCCCTGCGCAAGAGGGCATCTTGGCTAGTCTCCCGGTTCCTGGCGGTAGAGAGGGGAGGCTGCGCCGGCAAAATCCGACGCGATAGTGGATGTGATATGGTTACCAATTCCCTTCCCACAATTGGCCGCAAGATTACGGGAACATGAACTTTCAGGTTGTCGTCAGCGCAGCGACAACCAGCGGCAGGGGTTGGAAGCCGGCCGGCACGGGAATTCGCGGTATTGAAACACCATTAAGGCGGATCTTGAGCGCCTCGGGCGGCGGCAGCCGCTCGGCATCGTCGGCGGCAAGGTCGACGATCAGGCCGACCACGGCCTCACCTGCGAACGGACAATGGCGGATTCCGAGGCCTCGGATCTCGATCAAACCGGCCAATTGCTGTGCCGGGCGAACCCACAATTGTTCGCCGGCTGTGTCGAGATGGACACGGTCATCCCCCACCAAAATGGCCGGCGGAAGCACTCCGGTGCGCCCGGCGAGAATCAGATCGAAGGCCAGGCGCGACTTGCCGGCCCCCGACGGGCCGCGGATCAGCACCGCACGCTCGCCGACCAGAACGGCGGATGCGTGCAAGCTTGAATTGTCGCTCATAGTGTCGGCAGCCTGACCACGAAACGCGCGCCGGCGACGGTGGGCTTGCCGTCTTCGTCCGCAGGGCCCGCGCGGTTCTCGGCCCAGATGCGTCCGCCATGCGCCTCGATGATCTGCTTGGAGATCGAGAGCCCAAGGCCGGAGTTCTGACCGAAGCCCTGGTGCGGCCGGTCGGTGTAGAAGCGCTCGAAGATCCGCTCCAGCGCGTCCTCGCCGATGCCGGGCCCGTCATCGTCGACCACGATCTCGACCTCGCCGCGGGTGCGGCGGCAGATGATGCGCACCTTGTCGCCCGGCTTGGAGAACGATTGCGCGTTCGACAGCAGGTTCGAGACCACCTGGCCGAGCCGGGAATCATGGCCGGGCACCGAGAGCGTGTCGGTCGGTCCGCGGCCCTCGAAGCGGGCTTCGACGGCGACGTCGTGGCCGAGCCGGGTTTCGTTGGCGACGCTGGTCAACGTGGTCAGCAGCCGGCGCAAATCGACCGGTGCCATATCCTGGCGCTGCAATTCGGCGTCGAGCCGGCTCGCGTCGGAAATGTCGGAGATCAGGCGGTCGAGCCGCTTGACGTCATGCTCGATCACGGCGAGCAGCCGCGCGCGGCTGTTCTCGTTGCGCGCCAGGGGCAGCGTCTCGACCGCCGAGCGCAGCGAGGTCAGCGGGTTCTTCAGCTCATGGGCGACATCGGCGGCGAACATCTCGATCGCCTCGATGCGGCTGTAGAGCGCGTTCGTCATGTCGCGCAGCGCGCCGGAGAGATGGCCGATCTCGTCGCGGCGTCCGGTGAAGTCGGGAATCTCGACGCGGGTCTGGATGCGGTGACGAACGCGCTCGGCACTTTCGGCGAGCCGCCGCACCGGGCCCGCGATCGTGCTCGCCAGCAGCAGCGACAGCATGATCATGACGGCGGATGCGACCCCGCCGATCTTGAGGATGGCGAGGCGCTCGGACAGCACCAGCTGGTCGATGTCGTCGCCCTGCGTGGTCAGCATCAGTGCGCCGCGCACGGCTCGGAAATGCTGCACCGGAACGGCAACCGAGACGATGATCGCGCCGCGATCGGTGACCCGCACCGCGCTGCCCTTCATGCCCTCGAGCGATTGCGCGACTTCGGAGTAGCCCTTGCCGCCTTCGGGGCCGAGCTCGCGGTAGATCGGCAGATCGCCGCGATTGAGCCAGGTCTTGATCGTGGCCTTGGTCTTCTCATACAGCGACGGCTTCTCCGACGGCGGCGGCAGCTCCATGCGCAGCACGTCGCCGCGCGCGAACAGGTTGCGGCTGTCGAGGATCAGGCCGCCATCGCGGTCGAAGATGCGGGCTCGCGTCTTGGTCGGCGCGATCAGGCGGCGCAGGGTCGGCGCGACGCGCTCGGGATTGATCGGGAAATCCGCCGATTCATCCGGCTGGCCGAAGCTCTCGCCGGGCTTGAGGTCGAGCAGCCGGTCGGGGTCGATGGTGACGGTATTGCCTTCGACGGTCGCAGACGCCGCGATCGCCTCCGAGATGATCTCGGCATAGACCAAAAGGCTCTGCGTGCGCGCCTCGATCAGGCCGGCGCGGAATTGCGAGAGATAGAGGATGCTGGCGACCAGCGCGACGAGGCCGGCCAGGTTGAGCGAGACGATGCGGCGCGTCAGGCTCGAGAACGACAGCGCGAAGAAGAACTGACCGGCGCGGCGCACCCAGCCGAGCGGACGGCGCCAGCCCTTGTCCTGCGCCAGATCGTCGGCCACGGCCTCTTGATCGAGGAGCTGTGACGCGTCCTCGGTGTTCAGTCCCTGCTCGAGCTGCGTTCGATCAAGCACTGGCAAAGCTGCCGGTTGGTATGGATGTCGTCCCGCGAAGCAGACAGTCGCCCGAGCTTACCCCAGCCGTGCGGGGCCTGTCAGTTAACAAGCCGCCCGGGAAGCGCAGATCAGGCTTCCTTGAAGCGATAGCCGACGCCGTACAGCGTCTCGATCATCTCGAAATCGTCGTCGACCACCTTGAACTTCTTGCGCAGCCGCTTGATGTGGCTGTCGATGGTGCGGTCGTCGACATAGACCTGGTCGTCATAGGCCGCGTCCATCAGCGCATTGCGGCTCTTCACGACGCCGGGGCGGGTGGCGAGCGCCTGCAGAATCAGGAATTCGGTCACGGTGAGCGTCACCGGTTCGTTCTTCCAAGTGCAGGTGTGGCGCTCCGGATCCATCCGCAGCAGGCCGCGGTCGAGCGCGCGGGCATCCGGCTCCTTCGGTGCCGCGGTCGGATCCTTCGGCTGGCCGCGGCGGAGCACGGCCTTGACGCGTTCCACCAGCAGCCGCTGGGAGAACGGCTTGCGGATAAAATCGTCGGCGCCCATTTTCAGGCCGAACAATTCGTCGATCTCCTCATCCTTCGAGGTGAGGAAGATCACCGGCAGGTCGGATTTCTGGCGCAGCCGGCGCAGCGTTTCCATGCCGTCCATGCGCGGCATCTTGATATCGAGGATCGCAAGATCGGGCGGTGACGTGCGAAACCCATCCAGCGCCGACGCACCGTCCGTGTAGGTCATGATGCGATAGCCTTCGGCTTCGAGCGCGATCGAGACCGACGTGAGAATGTTGCGGTCGTCGTCGACCAAGGCGATTGTGGGCATGAGCTGCTTTCACAATGAGAGTGGTTTAGACGGCGGGCACTCTGGCGACTCGCCGTAGAACATGGGCTTCGAACGCGGTCAACGAGCAATGCAAGCTGGGCTGAAGTGTGACCGAGTTCCGCAAAACGCTCTGCGACCCACGCGTTGGACCCCATATAGCACCCTGAGACCATGAGAAAAGGCCCTTTTTCAACGGGAACCGGCCCGATTCGCCTCCAAAATGACCTGATAAGCCCATGCAACCGACCGCCGACTTCGACCCCGCCCACCTTGCCCGCTCGTTGCTCCGCCGCAGCCGCCAGGGCGCGCTCGCCACGCTGATGACCGGCTCCGGCGATCCCTATTGCTCGCTGGTCAACCTGGCCAGCCACCCCGACGGCTCGCCGATCCTGCTGATTTCCCGGCTCGCGCTGCACACCAGGAATATCCTGGCCGACGACCGGGTGTCGCTGATGCTGGACGAGCGCGCCGAGGGCGATCCGCTGGAGGGCGCCCGGATCATGCTGGCCGGCCGAGCCGAGGAGGTCGCGGAGGCCGAGCGGGAGCTCGTCCGCCGGCGCTACCTTAGGGCCCATCCATCGGCGGAAGTCTTTGTAGAATTTAATGATTTTTCGTTTTTCGTGATCCGGCCGGGCGGCGCCCATCTGGTCGCCGGGTTCGGCCGGATCGTCGACCTCAAGCCTGTGCAGTTTCTGACCAACCTCGGCGGTGCCGAAGCGCTGCTGGAGGCCGAGCCGGGCGCGGTGGCGCATATGAACGAGGATCACCGTGAGGCCATGAACCTCTACGCCACGCGGCTGCTCGGTGCGGAAAGTGCCGACTGGCTGTGCACCGGCTGCGACCCCGACGGCATGGACATGCAGGCCGGCCGCGACACGCTGCGGCTCGATTTCCCCGAGCGGGTCAGCAACGGCACCGAGCTGCGCAAGATGCTGGTGCGGCTCGCCGGCGAGGCGCGCGCCAAGGGATAGAGGGAGGGATAGGGAGCACGACCGGCTCGCTCCGAACGGGCGGTGCCGTGCGCGACGAGGCATGGTGTCGCACGGTGCGGCTCCGCGTGCGTGTTTGCCGAGGCCGGGTGTAGCGCCTCTGACAGCGCGATCATTTCGTGCCGGCGCCGATATGATCTCCGATGGGCGCGATGCGGGTTGCGAGAATTCCCGGCGCTGCTGCTCCGAAAAATCGCAGGGATCGCGAGCTTCAACCGGCGACATGCATGTGCAACGCGGTGATTGCGTTACCATCGATCGCTACGATCAGTGATGCTGTTGCCGCTGAACGCAGCCCGTGTTGCGGAACATTCGCTGCTGCCGGGCATTGTAGTCACCCAGCTTCGACGACGGCGGATTGAGCTCGACCGAATGCAGCTCAATGCCGACCCAGTGGTGCTATCCGCGTGCAACACGATCGTGGACGACATGTCTGGCACTGCAACGCAGCGTCAACTCGCGGCGGTCCATCTCAACGACACATCCTCAGCGCGAAATGCATACCCGGCATTCTCCGTGCCTGTTGCGTTGCTCGGCGCGGAGACACGCCGATCGCTGGCACTCTTTGTGCATCGCAATGCCTTGCTCGCGGCGGGAAAGGCGACGAAACGTCGCCCGATCGCCGCGAAAACAACGAGAAAGCGAAAGCAAAGCGAAAGCGTTTCGCGCTGCGGTATTTGCGCCCGATGATGTGCCCGCCTTGGAATAAGCCAAAAGCCGTTCGACTGGCTTGGCAAGCCCGGCGATCCCCACTATTAGGTCGCCGGACCGGGGCCGAGAGGCTATATTATTCTGATGACGGTCACCGCGGCGGAGCGCGACTAGCGATGTTCGCGCGAACAAGGATACGCGGGTTCGAGGAGGTTCTTCGTGCAAGAGACGGGCGTGCATAACGGTGCCTTCGGCGCCGACAAATTCGGCTTAAAAAATCTCAAGGGCGTGCATTGGAACTATGGCGCGCCGCAGCTCTACGAGCACTCGTTGCGATCAGGCGAAGCTGTGCTCTCGGCCGATGGCGCGCTTTGCGCGGATACCGGTGAGTTCACCGGCCGCAGCCCGAAGGACAAGTTCACGGTCCGCGACGGTCTGACCGACAAGAGCATGTGGTGGGCCGGCAACCAGTCGATCACCTCGGAGCAGTTCGCAACGCTCCACGCCGACTTCCTCAAGCATGCCGAAGGCATGACGCTGTTCGCGCAGGATCTCTATGGCGGCGCCGATCCGAAGCATCGCATCAAGACGCGGGTCTTCACCGAGCTTGCCTGGCACTCGCTGTTCATCCGCACGCTGCTCATTCGCCCCGAGACATCGGAGCTCGCGAGCTTCGTGCCCGAACTCACGATCATCGATCTGCCGAGCTTCCGCGCCGATCCGAAACGTCACGGCTGCAAGTCGGAGAACGTCGTCGCGATCGATTTCGCCCGCAAGATCGTCCTGATCGGCGGGTCTTATTATGCCGGCGAAATGAAGAAGAGCGTGTTCACCACGCTGAACTTCTATCTGCCCGAGAAGGGCGTGATGCCGATGCACTGCTCGGCCAATGTCGGCCCCGACGGCGACACCGCGATCTTCTTCGGCCTGTCCGGCACCGGCAAGACCACGCTCTCTGCCGATCCCAAGCGCACGCTGATCGGCGACGACGAGCATGGCTGGAGCGAGGACGGAGTCTTCAACTTCGAAGGCGGCTGCTACGCCAAGTGCATCAAGCTCTCAGGCGAAGCCGAGCCGGAAATCTATGCCGCCAGCAAGCGCTTCGGCGCGGTGCTGGAGAACGTCGTGCTCGGCGCCAATGATCGCGTGCCCGATTTCGACGACGGCTCGAAGACCGAGAACACCCGCTCGGCCTATCCGCTCGATTTCATTCCCAACGCCTCGCGCACCGGCCGCGCGCCGCATCCGAAGAACGTGGTGATGCTCGCCGCCGACGCCTTCGGCGTGATGCCGCCGATCGCCAAGCTGACACCGGCGCAGGCGATGTATCACTTCCTGTCCGGCTACACCGCGAAGGTTGCCGGCACCGAGCGTGGTCTCGGCAACGAGCCGCAGCCGGAATTCTCGACCTGCTTCGGCTCGCCGTTCCTGCCGCGCGATCCGTCGGTCTACGGCAATCTGCTGCGCGAATTGATCGCCAAGCACAATGTCGATTGCTGGCTGGTCAACACCGGCTGGACCGGCGGCAAGTACGGCACCGGCCGCCGCATGCCGATCAAGGTGACCCGCGCGCTGCTCACCGCGGCGCTGAACGGCTCGCTCCGCAATGCCGACTTCCGCACCGACAAGTATTTCGGCTTCGCGGTGCCGACCTCGCTGCCGGGCGTCGAGCCGCACATCCTCGATCCGATCAAGACCTGGGCCGACAAGGCCGAGTTCGACAAGACTGCGCGTGCGCTGGTCGGCATGTTCCAGAAGAACTTTGCCAAGTTCGAAGCACAGGTCGACGCCGAAGTCCGCGCCGCCGCGCCGGAAGTGAAGCTCGCGGCGGAGTAAACCGCGCAAGCGATACGCGATTTGAAAAGGCGGCCCTCGTGGCCGCCTTTTTTGTTGCCTGGTCGGCTCGACGACATCTCAATCCGTCAAGCTGAGCAGCGAACGGCGCCACATACTCCACCGTCGTCCCGGCGAAGGCCGGGACCCATAACCACCGATGGTCATCGTTGTGCGTCGGTGGAATGACGGGTCCTGTCCACAACATCCGCTGCGGAGTATGGGTCCCGGCTTTCGCCGGGACGACATCGCGTGTGTTGCTCCGCTACTCGCCCAGCTCCGGCAGCACCGCGTTGCTCGGCGTTTGTCTGTCGGTAATCTGCAGGCCGAACAGGCTGCCGATCAATTCGACCGCGACGCGCGCGGTGCGGCCGCGCTCGTCGAGGAACGGATTGAGCTCGACGATGTCGAGCGAGCGCACCAGTCCGGAATCGTGCAGCAGCTCCATGATGAGATGGGCTTCCCGATAAGTCGCGCCGCCCGGCACGGTGGTGCCGACCCCGGGCGCGACTTGCGGATCGAGGAAGTCGACGTCGAACGAGACATGCAGCACGCCGTTCTTGGCCCTGACGCGCTCGATGATGCGGCGGGTCAGCACCGCGACGCCGAACTCGTCGATCTGGCGCATATCGGATATCGAGACGTTGCGTTGCCGCAGCAGCTTGCGCTCCAGCGGATCGACCGAGCGCGTGCCGATCAGGTCGAGCTGATCCGGCGGGATCGAGGCGCGCGGCAGTCCGCCGAGCAGGTCGTCGAGGCCGGGCTCACCGCACAGGAAGGCCGCCGACATGCCGTGCATGTTGCCGGTGATGGTGGTGGCCGGCGTGTTGTAGTCGGCATGCGCATCGACCCACAGCGCAAACAGCGGCCGGCCCTTTTCCTGCCAGTAGCGCGCGACGCCGTTGATCGAGCCCATCGACAGCGAGTGGTCGCCGCCCATGAAGATCGGGATCGCGCCGGAATGCGCCAGCCAGTAGGCGCGCTCGGAGAGGGCGCGTGTCCAGGTCTTCACCTCGTCGTAGAACTTGGTGTTCGCCGGCGCGGGGCCGTCGGCGACCACGGCCGGGATCGCAAGGTTGCCGTGGTCGTCAACCCGGAAGTCGAGCTGCTCGAGCAGGCGCGCGATGCCCGCGGTGCGCAGCGCGTCCGGGCCCATCAGCGGGCCGGGCTGCGACGCGCCGATCTCGATGGGAACGCCAAGCAAGGCGATGCGCGAGGGTCTTGAATTGTCGGCTTCGGACATGCGGCAGGGCTCCCAAAGTCGTGGAACAGAAGCGACGCGCCACTGTTCCCCCAACCTTTGAAATAGGCAACCCGGTCCAATCCGGCCATGTGGATAGTTGAGTTGTGCGCCCAGGTCTGACGCGCTGTGGTCACTGCGAAGCGGCGCCCATCCCGCATTACGTGCGGGACAGGCCTCGCTCGAAAACGCTCTACGCCTTGAAATAGGCGATCTGCGTTGTGGTGGCGAGCAGGCGGCCGGAGGGCGACCACAATTCGCCGTGCTGGTCGCCATAACTCTTGTGGAAGGTCTTGGCGTCGGCGGTGGCGAGCACGCGGGTGGTATCCTCCGCATCCATGTCGGCACCATCGACGTGGAAATAGGTCGTCAGCGACACCGTGCCGAACGGCACCAGCTCATGCCGCGCGTGGAACACGCGGCCGAAGAACGCGTCCGACATCGACATCAGCGACAGCGCATCGAGCTTGCGCGGCACGCGGTCGGCGATCCAGAGTTTTGAATAGGGGCTCGACGGCAGCTTCGCGGCGCCGCCGCCGAGCTTCGGCTCGCCCTCGGCGAAGCGGAAATCATACTGGTTGGCCCAGGTCATCGCGAGCTTCGGATAGGGCCGCAGCTCTTCGAACGGCACCGCGCCGGGAAACTCGGCGGGCTGGTGCGACCACGACGGGCGGCGCTCGGCGAACACCGCGGTCGCCAAGGTCGCGACCTCGCCACCGCCTTGCGTCATCTCGATCGACCAGTGCTGGCTCGAGCGGTTGGCCCGGACCAGGCGGACATCGAGATCGAACACGCCCTCGGCGACCGGCGCGCAGTAATTGACTGTCAGCGCCAGCGGATCGCCCGCGCGCTGCGGATGCTGCATCAGGGCGCGCAGGATCGTCGCGGCCGTGCAGCCACCGAACGGGCCGACGAACGCCCAGTAATCCGGGCTGGTCCGTCCCTGCCAGCGGCTGTCGCCGGCCGTCACAGCGGTGGCTTCATCGAAAAGGTGCGGAGCCTTGGTGAGCATGCAATTCCCTGGTTGCAAATCTATTTGGCTGTCATTGCGAGGAGCGAAGCGAGGAAGCAATCCATCGATCCGCATATGCCGCGCGATGGATTGCTTCGCTTCGCTCGCAATGACTGCGTGAAGTTCACTGACTATATCGCGGGCTATCGTGCCGGATTCAATGATGTCGGACGTAATCGATTTCCGCGTCCCGGGATTACCCCTTCGCCTCGCGCTGGTTGCCGAGCTGCGGCGAGGCGCTCGGATGCACCGGCACGTGCCAGATGTCCTCGGCATATTCGCGGATGGTGCGGTCGGAGGAGAACCATGCCATGCGCGCCACGTTGAGGATCGAGGCGCGGGTCCAGGCCGGAGGCACCTGCCAGCGCGCGTCGATGCCGCGCTGCGCGTCGTAGTAGGAATCGAAATCGGCCGACACCATGTAGTGGTCGAGGTAGCGCAGCGCGTGCCCGATCGAGGCGAAGCGCGCGGCATCGCCCGGCGAGAACTCGCCGCTCTCGATGGCGCGGATCGCGCGCTCGAGCCGCGGCGATTTGCCGATCACGTCGCTGGCATCGAGCCCCTGCTTGCGGCGGACCATGACGTCGCCGGCCTCGAGGCCGAAGATCGCGATGTTCTCCTCGCCGACATTGTCGCGGATTTCGATATTGGCGCCGTCGAGCGTGCCGATGGTCAGCGCGCCGTTCAGCGCGAGCTTCATGTTGCCGGTGCCGGAGGCCTCCATGCCGGCGGTCGATATCTGCTCGGAGAGATCGGCAGCGGGGATGATCACCTCGGCGAGGCTGACATTGTAGTCGGCGAGGAAGGCGATCTTCAGTCTGCCGCCGAGCGAAGCGTCGTTGTTGACGACCTCTGCGACGTCGCTGATCAGCTTGATGATCAGCTTGGCGTAGCGGTAGCTCGCCGCCGCCTTGCCCGCGAAGATTTTTACCCGCGGCACCCAGTTCGCCGCCGGATCATCCTTCATCGCGTGATACAGCGCGATCGTCTCCAGGATGTTGAGCAGCTGCCGCTTGTATTCGTGGATGCGCTTGATCTGCACGTCGAACAGCGCCGACGGGTCGACCTTGATGTGGTTGCGCTCGCCGATCAGCCGCGCCAGCGCCAGCTTGTTGTGATGCTTGACGTCGCGGAAGCGCTTCTGGAATTCCAGATCGCTCGAGTGGGGTTCGAGCCGTTCGAGCAACGAGAAGTCGTCGAGCACGGCCTCGCCGCAGGTCTCGCGCAGCAGCGCGGTTAGCCGCGGGTTGGCCAGCATCAGCCAGCGGCGGAAGGTGATGCCGTTGGTCTTGTTGGTGATGCGCTGGGGATAGAGATGATGCAGGTCGTGAAACACGGTCTCCTTCATCAGGTCGGAATGCATCGCCGAGACGCCGTTGATGCGGTGCGAGCCGACGAAGGCGAGCTGGCCCATCCGCACCCGGCGGCCGCTGCGCTCGTCGATCAGCGAGACCGAGGCGCGGTATTCGATGTCGCCGGGGAAGCGCTCCTCGGCGAGCGCCAGATGGGCCACGTTGATGCGGTAGATGATCTCGAGGTGCCGCGGCAGCAATCGCTCGAACAATTCGACCGGCCAGGTCTCGAGCGCTTCCGGCAGCAGGGTGTGGTTGGTGTAGGACAGCGTCGCGACGGTGATCTTCCAGGCCTCGTCCCAGCGGAAATTGTGCAGGTCGACCAGGATGCGCATCAGCTCGGTGACCGCAAGGCTCGGATGGGTGTCGTTGAGCTGCACGGCCGCCTTCTGCGCGAGGTTGCGCAGGCCGCCGTCGGAGGCGAGATGCCGTTTCACGAGATCCTGCAACGAGGCCGAGACGAAGAAATATTCCTGGCGCAGCCGGAGCTCGCGGCCCGCTGCGCTCTCGTCGTTCGGATAGAGGAATTTGCAGATCGCCTCCGCGCGCGCCTGCTCGGCGCTCGCCGAGACGTAGTCGCCGGTGTTGAAGACGTCGAGCTGGAGCGGATCGGGCGCGTGCGCCGACCACAGCCGAAGCGCGTTGACGTGCTTGCCGCGCCAGCCGACGATCGGCGTATCGTAGGCCATCGCCTCGACGGTTTCCGCCGGATGCCAGGTGGCGCGGTCGCGGCCGCGCTCGTCGACGTGCTCGACATGGCCGCCGAAGTGGACATTGTAGACCACCTCCGGCCGCTGGAATTCCCAGGGGTTGCCGAAGGCGAGCCATTCGTCGGGATATTCCTGCTGCCAGCCCTGGTTCATGATCTGGCGGAACAGGCCG
Source organism: Bradyrhizobium sp. B120 (assembly GCF_049075665.1). Classification (NCBI taxonomy): domain Bacteria; kingdom Pseudomonadati; phylum Pseudomonadota; class Alphaproteobacteria; order Hyphomicrobiales; family Nitrobacteraceae; genus Bradyrhizobium; species Bradyrhizobium sp. B120. The sequence goes on along the minus strand of NZ_CP185242.1, from coordinate 8,351,471 downwards.
AAATCGTAGCGGATGCCGTAGCCGGTCGCCGGGATCGCCAGCGTCGCCATGCTCTCCATGAAGCAGGCCGCGAGCCGCCCGAGACCGCCATTGCCGAGCGCCGCGTCCGGCTCGCATTTGCGCAGGTCCGACAGATCGACGCCGAGGTCGCCGAGCGCGGCCTCGAACAGCGGCAGCAATCCCATATTGTTCAGCGCGTCGGTGAACAGGCGGCCGATCAGGAATTCGAGCGAGAGATAATAGACGCGCTTGGAGCCGGCGTCGTAGGTCTGCTTTTCGGCCGTCAGCCAGTGGTGCACGATGCGGTCGCGCAGCGCCAGCGCCGCCGCCTTGTACCAGTCGCGCCTGGTCGCCATGCCGGCGTCCTTGCCGATCGCCAGCCGGAGCTTGGCGAGGATCGCGCCCTTGATCTCGGTCAGCGCCAGCTCGTCGATCGGCTGGTTCAATGCCGGGTAGTTTGTTTGTTCGTGCAAAGCGCTCAATCCCTGCCGTTCAGATTTTCCGGATCATGATGCGATCATAGTGTCCGGATCATGCCCCAAGTCGATGATACGCGCGTTGCATGGCAACCGAAACCGCCCGGAACGTTGCCGTGCATGGCGCTGCCGATATTTTATGCAAGGACCGGGCCGATTCAGGGGCCTTCGGAACCGTCATTGCCGGTGCTACGATCGGCGGCGAAAGCCCGGATTTTGCGACAATTGGCGGAGGACGCGTGATGAGACTCTTGATCGAGATCGCGGCCGCGGCGTTGCTCATGGTGTGCATCACGGCGACGAGCGCAGCCTATGCGGCGGGCAGACCGGGCCGCAGCGCCGACGGCCTGAGCTGCAGCTTCAGCGTGGCGCAGAACGCCTCGCCGGCCGCGCGCTGCGCCGCCATCAAGCGGCAATGCGGCGGCAAGTTCTACGCGAATGCCTGCGGTGACAAGCTGCTGTCCGCAGCGAATTAAGGTGGCCGCACAGCGGGCCTGCACGCGCGATCGCGAACACCGGAGTGATACGGATTTCCAAGTCTTAACGAGTTCTTTACAAACACAGCTGTCGCTCGTGGGGCGGGCACATTTTCCAGCTCCGACGCATTTCATTCCGAAGCAATTTTCAACGGGCCGCTGACTTAGTCAGCGGCCCAATTGCTTTGTGGGGCAGGGCGAGCACGGCGACCGCTTTTTCAAGAGGCAAAGGCAGTCACCGCAATTCGTCGCCCCGGCGAAGGCCGGGGCCCATAACCACAGCAGTCAGAGAAGATGGGACAGATCGCTCCACTCCGGATTGTCTTGCTCGATCAGGCGAACCTTCCAGTCGCGGCGCCATTCCTTTAGCGCCTTTTCCCGTGCGATCGCCTCCTGTGGTGAAGCGTAGGCCTCCATGTAAACCAGTCGCGTGACGCCGTACTTCTTGACGAATTGTGAGCCGCGTCCAGAGCGATGAAGCGTAAGCCGATTGGAAAGATCGTTGCTGACGCCGATGTAGAGCGTTCCGTGGCGGCGGCTCGCGAGAATGTAAACGTAATAGGCTGGGGCATTCATTTCGGGGCACCGGTCACGTGAGATGTCCGATAGCGGTGGTTATGGGCCCCGGCCTTCGCCGGGGCGACGCCCATTGAGGACATCAGAACGAATTAAGAACACTTTAGCAAGTCTTTGATATATCATTGTGATTCGGTGCCTGCGCCGACACAATATCTATGGTCTCTCAGTCTCCGCGAGGGCTACATGTCCACCATCGCCTTTGATCAATTCGCTCTGACCCGGATTGCCGATTTCGCGCGGTCGCTGTCGCGGCTGCACCAGGCCTCGCGGCGCCAGCCGATCGACGATGACCAGCTCGACCGCGAGTTCAACGCGGTCTGCATGTCGATCTGGGGCTACACCACGGATGATTTCAGCGACGAGCTGTTCTCGAACGAGGATCACGCCTGGCTCGATTCGCTCGATGAGGCGCATGCGCGGATCTTCGCCGGTGAGCAGGGTTACGATCTGGTCGACGATCACGGCATGCTGACGGACTGGTGGGGCTATTGCTGGATGATCCTCGCCGAGAAGCGCGGCCTCCTCAATCCGGAGAACCGCGCCGCCGCGCGGGCCGCGATCGAGGAGAAATACATGGCTGCGCCGAACGTGATCGGCGTGATCGTGGCGCGCTGAGTGCGTGTCCTAATGTCATTCCGGGATGGTGCGCAAGCACCAGACCCGGAATCTCGAGATTCTCAGGTGCGCAATTGCGCACCGTAGTTCGATGCTTTGCATCGCCCCGGAATGACGGCTTACGCCGTCAGTTCGCTTCGGCCCGCTTGGCGGGCTTGGCAGCATTGCCCTTCGGCACAACAGACGCCGGCGTCGCCGGCGCGACATCGCTTCTGGTTTCCGGCAGCGGCGCGTCGCTGGCGATCTCGGCGCTGACGGGCGCGACCTTCATTTCGCCGAGCCGCGCGCGGACCGCCGCGGTCAATCCGGGATAGGAGGCGATCGGCGTGAAGTCGAAGGACTGCTCGTTGCCGACGCGAACGCCGGTGTAGGCGACGAGGCCGTCGGTGGTCGCGATCACATCGCCGGCCTTCAGCGAGGCGTCAAGCGCGAGGTCGACCGGCGCGAGCCCGGCCGGGTCGCGGCCGTTGCAGGTGCAGTCGGCGCGCAGCGCCTTGCGATAGGCGAAGGCGTTCTCGCTGTCGGCGTAGCGCTCACCCGTGGTCGAGGCGGAGCTGTCGATATGGCTGCCGTAATAGACCTTGGTCGCGCTCGCCGGGCAGAACGCCTGGCAGAGCTGCGCCGGCGTCGCGTTGCCGCGCATCGTCAGCGGGAAATACTTGCCGTCGCAGCTGCGCACGCAATACGCCGGTCCGGAACCGGCCACGCGCGTCCCCGAGACCGGTGCGGACGTCTGCCGTTCCGGCTGCTGGTTGAGGCCGAACGGATCGGCGAAGAAATTGGCTTGCGGCGGGGCCTGCCGGCCCTGCTGCTTCTGGGAACCGCCGAAGAAGAAGTCGAACAGCCCTTCGGCCGAGACGGGAGCGGGCACGACCAGGACGGAACCCGCAAACGCAGCGGCGGCAAGCATCACGCGGCGCCGCATGCGCCGATCACTCAACTCTGTACGCAACGCCAACTCCACCCGACGCGCCTCGCCGCGGCGACAAGGTGCCCCGGCGGCTTCACCTTAAGGCGGGATGGTAAACGAGCGATTGACTAGGGGTGACGGCGTCACAGAAAACGCAGGCTGCGCTGCTGGTCCCTTCTCGTCATGGCCGGGCTTGACCCGGCCATCCACCTCTTTGGTTCAGCGTTGCGAAGAAGACGTGGATGCCCGGGTCAAGCCGGGGCATGACGACAGAAACTACCGATAGATTGGCACTCAGTCCTTCAGGAACTCGCCGGCCTTGTACAGCGCGCGGAACGGCAAGCCAGCTTCGGCGAACGTCTCGGTCGCGCCTTCCTCGCGGTCGACCATGGTGAACACCAGTGCGATCTCGCCGCCGGCCTCGCGCACGGCTTCCACAGCCTTCAGCGCCGAGCCGCCTGTCGTGGTGACGTCCTCGACGATCACGATGCGCTTGCCCGCCAGGCTCTCGCCCTTGGCGAGCCCTTCGACGGCGAGCCGCGCGCCGTGCTCCTTCGGCTTCTTGCGCACGAAGAAAGCGGCGATCGGGTGACCTTTCAGCCAGGAGAGCTGTGCAATCGCGCCGGCGAGCGGCACCGCGCCCATCTCGAGCCCGCCGACGAAATCGAGCCTGTCGTCCTTCAGCGCCTCATAGGTGAGCTCGGCGAGCAGCGCTGCGCCTTCGGGGTCGAGCATCGTCGGCTTCAGGTTGAAATAGAAATCGCTCTTGCGGCCCGACGCCAACGTGATCTCGCCGCGGCCGAACGAACGCTTGCGGATGATCTCGGCGAGGCGAGCGCGGGAGGCTGATTTGGACAAAGGCTTTTTCCCTTAGGGGTTCTTTGGGGGCTCTGAGGCGGCCGGCAATCTATCGGCGGTCTGGCGCACATTCCAGCGGGTAAATCCCGCCGTCAACAGTGCCCGCGCCGCCATTTCAGCGCAGCCGCGTGCCGAATACGCGGGTTGTGCGGCCGTTCCAATCCCCGTAAGCAGGCGCCAAAGACTCGGCTGAACGCTCGGCCAAACATTTGCACGGGAAGCGGAAATGACCATCGAGCTGCACACCTGGAACACCCCCAATGGCCGCAAGATTTCGGTGGCGCTGGAGGAAATGGCGCTGCCCTACAAGGTGGTCCCGGTGAATATCGGCAAGGGCGAGCAGATGGCGCCCGCGTTCCTCGCAATCAGCCCGAACAACAAGATCCCGGCGATCGTCGATCCCGATGGTCCCGGCGGCAAGCCGGTCAGCATCTTCGAGTCCGGCGCGATTCTGCTCTATCTCGGCGAGAAGACCGGCAAGTTCCTGCCGCAACCGCTGGCCGAGCGGATCCCGGTCTATGAGTGGCTGATGTGGCAGATGGGCGGTTTCGGCCCGATGCCGGGCCAGGTGCACCATTTCATCGCGCTGGAGAACGAGCAGGACCGCGCCTACGGCCTGAAGCGCTACATGGCCGAGACGCGACGGCTCTACGGCGTGCTGGACCGCCGGCTGGATGGCCGCGAGTTCGTCGCCGGCGATCTCTCGGTTGCCGATTTCGCCATCCTCGGCTGGGCCTGGCGCCATCCGCGCCACAAGGTCGACCTGGCCGACTTCCCCAACGTCAAGCGCTGGTACGAGACGCTGATGGCCCGCCCAGCGACCAAGCGGGGCATGGACGCGAAGCTGGATTGATTGGGTGTGTCATTGCCGGGCTTGACCCGGCAATCCATCCTCTTGGCAAAAACCCTTTAGTTGCCGCCCGCTTGAGCGGGCGATGGATGCGCGGGTCAGGCCCGCGCATGACGAGTTGGGTTCACGCCCGCCGCGCCTCGAGCGCCATCTTCATCGCGAGTCCCGCGAGCACCGTGCCCATCAGCCAGCGCTGCACCAGCAGCCAGGTCGGGCGAGTGCCGAGGAACACCGCGATCGAGCCGGCGGCGAGCGCGATCATCGCATTGACGCTGACGCTGATCACGATCTGGATCGAGCCGAGCGCGAGCGACTGTGTCAGCACGCTGCCGCCGGCGGGATCGATGAATTGCGGCAGCAGTGCCAGATAGAGCATCGCGATCTTCGGGTTCAGAAGATTGGTGACAAAACCCATCGCGAACAGTTTGCGCGGGCCGTCGACCTTCAGCGCCTTGACCTGGAACGGCGAGCGGCCGCCCGGCTTCAGCGCCTGCCACGCCAGCCAGAGCAGATAGGCGGCGCCGGCGAAACGCAGCGCGTCATAGGCGTAGGGAATCGCAAACAGCAGCGCGGTGATGCCGAACGCCGCGCACAGCATGTAGAACACGAAGCCGAGCGCGACGCCGCCGAGCGAGACGATGCCGGCCGCCGGGCCCTGCGTGATCGAGCGCGAGATCAGGTACATCATGTTCGGCCCTGGTGTCAGCACCATGCCGAGGCAGACGAGCGCAAAGCCGAGCAACGCGGATGTGTGGGGCATGATGGGTCTCGCGAGGGGATACACGCACTTCTAGCGTGTCATCCGCCGCGCGGCCATGCGGGAATTGCTCTCGGAGCAATGTAGTGGCGAGCGAGGTGCGCTCCTCGCCCCGCTCTTGCGGGGAGAGGGTTGGGGTGAGGGGCTCTCTCCGCAAACCGCGGCGACCGTGGAATCCGAGGAGACTCCCCCTCACCCGGATCGCATTCCGCTTCGCTCCATGCGATCCGACCTCTCCCCGCAAGCGGGGCGAGGTGGATTCTAATGCGCCTCGTCCCAATTGTTGGCGGCGCGGGCATCGACCTGCAGCGGCAGCGACAGGATCACCGCGGGGAACGGCGCGTCCTGCATCACCTTCTGCACCACCGGCAGCGTCGCCGCGACCTCGTCGTCGGGCACCTCGAAGATCAGTTCGTCATGCACCTGCAGCAGCATCTGCGCCGAGAGCTTCTTCTCGGCGAGTGCGTCCTCGACCCGGATCATGGCGCGGCGGATGATGTCGGCCGCGGTGCCCTGCAGGCGCGCGTTGATCGAGGCGCGTTCGTTGAAGGCGCGCACCGAGGCGTTGGACGCCTTGATGTCGGGGTAGTAGCACTTGCGGCCGAACAGCGTCGTCACATAACCGTTGCGGCGGCAGAAGTCCTTGGTCTCGTCCATATAGGCGCGGATGCCAGGGAAGCGCTCAAAGTACTTCTTGATGTAGGCGGAAGCTTCCTCGCGCGCGATGCCGAGCTGGTTGGCGAGGCCGAACGCCGAGATGCCGTAGATGATGCCGAAATTGATCGCCTTGGCGCGACGCCGCACCTCGCTCGGCATGTCCTTGATCGGCACGCCGAACATTTCGGAGGCGGTCATGGCGTGAATGTCGAGCCCGTCGCGGAACGCCTGGCGCAGCACCGGCACGTCGGCGATCTCGGCGAGCAGCCGCAGCTCGATCTGGGAGTAATCGGCCGACACCAGCTTGTGGCCGGGCGTTGCGATGAAGGCGCGGCGGATCTTGCGGCCGTCCTCGGTACGCACCGGGATGTTCTGCAGGTTCGGCTCGTTCGACGACAACCGTCCCGTCGTGGTCGCGGCCAGCGCGTAGGTCGTGTGCACGCGATGGGTCTGCGGGTTGACATAGTTCGGCAGCGCGTCGGTGTAGGTCGATTTCAGCTTCGAGACCTGGCGCCACTCCAGGATCTTCTTCGGGAAGTCGTGGCCCTGCTCGGCGAGATCGTCGAGCACCTGCGCGGTGGTCGACCAGGCGCCGGTCTTGGTCTTGGTGCCGCCGGGCAATCCCATCTTGCCGAAGATGATGTCGCCGATCTGCTTCGGGCTGCCGACATTGACCGGCTCGCCGGCGATCTCCTGGATCTCGGCCTCGACCCGCGCCGCGGTCTGGGCGAAATCGCCCGACAGCCGCGACAGCACCTGGCGGTCGATCGAGATGCCGCGACGCTCCATCCGCGCCAGCACCGAGACCAGCGGCCGCTCCAGCGTCTCGTAGACCGTCGTCATCCGTTCGGCGACGAGGCGCGGCTTCAACACCCGCCATAGCCGCAGGATCAGGTCGGCGCTCTCGGCCGCATATTCGGTCGCCTTGTCGATCGTGACCTGATCGAAGGTCAGCTTGCCCTTGCCGCTGCCGACGAGGCCGCCGTAGGCGACGACGGCATGCCCAAACCAGCGCTCTGCGAGCGCTTCCAGCGCATGCGAGCCGCGGCCGGCATCGAGCGCGTAGGACATCAGCTGCGCGTCATCGATGTTGCGCAGCGTGACGCCGTGCTGCGCCAAGGTCACCGAGGTGAACTTGACATTGAAGCCGACCTTCTGGACGCCGGCGGACTCCAGCAGCGGCCTCAAGGCCTTCAACGCATCGGCGGTCTTGATCTGGCCGGGCGCGAGGCCGGCATCGAACAGCCCGGCGCCGCCACCAGGCTCTCTGTGGCTGAGCGGGATGTAGCAGGCATCGTTCGGCGCCACGGCGAGCGCCAGTCCCGACAGCTCGGCCTGCATCGGATCGATCGATTCCGACATCGCCTCGATCGCGATGTAGCCGCTGTCGTGCGCGCGCGCAACAAAGGCGTTGAGCTGGTCGAGGCTGCCGATCGCCTGGTAGGCCTTGCGGTCGAAGCCGGTCTTGCGGATCGCCTCGCCGCGGGCCTCGGCCAAGATTGCCGGCGTGCCCTTCAGGCTGGAGTTCTTGTCGTCGCGTGCACCGGTCGGCTTGGCCTTCGGAAGCGGTGCTGCGGCCGATGTTGGTGCGTCTCCCGGCGCCGGCGTCACATCCGACGGCGGCAGCGGCGAGAACACGCTGGCGCCGCTCTTGTTGCCGGGATCGGCATCGACATTGGCGGGATCGATCTGCGCATAGTCGGCGACGCGGCGCGTGAGGGTGGAGAACTCCATCGCCTTGAGGAAGGCGACCAGCCGGCGCGAGTCGGGCTCGTGCACCGCGAGGTCGTCGAGCGGCACCTCGAGATCGACCTTGTCGTCGAGCAGCACGAGCTGGCGCGAGATGCGCGCCTTCTCGGCGTTCTCGAGCAGCGCCTCGCGCCGCTTCGGCTGCTTGATCTCGCCGGCGCGGAACAGCAGCTGATCGAGATCGCCATATTCGATGATCAGCTGGGCCGCGGTCTTGATGCCGATGCCGGGCACACCAGGCACGTTGTCCGTGGAATCGCCGGCCAAGGCCTGCACCTCGACCACCTTCTCCGGCGGCACGCCGAATTTCTCGATCACCTCGTCGCGGCCGATGCGGCGATCCTTCATCGTGTCGTACATCACGACCTTGTCGTTGACGAGCTGCATCAGATCCTTGTCCGATGACACGATCGTCGTGGTCGCGCCGCGCTCGGTGGCGAGCCGCGCATAGGTCGCGATCAGATCGTCGGCCTCGAAGCCGGCCTGCTCGAGGCAAGGCAGCTCGAAGGCGCGCACCGCCTCGCGGATCAGGGCGAATTGCGGGATCAGATCGTCGGGCGCCGGCGGCCGGTGCGCCTTGTAGTCGGGATAGAGCTTGTTGCGGAACGTGATCTCCGACTTGTCGAAGATGATCGCCAGATGGGTCGGCCGGTGGTCCTCCGGCATGTCGCGCAGCAGTTTCCACAGCATGTTGCAGAAGCCGAGCACGGCATTGACCTGCAGCCCGTCGGACTTGCGGTTCAGCGGCGGCAGCGCGTGATAGGCGCGGAAGATGTAGCCTGAACCATCGACCAGGAAGACGTGGTCGCCCTTGGTCGTGGGCTTGCTCGCAACCGGCTTGGCGGCGACGGGCTTGGCTGTGGTCTTCGGGGCTGATTTGGCGGGGTCTTGGGAGGCTGTTTTCGGCATGGCCGAAACTTAGGGATTTTTGCGCGGATTGACAGCCTTTGTGTCGTAGATTCCGCTCTTGCCACACAGCCAAATCGATTGTCTTGAGGGTGACCCGCAAGCCTAGTCCCGTCATCCTGAGGAGCCGCGAAGCGGCGTCTCGAAGGATGGACGGCCCGCTGGTGGCCATCGACCCTTCGAGACGCGCGCAATAGCGCGCTCCTCAGGGTGACGGGGCAGCTGCGGCGCCGATCAAGCCTTGTCGCCGGTCGGCGAGAACAGGTAGCCGCCGCCGCGGATGGTCCGGATCACCGACGGCTTGGTCGGGTCGAATTCGATCTTGCGGCGGATGCGCATGATGCGCAGGTCGACGGCGCGGTCGAAGGCTTCCGCGTCGCGCGCATTGGCCAGTTCCAGCAGCCGCTCGCGCGACAGCACGCGCTTCGGATTGGCCGCGAACACCTTCAACAGGCCGAATTCGGAGGCCGTCAGCGGGTGCTCGTTGCCCTCGTCGTCGCGCAGCGCCTGGGCCTCGAGATCGAGCCATTTGGTGCCGAACCGCACCAGCTGCTCCTTTTCGGCCTTGGCGCTCGCCGATTCCGGCGCAGCTGACTTCGCGGGCCCGCTCCGCCGCAGCACCGAGCGGATGCGCGCCATCAGTTCGCGCAGTTCGCAGGGCTTGGCCACGTAATCGTCGGCGCCGAGCTCGAGCCCGACCACCCGATCGATCGGGCTGGCAGTAGCTGTCAGCATGATGACGGGGACGTTGATCTTGCTCTTGAGGTCGCGAATGATCGAGAGCCCGTCTTCCTCGGGCATGTTGAGGTCCAGCACCACGAGATCGGGCGTGCTGCTCTCGATCTCCTTGCGCAGGCTCTTGCCGCCATCGCACAGCGTCACGCCGAAGCCGTGCATCTTGAGGTAATCGCCGACCATCTCGCGGGCCGGCGCCTCATCGTCGACGATGAAGATATGCGGGTTCTGGTTCATGATGTCTCTGTCGCCGGCAGTGTAACCGTAAAGGTCGACCCCTGTCCGGGGCCCGGGCTCTGTGCGGTCACATGGCCGCCATGCATGTCGATGATGCGCTTGACGATGGAAAGGCCGAGGCCGGTCGAGCTTTCGCCTGCGGTCGGCTTGGCCGACAGCCGCTGGAACCGGCCGAACAGCCGGCCGAGATCCTCGGGGCTGAGGCCGGGGCCCTGGTCGGCGATCCGGATCACCGTGTCGTCGCCCTCGTGGCTGACCGCGACCGTGATCTTGCCGCCGATCGGCGAATACTTGATGGCGTTGCTGACCAAATTGTCGATCGCCTCGCGGATCCGGTCGGAGTCGCACATCGTGACGAACTGCTGCGGCCCCGAGACCGAGATGCTCTGCTGCTTGTTGACGGCCGAGGGCAGATTGGCCTCGGTGACCTCGTTCACGAGGGCCGCGACGTCGACCGGCTCGCGGCGGATGGTGATGTCGAAGGCGTCGGCCATCGCGTCCGAGATCAAATGGTCGACCATCGAGGTCAGCCGCTTGGTGGCGTCCCTGATGTGCTCGACCTGGGCGGTGACGCTTTCCTTCGGCGAGCCGGCGCCGATCAATTCGGTCAGCATCTCGGTACGGCCGAGGATCACGCCGAGCGGATTCTTCAGATCGTGTGCGACGGTGCCGAGGATTTCATTCTTGAAGCCGTTGGCGCGCTGCAGCCGCAGCCATTGCGCCGATAGCCGCCGGTTGGCCTGCATCAGCGCGCGGGTGCGCTGCACGACGCGGTCCTCGAGCTGGGTGTTGGCCTCTTGAAGCTGCTGGTAGAGGATCACGTTATCGAACGCGATCGACAGTCGGCTCGAGAAGATCTCGACCAGCGCGCGGTCGGTGTCGGAGAGCTGGCGCTCGGCCTGCAGCAGCACCACGACCTCGCGGCCGCTGCCGGTGCGCGAATAGAGCACGCTGCGGTGGTCGGCGAACTCGTTCTTGCGGCGCTGGAAGGCTTCCTCCACCATGTGCCGCAGGTCGGGATCGAGTGCCTTCGAGGACGTCGTGCCGATGAAGCGGCTGTAGCAGCCCGAGCAGGCCAGCACCGAGAAATCGGCTGCCGCCGAATTGCCGTCGTCGCGCAGCACCAGGATGCCGGCGCAGTCGACATTGAGCAGCGAGGCGAGTTGCGTCAACACGCCCTCGGCCAGCCGCTGCATCGACTTGAAGTCGTACAGCGTCGAGGCCGCGTCGATGATGATCTCGAGCCCGCGCCGTGTCTGCACCATGCGCTCGAGCTGCTGGTAGCTGCGCAGCGCGGCGGTCAGCGAGGTGAACAGCTTATCGGCGGTGAGCTCGGTCTTCGCCTTGTAGTCGTTGATGTCGTACTGCACGATGACGCGCCGCTCCGGCGCCTGGCCGGGCTGGCCGGTGCGCAGGATGATGCGGACGGTCTCGTTCTTGATCTCGTTGCGGATGTATTCGACGAGCTCGAGGCCGGCGACGTCGGTCTCCATGATGACGTCGAGCAGCACGGCTGCGATGTCGGGGTTGTCCCGCATCAGCGTGCGGCCTTCGGCCGCAGAATAGGCCGACAGGATCTCCAGCGTCGCGCCGTTCAGATTGTAGTCGCTGAGCGCAAAGCGGGTGCCTTCGTGGACGGCGTGATCGTCGTCGATCACGGCGATCTTCCATTTCCGTACCGGCGAGTCCTCCGGGGGGCTCTCGGTGTCGTCGATCAGTTGGAGGACATCGTCCTGTTCGGCCATTGACTGGTTCCGTCGGCTGCTGCGTCAGTGATCGTGGGCTGTCCCTTGGCGATCCTGGGCATGATAATGCGAAAAGTGGTGCCTTGTCCTACCCTTGACTCCAGCATCATGCGTCCGCCGAGCTGCTGGGTGACGAGGTTATAGACGATATGGAGGCCGAGGCCCGTACCACCTTCGTTGCGGCGCGTCGTAAAGAACGGGTCGAACGCCTGTCGCTGCACGTCCGGCGTCATGCCGGCCCCGTCATCCGCGAAGATGATCTCGACATCGTCAGCGCCGCGGCCGCGCGCCGAGATCGTGATGTTGCCGGAGCGGCCGTCGGCGAAGGCATGATTGACGGCGTTGAGGAAAAGATTGGTTAAGATCTGGCCATAGGCGCCGGGATAGCCGTCGATCAGGAGCCCGTCGGGTACGTCGACGGACAGCGCGATCGCCGCCTTCTTCAGCACCGGCCGCAGGCTCGCCACGATCTGGTCGGTCGCTTCGCTCAAGGCGAACTGGCGGCGTTCGGCATGCGAGCGATCGACCGCGACCTGCTTGAACGACTGGATCAGCTCGCCGGCGCGCTGCAGGTTCGAGACCAGTTGCTGCGATGCGTCACGCGAGGCGCGCACGAATTCGTCGAGCTTGGAGCGGCGCAGCGGCTCGGTCTTCAGGTCGTTCTCGAACATCTCGCTGCGGCGGGCAAAGCTCGAGGCGACCGTCAGGCTGATGCCGATCGGGTTGTTGACCTCGTGGGCGACACCGGCAACGAGGCCGCCGAGCGCGGCGAGGCGCTCGGCATCGATCAGGTTCTGCTGCGCGGCGTTGAGCTCGAGCAGCGCGCTCTCGGCCTTCTCCTTGGCGCTGCGCAGCTCGTCCTCGGTCTTGCGCTTGGCGATGGCGTTTTCGCGGAATACCTCGACCGCACGCGCCATGGCGCCGACCTCGTCCTTGGCCGAGGTGCCCTGCACCGGCCGGTCGAGGTCGCCCGAGGTGATGGTGCGCATCGCGGCCATGATCTGCGCCAGCGGCAGCCGGATCGACAATGCGATCATGACGCCGGCCGACATGATGACACCGAGGAAGATGACGGCGATCGACAGCACCCGGCGCGAGATCGACGTCAGCGTCTTGTCGAAGGTCTCCTGCGCCTTCTGCTCGCGCTGGCGCATCTTCACCGAGAGATCGTCGATTGCACCGATCGCGTCGGCCTGGCTGGCGTCGATCGAGTTGCGCAACAGATCGGTGCGGTTGGTGAGCTGTTCGCTGAGCTTGCCGAGTCCGTCGCGCAGCTCGGCGGTCTTGACCTTGAGCCGCGCCAGCGCCATGCGCTGCAGATCGTTCTCCGCCAGATCGGTCATGACGGGAATCGTCTTCTCGATCGTATCGATGTTGCGGCGGGCTTCCTCGGCCGACGAGGACGCAAGCGAGAGATAGTAGGCGTTGGCGGCGACCAGGAGCGAGGTGAAGGCTTCGCGCGACTTGCCGAGCGCGGGCCAGATCAGTGCGTCGCGATGGCCGGTGGCGCCCTCGATGATCGAATAGAGCCCGGCCATGTCCTTGGTCGGCGTCAGCACCTCTTCGTCATAGGTCTTGGAGATCGTGGTCTGCACGGTGCGCAATTCACCGAAGCCGTCGAGGAAGCGGCTGGTGACGCGCTCCAGCTGCTCGACCGAGCCCGACAGCATCGGGTCGGTCGAGGCCCGGTTGGTCAGCGTGCCGAGCACGGCCTCGCGCAGCAGCAGGATTTCCGCGAACAGGTCCGGGCTCGGCTGGTTGATGTAGCGATGGATCAGGTTCTGCAGACGGCTGGTCTCGCTCTCGAGCTTGGCCAGGATCTTGTCGGATTCCCGGACCTGGCGGACATCGTCCCAGGCCGAGCCGAGCACCTTCGAGCCGTTCCAGATCAGCACCGCGAGCACGATCACGACGGCGGAATTGAGCAGCGCGATCGAAAGAATGCGCCAGCGGATCGGCACCGCACGCAGCAACTGAACGATGCGGAAACGGCCCTGCGGCCCAAAGGCCGCCCGCCGTCGCATCGTCCCGCTCTGTTGGGGTGCGTCCAAGATCCGGTCACTCCATGTTGCGGATGCGTTCGATCAGCGCAGCTATCGCCGGATCGCGCTCCGCCTTGGCATAGATGCCGGCCATCGCTGCCTCGAACGGCTTACGGTCGAAATCGGTCACGACCTTGACGCCGGCCTGCTCCGCCTGCTTGCGCGAGCGCTCCTCGAGCTCCCGCCACTTCTCGCGCATGTAAAGGCTGGAGCGCTGCGCGGCTTCGCGGAAGATGATCTGCTCATCCGGCGTGAGGCTGGCCCAGGCCTTGCGCGACATCACCAGCACCTCGGGGCTCACGGTGTGCTGGGTCAGGGTATAGTAGCCGGCGTATTTGTAGTGGCCGGTGGTGACGAAGGACGGCCAGTTGTTCTCCGCGCCGTCGATCAGCCGGTTGGCGAGCCCGGTCAGCACCTGGCCGTAGGCCATCTCGACCGGTTGGGCGCCGAGTGCGCGGATCATGTCCGACATCTGTGCGGATTGCTGCACCCGCAGCCGCAGCCCCTTGAGGTCGTCGAGCGAACGTACCGGGCGGACGCTGTTGTAGATCGAGCGGGCGCCGGAATCGTAGAAGGTCAGCCCGACGAAGCCGTGGGCCTCGAGGCTGTTCAGGATATCGTTGCCGATCGGTCCATCCAGCACATGCTGCAGGTGCTCAAGGGATCGAAACAGGAACGGCATCGCCAGCACGTTCACGGAAGGCACCATGGTTCCGATCAGCGCCACATTGGTCCGGTTCAGGTCGATGGCGCCGGCCCGGGTCTGCTCCAGCGTCTCCTTCTCCTCGCCGAGTTGGCGGGAGTGGAAGACCACGATGCGGTGCCGGCCGCCGGTGCGTTCGGCGATCAGGCGGTCCATGTAGTTCAGCGCCTGGACCGTCGGATAGTCTTCATTCTGGGTATCGGCGGTGCGGAATTCGCGCGCAAAAGCACTCGCCGAGACCACTGTGCATAACAGCGCGACGGCAAGCGTTATTGTCCGCGAAAGGCCGGCGCGGCGATACACTGGCTACAATTCCCCTTGTGATTTGAGTCCGGGGCGGGAGGAAAAGGTTCAACGCTTTTAGCAGAATGGCGGTGGTTCGCCCATCTGCCAAACGTTAAAACCGCGCTGCAACCTGCGGTGTCGATTGAATTTGCGGTTGTAGCGCCGTATGACCGCATGTTGGCATCCGGGAACGGCTGGTCGTGAAGTTCGCTTTGAAGCTGTTGCATCTCGTCGTCGCGACCCTTCTGCTTGTGGCACCAGCGCAGGCGGCGACCGAGATCATGTGGTGGCACGCGATGTCGGGCGAGCTCGGCAAGCAGCTCGAAAAGCTCGCCGCCGACTTCAACGCATCGCAATCCGACTACCGGATCGTGCCCGCCTACAAGGGCAACTACACCGAGACCGTCACCGCGGCGATCTTCGCGTTCCGTTCGCGCAGTCAGCCGGCGATCGTTCAGGTCAACGAGATCGCCACCGCAACCATGATGGCGGCGCGCGGCGCGATCTATCCGGTGTTCGAGCTGATGCGCGACCAATCGGAGGCGTTCGCGCCGTCGGCCTATCTGCCCGCGGTGGCCGGCTATTATGCCGATGTCGACGGCAACATGCTGTCGTTCCCGTTCAACGCCTCGACGCCGATCCTGTACTACAACAAGGATATGTTCCGATCGGCCGGGCTCGATCCGAGCGAGCCTCCGAAGACCTGGCCGGAGCTCGGCATCGTGGCCAAGCGGCTGCGTTCCGCGGGTGCGATGTGCGGCGTGACCACGTCATGGCCGTCCTGGATCAATGTCGAGAACTTCTCCGCGTTTCACAACCTGCCGATCGCGACCAAGGCCAACGGCTTTTCCGGGCTCGACGCGCAGCTGATCTTCAACAACCCGCTGGTGGTGCGCCACATCGCGCAGCTTGCGCAGTGGCAGGCCGACAAGACCTTCGACTATAGCGGCCGCGGCCAGACCGCCGAGCCGCGCTTTCAGAAGGGGGAGTGCGGGATCTTCATCGGCTCGTCGGGCACCCGCGCCGACATCAAGGCCAATTCGAAATTCGAGGTCGGCTACGGCATGATGCCATTTGATCCCGACGTGCAGGGCGCGCCGCAGAATTCGATCATCGGCGGTGCGACGCTGTGGGTGCTGCGCGACCGGCCGCGCGCCGAATATGCCGGGGTGGCAAAGTTCTTCGCCTATCTGTCGCGGCCCGAGGTGCAGGCCGCCTGGCACCAGAACACGGGCTATTTGCCGATCACACGCGCTGCGTTCGATCTCAGTCGCACGCAGGGATTCTACGAGCGCAATCCCGGTGCCTCGATCTCGATCGAGGAGGTCACGCTGAAGCCGCCGACCGACAATTCCAAGGGCATCCGGCTCGGCTCGTTCGTCCTGATCCGCGACGTGATCGAGGAGGAGCTCGAGCAGGTGTTCGCCGGCAAGCGTTCGGCGCAGGCCGCGATGGACAACGCCGTCGAACGCGGCAACCGCCTGCTGCGCCAGTTCGAGCGCGCCAATCCGGACCGGTGAGAGCACATATCCTCTCAGGATGACGGAGAAGCAGTTGAGCAGCCTGGATGAATGTATGACTCAGTGACTGCGCAACAGATTCGGTGTCGTCCCTGCGAAAGCAGGGACCCATAACCACGGAAGCTCATAGTTGCGCACTGCTGGGACGACGAGCCCCTTTCATAACATCCGCCGCGGAGTATAGGTCCCTGCTCCCGTGCGCAATTGCGCACTAGGCAGGGACGACAGTTGAACAAGCCTTTGCGCAGAGATGACGAGGATGGATTGGGCTACGAGATTCCTTGAAATGATATCCCTTCCACCCATCACCGACTACGACGCCTACCGCGCCTGGCGCGGCGACACGTCGCGCTGGCTGCCGGTGGCGCGCGATATTGCCGATCGCCACGGGCTGTCCTGTGGCGCGCCGCATGTGTTCTCGACCGGCACCAACCTCGTCGTCGGGCTCGACGGTGACCTGATCCTGAAACTGTTTCCGCCGTTTCTGCGCCCGCAATTCGTGTCCGAACGCGGCGCGCTCGCCGAGTTGCGCGGACGGCTCGGCATTCCGATCCCCGATCTCGTCGCGGAGGGCGAGCGCGACGGCTGGCCCTATCTCGCCATCACGCACCTCGCCGGCACCGTCGGCTCGGAGGTATGGCCATCGCTGTCGGAAGCCGAGCGCGAGCGTGTGCTCGGCGAGATCGGCGCCGTGATCGCCGAGGTGCAGCGCGTGCCGCCCGGCAGCCTGCTGGCGATCGAGCCGCGCTGGGAGGCCTTCATGCACGGGCAGATGGCGCAGTGCCGGGCGCGGCATGAACGGCTCGGCCTGCCGGCGAAATTCCTCACCTCGCTCGACGATCTGCTGCGCGACGCCACTGAGTTGATTCCGATGCGCGCGCCGCCGGTGATCCTGACCGGCGAGTACATCCCGGAGAATTTCCTGCTCGGCCGCCGGGCCGACGGCTGGCACGTCGCCGGCCTGTTCGATTTCGGCGACGTCCGGACCGGATGGGGCGAGTACGACCTGCTCGGTCCCAGCGCCTTCATGGCCGCCGGGCATCCGCGCCGGGTGCGCAGCCTGTTCGACGGCTACGGCATCCCGCGCAGCGAGGTGACGTTCACGCTGAAGCGGCGGCTGCTGGCGCTGATGATGCTGCACTCGGCCAGCGATCCGCTCCGGCACATCTGCATCGCGGGCTGGCCGGACCGGGTCGATGATCTCGTGCAGTTGCAGGAGCTGGTCTGGCCCGACTGACATCGGTCGCCGGCCAGAAAGCGAGCAGCATCTATTGTTTGCTTATCTATTAAGCAGATGGCCTTGCTTTGTATGCAATCCAAGCCGTGCTGGCCGGCCTCAGAACAAGATACCTTCGACGATTTCTCCTACATCACCAGCGTGTTAGCGCCCCATAAGATCTCATTAAGGGTTGGCACAATCCTTGCGATCTGAGTTCCAAGGCCGTTCTCAAGGGCGTTGGAGCATCACATGAAGCGTCGCGATTTCCTCAAATCGGTGTCCGGGCTGGCCGCGGGGGCGCTGGCGCCGGCCGCGCCCGCGATCTGGTCGCCGGCCAAGGCCGACGCGCGCTCCGAGACGCTGCTGATCGTCTCCGAAGGCGGTCCCAACAATCTCGATATCCACGGCGTCGGCACCAACGTGCCCGGCTATGAGGTGTCGTGGAATTGCTACGACCGGCTGATCAGCCACGAGATGAAGAGCGGTCCGGGCGGCGTGCCCTATTACGACCGCGACAAGTTCAAGCCCGAGCTCGCCGAGGACTTCAACATCGGCGACATGTCGGTCACCTTCAAGCTGCGCAAGAACGCCAAATTCCACGACGGCACGCCGGTGACGGCGAAGGACGTCAAATGGTCGCTCGATCGTGCCGTCAGCGTCGGCGGCTTTCCGACCTTCCAGATGAGCGCGGGCTCGCTGACCAAGCCCGAGCAGTTCGTCGTCGTCGACGACAGCACCGTGCGCGTCGACTTCCTGAAGAAGGACAGGCTCACGATCCCGGACCTCGCGGTGATCGTGCCCTGCGTCGTCAATTCCGAACTCGTGAAGAAGAACGCCAGCGAGAAGGATCCGTGGGGCCTCGAATTCACCAAGCAGCAGACCGCGGGCTCCGGCGCCTACAAGGTCACCAAATGGACCGCGGGCACCGAAGTCGTCATGGAGCGCAACGACGACTGGGTCTCTGGTCCGATGCCCAAGATCAAGCGCGTGATCTGGCGCATGGTGCCGCAGGCCGGCAACCGCCGCGCGCTGCTCGAACGCGGTGATGCCGATATCTCCTACGAGCTGCCGTTCAAGGACTTCCAGGAGATGAAGACGAACGGCAAGCTCAACGTGGTCTCGCTGCCGTTCTCCAACGGCATCCAGTACATCGGCATGAACGTGACCAAGCCACCGTTCGACAATCCGAAGGTGCGACAGGCGATGGCCTACGCGATGCCGTATCAGAAGATCATGGACGCGGTGCTCTTCGGTCTCGCCAACCCGATGTTCGGCGCGCCAAAGGACAAGCCGACCGAGGTGGCCTGGCCGCAGCCGACCAAATATGTCACCGACATGGAGAAGGCCAAGGCGCTGCTCGCCGAGGCCGGCTACGCCAACGGCTTCGAGACCACGATCTCGTTCGACCTGAATTTCGCAGGGGTCAACGAGCCGCTCTGCGTGCTGGTGCAGGAGAGCCTGGCGCAGCTCGGCATCAAGACCACCATCAACAAGGTGCCCGGCGCCAACTGGCGAACCGAGCTCACCAAGAAGGAAATGCCGCTGTTCACCAACGTGTTCTCGGGCTGGCTCGATTACCCCGAGTACTTCTTCTACTGGTGCTATCACGGCAACAATTCGATCTTCAACACGATGAGCTACAAGTCGCCGGAGATGGACAAGCTCATCGACGGCGCGCGCATCGCTGCCGCCAACGGCGACACCGCGGCCTACGACGCCGACGTCAAGGGTTTCGTCGATCTCGCCTTCACCGACATCCCGCGCATCCCGCTGTATCAGCCGTTCGTCAACGTCGCGATGCAGAAGAACATCTCGGGCTACCAATACTGGTTCCACCGCCGGCTCGACTATCGCGCGATGGCCAAGGGGTGAGACGGTGATGCTGACGGTCAGCCACGCATCGGCACGCGCAAGTGAGGTGAGCACGCCTCTCAGGCTCCCTCCCCCCTTGTGGGGGAGGGTGGGGAGAGGGGTAAGCCGCATACGCGCAAGGACGACGCCAGGCGAGATCGGGCCCGACCATTCGCAGCATCACGCGTGGATCAGCGAAGCGTTTCGGTTGGTAGCCGAGCAAGCGGCACCCCTCTCCCCAACCCTCCCCCACAAGGGGGGAGGGAGCCCTACCAGTCCCGTTGTGGCGCTCTGCTATGCGCTTGAGAGGTCAGCATGCTGACCCTGATCGGCAAGCGGTTGCTGTTCGCGATCCCGTCGCTGATCGGGGTCGTGATCGTGACGTTCCTGCTGACGCGCGCGCTGCCGGGCGATCCCGCGGCGTATTTTGCTGGGCCCGCGGCAACCAAGGAGGCGGTCGATCAGATCAGGAAGAAGCTCGGCTTCGACAAGCCGCTGATCGAGCAGTTCGTCCGCTACACCAACGATCTCGCCCATGGCGATCTCGGCACCTCGCTCACCACGGGGCAGCCGGTGGCCGCCGAGCTGCGCAACCGTCTGCCGGCGTCGGCCGAGCTCACCCTGCTCGGCCTTGTCGTCTCGATCGTGATCGCAATTCCGCTCGGCGTGCTGGCGGCGACGCGGCCGGGCTCCTGGATCGATCATCTCTGCCGCGTCACCACGACGGCGGGCGTGTCGCTGCCGGTGTTCTTCACCGGCCTCGTGCTGGTCTACGTGTTCTATTTCCGGCTCGGCTGGTCGCCGGCGCCGCTCGGCCGGCTCGACGTGTTCTACAGTGCGCCGCCGACCGTCACCGGCTTCTATCTCATCGACGCGTTGATCGCGCGCGACTTCGAGGCGTTCCGTTCGGCGTTCAGCCAATTGATCCTGCCGGCGGTGACGCTCGCGATCTTCTCGCTGGCGCCGATCGCGCGCATGACGCGCGCCTCGATGCTGGCGGTGCTGGCGTCCGATTTCGTCCGCACCGCGCGCGCCAGCGGCCTGTCGCCCGGCAAGGTGATCGTGACCTACGCCTTCCGCAACGCGATGCTGCCGGTCATCACCACGCTCAGCATGGTGTTCTCCTTCCTGCTAGGGGCCAATGTGCTGGTGGAGAAGGTGTTCGCCTGGCCCGGCATCGGCTCCTACGCAGTCGAGGCGCTGATCGCGTCGGACTTCGCGCCGGTGCAGGGTTTTGTTCTCACCATGGCGGTCATGTACGTGCTGCTGAATCTGTTGATCGACATCCTTTACGGCGTGATCGATCCGCGCGTCAGGCTGGAAGGTTAGGGAGGACAGATGAGCAGCGTTGCCCCCACTGTTGAGCCGGTCGGTCCCGCCCGTACCTCCGGGCTCACCGCAGTCTTCGAGCAGACCCGTTATGTGCTGAGCGAAAACAAGGTCACCGGCTTTGCCTTCGCGCTCTTGATCCTGATCATGTTTGCCGCGCTGTTCGGGCCTTACGTGGTGCCTTATGATCCACTCGCTTCGGACACCGCGGCTGCATTGAAGCCGCCGTCTGCCGCGCACTGGTTCGGCACCGATCAGCTCGGTCGCGACATCTTCAGCCGGGTCATCGTGGCAACGCGGCTCGATACCTTCATCGCGGTCGCCTCCGTGGTGCTGGTGTTCCTGATGGGCGGCTTGGCCGGCATCGCCGCCGGCTATTTCGGCGGCTGGACCGACCGCATCGTCGGCCGCATCGCCGATACCATCATGGCCTTCCCGCTGTTCGTGCTGGCGATGGGCATCGTCGCGGCGCTCGGCAACACCGTGCAGAACATCATCATCGCGACCGCGATCGTGAACTTCCCGCTCTACGCGCGCGTCGCACGCGCCGAAGCCAACGTCCGCCGCAACGCCGGCTTCGTGCAGGCGGCGCGGCTCTCCGGCAACGGCGAATACCGCATCCTGCTCGGACACATCCTGCCCAACATCATGCCGATCATGATCGTGCAGATGTCGCTCACCATGGGCTACGCGATCCTCAACGCCGCGGGACTCTCGTTCATCGGCCTCGGCGTCCGGCCGCCGACCGCGGAGTGGGGCATCATGGTTGCCGAGGGCGCGGGCTTCATGGTGTCGGGCGAGTGGTGGATCGCGCTGTTCCCGGGCCTTGCGCTGATGATCGCGGTGTTCTGCTTCAACCTGCTCGGCGACGGCCTGCGCGACATCGTCGACCCGCAGCGGAGGACCTGATGACGGGCAAATGCGGAGAGCGAAGCGCAACGTTTGGAAGTGAGGCGGGCACTGTTCTCTCATTCCCTCCCCCCTTGCGGGGGAGGGGCAGGGAGAGGGGTAGCCACGAACTCCGACCTTGCCTGGGGCCACCCCTCTCCCCAACCCTCCCCCGCAAGGGGGGAGGGAGCGCGAGAGCGGTGCCCACCTTACTTTGCATGGGGTTGTTTTGCGGATTTTTGGATGACGCACTGCAAGAGGGGCGGCGCGCATGACCGCCCAGCCGCTGCTCGACGTCAGCGACCTCACCGTCGAGTTCACGACGCGTCGCGGCATCGTCAAGGCGGTGCAGCACGTCAACATCTCAGTCGGCAAGGGCGAGACCGTCGGCATCGTCGGCGAGTCCGGCTCCGGTAAGTCGGTGACATCCTATGCCGTGATGCGCATCCTCGATCGCGCCGGCCGGATCGCCGAAGGTTCGGTGATGTTTTCCGGCATCGACGTCAAGGCGGCGACCGAAAGCCAGATGCGCGATCTGCGCGGCCGCGAAGTCTCGATGATCTTCCAGAATCCGCGCGCGGCGCTCAATCCGATCCGCAAGGTCGGGCACCAGATCGAGGACGTGCTGCGCCAGCACGTGCAGCAGGCGCAGGTCACCGATCGCGGCGAGACGGCGATCGAGGCGCTGGAGCAGGTCAAGATCGCGCGTCCGCGCGAGCGCTATCACGCTTATCCGTTCGAGCTCTCCGGCGGCATGTGCCAGCGCGTCGTCATCGCGCTGGCCTTGGCCTGCAACCCGCAGTTGCTGATCGCGGACGAGCCGACCACCGGCCTCGACGTCACCACCCAGAAGGCGGTGATGGACCTGATCGTCGAGCTGACCCGGCGCCGGTCGATGTCGACGATCCTGATCACGCACGATCTTGGCCTCGCCGCGGCCTATTGCGACCGTGTCGTGGTGATGGAGAAGGGCCGCGTGGTCGAAACCGCAAAGTCGGCCGACATTTTCGCCGCACCCCAGCACGACTATACGAAGAAGCTGATGCGCGCGACGCCGCGGATCGGGGTGTCGCTCAGGGATCTGCTGCCGGAGGAGGAGGCGAAGTCTCCGCAGCCAGCCTCCGTCATGGCCGGGCTTGACCCGGCCATCCATCAGCCTTCGCAGGAGGCGTCTTCCGCGATGGACCCCCGGGTCAAGCCCGGGGGTGACGAGAAGAGAGAGCCCCTCCTGCTGGTCGAAAAGCTCGTCAAGGAATATCCCCGCCAGGGCGCAGGCTCGATGCTCTCAAAACTGTTCGGCCGCAAGCCGCCGGTCGAGGAGGACATCTTCCGCGCGGTCGACGGCATCAGCTTCCAGGTCGACCACGGCGAGAGCGTCGGGCTAGTCGGCGAATCCGGCTGCGGCAAGTCGACGACGTCGATGATGGTGATGCGGCTCTTGGACCAGACCTCCGGCCGCATCGTGTTCGACGGCGAGGACATCGGCGCGATCATGCCGCAATCCTTCGCGCGGCTGCCACGGCGCAGCCAGATCCAGATGGTGTTCCAGGATCCGACCGACAGCCTCAACCCGCGCTTCACCGCGGCGCGCGCGATCGTGGACCCGATCATGCAGCTCGGCGACATCAGGGGGCGCGACGCGCTCCGCGACCGCTGCGAGGAGCTGGCGCGGCTGGTCGGCCTGCCGGTCAATCTGCTGGACCGCTTTCCGCATCAGCTTTCCGGCGGCCAGAAGGCCCGTGTCGGTATCGCGCGCGCGATCGCGCTGCATCCGAAGCTCGTCATCCTCGACGAGCCGACCGCGGCACTCGACGTCTCGGTGCAGGCGGTGGTGCTCAATTTGCTGCAGGACCTCAAGCAGTCGATGGGCATGAGCTATCTGTTCGTGTCGCACGATCTCAACGTGGTACGCCTGCTGTGTGATCGCGTCATCGTGATGCGCAGCGGCCGCATCGTCGAGCAGGGCACATCCGATGACGTCTTGGGCAATCCGCAGGATGCCTATACAAGGGAGCTGCTCACGGCGATCCCGCATCCGCCGTTGCCGGTGGCCTGAAAAAAGTTATTGGGAGCGAAATGGACGATCATCTCGACGATTACATGACCGCCGTCGCCCGGACGATGGCGTTGCCGCTGGAAGACGCCTGGCGTCCGGCGGTGCGCGCCAATCTCGAGGTCGCGCTGCGGCTGGCGCGGCTGGTCGATGACTTCCCGCTGCCTGACGACCTCGCGTCAGCCGCCGTCTATTCGACCTGAGATCGCGATGTCCGAAACTCCCGCTTTCATGTCGGCCGCCGAAATCGCGCAGGCCGTATCGAGCCGCAAGATCACTGCGCTCGCCGCGACCGAGGCGGCGCTCGCGCGGATCGCTGTGCACGACAAGGTCCTTAATGCCTTCACTGACGTCACCGCCGATCGCGCGCGGGCCAAAGCGAAGGCGGTCGATGCCGCGATCGCGGCGGGCCAACCGGCCGGCCCGCTTGCCGGCGTGCCGTTCGCGGTGAAGAACCTGTTTGACGTGCAGGGCCTTGCGACCCGCGCCGGCTCGAAGATCAATCGCGACCTGCCGCCATCGCCGCGCGATGCCACGCTGATCGAGCGGATGGAAGCCGCCGGCGCCGTGCTGGTCGGCGCGCTCAACATGGGCGAATACGCCTACGACTTCACCGGCGAGAACGCGCATGACGGTCCGTCGCGCAATCCGCACGATCCGACGCGGATGGCCGGCGGCTCCTCGGGCGGCTCCGGCAGCGCCGTCGGCGGCGCGCTGGTGCCGATCGCGCTCGGCTCCGATACCAACGGCTCGATCCGGGTGCCGTCGTCATTCTGCGGCACGTTCGGCCTGAAGCCGACCTATGGGCGGCTGTCGCGCGCGCGCTCCTTTCCGTTCGTCGCCAGCCTCGATCACCTCGGTCCGTTTGCGCGCAACGTGAAGGATCTGGCGCTCGCCTATGACGTCATGCAGGGTCCTGATGCCGATGATCCCGCCTGCAGTGTGCAGTCGGTCGAGCCGACCGTGCCGCTGCTTGCCAATGATGTCGGCCGGCTGCGCGTTGCGATCGCCGGCGGCTATTTCCAGCAGAATTTGCTCCCCGAGGCGGTCGAAGCGGTCGCGCGCGTCGCTAAGGCGCTCGGCGCCACCCAGACCGTGGAGCTGCCCGAAGCCGCGCGCGCCCGCGCGGCCGCCTTCATCATGACGACCACCGAGGGCGCCGCGCTGCACCTCGATCGGCTGCGCAACCGCGCCAAAGACTTTGACCCGCCGGTGCGCGACCGCTTGTTCGCGGGCGCGATGATTCCGGCAGTCTATGTCGACAAGGCGCAGAAATTCCGCCGCTGGTACCGCGCCAAGGTGCTGGAGCTGTTCCAGTCGGTCGACGTGATCCTGGCGCCTGCAACGCCGTGTGTGGCGCCGAAGATCGGCCAGGCCACCTTTACGCTCGACGGGGTCGAGCTTCCGGTCCGTCCCAATATCGGTATCCACACCCAGCCGATCTCCTTCATCGGCCTGCCGGTGGCCGCCGTGCCGGTGCCGCTTGAACCGATGCCGATCGCGGTGCAGATCATTGCCGCGCCCTGGCGCGAGGACATCGCGCTGCGGGTCGCCTACGCGCTGGAACAGATGGGTGTCGTGGCGGCTCCCGCGCCAAGAGGACTCTAAAATGGAAATCGATCTTCCCGACGTACTTGCCGAGGTCACGGCGCAGTTCGAGCGCTACGAGAAGGCGCTGGTCTCGAACGATGTGGCGTTGCTCGACGAGCTGTTCCGCAACGACAGCCGGACGCTGCGCTATGGCATCGGCGAGAACCTTTACGGCTACGCCGAGATCGCGGCGTTTCGTGCCGGGCGGCCGGCGGCCGGGCTGATGCGCAGGATCGACCGTACCGTGATCACGACCTATGGCCGCGACACCGCGATCGCCTCGACGCTGTTCTATCGGGACAGCACGCCGGGCCGGGTGGGGCGGCAGATGCAGACATGGATTCGTTTCGCCGAGGGCTGGAGAATCGTCGCCGCCCATGTCAGCGTCATCGATGAACCCAAAGGGGCTTGAAGGGCGCTCGAAGATGAGCCTGGACGATCTGCCGCAGGGCGCAGAATCCGAGATAACGGTGCGCCGCATCGACCGTCCGTCGTCGCTGGTCGACAAGACCACCCGCGCCGAAGAATTGCGGCTGCAGCTCGCCGACGAGATCGTGCGCGGTACGCTGCCGCCGGGCGCCGGGCTCGATGAAACCGATCTGGCGCGCCGCTTCAAGGTCTCGCGCACGCCGGTGCGCGAGGCGCTGCGGCAGCTCGCCGCCAGCGGCTTGATCGACGCGCGCGCGCATCGCGGCGCCGTGGTGGCACGGCCGTCGCTCGAGCGGCTCACCGGCATGTTCGAGGCGATGGCCGAGCTCGAGGCGATGTGCGCCGGTCTTGCCGCCGAGCGGATGACGCCCGCGGAGCGTCACGCGCTGGAGGCGGTCCACGAGGAGCTGCGGGTGCTGAGCTACACCGGCAATCCCGATCGCTTCCACGAGGTCAATGAGCGCTTCCACAACGCGATCTACACCGGATCGCAGAACGCCTATATCGCCGAGATCACGCTTGCGACGCGGGTGCGCGTGCAGCCGTTCCGCCGCGCCCAGTTCCGCAACCTCGGGCGGCTGGCGAAATCCCACGCCGAGCACGACCGCGTCGTCGAAGCCATCATGCGCGGCGACAAGCCAGGTGCTGCGGCTGCGATGCGCGCCCATATCGAGCAGGTGCGCGGGGAATACGAGACCTACGCGGTGTCGGTGTAGGTCTCGCGCAAACCCATCAACGCCGTCATTCCGGGGCGCGCGAAGCACGAGCCCGGAATCCATTCATCGGCATCGACGCGCTACGTTAGGACCTTCACAGCAGCGAAATGGATTCCGGGTTCGCGCCAAGCGGCGCGCCCCGGAATGACGAGAAGAGCTACGCCTTTGTCTTCTCCGCCATGAACGCCCTCCAGCCACCATAGGCGGAGATATCCTTCGCGCCGGCGATCGCGGCGGGCTCCACGATAAAGCCTTTGGCCTGCCGTCCGTCGGCGAGCCGGAGCGTGCCGATCGCCATCGGCGGCGGGATCGCGGCGACGAATCTGCCGAACGCGGTCGGCGACATCGCCCACAGTTCGAGTTTGATCGCATGACCGGCACCCGCCTCGATGCGCAGCATGCCGGGTTTTGGTGGCGTGGTGTCGAGCGCGTAGAGTTTGTAGTCCGCTGCGGTGACCGTCTCTTCCAGCAGGCACGCATCGAGCGTGGTCAGCTCGTGATTCAGCGCCATGCCGGAGAGATGCGCGCCGACCACCGCGATCGTGATCTCGTCGGCACTGGCCCGCGCCGGGACTGCGGCCAGCGGCGGCTGCGGCACCGCCTTGGCGCCGATGGCAAGTCCGGTGTCGGCGTGGAATACGCGGCCGATGCCGGCAAGCGCCGCATCGCGGCCGGCCGGAGCGAGCAGCGTGATGCCGAACGGCGCGCCGTCGGGCCGCATCGCCGCCGGCAGCGCCAGGCCGCAAAGATCGAGCAGGTTGACAAAATTGGTGTAGGTGCCGAGCCGCGAGTTGAGCTCGATCGGGTTGGCCAGCACGTCAGCGGTTGAATAGATCGTCGGGGCGGTCGGCAGCACGATCGCATCGCAATCTGCAAAGGTGCGCGCGGCAACGCGGCGCAGCGCCTGGAGGCGATAGAGCGCGGAGAAAGTATCCGCCGCGGTGGGCCGCGCGCCGCCGATCGTGATCTCGCGCGTCACCGGATGGATCGCGTCCGGCGACGACGCCAGGAGGTCGCGGATCACGAGATAGCGCTCGGCGACCCATGGGCCTTCATAGAGCAGCCGTGCGGTCTCGTAGAACGGCTCGAGGTCGAATTCGACGAGTTCGGCGCCGAGTGCCTGCCAGCGCTTGCAGGCTTCGCCATAGGCCTTCTCGGCTTCGCGATCGCCGAAGAAGATCAATTGACCGCTCTTGGGAATGCCGAGCTTCAGCTTGGCCGGAAACGTCGCGAGAGGTGCCAGCGGGCGATCGCGCGAGAACGGATCGGCGTCATCCGGCCCGGCCATCACGGCAAGCGCCGCCAGCGCATCGTCGACGGTGAGCGAGAACACCGAGATGCAGTCGAGCGTGCGGCAGGCCGGCACCAGCCCCGCGTTGGAGATCAGCCCGAGGCTCGGCTTGAGCCCGACGATGTTGTTGAGCATCGCCGGCACGCGGCCGCTGCCTGCGGTGTCGGTGCCGAGCGACAGCGGCACGAGGCCCGCTGACACCGCGACCGCGGAGCCCGAGCTTGAGCCACCCGGCACGAGATCATCGCGCACCGGATTTTTTGGAATGCCGTAGGGCGAGCGGACGCCGACCAGGCCGGTGGCGAACTGGTCGAGATTGGTCTTGCCGATGATGATGGCGCCAGCTGCGCGCAGTCTGGCGACCGCCGTAGCGTCATGCGCCGGCAGGTAGGAGAACGCCGGGCAGGCGGCGGTGGTCGGCAGCCCCGCTACGTCGATATTGTCCTTCACCGCGACCGGCACGCCATAGAGCGGCAGCATTGGGTCTGTGAGCCGCGCGGCCTCGGCGAGCGCGTCCTGCTCGTCGCGCAGGCTGATGAAGATGGCGGGATCGTTGTGCTCGCGGATGCGCTGGTAGCTGCGCGCCACGGTTTGCGCCGGCGTCATGGTCCCGGCGCGGTGTGCGGCAACAATCGCGGCGACAGTTTCAGTCACGTGGTTGGCCTCGTCTCTGGCGCGGTGAGGCAAAGGATGCCCGCCGCGAGGGAATTGCAGCCTGATCGAAGCAAGCAATGTGCCATTGTGTACAATTTTCCTGCGCCCGCGGCGCGACGGATTATTGCACAATATCAGTTGCTTGAAATGGTCGCTGGGAGTTGGAGCGTGTTCGCGTGGAGGCCTGTCTGCTCAATTTTCAGGCAAGCGTGACCCAGCCGAAATCCGGTCGATCGATCAGGTGAAGCAAGCGAGGATCCGCAGCAGTTGCTCGCGGTTTTCCTTGCCGATCTTGTCGGCGACATGCCGCTCGTGCTCGGCGGCGAGCCGCTTGAATTGCGCCAGGGCGGTCTTGCCGCGCGCGGTCAGATGCAGCGCGTGAGAGCGGCGGTCGGTGGCGGAAGGAATCCGGCTGACGAAGTCGCGTTCTTCCAGGCTGTCGAGCAGGTGCACCAGCCGCGCGCGCTCGATTCCGAGCCGCTTGGCGACTGCCATCTGGCTGAGGCCCGGATTGGCCCCGATCACGGTCATGACCGAATATTGGGTCGGACGGATATCGACCGCAGCCAGCGTCTTGATGAAGTCCTGAAAGATCCAGAGCTGGAAGCGCCGCACCGCATAGCCGGCGTGGCCGACCAGCGCGTCGAGGCCGATGTCGTCGCCAGTGTCACCGCCTTGCGTCCGGCCATTTGCCGCGCGCGCCTGGGGGCGGCGAATTGCCGCTCTCGTTCCTGCCGCCTTGCGCGACGTCTTTTGCTGGCTTGCCATGGCCGTAACGCTAGCGCGCTTGAGGCGGGAGGGAAAGATTGTTGTTGACGACAACAATTGATGTCCGCAACATTATGACCAAAGAGCCCGGCCGGGACCGCCGCACCTTGTTGCAGCGCGATCCTGATAAGATACGGGCGAGGAGGAAACCATGACGATGGCCGCCAGCGGAGACGATCCGCACCGCCTGTTCGCGACGCCTGCGATCGTTGCCGTTAGCCGCGGGGATGGCAGCATCCTGGTCCGCTCCACCACGCCGTTGAAACCAAGCGCCCGCTGCGTCGGCGACTGGCTCGATCACTGGGCGCAGCAGGCGCCGGATCGCGTCTTCCTTGGCGAGCGCGCCAGCGCCGAAGCGCCCTGGAGCACCGTCAGCTATCGCGATGCGCTCGGAATCGTGCACCGGGCCGCATCGTGGATCCTGGCGCAAGGGCTGAGCACCGAGCGACCGCTCGTCATCCTCGCCGACAACGGCATCGATCACGCGCTGTTCGCGCTCGCCGCCCAGCATGTCGGCGTGCCCTCGGCCGCGATCTCGCCGGCTTATTCCTTGATGTCGAAGGATTTCGACAAGCTGAAGAGCATGATCAGCCTGCTCGATCCCGGCGCGATCTATGTCACGGGCACAAAGCCGTTTGCAGACGCGCTTGCCGCGATCGCGCCGCTGCATCGGGCGACCATCGTCAGCGGCAATCCCGATGATGCCGGGGCGCCGGCGTTCCGCGCTGTCGCGGCGACGCCTGAATCGCCTGATGTCGCCACCGCCTTTGCGGCGGTGACGCCGGACACGATCGCAAAATTCCTGTTCACCTCGGGCTCGACGGGCACGCCGAAGGCCGTGATCAACACCCAGCGCATGCTGACCTCGAGCCAGCAGGCCAAGGCGCAGACCTGGACCTTCCTGGAGCAGGCCGGCGAGGAGCTGATCATATTGGACTGGCTGCCCTGGAGCCACACCTTCGGCGCCAACCACAATTTCAATCTGGTGCTGCGCAACGGCGGCACGCTCTATATCGACGGCGGCAAGCCGGCGCCTGGCTTGTTCGCGACCTCGCTCGCCAACCTGCGCAGCGTGGTGCCGACGGTCTATTTCAACGTGCCGCGCGGCTTCGACATGCTGATCGCGGCGCTGCGCACCGATGACGAGTTGCGCCGCAAGTTCTTCGCGGGCACCAAATTCGCCTTCTATGCCGGCGCGGCGCTGCCGCAGAATCTGTGGGACGCGTTGGAGGAATTGTCGCTGCAAACGGTCGGCCGCAGGCTGCCGATGGTGTCGGCCTGGGGCTCGACCGAAACGTCGCCGCTGGCGACCGATTGCCACTTCCTTGCAAAACGCTCCGGCAATATCGGTGTGCCGATCCCCGGCACCGAGCTGAAACTCGTGCCCTCGGGCGACAAGCTCGAGGTCCGCGTGCGCGGGCCCAATGTCACGCCGGGCTACTGGAAGGCGCCCGAACTCACCGCCGAGGCCTTCGATGGCGAGGGCTTCTACAAGATCGGCGACGCCGTCACCTTCGCCGATCCCGACCGGCCTGATCTCGGCCTGTTCTTCGATGGCCGGGTGGCGGAGGATTTCAAGCTCAATTCCGGCACCTGGGTCAGCGTCGGCACCCTGCGCGTCGCCGGCATCGCGGCGCTGGCACCGCTCGCGCAGGATATCGTCGTCACCGGCCACGGCCGCGACGAGGTCCGCTTCCTGGTGTTCCCGAACCTCGCCGCCTGCCGTTCGCTCGCGGGATTGCCCGAGAGCGCCGGTGCGCAGGAGGCGATCGGCCATCCGGCGGTCCGTTCCGCGATCGGGCAGGGGCTGGCACGGCTGAAGGCGCAAGGTGGCCATTCCTCCGGCCACGCCACCCGTGCGCTGCTGCTCGCCGAGCCTGCCTCGGTCGACGGCGGGGAGATCACCGACAAGGGCTACATCAACCAGCGCGCCGTGCTGACGCGCCGCGCCGCGGCGGTTGTGGTCCTGGAGGACGACGGATCGTCCGAGCCGATCGCCTGTGCGGGGTCGTGACGTGATTTGGGCCGGTTGGGTGTTGGCAGGACGCCGCGCACACTGTCGTCGTTCCTGCGAAGGCAGGGACCCATACTCCGCGGCCGAAGTTGTGTGCAAAGGTCGTCGTTCCGCCGGTGTGAAATAATCAGCATTGGTGGTTATGGGTCCCGGCTCGGAGGCCGGGACGACACTGAGTTTATGGCACGTCTGGTGGACCCCACTTGAGCCGTCGGCACCGGTTCCCTGGGACGCCGCGCCGCACACGCGCGTTTTTAGTTGCCACGGCAACTAAGCTGTGCGAGTTTCCGCACCCATAGGGACGGGGCCGGTCAACGGCCACGCTTTTGGGAGGACAATGTTGCGCAGCAGCGCGCGAGCGGCACGCATGGACAACCGGGCGAGTATCGCGGTGGCGCAGGGCGCCGCCCGCGCTCCTGCCGCGCGGTCAGGTCGTACCTTGCCCGGTCACGGCGCCGAGATTCTCGTGCAGCCGGCGCAGCAGGTCGATCAGCACCTCGCGCTCGTCCTTCTTCAGGCACGCCAGCAGCCGCCGCTCACGCTCCAGCGCCGCGACGATGACCTTGTCGTGGATGGCGCGGCCGCGGGCGGTCAGGGTGATCGAATGGGTGCGGCCGTCGTCCGGCGCGGTGCGGATCGTCAGCAGGCCGCGCTTCTGCAGTGCCGCGAGGTTGCGGCTGACCGGGCCCTTGTCGAAGCCGATCACCTGGCAGATGCGGGAGGCAGGAATCCCCGGCTCGATCGCCAGTTGCGAGATGATTCGCCACTCGGTGACGTTGACGCCGAAATTCTTCTGGTAAAATGCGGTGGCGCTGTTCGACAGCTTGTTGCCGATGAAGGTGATGAACGCCGGCACATAGCGATTAAGGTCCAGCAGCGGGCCATCGGTGGCATCTGCGGGATCGGCCGGTTTGGGCCGGCGGGGCTTTCGGGGGAGGGGCTGGCTGCTCATTTCCCAAATCATCGCTGCGAAACTGTTCGGGAGCAATAGACATGCGGCCCGTATTGACAAGATCAAACCTCGGGAGGTCCCGATGACTGCAACAGAAGCTGCGTCCATCCCGCATCTCGACGTCGATCCGTTCGCGCTCGAGTTCTTCGCCGACCCGTTCCCGACCCATGAACGGCTGCGCGAGGCCGCACCCGTGGTCTATCTCGACAAGTGGAATGTCTACGGCGTGGCGCGCTATGCCGAGGTCCATGCCGTGCTGAACGATCCGGCGACGTTCTGCTCCAGCCGCGGCGTGGGCCTCAGCGACTTCTCCAGGGAAAAGCCCTGGCGGCCGCCGAGCCTGATCCTGGAGGCCGACCCGCCGGCGCATACCCGCACCCGCGCGGTGCTGAGCAGCGTGCTGTCGGCGACCGTGATGAAGCAGCTTCGCGGGCGATTTGCCGCCGCGGCGGAGGCCTGCATCGATGCGCTGCTGGAGAAGCGCCGTTTCGATGCGATCGAGGACCTCGCGGAAGCCTATCCGTTGTCGATCTTCCCGGATGCGCTGGGCCTGCGGCCGGAGGGCCGCGAGAATCTGCTGCCTTACGCAAGCCTGGTGTTCAACGCCTTCGGGCCGCCGAACGAGCTGCGCCAGCAGGCGATCGAGCGCTCCGCGCCGCACCAGGCCTATATTTCCGAGCAGTGTCAGCGCGACAATCTCACCCCTGATGGTATCGGTGCCTGCATCCACGCCCATGTCGATAGCGGGGCCATTACCGCGACCGAGGCGCCGCTGCTGGTGCGCTCGCTGCTCTCGGCCGGTCTCGACACCACCGTCAACGGCATCGGGGCCGCCGTCTACTGCCTCGCCCGCTTCCCCGACCAGTTCGAGAGGTTGCGCGGCGATCCGACGCTGGCGCGCAACGCGTTCGAGGAAGCCGTGCGGTTCGAAAGTCCGGTTCAGACTTTCTTCCGCACCACGACCCGCGACGTCGAGCTCAGCGGGGCCACCATTCCCGAAGGCGAGAAGGTGCTGATGTTCCTGGCTGCGGCCAATCGTGATCCGCGGCGCTGGGAAGCGCCCGATAGCTACGACATCACGCGCCGGACGTCGGGCCATGTCGGCTACGGTTCGGGCATCCATATGTGTGTCGGCCAGCTCGTCGCCCGCCTTGAAGGCGAAGTGATGATGGCGACGCTGGCGCGTCGTGTCGCCAGGATCGAAATCACTGGCGAGCCGAAGCGGCTGTTCAACAACACGCTGCGCGGGCTGAGCAGCCTGCCGGTCGAGATCACGCCGGCCTGACGAGACGCTCAATACCGGCAAACGGTTGGTTTAAGGAAACATGGGAGGGGATACGATGAGGGGCTTCGGGGTCGGGCGATTTGGGATCGGACTTGCGGTGGCATTGGCCTGCGCCGCGGGCAGCGCGCGCGCGGAGATATCCGACAATGTCGTGCGCGTCGGCGTGCTCAACGACATTTCCGGCATCTTCCAGGACACCAACGGCATGGGTTCGGTGGAAGCCGCTCGGATGGCGGCGGAGGATTTCAACGGCGGCGGCAAGGGCATCAAGGTCGAGATCGTCTACGCCGATCACCAGAACAAGGCTGACGTCGGATCCGCGATCTCGCGCAAATGGCTCGATGTCGAAGGCGTCGACGCCATCGTCGATGTGCCGAACTCGGCGGTCGGGCTCGCCGTCAACACCGTGCTGCGCGACTCCAGGATGACGTTCCTGGCGTCGTCGACCGCGAGCTCCGATCTCACCGGCAAGGCCTGCTCGCCGAACACCATTCAATGGGTCAACGACGCCTGGGCGACCGGCAACACCACGGCAGCCGCGATGATGCAGCGTGGCGGCAAGGACTGGTATTTCGTGACCGTCGACTACGCGCTCGGCAAAGGCATTGAAGCTGAAGCGACCAACTACATCGAGAAGCACGGCGGCAAGGTGCTGGGATCGAGCAAGCATCCGCTCGGCACGTCGGATTTCGCGTCCTTCCTGTTGCAGGCGCAGAACTCGAAAGCAAAGGTGATCGGGCTCGCCAATGCCGGCGGCGACACCATCAACGCGGTGAAGCAGGCGGCCGAGTTTGGCATCCAGGAGGGCGGCCAGACCATGGTGGCGTTCCTGCTGTTCGTGAACGACGTCCACGGCATGGGCCTGAAGGTCGCACAGGGCCTGCAGCTGCTCGAGGCCTTCTACTGGGACATGAATGACGACACCCGCGCATTCGCAAAGCGCTTCGCCGCGCGTCCCGGCATGAACGGCAAGATGCCGAGCGGCAACCAGGCCGGCGTTTACGCCGCGACGCTCGCCTATCTCAACGCCGTCGCCTCGACCGGCAGCGACGACGCCAAGGTCGTGGTGCCGCAGATGAAGACCTTCAAGGGCAAGGACAAACTGTTCGGCGACACCACGATCCGCCAGGACGGCCGCGTCATCCATCCGATGTATCTGTTCGAGGTGAAGAAGCCGGAGGAGTCGAAATACCCCTACGACTACTACAAGCTGATCGCGACCATCCCGGCCGAGCAGGCGTTCCGGCCGCTGGCCGATGGCGGGTGCTCGCTGGTGAAGTGAGGTCTCGGCCGCGCGTGCTTCATCCTCCCCTGGAGGGGGAGGATCGGTTCGCATGGAATGCGAACCGAGGTGGGGTGAAGGTCCCTCCAGTCGAGCAGTGCCCGCGTTGAGAGATCACCCCAGCCCGGATCGCACGTCGCTTCGCTCGTTGCGATCCGACCCTCCCCCTCCAGGGGAGGGTGGCAGGTGAGGGCTCTCCACGCGGCGTACCGCTTGGAGAGACCGCGACCCCTCACCCGGAACACATTTCGCTTCGCTTCATGCGTTCCGGCCTCTCCCACAAGGGGAGAGGCGGCCGAATATGCCGCAGGGAATCGCTCTTGTAGTTAAGCCGCCTTCGGGCTCGCCGTCCCGTCCGCCCCCTTCACCCGCCCCAGCATCTCGGCCGCCGTCATCACATGCGCGGTCGAGAACGCGAGGATCGTTAGCGTGGCGCGGTGCACCTGTTCGGCTGATAGTGCGCCCTGGCCGACATCCGGATAGTCGAACGTGCCCGTGGCGTCCGACAGG
The DNA here is from genome assembly GCF_049075665.1 of Bradyrhizobium sp. B120. Taxonomy (NCBI): domain Bacteria; kingdom Pseudomonadati; phylum Pseudomonadota; class Alphaproteobacteria; order Hyphomicrobiales; family Nitrobacteraceae; genus Bradyrhizobium; species Bradyrhizobium sp. B120. Next base: position 8,316,540 of record NZ_CP185242.1, on the reverse strand, counting down.
AAGACGACCTTGTAATTGTGGAACATGGCGTCGCGCGCGGTGGCGTGGCAGCAGTTCTCGGTGGTCGTTCCCGAAATGATCACCGTCGTGATGCCCCATTCGCGCAGGATGAGGTCGAGGTCGGTGGCGAAAAACGCGCTGTAGCGGTGCTTCTTGATGACGTGCTCGCCCGGCGCCGGCGCGAGGTCATTAAAGATCTCGACGCCCGCGGTGCCGTCGACCAGCGACGAACGGTCGGCGATCGGCGAATAGAGATCGTCATAGAGCCCCATGTCGCTGCCGTCGCGGCGATGCACATGCGCGGTGTAGATGACGCGGATGCCCTTGTCGCGGCAGGCCTTCAGGGTCTGCGCCAGTCGCGGCACCATGGCGGCGGCCTGCGCCGAACGCAGCTTGGCGCCCTCGGCCACGAAATCGTTCTGCATGTCGACCACGATCATGACGGTTCGCGCCGGGTCGATGATGTCGCACTGGTAGCCCATGTGGCGTCTCCTCCTCTGGTGGGAGACCTTTTTTACATCTGTCGCGGCAGCCGTTCTTGGCTGCGCCGGCCAGTTGCTGGACTCTGCTTGCCAGAATGCAGGGGTGGACGCAGAATACCTCGCTGCCGGGTTGGGCAGGAGTAAGGTCCGATGCAGATCCCAGATCACGCAGTCGTCGCGCAGACACTGGTCGCGCCGGGTGACGGTTTCGACCGCTGGCATCACGTCACCTGCCGCGAATTCTCGCTGACCGAATGCCGCCGCGTCGCGGACGAGTCGTTTCAGGCGGCGATCTCGATCCGCCATTTCGGTCCGCTCGCCATCAACGACATCTGGTCGTCGACGCCGGCCGCCGACCGCATCCGGGTGATGCGCAGCGCGAGCGACGTCCGCAGGGACCCGCGCGACTATTTCATGCTGTGGCTCACCTTGCGCGGCGAGGTCAGCTTCGCGCAGGGCGGCCGCGAGGTGCGGATGCGCCGCGGCGATCTCATGCTCCACGACCAGGCGCAACCGTTCACGCTGGAATTCGCCCCGAGCGCGCGTTCGATCATGGTTTCGATCCCGCGGCCGCTGCTGCTCGCGCGCCTGCCGGATGCGCAGCGGCTGACGGCACGGCGGGTCGGCAATGCGTCGAAAGTGGGTGCGCTGGCGGGATCGTTGATCCGCCGGCTGACGCGCCTCGACGACGCGGCCGGGCCTGCTGCGATAAGGCTCGGCGCCTCAGTGCTCGATATTTTCGCGACCACGCTCCAGACCGAGTTGACCGACGATGTGCCGCCGCGCGGCGACGAACGGCTGGCGCGGGTCAAGGCCTACATGCTGGCCCATCTCGACGATCCCGAGCTCGATCTCGATGCGATTGCCACGGCGCAGAACATGGCGCCGCGCACGCTCAACCGCCTGTTCGCGCGCGAAGGCACGACGCCGATCCGCTGGCTGTGGCAGCAGCGCCTTGCCGGCGCCTATCAGGCACTGGCCGAACGGCGCTTCAGCCACGTCACCGATGCGGCGCTCAGCTTCGGCTTCAGCGACGTCTCGCATTTCAGCCGCGCCTTCAAGGCCGCGTTCGGCCGTTCGCCGCATCAGGTGATGGGGTGACGCTGTATCCACCAGTGCGGCTGCGGGGCGGCACGGAGCGATCGCCACTCGTCGACCGGTTCGCCTTCCGCCTCGCTTCATGCGGCCCGCCTCGCGCGCAAGGCGAGAGGCGAACCGAGATCGGCAGCACCCTTTGCTGCGAGGATCACTGACGACACTATTTCGCCGGAGGCGCCTTCGGGAAGGCCGACAGCATCCGGATCTTCCAATTTCCGCCCTGGCCGACATACGCCGCGGTCCAGCGGCCAGTCACATCAAGCGGCTCGCCACTCTGCTTCTTGCCGGTGATGTGATATTCGCCAGTCGCGATCGCCGTATCGGTTCCCAACGGCAGGGCCTCGTCCACCGTTATTTCATTGTGGTTGAACCCGGCCTTGAAGATGCCCTCATAGGTCTGGGCGATATCGGTGTGCGACCCGGTCGCATTGACGACCATCCCGCCGGGCGCATAGAGCGCAGCGATCCCCGCGCCATTCTGCTTGTTGAAGCTGTCGGCGTAGACCGCCGCAACCTTCTCGAACTGTTGCTTCAGACTTTCGTCGCCGGCGGTCGCGGTCGCAGGCATCGCGAGCAACGCAATGAACAGACATAAGGCGGAAGAAATTCGCATTGCATTCCCTCCTTAAAATCATTGTTGAGGATCTGTCTCGGCCGGTCGGGACCGCGATGGTGTAGCACATCAACCATCGATGAGAGCTGTCCGCGCGCCGCGATACGGCAATGCCGCCGGCTAAGAGGGGGTAGTCCCACTGGCGGAGCGACGATCCGAAGTTGTGACGAAGCCTACCTCACGGCGCGCAGGCAAAACTCGCTGCCGCGTTCACCGGCCCTGCCTTGTAATGCGGCCATGCCGGCCAGCGGCACAATGGCAGCGCGCGGATAGTGTCGAAAGCCGGCGCCTCGGTCTTCTGCTCGCGCACTTCGAGATCGCCGGGCGCCTTGCCGTTCTCGACCCAGTCGACCAGCACGGCCAGCATGTCGACATTGGCGGGTGCGCCGGAGCCGACATGGTCGACGCCGGGCGCGGTGTAGAGCCGGGCGAACTCCGCGACCTTGTCCTTGCCGAGCGTCTTCTCGACGTTCTCGAAGTAGCGGATCCCGGCATAGGGGCTTTGCGCGTAGTCGGACATGTGTTCGAGGATCACGAGCTTGCCGCCGTGGGCGTGGAAGCGCGTGAGGTCCGGATCGGTGGAGTCCATCAACGCGGAGACTTCCAGCACGCGCGCCTTGTGGTCCTCGGGCTTGTAGGTCGTGACGTCGAGTTTCGGATCGCGGGCGAAGACATATTGAATGCCGCCGGCGCCGTAGATCCAGGCAATGCCGTTGGTCGGAGCCGGCGGCTGCGCCGGCGCCGTGGTGCCGAGCCACCAGGCCTTCCAGCCGCCGGTTGGGCCGAACGCCGGCGTATCCTCGCCCGACACACCCCAGCCCGGATAGTCGTCGAGGCCGTTGGCGAGCGGGAATGAGAATTTGTACGGCGCATGCAGGGTCTCGATCGCGGCAATCTGCTTGTCGGTCAGGCAGTCGTCGCCGCTGTGGCCGGCGGCGCACGCCAGCGTGGCCGGCTTGAACGCGGCCTTGCAGCCGACGGGATCCTGCACCAGCACGTCGTCGGAGCCGTCCTGTGTGTCGCAGGCCTTCAGCACGGCGTCGGCGACCAGCTTGATCTGCGCCGGCCTGATCCAGCCGTCGCCCATTGTTACGAGGCCGGAGCGGGTGCCGGCATGCTGCAACCCGACCCAGTTGATCACGGGAACGCGTGCGAAAATGCCGTCGAAATCGTCGGGGTAGCGCTGCGCCATGGTCAGCGCCTCACGGCCGCCCTCGGACGATCCCATGAAATACATCTTCGCCGGCGGCTTGCCGTAGGCGCGGACCGTCAGCGTCCGCGCGGCGTCGCGCACCTTCTTGTAGGCCTTGTGCGAAAAATTCTCGAACGCCTCGTCGTTGAGCGCGAACAGCTGCGGCGGCTCGCCCGGCTTCTGCTCGTGGCCGGAATCGGTGCCGACGGTGACGAAGCCGAGCGCGAGCGGCGAGGCCTTGTCGAATGGATAGGCCGGCGGCAGGCCGAGACCCGTGATCAGCACGCCGTTGAAGCCGCCGCCGCCATATTGCAGCGAGCGGCCGTTCCACTCCACTGGCAAGTTGACCTCGAACTTGATCGGCGGCGCGGCAGGATCGGTCGGCGTGATCTGTCCGGGCACCTTGCAGAAGGCGGGATTGGCCGGGATGATGCGCGCTGCGGGCGTCGGCGCCTTCTCGGCGACCGAGAGCGGCGATGGTGCCTGGAGCGTGGCACTGACGATCTTGATCGCGCCATCGGCGGGACCGGCAAGGCCGCTGCAGGTTGCCGCGGGATCACCGGTCATCTGCGTCGTCGCCGCGCTACATGCGAATGACGTCAGCGTGACAAGCGAGGCCGCAAGCGCCCATGCGCGCGCATCGATCTGCATTGTTTCCTCTCCGCAAGGCTTGATATTGTTGCCATGGCAAGTATTTCACGCGCGGAGTTGGTGCACAATGGTCGAACGCAGTTCCGTCACCCTGAGGAGCGCGCTCTTGCGCGCGTCTCGAAGGGTCGACGGCCACCAGCCGGGCCGTCGATCCTTCGAGACGCGCTACGCGCTCCTCAGGATGACGGAGATGAAGTGAGCGCGCGTAACATTCCGAGCGACGCTACTGCGCGACCTTGCTGCTGCCTTGCGTGATCAGCCGCGCGGCGCGCTGGTCGCGCGTGTGGATCCAGAGCCAGTTCATCGCCACCGCAATCCGATGGCGCACGCCGATCAGGAAGTAGATGTGGGCGAGGCCCCAGATCCACCATGCCAGCGAGCCGCGCAGCTTGAGCCAGCCGAAATCGATCACCGCCTTCTTCTTGCCGATCTGCGCGAGGCTGCCGGCATGCTTGTAGCGGAACGGCGGCAGCGTCTTGCCGTCGAGCCGGGCCTTGATCAGTGCGGCGACGTAGCGCCCCTCCTGCTTGGCGGCCGGCGCGATGCCGGGCACCGGATTGCCGTCGGGACCCTTGATCGTGACCGTGTCGCCGACCGCGAAGATGTCGGGATGACCGGGCACGGTCAGATCCGGCTCGACCTGCAGCCGATGGGCGCGGTCGGCCGGCGCGTTCAGCCATTCGGCGGCGCGCGAGGCGCGCACGCCGGCGGCCCACACGATGGTGCGCGCCTCCAGCCGCTTGCCGCCGAACACGACGCCGTCGGCCGAGCATTCGGTGACCGGCTCGCCCAGCATCACCTCGACGCCGAGTTTTTCCAGCGACGCCTGCGCATAGGCCGAGAGATCGTCGGGGAATCCTGCCAGCACGCGCGGGCCGGCCTCGATCAGCACCACGCGCGCCTTGCGCGTGTCGATGTGACGGAAGTCTTGCGGCAGCGTGTCCTTGGCAAGGTCGGCGATGGTGCCGGCCATCTCGACGCCGGTCGGCCCGGCGCCGATGATGACGAAGGTGAGCAGCGCCGCACGCTTGTCGGGATCGGTCTCGCGCTCGGCGCGCTCGAAGGCGACCAGGATGCGCCGCCTGAGCGTGGTGGCGTCCTCCAGCGTCTTCAGGCCGGGCGCGAACGGCTCCCATTCGTCATGGCCGAAATAGGCGTGGCGGGCGCCGGTGGCGAGGATCAGCGTGTCGTAGGGAATGCTGCCGCCGTCGTCGAGCTGCACTTGCTTGTTCGCAGCGTCGACGCCGCAGACATTGGCGAACAGCGTTGTCACCTCGGGCCGGTCGCGCAGCAGATAGCGGATCGGCCAGGCGATCTCGCTGGTCGCAAGCGATGCGGTCGCGACCTGATAGAGCAACGGCTGGAACAGATGATGGTTGCGGCGGTCGATCAACGTGATCTCGACCGGCGCGCCTGCGAGACCGAAGGCGGCTTCGAGCCCGCCGAAGCCGGCGCCGACGATCACCACGCGATGAGGTTTGGCCGGCGCTTGCGTCATCTGATGTCGCCCTCGGTTCCGAACGGCTTCGTCATTTCATTATGTAGTCATTCGCAGCCTCATTCCAACATGAAATGCCCGATCACCCGATAGCAAAACCCAATCGCGGCAAGCCTCACGCATCCTGCCGCGCGGCCGTGGCGACAACTCGTCGCCGCATCGGCAGGAACAGCCCCGCGACCGCGCCGGCGAACGACAGCGTTGCCGCAAGGCTCATCGCTGCAGCGAATCCATTGGTGAAATGTCCGGACGAATCGGCCGTGCCATTGGCGGAGAAGGTTGCCACCAGCGCCGCGATGCCGAACATCCCGCCGAGGAAACGGCCCATGTTGAAGACGCCCGACGCCTTGCCCATCTCGCTGACCGCGACCGCGCTCAGCACCGCGTTCTGTGCAGCCGGCATCGCCATCGATACGCCGACGCCGGCGAGCATCAGTGGTGCGACCAGCGCGGAGTAGGGCATCGACGGGGTGACGATCTCGCCGATCCAGCCGAGCCCGATCGCCTGCATCAGGAGTCCGGTGACGACGAGCGTGCGTTCGCCGAACCGGTTGACCACGGCGCCGGCGATCGGCGCCGTGACGAACAATGTCGCCGTCCATGGCAACAGCCGCAGCCCGGCACCGAAGGCGTCGAAGCCGAGCGCGATCTGCAGGAATTGCGGCAGCAGGAACAGCACGCCATACATCGCGGCATAGAACAGCACGCTTGCGGCGATGCCGGCCGCGAACGGTCTGGCCGCGAACAGCCGCATCGGCACCATCGGGCTGACCGCCCGCAGCTCCCACAGCACGAACATCGCTGCCAGCGCGGCGCCGGCGATCAGCGCGCCCGTCACTTCCGCGCTCGCCCATCCGGCGCTGTTGCCGCGCAACAGGCCCCAGACCAGCGCGAGCGCCGCGAGTGCGACCAGCGACAGTCCGGTGATGTCGAGCGGCGCAGCCGGACCAAAACTTTCGCGCAGCCGCGCCAGCACGAGGGCAATCGCGACGAGGCCGATCGGCAGGTTGATCCAGAAGATCCAGCGCCAGCCGAGATGTTCGGTGATGAAACCGCCGATCGCGGGGCCGATGATCAGCGCGCATCCGGTGATGCCGCTGAAAATGCCGAGCGCGCGGGCGCGCTCCTCGCGGCCGAACGCGCCGCTCAGGATCGCCATCGCCAGCGGCATCACCAGCGCCGCACCGGCGCCCTGCAAAGCGCGCGCGGCGATCAGTGCCGCGGCGTTGACTGCCAGTGCGCAGGCCGCGGAGGCCACGACGAACAGGCCGATCCCGGCCGCGAACATCCTGCGCCGTCCGAAACGGTCGCCGAGCGCCGCGCCGGTCAAGAGCAGCACCGCGAAGGTCAAATTGAAGGCGTTGACGGTCCATTGCAGCGTCTCCACGGCGCTGCCGAAATCGGCGCGAATGGTGGCGAAGGCCGTGGTCATGATCATGGCGTCCAGCGCCATCATGAAGGATGCCAGCGCGGTGAGGCCGAGCACCCAGCGCTGCTCGTTGCGCTCTCGAGGGGTCTGCATGGTCGTTCTCCGTTGGCGTGCCGCCGGGTTGCGGCGCGCTCGTCGACAAGACGATCCGGGATGGGCAAAGGATGCGGCAGAGAATTATTTTTGCCGGACCGCATCCTTTCGCCGCCGGCAAACGTCCTTGGGTATGACGCGGCAGGTTCGGGCCGCAGAACCAGGCCAAGGAGGCTGCGATGAGACGGACCCTGATCAGGTACAAGACCAAGCCGGAAATGGCGGACAAGAATGCCGCGCTGGTTGCGGCCGTGTTCGCCGAGCTGAAGGCGGCCAGCCCGGATGGCGTGCGCTACATGACCCTGCGACTGGAGGACGACACCTTCATCCATATGGTCGAGACAACAGCCGATGACGGCTCGAGCCCGATCCCGAAGCTGGCGGCGTTCCAGGCCTTCCAGGACGGCATCCGCGATCGTTGCGCCGAGCCGCCGCTGGTTCGCAGTGCTGTGATTGTCGGAAACTATCGTATGCTGGATGCGCCGTGACCGGAGTGAACCGGCCGGCCTTGAAACGATCTGGCGGAGCGATCATGACGTCACCACCCCAGGCGCCGGCCGAGGTCGAGGCGCTGCTGGCGGCGATGCGGCCAAGGCTGCATCGCTACTGCGCTCGCATGGTCGGATCGGTCATCGACGGCGAGGATGTGCTGCAGGACGCGCTGATCAAGGCGATGGAAGCCTTCGCGCCCGCAGCCCCGATCCAGCATCCGGAAGCCTGGCTGTTCCGGATCGCGCACAACACCGCGCTCGATTTCCTCAGGCGGCGCAACCGCCAGGAAGCGCTCCACGCGCCGGAGGAGGTGGACATGATGGCCGGAGAGCTTGACGACGTCAGCCGCCGCGAGATCGCAGCAAGCAGCCTGCGCACCTTCATGCGGCTGCCGGTGGCGCAGCGCTCCAGCGTGATCCTGATGGATGTGCTCGGCTGCTCGTTGCAGGAGGTCTGCGGCATCATGGATTTCAGCCTGCCCGCAGTGAAGGCCGCGCTTTACCGCGGACGCACGCAACTGCGCCAATTCGCCCGCGAGCCCGACGATGCGCCGCGGCCCGGCCTGTCGCCGGCCGATCGCCTCAGGCTGAACGCCTATGTCGGCCGTTTCAATGACCGCGACTTCGATGCCATCCGCGCCATGATCGCCGACGACATCAGGCTCGAGCTCGTCAACAAGACGCGGCTGAACGGCAAGGCCGAGGTGTCACGCTACTTCGGCAATTATGCGAAGATCGACGACTGGCACCTGGTGACCGGACAGGTCGAGGGACGTCCCGCGATCCTGGTGTTCGATCCGAACGCACAGGGTGGGCCGCCGCGATCGTTCATGCTGCTCGACTGGTCGGCCGACAAGGTCGCGACGATCCGGGATTTCCGCCACGCGCCCTATGCGATTGATGGGGCTGAATGGGTGGTGGATGGGGGGTAGGTGGTGGTCGCTCGCGCAGCCTCCGTAACGCAGCAACCGCGCCACAAGCTCAGTGTCGTCCCGGGCTTGACCCGGGACCCATAACCACGAATGGCAGACTTTGGGCGACGCTGGGGCCACAGCCCTCTTCGACAACACAACCCTGTGGTTATGGGTCCCTGCTTTCGCAGGGACGACGATGCTGAGACAGCGTGCCTACCGCGTCTTGCCGCCGAACTCGCCGTTGGCGATCCGCGCGACACGGCTGCCGGTTGCAGCCGGTGCGCTGCTTCGTTCAAACATGCCATCGTTGCTGCTCTCGCGCGGCACTGGCGACGCTTCATGAGAATGGCCGCTGCCCGGCCAGAACATCAGGACCAGGTTCATCACGCCATTGACGGTCGCGCCGACCACCGTTGTGGTGTGCTGATAGGTCAGCGCATATTCGGGAAATCGTCCGGCAACGGCCCTGTCGAGCACCATGAGGGCGATCCAGGCCGCCATTACGCAAACCGGATCCCATCCGATGTCGCGCACCCGCATCGACTGCAGCATGAAGCAGACGACCAGCATGCCATAGAAGGCAAAGATCAAGGCGGGACTGCTCGCCGCCTGCGCCAGCAACACGTCCGTCCTGCCGCTCGCCGGTGCGTTGCCCGTGATACCGTAGACCAGCATCAGGAAGCCGATGCCCGCCACGAAGCCGCAGAAGAAGAAGGCCAGCCGGCCCATCCGAGCGTTGAAGCCGAAGATGTAATTCAGCATGTGAGCATCCCTTTGGCTGGGACCATCACCGGCTGATGCTTTCCGGACCATAAAGCCGCGACCGCTCTCACGGCATGTGGTTTCCGGTCGCTTTACCGAATGCCTAAAGCCTGCTGCACTGTGTCCCGGGGGCAAGGGGGCACCTGCGACAATCGTTGCCTGCGCAACCGGCATTATATTTCTTGCAATGGTCGAATTGGACGAATTATGATGCAAGGTGCTGGGGTATGCGCCGAAGGTTCTAATTGGGTGCCGTCGGTTCATGCTTGCTGCACACTTGCGATATCGCGCACAAAACACGTCACAGAACGGCGCGCGCAAAGCGTGACCCCCGGGCCCACGTGATCAGGCCTGGCGGGATCTTTGGTTGAGGAGGGGAGTGAATATGAAAAAGGCATTCTGGCTGGCAGGCGCCATGGCTCTGGCGCTCGCGCAGCCCGCGACGGCGGCTGACAGCGTCAAGATCGGCTTTGTCTCGACCTTCAGCGGTCCGACCGCCGTGATCGGTAACGACATGCGCAATTCGTTCGAGCTCGCGCTCGACCATCTTGGCCGCAAGATCGACGGCAAGCCGGTCGAGGTGATCTACGAGGACGACCAGCAGAAGCCCGACGTCGGCAAGCAGAAGACCGAGAAGCTGGTGCAGTCCGACAAGGTCGACTTCATCGTCGGCTACATCTGGTCGAACGTGCTGCTGGCGTCGCTGAAGACCGCGGTCGATTCGAAAACCTTCCTGATCTCGGCCAATGCCGGTCCGTCGCAGCTCGCCGGCGAATTGTGCTCGCCTTACGTGTTCTCGACCTCCTGGCAGAACGACCAGACGCCCGCCGCAATGGGCCTCTACATGAACCAGAAGGGCGTCAAGTCGGTATTCCTGATCGGCCCGAACTACGCCGCCGGCAAGGACATGCTCGCGGGCGTGAAGAGCACCTTCAAGGGCGAGGTGGTCGGCGAGGAATACACGGTGTGGCCGAGCCAGCTCGACTTCTCCGCCGAGCTCACCAAGGCGCGCAATTCCAAGGCCGAGTCGATCTTCGTGTTTTATCCGGGCGCCGCCGGCGTCCAGTTCCTGAACCAGTACGCCCAGGCCGGCATCAAGGCGCAGATCCCGCTCTATACCGCCTTCACCGTCGACGAATTGTCGCTGCCGCTGCAGAAGGACAACGCGATCGGCATTCCCGGCGCGCAGGAATGGGTCAACGACCTGCCGAACGCCGAGAACAAGAAGTTCGTCGAGGACTATCGCAAGAAGTATCCCGGCTTGCGTCCGACCTATTACGGCGCCCAGGCCTATGACGCCGCCCAGCTGATCAACAGCGCCGTCGTCGCGGTGAAGGGCGACCTCACCAAGAAGGACGCGATGAAGGCGGAGATGGAGAAGGCCAACTTCAAGTCGCTGCGCGGTCCGTTCAAGTATGGCAACAACCACATCCCGATCCAGAACTTCTATCTGCAGGACGTGGTCAAGGACGCTGACGGCCAGCTCTCGCTGAAGACGGTCGCGACCATCGTCAAGGACGACCAGGACAAGTTTCACGACAAGTGTTCGATGAAGTAACTCTTGGGCATTCTGGCCCGTGGCTTGCTTTGTTCACCTCGCCCCGCTCTTGCGGGGAGAGCATAGGCCGCCTCCGGCGGCCGTTCTTGAAGAAGGACGCCGAAGCGCAGCTTCGGCTATGCGCGAAGCGATTGGGTGAGGGGCTCCTTCCGCGAATCTGGTTTGTGGAGCGACCCCTCACCCCAACCCTCTCCCCGCAAAAGCGGGGCGAGGAAGAACACGCAGCGAGCAATGCGGCGGTGGGCATGCACTGCCGCTGTTTTTTTAGGGATGATGTAGCCTCACGATGTATCTCGTCGTCGAACAACTGCTGAACGGCCTGCAATTCGGCCTGCTGCTGTTTCTGCTAGCGGCCGGGCTGACGCTGGTGTTCGGCATTATGGATTTCGTCAATCTGGCGCACGGCTCGCTCTACATGATGGGCGCCTATTTCGCGGCGACCTTCGTGGCCTGGACCGGCAGTTTTGTGCTCGGCGCGCTGATGGCGCTGGGGGCGACGCTCTTGCTCGGCATCGTGCTGGAATATGTCGCGCTCCGGCATCTCTATGGCCGCGACCATCTCGACCAGGTGCTGGCGACGTTCGGTCTGATCCTGTTCTTCAACGACGCCGTCCGGCTGATCTGGGGCCCGGCCGGCCTCGCGCTGCCGCTGCCGGCCTGGCTCACCGTGCCGGTGCAGATCATTCCCGGGGTGTACTATCCGGCCTACCGGCTGATGATCATCGTGGTCGCGCTGGCGGTCGCCGCGATGCTCTATCTCGTCGTGATGCGCACCCGCATCGGCATGCTGATCCGCGCCGGCGCCTCCAACCGCGAGATGATCGGGGCGCTCGGCATCAACATCAAGCTGCTGTTCACGCTGGTATTCGGCCTGGGGGCCGCGCTCGCCGGTCTCGCCGGGCTGATGCAGGCGCCGATTCTTACCGTGCAGATCGGCATGGGCGAGAACATCCTGATCCTGGCCTTCGTCATCATCGTGATCGGCGGCATCGGTTCGATCCGCGGCGCCTTCATGGCGGCGGTCTTCGTCGGCATCATCGACACGATGGGCCGCGCCTTCCTGCCCGACCTGCTGCGCAAGGTGCTGAGCGGAGCAGCGGCCTCGACCGCGGCGCCGGCGCTGTCCTCGATGCTGATCTATCTCCTGATGGCGATCATCCTCGTGCTGCGCCCCGAAGGGCTGTTCCCGGCGGCCAAACGATGATGCCCAAGCTCAACGCCTCCAATACGGTCGCGGCGCTGCTGTGCGCCGCGCTGGTCCTGCTGCCGGTCTATTCGGCCGTCACAGGCAACATCTTCATCCTGACGCTGTTCACCCGCATCGCGATCTATGCGCTGGCGGCCGCGAGCCTCAATCTGATCATGGGCTATGGCGGCATGATGAGCTTCGGCCATGCCGCCTATCTCGGCATCGGCGGCTATGCCGTCGGCATCCTCGCCGCCGAGGGCATCGGTTCCGGCTTCATCCAGTGGCCGGTGGCGCTCGCGGTTTCGGCGCTGTTCGCGCTGTTGATCGGCGCTCTCAGTCTACGCACCCGCGGCGTCTATTTCATCATGATCACGCTGGCCTTTGCGCAGATGGCCTATTACGTCGCCTCCGCATTGTCGCGCTACGGCGGCGACGACGGGCTCACCGTCTACAAGCGCAGCGATTTCGCCGGCCTGATCAACCTGTCGGACCGCAACCAGTTCTACTACCTCTGCCTCGCCTGCCTGTTCGGCGGCCTCTATCTGATCTGGCGCATCGTCAATTCGCGCTTCGGCCTTGTGGTGCAGGGCGTCCGCTCCAACGAGCAGCGCATGCAGGCGATCGGCTTCCATGCCAACCGCTATCGCCTGGTCTGTTTCGTCATCGCAGGCACGATCTGCGGCCTCGCCGGTGCGCTGCTTGCCAACAACACCGACTTCGTCAGCCCCGCCGTGATGTACTGGACCCGCTCCGGCGACCTGATGGTGATGGTGATCCTCGGTGGCATGGGTTCGCTGTTCGGCCCTGTCGTCGGCGCGATCGTCTATCTCCTGCTCGAGGAACTGCTGTCGCAGTTCACCGAATATTCGGGACTGATTCTGGGCCCGGTGCTGCTGTTGATCGTGCTGTTCGCGCGCGGCGGCATCATGGGCCTGCTCGGGAGGATGAGCCGTGGCTGAATCCTTGCTCCGCGTCGACAATCTGGTGCGCCGCTATGGCGGCATTACCGCGACCGACAACCTCTCGATGGAGGTCATCCCGGGCGAACTGCACGCCATCATCGGCCCCAACGGCGCCGGCAAGACAACGCTGATCAGCCAACTCACCGGGCAGGTGATGCCGAATTCCGGCACCATCTACTTCGCAGGCCGCGATGTCACGCACCTGCCGTCCTACAAGCGCAGCCGGCTTGGGCTGGCGCGCTCGTTCCAGATCACCTCGCTGCTGAAGGATTTCTCCGCGATCGACAATGTCGCGCTCGCGGCGCAAGCGCATGACGGCCACTCGTTCCGCTTCTGGGGCAATGCGCGCAAGGAGCGGCATCTGCGCGAGACCGCGCGCGCGGCGCTGGAGCGCGTCGGCCTCGGCCAGCGCGCCGATATCGTGGTCTCGCAACTGAGCCATGGCGAGCAGCGCGAGCTCGAGCTCGCGGTCGCGCTCGCCACCAAGCCGCAGCTTCTGCTGCTCGACGAGCCGATGGCCGGGCTCGGCGTCACCGAATCCGCGCGGATGGTCGCGCTGCTGAAGGAGCTGCGCAAGGAAGTGACCATCGTGCTGGTCGAGCACGACATGGAGGCGGTGTTCGCGCTGGCCGACCGCATCACGGTCTTGGTCTATGGCCGCGTCATCGCCTGCGGTGTGCCGGATGCGATCCGCAAGGACGAAGAGGTCAAGCGCGCCTATCTCGGCGATCAGCATGCGGTGACGCGCCATGGCTGATATTAAAACGGCTGAAACCCTGCTCGAAGTCGATGGGATCGAGACCTGCTACGGGTTGAGCCAGGTGCTGTACGGCCTGTCGTTGCAGATCAAGGCCGGCGAGATGGTCGCGCTGATGGGCCGCAACGGCATGGGCAAGACCACGACCATCCGCTCGATCATGGGCCTGACGCCGGCGCGATCAGGCGCGATCCGCTTCGCCGGCGAGGCGGTGCGCGGCCTGCCGTCGTACAGGATCGCCAAGCTCGGCATCGGCCTCGTGCCCGAGGGGCGTCAGATATTCCCGAACCTGACCGTGCGTGAAAATCTCGTCGCGGCATCGGGAAATCGGTTGAATGCCTCCGATCCGTGGACGTTGGAAAAAATCCATGCGCTGTTCCCGCGGCTCGCCGAGCGCACCAGCAATATGGGCGTCACGCTGTCCGGCGGCGAGCAGCAGATGCTGGCGATCGGCCGCGCGCTGATGACCAACCCGAAGCTCCTGATCCTCGACGAGGCCACCGAAGGCCTTGCGCCCTTGATCCGCGACGAGATCTGGAGCTGCCTGTCGATGCTGAAGGGACGCGGGCAGTCGGTGCTCGTGATCGACAAGAACGTCGGCAACCTCACCCGCATCGCCGACCGCCACTACATCATCGAGCGCGGCAAGACGGTGTGGAGCGGGACGAGCGAGCAGCTGATCGCGGAGCCGGAGCTGCAGCACAAGTATCTGGGGATTTGAGAGCTCGGCTACTCGCCAATTTCAACCCGTCACCCTGAGGAGCGCGTAGCGCGTCTCGAAGGGTCGACGGCCACCAGCCGGGCCGTGCATCCTTCGAGACGCGCTTCGCGCTCCTCAGGATGACGGGGCAGGTGGTTGTGCCGCGGTGAGGTTAAAACATCTCGAAATATTCGCGCTGCTCCCAGTCCGACACTTCGGCCTGGAAACGCTCGATCTCCGCGTTCTTGATGAAGACGTAATAGTCGACGAACTCGGGCCCCAGCGCCTGACGGAAGAACGGATCGTCTTGAAGCGCGAACACGGCTTCGCGCAGCGACTTCGGCAGGAGCGCGGCCTTGGTCTCGTAGGGCGTGTCGGCGGACGGGCCGGGATCGAGCTTGCGGTCGACGCCGTCGAGGCCGGAGAGGATCTGGCTTGCCATATAGAGATAGGGATTGGCGGCCGGCTCGCCGATCCGGTTCTCCAGCCGCGTTGCCGGATCATTCGGGCCGCCGAGCACGCGGATCATGACGCCGCGGTTGTCGCGGCCCCAGATCGCGCGATCGGGCGCCAGCGAATAGGAGCGGTAGCGCTTGTAGCCGTTGATGGTCGGCGTCGTGAACACGGTCGAGGCCCGTGCATGCTCGATCAGGCCCGCGAGCCAGGCGCGGCCGAGCGCGCTCAGCGGCTCGCCGGCTTCTTTCGCCATGAAGACATTCTCGCCATCGGCGCGCGACACCAGCGATTGATGCAGGTGCCAGCCGCTCGCGAACACGTTCGGCAGCTTCGGCCGGCACATGAAGGTCGCGTGATAGCCGTGGCGGCGCGCGATCTGCTTCACCGCCGAACGAAACAGCACCATGATGTCGGCCGGCGCGAGCCCCACGGTCGGCGCGAAGGTGAACTCGCATTGGCTCGGGCCGAACTCCACCTCGACCGTGCGCAAGGGCAGGTCGAGCGCAATGATGTCGCGGCGGATGATCTCGAGCGCCGGCTCCATCTGATCGTAGCGCTGCTCGGTGAGATACTGGTAGCCGTGCGACAGCAGGCTGACCGACGGCGGCCGGCCGGGTTGGCCGGCGTCCTCCGGCGCCATGTGGGCGTCGTCGAGCTTGAACAGATGGAATTCGACCTCGAGGCCGGCGACGAAATCGTAGCCGCGGCCGCTGAGCTGATCGAGCACCTTGCGATAGAGGTTGCGGGTCGCGAACGGCACCGGGCGGCCGTCGCTGAAATAGAGGTCGCAGAGCAGCCAGCCGGTGTTCTCCGCCCAGGGCAGCACGCGGAACGTGGTGGGATCGGCGACCATCAGCACATCGGCCGCACCCTCCATCTCCTTCATGCCGAAGCCGCCGCCTGATGTGAACACCGGAAACACCGTCTTGTGCGAGGTGTCCTTGGCGAGCATCGTCGTGGTGATGGAGCAGCCGCCCTCCAGCGAGCGCACCGCTTCGCTGGCGATCAGCGTCTTGCCGCGCAGGATGCCGTGTTGGTCCGGGAATGACAGCCTGACGACTTCGAGGTTCTTCTCCTCGACGATGCGGCGGAGGCGTTGTGCGGCCTCCTTCTGCTCATCCGACCACAGGCCGTGACGCTCGACGAAGCTCACCGCGCGACTCCTCTGGTCGTCATTGCGAGGAGCTCGCGACAAAATTGCGCAGAATTTTCCGCTGAAGCGACGAAGCAATCCACATCTCCACAAGCGGCGCGATGGATTGCTTCGCTTCGCTCGCAATGACGGAAGGACATAGCTATTCCGCCGCCGTCAGATGATGCACCTTGCCGGCGATCTCGCGCGGCACGGGCGCGGCCCACGGCGCACCGCGGCGGCGCTTGACGTCGACCTCCATCCAGTAGAGCTCCCAGCCCAGCGTCGGCCCGATGCCGTCCATCGTGGCGGGACCCTGGATGCTGCGCGCCGAGGCGTCGTCGAGGAACAGCATCGGTGTCTGCCCGCCCTCCACCTTCTCGATCTCCTGCCGCAGCAGGCGGCGATATTGCACGATCGCCTTGTCGCTCTGGCCGAGATGCTCGTTGGTACGGTCCTGAATCGCCCCCATCGATTCCACCGCCCATTGGTCGTGGACGTTGATGTCGGTGCCCATGCCGGTATAGGTCTCGGTCGCCTGCTCGTGCGGATCGAAGCCGTAATCGTTGCTGCGGTTCTTGCGCGATTTGTAGTCGGGCAGCGTATAGAGCTCGAGCCGCTGGTCGCGCATCTTCTGCTTGTCGACCGGCGCCGCGTAGCTGGTGAAGATCGCGTACCAGTAGCAGTTCTCGTCATCGACCGGCACGTGCCACTGCGTGATCGTCATCTCGGTCGACATCGGAATCACGAAGCCGTGCGGGAATAATTGATTGGTGACGCGCACGTGGGTGCGCTCCTCGTCGAGCTCGCGCAGCGCGATCAGGCGCAGGCCGTATTCGGTGTGCTCGACATTGATGATCGGCCGGTCATATTCGCGAAGGATCTTGGTCATCGGCATGTCGCTGCCGGCGGAGGCGCCGCGGAACTGCTTGCCGTAGGCCGCCGAGGTGTCCTCGTCCTCGAAGAAGCGATGCAGGAAGGAGGCGTGCGCCGGATCGATGCCGACCTCGAGCGCCTGCAGCCAGTTGCAGTTCATGTGGCCCTTGAACGCGAACGTATGGCTGCTGGGCGCAACGAAGCAGTCGAGCTCCGGAAACGCCGGCGGGGCGCCTTCGCCGAGATAGGCCCACAGGATGCCGCTCTTCTCGACCACCGGATAGGAGCGCTGCTTGATGCCTTTGCAGAGCTGCGATCCAACGGGTTCAGCCGGCGTCTCGATGCACTGGCCACTGGTGTCGAACAGCCAGCCGTGGAAGGCGCAGCGCAGCCCGCCATGCTCGAGCCGGCCGAAGGCGAGGTCGGCGCCGCGATGCGCGCAGTGGCGGTCGATCAGGCCGTAGCTGCCGTCCTCGCCGCGGAACAGCACCAAATTTTCGCCGAGCAGCCGCACCGGCCGCACCGGGCGCGGCCCTTCCAGTTCATCGACCAGCGCCGCCGGCTGCCAGTACATCCGCATCAGCTTTCCGCACGGGTCTTTGCGCCCGGTGCGGGTGATCAGATCGTTCGCTTCCTGGCTCATCATGGCGGCGTCTCCCGAATTTGGATTTGTTCGCCTATTGAACGAATGTGCGAATTATGCCATGTCTGGTTTGGACAGCAAGCGCAATTTTTGAACCGTTCAAAGCCTGACCCAACCTAGAACGCCATGCCCAAGCTGAAGCGGACTGATCAGGAGGAGCGCGCCACCGACTTCGTCGAGGCGCTCGATCGCGGCCTGCGCCTGTTGCAGGTGTTCGGTACCGTCTCGGGTCCTGCGACCTTGAGCGATCTGGCGCGCGCCGCCGATCTGCCCCGCGCCACCGCGCGCCGCATCCTGTTCACGCTCGCGCATGGCGGCTTCGTTTCGACCGACGGCAAGCTGTTCACGCTGACGCCGCATGTGCTGACGCTGGCGGGCTCGTTCCTGCAATCCAACCAGGTGGTGACGGTGCTGCAGCCGGTGCTCGATCGCATCGCGACCGCGGCGCAGGAGATCGCCTCGCTCGCGCTGCTCGACGGCGACGACGTCGTGTTCGTCGCGCGCTCGAGCCCGACGCGGGTGTTCTCCGCCGGTCTCGATATTGGCTATCGGCTGCCGGCGTTCTGTACATCAGTGGGTCGCGCGATGCTCGGCCGGCTCGGCGATGAAGAACTGGCGGCGCGGCTGAAGGCGATGCGCCGCGACCCCGTGACCCCGCAGACCACGACCGATCCGAAGAAGTTGCTCGCCACCATCATCGCCGATCGCGCGCACGGCTACTCACTGGTCGACCGCGAGGCCGAGCCGCATTTCCGCTCGATCTCGGTGCCGGTGCGCCGCTACGACGGCACCATCGTCGCCGCCATCAACATGGGCGCGCATGTCGATCGCGTGCCGGCCAAGGAATTGATCGACCGTTTCCTGCCGCTGCTGCGCGACGGCGCGGAGGACGTGAAGAGCCGGCTGTTGTGATCTCAGCACAATTCGATTGGCACGGCGCACGTTGAATCCGTCATGTTGACAAACGTATGCAGCAGTGCTGCGAATGTCAGTGTGAAACAGTCGAGCTTCACCATTCGCATCGTCGCCGTCCCGCCCGGTGAAGCGCCCTATTGGGTGCGAGAGAAATGGATCGGTCTGGAGCTGCCCGTCGAGCGCCATGCGAATCGTCGTCGGTTCTACGGCCTCGGCGTGCTGTCCATGCCTCGGCAGTGGTGGAAGCAATGCCTCCTTGTGTTGTTCGGCCGCGCCGAGATCATCGACGGGTATGCCGTGGAAGCCACCGCAGCGCTCGAGCGGCTGAATCAGTCGAGCCCGGAAGCCGCTGCTTGGTGGCGCACCCACGCGTTAGACGTGGTCCGCCCGGGCCGCTATCTCGTGTTTCATGAACACGCTTGCCAGGTCGTGTGACGTCAGATCAAAGCGCCACGCTGCGCAGCCCGAACGAGCGCGCCTCGTTCTGCAGCACCGGCCGCACGGAATCGATCAGCCGCGCCGCGGCGGCATCGACGGATAGCCCGGCAGTGTCGACCACCGCCGATGCGCGGGCGTAAAGCGGTTCGCGGCTGACCAGGATGTTGCGCAATTCGGCCATCGCCGAGCGATCGTCGGCCATCGGCCGCAGATCGCCCTGGCGGCGGACGCGGGCCATGTGCTCTTCCGGCTCGGCCTTCAGCCAGATCGTGTAGAACGACGACAGGATCAGGTCGAAGGTCAGCGCCTCGGAGACGATGCCACCGCCGGTCGCCAGCACCATCAATTCCTTGCGCGCCAGCAGCTGCGTCAGCGCGGCCTGCTCCATGCGGCGGAAGCCTTCCTGGCCGTACAGCGCGATGATCTCGGCAACCGACAGGCCGTTCTGCGCCTCGATCTCCTTGTTGAGCTCCACGAAGCTCCAGCCGATCTTCTTCGCCAGCATCCGCCCGAGCGTGGTCTTGCCGGCGCCGCGCAGGCCGATCAGCGCGATGCCGGAGAACGAGGCGCCGCGCGGCGCCAGCGGGCTGCTGCCGGCGAGCATGTCCTTGGCCTGCGCGATCTGGTTCGGCGACGCCTTGCGCAGCAGGTCGCGGATCACGGCCCAATCCGGGATCGGCTCGCTCGAGGGGATCAGGTCCTCGAGATGCGCGCCCATCGCGCCTGCGACACGGCGCAGCAGCACGATCGAGACATTGCCTTTGCCGCTTTCGAGCTGGGCGATGTAGCGTTCGGAAATGCCGGAGACCTTGGCGAGCACCTTGCGCGACATGCCGCGCAGCGCGCGCATGGTGCGCACCCGCTGCCCGAGCTGTTCGAGGAAGTCGGTTTCCGGATCGTTGGCTTCGGTCATGATCCCCGTGCGACGCGCGGTCCTGACTGAATCAGGTCCAATGGTCTAGGAAACATAATGCCGACGAGGATTGACAGCAAGCCAATGTGGTGGCTTTGTATGAATTATAATTCTTAAATCTTGACGGGAGAGGGCAGGCGCGGTGCGCCTGTGCCTGAGGAGCGGGCCATGACCTACAACGCAGTCTCCTGGCTGCTCGACCGCAATGTCGATGAGGGCCGCGGCGCCAAGGTCGCGTTCGACGATACGGTCTCGCAAATCACCTATGGCCAGTTGCAGCAGCAGACCCGCCGCGTCGGCAACATGCTGCGCCGGCTCGGCGTCCGCCGCGAAGAGCGGGTCGCCATGATCATGCTCGATACGGTCGATTTCCCGATCGTGTTCCTCGGTGCGATCCGCGCCGGCGTGGTGCCGGTGCCGCTCAACACGCTGCTGACCGCGGAGCAGTACGCCTACATCCTCAGTGATTGCCGCGCGCGCGTGCTGTTCGTGTCCGAGGCGCTGCTGCCGGTGGTGAAGGACATCATCGCACGCATGCCCGACCTCGAGCATGTCGTGGTCTCCGGCAAGGATGCGCACGGCCACAACAAGCTGTCCGACGAGATCGCGCGTGAGAGCGACGTGTTCGCGACCGCGCCGACGCATGCCGACGAGCCGGCGTTCTGGCTCTATTCATCGGGCTCGACCGGCATGCCGAAGGGCGTGCGCCATCTGCATTCCAATCTCGCCGCGACGGCGGAGACCTATGCGAAACAAGTGCTCGGCATCCGCGAGGACGACGTCGGCCTGTCGGCGGCAAAGCTGTTCTTCGCCTATGGCCTCGGCAATGCGCTGACCTTCCCGATGTCGGTCGGCGCAACGACGATCCTGAATTCGGAGCGTCCGACGCCGGCGGTGATGTTCGCGCTACTGAACAAATATCATCCCAGCATCTTCTTCGGCGTGCCGACCCTGTTCGCGGCGATGCTGAACGACGAGGCGACGAAGACGCAAGCCGCGGGCAATCGGCTGCGGGTCTGCACCTCGGCCGGCGAGGCGTTGCCGGAATCGGTCGGCAATGCGTGGCGCGCGCGGTTCGGCGTCGACATTCTCGACGGCGTCGGCTCGACCGAGCTGTTGCACATCTTCCTGTCGAATGCGCCCGGCGACATCAAATACGGCTCGTCCGGCCGTCCGGTGCCCGGCTACAAGGTGCGGCTGGTCAACGAGACAGGGGCTGACGTCGCCGACGGTGAGGTCGGCGAGCTGCTGGTTGATGCACCCTCGGCCGGCGAGAGCTACTGGAATCAGCGCGCCAAGAGCCGCGCCACTTTCGAGGGCGCCTGGACCCGCACCGGCGACAAGTACACACGTGATGCCGACGGGCGTTACACCTTCTGCGGCCGCGCCGACGACATGTTCAAGGTCTCCGGCATCTGGGTCTCGCCGTTCGAGGTCGAGAGCGCGCTGATCACCCATCCCGCGGTGCTGGAAGCAGCCGTCGTGCCGGAGGCCGATCCGGAAGGGCTCTTGAAGCCGAAGGCCTATGTGGTGCTGCGGCCCGAGAGTTCGGCCGATGGTTTGCACGAGGCGCTGAAGGAGCACGTCAAGCAGAAGATCGGCCCGTGGAAATATCCGCGCTGGATCGATGTGGTCGACAATCTGCCGAAGACGGCGACCGGGAAAATACAGCGGTTCAAGTTGCGGCACGACGACGGCGCGCACTAGCGTTTCCACTCGCGTCGTCCCTGCCTAGTGCGCAATTGCGCACGGGAGCAGGGACCCATACGCCGCGGCCTTTGTTTTGAGAGATGCTGTTCGACGGCTTTGGCGCAACAACTAAAGCCTGTGGTTATGGGTCCCTGCTTTCGCAGGGACGACGAGTGAGGAAGGCCCGCCATGCAGAATCTGAATCCCTCCGGCTTCCTCAGCATCGACGGCGCCGATCTCGAATACCGGATGATCGACCCAATGCCCGAGACGGCGCCGACCCTCGTGATGCTGCACGAAGGTCTCGGCAGCGTCGGGCTGTGGGGCGACTTTCCCGACAAGCTGCAGGCGGCGACGGGCGCCGGCGTGTTCGCGTATTCGCGCGCGGGGTACGGCTCCTCGTCGCCGGCGAAGCTGCCGCGTCCAGTCGACTACATGCATCGCGAGGCACTCGACGTGCTGCCGAAGCTGCTCGATCGGATCGGCTTCCGCCGCGGCCTTCTGGTCGGCCATTCCGACGGCGCGTCGATCGCGGCGATCTATGCCGGCGCGCATCAGGATCATCGCCTGCACGGGCTCGCGCTGCTCGCGCCGCACTTCATCGTCGAGGACATCTCGGTGCAGTCGATCGCCGAGATCAAGACGGCGTATGAGACCACCAATCTGAAAGAGAAGCTGGCGCGCTGGCACAAGGATGTCGACAATACCTTCCGCGGCTGGAATGACGCCTGGCTCGATCCAAAATTCCGCGACTGGGATATCTCCGAATATCTCGCCTATGTCCGCGTGCCGGTGCTGATCGTGCAGGGTGCGGATGATCAATACGGCACGATGCGTCAGGTCGAGATCGCCCAGGATGAGTGCTACTGCCCGGTCGATGTCGTCGCGATCGGCGGCGCCGGTCACTCGCCGCATCGCGAGGCGCCCGCGGTCACGCTGGATGCGGTCACCGAATTCGCCGGGGCAGCGCTGCGCGACGACCCGGCACTGGCGGCCTGACTTTTGGTGCCGGTGCCAGGCCATTGGCCGAGCGGGCGAATTTCCCGAACATGAAACAAAATGCATGTTTTTGAGTTTTGAACTGGACGAAGCCAAAAACATGCATTATTGTGCATGAAGACCTCGACGACGAACTTTCAAACGAACAACAGATAAGGGTGGCCCATGGCTGGTGACGATCGCGTCCTTGCAGGCGGGGCGAAGTACATCGACTTCCAGACCAACCCGTCGCGCTACCGGCACTGGAAGCTCGACGTGGCAGGCGACGTCGCGACGCTGACCATGGACGTCGACGAGAACGCCGGCCTGTTCGAGGGCTATCAGCTCAAGCTCAATTCCTACGATCTCGGTGTCGACATCGAACTGGCCGACGCCGTGCAGCGGCTGCGCTTCGAGCATCCCGAGGTCAAGGTCGTGGTGATGCGCTCCGGCAAGAACCGCGTGTTCTGCGCCGGCGCCAACATCCGCATGCTGGCGGGCTCGACGCATGCCCACAAGGTCAACTTCTGCAAATTCACCAACGAGACCCGCAACGGACTTGAAGACTCCAGCGAGAATTCCGGCCAGAGCTTCATCACCGTCGTCAACGGCACCGCGGCCGGCGGCGGCTATGAGCTGGCGCTCGCGACCGATCACATCATGATGGCCGATGACGGCGCCGCCGCCGTCGCGCTGCCGGAAGTGCCGCTGCTCGCGGTGCTGCCGGGCACCGGCGGCCTCACGCGTGTGGTCGACAAGCGCAAGGTGCGCCGCGACCACGCCGACTTCTTCTGCACCATCGAGGAAGGCATCAAGGGCAAGCGCGCGGTGCAGTGGCGGCTGGTCGACGAGATCGCGCCGAACTCCAAGCTCGAGGGCAAGCTTGCCGAGCGCGTCAAGGAATTCGCCGCCAGGTCGAAGCGCAACGGCGCAGGCAAAGGCATCGCGCTGGCGCCGCTGACGCGCACCATCGACGACAGCGCCATCCGCTACGGCTTCGTCAGCGTCGACATCGATCGCGCGGCGCGTATCGCCACTATCTCGATCAAGGCGCCGGAAGTTGTCGCGCCCGCCGACATCGACGGCATGATAGGACAGGGCGCTTCGTTCTGGCCGCTGCAGGTCGCCCGCGAGCTCGACGATGCGATCCTGCATCTGCGCATCAACGAGCTCGAGACCGCGATGCTGGTGTTCAAGAGCCACGGCGACCGCGCCAATGTCGTGTCCCATGACGCGTTCCTGGAGGCCAACAAGGCGCACTGGCTGGTCAACGAGGTCAGGCACTACTGGAAGCGCGTGCTCAAGCGCATCGATGTCACTTCGCGTACGCTGGTGACGCTGGTCGAGCCCGGCTCCTGCTTCGTCGGCACCCTGGCCGAGCTCGTGTTCGCCGCCGACCGCTCCTACATGCTGATCGGCCAGAAGCAGGGCGACAACCGCCCGCCGCCGGCGATCGAGCTGACCGCGATGAATTTCGGGCCCTATCCGATGAGCCACGGCCTGACCCGGCTGCAATCGCGCTTCCAGGCCGACCCAATGGATATCGAGCGCGCGCAAGGCTCGATCGGCAAGGCGCTCGATGCCGAGGAGGCCGAGGAGCTCGGCCTCGTCACCTTCGCGCTCGACGACATCGACTGGGACGACGAGGTCCGCGTGTTCTTCGAGGAGCGCACCTCGTTCTCGCCCGACGGTCTCACCGGCATGGAAGCCAATCTGCGCTTCGTCGGTCCCGAGACCATGGAATCGAAGATCTTCTCGCGCCTGACGGCGTGGCAGAACTGGATCTTCCAGCGGCCGAATGCGGTCGGCGAAGACGGCGCGCTGCGCCGCTACGGCACCGGCCAGAAGGCGCAATTCGACATGACGCGCGTTTGATTGTGTGTCCCGGGCGCTGCGCGGCACGCAAGTGACGCGCTGCAGAACCGGGACCCACGTGGACCACGACTGAATGGGTCCCGGCCCTGCGGCGCACCGCTTCGCGCTGCACCGCGTCCGGGACACGAGACCCACCAAGGAGCACGGCCATGAACATCATGAACGTCGATTACTCGACCAAGATTCCAAACAACGTGAATCTCGCCGAAGACCGCCAGGTGCTGAAGGCGTTGGAGGGCTGGCATCCCGGCTACATGGACTGGTGGAGCGACATGGGGCCGGAAGGCTTCCAGGAATCGCTGGTCTACCTGCGCACCGCCTACTCGGTCGATCCGCGCGGCTGGGCCAAGTTCGACTACGTGCGGATGCCCGAATATCGCTGGGGCATTCTCCTTGCTCCGCAGGAAGAGAACCGCGTCATCCCGTTCGGTGAAGACTACGGCAAGCCGGCCTGGCAGGAAGTCCCCGGTGAGCATCGCGCGATGCTGCGCCGCCTGATCGTGATCCAGGGCGACACCGAGCCCGCCTCGGTCGAGCAGCAGCGCCATCTCGGCAAGACCGCGCCGTCCCTCTACGACATGCGCAATCTGTTCCAGGTCAATGTCGAGGAAGGCCGCCATCTCTGGGCGATGGTCTATCTCTTGCAGAAGTATTTCGGCCGCGACGGCCGCGAGGAGGCCGACGATTTGTTGCGCCGCCGCTCGGGCGATGCGGATTCGCCGCGCATGCTAGGGGCCTTCAACGAGGCGACGCCGGACTGGCTGTCGTTCTTCATGTTCACCTACTTCACCGACCGCGACGGCAAGATGCAGCTGCACTCGCTGGCGCAGTCGGGCTTCGATCCGCTGTCGCGCACCTGCCGCTTCATGCTGACCGAGGAAGCCCACCACATGTTCGTCGGCGAGACCGGCATCACCCGCGTCGTGCAGCGCACCTGCGATGCGATGACGGAAGCCGGCATCACCGATCCGAACGACATCGCCAGGATCCGCGCGCTCGGCGTCATCGATCTTCCGACCATCCAGAAGAAGCTGAACCTGCACTATTCGCTGTCGCTCGATCTGTTCGGCTCCGAAGTGTCGACCAACGCGGCCAACGCCTTCAACGCCGGCATCAAGGGCCGCTACAAGGAAACCACGATCGAGGACGATCACCAGCTCAAGAGCTCGACCTATCCGGTCATGAAGATGGTGGACGGCCGGATCAAGATGGTCGACGAGCCGGCGCTGACCGCGCTCAACATGCGGCTGCGCGACGACTACACGCAGGATTGCGTCAAGGGCATGCTGCGCTGGAACAAGGTGATCTCCACCGCCGGCATCGACTACAAGCTCGCGGTGCCGAACACCGCCTTCCACCGCCAGATCGGCGAGTTCAAGGACATCCATGCGACGCCCGATGGCCTCCTGATCGACGACGCCACCTGGGCCAAGCGCAAGAACGACTGGCTGCCGTCGACCGCAGACGGCGACTTCATCGCCTCGCTGATGAAGCCGGTGACCGAGCCCGGCGAGTTCGCCTCCTGGATCTCGCCGCCCAAGGTCGGCATCGACAACAAGCCCGGCGACTTCGAATATGTGAGGATCGAGAGCTGATCATCAGCTCGCAGTTCCTCTCCTCCCGGAGGGGCCGAAAAGGGGTAAGCCGAGAAGGTCCTGGCTTGCCCCTTTTCTTTTTTGAGACGTGCGTTGGCTCATGCGATGAAGTGCCAGAACGCGCGCACGCGGACATTACCTTGGCCTCGAGCGGCGACAGTCATGCCGAACTGGGGAGCCGCTTCGGCCAGGCAAACCAGCCGACGACTGCCGATAGCGCTGCCGCGACAAGCGGCGCCACGCCGTGCCCGTATTCGCCGTGGAATGTGACGGTCGCGAGCGCTGCCAACATCACGGTGCAGCCGAGCGCCGCGCCCCATAGCCGCGTCCGTGCCCGCGCCAGCAGAACGGCGGTCGTGAGTTCCAGCGATCCGGTTACGAAATGGAACCAGTACGGGTATCCCCACCGCAGATATTCTTCGTAGATCGACCCAGGGGCGAAGATGTTGCTGAGCGATCCCACGACGAAGAAAGCTGCAAGCGCCAAGGCCGAGGCTTGGCGCCAGGAAATCTTTGACATTTGTCCATCCCTTTCTGATGAGGGCGTCGCGGCGAGACGGCCGGCCACGACGCGTTCATTCCGAAGGAGATGCGAATTTCGGAACAGGTCCGAAAGTCGCATCTCATCGCTGATCCGCGGACCTAAGCCGTGGCGGCCTTCTGGGCCGCCGCGAAGACATCGCGGGGAAGCGTTGTGCCGGCGACGCGCTCCGTGCCCGCTACGCCGAGGTCCATCCAGCCCGCGTTGACGGCGTCGAACACCGCTTCAGCCGGTCCGGTTTGGCCCTTCGGGATGCCGAACTGCTCGAATGCCGCCGGCCAGTCGGCCCGCGGGACAGCGAAGGCCCTGACTTCGCGCTGCATGACATCGCCCAGTTGCGCTGCGACTTCATCCGCACTGATCATCGAACCAAGTTCGATGACGCGATGCCCTGACCACGCCGGGCCCGTCAGCAGCGTCGCCACCTCGGCACCGATGTCGTTCGTCGCGACCATGGTCGATTTCCGGTTGGTCGGGTTGTAGTAGACGGGGAGCGTGCCGCCCTGGGCGACGTGCAGGCCGTAGAGGAAGTTTTCGAAAAAGCCGCCGGCGCGCACAAAGGCGGTCGGCGATGTCAGGTTGCGAAGGCCTTGCTCCAGCAACGACAGGGCCGTGATCATCCCCAGCCCGCTGGTTCTGTTCGCCCCCATCGACGAGAGCCCGACGAGCCGCGGCGGCGCGGCCTTGGTCAGCGCCTCGACATAGTTCGCGATGACGCCCTTGGCTTCCTTGTAGTCCGGCGAGGGGGCCCAGACGGCCGGCAACATGACAAACGCGCCGTCGACGCCCCCGAGCGCCCGCTCGATGGCGGCCGCGTCGTTCCAGTCGCCGTCCACCAGTTCCACGCCCTGGTCCGTCCAGCTTGCCGCCTTAGCGCGGTCGCGAACCAGTGCGCGTACTTTCTTGCCTTGCGCCAGAAGATGCCTGGCCGCCGCGCCGCCGACTTTTCCTGTGATTCCAGTGACTAGAAACATGCGTATTCTCCGGGTACCAAATGGCCTATATTCTAGGGTAGGTCTCACATAGAGACCTCAGGCCTGCCCCGTAAGGAGGCAGTTTTTTGTAACCAGGACAGGAAAAGGGGACCGGCATGAGCGATGCATTGAGCGCGATCGAGCGCTTCAGCCGATATCAATCGGACGACGCCCAGTCAGTGGAACCCGTGCATTGCCCGGTGCGCGACGTGCTCGACTGCATCGGCGACAAGTGGAGCATCCTCATGATCATGACGCTCGCGACGCGACCGCAGCGCTTCGGCGAGCTTCGCCGAGCCATCCGCGACATCTCGAAGCGCATGCTCACACAGACGCTGCGCGACCTGGAGCGCGACGGACTTATCACCCGCCATGTCTTTCCGACCAAGCCGCCGAGCGTTGAATATCGCCTTTCCCCGCTGGGCCAATCCCTGCTGGACCCGATGGCGAGCCTGATCGATTGGGCCGACCGGCGCTATTCGGATATCCATGCTGCGCGCGTCCGCTTTGACGGAGCCCCGTGTGATGTCCCGCGTGCGTGATGTGAAACGAAAGTTCACATCACCGCGTGTATGATGTCAGTCTCGCGGCGTGCTTCAGATGGAGCTGGCAAGAGGTGTAGAAAAAGGCGCCCCGCTGCTGGCGAGGCGCCCTTTGTATGACCAGTGATGCTCTGATGGGCGTGAGAGGCGCGGTCGCTTACCCCGCGATCTCCAGCCCTGCGGTCGCATAGACCACGCCGCCATCGACCGCGATGGTGTTGCCCACCACATAGTCGCCGGCACGCGAGGCGAGATAGATCGCAGTCCCCGCCATGTCCTCGTCGCTGCCGACGCGCTTCGCCGGCACGCGCTTGGCGACTTCGTCGGCGTGGTCGCGCGCGGCGCGGTTCATGTCCGACTTGAAGGCGCCGGGTGCGATCGCGGTGACGTTGATGTTGTCCTTGACTAGGCGCGTCGCCATCCGGCGCGTCAAATGGATCACCGCGGCCTTGCTCGCGGCATAGGAATAGGTCTCCATCGGGTTGACGAAGATGCCGTCGATCGAGGCGATGTTGATCACCTTGCCCGGTTTGTCATGGGTCGCCGCCGCGCGTAGCGGCTTGGCCAGCGCCTTGGTCAGGAAGAAGATCGACTTGACGTTGAGGTCCATCACCTTGTCCCAGCCGCTCTCCGGGAATTCGTCGAAATCCGCGCCCCATGCCGCGCCGGCATTGTTGACCAGGATGTCGAGCTTCGGCTCGCGCTTGATGATTTCAGCGGCGAGCTTGTCGCAGCCCTCGACGGTCGAGATGTCGATCGGCAGCGCGATGCATTCGCCGTCATAGGCGGCGGTGAGCTCCTGGGCGGTGGCCTCGCAGGGACCTGCCTTGCGCGCGGTGATGTAGACCTTGGCGGCACCCTGCGCGAGGAAACCGGCTGCGATCATCTTGCCGATGCCGCGCGATCCCCCGGTCACCAGTGCGACGCGGCCCTTCAGTGAGAACAGATCCTTGAACATGCGCTCCTCCATTGCGTTGCCGATGGTTCTGGGCGCGGCCGGGGATCGAGTCAAGAAGAGGGAAGGGAACGGTAGCCCGGATGGAGCGAAGCGAAATCCGGGGCAGCATTATCCGATGCGAGACCGTCCCGGATTGCGCTTCGCTCCATCCGGGCTACAGGCAGGCGCGTATCACGCCGCGTCGATGCGGCGGAAGCCGTTCCACACCGCGGTGGCGGCGCCGGATGTCAGCACCGGCAGGAGCCGTGCGTCCTGGTAATTGCCGTTCAGCGAGACCCGCTGCAACGCTGTCAGATGGTCGGCGCTTTCGGGAAACAGCATGCCGGGCCGCGTCGTCACCGCGGTCCGGAAGCCGATCGTTTTGGCGAGGGCGAATTCGCGCTGCCCGGCGGCGATCCGGTCGCCATAGGGATAGGCGAGATGCGCGACCTGCCGCTGCAGCGCCTCCTCGATCCTTGCCCGGCTGGTGGCGAGCTCGAACGATGCGACGGTCTCGCTCTGCTTGGCGAGATTGCAATGGGTGATGGTGTGGGCGCCGATGGTGACCAGCGGATCGTCGGCAAAGCCGCGCAACTCGTCCCAGGACATACAGAGCTCGCGCGCGATGCCGGCCTCGTCGACGCCGTGGCGGACGCACAGCGCTGAGATCTCGGCCTGCATCTCCTGCTCGCCCGGCAATGAACGCAGCCAGTCGTGCATGCGGCCGAACGCAACTCGCTTGGCTTGCGGCGTCGCGGTGTCGATCCGCGTCATGACGCCGGCGATCGGCACCTCGATCGCCGACGCTGCCGCGATGATCCGCTCCAGCGCGATCCACCACAATTTGCCGCAGCCCTCGGCGAAATCGCTCGCCACAAACACCGTGAACGGCGCGCCGAACTCGCGCATCACGGGCAGCGCGAAATCGCGGTTGTCGCGGTAGCCGTCGTCGCAGGTGAAGCAGGCGAAGCGCCGCGCGAAATTCCGTTCCGTGAGGCGGCGATGCGCCTCGTCCATGCTGACGACATCGACGTCGAGCGCGCGCAGATGCGTCAGCATCGCACGCAGGAAGTCCGGCGTGACCTCGAGATGATGGTTGGGCTGGAACGCGTCGGCGCGCCGCGGGCGGACGTGATGCAGCATGAAGATGGCGCCGACGCCGGCAAAGATCGGCCGCAGCAGGATGTGCGCACCCGAGAAATACAACGCCTCCATCCCGGCACGGATCACGGTGTTGCGGAGTTGTTTCATGAGGGGCACGGGCTGGCCGATTTGCATTCCGCCGGAAACTTAGCGAAACACCACTGAAGAAACTGTTATCCCGATCCAATATGGCGGCCCCGCCATGGTCTTTGATTCGGCCTTTGATTTGGGGTTTGACAGTCAGCCAAGGGTTTGTTTTCTCTCTGGTTCCAGACCCGCAGGACGCTGAATGCACGGACTTTTCAAGTGGAGTAGCAAGTGGTGGCCGGGGGTGATTCCACTGGTCGTCCTGTGGGGCATCGCGGCCTGGACCTCGACGGGAACGGTCGAGGCGGATCTTGCTGCGCGCTCTAATGCCGCACTCAAGGACACCGTGCTCGACAAGCGCCGCATCAGCGTCGACGGCCGCGACGTGACCTTTGCCGCCAATGCCTTCTCCGAGGACGGCCGCCTCAGCGCGGTGGCGTCGGTCGAGGCCGTGCCGGGCGTGCGGCTGGTCAACGACGAGACCCGCCTCATTGCCGAAGCCAAACCCTTTGTGTGGTCCGCCGAACGCGACGTGGTGCGGGTCACGCTTGGCGGCAATGCGCCGCTGCCGTCGAGCAAGAGCAAGCTGACCGAGGCCGCGAAGGCCAGTCTCGGCGGTGTCGAGGTGGTGGATCAGATGGCGCTCGCACGTGGCGCGCCGTCGCGGTTCGACCCGGCGGCGCTGTTGCTGCTCGACCAGATCGGCAAATTGAAGGAAGGCAAGATCACGCTGACCGACAACAAGGTTGCTCTTGCCGGCATGGCGCGCGAGCTCGGCGGACGCGAAGCGGTCGCGGCGGCGCTGAAGAATCTGCCGGACGGCTATTCGATCGCCGCCAACGACATCAAGGCGCCGCCTTACGTGTTCCAGGCTTACAAGGATCCGGTCGCGGTGACGCTGACGCTGACCGGCTACGTGCCCGACAACAACGTGCATGCCGCGCTGGTCGCCGCTGCCGGCCGCAAGTTCTTCAGCGAAAAGGTCGTGGACAATCTCAAGGCCAGCCTCGGCGCGCCGTCAGGGTTTGCGGCGGCGGTGGTGCCTGCGCTCGGCGCGCTGTCGCGGCTGTCGACTGGGACGCTCGTGGTGTCGGACCGCGAGGTGAAGCTGTCGGGCGATGCGCTCTATGATGCCGCGGCCGGCCAGATCCGCGACGGGCTCGGCAAGGATTTTCCGCAGGGCTGGCAGTACAAGGCCGAGGTCACGGTGAAGCCGGCAGCGGCACCGGTCGATCCGACGGTGTGCCAGCAGCTGTTCTCCGAAATCCTCTCCAAGGGCAAGATCCGCTTCGAGTCCGGCAAGGCCGACATCGTCCCTGACTCCGCCGGTCTGCTCGACCGCCTGATCGAGACCGCGATGCGCTGTCCCAATGCGACGATCGAGGTCGCCGGCCATACCGACAGCGATGGCGAGGAGGCGGCCAACCAGTCCTTGTCGGAACGCCGCGCGCAGGCCGTGGTCGATTACCTCGTGCGCGCCGGACTGCCTGCCAACCGCTTCACGCCGATCGGCTATGGCAGCACGCAGCCGCTCGCCGGCAACGAGAGTGAAGACGGCAAGGCGCAGAACCGCCGCATCGAATTCGTGGTGAAGTAGCGATGACCGTGCTTGCGACATTCTTCTGGGGTTGGCTGCTCGGCGCCGCGCTGCTCGGCTTCGGCATGGGCTGGATCGCGGTGGTGCATCGGGCGCAGGGCGTCTCGAAGATGTGGATGCGCTGGCTCGCGCTGCTCGCCGCCGCGCTGGTCGCGGCGTCGTTCACGCGGGTCGTGCCCGGCCGCTTCGGCTACTGGCTCGATCTCTTCCTGGTCATGTTCGCGCTCTATCTCGTCGGCTGCGCGATCGGCTCCTGGCTGCGCGACTGGGTGGTTTCGCGCAGCAGGCCCGCGAGCTGACCCCCAAACCCTTGACCCAACAGGACTGAGCGGCGCCGCCGAGCGCGGCGTCAGCTGCGCGCATTTTTGCCGCTTGACATCAATACGTACGTACGTATTAAATGATGCCCATGCCAAAACCCTCTCTCCGTGATGCCATCCTCGACGCTGGCCTGAAGGAAATGTTCCGGACCGGCTATCACGGCACCAGCGTGCGCGACGTCACCACGGCTGCCGGCGCGCCGCAGGGCTCGTTCACCAACCATTTCCGCTCGAAGGAGCTGTTCGCGTCGGAAGTGCTCGACCGCTACTTCCTCTATGTCCGCGGCCTCGTCGCCGAAGCCCTCGGCGACACGACGCTGCCGCCGCGCGACAGGCTCCGGCGCTATCTCGATCTCATCACCGGCAAACTCGCGCATGACGGCTTCGCCCGCGGCTGCCTGATCGGCGATTTCAGCCTCGAGGCGTCGGGCTCGAGCGAGATGCTGCGCGAGCAGCTCGACGAGATCTTCCGGGAATGGCGTGCACCGTTTGCGGCCTGCATCACTGAGGCCCAGGCCAAACGCGAGATCGCGTCCGACTTCGATCCCGATGCGCTTGCCGATTTCCTGCTCGCATCCTGGCAGGGCGCGATGCTGCGCATGAAGGTCGAGCGCAGCGCGGCCGCGCTCGAGCGTTTCAAGACGATCGCCTTCCAAACCGTGTTCAAGGAGTTGCAATGACCATGTCTGCCGATATCAGTCTGCATCATCGCCCGGTGCTCGGGACCACGATGGCCTATCGCGAAACCGGACGCAGCGACGCGCCGCACGTGCTGTTCCTGCACGGCAATCCGACGTCATCCTACATCTGGCGCAACATCATGCCGTTGGTGGCGCCGGTCGGGCACTGCATCGCGCCCGACCTGATCGGCTACGGCCAGTCCGGCAAACCCGACATCGCCTACCGCTTCTTCGACCATGCGGACTATCTCGATGCGCTGATCGACGAGCTCGGCATCAGCTCGGCGTATCTCGTCGCGCAGGATTGGGGCACGGCGCTCGCGTTCCATCTCGCAGCGCGCCGTCCGCACCTCGTGCGCGGGCTCGCCTTCATGGAGTTCATCCGGCCGATGTCGACATGGAGCGATTTCGATCCCGATCACGGCGTGCGCGAAGAAACCTTTCGCAAGTTCAGAACCGAAGGTGTGGGCGAGGCGATGATTCTGGAAGGCAATGCCTTCATCGAGCGCGTTCTTCCGAACGGGATGCTGCGCGAGCTGAGTGAGGAAGAGATGGCCGCTTACCGTGCGCCGTTTGCGACGCGCGAGAGCCGCAAGCCGACCCTGATGCTGCCGCGCGAGCTGCCGATCGCGGGCGAGCCTGCCGATGTCGACCAGGCGCTCACCACGGCGCACGCAGCGCTCGCGGCATCGACCTATCCGAAGCTGCTGTTCGCGGGATCTCCCGGAGCCTTGGTGTCGCCCGCCTTCGCCGCGGATTTCGCGGCGAGGCTGCAGCATTGCGCGGTCATTCAGCTCGGCACGGGCGCGCATTATCTGCAGGAGGATCATCCGGAGGCGATCGGGCGCTCGGTTGCAGGGTGGATCGCCGGCATCGAAGCCGTGAACGCGCAACATCTCGCAGCATGAGTGGATGGGAGAGCACGCCATGACCGACCTCTCGATCATTTATTGCCGTCCCTGCGGCTACGAGAAGCGCGCCAGGGAGGCCGCCGCGCTGCTGCGCGAACGGCTCGGGCTCGATCCGGAGCTCGTGCCCGGCAAGGGCGGCGTCTTCGAGATCAAGCTTGACGGCAAAGTGATCGCCAAGCGCGTGAAGGGGCATTTCCCGGATGCCGCCGAAATCGTCACCGCGGTGGCTGCTGCACAGGCATAAAAATCTGCGCAGGCTTGCCTCATCGCCGTCGCATCACCATTGCGGCGGCGATTTCACTGCGCGGGCGCCGCGGCGTCGCTCCTGCTTCCCGTAGTTTCCCGGATGGCCTTGCGCACCGTTCGGCGGGCTAACTGCCGCACGTCGATGTCAAGTCTTGTCGAAGATGGCGAGAAACGCGCATATTTGTGCACCCGCTGTCATGAATCATCCCTAATATCTTGAAGATGCGCGTTTTATTGTCGTTTGACGAATTCCACTCCGGCTTAAAACGCGCTACAGGGGTCGGGGCACAGCGAAGCGCCGGCGGGGTTCGCCCGGGAGCCGTCGTCGCGGGATCGCAATTCGAGGTCTAGATGCTGGAAGCAATACGCAGGGCGATGGCGTTTCTGCGCCAGAAGCAAATCCTGCATCGGCTGGGTGTTGTCATCAGCATCGCCGTCATCGGCATCGCCTGCTACGTCCTGTATCATATGCTGCGCGGCATCGACACCAATGAGGTGCTCGAGGCCATCAAGAGCACCGAGCCGCGACAAATCGCGCTGGCGGGACTGTTCGTCGCAGCCGGCTACTTCACGCTGACCTTCTACGATCTGTTCGCGGTGCGCGCGATCGGCCACGCCCACGTGCCCTATCGCGTCAATGCGCTCGCGGCCTTCACCTCCTATTCGATCGGGCACAATGTCGGCGCCAGCGTCTTCACCGGCGGCGCGGTGCGCTACCGGATCTATTCGGCCTGGGGATTGAACGCGATCGACGTCGCCAAGATCTGCTTTCTCGCCGGTCTGACCTTCTGGCTCGGCAATGCCGCGGTGCTCGGGCTCGGCATCGCCTATCATCCGGAAGCCGCCGCCAACATCGACCAGCTGCCGCCCTGGCTCAACCGGACGCTGGCGTTCGGCATCATCATCGCGCTGGTCGCCTATGTGGTCTGGGTCTGGACCCAGCCGCGGGTGGTCGGCCGCGGTCCCTGGACGGTGACCCTGCCGGGCGGCCCGCTGACGCTGCTGCAGATCGCGATCGGCATCGTCGACCTCGGCTTCTGCGCGCTGGCGATGTACGTGCTGGTGCCGGACGAGCCCAATCTCGGCTTCGTCGTGGTCGCGGTCATCTTCGTGTCGGCGACCCTGCTCGGCTTCGCCAGCCATTCCCCCGGCGGGCTTGGGGTGTTCGACGCCGCCATGCTGGTCGGCCTCTGGCAGATGGACCGCGAGGACCTGCTCGGCGGTATGCTGTTGTTCCGGCTGCTCTACTATATTGCGCCGTTCGTCATATCTGTAATCTTGCTGACGTTTCGGGAGGTTATCGTCGGCGCCCGACTCAAGCGGCTGCCGCAGACTGATTCGGGTCCCCGCGCTGAGCCGCATCATGAGGCGGTTCTGGTCCGCAAGCGTGGTGATTCCGGGGTCTGATGACGCGGCCCGATGCCTCCCGAGGGAAGGTCGATTTGACCGCGCCTGGGCGAGACACGAACCGACGGGAAGAAAGCCGCCGCGATGGCCATTGACGATACGCCGCATTCGATTTTCTCGCCCTGGCCCGACCGCTTGCGCCATTCCGCGCTGATCCTGCTTGCCGCAGCGCTGGCGCTGAGCGTGGTGGTCGCGCTCGGCGAGTTGTCGCTGCTGCGCGCCTGCGTGGTGTTCGTCTGCATCGCGGCTGCGGCGCTGGTGCCATGGCGGCTGCATGATGCCGGCACCTCGCGCGAGGATGTCCGCCACGGCAATCCGGTCGAGGCGACCGCCGTCAGCGCGGTCGTTGCCGGCATGCCGGACCCGGCGGTGCTGCTCGACCGCGCCGGCCGCGTCATCCATCTCAACACCGCCGCGGCCCAGCTGGCGCCGGCGCTGCGCAAGAACGAGCTGGCGCAATTTGCCCTGCGTTCGCCGGAGATTATCACTGCGTTGCGCGAGGCGATCGCGACCACCGAGCCGCGCCGCGCCACCTACTCCGACCACGTTCCGGTCGATCGCTGGATGGAATTGGTGATCACGCCGGTGCCGGTGCCGACCCAGTTCGGCGGCACCGAGAAGTGCATGCTGATGACCTTCCACGATTTGACGCCGCTGCGCCGGGTCGAGGAGATGCGCGCCGATTTCGTCGCCAATGCCAGCCATGAGCTGCGCACGCCGCTCGCCGCCCTGTCCGGTTTCATCGACACGCTGCAGGGGCCGGCGCGCGAGGACGCGCGGGCGCGCGAGCGCTTTCTCGGCATCATGCACACCCAGGCCACCCGCATGGCGCGGCTGATCGACGACCTGCTCTCGCTGTCGCGGGTCGAACTGTCGGCCCATGTGCGGCCCGAGGCGTCGATCGATATCGTGCCGATCATCCGCCAGGTGGCCGACGGGCTCGAGGCGCTGGCCAGCGAGCGCCAGGTCGAGATCGACGTCGACCTGCCACCGACCCCGGTCACGATCGCCGGCGACCGCGAGGAACTGCTCCGCCTGTTCGAGAACCTGATCGAGAACGCCCTCAAATACGGCGCCTCGGGCGGCCGCGTCATAGTGTCGCTCAATCAGACCGTTTCGGGCACATCGGGCGAGGGGAGCCCCGAAATCCGTGTCATGGTACGGGATTTCGGCCCCGGCATCGCCCCGGAGCACCTGCCGCGGCTGACCGAGCGGTTCTATCGGGTGGACGTCGGCGACAGCCGTAACCAGGGCGGAACCGGCCTCGGATTATCGCTGGTGAAACATATTCTTAACCGTCATCGCGGGCGTCTTCTGATCGAGAGCGTGCCGAAGAATGGCGCGACGTTTACCGCCTGTTTTCCCCGGCCGAAGACCCCATTACCGACCCAAAGCTAAGCGTTTTCAGTCACTTAGTGCTGTCATCGAACTGTCATCCAACCTTCGTAAAAGCAGCACCGACCGCTCCTAGATGGACCGGTGTGAGCGCGATCGGGCGCAATTGGCGCTTCGCTCACAAGATGGAGACCACCCCATGAATTTCATCAAAGCAATCGTCGTTGCCGGCATGGTCGCCGCTTCGACGTCGGCCTTCGCTGCCGATATTACCGGCGCAGGCGCGACGTTTCCGTTCCCGATCTATTCGAAGTGGGCTGACGCCTACAAGAAGGACACCGGCAATGGCCTGAACTATCAGTCGATTGGTTCCGGCGCCGGCATCAAGCAGATCCAGGCCAAGACCGTGACCTTCGGCGCGACCGACGCGCCGCTCAAGGCCGAGCAGCTCGAGAAGGACGGCCTCGTCCAGTGGCCGATGGTGATGGGCGCGATCGTTCCGGTCGTGAACGTCGAAGGCATCAAGCCGGGCGATCTCGTGCTCTCCGGCGAAGTGCTCGGCGACATCTATCTCGGCAAGATCACCAAGTGGAATGACGCGGCGATCGCCAAGCTCAATCCGAAGCTGACCCTGCCGGCCGACGCGATCACCGTCGTGCGCCGTTCGGACGGTTCGGGCACCACCTTCAACTTCACCGACTACCTCTCCAAGTCGAACGCCGACTGGAAGTCCAAGGTCGGTTCCGGCACCGCGGTCGAGTGGCCGGTCGGCGTCGGCGCCAAGGGCAACGAGGGCGTTGCCGGTAACATCGGCCAGACCAAGAACGCGATCGGCTATGTCGAATACGCCTATGCCAAGCAGAACAAGCTGACCTACACCGCGCTGGTCAACAAGGCCGGCAAGACCGTGCAGCCGACCGTCGCCGCCTTCCAGGCCGCTGCGTCGAACGCCGATTGGTCCAAGGCTCCCGGCTACTACGTGATCCTGACCGACCAGCCGGGCGAAGCCTCCTGGCCGATCACTGCGGCGACCTTCATCCTGATGCACAAGGACTCGACCGACAAGGCGGCCTCGCAGGAAGCGCTGAAGTTCTTCAAGTACGCCTTCGAGAAGGGTGGCAAGGCGGCCGAAGAGCTCGACTACATCCCGATGCCGGAATCGGTCGTCAAGCTGATCGAGAAGACCTGGTCCTCGGACATCAAGAGCTAAGTCCGACGCTTTGAACAACGCCTGTGCCGCCTCTCAGGGGCGGCACAGGTCGACCGATTGAGGCCCTGGCTTCCATCACCGCGGCAAGAAACGCGGGGCGGGGCCGGGGTTCGCGCCCCGGGTGGCGCAAGCCGGAACGACGCCCGGCCAAATGCGTCAGTGAAGATCGCTTCGGGGCGTAGCGGTTTGCGTAGCTTTCACATAGTAATGAGGGGATTGGCGTGGCAGACATGGCTGTTCAGAGCGATGTGATGGAAGCCGCGGGACCTTACGATCGCGCCAAGGCCCTCAGCGCCTTCAAGCTCGGCGATCTCACCTTCTATTGGATCACCCGCATCTCGGCGATTTCGGTCCTGTTGATCCTCGGCGGCATCATCCTGTCGCTGATCGCCGGCGCCTGGCCGGCGATGAAGGAATACGGCTTCGCCTTCCTCTGGACGCAGCGCTGGGCGCCCTCGGCCGATCCGCCGGTGCTCGGCGCGCTCGGCCCGATCTACGGCACGCTGATCACCTCGGTCATCGCGATGATGATCGCCATTCCGGTCGGCATCGGCATCGCCATCTTCCTCACCGAACTCTGCCCGCAAATGCTGCGCCGCCCGATCGGCATCGCCATCGAGCTACTCGCCGGCATTCCCTCGATCATCTACGGCATGTGGGGCTTCTTCGTGCTGGGCCCGTTCCTGGCCAACACGTTCCAGCCCTTCATGATCAGGATATTCGAGGGCGTTCCGGTGCTGGGTGCGGTGTTCGCAGGTCCGCCGTCCTATCTCAGCCTGTTCAACGCCGCGCTGATCCTTGCCATCATGGTGCTGCCCTTCATCACCGCGATCTCGGTCGACGTGTTCAAGACCGTGCCGCCGGTGCTGAAAGAAGCCGCCTACGGCATGGGCTGCACCACCTGGGAAGTCGTCCGCAGCGTCGTGATCCCCTACACCCGGGTCGGCGTGATCGGCGGCATCATGCTGGCGCTCGGCCGCGCGCTCGGCGAGACGATGGCGGTGACCTTCATCATCGGCAACTCGTTCCGCATCTCGTCGTCGATCTTCGCGCCGGGCACCACGATCTCGGCGGCGATCGCTAGCGAATTCGCCGAGAGCGACGGCCTGCACCAGTCCGGCCTGATCCTGCTCGGCCTCCTGCTGTTCGTGCTGACCTTCTTCGTGCTCGCCGGCGCCCGGCTGATGCTGATGCGGCTTGAAACGAAAGCGGGGAAATAGCGCCATGAACCCGATCTACAAATCCCGCCGCCGCAGCGACATCGTCATTCGCGCACTCTGTGTCGGCGCGGCGCTGTTCGGCGTTACCTGGCTGGCGCTGATCCTGTTCACGCTGGTCTATAACGGCCTTGCCGGCCTCAGCGTGCAGCTGTTCACCCAGAACACGCCGCCGCCGGGCTCGACCGAAGGCGGCCTGCTCAACGCCATCGTCGGCTCGGTCATCATGACGGTGATCGGCGTCGGCATCGGCGCGCCGCTCGGCCTGTTCGCCGGCACCTACCTCGCTGAGTACGGCAAGCACGACAAGCTGACCTCGGTGATCCGCTTCATCAACGACATCCTGCTCAGCGCGCCTTCGATCATCATCGGCCTGTTCATCTATGGCGCGGTGGTGGTGCCGATGCGCGGCTTCTCGGCGATCGCAGGCAGTCTTGCGCTCGCCGTGATCGTGATCCCGGTCGTGCTGCGCACCACCGAGGACATGCTGCTGCTGGTGCCCAATCCGCTGCGCGAGGCGGCCTCCGCGCTCGGCCTGCCGCGTTCGCTGGTGATCAAGCGGATCGCTTATCGTGCCGCCCGTAGCGGCTTGATCACCGGCGTGCTGCTGGCGACCGCCCGTGTTGCCGGTGAGACCGCGCCGCTGCTGTTCACCGCGCTGTCGAACCAGTTCTTCAGCCTGGACCTGACCAAGACGATGGCCAACCTGCCGGTGACCATCAACAACTTCGTGCAGAGCCCCTACGCCTACTGGAAAGAGCTGGCGTGGAGCGGTGCGCTGCTCATCACCTTCACTGTGCTCGCGCTGAATATCGGCGCGCGTATCCTTGGTGCCGAAAGGGCCGCAAAATGACCGAGCTTTCCGTCTCCACAACCGTCGCGAGCCACGTTCCCCAGGTGCCGCTGCCGGAAGCGCCGCCGAAAGTCACGGTGCGCAACCTCAACTTCTATTACGGCGAGCACCACGCGCTGAAGAACATCAACCTGACGCTCGGCACCAACCGCGTCACGGCGTTCATCGGCCCGTCGGGCTGCGGCAAGTCGACCCTGCTGCGCATCTTCAACCGGATGTACGATCTCTATCCGGGCCAGCGCGCGGTCGGCCAGCTGATGCTGGACCAGACCAACATTCTCGATCCCAAGCTCGACCTCAACCTGCTCCGCGCGCGGGTCGGCATGGTGTTCCAGAAGCCGACGCCGTTCCCGATGACGATCTACGAGAACATCGCCTTCGGCATCCGCCTCTACGAGAAGATCTCGAAGTCCGAGATGGACGACCGGGTCGAGAAGGCGCTGCGCGGCGGCGCGCTGTGGAACGAGGTCAAGGACAAGCTGAACGCTTCCGGCCTGTCGCTCTCCGGCGGCCAGCAGCAGCGCCTGTGCATCGCGCGCACCGTGGCGGTGCGGCCCGAGGTGATCCTGTTCGACGAGCCGTGCTCGGCGCTCGATCCGATCTCGACCGCCAAGGTCGAGGAGCTGATCCAGGAGCTCTCCGAGGACTACACGATCGCGATCGTAACCCACAACATGCAGCAGGCGGCGCGCGTCTCCGACAAGACTGCCTTCATGTATCTCGGTGAGCTGATCGAGTTCGACGACACCAACAAGATCTTCACCTCGCCGAGCGATCGACGCACCCAGGACTACATCACCGGCCGGTTCGGCTAGCGCATGATCGGCAAAAGTGGGCACCGGTTTTCCGATCGGATCATGCGAAACTGAGGACACCAAATCATGATCCCCGGGATCATGAGGGAGACAAGCGATGGCTTCTGAACATACCGCCAAGGCATTCGACAGCGACCTGCAGGAGTTGACCCGCCTGGTCGCCGAGATGGGCGGCCTCGTCGAGCGGATGATCACCGAGTCGGTCGACGCGCTGATCCGTCGCGACGTCGCGCTCGGCAAGCGCGTCGTCGCCGCCGACATCGAGATCGACAATCTGCAGCGCGTCATCGAAGAGCGCGCGGTGCTGACGATCGCCCGCCGCCAGCCGATGGCGATCGATCTGCGCGAAATCGTCAGCGCGATGCGCGTCGCCACCGACCTTGAGCGGATCGGCGACCTCGCCAAGAACATGGGCAAGCGCGTCGCGGCGCTGGAAAGCGATTTCCAGCCGCTGAAGCTGATCCGCGGCCTTGAGCACATGACCGACCTCGTGCTGTCGCAGGTCAAGTCGGTGCTCGACGCCTATGCCGCGCACGACCTGCCGGCGGCGATGAACGTCTGGAAGGGCGACGAGGAGGTCGATGCGATCTGCACCTCGCTGTTCCGCGAGCTGCTGACCTACATGATGGAGGATCCCCGCAACATCTCGTTCTGCATCCATCTGATGTTCTGCGCCAAGAACATCGAGCGGATCGGCGATCACGCCACCAACATCGCCGAAACCGTGTTCTATATGATCGAGGGCCAGCAGATCACCGACAAGCGTCCGAAGGGCGACATGACCAACTTTGCCACCACGGTGCCGGGTACCTAGGACATGATCCGCAAGCGCGGAGCCGGATTGTCTTCACGACAAGTCGTTTCCGCGGGGATTATGCTCAGGAAAGTAAGCGTTTCGGTTTGCGTCTGGGCAACGGATCACCACAGAGAGAGAACTTAAACCGATGAGCGCACGCATTCTGGTAGTCGAAGACGAGGAAGCGCTGACGACACTGTTGCGCTACAACCTCGATGCGGAAGGCTACGATGTCGAAACGGTCGGGCGCGGCGACGATGCCGACACCCGTCTGAAGGAGCGCGTTCCCGACCTCGTGGTACTGGACTGGATGCTGCCGGGCCTGTCCGGCATCGAGCTGTGCCGCCGTCTGCGGGCGCGGCCCGAGACCAAGCAGCTTCCGATCATCATGCTGACCGCGCGCGGCGAGGAGAGCGAGCGCGTGCGCGGGCTTGCCACCGGCGCCGACGATTACATCGTCAAGCCGTTCTCGGTGCCCGAACTGCTGGCGCGGGTGAAGGGCCTGTTGCGCCGCGCGAGCCCGGAGCGGCTTGCGACCGTGCTGACTTACGGCGACATCGAGCTCGACCGCGAGAAGCGCCGCGTGGCGCGCTCGGGGCGTCCGATCGATCTCGGTCCGACCGAGTACCGGCTGCTCGAATTCTTCCTCGAGCACCCTGGCCGCGTGTTCAGCCGCGAGCAGTTGCTCGACAGCGTCTGGGGCCGCGACATCTATATCGATGAGCGGACCGTCGACGTGCATATCGGCCGCCTGCGCAAGCTGCTCAATCCGGGCCGCGAGCAGGATCCGATCCGCACCGTGCGCGGCGCCGGCTACGCACTCGATGACCGCTTCGCGAAGGCCGAGCCGCAGCCGTAAGGCCGTGCGGTAATCACAAGCCGCAACACCCTGTCGTCCCGGCGAAGGCCGGGACCCATACGCCGCGGCGGGCGCAATCGGCACGCGGCTAGACGACTTTCTAACAACACCCATTCGTGGTTATGGGTCCCGGCCTGCGCCGGGACGACGCTGGCGGCTGTATCCGGGCTACGAGCCACAAAAAAATCCCCGCTTTCGCGGGGATTTGTTTTGTAGTCCAGGCAGTTTCCCGAGTGCTTACTTGATCTGTGGCTTCGCCGACGGCCGGCGGCGATCGGCGGCGGGCTGGTAGGCGACGCGCGAGTGATGCGCGCAATAGGGCAGGCCGGCGAGTGCCTTGCCGCCGCAGAAGAAGAATTCCGGGCTCGAGGGATCGCCGACCGGCCAGTGGCAGGTGGCCTCGTTGAGCTCGAGCAGCGACAGCCGCTGGCTCATCGGCACCACGTTGTCGAAGGAGATCGGATCGGGCTCCATCTCGACCTCGAAGGCGTGCGCAAGCGCGGTGTTGCCGCGCGAGACCGGGCGCGCCACCCGCATCATATGCTGGGCGGGGCGCGCCTTGCGCTGCCGCGGCGCAGCCGTGGAGGGGGCCTTGGCGCGGCCGGAGAGGCCGAGCCGATGTACTTTGCCGATCACGGCGTTTCGCGTCACATTGCCAAGTTCCGCCGCGATCTGGCTGGCCGAGAGGCCGGATTCCCAGAGCTTCTTCAGCTGCTCGACGCGATCGTCGGACCATGTCAATAGAGTCATCACATTCTTCCTTTCGCATGGCGCCGGCCACTCATCGGAGCGGCGCTGCGAGCCAATCTGGACAAATATCCCTGCGGCCAGAATCCCTTAGCCCTCGCCGGGCACGGTGTTGCGCCCGAACGTTTACAGGAGACACGAAGGCTACTTAGAGGGTCCAGTACTGCCGCACGAGATGTCGTACCCGACAGGCCAAACGCTACAATATGGCGTGACTCTGGCGCAAGAGTCCGCGGCCGTGCGTCCACATGTTCCCACAAAGTTAAGCATTGCTATGAGGCTTTTCCACCGCACCGGAATGCTCCGGATTGCGCCGGTTTCGCATTGCAGGAAGGCCGGCAAAGGCCGGCTCCTGGCGATTGACACTGACCGGCCGCCGCATAGAATGACCCGCACGTGCCGCCCGCAAAGGCGGCCGTTTTGTTTTCCGAAGCTGGCGGTTGCTGCGTTGGCGTCAAGGCGCGCAGCAATTGACGGCTTCAAACCGGCAGTGAACGCCATGACCAACGCCTCGTCGCATCTGCTCCCCGTCTTCGCCCGGGTCGATCTCGGCTTCGAGCGCGGTGAGGGCGCCTGGCTGATCGCAACCAATGGCGACCGCTATCTCGATTTCACCTCCGGCGTCGCGGTGAACGCGCTCGGGCATGCGCATCCGCATCTGGTCAAGGCGCTGCAGGAGCAGGCGACCAAGCTCTGGCACATGTCGAACCTGTTCAAGAGCCCGGACGGCGAGGTGCTTGCCGCGCGGCTGTGCGAGCAGAGCTTTGCCGACTTCGTGTTCTTCTGCAATTCCGGCGCCGAAGCGATGGAGGGCGTGATCAAGCTGGTCCGCCACCACCACTTCTCCAAGGGCCATCCCGAACGCTACCGCATCATCACCTTCGAAGGAGCCTTCCATGGCCGCACGCTCGGCACGCTGGCTGCGACCGGCTCGGCGAAATATCTCGAGGGCTTCGGCCCGCCGATGGACGGCTTCGACCAGGTGCCGCACGGCGACATCGAGGCGGTGAAGAAGGCGATCGGCCCGCACACCGCCGGCATCCTGATCGAGCCGGTGCAGGGCGAGGGCGGCGTGCGCTCGGCGCCGCAGGCGTTCTTCAAGGCGCTGCGCGCGCTGTGCGACGAGCATGGCCTGCTGCTCGCATTCGACGAAGTGCAGACCGGCATGGGCCGCACCGGCGAGCTGTTCGCCTACAAGCGCACCGGCGTCACGCCGGACGTGATGTCGCTGGCCAAGGCGCTCGGCGGCGGTTTCCCGATCGGCGCGGTGCTGGCGACCGCGCCGGC
The DNA here is from genome assembly GCF_049075665.1 of Bradyrhizobium sp. B120. Taxonomy (NCBI): domain Bacteria; kingdom Pseudomonadati; phylum Pseudomonadota; class Alphaproteobacteria; order Hyphomicrobiales; family Nitrobacteraceae; genus Bradyrhizobium; species Bradyrhizobium sp. B120. Next base: position 8,272,137 of record NZ_CP185242.1, on the reverse strand, counting down.
TGCGGCCGGCATGGCGCCGGGCTCGCACGGCTCGACCTTCGGCGGCAATCCGCTCGCGGTCGCCGCCGCCAATGCCGTGCTCGACGTCATGCTCAAGCCCGGCTTCTTCGAGCACGTGCAGAAGATGTCGCTGCTGCTCAAGCAGAAGCTCGCTTCCGTCGTCGACCGCTATCCCGGCGTGCTGTCGGAGGTGCGCGGCGAGGGCCTGTTGATCGGCGTCAAGGCGGTGGTGCCGTCGGGCGATCTGATCGCCGCGCTGCGCAACGAGAAGCTGCTCACCGTCGGCGCCGGCGACAATGTGGTGCGGTTCCTCGCGCCCCTGATCGTGACCGAGGCCGAGATCGACCAGTCGATCACGGCGCTCGAGCACGCCTGCTCCGTGCTATCGGCGCCGCAGCCGAAGAAGGCGGCTGGATAATGAGCAAGCCGGTCCGTCATTTCCTCGACATCAACGAGCTGCCGCTCGCTGAGCTGCGCAACATGCTCTCTGCCGGAGCCGCCATGAAGGCGAAGCTGAAGGCGCATGAGAAGGGCAGGAAGCCGCTCGAAGGCAAGACGCTGGCGATGATCTTCGAGCGCCCGTCGACCCGCACAAGGGTGTCGTTCGACGTCGGCATGCGCCAGCTCGGCGGTGAATCCATCATGCTGACCGGCGCCGAGATGCAGCTCGGCCGCGGCGAGACCATCGCCGACACCGCGCGCGTGCTGTCGCGCTATGTCGATGCGATCATGATCCGCATCCTCAACCATGACGCGCTGCTCGAGCTCGCCGCTCATGCCACCGTGCCCGTCATCAACGGGCTGACCCGGCGTTCGCATCCCTGCCAGGTGATGGCCGACCTCATGACCTATGAGGAAAACCGCGGCTCGATCGAGGGCAAGACGGTGGCCTGGACCGGCGACGACAACAACGTGCTGGCCTCCTGGGCGCACGCCGCCGAGCGCTTCAAGTTCAATCTCAACATCGCGACCCCGCCGGAGCTCTCGCCGAAGAAGCCGATGCGGGACTGGATCAAGGCCACCGGCGCGCCGATCATGCTCGGCACCGATCCGGAAGCCGCCGTGCGCGGCGCCGACTGCGTCGTCACCGACACCTGGGTGTCGATGGGCGACAAGGAGGGCGAGCACCGCCACAACGTGCTGAAGCCCTATCAGGTCAATGCCAAGCTGATGTCGCTCGCCAAGCCGGACGCGCTGTTCATGCACTGCCTGCCCGCGCATCGCGGCGAGGAGGTCACCGACGAGGTGATCGACGGGCCGCAATCCGTGGTGTTCGACGAGGCGGAAAACCGCCTGCATGCGCAGAAGGGCATCCTGGCCTGGTGTTTCGACACGGTCGCGTAATTGTAGGTCACTAACGTTGTCGTCCCGGGCAAGCGCAGCGCGACCCGGGACCCATAACCATCGCTGCCAGTTGTTGTGAAGGCTGGGGCTCCAGCTCGATGCAGCAACTGACATCGGTGGTTATGGGTCCCTGCTTTCGCAGGGACGACGGATAGATCGGTTCTGCTGAACCCCTTTATTTCATGGTCCGAGACCCCAGATAGAGCGCCATGGTTTCACAATCCCCCGACATCAAAATCCAGGCCGAGACGCCCATTCGCGCGCCCTCGGCGGTTCCTGTCGACGATGCCGTGCTGGCCTTCGAGGTCGGCGCGCTGGACTTGCGCGGCCGGCTGACCCGGCTCGGCCCCGCGCTCGACGAGATCCTGCACAAGCACGATTATCCGCCCGCGGTCGGCAAGCTGCTCGGCGAGGCCATTGTGCTGACCACGCTGCTCGGCTCCTCCGTCAAGTTCGAGGGCCGCTTCATCCTGCAGACCCGGACCGACGGTCCGGTCTCGCTCCTGATCGTCGATTTCCAGGCGCCCGACCGGCTGCGTGCCTATGCGCGCTACGATGTGGCGCGCCTCAAGGATGGGCAGAGCTCGGGTGAGCTGCTCGGCAAGGGCCACCTTGCGATGACCATCGATCAGGGCGCGAACACCAGCCGCTACCAGGGCCTGGTCGCGCTCGACGGCGGCGGCCTCGAAGAGGCGGCCCACGAATATTTCCTGCGCTCGGAGCAGATTCCGACCCGGGTGCGGCTCGCGGTCGGCGAGGAGATGCGCGGCGGCGAAGGCGGCAAGCTGCACTGGCGCGCTGGCGGCATCCTGCTGCAATTCCTGCCCAAGGCCCCCGAACGCGCCAAGCAGGCCGATCTGCATCCCGGCGATGCGCCGGAAGGTACGGCCACGCACAGCGTGCCGGATGACGATGCCTGGGTCGAGGGGCAGTCGCTGATCTCCACCGTCGAGGATGTCGAGCTGATCGATCCCGATCTCTCCGGCGAACGGCTGTTGTACCGCCTGTTCCACGAACGCGGCGTGCGCGTCTTTAATCCGCAAACGCTCCGCGCGCAGTGCTCCTGCTCGCGCGATGCGGTGTCGTCGATGCTGAAGAGCTTTGCGCCGAACGATCGCGCCGAGATGGTCAAGGACGGCAAGGTGGTCGTGACTTGCGAGTTCTGCTCGTCGGTCTACGAATTCACCCCGCAGGAAGCCGGCGTCGAGTAGGCGGAAAACCGCCTACGAGGCCCGGTAACCAGGCCTGTCAGCTCAGCAAGGTTCGGGTCTTGCCGGCGGCGTCGTAGATTTCGATCTGAAGCATCGGATAAGCCGCCTTCAGTTGTCGGCCAGACGTTTCAGCAGCCTCGGCGGTGTCGAACTCCGACTTGAACTGTTTGTCGACAATGATCACGAAGCCTTCGGTAGGAGGCCGGTCGGCGCGCAGCGGCTTCTTCGGCTCTGGTTCGTCAATGGAGAGCAGGGATTTCTTCGTCGTCATGGGAATCCTCCTGGATCGATCTCAACTCAGTCGGTGAAACGCGGGCGGCAGGGTCTCGCGCACGAGCCCGCTCAGATTCAAGGTCTCCCCGCTGTCGGTGATATCCGAGAACAGTACCTCGACATAGGGATGCTGGCGGTTGAACGCAGCACCGCGTTGGTATTTTGCACTGACGATCCGCTCGATCGCCGCCAGGTTCAGCCTGCCGAGTGCGTTGTATTGATCGCGGAACAGGCTTTGATGTCCGCCGCGGTGCTCGACAGACTCGGCCCAGATGTCCATCACCTTGCGGCCGATGAATGCCTCGATCCGTTCATTTCCATCACGGGCGAGAAGTCGCAGCCCGTCCATGCTGTGCGGTCCGTCATCGACGTCCAATTGGGTAAGTGACACGGTGAATCTCCTGTTGTCGTCGTTGGCTCACATCGGCAGTCCATCGGGGACTGCACCTCCTTCATTGTCCCATCGCGACAAAGCCGCAGCGCCAGATTTCGCGTCCTGACGCGCCTCCAGAATCTTGTCGCGACCGGCATCATCCTTGTGCTTGTGCAGGAAGCGCGCGATCTGCCCGCGCAGCGCAGACGTCTCCAACAATTTTCCGACCGATCCGGCGGTGTCGAAGATTTCCCGCTGCAGCGCCTTCGGCAGCACGTTCCATTGCATGATAATGGCCGCGCCGAGACACCGCAGAACGTATTCCTCTTCGGCGGCAAGGGCGGCGCCGCGAGAGCGGTCCTGCTCCGCAAGGTTTATTGCGTTGTCGAAATTGTCCGCCAATCCCTGCTCGTTATCCGCGAGCGAAGCGAGCCGATCTTGCTGCTCTTGAAACTTGCGGCTTTCGCCCTGACTGCTCGAACGCTTGATCAGTTCGCCGTATGCGGCTGCCTTGGTGCGGTACTGCTGAGATTTAAACATGGCGGGCCCTTTCCTTGGAGGTCTCCGCGCATTCCGACCAATCTCGATGGCTGACGAGGACTGATTTGTATATGGGAGGCAAACGGTCGAATAACGAGCACCGAGGCCACAAATCACCGGGCACAAGCCAATCGGATGGCGCGCGTGAATATCTGCACCGCGACAACGTTCGCCGCGGTCGCCAGTTCCTGAAGCACAGTTGGAAGCAATGTCGAAGCCGTCGCTTGGTGAGAGGCGACCGGAGGCCAGGCCCCGGTGGCATCGGAGGAATGGCGGCCTGAGCCGGCCCCGTACCGGGGCTTTCTCGTCAAGAGTCAGCTCGGGGTTCGCAGGCCGGGTGATGTCAGCCAATCACTGATGTGCGAGGCGGTTTCGACCAGCCGGGCCTTGCGAAGCATCGCGTCGCGCTGAAGGCCGGGCAGGAATGGCTTCGCAGCATCTCCTGTCCTCACGGCTTCCAACGCCGGCAGATCATGAGGTGGCGGTTCAGGCTGGCTGTGTTGGGCAATCGGCATAAAGCTCTCCTGGTTACTGGCGGGAGCTTGCAGCACTCTCAGTCACCGGTATCGGCCAGAGGCGGAGCAGTGATCACCGCAGTAGATACCCCTTACGTCCGGTAGTCGACTCAATTCGCAGTCGGAGGGGAGCATATCCAGACTTCGGCGTGCGTTCGGGACGTCGGCTATGCGGTTGACGAAGTAAGAGAAGCCAATGGTGCGTCGAATGTGTAAACGAGACCGGTCGGCTCATAGCTTAGCTGCACGTCGCCGCGCAGCTGCCTGCCGAGCGTTTCGATCAATTGAGTCCCGAAACTGCGCCGTTCCGGAGGGTGGACTGCCGGACCGTTCTTCTCGGTCCATGTCAGATGCAAGCGCTGTGTTGGTTGATCCAGTGTCCAACTGATATCGATCCGCCCCTGTGGGGCGGACAGGGCGCCGAACTTTGTGGTGTTCGTGCAGAGCTCGTTGAGCGTCATTGCGATGGCAATGACGGCGCCCGACGTCATGCGAATACCGGGTCCCGAAATCGAGAATTTCGGCTCATCCGGATTGTTGAAGGCTTCGGTGGCGCCGCGGACGACGGTGCCGAGATCCGCGCTGCTCCATCTTGCCTGCAGCAGGACATCGTGCGCCCGCCCGAGCGCCAGCAACCGGCCCTCGATGGCGTGCTGCGCATGTTCGACCCCTGCCAGGTTGCGCAGGCTCTGCGAGACAATGGCACCGACGGTTGCGATCGTGTTCTTGATGCGGTGGTGCAGCTCCTCGAGGATCATCCTCTGCAGCTTGTCGGCCGCTTCGCGCTCCTTGGCGTCGATGCCGGCTGCGGTCAGCAAACTCTGGGCATCGATCGCGGCCTGCGCGAGCAGAAGCCGAAGGCTGACATTCTCTTCCGCCACAAGGTCCTGCTGCGGTGCCAAGTTGCTTGCAGCACCCGGGTCTGTGCGGAGGTCGGCTGGAGACATCACCGACCGTATCATCATAAGCTGGCCTTTCGGCGAATGTTTTCTGCGCAATCGGGCGAATCTGGACGTATCCGGCACGAAAAACCCGAGCGATTGCCCCGATCCGTGCCGAGTGGGCTTGTCATTCGACAGCGGAGTAGCCACCTGATCAGCAGCGCAACTGTATTGTTACAGCATCCCCCTTGCGGAAGCGCGAAGCCTTAGCTGCCAAATCTTGTATCCGATCGACCAGACGTCACGTCGCTTCAATGCGCGCGTCGCGGATCACGACAAGCTGTGGCAACAAACCTGATAGGCCTTACCCATGATTGAATTTCCAAATCATAGTCGTTCATACGACCAAACGCGGCGCGCCGTGCGGTTTTGGGGATATGACAGTGCTATTGAGGCATCGTTCTTCGTCACCGAAGGCGCATTGAAGCGACTTCAATCGGATGCCTACCTCGACGAGCCGGGCCTTCTGCACGCCTTCGATGCCAACCGCGATCGGATATGTGCCGCTGCGGCCAGGGTCTATGTCCGCGGAAGCAGGGGGTCTTACGATCTGGTCGCCGCGAATTTCTGAAACCGGCGGCTTCGATCTGATCACGCCCGACAATTTGGCGGATTGAGCGCGCTCGTCGCACGCCACCCTTGCGAGCGATCAAAAGGAGGATGTCATGGATACGAGCTTCCTACAGACTTTCCTGGCGTGCGGAGCAATCTTCGTGCTCTCGTTCGTTGCGATCGGGGCTTTCTGGCTTCTCGAGCGCATGCGATGCGCCGGTGCCCCTCACTTGTGAGGGTGGGGCAGGCGTCCGGTGGACCCAGGTCCACGCCGTTCGAGATGCCGCGTCTCCAAAAGAAAGGCCGCGGATTGCTCCGCGGCCGTTCTGACGTCGATGCGTTTCCTCAGTAGCGGTCGGTTCCGATTCCGACGCTCACGCCCGGAGCGCGGAACCCGATGCCGCCACGCTCGTCATAGCCACGGCGCTCGATGTAGCGCTCGCGAGGCACGTACCCGTAGGATTCATCGGGCTCACGGACGATGACGCGGCGTTCGCCACGTGCGCGCCAGCAACGGCCGGAGTCATCGCAAACCATGCGAACGTTCTGGATGTTGCTCTCCGGCCCGACCGACGCGCCGAGTGAAAGCGGTGCGGCGAAAGCCGTGCTTGTGGCAGTCATGACAAGGGCACTTGCGCCGGCTGCCAAATAGATCGCGAGATTCTTCATATGATTTCTCCAAAAAGTGCTTGTGTCAGGGAGCCAAGAGTCTCGCGAGCCGTTGGTTCCTAGCGCCGGCCGGTCGATTGCATTGATCGCGCGGCGGCCGTGCCGCCCCAATAGGCAATGGCACGTTGAAATGACGAGGAACCGAGGCCGGCCGTGCGCGTCCGCCCGTCGGGCAAATCACGAAAACCCGCAACTATTTCCATTATTCAGAAATTTGACGGGCCGCATCCCTGGTGACTGCTTGGGGCGCGGCGAGACGGACAGCGCGGCTAATTCAGCACCCTTTTCCCGTCCGGGCTCGGGCTATCCAGCGAGAAGGTCGGCACGTCGATGTCGAAGCGCTCGCCGGCTTCGGTGACCATCTGGTAGCTGCCGGTCATGAAGCCGGAGGCGGTCGGCAGCGGCACGCCGGAGGTGTATTCGAAGCGCTCGCCGGGCGCGAGCACCGGCTGCTCGCCGACCACGCCCTCGCCACGCACCTCCTGGCGGCGGCCGGTGGCGTCGGTGATGATCCAGTGCCGCGTCCGCAGCTGCACCGTTTCCGGGCCCGAATTGACGATCACGATCTTGTACGACCAGAAATACTCGCGCCGGTCGATCGACGAGCGCTCCGGCATGAAGTTCGGCTCGACGGTGACTTCGATCTGGCGGGTAACGGCGCGGTACATACGGCTCAATCCGATGATCTCGGCGCAAAATCCGCTTTCGGCCGGATCACGCGCAAACAGGCGCCCATCATAGCCAATTGGTCAGCCGGAACCAATCGCCGGGCAGGCCGTGAAAAGCCGGTCCCGGGGGCCGTCTGTTCATCGTGGTTTCAACATAGTTCCGCTCTAAAGCGCGGCCGCATGTCGCCGCACTCTGTGCTTTGTCGGCAAGTTGTGGACCGATATTATCTTTTCAGCACGACCTGCGGGCGCCCGCAGCCGACACGGTGTTTGATGAGCTCGATTGCCGATCCGATAGCCGGTTCGCCGGTGGCCGACGCCAAGGCCGATGCCGAGGTCAAGGCGAAAGCCGTGGCGGCGGCCCCCGCGATCTCGCTGCCGGCGACCGGCGAGCGCGAGCTCCGGCTCGATTTGTTCCGCGGGCTCGCGCTGTGGCTGATCTTCATCGACCACCTGCCGACCAATCTTCTGACCTGGCTGACGATCCGCAACTACGGCTTCTCCGACGCCACCGAGATCTTCATCTTCATCTCCGGCTACACCGCCGCCTTCGTCTATGGCCGCGCGATGCTGGAGGGCGGCTTCGTGATCGCGACCGCGCGCATCCTGCGCCGGGTCTGGCAGATCTATGTCGCGCACGTCTTCCTGTTCACGATCTTCCTCGCCGAGATCTCCTATGTCGCGACCTCGTTCGAGAACCCGCTTTACAGCGAAGAAATGGGGATCATGGACTTCCTGAAGCAGCCCGACGTCACCATCGTGCAGGCGCTGCTGCTGCGCTTCCGCCCGGTCAACATGGACGTGCTGCCGCTCTATATCGTGCTGATGCTGTTCCTGCCGCTGATCCTGTGGCTGATGAAGTGGAAGCCCGATGTCACGCTCGGCCTGTCGGTCCTGCTCTACGCGCTGACCTGGCAATTCGATCTTTACCTCTCGGCCTATCCGAACGGCTTCTGGGCGTTCAATCCGTTCGCCTGGCAATTGCTGTTCGTGTTCGGCGCCTGGTGCGCTCTCGGCGGCGCGCGGCGGATGTCGCGCATCCTGTCGTCGAACATCACGATGTGGATCTGCATCGTCTATCTGGTCGCGGCGTTCTTCGTGACGCTGACCTGGTACGTGCCGCAGCTCGGCCACATCATGCCGAAGGTGATCGAGCAATGGATGTATCCGATCAACAAGACCGACCTGGACGTGTTGCGGTTCGCGCATTTCCTGGCGCTCGCCGCACTCACCGTGCGCTTCCTGCCCCGGGATTGGCCGGGCTTGAAATCGCGCTGGCTGCGACCATTGATCCTGTGTGGCCAGCATTCGCTTGAGATATTCTGTCTCGGGGTCTTCCTCGCCTTTGCCGGTCACTTCGTGCTTGCCGAAGTATCTGGCGGTGCCGCACTGCACGCCTTGATCAGCGTTTGCGGCATCCTCATCATGTGCGGCATGGCGTGGATTATTTCGTGGTACAAGCACTCCGCCGACAAAGGCGCCTCGAAAAAAGGTGCCGCCGGCAACGCCGATCTGGCGGGAGGGGGAGCATGAAGTCCGGGTGGACGATGCTGAGCCTGACGCTGCTGGTCGCCTGTTTGGCGGCCGCGCCCGCGCGCGCCGGCGATACCGTCGAGCCGGCACCGGCGCCGCCCTGCGACGTGCCGGCCTATCTGCTGGCGAGCGAGAGTTCGCTGCCGAAGGTCACCGACGCGGTGAAGGCCAACAAGCCGCTCAGTGTGCTGGTGGTGGGCAGCCGCTCCTCGACCATCCCCGGCAACGAGGCGAGCGCCTATCCGGCCACGCTGCAGGCGGCGCTGAAGGAGGCGTTTCCGGCCGCCACCATCGATCTATCCGTAGAATTACAGGGAAAGAGCACCGCCGAGGAGACCGCGGGAACTCTTGTTAAGCTTGTTGAAGCAAAAAAGCCTACTTTGGTTATCTGGCAGACCGGAACGGTCGATGCTATGCGAGCAGTCGATCCTGACGATTTCCGCACCGCCATCAACGATGGCGTTGTTGCGTTGCGGGGCGCCGGGACCGACGTGGTGCTGGTCAATCTGCAATACAGCCCGCGTACGGAAACGATGATCTCTGCGCCGCCATATCTCGACAATATCAAGGTGGTTGCGCAGCAGCACGACGTTCCGCTGTTCGACCGGTTCGCGATTATGAAGCAGTGGAGCGACGCCGGATATTTTGACCTGTTCAGCACCTCGCACGGTGTCGATCTGGCCAAGAAGGTTCATGCCTGTCTCGGCCGCGCACTGGCGAAATTCGTGATCGATGCGGCCCATCTGGGCCCGGTGCAGCAGAATTAGAGGAAGCCGAGTTGATGCGTTTTGCCTTCCCTTTTCGTTTCGCCGCAGGGCGGAGCCTGCGCGCCGTTGCGGCGCTCGTGTTGCTCGCGCCGCTCTCGACCCTGCCGTTGTGCGCGCAGACCGGCCAGGCCGACCAGCATGCGGCGCTGTCATCAGGAGCAAAGACTGAAGCAACCAGGACCGATGCTGCGAAGCCCGCCGCGGTCGAAACCGATGCGGCCAATCCGCAGCCGCAACCGGGCGTCGCCGCCAAGGCGCTCGACAAGGTGAAGCAGGTCGCGAAATCCGCCAGCGACATCTTCCACCGCGTGCCCTGCCATCAGCCGACCGGCGTGCCGAACTCGACCGGCTCGCTGCCGCATGTCGCGGCCAAGCTCGCCGCCGGCAAGCCCGTCGTCATCATCGCGTTCGGCTCGTCCTCGACCCAGGGCTACGGTTCGTCGGCGCCGGAATTCACCTATCCGAGCCGGCTCGCCGCGCAGCTGCGCCGGCAGTATCCGTCGGCCGACATCAGCGTGCTCAATCGCGGCAAGGGCGGCGAGGATGCACCCGAGATGATGAGGCGGCTGCAGACCGAAGTGCTCGACGTGCATCCCGACATGGTGATCTGGCAGGTCGGCACCAACGCGGTGCTGCGCAACCTCGATCCGTCGGAGACCGCCAAGCAGGTCGAGGACGGCGTCGCGCGCATCCAGGCCGACGGCGCCGATGTCGTGCTGGTCGATCCGCAATATTCGCCGCGCGTCACCGAGCGCCCGGAAAGCGCCCGCGGCATGGTGAAGCTGCTCGGCCGCATCGCCGCGCTGCGCCATGTCGGCATCTTCCCGCGCTTCGAGGTGATGCGTGACTGGCACGAGAGGCAGGCGATCCCGATCGACGATTTCGTCACCGCCGACGGCCTGCACATGAACGACTGGGGCTATGCCTGCTTCGCCCAGCTGCTCGGCGACGACATCATCCGCTCGGTCGGCGCGATCAAGATCGGCGTCAACGTCCCCGGCGACGTCAGGACCTACCGGCCGATGTGATCGGCGCTGCTACCTCTCTCCCGGCATCCAGCCTGTCACCGTCACCCTGAGGAGGCCGCGTAGCGGCCGTCTCGAAGGGTCGACGGCCCGACTGTGGCCGTGCATCCTTCGAGACGCGCGGAGCCTGTCATCGGGCCGCGCTTCGCGCGGACCCGTTGGCGCTCCTCCAGCGACAAAGGCGAAGCCTTTGCGCGGGGATGACGGGATTGATACCGTGGCGGGGCTTGCCTCGACCATCCCCACAGGCGCCAGCAATCTTGACCTCGCCGCGGTAATCCGCTCCCTTGGCGCCTGTTACGAAGCCTTAAGGGAAACGCTCATGTCTTTCGTGCTGGCCATCGATCAGGGCACCACATCGTCGCGCGCCATGGTGTTTCGCGGCGACATCTCCATCGCCGCGGTCGCGCAGCAGGAGTTTCCGCAGCATTTCCCGGCCTCCGGCTGGGTCGAGCACGAGCCCGAGGACATCTGGACCTCGACCGTGATGGTGTGCCGCGAGGCGCTGGAGAAGGCCGGCCTTAAAGCGCGGGACATCGCCGCGATCGGCATCACCAACCAGCGCGAGACCACCGTGGTGTGGGACCGCGCCACTGGTCAGGCCGTGCATCGCGCCATCGTCTGGCAGGACCGCCGCACCGCCGACATCTGCGCCAAACTCAAGGCCGAGGGCCATGAGCCGGCGATCTCGGCCAAGACCGGCTTGATCATCGACCCCTATTTCTCCGGGACGAAGGTCGCCTGGATCCTCGATCACGTGCCGGGCGCGCGCGAACGCGCGGAGCGCGGCGAGCTGCTGTTCGGCACCGTCGACTGCTATCTCTTGTGGCGGCTCACCGGCGGCCGCGTGCACGCCACCGACGCCACCAATGCCTCGCGCACGCTGCTGTTCAACATCCACACCGGGGCGTGGGACGACGACCTCATCAATCTCTTGCGCGTGCCGCGCTCGATGCTTCCAGAGGTGAAGGATTCCTCCGCCCGGTTCGGCGAGAGCACGGCGGATCTGTTCGGCGGCCCGATCGCGATCTCCGGCATCGCCGGCGACCAGCAGGCCGCGACCATCGGCCAGGCCTGCTTCGAGCCCGGCATGATGAAGTCGACCTACGGCACCGGCTGCTTCGCGCTGCTCAACACCGGCACCACGCCGGTGGCCTCGAAGAACAAGCTGCTCACCACGATCGCCTACCAACTCAATGGCCAGCGCACCTACGCGCTCGAGGGCTCGATCTTCGTCGCCGGCAGCGCGGTGCAGTGGCTGCGCGACGGGCTCGGCATCATCAAGCATGCCGCTGAAACCGGCCCGCTCGCCGACAAGTCGGATTCGATGCAGAGCGTCTATCTGGTGCCGGCCTTTGTCGGCATGGGCGCGCCGTACTGGAATCCGCGTGTGCGCGGCGCGCTGATCGGGCTCACCCGCAACACCGGCCCGGCCGAGATCGCACATGCGACGCTGGAGAGCGTCTGCTACCAGACCTTCGACCTGTGGGCCGCGATGCGCACCGACTGGCCGGAGGCCAACGCCGCCAACACCGTGCTGCGCGTCGACGGCGGCATGACGGCATCGGACTGGACCATGCAGCGGCTCGCCGATCTGCTCAACGCGCCGGTCGATCGCCCGATGATCCAGGAGACCACGGCGTTAGGGGCGGCCTATCTCGCCGGCCTCGAGGCCGGCGTCTATCCGGAGCCCGCGAAATTCGCCGACAATTGGCGGCTCGAACACCGCTTCAGGCCGGCGATGAGCGAAGCCACGCGCGACCGCAAGCTCGCCGGCTGGGGCCGCGCGGTGAAGGGCGTGCTGGCGAGCGACGAGGGGGAGTAGCGCGCCGGGTGAAAAACCCGGATGAAGTCTCGCACCAAAAATAACAACCATCGGAGAAACAATGAACACGGATCTCAACCGCGTCGCGAAACTACTCACCGCCGCGCTCTGCGCCACGATACTCGCCGCACCTGCCGTCGCGCGCGAGAAGGCGAGCCCGCTTGTGGCGGCGCGCGAGGTCAGGACCGACGTCGCCGGGCTGAAGGCGCCGGGCCAGATCCTGGTCGACGTCTGGGGCATCCCGCACATCTATGCCGGCAACGAGCACGACCTGTTCTTCCTGCAGGGCTTCAACGCCGCGCGCGACCGGCTCTGGCAGATCGATCTCTGGCGCAAGCGCGGGCTCGGCCTCTTGGCGAAGGACTTCGGCCCCGCCTATGCCGAGCAGGACAAGGCGCTGCGTCAGTTCCTCTATCGCGGCGACATGAACGCGGAATGGGCCGCCTACGGCCCGAAGGCGAAAACCTATGCGGAGGCCTTCGTCGCCGGCGTCAACGCCTATGTCGCCGACGTCAAGGCGGGCAAGCGGCCGCTGCCGATCGAGTTCAGGATCGCGGGCACGATGCCGGACCTGTGGTCGGCGGAGGATGTCGTGCGCGTCCGCAGCCATGGTCTCACGCGCAACGTCGCCTCCGAGGTGAAGCGCGCGCTGGTCGCCTGCGCCGCCGGCCTCGATGCCGATCGCTTCCGCGTCAAGCTGGAGCCCGCCTGGACCACGAAGATTCCCGATGGGCTCGATCCTTGCAGCGTGCCGAAGGGCGTGCTCGCGGCCTATGACCTTGCCACGCGCCCGGTGAAGTTCGCCGCGCCGAAGGACCAGAAGGCGGCGCTGGCGCATGATCCCGACACATACTTGGCCGAGGCCGATCAGCAGCGCGACACCATCGGCTCCAACAATTGGGTGATCGCGGCATCGCGCACCGCGACCGGACGGCCGATCCTCGCCAACGATCCGCATCGCGAGCACTCGGTGCCGTCGCTGCGCTACATCGTCGGCCTCAACGCGCCCGGCATCTCCGTGATCGGCGCCGGCGAGCCGGCGCTGCCCGGCATCTCGATCGGCCACAACGACACCATCGCGTTCGGCCTCACCATCTTCAATGTCGACCAGGAAGACCTCTACGTCTACGAGCTCAACCCGGACAATCCGAACCAGTATCGCTACGGCACGGGCTGGGAGGACATGCGCATCGTGCACGAGAAGGAGGCGGTGAAGGGCGAGGCCGACCGCGACCTCGAGCTGAAGTTCACCCGCCACGGACCCGTGATCTATGTCGACGCCGACAAGAAGCGCGCGTTCGCCGTGCGCTCGATCTGGTTCGAGCCGGGCACCTCGGCCTATTTCGGCTCGTCCGACTACATGACCGCGAAGAGCTGGAGCAGCTTTCTCGGCGCGATGCGGCGCTGGGGCGCGCCGTCGGAGAACCAGGTCTATGCCGACACGAGCGGCAATATCGGCTGGGTCGCCGCCGGCAAGACGCCGCGCCGGACCAGCTTCGATGGCCTGATGCCGGTGCCCGGCGATGGCCGCTACGAGTGGCAGGGTTTCCTGTCGCTCGACGAGCTGCCGAAGCTCTATCAGCCGAAGCAGGGCTTCATCGCCACCGCCAACCAGATGAACCTGCCGGCCGACTATCCGGTCAATGAGCGCCGGGTCGGCTTCGAATGGTCCGACAGCGCGCGCTGGCAGCGCATCGTCGAGGTGCTGCAGGCCAACAGCGAAGTGACGCTGGCGGACGCGATGGCGTTGCAGAACGACGACACCGGCATGCTGGCGCGGCGCCTCGTCGCGTTGCTGAAGCCGCTGTCATCCGACGATGCCAATGTGAAGAAGGGCCTCGATCTGTTGAAGGCGTGGGACGCGCGCGACGCTGCGGACAGCGCGGCGGCCGCCGTCTATGAGGTCTGGATCGCGAACCATCTCGGCCCGGTGCTGCTCAAGACCACGGCGCCGAAGGCGGCCGAGCTGATCGCGCCGGAAGCCTCCAGCATCTCCGCCATCGTCGATTATCTCGAGAAGCCCGACTCCGCGCTCGGCAGCGACCCCGCCGGCGGACGCGACCGCGTGCTGCGCGACAGCCTCGGCGCGGCCGTTGCCGACGTCGCCGACAAGCTCGGGGGCGATGCATCGACCTGGCGCTGGGGCCGTCTGCATGTCGCCAAGTTCGATCACGCGCTGATGCCGCTCGCCGACAAGGCGACCGCGGCGCAGATGTCGGTCGGTCCGCTCGCCTATGGCGGCGCCGCCAACGTGCCGCGCGCGGCCACCTATCGCCGCTCCGACTATCATCTCACCGCGGGCGCCTCGTTCCGCATGGTGCTCGATGTCGGCAATTGGGATGCGAGCCGCACCATCAACACGCCCGGCCAATCCGGCGATCCCTTCAGCGGCCACTACCGCGACCTCGCACCGCTCTGGGCCACCGGCCAATACGTCCCGCTGCTCTACAGCCGCCCGGCCGTGGAAGCCGCAACCGCCGAGGCGATCGCGCTGACGCCGAGGTGAGGGGGCGCGGTGGCGGCCCAAACCTCCACCGTCGTCCCGGGCAAGCGAAGCGCGACCCGGGACCCATAACCACAAATGCAAGTTGTTTTGCGGCGCTGGGGCCACAGCGATCGCAACAACAAACCGCGGTGGTTATGGGTCCCTGCTTTCGCAGGGACGACAGCGAGTGTGTGGCCGCCGACAACGCGGAAAGAAGGTCGCGCGATGCTGCTGCCCGACGGCTACTCCGACGTCCCCCACGGCAAGGTCGCCGCCGTCGTCACGCATCTGGAAATGACCGAGCGCCCGCAGCTCGGCGACGATCCGCCGGGCGCGTGGCGCCTGCACAAGGTCGAGCCGCCTGCGGTCGACTGGTATCGCGATCTCTACCGCCGCATCGGCGAGGCGTGGCTGTGGATCACCCGCACGGGGCTCGATGACGCCGATCTCGCCTCGCGGATTCACGCGCCCGGCGTCGAGCTCTACGGGCTGCTCGTCGATGGCAGGGATGAAGGCCTGCTCGAGCTCGACTTCAGCATATCAGGCGAATGCGAGCTGCTCTATTTCGGCGTCACCGCAAAATTCATCGGCACCGGCGCCGCGCGCTTCCTGATGAACCGTGCGCTCGAGATCGCCTGGTCGCGCGACATTGGCCGCTTCTGGGTGCACACCTGCACCTTCGACCATTCCTCCGCGATCGCGTTCTACCAGCGCTCCGGCTTCCGTGCGTTCAAGCGGCAGATCGAGGTGGCGGATGATCCCCGGCTCGACGGCAGATTGCCGCGCGATGCGGCGCGGCATGTGCCGGTGATTGGATAGCTCGTGAGGCAACCGGATCATGATCCGGTTGCAACGCGGCGCAAGCCATCTAGGATGGTGCAAAGCGCAACCGCTTGTTCCGTCGTCATGCCCGGGCTTGACCCGGGCATCCATCTTGCTTCGAAGAAGTTCTTGGAGCGATGGATTGCCGGGTCAAGCCCGGCAATGACGAGTATGCAAGCATGTTCCTGATCGGCCAGTACGACTCGCCCTTTGTCCGCCGCACCGCGATCGCGCTGCGGCTCTATGGATTGCCGTTCGAGCACAAGCCGTGGTCGACCTTTAGCGATGCGGAGAAGGTTGCGGCCTACAATCCGGTGCGGCGGGTGCCGACGCTGGTGCTCGATGACGGCGAGGCGCTGATCGAGAGCAGTGCGATCCTGGATTATCTCGACGAGCTGGTCGGGCCGGAGCGGGCGATGATCGCGCGCTCGGGGCCCGCGCGGCGCAGGCATCTGCGCATCATGGCGCTGGCGACCGGGCTCGCCGACAAGGCGGTGAGCCTGATCTACGAGCGCGTGCTGCGCAAGGAGCAGCTAAAACTCTGGGTCGAGCGTTGCGAGGCGCAGATTTCGGGCGTGCTCGCGGTGCTGGAGCAGGAGCGCGCGGCGGTGCAGCCGCCATACTGGCTCGGTGATCGCATCGGTCATGCCGACATTGCCGTGGCCTGCGCGCTGCGCTTCACCGGCGAGGCGCATCCGCATCTGTTCGACGCGCGCTATCCGGCGCTCAAGGCCCACGCCGCGCGCTGCGAGGCACTGCCGCCGTTCCAGGAGATCGTGCAACCGCTGGCGCCGCCGAGCGGTTAGCGCGCGTATCGTCATCTCTCTCCGCCGTCCTTATCGTCGTCCCGGCGAAGGCCGGGACCCATAACCACGAACGCCGATTGTTACGCATCGCTAAACGACGAGTCCCGCTAACGACACCTGCTGCGGCGTATGGGTCCCGGCCTGCGCCGGGACGACGGCCGAATTTGAGACGCGCAGCGTGCCTCAAGCTTTCACCAAGACGACCGTGGTGGATGTGGCATGGTGGCCGTCTTCGCGGGCAACACCGCGCGCCACTCCGCACGACCCCGGGGCGCGTGCTTCGGGCTACCCATTGTTGGTCCGATCTTCTATGGTGAACCAGATCGGGTCGCATGCGGCGAACTCGATAAATCCATGATATCAAAGGCTTAAGGCTCTAATCGAAGCCTTTGGAGGGCGGTTTGACGCGGTATATTTCGACCCGGGGTGAGGCTCCGGCGCTTGGCTTCTGCGATGTGATGCTGACCGGGCTTGCCCGTGACGGCGGGCTTTACGTGCCCGAGACTTGGCCGCAATTGTCGCCCGAGACCATCGCCGCCTTCTTCGGCCGGCCCTATTGGGAGGTCGCGGTCGAGATCATCCGGCCGTTTGCCGCCGGCGAGATTTCCGACGCCGAGCTCGGCCGCATGGCGAACGAGGCCTACGCCACCTTCCGCCATCCCGCCGTGGTGCCGCTCGACCAGATCGGGCCGAACCAGTTCCTGCTCGAGCTGTTCCACGGGCCGACGCTGGCGTTCAAGGACGTCGCGATGCAGCTGATCTCGCGGCTGATGGATCATGTGCTGGCCAAGCGGGCGCAGCGCACCACCATCGTGGTCGCGACCTCGGGCGATACCGGCGGCGCCGCGGTCGACGCCTTTGCCAATCTCGACAATGTCGACCTCGTCGTGCTGTTCCCGAACGGGCGCGTCTCCGAAGTGCAGCGCCGCATGATGACGACGACCGGTGCCGCCAATGTCCATGCGCTGGCGATCGAAGGCACGTTCGACGATTGCCAGGCGCTGGTGAAGGAGATGTTCAACAACCATCGCTTCCGCGACCAGGTGGCGCTGTCCGGCGTCAACTCGATCAACTGGGCGCGCATCGTGGCGCAGGTGGTCTACTATTTCACCTCGGCGGTCGCGCTCGGCGCGCCGGCGCGGACGGTGGATTTCACGGTGCCGACCGGCAATTTCGGCGACATCTTCGCCGGCTATGTCGCCAAGCGCATGGGGCTGCCGATCCGCTGGTTGCGGATTGCCGCCAACGTCAACGACATCCTGCCGCGCACGCTGAAGACCGGCAATTACGAGGTGCGCGAGGTACACGCGACGGCGTCGCCGTCGATGGACATCCAGGTGTCCTCGAATTTCGAGCGGCTGTTGTTCGAGGCGAGCGGCCGCGACGCCGATCAGGTCCGCCGCCTGATGGCCTCGCTGAAGCAGTCCGGCCGCTTCGTGCTGCCGGATGCGACGCTGGCCGCGGTGCGCCGCGATTTCGACGCCGGCCGCGCCGACGAGACCGAGACGGCGGCCGCGATCCGCGCCGCCTGGCGCGAGGCCGGCGATCTCGTCGATCCGCACACCGCGGTGGCGCTTGCGGTCGCCGACCGCGACACCTCGGATTCGAAGATCCCGAACATCGTGCTGTCGACCGCGCATGCGGCCAAATTCCCCGATGCGGTCGAGGCCGCCTGCGGGGTGCGTCCGCAGCTGCCGGCCTGGCTCGGAGGCCTGATGACCAAGTCCGAACAGATGACTGTGATGAAGAATGATTCCGCCGAGGTCGAGCGCTTCGTGCTGTCGGTCAGCCGTGCCGCCAAGCAGGGAGTTGCCTGATGAGCGTTGAAATCACCAAGTTGCCGAGCGGCCTGACCGTCGTCACCGACACAATGCCACATCTGGAGACCGCGGCGCTCGGGGTCTGGGCCGGCGTCGGCGGCCGCGACGAGAAGCCGAACGAGCACGGCATCTCGCATCTCCTGGAGCACATGGCGTTCAAGGGCACCGCGCGGCGCTCCTCGCGCGAGATCGTCGAGGAGATCGAGGCGGTCGGCGGCGACCTCAATGCCGGGACCTCGACCGAGACCACGGCCTATTACGCGCGGGTGATGAAGGCCGACGTGCCGCTGGCGCTCGACGTGCTCTCCGACATCCTCGCCAATCCGTCCTTCGTGCCGGACGAGCTGGAGCGCGAGAAGAGCGTCATCGTGCAGGAGATCGGCGCGGCGCAGGATACGCCCGACGATGTCGTGTTCGAGCATCTCAACGAGCTCTGCTATCCGGACCAGCCGATGGGGCGCTCGCTGCTCGGCACCGCCAAGACGCTGAAGGCCTTCAACCGCGACACGCTGCGCGGCTATCTGTCGACGCATTACCGCGCCCCGGACATGGTGGTCGCCGCCGCCGGCGCGGTCGATCACAAGCGCGTCGTCGAGGACGTCGCCGCGAAATTCGCCAGCTTCGACGCCACGCCGGCGCCGGCGCCGCAGCCTGCGATGTTCGGCAAGGGCGGCTCGCGGGTGGTGCATCGCGATCTCGAGCAGGCGCATCTGACGCTGGCGCTCGAAGGCGTGCCGCAGACCGACCTGTCGCTGTTCTCGCTGCAGGTCTTCACCAACACGCTCGGCGGCGGGATGTCGTCGCGGCTGTTCCAGGAGGTGCGCGAGAAGCGCGGGCTGTGCTACTCGATCTACACCTTCCACGCCCCCTACACCGACACCGGGTTCTTCGGCCTCTATACCGGGACCGATCCGGCCGACGCGCCGGAAATGATGGAAGTCATCGTCGACGTCATCAACGAGGCGGTGGAAACCCTGACCGAAGCCGAGGTCGCCCGCGCCAAGGCGCAGATGAAGGCCGGCCTGTTGATGGCGCTGGAAAGCTGTTCATCCCGGGCCGAGCAGCTGGCACGCCATGTGCTAGCCTATGGCCGGCCGCAGACGGTGGAAGAGCTGGTGGCGCGGATCGACGCGGTCTCGGTCGAATCGAGCCGCAACGCCGCCCGCGCGCTGCTGTCGCGCAGCCGGCCCGCCGTCGTTGCACTCGGCAGCGGCAGGGGTCTGGACACGGCAGTGTCTTTTGCGGAAGGATTGACGAAGTCGAAGGCAAAGACGCTGCTGCACTAAGAATTCTGCTTACCCCGCTCCGCTTGCGGGGGGGAGAGCAGAGGCCGCCTACCGGCGGCCGTTGACGGACATAGCCGAGGCGGAGCCTCGGCTATGGCTGAAGGCTTCGGGTGTGAGGGGCTATCCGCAGGCCGAGTTTGCGGAAACGGCCCCTCGCCCCGACCCTCACCCCACCAGAGCGGGGCGAGGGGGAGCAGCTTGGCGGGGGAGTGTTGGGCCATGGCCCTGTTTCGTTTGCCGTCCGGTGGACCGGCTGCGCTGATGCCGCGGGGGCACGGGCTTTTGCTGCGTGCGCCGCAAATGTCGGATTTCCCGCAATGGGCGCAGTTGCGCGAGTCGAGCCGCGCCTATCTCACGCCATGGGAGCCGATCTGGCCGTCCGACGACCTGACCCGCGCCGGCTTCCGCCGCCGGTTGCGCCGCTACAGCGAGGATATCGCCGCCGACCGCTCCTATCCGTTCATCATCTTCCGCGAATCGGACGGGGTGATGATCGGCGGGATCACGCTCGCCAATGTCCGCCGCGGCATCGTGCAGGCCGGCACGATCGGCTATTGGGTCGGCCTGCCGCACGCCCATCGCGGCTACATGACGACGGCGCTGCGGGTGCTGCTACCCTCGCTGTTCGGCGAGCTCAACTTGCATCGCATCGAGGCGGCCTGCATTCCCTCCAATGCATCGTCGATCCGCGTGCTGGAGAAGTGCGGCTTCACCCGCGAGGGCCTGGCGCGGCGCTATCTCTGCATCAACGGGATCTGGCAGGACCATTTGCTGTTCGGCCTGCTGCACGAGGATTTCCGCGGCTGAGTCTTAAGCCTATTGGCTGATGGCGGGCCGTATCCGAGCCGTTTCAGGATGCTTTCAACATGCCTTTGCAACATGCCGTTTCAACATGCCTTGGGTTCGCCGCCATTGGCTTGCTATAACGCGCGCGAAACGGGGAACTCTGGTTTGGGGGCTTTAGGGATATCGCATGGGTGACAGGGTGATCAGGTTCGCGCTCGCGGCGGCGGTATCGATCGGTCTCGGTGCCACCCTGTTGCCGGAGGCCAGCTCGGCGCAGTCGCTGAGCGACCGTTTCAAGAGCCTGTTCGGCGGCGGTTCGTCCGATTCGAAGCCGGCGACGCCGGCGGCGTCGCAGCCGCTCAACGATGCCGACGCCGGGCTGACCTGCCCGCCGGTGCAGATCCGCTCCGGGGCCTCGACCTATTCGGTGGCCGTGGACGGCAAGGAAGCGGTCGGCAACGATGTCAAATTCTTGGCCTCGATCACGCGCACGGCCCGGGAATGCAATCTGAACAGCGGCCAGATCACGGCCAAGATCGGTATCCAGGGGCGGATCATTGTTGGCCCTCAAGGCGCACCGCCGACCATCCAGGTGCCGCTGCGCGTCGCCGTGGTGAAGGGCGGCGTCGGCGAGAAGACCATCGCCACCAAGGCCTACACCACCACGGTGCAGATGGACGACAGCGGCAGCGTGCCGTTCAGCCTTGTCGCCGAGGATGTCGTCTATCCGGCGCCGTCGGCCGCGGAGAACGACGATTACATCTTCTATATCGGCTTCGATCCGCAGGCGCTGAAGCCGGAGCCCAAGGCCCGCGCGCCGCACAAGAAGAAGTAGCGGCCGCCGCCGTGACGGGGCCGGTAGAATAGGAAAGCGGCAGGAACAAAGAAAAAGGCCGGCGCGATGATCTCGCGCCGGCCTTTTTCTTGAAGGCGTTGTGATCGCGTCAGTTCAGCTTGGAGCGAACCTCGGCGATGCCCTTGCCGACGAGGTCGTCGGCAACCGAGCCCTTGACCGACTGCGACAGGATGGTCGAGGCGGCGGTCACGGCGGCGTTGGCCGCTGCGGCGCGCACATCGGCCACGGCCTGGGCCTCGGCCTGGGCGATCTTGCCCTCGGCGGTCTTGGTCCGCCGGGCGACAAAATCTTCCATCTTGGCCTTGGCTTCAGCCGCGATCCGTTCGGCTTCGGCCTTGGCGTTGGAGATGATGTCGGCGGCTTCGCGCTCCGCGCTGGCGCGGCGCGCCTTGTATTCGCCGAGCAGCTTGTTGGCCTCGTCCTTCAGACGGCGGGCGTCATCCAGCTCGGCCTTGATGCGCTCGGCACGATGATCGAGCGCCGTCAGCAGGGTGCGATGGACGCCGAGATAGCCGAACACGACCAGCAGAATGACGAAGGCGATCGCAACCCAGGTTTCCGGTTCGTAAAACATCGTCTATCCCTTCAGCGACGCGTCGACGGCGCTGTTGACCGCATTCGCGTCCGGCGTGACGCCGGCGAGTTGCTGGACGATGGCGCCGGCCGCATCCGCCGCGATGCCGCGGACGTTGCTCATGGCATTGGTCCGGGTCGTTGCGATCTGCTTCTCGGCGTCGGCGAGCTTGGCCGCCAGTTTCTCTTCCAGCGCCTTGCGCTCGACTTCCGAGGCCGCGTTCAGCTTCTCGCGGGTCTCGTTGCCGATCGCCTGCGCGTTGGAGCGCGCATTCGCCAGCTCGGTTTCATAGGCCTTCAGCGCCGCGTCGGACTCGTCCTTCAGCTTCTGCGCCTCGGCCAGATCGCCCTCGATCTTGTTCTGGCGTGCATCGATCGTCCCGCCGACACGCGGCAGGGCGATACGCGACACGATCAGATAGAGCGCGACAAATGCAATCGCCAGCGACACCAGCTGCGAGGCGTAATTGGAGGAATCGAACGGCGGAAAGGTTCCGCCGTGATGTCCGCCATCGGCCTCGGTGTGGGCGCCGGCATTCTGGCCTTTTGCCTCGCCATGACTCTCAGCCACGGTGTTCTCCTGTTGCTGTCATGCGCGCCGCCCTTGAGATGACCTTCGGGCGGCGCGACGGGTTACCGCTAAAGCGGAACCGGGGTGCCGCTCAGAGCGGAACGAACAGCAGAAGCAGCGCGATCAGCAGCGAGAAGATGCCGAGCGCTTCGGTCACGGCGAAGCCGAAGATCAGGTTGCCGAACTGGCCCTGAGCGGCCGAGGGGTTACGCACCGCAGCGGCGAGGTAGTTGCCGAAGATGATGCCCACGCCGACGCCCGCACCGCCCATGCCGATGCACGCGATGCCCGCGCCGATAAGTTTTGCTGCTGCCGGTTCCATTTGTAGCTCCTTGAGAAAGATAGACAGATTGGTGGGTGGAGATTCCCCGGACCGCTTAGTGTCCCGGATGAATGGCGTCGTTGAGGTAGATGCAGGTCAGGATCGCGAACACGTAGGCCTGCAGGAACGCGACCAGCAGTTCGAGCGCGTACAGCGCGACCGTGAGCGCCAGCGGCAGCACGCCGCCGAACCAGCCGAGCGCGCCCAGCGAGAAGCCGAGCATAGCGACGAAGCCCGCGAACACCTTGAGCGCGATGTGGCCGGCCAGCATGTTGGCGAACAGACGCACGCTGTGCGAGACCGGCCGCAGGAAGAACGACAGGACCTCGATGAACATGACCAGCGGCAGGATGTACAGCGGAACGCCGGAGGGGACGAAGATCTTGAAGAACTTCAGACCGTTCTTGTAGAGGCCGTAGAACAGGACGGTGAAGAACACCAGGAGCGCAAGGGCTGCGGTGACGATCAGGTGGCTCGAGATCGTGAAGGTATAGGGGATGATGCCCACGAGGTTCGAGACGCAGATGAACATGAAGAGCGAGAAGATCAGCGGGAAGAACTTCATGCCTTCCGCACCGGCGTTGCCGCGAACCGTGCTGGCGACGAACTCGTAGGAGATCTCGGCGACCGACTGCAGCCGTCCCGGAACCAGGTCCCGGCCGCTCGCCAGCATCAGCAGTGCAATCAGCAGCACCGCGATGAACATGTAGAGCGACGAATTGGTGAAGGCGATCGTGTGATTGCCGATGTGGCCGAGCGTGAAGAGGGGCTCGATATTGAACTGGTGGATCGGGTCGATTTTCATCCGCGCGGCTCTTGGTCCACCGGCCATCGTGCCGGTAATCGAATTTCAAATGTCGTGACTTCCCGCCAGCGCTCAGCGCTTGCCCGAGGCCACGCCCGCGGACCTCACCACGTTGAACACGCCGGCGACGAAGCCGAGCAGCGTTAACACGATGAAGCCGAATGGCGACGTCGACAGCAAACGGTCGAATCCCCAGCCAATCGCCGCTCCGACGACAACGCCCGCGATCAACTCCGAGGAAAGGCGGAAACCGAGCGCCATCGCCGAAGCTCTGGCGGCACTGTCCCCGCTTTCAGTACCGGATTGATCAGTCTTGCTCCTGCGGCTGTCGCGAATTTCTGACAACCGATGATCGAGACTTCCGAGCCTTGCGGAAAGCGCAGCTTCGTCAGGAGGCGATTGATCGCGACTTCCACCTGCGCCGTCGTTGGTGTTCTCAGCCATGCTGCAAACACTAACCGAAGCCGCGGATGATGGAAATTGCGCCCGTCCCCGTCAAAAGCCGCGCGGACCATACTTACCGCGTCTAATCAAGTCAAGATTGCGTCGTAACCAGTTATTGCTTTGATTCTGCTGGATTTATTTGAAGATATTCAAGGTCAGAGTGACGCAGTGTTCGCAGTGCAACAGCTTGTATGCTTTGAAGCGATGTTGCCTGGCATTTCCGGCTCTGCTGGGATCGCCGAAAGTCCTTATCCCTCATGCAGTCAAGGTTCCGCATGTCACGCCAGATCGATTACTACTTCTCGCTGCAATCGCCCTGGGCCTATATCGGTCACAAGCCCTTCGTGCGGCTCGTAAGCACTTACGATCTCAAGGTAAATTACCGGCCCGTGCTGCTGGTCGATTTGTTCTCGGAGACCGGCGGGCAGCCGCTCGCCCAGCGCCATCCGGTGCGGCAGCGCTACCGGATGATCGAGTTGCAGCGCTGGCGCGACAAGCGCGGGCTGAATTTTCACCTGCAGCCAGCCAATTGGCCGTTCAACGGGCGGCTTGCCGATGGCGTCGTGATGGCGCTGCTCGAGGCCGGCCTCGACCCCGAGCCATTCTTGCAACGCGCCTATCCCGCGGTGTGGGAGCTTGAGCTCAATCTTGCCGATGCTGCGACGCTGGTGAAGCTCGCCGACGATGCAGGCTTGCCCGGCCGGCAGCTGGTGGAGCGCTCGGGCTCCGATGCGATCAGCGCGGCCTATGAGCAGAATCGCCAGACTGCATTGGACGCCGGCGTGTTCGGCTCGCCCGGCTATGTGCTGGATGGCGAGGTGTTCTGGGGGCAGGACCGGATCGAATTGCTCGAGGACGCGTTGAAGTCAGGTCGCAAGCCCTATAGCTCTGTGGTCTAGGGGCAGGAATCAGGTTGAGGCGGAGCAAGCCATGCCCATCGCGATGTCGTCCTCGAAATTGTCCATCGCAATCGTTGCCATCCTGATCTCAAGCGGCGCGGCGCTCGCGCAAACCGCGCCCGATACCGAGAACGGCCGCTACGCGTTGTCGCCGGCCGGCGATGGCTTCCTGCGGCTCGACACCCGCACCGGCGTGGTGTCGACCTGCACCAATTCCAGCGCGGGCTGGGCCTGTTACATGGTGCCCGACGAGCGCGCGGCGCTGGATGCCGAGATCGGCCGCCTGCAAGCCGACAACGACAAACTGAAAGGCGAGCTCGCTGCGCGCGTACCGCCGGCCAAGACCGATGAGGCATTGCCGAAATCGGATTCGTTGAAGAAGGCTGAGCCGAAGGTCGCCGAGGGCGAGCGCAAGATCGAGATCCCGCTGCCGAGCGACCGCGACATGGATCGCATGATGTCGTTCGTGGAGCGGGCCTGGCGGCGGCTGATCGAGATGGCCAACCGCGTGCAGCGCGACGTCAATGGCGGCAAGATTTGAGCTGATGTCGGCGCTGTTTCTACAGCGTCGTCCCGGCGAAGGCCGGGACCCATAACCACCGATGCACGTTGATTACGAAAGATATCAACTCCGAGCCTTCGAAATCGAAGGGCCGCGGAGTATGGGTCCCGGCCTTCGCCGGGACGACGTACTGAGAGTTACAGATGAACTCATCGAGGACCATCACGCGCTCGGCGCCATCCTTGGCAGCGGCGACCAGCATCGCCTCGTCGCGTCTGACCGTCGAAACGTCCGGCGCCGGCTTCACCGACATCACGCGCGAGGTTGCAACATTCCTGCGCGAGGTGCGTGCCGGCGAGGGTGCGGTGACGCTGTTCATCCGGCACACCTCGGCCTCGCTGACGATCCAGGAGAATGCCGATCCCACGGTGCTGCTCGATCTGATGACGGCGCTCGATCGCGCGGCGCCCGAAGACGGCGGCTGGCGTCACGACGCCGAAGGCCCCGATGACATGCCGGCGCACATCAAGACCATGCTGACGGCGACCTCGCTGCAGGTCCCGGTGCTCGATGGTGAGATGGCGCTCGGCACCTGGCAGGGCATCTATCTGATCGAGCATCGTGCCAGGGCGCACCGGCGCGAGATCGTGCTGCAATTCATCGGCGCCACGCGCTGACGGGTTGCGCCTCGCTTCCTGGGCCTGGGCTTCCAAAACGACATCGGCCGCGGATCGCTCCGCGGCCGATGCATTTTGATTTCAAATGTCGACTGATCAGGACTTGCGGTCAGGTCTTGGTGATGTCGACGTCCTTGGTTTCCGGAATGAACAGCGCGCCGACCACGACGGTGATTGCCGCGAAGATGATCGGATACCAGAGACCGGAGTAGATATCGCCGGTCGAGGCGGTGATCGCGAACGCGGTCGCCGGGAGCAGGCCGCCGAACCAGCCGTTGCCGATGTGATAGGGCAGCGACATCGAGGTGTAGCGGATGCGGGTCGGGAACAGTTCGACCAGCATCGCGGCGATCGGGCCGTAGACCATGGTGACGTAGATCACCAGGATGAACAGCAATCCGATGATCGCAGCCACCTGCGGACGGAAGATGTCGAACGGATTCGACATCTTCACGATGCCGGCGTCACCCGGCTTCGGATAGCCCGCCGCCTGCACCGCCGCGGTGATCGCGGGGTTCGACGTCTTGGCGTCCGTGTACGGCACGTCCTTGTCGTTGACGGTGACCTTCACCGGCGAGCCGGCCGGGCCCGGCACGGTGGAGTACTTCACCGATGACTGGGCGAGGAAGGCGCGGGCGGTGTCGCAAGGCGCCGAGAAGACGCGGGTGCCGACCGGGTTGAACAGATCGCCGCAGCCGGCGGGATCGGCTACGACCTGCACCTTGACCGTCTCATAGGCCTTTTCCAGCGCCGGGTTGGCATTGGTCGTGACCATCTTGAAGATCGGGAACAACGTGAGCGCGCCGATCAGGCAGCCCGCCAGGATGATCGGCTTGCGGCCGATCTTGTCCGACAGCGCGCCGAACACCAGGAAGAAGCCGGTGCCGAGCAGCAGCGACCAGGCGATCAGGAGGTTGGCGGTATAGCCGTCGACCTTCAGGATCGATTGCAGGAAGAACAGCGCGTAGAACTGGCCCGTGTACCAGATCACCGCCTGGCCCATGGTCAGGCCGAACAGGGCGAGGATCACGATCTTGGCGTTGCTCCAGGTCGCGAAGGCTTCGGTCAGCGGCGCCTTGGAGGTCTTGCCCTCATCCTTCATCCGCTGGAACACCGGGGATTCGTTCAGCCGCAGACGAATCCAGACCGAGATGCCGAGCAGCAGCACCGACACCAGGAACGGAATGCGCCAGCCCCAATCCGCGAAGTCCTTCTCACCGGTGAAGCTTCGGGTGAACAGGATCACCAGCAGCGACAGGAACAGTCCGAGCGTTGCCGTGGTCTGGATGAACGAGGTGTAGTAGCCGCGCTTGCCCTGTGGCGCATGCTCGGCGACGTAGGTCGCCGCACCGCCATACTCACCGCCGAGCGCGAGGCCCTGCAACAGGCGCAGCGAGATCAGGATGATCGGCGCCGCGATGCCGATGGTCTTGGCGCTGGGCAGGAGGCCGACGATGAAGGTCGACAGGCCCATGATCAGGATGGTGACCAGGAAGGTGTATTTGCGGCCGACGATGTCGCCGACCCGGCCGAACACGATGGCACCGAACGGACGCACGAGGAAGCCCGCGGCAAAGGCCAGCAACGCGAAGATGTCGCGTGTCGCCGGCGGATAGTCGGAGAAGAACTGCGCACCGATGATGCCGGCCAGTGAACCGTAGAGATAGAAGTCGTACCACTCGAACACGGTGCCGAGCGACGACGCCAGGATGACGAAGCGCTCATCCTTCGTCATGCCGGCGGGCCGCGCCGAAGTTGCAGTCATAGTGGACATCTGGATTGCTCCCCCCGAATTATTGCTGCCATGCTCGCCCCCGGCTGGCGGGTTAGGCCCGAATGGGCCCTAGGCTTAAATCAAGGGTAACATCGCAGTGAAACCCGTCCCAATAAGACTTTTGGCTTTTGCACGCTTGAACTTATCTTGAGAGGTGAGAGCAGGATGGAACGTCCCCGCGTGCGTCTGTTGCGGCGCACAAGCTCGGCGGGTTAACTGCGTTGGCATCTGGTATTATCAAGGGCTTGCGTGATACTGCCACGCGGGCGACAACCGAACGGCGCGGGCTTGCCAAAGCCCGCT
The DNA here is from genome assembly GCF_049075665.1 of Bradyrhizobium sp. B120. Classification (NCBI taxonomy): domain Bacteria; kingdom Pseudomonadati; phylum Pseudomonadota; class Alphaproteobacteria; order Hyphomicrobiales; family Nitrobacteraceae; genus Bradyrhizobium; species Bradyrhizobium sp. B120. The sequence goes on along the minus strand of NZ_CP185242.1, from coordinate 8,244,170 downwards.
TGTGGGACTGAGATGACTGCTGCTGCCAATACTCATCTTGTCATCGCCGACGACCATCCGCTGTTCCGCGATGCGTTGCGTCAGGCGGTGTCCAGCGTCGTGAGTTCGGCTACGATCAGCGAGGCCGGATCGTTCGAGGACCTGACCGCGCTGCTGGAACGGGACTCCGAGGTCGACCTGATCCTGCTCGATTTGAGCATGCCGGGGATCAGCGGCTTTTCCGGCCTGATCTATCTGCGGGCGCAGTATCCGGCGATTCCGGTGGTCATCGTCTCGGCCAGCGACGATGCCGGAACCATCCGCCGTTCGCTCGATTTCGGCGCCTCCGGTTTCATCCCCAAGCGCTTCGGCGTCGAGACGCTGCGTGACGCCATCATGAAGGTGATGGAGGGCGACGTCTGGGTTCCGCCGGACACCGATCTGTCGGCAGCCGGCGATCCCGACATGACGCGGCTGCGCGACCGTCTGGTGACGCTGACCCCGCAGCAGGTGCGGGTGCTGATGATGCTGTCCGAGGGGCTGCTCAACAAGCAGATCGCCTACGAGCTCGGCGTCTCCGAAGCGACCATCAAGGCCCATGTCTCGGCCATCCTGCAGAAGCTCGGCGTCGAAAGCCGCACCCAGGCCGTGATCGCCGCCGCCAAGATCGCCGGCGGCCAGTGGCGCCAGGGTACGCCGTCGAGTTGACTCACGCGGCCGGCATCACCCGGTACGCGCAGCGCCGCGCACCCGCCAGGATGTGATCGACGCGCTCGACCACGACGTCGCTGCCGAGCACGGCGCGGAACACCGCAAGTTCGGAGCGGCACAGGCCCTGACAGGCTGCCGCCGCAGCGCAGATCGGGCAGTGGTTCTCGATCAGCAGGAAGCCGCCGGCGTCCTTGACCACGCTCGCCATATAGCCTTCCCGGCTCCGGATCCGTGCGAGCGCCGTGAGCCGCTGTCGGAGTGAGCCTTCGGTTCCGACCGCCTTCCGGTAGTCGGCAATGCCGGTGCGTTCGCGATGCGCGATCAGCGTCTCCAGGCCGTGCTCGCCGAACACCTCACGCATCGACCGCAGCAGATCCAGCGTGAGGTCGGAATGGCGGTCGGGGAAGCGCGCGTGGCCCGGCGCCGTCAGCCGCCAATACTTTCGCGGCCGCCCGCGTCCTTCGCGTTCATCGCCGCTTTCGACGAGGCCCGCCGCTTCGAGCTTCAGCAGATGCTGGCGCGCGCCGGCAGGCGTCATGTCGAGGCGCGCGCCGATGCCGGCGGCGGTCTGCGGGCCGCGCGTCTTCAGTTCGAACAGGATGCGATCCTGGCTGTTTGTGTCGTCTTGACTCATCGGCTTATTTTAGAAACAAGATACTATCTAAAATAACCGGAAATCGCCGCCGCGTGCAACTGCCTTGGCGCCAGTCCGGAAGAGAACTCCGACATGGAGCCACAACAAGTCCGCGCCGGGTGGCGATCGCTCCTCAAGCGCGAATGGATCCCGACACTGGCCATCCTGCTCGGCGGTGTGCTGCTGCAATCCATGAACGTGCTGATGCTGACGACGGTGCTGCCGTCGATCGTCGGCGAACTCGGCGGCGTCGCCATGCTGAGCTGGCCCACCACGGCCTATCTGGCGTCCTCGATCGTCGCGGCGAGCTGCGTCGGCGTGCTCTCCACCGCGCTCGGCGCCCGGCGGGTCTACTGCGTGGGTGTTGCGATCTTCGGCGTCGGCGCCGTGCTGTGTTCGCTTGCTCCCGCGATGGGCTGGATCGTGGCCGGCCGGCTGATCCAGGGATTCGGCGGCGGCCTCGAGGCTGCTGTCGCCTATGTGCTGGTGCGCGGCACGTTTCCCGAGCAGATGTGGTCGCGAACCATCGCGCTGATGTCGACGAGCTGGAGCATGTCGGTGCTGATCGGCCCTCTGGTCGGTGGGTTGTTCGCACATTTCGCGAGCTGGCGCGGCGCCTTTGTCGCCAGCGCCGCAACGGCCGCCGTGCTGGCGATCGCTGCCTTGTTCGTGCTGCCGCCGGTCACGGCGGCGCAGCGCGCGTCGCCGGCGCGCTTGCCGCTCGGCCGTGTCGCGCTGATCTGCCTTGCCATCGCCGCGACGTCGGCCACCTCTGCTGCCGGATCGTCCTTGCAGAAGCTCGGCCTGATCGTCACGGCGATCGTCTCGTTTGTCGCGATGCTCCGGCTCGATCGTCTGGCGTCACCCCGGCTGTTGCCCAGCGACGCGTTTTCCTGGCGCACCGGCACCGGCGTCGGTCTGTGGCTCGCGCTGCTGCTCTGCATCACTTTCAGTCCATTGCAGATCTACGTGCCGATGTTCCTGCAGCAACTGCATGGCTTCGATCCGCTCTCGGCCGGATTCACGGTCGCCTGCGCTTCGCTGGGCTGGAGCGCCGCCTCGCTGCTGACGGCCGGCGTGTCGGCCCGCCGCGCGGACCGCCTGATGCTGACCGGTCCTGCGATCATGGCAGCGAGTCTCGCCGCGATCGGCTGGCTCGGTCCGGACGGCGCGGCGTCCATCATCCTGCTGGTCGTGGCGATCGCGATGCTGGGAGTCGGTATCGGCCAGTGCTGGCCGCTCGTTGCACACCGCATTATGGACAGTGCCAAGGCGGGCGACGAGGTGGTCGCGGCCTCGTCGGTGCCGACCATCCAGCAGATGGGCTTTGCGTTCGGTGCGGCGATCGCTGGCCTGATCGCGAATGCCAGCGGCCTGTCGGCTGCGATTGCCGACGCGACGATGGCGCGCGCCGCCTTCTGGGTGCCGGCGAGCTTCGCGGTGCCGGCCATGCTCGCCGTTGCGGCCGGGCTCCGCCTGCGGGCGCTGCGCAGGCCGCAAGCCGGCCCGCTGTAAGGCTACTCCGCCGCCACCATCTGCTGGGTGCGCCATTGTCCGAGCAAAGCGCGCAGCGAGGCCGGTTTGACCGGCTTGTTCAGCACCGCGATGTTTTCCTCGCGCGCGGCCAAGCGCACCGCGGGGCTGCGATCGGCGGTGATCAGGATCGCCGGAATGCCGTCGCCGAAGCGGCGGCGGATCTCGCGGATCGCGGCGACGCCGTTGCCGCGGTCGAGGTGATAGTCGACCAGCACGCCGGTGACGCGGCCGCCGGCGGCCTCGATCGCGCTGATCGCGCCGTCGGCATCGAGCACCGCGATCACCTCGGCGTCCCAGGCCGTCAGCAGCGTCTTCATGCCGTCGAGAATGGCGGGATCGTTCTCGATGCAGACGATCAGCGAGCCGCTCATCGGCGTCTTCGACAGCGGCGTGGCGGTGGTGACGGCCGCGGTATGGTTGACGGCGGTCGCGACCGGTACGGTGACCGAGAACGCCGAGCCGCCGCTCACATTGGCCGAGATCGCGATGCGATGGTTGAGCACGCGCGCCAGCCGCTCGACGATCGACAGGCCGAGGCCGAGGCCGCGGGCGATCCGGGCGCCCTGCTCGAGGCGATGGAATTCCTTGAAGATCTCGCCGCGCTTCTGCACGGGGATGCCGACGCCGGTGTCGAAGATGCTGATCTGCAGCGTGTCGCCGCGGCGGCGGCAGCCGATCAGCACGCGGCCGCGCGGGGTATATTTGATCGCGTTGGAGATGAAGTTCTGCAACAACCGGCGCAGCAGCGAGCGGTCGGATTCGACCGGCAGCGAGCAGGCGATGAAGCGCAGATCGAGGCCCTTGTCGCGGGCGATCGGCATGAACTCGATCTCCAGCGAGCGCATCAAATCGGCCATCCGGAAGCTCGTGATCGCCGGCGTCATGGCGCCGGCATCGAGCCTCGAGATATCGAGCAGCGCGCCCAGGATGTCCTCGATCGCCTCGAGCGAGTCGTCGATGTTCTCGACCAGCCGCGAATCCTCGCCGCCGTTCTGGCGTTCGACGAGGCTCGTGACGTAGAGGCGCGCCGCATTGAGCGGTTGCAGGATGTCGTGGCTGGCCGCCGCCAGGAAGCGCGTCTTGGAGGCGTTGGCGTCCTCCGCGATCCCCTTGGCGAGCGCGAGCTCCGAGTTCAGCCGCGTCAGCTCCTCGGTGCGGTCGCGGACGCGCTTTTCCAGCGTCGCGTTGGCGCGCTCAAGCGCCTCCGCGGCCTCGAAGCTCGGCGTGACGTCGGAGAAGGTGAGGACGAGCCCGCCCCCCGGCATGCGGTTGGCGCGAACCTCGATCACCAGGTGGCGGTCGGTGAAGCGTTCCAGATAGGGCTCGCCCTCGGTGGTGTAGGCGCGCAGCCGCAGTTGCAGCAGGTTGTCGCTGTCACCAGCCGGCGGCGGACTGATCGCGCCCATGAATTCGAGGATCTCGGGCAAGGGTATGCCGAGCTGCACCAGATGCGGCGGCAGCGCGAGCAATTCGGAGAATTGGCGATTGGAGCAGATCAGCTGCAAATCGGCGTCGAACACCGCGATGCCCTGGCGCACGTGATTGAGCGCGGTCTGCAGGATCTCGCGGTTGAAATGCAGCGCGGCGTGCGAGTCGTCGAGCAGCTTCAGCGCGGCCTTGGCCGACACCGTCCGCCGTTGCAGCAGCAGCGACATCACGAGGCGCGAGGACGCCGCCCCGATCGAGGACGCGATCAGGCGCTCGGCGTGCTGCAGCAGCTCGAAATCGGCCGGTGCCGAGGCCAGCAGCACGACGTTGCGGTCGACGGCGAACGAGGCGAACGCCTCGCGGGTGCGGTCGGGGCCGAGATATTGGGTCACCGTGCTCTCGATGTCCTGCACCGTCACCGTGGTGCGCCAGCGCCGGAAGCTCGGCGCGATCGGGGCCAGCGCGTTGGGCACGAACACGTCGGCCTGCAACAGCTCGATCGCGGACGGCGCGCGCGCCAGCGAGAACACGACGTAAGTGAGGATGTTGAGCGCAAGGCTCCACAGCACGCCGTGCAGCAGCGGCGGCAAATCGGCGCCGAACAGCGCCTGCGGCCGCAGCGCCTCGATCCCGAACGGCCCATGCTGCAGCAGCATCAGGCCGGTGGTCGAGTTTTCCAGGAAGCTCGGGATGAACAGCGTGTAGAGCCACGTCGCGAAGCCGACCAGCATGCCCGCCATGGCGCCGCGTGCGGTGGCGCGGCGCCAGAACAGGCCGCCGAAGAACGCCGGCGCGAGCTGGGTGATCGCGGCAAAGGACAACAGGCCGATCGCAACCAGCTGGGTGTTGCCGAGCGCGCGATAGTAGAAATACGCCATCACCATGATGGCAAAGATCGAGAAGCGCCGCGCCTTCAAGAGGAAGTCGCCAAAGTCCTTCTGGCCGGCGCGGGCGTCGTCGCTGCGCGGCAGCACCAGCGGCAGCACGATGTCGTTGGAGACCATGATCGACAGCGCGACGCATTCGACGATCACCATCGCCGTTGACGCCGACAGCCCGCCGACGAACACGGCGAGGCTGAGCAATTGCGAATTGCCCTCGATCGGCAGCGCCAGCACGAACATGTCGGCATCGACGGCGCCGAACGGGAAGATGACGAGGCCCGCGATCGCGATCGGAATCACGAAGATATTGATGACGACGAGGTAGAGCGGGAACAGCCAGCGCGCCCGGGTGACTTCGCCGGGCGTCGAATTCTCCACCACGCTGACATGGAACTGGCGCGGCAGCAGCATCACCGCGCAGAACGACAGCAGCGTCATGATCAGGAAGTTGCCGATCGACGGCACATATTCGATCGCGCGTACCGCCTCCGGCGTCTTCAGGGCGCGCTCGTAGAGTTCGACCGGGGAGAACATCCAGAAGGTGACGAAGGCGCCGGCGGCGATGAAGGCGACCAGCTTGACGATGGACTCGGCGGCGATCGCCAGGATCAGCCCGTGCTGATGCTCGGTCGCATCGGTGTGGCGGGTGCCGAACAGCACCGCGAACACCGCCATCGCCAGCGTCACCATCAGCGCGATGTCGCCGATGATCGGGATTCTCGAGAATGCCTGGTCCTCGCTCAGGATGGTCTCCAGCGATGAGGCCATCGCCTTGAGCTGCAGCGCGATGTAGGGCACCGAGCCGATGATCGCGATCAGCGCCACGGTGGCCGCGACCGCCTGGCTCTTGCCGTAGCGCGCGGCGATGAAGTCGGCGATCGAGGTGATGTTTTGCGACTTGGCGAGCGCGATGACGCGGCGAAGCAGCGGGGTGCACAGCCCGATCATCACGATCGGGCCGACATAGATCGCCAGGAAGTCGACACTGGTGCGGGTGGCGAAGCCGACCGAGCCGAAGAAGGTCCAGGAGGTGCAGTAGATCGCCAGCGACAGCGGATAGATCCACTGGCTGGCACGGCCGCGCCCACCCGCCGACCTGCGGTCGCCGCGGCTGGCAATGAAGAACAACAATCCGATGTAGGCGAACGCCGTGGCGATAACGCCCCAGTCGTGCAGCATCGCTGCTCATCTCCTGTCCCGGCCGCTGGGAGGGCCGGGTGCCAGGATTATAACGCAAAGGGCCGGCGGTGCGATGCACGGCCGGCCCAAATTCGGGGGTGGACGCGGATAGGGTTACTCGGCGGCCAGCGACTTCTGGTGCAGCGGCAGGCCGAGCCGGTCCCAGACCTGGAGCAGGGCCTCGGCCAGCGCGTCGATCAGCCCGTCGTCATGGTAGGGCGAGGGCGTGATGCGCAGCCGCTCGCTGCCCTTGGCGACCGTCGGATAGTTGATCGGCTGGATGTAGATGCCGTGCTCCTCCAGCAGCAGGTCGGAGGCGCGCTTGCACTTCTCGGGATCGCCGACGAACAGCGGCACGATATGGGTGTCGCTCGACATCACAGGCAGGCCGGCGGCGGTCAGGATCGCCTTGGTGCGGGCGGCGCGGTCCTGGTGGCGCTCGCGCTCCCAGTTCGAGGTCTTCAGATGGCGGATCGCGGCGGTCGCGGCCGAGCAGATCGCCGGCGGCAGCGCGGTGGTGAAGATGAAGCCCGGCGCGTAGGAGCGCACCGCATCAATGATCTCGGCGCGGCCCGCGATATAGCCGCCGAGGCAGCCGAACGCCTTCGCCAGCGTGCCCTCGAGCACGTCGATCCGGTGCATCACGCCGTCGCGCTCGGCAATGCCGCCGCCGCGTGGGCCGTACATGCCGACCGCATGCACCTCATCGACATAGGTCATGGCGCCGTATTTCTCGGCGAGATCGCAGATCTTCGCGAGCGGCGCGACGTCGCCGTCCATCGAATAAAGGCTCTCGCAGACGATCAGCTTCGGCCGGTCGGGGCCGGCGGCGATCAAGAGCTCTTCGAGATGCGCGACGTCGTTGTGGCGGAAGATCTGGCGTTCGCAGCCGGCCTGGCGCACGCCTTCGATCATCGAATTGTGGTTCAGCGCGTCCGACAGGATCAGGCAGTTTGGAATGAGCTTGGCGAGCGTCGAGATGCCGGTCTGGTTCGAGACATAGCCCGAGGTGAACAGCAGCGAGGCTTCCTTGCCGTGGAGATCGGCGAGCTCCGCTTCGAGCTGCACCAGCGGATGATGGGTGCCCGCGATGTTGCGGGTGCCGCCGGCGCCGGTGCCGACCCGGGTCGCGGTCTCGACCATGGCGCCGACCACCTTGGGGTGCTGGCCCATGCCGAGATAGTCGTTGGAGCACCAGATCACGACATTGCGGCTGCCCTTCGGCGAATGCCAGGTCGCGTGCGGGAAGCGTCCCGCGATCCGTTCGAGGTCGGCGAACACCCGGTAGCGCCGCTCGTCATGCAGGCGGTTGAGGGCGGTTTGGAAAAACTGGCTGTAATTCATCGGCGAACCCAGAAAGCGGAACCTGACCGGAAAACCTGCCTCTTCTTAGAGCTTTTCCAGCTCTAATGTCCATGCATTGGCCCACATTCGGGCATGCGCCGCAGTTGGGCAAATTGCCCTAGCCGGGCCTGTTCGGCCGGGATTTCGGTCAAACCGGCCGGGGCCCGGCGCTCAGGTCGTCTTGAAGCGCAGCATGCCGTCGTCGTGCATCTCGGCCGTCAGGCGGCCCTCGACCAGCATGTAATTGACGTGGGCGACCAGTTCGCCTGCGGCGAAGCCCATCTGGTGCTCGTCCAGCACGTGCTTGTGGAACACCACCGGCACCAGTTCCTTGGAGGTCTGCGGCACCTCGCGGCAGGCTTCGGCGATCAGCCGGCAGCGCTCCTCATGGTGATCGGCGAGCTGCTTGATCCGGGTCTTGAGCCCGTAGAACGGCACGCCATGGCCGGGCAGCACCATCACGTCATAGGGCAAAGTGGTGGTCAGGCTTGCGAGTGAGGCCAGGTATTCGCCGAGCGAGTTCTGCTCGGGCTCGACCGCCCAGACGCTGACATTGGGCGAGATCTTGCTCAGCACCTGGTCGGCGGACAGGAACAGCTTGTCGGCCGCGCAATACAGCATCACCTGGTCGAGCGCGTGTCCGCCGCCGGTGATCACCTTGAAGCGCCGCGTGCCGATCACGACCTCGTCGCCATGGGTGAGGCGGTGATAGGACGGCGGCAGCACCGACACCCGCTTCAGGTAGTCCTGGCCGCGGCCGAGCAGCTTCTCGGTCAGGTCCTCGTCCATGCCGTGGCGGCGGAAGAACAGCCGCTGCGCGTTGCGCCGCTCTTCGGTGCCGCGGTTCTGGTGATAGACCGATTGCAGATATTCCACCTGCGACATGTATAGCGGGCAGTCGAAGCGCTCGGTGATCCAGCCGGCGAGACCAACATGATCGGGATGCGAATGCGTCACGATCAGCCGCTTGACCTTGACGTGCTTCAGCGGTCCCTCGAACAGCGTGGTCCAGGCCGCAATCGATTCCTCATTGCCGAAGCCGGCATCCACCATGGTCCAGCCGTCGCCGTCGGCGAGCAGATAGATGTTCACATGGTTGAGGCGGAACGGCAGCTTCAGCCGCGCCCACAGCACGCCGGGAGCCACCTCCACGACCTGGTCGTGGCCGGGATGGTTCTCCCAGGGGTATCGCAATGCCTCCGCCGAGGACGGCAGGCTGTCGGTCTTCGTATGCATGCTACCGACTTAGCGGGACCCGGGCCGCCGCGCCAGCCGAAAAATCAGATAGTCGTCCGGAGAATGGGGTGGCGAAGTGCCTGAATTCCGTAGCCCGGATGGAGCGAAGCGCAATCCGGGGCCAGTCGATCACGACGTGCGGTCCCGGATTTCGCTGCGCTCCATCCGGGCTACGGAATATCTGCCTTACGCCGCCCTTATGTTCGACAGGAAGCCGTCGATCTCGGAGCGCAGCACGTCGGCCTCGCGGCGCAGTGCGTCGGAGGCGCTCAGCACCTCGCCGGCAGCAGTGCCGGCTTCGGCCGAGGCGGTCGAGACGCCGACGATGTTGCTCGACACCTCGCTGGTGCCGCCGGCGGCATGCTGGATGTTGCGGGCGATCTCGCGGGTCGCTGCGCCCTGCTCCTCGACCGCGGCGGCGATCGCGGTGGTGACGTCGTTGATCTCGCCGATCGTGCTCGAGATGTTGCGGATCGCGGTGACGGCCGTCGTCGTCACCTCCTGCATGCTGACGATCTGCTGGCGGATCTCTTCGGTCGCCTTGGCGGTCTGGCTCGCGAGGTTCTTCACCTCGGAGGCGACGACGGCAAAGCCGCGGCCGGCCTCGCCGGCGCGCGCCGCCTCGATGGTGGCGTTGAGCGCCAGGAGATTGGTCTGCGAGGCGATGGTCTGGATCAGGTCGACCACGACGCTGATCCGCGCGGCGTTGTCGGCAAGGCCCTGCATGGTGGTGTCGGTGGCGCTGGCTTCCTCCACTGCCTTGCGGGCGATCTCGGCCGAGGTGACGACCTGGCGGCCGATCTCGGAGATCGACGACGACAGCTCCTCGGTGCCGGCCGACACCGTCTGCACGTTGACCGAGGTTTCCTCGGCGGCCGAGGCGACCGCATTGACCAATGCGCTCGACTGGTCGGCGGTCGCCGACATGCTCTGCGCGGTCGACTGCATCGAGTTCGCCGCGGTCTGCAAGCTGCCGAGCGCGCTGCGGACGTTGGACTCGAAGGCGACGATCTGCGTCTCCATGCGCGAGGCACGCTCGGCCTTGGCGGAGCGGTCCTTGTTCTGGTTCTCGGTGAGCTCGCGGCTCTCGATCATGCTCTCGCGGAACACCTGCAGCGAGTCGGCCATCACGGCGATCTCGTCGCGCTGGCGGCTCTGCGGGATCTCGGTGTCGAGGTCGCCATCGGACAACAGCTGCATCGAGCGCTGCAGGCCGCGGATGCGGCGCAGGATGTTGCGCCCGACATAGAGCCAGACGAACAGGAACGAGCCGACCAACGTCAGCGCGCCCAATCCGATCATCACCGTGGTCGCGAGCGAGATCTGCTGCCGCGCCTGGAAAGTCGACGAGTCGGTCTCCTTCTGCACGGCGTCAACCAGCTGCTGGACGCTGATGCCGAGCCCGACATTGAGCTTGCGGGTCTCTTCCAGGATGGTCTGGCCGTAATCGATCGAATCGAGCTCCTTCTGGCGGATCTTGAACACGCCGGTCTTGCCCTCGCCGAGCACCAGCAGCTTCTCCGCGGTGTCGCGCACGGCAACGATCGCCGGATTGTTCGGCAGGTCCTCGAGGTTGGACTTGACGCGCTCGCGGCCCTTCTTGAACTCGGCCTCGATCGCATCGAGCGTCTCGCTGGAATTGGCCGACAGCGCCGCGGTCATGTCGGCGGCCATCAGATTGCCGGCGGCGAGCACGTTGCTGATCTGGCCGACGGTACGCGCGGCTTCGGTGGCAGCGTCAGCGGAGACGTCGGCCGCGGCGAGAATGGCGTTGAGCCGGGTCTGCGCGTCGAGCATCGCCGGACCGGCGGCAGAGACGAAGGCGCCCTGCGCCTTGCGCAGCGCGTTGTACTGCTTGTCGCGCAGCGCACCGACGTCGAGCCGCTCGTGCGCGGCGGAGATCAGGCTCTTGGTCGCCTCGTCGGTGTTCTTGACGTTCTCCTGCAGCGCGCTGACGACGGATTTGTCGGCGCCGAGTTCGATGATCTCGCCAAGCTTTGCATTGGTCTGCTGCGCGACCTCCTGCACCTTCTTGGTGCGATCGTTCAGCGCATCCTCGCTTTGCACGGCGAGCAGGCCGGGCCCCTGCGCTGCGAGCGAGGCGCTCTGCGCGGAAAGCTGCAGGCTCGCGGCGAGCCGCGGAATGTCGCGGCCGGAGAGATCGCTCATGGTGCCGCCGAGCTGATGCAGCACGATGCCGGCGCCTGCGCTGATCACGAGCGCCATGCCTGCGATCACGGCGAACGCCGCGAACAGGCTGCCCCTGACACCCATCTGCGGCAGATGGATACGCTTGAGATTTGGTTTGCCGAGCTTGAACCGAAACGCCATTGCCCCCGTACCCCCTGGCCCACTACCCTTGGCCACTACTCTTGGATGTTTCCCCGGCGCGGGAGTATCGATGCGGCGGGTTAACAAAATCGGGAAAATTGCGACGATCTGCGGGATTTTTCGCGGCTGCCGCGCGCCAACGCGGTGTTGGTTCGCTGTGCGGAATCGATGCGCGCGATCGGACGCAAAAAGGCCGGCGCGAGCCGGCCTTTCCACTCTCGGTTGTGGTGGTCCGTAACCTCAGTAGCGGCCGTAAGCGGGGCCGCCGAGGTTACCGAGGTTGAAGCGGTAGTTGAGGCCCGCCTTCACCGTGTGCTCGTCATTGTGGAAGCTGCCGACCGGCACCAGCGCGCCGGGTGCGGTGAAGCGGCTGTCGCCGAAGTCGTAGTACTGGTACTCGACCTTGGCCGACCAGTTCGGCGCGAACATGTATTCGGCGCCGCCGCCGATGGTCCAGCCGTTGCTGTGGTTGTCGGTGAGCGCGAAGGGGACCTGCGCGCCGCCCAGCGTCACCGTTTCGTTGTTGTCGGAATAGGCGTAACCGCCCTTCACATAGATCAGGCCCGGACCCCAGGTGTAGCCGACCCGGCCGGTGATCGAGGCGATGCCGCGCTGGTTGTTGTTGTAGACGTAGCCGCCCGGGAAGATCGCGTTGAGCTGGTGGCCGCCGAGCCAGGAATACTGGCCTTCGAGGCCGATCACCCACATCGGCGACAGCTGCCAGTCGTAGCCGCCCTGGACGCCGCCCATGAAGCGGGCGCTGGAGTCCGACAGCGCCAGGCCGTTGAAGGTGTTGTTCTGCGAGAACACGCCGCCGAGATGGCCGCCGAGATAGAAGCCGGTCCAGTTGTAGAGCGGCGCGGCGTAAACAGGCGCGGGCGCCTTCTGGTAGTAGCCACGGGAGCCGAGGTCGGCGGCCTGGGCGGTCGCGCCAAAGGCAGCGACGGCAACAGCTACGGCTGCGGTTGCAAGCAGGAACTTCTTCATAGGGCAGTCTCCGGACAAGTCATGAGGCGCGGCGTGAATGGCGCCATCCATGGCGATGCGTTAGACCGCATTTGAATAAAATGCTGTCACCGAAAGACGACTTGGCACGTTAAGTCGCACCCGTTGCGGTGAAACGCTTTGTTGTGCCTAACGAACGCTTAAGCGGGAATGACGGAAGGCTTAACGCGCCGCGCGCGACACGCTGCTTTCGTTAACCAAGCCGTCTGCTAATCCAATCGCTTGCGCACGTCGTCGCGCATCTGCTCGCGGAACGCCTGGCGGCGCGCGGCGCGATCCCCAACCGGAACGTCGTGGCGATCGAACACGTCGAACTTCTCCAGGATCGGATAGTGCTCGCTCGCCATCGCCAGCACGCGCAGCAGCGCGGCGACCTTCGGGGTCGGTCCGGTGACCTCCCACTTGCGGAGTTTTTCGGCACCGCCGGCCGCCGGCAACCCGCACAGCTTCGCCATGTCAGCCGCCGTCAGCTTCCGCCCGAGTGCCTCGCCGAGATGTTCGCGCAGTTTCTTCAGTTCTGGGCCAGTCACGCTTATCTCTGCCATCCCGAAGTTCGTGGAGTTGACGGCCGACGGTATTGAAGAGCTTCCGTCGATCAAAGTCACACTCATAGATTTCAAAGGATCCAGACTTGGCAATCCGCCTGCTGCTTTTTGCCAGGGGTTCGTATACTTGCCGATTCATTCGGATGCGCTCCAGCATCGGCAGTAGGGTCATGGTAGCTGAAACAATATGCCTAAGCCGATTCATCGAGTGGATGAATTTGCTTGTTAGTTCTCGGAAAGGAAACTCCTCCTCCTCCTCGCGCGGTTCGTGAGCATCGGACAATTCAGATGGATCGCCTTGAGCATTTGTGGCGTCGTTCGATCGTTTTCCTCCATTGGCGACCCACGCTTCAACGCTATCAAGACCTTCCGAAAGGAAGTATGCGTCGGCGTCGCCCTCTTCTTCGTCAAACCTGAAGGCGACATAAAATGATTGGGCGTCTGACATTATCTGCGATCCGTCGATGGTCTCTTCGTCTTCACAGTGCTCCTCGGAAAATTTCGGGAGCTGGGTCTCCTCGACCAAATCAGGAGCATAGCCATGGTCGCGCGATTCGCGACGATCCAAACAGTAGTATTTCGTCTAGTTGCGCGTCTGAGTAGTCTTAGCTGGAAGGATCGGCTTTGCCGAACGACAATCTTCGCTTGCCGAACTGCCCGCAAATCGGCGCTGAAGATCCTGGTGCTGCCAGACAGGATTGAACTGTCGACCTCTCCATTACCAATGGAGTGCTCTACCACTGAGCTACGGCAGCGTGCCCGGGAAAAATTGAATCGGCCCCACGGGCCCGTCCAAGCGGGCGGTTCTTGCCACAGGCCTCCCCTTGGCGCAAGCGAAACAGCGCCTCGGTTGCCGATGAAATCGGCAGAAACTGACATTCTTCGCCGGTGATTCTGCCCAATCCGGCCGATTCCGGTCCGATTGGGTTCCGATCGTGCCGGGAAGCCGGATTTCGCCCAGCCGCCGAATCATGCCGCCTGGCGCAACTGGCCGACCGGGCAGGGTGCGCGGGCGGCGGCCATTGGCTATGTTCGGCCTCGCGGAAGGCGCGACGGCGGTTCGAGAGTTTTGCAATGACAGGTGAGCACGACAGAGGCGGCGGGCAGGCCGGAGCCCGCGTGAAGGATTCACGACAGGATCGTCTCAAGCTGGCGCTGCGCGAAAATCTGAAGCGGCGGAAATCGCAGGCGCGCGCTCGCGAGGATGTGGCTTCCGAACCCGCCCAAGCCTCACTAGAAGACGGCTCGCTAGAAGATACCTCGCCAGAAGACGGCTCACGAGACGACGGCGGCGGAAGCGAACCGGGCCGCTAGATCAATTTCTGCGCGATGGACATCAGTTCGTGCAGAAAATCCGGCAAAACGACAAGCCAGGGCCTGGGTTCTGGTTCTAGTGAGAATCGAAACTCCGGCCGGTTGGCATTTGTTGCAACAAGAAGAGAGTCGCCGAGATGGCCATGGATGAGACGACGATCGATCGGCTGAACGCCACCGCCACTGCCTTTCCGCGCCATGAGCAGACCTTTCCGACCCTGACGGGCCATGAGATCGAGCGGATGCGCCGCTTCGGCGAGCTGCGGTCGTATGGGGATGGCGAGGCGCTGTTCGAGACCGGCAAGCCGGGGCCCGGCATGTTCGTGGTGCTGTCGGGCTGCGTGTCGATCTCCCAGCGCGATGGCCTCGGCCGTGTCACGCCGATCATCGACCAGGGGTCGGGGCAATTCCTTGCCGAGATCGGCCAGCTCTCCGGACGCGCCGCGTTGGTCGACGGCCATGCCGAGGGGCCGGTCGAGACGCTGTTGCTGCCGCCCGAGCGGCTGCGCGCGCTGCTGGTTGCCGAGGCCGACCTCGGCGAGCGCATCATGCGCGCGCTGATCCTGCGCCGCGTCAGCCTGATCCAGGGCGGCGCCGGCGGGCCGGTGCTGATCGGCTCCGCGTCGGTCGGCAACATGGCGCCGCTGCAGAATTTCCTGGCGCGCAACGGGCAGCCGCATCACGTCCTCGATCCCGAGACCGACAAGGATGCCGCCGACCTCGTCGCGCGCTATTCGCCGACACGCGCCGAGCTGCCGCTGGTGGTCTGCCCGAACGGCACGGTGCTGCGCAATCCGTCCGAGACCGCGCTTGCGATGGCGCTCGGCATGATCGGCAACAGCGCGCATGAGAAGCTCTACGATGTCGCCGTGGTCGGCAGCGGCCCGGCCGGGCTCTCCACCGCGGTCTACGCGGCCTCCGAGGGCCTGTCGGTCGCGGTGTTCGATTCCCGCGCCTTCGGCGGCCAGGCCGGCGCCAGCATGCGGATCGAGAACTATCTGGGATTCCCGACCGGCATCACCGGCCAGGCGCTGGCCGGGCGCGCCTTCAACCAGGCGCAGAAGTTCGGCGCCGAGATGCTGATCCCGGTCTCGATCAAATCGCTCGACTGCTCGAAGGCGTCGGGCGCGTTCACGCTCGCCACCGGCTGCGGGCACACGCTGCGCGCCAAGTCGGTGGTGGTCGCGAGCGGCGCGCGCTATCGCCGGCCGGCGATCGACAATCTCGAGAACTATGAGGGCCGCGGCGTCTGGTACTGGGCCTCGCCGATCGAGGCGCGGCTGTGCGCCAACCAGGACGTCGTGCTGGTCGGCGGCGGCAACTCCGCAGGCCAGGCCGCGGTGTACCTGTCGGCACATGCGCGCAGGGTCAACATGATGATCCGCGGCGGCGGGCTCGGGGCCAGCATGTCGCGCTATTTGATCGAGCGCATCGAGGCGACGCCGAACATCGAGTTGATGTTCAACACCGAGGTGACCGGGCTCGAAGGCGCGGAGACGCTGGAGCGCGTGCGCTGGCGCAGCCGGCTCGCGCCCGACGAGTTCACCATGGATATCCGCAATCTCTTTTTGTTCGTCGGCGCCGATCCGGCGACCGGCTGGCTCGAGGGCTGCGGCGTGCAGGTCGACCGCGGCGGCTTCGTGATGACCGGTGTGCAGAACGGCGACGGCGCGCCGGCCGTGCCGCTGCTCGAGACTTCGGTGCCCGGCGTGTTCGCCGTCGGCGACGTCCGCTCCGGTTCGGTCAAGCGCGTCGGCGGCGCGATCGGCGAAGGCGCGCAGGTCGTCGCGGCGCTGCACGGGTATCTCGCCGATGACGGCAGTCCGTCGCTGTAGCAATGTCGGTGCAGCACTATCCCCGTCATCCTGAGGAGCGCGGAACGCGCGTCTCGAAGGATGAATCGGCCCCGCTGGTGGCCGTCGATCCTTCGAGACGCGCTCCGCGCTCCTCAGGATGACGGGTTAGGCCAGCGAATTCGCTGAGCTGAACTCGAAGCAATTGCTTCCGCATGAGGGACCAAGAATGACAAAAGGCTGCACCCATATCGCCGGCATTCAGGATGTCACGCCGAGTGCGCTCGGCTGCGAGGAATGCCTGAAGAGCGGCAGCCGCTGGCTGCATTTGCGGATCTGCCGGACCTGCGGCCATGTCGGCTGCTGCGACGACTCGCCGAACCGGCATGCGACGGCGCATTTCCACGCCACCGGCCATCCCGTGATCGAGGGCTACGACCCGCCGGAAGGCTGGGGCTGGTGCTATGTCGACGAGGTGCTGTTCGACCTGTCGAAGCGCAAGACGCCGCATAACGGGCCGATCCCGCGCTATTATTGATTCAATGTCTCACGAGGCGCACGTGCATACGACACGCGTGCGACAATTTTCGGCAAGTGCCGGCGCCGGCGAATTTTTCATGAGATGTCGGCCGTCCTGCCATCGAACCATGTAGCATTTTTCCCGCACGCATCGTAACCTCGCGCGCGGGTCTCAACGGGGAGTGCTCCACATGACGACGTTGGTGCTTGTGCACGTCATTATCAGCCTGATTGCAATCGTCGCCGGTGTGATCGTGATGTTCGGCCTGCTCGGTTCGCGCGCGATGCCCGGACTGACCGCGATCTTCCTCATCCTCACGATCCTGACCAACGCCACCGGCTTCGTGATTCCGCCACTGGTGACCGAGAAGCTGCTGCCGTCGCACATCATCGGCGGCCTCTCGCTGGTGCTGCTCGCGATCGCCTGCATCGCGCTGTATGCGATGCAGCTCAAGGGCGCCTGGCGCCCGATCTATATCGTGACCGCGATGGTCTCGCTCTATCTCAACGTCTTCGTGCTGGTCATCCAGAGCTTCCTCAAGGTGCCCGCGCTGCAGGCGCTGGCGCCGGCGGTGCCGCCGAACCCGCCGTCCGGGCCGGTGTTTGCGGTGGTGCAGGGCATCGTGCTGGTGTTCTTCGCCGTGGTGATCATCGGCGCGTGGCGCCGGTTCAGGCCGGTCACATTCGCCTGATCTGACACATCTGTTCATGCCACGTCATTCCGGGGCACGCGTTGGCGTGAACCCGGAATCCAGAGTCAATCGATCGAGAGTCCGGGTTCGACGCTGCGCGTCGCCCCAGAATGACGTAACGCAACAGGAGGAGCAATCAAATGCCCACCATCACCACCAAAGACGGCGTCGACATCTTCTACAAGGATTGGGGTTCGGGCCAGCCGATCGTGTTCAGCCACGGCTGGCCGCTGTCGTCGGACGATTGGGACGCGCAAATGCTATTCTTCGTCGGCCACGGATTTCGTGTCGTCGCCCATGACCGCCGCGGCCATGGCCGCTCCGCCCAGGTCGCCGACGGCCATGACATGGATCACTACGCCGACGACCTCGCGGCGGTCACCGCGCATCTCGACCTGAAGAATGCCGTCCATGTCGGCCATTCCACCGGCGGCGGCGAGGTGGTGCATTACATCGCCCGCCACGGCGAGAGCCGGGTGGCGAAGGCCGCGATCCTCAGCGCGGTGCCGCCGTTGATGGTGCAGACCGCGGCCAATCCCGGTGGCCTGCCGAAGTCGGTGTTCGACGGCCTGCAGGCGCAGCTCGCGGCCAACCGCTCGCAGTTCTACCGCGATCTGCCGGCCGGGCCGTTCTACGGCTACAACCGGCCCGGCGCAAAGCCGTCGGAAGCCGTGATCCAGAACTGGTGGCGGCAGGGCATGATGGGCGGCGCCAAGGCGCATTACGACGGCATCGTCGCGTTCTCGCAGACCGACTTCACCGAGGACCTGAAGAAGATCAACGTGCCGGTGCTGGTGATGCATGGCGACGACGACCAGATCGTGCCCTACGCCGATTCCGCCCCGCTCTCGGCCAAGCTTCTGAAGAACGGCACGCTGAAGACCTACAAGGGTTTTCCGCATGGCATGCCGACCACGGAAGCCGAGACGATCAACAAGGATCTGCTGGCGTTCATCAAGGGCTGAGGTGAGAGTAGCTGTGCTCTGCGTCGCGCATCACAACATCGCGCAGCTTCACCGACGTCCAAGTGAGGGAGCCACCGGCGGAAGGGTTCCCTCCCCCCTTGCGGGGGAGGGTTAGGGAGAGGGGCACACACGGCGCGCTCTCTCCATATCTCCAACGATGCGAATTGAGATTGCGAAGCTGTCTCCATCGTCGCTGATCTCGCCCGGGGCTTACCCCTCTCCCCAGCCCTCCCCCGCAAGGGGGGAGGGAGCCTGTCCGTCGTGCTCGCCTCACGAAAGATTACGCGCTCATATATCGTCCTCTGACACGGCACCCGCCGTCAAAGCGCAGTCGCCGAAAAGGAGCACATCGCATGAAAGTCATCCTGTTCGGCGCGACCGGCATGGTCGGGCAGGGCGTGCTGCGCGAGTGCCTGCTCGATCCCGGTGTCGAGCGCGTGCTGGCGGTCGGCCGCAGCCCGAGCGGGCAGCGCGGTCCCAAGCTCGTCGAATTGATCTGCAACAATTTCGTCGACTACAGCGCGATCGAGCCGCAGCTCACCGGCTATGACGCCTGCTTCTTCTGCCTCGGCGTTTCCTCGATCGGCATGGACGAGGCGCGCTACCGCCATCTGACCTACGACATCACGCTGGCGGCGGCGACGACACTGGCGCGGCTCAATCCCGGCATGGTGTTCACCTATGTCACGGGCCGCAGCACCGATTCCACCGAGCAGGGTCCGCTGATGTGGGCGCGGGTGAAGGGCAAGACCGAGAACGACCTGCTCAAGCTGCCGTTCAAGGCGGCCTATATGTTCCGGCCCGCCGGTATCCAGCCGCTGCACGGGGTGCGCTCGAAGACCGGCTGGGTGCAGGCGATCTATGTCGCGACCTCGCCGCTGCTGTCGTTCCTGGTGCGGGTTGCCCCGGGCTACATGACGACATCGGAACAACTCGGCCGCGCCATGCTCAAGGTCGCCCGCGACGGTTATCCCAGACCGGTGCTGGAGAGCGAGGACATCAATAGCCTCTGACGGAACCGGCGAGCCGGGTTCCTGCGGCGGATTTCCTCAGGTCACGTGGTATCTCTGGGACGCCAAGGCGCTATAAGTATCGGCATGTCGCCGCCTGCTCCCCTGAAACTGATCGCCCTCGATGCCGATGACCTCGCGGTCATCTCCGCCCATGTGCAGGACGCCCGCGTCCAGCCCGCCGACATCGTCTGGCGCCAGGACGAGAAGCGCCTCGTGGTCGGCCTGAACCGGCTGGACTGGGAGCAGACCCTGGCCGGTGCCACGTCTTCGCGCCGGCTGATCGCCGCACTCAGGTTCGACCGGGTGCTGGCATGCAAGTCGCGCAATATCGACCTGGAGGCCCCGGAGGCCACCCTGGAACTGCTCGGGATCGAATTCCACGCCTCCGACCCGCCTGGCGGCAGTGCGCTGCTGATGTTCGGCGAGGGTGCGGCGCTGCGGCTCGATGTCGAGTGCCTGGAGTGCGAATTGACCGATCTGGGGCCCGACGATCTCGGGGTGGGGCCGGGGTAGTCTTTCGTCGTCCCGGCGAAGGCCGGGACCCATAACCACCAATGCGGATTTTGGTCGCGATGAGGCCCCAGGCTCCCGCAACAATCGGCAGTCGGGGTAATGGGTCCCGGCCTTCGCCGGGACGACGGTGGGATTGCGTGTTCGCCAAGGGTTGACGGCCATTATCCGCCGCGCCATTGAGCAGGGACCCGAATTCCTCTTCAGAAAGCCGCCATGCCCGTTCGCCTGGACCGACAGAGCGCCGATTTCGAGCAACGCTTCCGCGAATTCCTGGCGGCCAAGCGCGAGGTATCGGCCGACGTCGAGCGCGCCACCCGCGCCATCGTCGACGACGTGGCGGCCCGCGGCGATGCGGCGCTGCTCGAGGCGACCAAGAAGTTCGACCGGCTCGACATCGACGCCGCCGGCCTGCGCATCACCGCCGCCGAGGTCGACGCCGCGGTTGCGGCCTGCGACGCCAAGACCGTCGAAGCGCTGACATTCGCGCGCGACCGGATCGAGACTTTTCACCGCCGCCAGCTGCCCAAGGACGAGCGCTTCACCGACGCCGCCGGCGTCGAGCTCGGCTGGCGCTGGAGCGCGGTCGATGCGGTCGGGCTTTACGTGCCCGGCGGCACCGCGGCCTATCCGTCCTCAGTGCTGATGAATGCGGTGCCGGCCCGGGTCGCCGGCGTGCCGCGGGTGGTGATGGTGGTGCCGGCGCCCGACGGCAAGCTCAACCCTCTGGTGCTCGCAGCCGCCCGTCTCGGCGGCGTCTCGGAAATCTACCGCGTCGGCGGCGCCCAGGCGGTGGCCGCTTTGGCCTACGGCACGGCAACGATCGCGCCAGTGGCAAAAATCGTCGGTCCCGGCAACGCCTATGTCGCCGCGGCCAAGCGGCAGGTGTTCGGCAAGGTCGGCATCGACATGATCGCCGGCCCCTCCGAGGTGCTTGTGATCGCCGACGACACCGGCAATGCCGACTGGATCGCGGCCGATCTCCTGGCGCAGGCCGAGCATGACGTCAGCGCGCAGTCGATCCTGATCACCGACAGTGCGCGGCTCGCGGCCGATGTCGAGCGTGCGGTCGAGGCGCAGCTTGCGACGCTGCCGCGTGCGGCGATTGCGCGCGCCTCGTGGGATGACTTTGGTGCGATCATCATGGTCGCAAAGCTCGACGACGCGGTCGAGCTCGCCAATGCGATCGCCGCCGAGCATCTGGAGATCATGACCGCCGACGCCGAGGGCCTGTCGAAGAAGGTCCGCAACGCCGGCGCGATCTTCCTCGGGCCCCATACGCCCGAGGCGATCGGCGACTATGTCGGCGGCTCCAACCACGTGCTGCCGACCGCGCGCTCGGCGCGGTTCTCCTCGGGCCTCGGGGTGCTTGACTTCATGAAGCGAACCTCGATCCTGCGGTGCGGGCCGGATCAGCTTCGTGCGCTCGGGCCCGCCGCGATGACGCTCGGCCAGGCCGAGGGTCTCGATGCCCATTCACGTTCCGTCGGATTGCGCCTCAACCTCTCATGAACAAGCCACCAGACGACGAGGATTCCAACAATCGCATCGTCGCGGTGACGCTCGACGAGGAATCGATCGGCCGTTCCGGGCCCGACATCGAGCATGAGCGGGCAATCGCCATCTACGACCTGGTCGAGCAGAACCTGTTCGCGCCCGAAGGCGCAGCCGGGCCGGGGCCCTATACCCTGCATATCGCGATCACCGGCAACCGGCTGATGTTCGACATCAGGAAAGAGGACGGCGCGCCCGTGGTGGCGCATCTATTGTCTCTGACGCCGTTCCGCCGCGTCGTGAAGGACTACTTCATGATCTGCGACAGCTACTATCAGGCGATCCGTACCGCGACACCGGACAAGATCGAGGCCATCGACATGGGCCGCCGCGGCATCCATGACGAGGGCTCGCGCACGCTGCAGGAGCGGCTCAAGGGCAAGGTGCGCGTCGATTTCGAGACCGCGCGGCGTCTGTTCACGCTGATCACTGTGCTGCACTGGAAGGGTGAAGGCGCATGATCCCGAAAAGTGGGTACCGGTTTTCGGATCAGATCATGCGCAAAAGTGAGAGGCGCATGATCCCGAAGATGATCGCCACTTCGCCAGACGACGGGGGCGTACCCCGGTCGAAAAAAGCCTGATCGCATGGAAGCGCCGCGCGCGCGCTCCCCGCAGGCCGTGCTGTTCGCATGCGGGCACAACGCCGTGCGCTCGCCGATGGCCGAAAGCCTGCTGCAGCAGATGTTCCCGCAAGGTGTCTATGTTCGCTCCGCCGGCGTGAAGAAGGGCGAGCTCGATCCGTTCGCCGTCGCCGTGATGGCCGAGTTCGGCCAGGACATCTCCGGCCACAAGCCGCAGACCTTCGAGGAGCTCGAGGACTGGGAGGGGCTGAACTTCGACCTCATCATCACGCTGTCGCCCGAGGCGCACCACAAGGCGCTGGATCTGACCCGAACGCTCGCCGCCGCTGTCGAATACTGGCCGACCCCTGATCCGACCGGCACCAGCGGCAATCGCGAGCAGAAGCTCGCCGCCTATCGCGAGGTCTGCGACGGCCTGTTGATGCGTATCCGCCGTCGCTTCACCAAGGCTGGCGTGGCAAACTTGTGAGGGACCCGCGTGTTCCGATTCGCAAGGTCCGCCCCTTGTCGCCAGACTGACAAACAGCTGTGCTTATGGGGCCTTGTCGCCCACGGGGAAGCGCGATTCGCGGCCGGTTCCAAGGTTGTGCATCCATGCCCCATCCGATAGGTTCCGCCCGCGTCCGTCCCCCCGATTCAGCCCAAAAGCCCGCATGCTAGGCCGTCCCAAATTCGTTCTTGCTTCCGGTTCGCCGCGGCGGCTGGCCCTGCTCAACCAGGCCGGCATCGAGCCCGACGCGCTGCGTCCGGCCGATGTCGACGAGACCCCGCGGCGGGGCGAGTTGCCGCGCGCCTGCGCCAACCGCCTGGCGCGCGCGAAAGCGGACGCGGCGCTGAAGTCGGTGCAGCTCGACGACGATCTGCGCGGCTCCTTCATCATTTCTGCCGACACCGTGGTCGCGGTCGGCCGCCGCATCCTGCCCAAGGCCAATCTGGTCGACGAGGCCGCGCAGTGTCTGCGCCTGCTGTCGGGCCGCAACCACCGCGTCTACACCGCGATCTGCGTGGTGACGCCGCGCGAGGCGTTCCGCCAGCGCCTGGTCGAGACCCGCGTGCGCTTCAAGCGGCTCAGCGACGACGACATCCAGGCCTATATCGGCTCCGGCGAATGGCGCGGCAAAGCCGGCGGCTATGCCGTGCAGGGCATTGCCGGATCCTTCGTGGTCAAGATGGTCGGCTCCTACACCAACGTCGTCGGCCTGCCGCTCTACGAGACCGTGACCCTGCTCGGCGGCGAGGGCTTTCCGATCCGCCACGGCTGGCTCAACGCCGTCGCGGTGTGAGATCTGAAGAGACCCTCTTCCCGCGCCGCATCGGCACTGCACCTCTCCCCTTGTGGGAGAGGTCGGAATTCAAGCAAGGCTTGAATTCCGGGTGAGGGGTCTGTCTCCGAGGATAGAGACCCCTCATCCGTCGCGCTGGCGCGCGCCACCTTCTCCCACATCCGCCTTCGCCAAGGCTTCGGCGGACAAGAGGGGAGAAGGGAAGCGGGCCCGCGGTGAACGCGGAACAAGCGATCGCCCCCTCAATTGCCAACTGGTGTAATCTCCGTCCCAGCCATGACTGACCAAGCCCGAACGCCCCCGGCCACCCCGCGCGCCTGCCCGATCTGCAGCAAGCCCGCCCAGCAGGCCTTTCTCCCGTTCTGCTCGTCGCGCTGCCGCGACGTCGACCTCAACCGCTGGCTCAGCGGCCGCTATGTCGTTCCCGGCCGCGACGACGACGCGGAGGACGCGGAATAGCCAAGATTTCCCAACAAGTTGGGGAAACAACGCCCGGCGGGCGGCGCCCGGCGAAGCGTTTCGCGAAGCCGGGTGGACACAGCGCTCCGACCTCTCTATAAACCGCCCGCTCGCTTCGGCCTTTTCGGCCCCGCGGGTTTGCCCAGGTAGCTCAGTTGGTAGAGCATGCGACTGAAAATCGCAGTGTCGGTGGTTCGATCCCGCCCCTGGGCACCATTCCTGAACAGATTTACGAACCTGGGGGGTGGGTTGCCCGTTGGGTCCGAAGCTGGACCGGATGTTGTCATTTGAGCCGATAATCCGGATCTTGTCCTCCGATACGACAACCGCGTCGACAATGCTCGAGAGGTAGGCCTTCCGCGCGGCTACGTCGCCTGAGACGAGCTGATCGCGCATCAAGCGGGTGAACCGATCGATCGCAATCGGGTCAATTTCAATCGAGGTTGCGCTGCTCTTTTTCGCATAGTCCAGGGCCTCGACAGCCCTATCTCGGCTGGCCTTCAGAGCGGCTACGCGGTCCTTGAGACTTGGGTCAGTGCCATCGATCGTGCCCGCTTCGATGGCCGCATAGAGGCGTCCCAAACGTTCCTCAGCCTCGGTGGCCTGGCGGGCAAGGTCGACGATCCGGCGGTCGGCCGAAGCCTGTCGCTCGTCCCGCCGAGCTTTCAGAGCGAGCAGGATCGAGGCCACCCTGTCCGGCCGTAACAATTGATCGGTCAGCGCGTCAACGACCAGCTTCTCGATAACGGGACGGGGAATCTTTCGGTTGACGCAGCTCGCTCCATTTCCCTCCTTATGACGTCCCTGCTTGTTGGCCTGAACGCACTTGTAATATTTGTAGATGACGCCGGTCCGCGAGGTGCCGGTGGCAGTGGTCAACGAGCAGGGCCTTTCGCAATCGCATCGGACAAGACCGCCGAGCAGTGACGGAGCCGAGGCGAGACGCGGTCCACGAGACCTCGGGCGGCGTGAAACTAGCAGGGCCTGAACCGCCTCGAAGGTCGCCTGGTCGATAATGACGGGAATTTCGTATTCGACGATCTCAGACTGTGCCTTGCGCTCGCCGTCCCCCTTCCGGGCGAACTCATTGAAGTTCCGAACGCCAGTATAGGCGCGGCGCGTCAGAATTTCGTGAATGGTGCCGGTCCCGAACAACGAGCCATTGCGCGAGCGGTAGCCGCGCGTGTTCAGCCACTCTGCGATTTTCTTCGTGCCCAGTGGGCCGCTGTTGCCGTCGCCGTTCTTGGCCAGATCGAAAGCGCGGATCACGATCTCCGCTTCGACTGGCTCGATGGCGAGCTTCTTCTTCTGCTTGTTGCCGATCACCTCTGCGTCGACAGATTTGAAGCCAAAGGGAATGATGCCGCCGTTGGAGTAGCCAAGTTTTGCATTGGCTTTCATCGTTCTCATTGTGGAACGACTTGTCTCCTTGGACTGGTATTCGTTCACGATACCGATGAATTTCCTGAACATGTCGCCGGTGTCATCGTTCGCTAGCGGCTCGGCATACGAGATCAGCTCGACCTTGTGCTTGCGCAGAGTTTGAACGGTGAGCTCCTGCTCGACTTGGTTTCGGAAGGCTCGCGAGAACGAGTACACCATAATCGCGTCGATCGTGCGCGTGCCATCGGTCGCGCGCGCGATCATCTGCTCGAATGCCGGGCGCTTCATGTTGGTTGCAGTTTCACCCTCTTCGCGGAAGATGCCGGCGATATTGTCGCCGTCGCGTCTGCAACGTGCGATCAAATGCTCCTCCTGCGAGTTGAGGCTGAGTTGGTGGCCTGACTGTTTTTCGGTTGAAACGCGAACGTAGATCAGGACATTGCGCGGCCGCGACTCAGCGGCCTTTTCAAGGGGGGCTACGACTTGAAGGTTCTTGCGGGCCATCGACTACTTCCTCACGCGGTACAGAAAAAAGAATCTACCCATGCCGTGGAATCAAGGGAAGTGCTACTTCGCTCGACTCCTCTACGCGGTTAAGATCAGCGGAATGGGACCTCATCGGCAACCACGTTCCAACGTTTCCGCAGGCCCTCCCACAAGAGCTCCCTGTGGTGGGTGAGCAGTAACTCGAACGTCTCTTGCGCGCCGTTGGGAATATGGCGGAATCCCTCGATGAACATGTCATGGCGCTGGTCTTCCGTGAGATCGCGCAGCTGACGGATCGCGGGCAATCGGCCGAGTAC
Organism: Bradyrhizobium sp. B120; assembly: GCF_049075665.1. Classification (NCBI taxonomy): domain Bacteria; kingdom Pseudomonadati; phylum Pseudomonadota; class Alphaproteobacteria; order Hyphomicrobiales; family Nitrobacteraceae; genus Bradyrhizobium; species Bradyrhizobium sp. B120. The sequence continues at coordinate 8,218,487 of NZ_CP185242.1, read as the reverse complement.
CCTGAAGCAGTTCTCCGGATCCGGGTCGAAATCAGTCTTGTTGGCGATCGCATCCATCGATTCTCGCACCAACCAGAGCGCGGCGTCGACGGCGAAGTTGGCAAAGTGCTCGACCTCCAATCGCGGAACGATATCGGTGTCAAGCGGGAGATTGTTATCGGGCATAGTCGTGGTCCTTTCGGTTGGTCAGGTAGTGGATTTCTGGGAGGGGTCGAAGACGGCGGCGAGCACTGCCGAGAAGCATCGCTCGATGGCGTCGATCTCGGCGGGCGCGATTGGTGTGGGATCCGCAATCTCATTGATCACGGTCCAGTACTCAGGGTCGGACGGCCGCGAGGGAGCTGTCGGAGCCCACTTGCGCTGCCTTTTCATTGGGGCCGTGTCGGCCGCCAGCGGCGCCGGTAAGATTGCCAACGCAGTCAGTCGCGGCCGCAACCGCAGCTTCGGGATGCACGACTTAGCCACGGTCGTACTCCGCGGAGCGATCGCGCACGCGTTCACCGGACCGCGAGGCAAGCTCGAGCGTGGGATCAAGCGTGCGGGTCTTGATCTGGAGCCGGGACAGCCGCCCGGCCAACCAGTTCAGTCGGCGTTCAGGCGCGATCGTGGCCTGCCGACGCTCTGATAACGGCAAGTCCAGGCGAACTTGCGCGTCGATTTCACGAAGGTCGGCGAAAATCTCGAGATGATCCCGTGCTCGGGAAAACGCTACATACGCGTCATGCCGCGTCATTGATGGACCGGCCCAAACAAAGGCCTGATCGGTCGTTAGCCCTTGGGATCCGTAGGTCGTCGTGCTGTAGGCGTGGCCAAGCCGGGCTCGCCCATGTTCGTCCGCGAGCTCTGACACGCGAAACCGCGCATTTCGTCCGGCGATCTCAACATGGAGTGTGGGATCCGGTGTATCGCGACCGTCGACACGGGTGATGGTGGCCGTGGTTCCGTTGATGACGGCAAGCCGGTCGTGCCGGACCAGGAACCGGATCTGATCGCCGGTCGCGAAGGAAAGCGTCTGACCGTGCCCGGACGGCGTGACGGCAGCCACTTCAATATCTTCGCCGACGATACGCACATCGCGCTTCAAGCGGACGCGAACCTCATCGTTGAGGGCTCGCACCTGCGCATTGGTTTGGGCGATCAACAAGACCGAGGGTGCCGGCGACCCGCACCGCGCTCTCTCCCAGGCGTCCACCACTTGCATAACGGTAGCGTTCTCGCCGGCCGCCAACGTCAGGAGGCCGCGCTCCTCGAACGCCGCTAAGCCCTGCGCGGCGCGGCCCTTCGCGAAATCCGTCACGGCGGCACGCATCCAGGCTTGGCGCTGGCGCACGATGGTGTCGACGCGAGTGGTTCCGGCGACGCTGGCGAGGATAGAGAGGCCCGGGCCGGCACCTATCGCTTGGAGCTGCTCGGAATCGCCCACGGCCACAATCTTCGCGTGTGCTTCTGCGGCCCTCTTCGTGATCGCCAACATTTGAGCGGACGATAGGAGGCCCGCCTCGTCGACGACGAGAACAGTGTTGGCGTCGAGGAACGGCTCCTTCGTGCAGGCAAGCCAGGCGTCGGTGGCCATCGCCTCGATGCCGAGCTTTTGCAGCTCCTTGGCGACCTTCCAAGATTGGGATGTGCCAATGATCCGCCGATTGGTAGCTTGCATCCCGGCGGAAGCCACTGGGTCGGAATATGCGGCCACGATCGCTGCCAAGGTCGTCGACTTCCCCGACCCGGCGGCACCCTGGATCACCGCGATGGCGGCAGAGGTCGTTGCCATCTGCGCCGCGTGCGTTTGCTCTGCGGACAATCCGCGCTCGCGGCAAAGCTGCAGCACATGCTCCGGATCAGGTGCTGCGCGATGCTCCTGAGCGAGATGCTCGGCGAACGTGACCAGTTCGCGCTCGATTGCGATCTGCTCGGGCGTAGAAAAAACTGGCTGCTGCAGGGCATCGCGTCCGAGCTCGACGATGCGGCCCGCCTCGATCAGCCGGTCGACTTCCTGTTCGACGCGAATGGCGTCGGCGCCAGTGCCAACCAGCGACGTCGCGACGGCTGCATAGAGATGTCGCTTCTCGAACAGGCTTTCGTGCTCAGTCAGCTGCGCCGGCACGGCCGCCACACGCTCGGCGATCAGCTTCTCTTGTTCAGTGTGGTTCCACGTCCAGTCGGTTCGCAGATTCTCGATGAGTTGGTCGACGTCCAGAAACGGCGCGGCTTCCTCGGCCCACAATGCGAAGCGATCGGTGGTCAGCTCCTCTGTCTTCGACAAACGCGTTCCGAGCGCGATCGCTGCCGCCAACGCCGGTGCCTCCGCGGTCGACAGCCCTTCGGCGGCGATCGCCTGCTCCACCTCTTTGCGCCGGCCCGAGAAGTGGCGCTGCAGGGCCCCAAACTTCTGGCCAAGGCTCGCGTCGCCGTAGCTCGGCGGCACGACGATCTCGAAGATGCCGTTTTTGCCGATCTCCCCGATCTCGAAGCCAATTTTCTTCAAATTTGAAGAAAGTGCGAGGTGATAGACGGCTCCGGCCGCCATTTTGTAGGCAAACAAATGGCGGGCGTCCAAAGCGCCCACGCTACCGTCATCGCGAACGCTGCAGTTCAAAATTACTTCGTGACTATGTAAATTTGGATCGGAGAAGATGCGGCCATTTTTGTGCGTGACTGGCCTTGCCTCGCCGTGCCGGAACGAGCACACAGTGAGTGAAGCCCGTTCCAGCCTGAGTCCGTTCTTCCCGCGCCGGCAGAATGCAGCGTTGCGATCGAGAAACCCGATCGTCGCTTCACAAGCGTCATGCTGAGCCTGCTCGATCGCGCGCCGCGTCGTGGGATCAGCCAGCGCGAATACGACCGAGACCGCCTTCGGCGCCGACAGTGTTAGATCAATCCCGCCGACGTGATCAGTTCTATCGCCGCTGTTCGACAGCAAAGGCTTGCCGTCGACGTCGAGGCCAGCGTGAAGTCGCTCGAACAAAACGTTGTCGACGAGCGCGCCGTGAACTGCGCCGAAGTTACCGGTGGCCGAGATCCAACGACCGGCCGGCTCTCCACCGCCGAGATAATATTCGGACTGCCGCGAGTAGTACGTCGCCTGTGTGCCAGCCGCGATTGTCGCGACCATGGGAGCCTCCGTCGAAGGAGGCCCCAATAGCCACGCCTAAAAGTGTTGTGCCGTGCATTGCAAATTCTGTGAGTCGCGAAACTTGCAATGCAAGATCTGGCTGTTCAAGCCGCCGGCCGAGTTGTCTTTGGAAGCCAGATGGAGCATCTGCTCAAGGCGGCCCGAGCCGATCGACCACGGCCTCATCAGGGCCGTTAACCCACCGTACTGCCCATGTCCGAATCAGATAGTTAGCGATCCAGACTGCCGGAATTGCTCGAGTTGCTCCCGCCACCAAGCGCGGCGCGGCGCGCTCAGATCAAGCAATGGTCCGGAAATGACGATCCTCGCATCGTTGCCGTCCCCTTCAAGCGACAAAATTGTGGCTTGCTGGATCGGGTCACCGTTCCAGTTGTAGCTGACCTCAACATCCGTCTCACCACGCTCGCCATACAATGCCGTATCGACTAACCCCTGCCAGACGTCGTCGGGAAACTGAGCGCGAACAAGACGGGGACCCGACCAGTCATCCCTGGTCATTTCTAGCTCTTGCAGAATATTTGGAGTATCGGTCAAAATCTCCTCGATCAATCGCGCGTGCCAAGGGCTGAACGTTTCTCGATGGAATCGCTTTAGGCGTCCAATCCATCCGGCGAGACTGCCGAGATCCTGGCGCGCCAGGTTGTCGCGAAGGACGTCATTGTCGCGCCAGATCGCTTCGTCTTCGAGGCCGATGCCTCCCGCCAACATCGAGATGACATCTGCCTGAGCGGTGACCGGCGCGCGCCTCATTTCAATCGGACATGCGTCACCCTTCTCGAGGCCTGACTCACCTAGTTTGAGACGAAACTCAGCTTGATCATCTTCACGCTTTGCGTGAACATCGCCCCGGACATAGCTGGGCCGCTCCCGGCCTTTGCAATCGGTCGCCTGGATACGCAAGACGGCGACCGTCTGTAATATCCAGAGCAAGAAAGCTTCCGGATTGAACCCTGCAGCACACCATGCGTGGATCTCTTGCTGCACGCGATTCAAGATATCCTTTCTGCCGTCGCGGGTCCAATTGCTATACTGTGCTCGTCCGGTCGTTGATGCGGTGTTCAGGGTTACGGGGTCCGCAGGATAGGCGATGACGGGCGGTCGGCCATTTCGGCGCGTCCTGAGAATAGCCCTCGGCGCGACCAATAACGTTCCCTGTCGGCATAGTATGGTCGTGCCCGGTTCGGGCGCAATTTCGTCCGGGTCCTTCTTTCGAAAACTGTCGTCGACCCTGCCGACAATGGGTGCCAACGCGGTTATATGCGGATGGTGGAATACCCAATCAAGCTTGTAGTGATCCCGGCATTCACGAATGGCATCAGCGATTGCTTCGGCAAAGGAAGCGTTGACCCTGAAGGCGTTCCAAGCCATTTGGCTTCTTGGCGATCGTTTCGGGAATCTGCCGCTTCGGTAGACCGGCGGCTCAAGCTCGGCGACGTAGCCGAACTGGAGAAATTTCTCGATGTGCGACGGGCCATATGCGGCCATCCGACCGTGCAGACTGGCGGCGTGCACTGGTTCTGGCTGCCACAGTGGCTGCTCCGGGAATTCGTCGCGCACCTGCTGTAGCAGCGGATCCGGAAATGTCTCGAAGCGCCGCGTATCATAAAATACCGAATGGATATACTCCCTGTCTCCAGGGCCTGGCGCGCTCGGCAGCATGAACTCCGGTGGGATAACCCTCAGATCGTCACTGTTGACATCAGCATCTTCAGTTGCGACGGCACGCCTACGGAGTTCGGAAAATGGCATGATGATCTTGTGCTCAGTTAATAGCTAATATGGTGCCGAGGTGTGGACGTTTCCGCCTCGTCGGTTAGGCCGCAACTCTGTGCGCAGCAACCTCAGATCACGTAAAATCGATAGCTCAAATTGTAATCATCGCCCATATGGCGTTGGCCAATACCCGCTGGCGAAGAACGAGATCGCTTTGTCAATCCTAGTCTAGGATCTTACAAGTGCCACCAAACGCGTTAGATCGGGCCTTGGCTCGATCTGCCCAAATTTGGCTCGGAAGCGCCGCCGCATCTCATTTTTTGAAGTTCGATTGGCCGTTGTTCGGTAACCTTCGATCGTCAAGTCAAAGCCTGCCTCTTCCTCGTTGCGGGCACGAAGCCTGTGAATTGGCCCGGGCAAATTCCGTTCGAGAAGCACTTCAGTTCGATAGCACGACCGCTCAATAAGCCGTTTGTGTCGAGGCGTGCGGCGCCGTTGACGCCATTCGTTTCCGTACGCTTACGCAACATAGCTCGGTCCTTCGGGGAGTCGGCTGTTTTGAGGGCAGCGCTACTGCGCCTCGTCCACATGTATCGCCGAAGATCGGACTCGCAACCGAGGAGGAGACTTTCCACGACCAACCCAATCACGTCACCGAGACCGACGCGCCGGATTTGTCCGCCAGATCGACGCCGACATCGAGTCGGGGGGCAATAGCGCGCCCTTCTACCGATCGGAGCGCGGCCACGACATTCGTTCCTAGTAAAATTTGCATTGCAAATTCTACGAGTGCTTTTGACGGCTTGGCTGGACTAAGAGATCTCTCGGGACAATCGAGCGGCCGACCGTGACGATTGCCGAAACTGAGCAGCAAAGCCTTCACCGCCGCGGCGACGTAGGCATCTGCGAAAATTCATAGGTTCGCAATGCGTCGCGTTATATGGAACGTATCCCTGTTCGTCGTCGTCGGGCTCAGCATGATCCTGCTTGGCTATCCCCTAGCCGTGACGGAACAGCACGGCGCAAATCCCACGGCATGGCCGACGGACGCCATCGATCCCGGTCGCTGGATCGGTTATGTCGAGTCGTTCAAGCTGCCGGATCTGCTTCGCCCCTACTGGTTGATGTCGCGGGGACAGTCGCCAGAATTCGCCGGTGGCGGACAAATCGAGCTCGGCATTGTGCTCGCCGCGTTCCTCGTCATCACGGTGCTGTTGTTCCGGATCAAGAGGTTTGAGCTCAAGCGCGACCCTAGCGGCATCCATGGCGCGGCGCGATGGGCGACGCAAGCCGAAATCGGCCAAATGAAAACTGGATTGGAACTAGGCGTCGATAAGACTACCGGCCGCGCCGTTCGCGTCTCGATCGAGGGAAATCTCCTGACCATTGCGCCCCCGAGAAAGGGCAAAACGTCCGGCCTGTTGATCCCGAACCTGGCCTATCCCGAACTGAGAGCCTGGCTTGGGCCGGCCGTGGTGATTGATCCCAAGGGAGATGCCTACCGTGCCGTTGCCGGTCGGCGGCGCCAACTGGGTCGAACTGTCCGGTGCCTGGACCCTCTGGGGTTGGTCGACGGTACCGATAGCTGGAACCCTCTCGAACATGTCGCAGCCAATGACATTCTCTACCTGCAGCACACTGCCCGAATGCTGTTGCCCGAGCCGATCGGCAACGGCGACGGGGTCGCCACCTATTTCAACAATCGCGCGGTCGATCTGATCGTCGGCGCCATGCTCGTCGCGCTACATTCCTCCAAACGCGATATCCCGGAAGTCTGGCGGCTACTCAATAACGAGGAAGACCTGATCAAGGGCCTGGCGCTCCATGACACGGAGCCAGCAGCCCGGGCCGCGTTGAAGATCCTGGAAAGCGATCCTAAAGCGCGGGACACGATCGCATCGACGGCCGCGCAGGCGTTTGCATGGCTGAACGACGAACGCCCCGCCAGGATGGTCAGCACCAGCTCGTTCGACTTGCGAGACCTCACCCGAGGCGATGTCGACCTCTTCGTGGCGGTGCCGTCCCGCGACAATCTGACCCTAGCGCCATTTCTACGCTGGTTGTTGGGCGATGTCTTCGACACCGTGCGCGAATACCATCCTGCGGAACGTATGGTCATCTTCATCGACGAGGCGAACACGCTCGGGCATTTCGATGCCATCCTGAAAGCAACCGGCGAGCTTCCCGGCCATGGCGCCAGCCTCTGGACCATCTGGCAAGACCGCGCGCAAATGGTGACGACCTATGGAGAATCGGGGGCGCGCACGTTATTAAGCACCGCTGACATCGTCACGCTGTTTGACGTCCCTGCGACGGACCCCGATGAGAGCGACCGGTGGTCGCGTGCACTCGGCAGCTTCTCCGCCCTCGTCGAGACGCAGTCCACAGGATCGGGTAGGGGAACCGCGTCAACGTCGACCGCCTCGCAAGAGACGCGCCTGATGACGAAGGAGGAATTGACGACGCTTCACAGCAGGGAGCTGATTGTGTTCCCCAACAGCCCATTCTACACGCGCCATCCCTTTCGCCTCAGAAAGACCGCCGCTCACACCGACGTCCGGTTTGAGAAGCTGATTGTCAAGGTACCGCCGGTCGCGCGAATCTAGGCGGGTGCGCAGAAGCTTAGCTAAACCTTCGCGCGCAAGATCGCGAAATTGGTCGGGTCTTCGCACCCGACTATAGCGGCGATCGATGGCGTCGTCGATTTAACGCGTCGCCTGCCAGCAGCTTGAGCGGTTCATGTGGAAGATAAGCCGAGGTGCGCTTGTCTCCTAACGGCGGCACAACATCGCTCGCTGTCCAGGACAACAGGATAAGTGCGATCTGCCACAATGTAGTAGTCCGAAGCCGTAAACTTGAGAGGCTATACGGTTGACTGGCTTCTATCGCACGGGAAGCGAGGGTCTTCCCCTCGCTCCCCGCGAGTTCCGGCTGACGCCCGGTCGGGGCCGCGTCCTCGCACGGCGATCCCACGGCGACCAATATCACCGAACAACGGATCGCCCCGCTCAGCTGTGCAGCCCAGCCCGGCGCGCCGAAACTCGCCCCCTCACTCCCGCGCGCTCACGCGCCCCCGGAAGGCACGCCGAAGCCGTGCCTTCGGCAGTGCAAGGAGTGACACCATGACTACAAAAGCGAAATCGAAGACGAATAACAGTGCGGAGATTTTCGTACCGTTAAACAAGCTGAAAAAATCCCCGAAGCATGCGCGGAAAGTGCTGCATACCGAGGCGGCCATCGCGGCGCTCGCGGCCAGCATCGCGTACAAGGGGATGCTGCAGAATCTCGTCGTGGAGCCGGAGGTCGATGACGCCGGCGCCGCGACGGGGTTCTATCTGGTGACCATCGGCGAGGGGCGACGATTGGCCCAATTGTTGCGCGTGCAGCGCAAGGAGATCAAGAAGTCTGAACCGATGCGCTGCACGGTCGATCTCGCCAACGATCCGACCGAGATCAGCTTGGATGAGAACGTCACCCGCTCGGATTTGCACCCGGCCGACCAATACGAGGTGTTCCGGTATCTCGCCGAGGAGAAGGGGCGTGGCGTCGAGGACATCGCAGCCCGCTTCGGTGTCACGGCGCATGTCGTGCGCCAGCGGCTGCGGCTGGCCGCCGTGTCGCCCAACCTGATCCAGACTTACCGCGATGGCGGGTTGACGCTGGATCAATTGATCGCGTTTTCGATCGTTGGGGATCACGAACGCCAAGAGGCTGCGTTCGAACGGCTGGCCCCCAATCCCGAGCCCTACATGATCCGCCGGATTCTGCTGGAAGCAAAGGTTCCGGCCCGCGACCGGCGAGCGCGCTTCGTTGGATTGGAGGCGTATGAAGCCGCAGGCGGAAGCATCCTTCGCGATCTCTTTTCGGAGAGCCAGGACGGCTTTCTCGAAGACGTGGCGCTGCTGGACCGCTTGACCAAGGAGAAGCTCGACAGCATCGCCGCCCGGCTCTGCGAGCAGGAGGGCTGGAAATGGGCAGAAGTCCATCTCGACTTCCCCCATGCGCATGGACTGCGGCGGCTTTATCCGTCGCCCGTCGATTTCTCGCCCGAAGATGCCGCCGCCTATGAGGCGGCACAGTCGGCCTTCAACGCGCTCACGGAGCAATATGATGATGCGGAAGAGTTGCCTGATGATATCGATGCGCGCTTTGGCGAGCTTGAGGCGGAGATCGAGCGGCTCGACGCCAAGCGCGAAGCCTACGGAGCCGATGTCAAGGTGTGCTCGGGGGCATTCGTCGTGCTCAACCACGATGGAACCGCCCGTATCGAACGCGGCTTCGTTCGCCGCGATGATGAGAAATTGTTGAATGCCGAGCAGGCAGATGGCTCCCCCGTCACCGACAGCGCTGCCCGTGTTGAAGGGGCATCTACCGGTGACGAAGGGATGGAGAGCGAGGGGAACGGCGGTAAGTCCCTTTCCGACGTGCTGGCGCGTGATCTGACGGCGCATCGGACCCTCGGCCTTCGGCTCGCGCTCGGCGAACAGCCGCATGTCGCGCTGCTTGCGGCGGTTCACGCGCTCGTCGCTCGGACATTCTATCGGCAGGAGGTTTCATGTCTTGATATTCGACCGGTTGCCGCTTCGCTCGCTGCCCATGCGGAAGGCATCGATGACATCGATGCCGCCCGGGCGCTGGCGGATCGCCACGGTCGATGGGCCAGCCAGCTTCCACACGCCCCGTCCGACCTCTGGTGTTTTATCGCTGAACTCGACCACGATAGCCGAATGGCGCTGTTCGCACACTGCGTGGCTCTCACGGTGTTTGCGGTCAGGGCACCTTGGGAACAGAGGCCGCTCGCGTGGGCAACAGCGGACACAGTCGCGTCGGTGCTCGAACTCGACATGAACCGCTACTGGAAACCCACCGTGCGGTCATACTTGGGGCGGGTGTCCAAGGAGAACATCCTTGCCGCCGTTCGCGAAGCGGCGGGGCCGGACGCGGCTGAGCGCATCGCGGGCATGAAGAAGGTGGCCATGGCAGAAGCTGCCGAGGAGCTGCTTGGGGGCACCGGCTGGCTGCCACGGCTCATGACGCAATCGGCGCCGCAAGCGGATGACGCACTGGTTCATCGAACCAATACCACCGACGAGGCACCGGAGACGCTGGTCGCCGCAGAATAGCACGGCCAAGTCCAGCTGGAGATCGCCTCTGCGATCTCCGGCTTGCGCTCGATACAAGTTCGTCGAGCATCGATCAGGATGATGAATCCCTCACCCTCGATGCATTCCCCGTTGGGTCACGTCTTGGCGATGTGATCAATACAGCGAAGCTGGGCGCATCGAATTCGGCGACTCGTGCGCATTTGCCTCTCCGTGTTTGACGACACGGAATCGCGGCGGTCCAGCCACGCCGTCCTGCGCATCGCAATATTCGACAGCTACTGTCTCTGCTGGGGCCGTCGCCAATAGCCATCGACTGCAATTGGTGCAAGCTTTGGCTCGTCGGGTACATCGGCGAACGCGATCTCGCGAACTCTGTCGACACTTCCACGCCGCGCCACTCCACCGCAGCGAGCGGTCTGGCGGCGGACTCTGTCGTTTTCGTCCGGTCTGGTTGGCCTTGAAAGGGGTCAGCATCAAATCCCTTGCGTCAGACATTTCGCCGGGTGAACGCATCCGTCGCGATTCGCCGTCCGTTTGCGAGACCGGGCACGCAGGTGTTGGGCCTCCGACGATGGACGGTATCGCCGAGAGTTAAAGGGCCTTTGGCCCCGATCGCTTCCCGCAACGGCTGGTCGGGCTATTTTCCCCGCCGCTACGCGTCTCCTCGCGCAAGCCAAAATAGCCCTCCCGTTCGCCGTCCTCCGCTGCGCTCCAGCCTCCGGTGCAGGTCGATCGCCTCCCGGCGCAAGCACCGCCATCGAGGCCGCAATCACGCGAGCCCGACAGCAAACGGAGAGACGATCATGGCGACAATCGGAACGTTCACCAAGAGCGACGCTGGCTTCATCGGCGCGGTCAAGACGCTGACCCTCAACGTCAAGGCCAAATTCATTCCGGCCGAGAAAGAAAGCGACAAGGCGCCCGACTTCCGAATCCTCGCAGGCGCGGTGGAGTTCGGCGCCGCGTGGAAGAAGACCGCGCAGAACGGACGCGAATATCTCTCGGTCCGCCTTGATGACCCGAGCTTCGCTGCCCCGATCTTCGCCAATCTCATCGAAGGCGAAGAGGCGAACCACCAGTTGATCTGGTCGCGTCGCAGCGCCGACTGAGCAGCCGCCGGCGCGGCCGAATTCGGCCGCGCCGGTCCTCATCATCCCGACATCGCAGAGCTAGGTCAATGAGCAAGAGCCTCAATACGAACCCGCGCGCGGACTTCTACCAGCGCGTTACCGACAAGATCATCCGCGACCTTGAACAGGGCAAGCGCAGTTGGATTAAGCCTTGGACTACATCGTCAGAGCACGCTGCCGCAGCCCGACCGTTGCGCCACGACGGCACGCCGTATCGAGGCGTCAATGTCCTCATCCTGTGGTCCGAAGCGATCGAACGTGGCTACACGTCAGCGACGTGGATGACCTATCAACAGGCCCAAGCATTGGGCGCTCAAGTCCGCAAGGGCGAGCATGGCACGACCGTCGTCTATGCCAAGACGATCGAGCGAGCCGAGGATGATCCTGACACCGGCAAAGAGACCGTCGAACGCATTTCGCTGCTGCGCGCCTACACGGTCTTCAACACGGAGCAGATCGATGGCCTTCCCAATCAGCCTGCGCCGCAGCCGGCGGTCATTGAACCGATCTCATCGAGAATCGACAGGGCTGACGCCTTCATTACTGCTACCAACGCTACGATCGTCCACAAGGGCAATCGCGCCTGCTATGTTCCGTCCGCGGACCGCATCGAAATGCCACCCTATCGGCAGTTCATCGATACGCCAACGTCGAGTGCGGCCGAAGGGTACTACGCGACCCTCCTTCACGAACTGATCCACTGGACATCGCCAAAGCATCGCTGCGACCGGGATATTGGCAAGCGCTTCGGTGACAATGCTTACGCGCGAGAAGAGCTCGTCGCCGAGATCGGCGCGGCGTTCCTCTGCGCCGACCTTGGCATCGCGCTGGAGCCGAGGCCCGACCATGCGGCCTACCTTGTGAGCTGGCTCTCCCTGCTCAAGTCGGACAAGCGCGCGATCTTCGCGGCGGCTGCTCTGGCGCAGAAGACCTTCGACTGGCTCGCCGCGAAGAGCCATCCCGACTGAGGGAGGAGGCTCGACTTCTTCGTATCGTTGCGAAAACAAGGCCGAGAGTGCAGCATGATATTATTCGTGGAACAATTGCCTACATTCGCGAGGATCTCGATCCCCGTTTGCGAACCGGCCGCTATTCTATCTGGTTCGAGAACTTGCCGAGATGCTCGAACGACAGTCGGATATCTCACCGATCACAACGCCGGCGAGAAGCCGCGAATTGCCTGTAAACCGCGACGCTTGCCAGACATTGATCCCGTAGGATAACGGGAATCTCTTCCACGCTCACCTCGAGTTGCGCTAAGCTAACAACCGGAGCGGGAGGTGGGTGACGTGTCCGGAGAGATCGTACAGCGTATCGACGGAGGGCGGACATCAATGGTGTCCCGGTTGCGCCGTATCGAGGAGTGGCGAAGGGCCAGGTTTCAACGTCTGCTCGAAAGGCCACGAAGCCGGGAGGAGGCCATTCGCGCCGCGCGGCTCTATCTCGACGTTGGTGCACGCCGCATGGCCGCTAAGCGCGGCTTGCTCGATGGCATGCGACCCTCGCAGTAGACGGCGCAGCTGATCTGTGAGGCTGCCATGCGCCCAGTGGCGCGATGGTGCCAGAGGAGGGGCACCGAGAAAAAATAGACGAAGGGCAGATGCGCCTTCGGAAGCATCGACACGTAAGGGAATATGCTTTCACATCCGGATCGCCACACAATAGAAAGTCGCCGCAAACAGACGCCTGCGATAGCGGCGGCGCGAGCGTATGCGTTCGGTTCGCAGATCATCTGACGAGCTGAACGACCGACGCCGGCACGTCAAATTCCTGGTAACCGGTCATCGGCATCCAGATCCGGATGATCGCGTGGTCTCCATACGAGCGGATGAGCCACCAGATTTTGCCCGGGCTCATCATTCCATTAACCAGCCTGCCGTCCGGATATTGAACGGTGACCTCGACCGGTTGCGTGACCGTCGCCTCACGCGGCGTGTGCAACCATACGACGACCGCATAGACCGCTGCCATCACGAGGATTGCAATCGAGGCCGGCGACATCAGAGTTGCCATGCTTAAACGACGAAGCGATCGGCTCATGCTCACCGAGACCTGCTTGCGCGGTCTCGGTCTGGTCTCGACCCGCAACGAGCGTGTCAATGCGAGAGCGTCCGCCGGGGTCAGGGACCGATCGGCGAGATGGTCAAACCTCTCTTGTGGGGCCAACGCCAGCAAGGCCGACAGCCGCTTCTTGCTGAAGCGTTCTGCCGCGCCGATTGATGCCGCCAATGCCGCCTCAGCCTTCGCATAGTTCTGCTTCAAGTTCTCCGTGAGCATCGCCATGGCGGCCTCCCCACCAGCCATTCGGCGGCCGGCCGCACCGCCCGCATAGCCTCCAAGCGGAACTTGGCAAGGTCCCGCTGGATTCGGATGGCCGGACCAATCCCGTGCGCCTCACGCAGTTTTCTCGGGTTGAGCCGGTCTACGATCGCAAGTCCGCCGGACTGCAGATAATCTTGCGCCCCCTCTTCGAGGAACTGGGCGTCCAGCGTGACGACGGTCGCATCGCCCACATTGGTCTGGAGCCAATTCGGGTCGATGTTGCCGTGCAAGCGGTTCTCGACCACGAAGCGGGCCTTGGTCCAAGACCTTGAGAGGTCAAGCAACTTCGGCGTCTCGCTCATGGCGCCGGGCTCATTGGTCACCACTACGCAGACCGCGAATTCAGCAGCGAGCTCAGGCGCAACATCGGCCAGCATCGTGAACAACGAAACCGAGGTGTTGGCGCCGACGTCGACGATGGTCGGCAGCGTCGCCTGCGACAACACGTCGAGGACGGCGTCGAACTCCGCGCGGGCGGCCCGCCCGCCGGTCCGCTCGATCGCCTCGCGGTCGGCACGCATCTGGAAGAAGCTGACTCGGTCCTTAAGTTCAAGAAGCCGATGGCTGGCGTCGATCTCGATGATAGGAGCGCCTTCCACCGCTTCGGCCAGGGCGCGGACGATCGTGGTCTTGCCGACTCCGCCCTTTTCCTGGCTGCTGAACAGAATACGCGGCATACGCTAGTCTTTCTCTGTCATCCGTTGAACGCGCTCAAGAGCCAGACGGCGGATTTCATCTTCGCTCTGAGGCGGCCGGCTCTCGACCGCACGCGTTTTTGGCCCAAGATCGGGTGACACAGATAGACTCCGACTTTGCATTGCAAGTTTTTCTGAGCCCCAGACCGTTGCTCTCTTGGCTCGTTTCGCAGCGCGCTTCTCGTTCTGCTGTTCGATCTGACGAACGAGGGCCGTCAACCGATTGGTCGTGATGGGGGTACGATCTCTGCCCTGGATGATACCCTGAGCTGCCAGGGCCGCCGCGATCACGGACCACTGCACCCCGTCAGCGCGCAACTTGTAGATCTCCGGAAGAGCAGCCCTGATCGCCCTCGTCGTTCCGGTCGTTTGCCGGCCGGATCGCGACCTCGATTGTTCGGTCTGCAATCTTGAAGCGTCGGCACGGAGACGTTTGAGATCCAAGGTCATGCAGTAGACCTAGGCGTTCAGTACCGTACTAGCCAGAACTAGAGTTGCTAGTGATTACCAGCAAGTTTACTCTTAAAATACTAGTCAAGTTTTGGGCACACCTGTGCATCTAGCGATTGGTGATAGGAATAAAATCTTACTCCGGCGCAGCGCGACTATAGAACTCGCTCCGAACGAGACAAAACCGAATTTCGGTTCGGCTGCCGATTAACGCGCTGTCAGACAAAGAAAATCTAGCGCGCCATGCAGAATAAAACCGCCAAAAAAATGTAGGTTGGCGAAATCGGCGCGCCTCGGCTCAAGATGTCTCAGCTGCACGGATACTGAACGACGGAGGAAACGCGCGGAAACAGATGGTAGCTCTCGGCGATCGGGACCGTCCCGCTAAACGTATAGCCAAGGTTGGGCGTGTATTGAAACGTGACCTCACCGAGTACCAACGATATGTTGGCGGGCGAGGGAGTGCCGAGGGCCGAGGGCCGACGGCAAAGTCAAGACAGAACCCCACCTAGAACGCCGGCCATCCCGCCGTCCAGGGTCGAAGTGCCGCTTCCGGTCAACAACGCCCCATGTCGAGAGTTAGTACTTAAACTCCGGCATGGTCTTCAATTGATCCTTGGTGGCGTTATACACAGCGTGATCGGGATACCAACGCGTGCTGGCGCTGGTTGTAGTAGTTGTCGTGGTGGTAGTTGCGGCACCGGTGGTGGTTCGCGTGGTGCCGTCCGGAGCGGAAGTAGCTGCAGGAGCATTCGTCGGTGCGGATGTTGTTGAGGCAGTTGTCGAGGTCACCGGCTGGTCAACCCACTTCAGCTTATCGAAGGCGACCGCCACGTAGTGCTCGCCCAAGCCGAGAACGCCGCCCACACCCAGAATGACATTGGCCACCTTGCCTGACCTATCCAAAATCACGTCGTGGATGTTGCCGATCTTCTCGTTTGCGTCATTGTACACATCGACGCCGGCGAGCTTGGACGCTCGCCATTCACCCTCCTTGTGCGTGGTAGCACTGGTAGTCGAAGCCACTTGGTTTGCGGCTGTTTGCGCCGCCGCCGCGCCGGTCATCAACGCGGTAGCCAGGAATGCTATTGCGAGACATTTGGAAATCATGATGTTCCTCCATTGTTTTGGGAACAATATTGCGACGTGACTTTGGTTCCTGCGACGGAACAGTAAATCATCTACTCGCGGCAAGGTCTTCCGAGAAGCGGCTGACGCCAACGCTCAGACATTGCTCGCCACTCGCCAGTTCCTAAGCGAACAAGGGATCCCGATTTTCTCGGTTGAGATGTCAGACTGTGACCGATCAAAAACGCTTACCGAAGACGACGTCCGCCGAATTCGGCGGCGATCGCTCGCGTTTACCCGGCAATCTGCGCCTGAGTGCGGTGATCATCAGAGCAGCGGATTATTCACCGGCGCCACTACGTGCTTCGTAAGCCGGTGCCGCGTCGGCAGCCGATGCTCGACCGTTACATCGGAGTGGCAGTGAACCGCTTGCAACTGCTGATGTGGCCCCTCTGGGTGCCTGCGCACAGCTTGCGCGCGTTCATGTCCTCGATCATGCGCTGGCGAAGCGGACTGCTAGTATCGGTCATAGACGGCTCCTATCTGGGATGAGGTGGATCACACCTCGATCTTCAAGACAGGGCGCCACGCCTGCCACCGACGATCTCTCCTCCGGAGACAGTGCTCGCGGTTAGACCGCCCGCCTCAGCGGATTATCGCGCAGCGATTTAGTGCATTGGCACCTTTGAGGCCTGCGACGAGATCGATCGTCGATCACGTCAGCCGTCTCTACGTTTTCCAGCAGGTCGGCCAACATCCTTTGCTCATTGCCGAAGGTCTCGCGCTCAACGGCATCTATGCGGATTGGTGGCAGCAGCTTTGGCTGATTGGCTCCGTGGTGGCCGTACTCGGCGGTTTCTCGATCACCCTGATGTTCTATTTGCTTGCCGCCGTCAAACGGCGGGCTGCGGCGGAAGACCAATTGGCGCGTCTCGCCCGCACCGACGCGCTGACCAGCCTCGCCAACCGTCGCCATCTCGATGATACGCTGGACATCGAATGGCGTCGCGGCATGCGTGTGAAGGCGCCGGTCTCCCTGTTGATGATCGATGTCGATCACTTCAAGGCCTATAACGACACGTACGGGCACCAGGCCGGCGATGCGGTGCTTGCTACCGTGGGGCGGTGCATCGCGACGAGCGCCAAGCGCGTATCCGACCTTGGCGCGCGCTATGGCGGTGAAGAATTTTCCGTGTTGCTGCCCAGCGTCGGCAAGACCGGGGCGCTGGAGGTTGCTGAACAGTTGCGCGCGATGCTGGCGACCGCGCGCGAGTCCCAGCCCGAGTTGCCGACCGTGAGTATCGGATTGGCCAGTCTCGTCCCTGGCGACGAGCGCACGTCACGCGACCTCATCAGAGCCGCGGACCTCGCCCTCTACGACGCCAAGCGCGAGGGCCGCGATCGCGTCGTCGTCAGCCCGGTCGGATGGGACAAAGCAAGCAAACGACGCGTGGCTTGAACGCGACGGCGTCGCCGTCGGACACGGTTCCAGTGATTGTTGCAGCGTCCCTTTGTTGGGCATCGACTGGTTGTTGGGGATCGGTTTGTCGAGTGCACCATCGCCTCCCGGTTCACTAAATCTTCAGGAGGTGTTCAAAAGGGAACAGCGGGAAGATTCCAGAAGCCCAAGCTGGCATCACCACCGCGCGTCTCTCGGCATCGGTGATGAGAACGCCATCATGCGCTCCCGCCTTCTGCAAACAGAGGAGCCGCGGCATGCAGCGACGCCGTTACCAGCCCCAAGCCGAACCTCTATGCAACCGCCTTGTCGATGAGGCGGAGCGACTTCGCAAGCAAGCGAGGGGGACTCCGCCAGGTATTGAGCGTGAGAGGTTGATCCGGAGAGCGCGGCAGATTGAGACTGCCTCTCACATCAGCGAGTGGCTGGCCTCGCCCGGCCTGAAGGCTCCGACCTAAATGCGGACCTCATTCAGCGACAACTACACCTTGGGTAAGTTCAACCCGCCTTCCTACGCGAACTGGCTCGCCGAACTTCGCAGCCTGTTTCCTGTCCCGGATGAATTCCTTCTAGCGGATGCGATCTTCAGTTTCGCAAACGCATTCAAGGAAGGAAAGACGCCGCAACAGGCGTACGAGGTCTTCGATGTTTTCGTCAGCGCGGAGGCTTGCACTTGAACGACAAACAGCGGTCTTTCTCATTTATAGATGAGATGCCGGTCAGAACGAGGCGCGGGTGCGAATCGAGGGCCCAGCCGTTTTCCTCGACATGAACGCACTTGGGGCAGTCGAACGTGCGGCCACGCCTGGGCCACGAGGGAATCCTGTTTCCCCCTGCAGAAGGATGCCCTCTAGCCGGTCAAATCCTCTTGCTACGTAAGTCGCGGCTTCATTTCGGCGTTGGAACACCTATAATGCGGGGCGCGCTCGTTCATCGGAGCAAAGGAGGCTCCTATGGGGAAGCCAGCCAACAACGAGTTCGATCCCAAAGTCTTTCTCGCCAAGGTGGGGTCCGGCAAAACGATCTTGAATCTGGAGAAGAATCAACGCGTCTTCCAGCAGGGAGACGTGGCGGATACGGTTTTTTACATTCAAAGAGGTAGGGTCAAGCTCACTGTCCTATCCGAGCAAGGCAAGGAAGCAGTCGTCGGGATTCTAGAACCGGGCCAGTTCTTCGGCGAGGGCTGCCTCAATGGCCATCCATTGCGCATCGCGACCACAACCGCGATGGAAGAATGCGTGATCACCTCCATCACCAAAGAAGCGATGATCGCCACCCTTCATACCGAGCCGAAATTCTCCGAACTGTTCATGGCGTATCTTTTGACCCGGAACAGCCGAGTTGAAGAGGATTTGATCGATCAGCTTTTCAATTCGAGCGAGAAGCGACTCGCCCGCCTTCTCCTTCTGCTCGCGCACTTCGGAAAGGAAGGTATACCTCAGCCAATTCTATTGGATATCAGCCAGGAAACGCTGGCTGAGATGATCGGAACGACCCGATCCCGGGTGAGCTACTTCATGAACAAATTCCGCAAACTTGGGCTCATCAGCTACAACGGAAAGATAGAGGTTCATAATTCGCTGTTGAATGCCGTCTTGCATGAAAAGCCCGAGATAGAGCGGGATGATTCAACAAGCAAAGGCTAACGAGCCCGGTGCTCGATGAGCGATCTATCAATAAGCATGTGCTCTCGGAATGTCCCTCTCGGCAACAAAGAAGCCCCGCTAGTTAGTGGGGCTTTCTCTAATTGGCGTCCGACTTTGCCGATGTCTCTCCGAACCTAAACTGGTGGGTCCGGTGGTTGTTTTAGATACCAGGCTGCCGATAGTCGAGCGCGGTCAATCCATAGATAGCCCGCTCGCATAGTTTGTTGACGTCCCGCTCGCCGCTCTCGGCAGCCTGCAAAATTCCCCGGGCAATGATTTCGCGATCTACCTCCAGCTGACCGATATTCTGAAGCGTTTGACATGCCAGGTCGTATGCCTGATTTCCGCTTTTCATTGCGCGATCGTTGTGTGTTCGCATGATGGCCTCGGAGCTCAGGCGCGCCGCAATCGCTCACGAGAAAGCGAAAACAATGAATGAGGGAATGCAAATAGGACAACGCGTTTGCAGTATGCGAACAAAGCCATGATCCGGAGCCGTTTCCGCAAGCTGCAATTTGCCGGCCTGACGGTTGCGAAAGGTGGTCAATTTTATACAGAACCACATCTCATAAGGGGTGCTCTTGCTGAAGGTATCGCCCATTGAGCGACCTCACTGCGTTTGCGCCAATCGGAACATTCGTCGTAGCAAGGCATTGGCTCCAGAGTTTCTCATTCATAGGAGCACGCAATGATTAAGTACGTAGTAGCAGTAGCCGCCGTGGTGGGTATTTGCAGTGCAATTCCTGCTGGAGCGGACGAAGTCGGAATCGGTGTAGGTCCTCATGGCGTGACGGTGGGTGAAGGTCATGGTGACCGTGATCGCGATCGTGACCGTGGACACTTTCGGGATCGTGACCGCCGAGATCGTGACGAAACGGTTATCATTAGGAAGGACCGTGACCACGACAGAGACAGAGACCACGACCGTCGTCCGGTCGTTATCGACCGCGATTGACCAATAATTGCGAAACACAAGCGGCCTTCCTTCGGGGAGGCCGCTTGTGTGTTGTCGTGGAGCACAATTTCAGTACTCGGGCGTCCTGGTCTGTCACCGACCCCGCGATGATCACGTCCTCGCCGTGCTTCCAGTTAACCGGGCTTGCAACCTTGTGCTCGGCCTTGAAAATCTGTCGACGCTGCTTGCCCGCACTGGAGATGATCGAGCTAAGCTGCCAATTTCCCCTCGTGGCACGTTTGAGACAAGCCGACCGCATCGAGCGATGTCCGATTTCGAGCAAAGCGGAAACCGTATGCTCGTACTGAGTTCTTCGCGGGTTGGAAACATTCCCGAAGTTAAGGCTATTTGCCAAAGGTCCACGTCGCACCAACGACTTGCCTATCGGGCTGGCTTGTAGGCCTTGGCGACCGCGTCCGCCTTCTTCATAGCCGTTACTGCGGCTCCCGTCATTAGAACGGTCGTCTTGGCGGACTTGACGGCGCTGCCTGCGGCAATGGCCGGCGCGATGGCGGCTATGCTCTCTCATTGTTCGGGACATCGGCGACGAGTGTCTGCAGCAAAACCGAACGAAGCTACCGTCGGGGCGCCAGGCTTGGGTGAGGCCGCCTGCTGAGGCGGCCTCCAATCCAAATCGTTAATGGGGCAGTCGTCTCAATAACTACTTCTTGCCGTGCTCCTCCATGTGAGACTTGGCAGCTTCGTCCGAGTGATGTCTAGCGTGAAGCGCATGCCCCCTCGCGGTGTGTGCATGATGGGCCGCTTTTTCATGGTGTCCGCCCTCATGATGCTTAGCGGCCTCGCCGTGGTGACGCGCGGCGTGTGTATGATGCTCTGCCGACTGCTTGTGGTGCTCGGCTGCTTTCTTGGACATAGCGGTGTTTCCTCTGTTTGGTGAGCCCGTCTCCGACGGGTAACACCGGAACGCCCGCATCGGAGAAATCGTTCCTGATGACAATCACCTTTGCCGCTAAAGCGGAGTAAACTCGTCACCTTCGGCGTGGAGAAGGTAAAGTTGATGGGTCGGCGCAGCGGCGCTGGGTACAGGCTCCAAGTTAAACAACCTTAGCCAAGTTACAGAAAAAATCTGAGCGACCGCCGGAACGCTGCATTGGTCACGTCTAGCAGTGACGGAGAGTTTGCATGCCAACGCAAGGGGGGCAGCACATCATCGAAGGCCGTCACTGATACTTGTTTGGCGCCGGAGAAGTAAACCGCATGATGTGGCGGCATCGTCACTCATCGTCCGGATGACAAATGGGCCTAGTCTTTAGTACGTCGAACCGTACCGGGATCTTTGCCTGTTTCGACTGAGCCCGCCATGTGCCGGGCCGGATCGACCGCGGGCTTGTCCAGAGAAAACCCGGTTAAGCATTTCTCGGCGCATTAGTTTGGAGGTCGCTCTAAATCGTTGAAAGTGAGCAATATTGACCAGCGAGTCTCGATCCGAAGCGTCATGCTCGATTATCTGCCGGTGACTGAGAGTTCTGCAACGCTCCCGCCTGATCCGAGACGAAGCACTCCTGGCGTCGGGCGATTGTCATTTTAAAATCTGGGCGTTTCCCGGAAATGCTAATAGGAGACGAGTGGATGCGCATCGCGCAGATAGCTCCGCTCACGGAGGCTGTACCGCCTAAGCTTTATGGCGGCACTGAGCGAGTGGTGCACTGGCTCACGGAGGAACTGGTCGCACTTGGACACGATGTAACGCTGTTCGCAAGCGGCGATTCCAACACTTCCGCAAAACTGGACGCAACGTGGCCGAAAGCCCTGCGCCTCGATGGATCAGTACGCGATCCCAACGCTTTGCACATGATGATGCTGGAGCGGGTGCGACAGAAATGCGACGATGAAGAGTTTGATGTTCTGCACTTTCATTTAGACTATTATCCGTTCTCGCTGTTCTCCCGGCAGCCGACACCATTCCTGACCACGTTGCACGGCCGGCTCGATCTGCCCGAACTTCAGCCAGTTTTCACGACGTTCTCATCGGTTCCGGTGATCTCGATTTCAACCGCACAGCGGCGCCCCGTGCCGCAGGCAAGCTGGATCCGCACAATCCACCACGGAGTCCCGGAAAAGCTGCTGACGCCGCGATCCATCTCACCGAGCTATCTCGCGGTGCTCGGTCGCATCGCGCCGGAAAAAGGCGTCGACCAAGCCATCAAGATAGCCATACGATGCGGTATTCCCCTGAAGATCGCCGCCAAGGTCGATCGCGGCGATCAGGAGTATTACGACGAAATCATTCTGCCGCTGCTGCGCCACTCGCTGGTCGAATATATCGGCGAGATCGGCGATCACGAAAAATCGGATTTTCTCAGTGGTGCAACCGCCCTGTTGTTGCCGATCGATTGGCCGGAGCCCTTCGGTCTTGTGATGATCGAGGCCATGGCTTGCGGCACGCCCGTGATCGCGTACAACCGCGGTTCTGTCGCTGAAATCATCGATGAAGGCCTGACCGGATTCGTCGTCGATGATGAGATCGGCGCTGTCGCGGCAGTCGGCCGCCTTGCACAGCTTGATCGCAGCGCGGTCCGAAAGCGGTTCGAGGCACGTTTCACCGCGCGCCGCATGGCGCTTGACTATCTTGCGGCGTATCGCACCCTGATGCATGCGGCTGAGCCGCGCATCAAGCTGGTGAGCAGCGCCGAGTAGCACGTGCTGCTTGTTCACTGCACTTGCATTTCACGATAACGGGCCACGATCCTGGATGGTCACGGCAATGCCGTTCACGGCAACCCTTCTCGGACATCGCGGGCCGGGACCAGGCGAGTGATTTGCATGTCCCTCGCCGACATCGACACGCAAGGCCTAGCAAGCTGCCGCCGAGCCATCAACAGATTTACTGACCCCGGACGCCCCCAATCATCAACGGCGGCGGGCGACGGCAACTCCTAACAGGAATGCGATTAGCAGCGAACCGAGAGGCGCCTCGCGCGCGATGTTGCTCAAGATGCTCAACGGCATCCCTGGCTTTCGACCCGCTTGTATCGCGCCGCTAACCCGGTGGACCGTCCCGTTCACAGCTTCGGAGATTTCCGCGATAGTGGATTTCGGCTCTGGAACGGGATCCGAGTCTTTGTGGGCGAAGGGGGCCAGCGGGGTGTCATCACTCACGACCTAATCTCCAAGCCAATCAATCAAAATACGCGAACTGTTCCGATAGGACCGCCTTAGCCGTTATCGCCCGCGCTGTAGCGGGCGGCGCGGCGGGCGCGTCAGCAATAGCGCCAACGCAAAGCCGATCCCGCCCGCGATCAACATCGAAGCGAGCGGATTGTCCTGCACCCTCTTCGCAATCGCTTGCGAGCCGTGATGGAAAGTATCGCCGCGGTTCTCAAAAGCGTCTTTGGCGTAGTTGACGGTGGCATCCGTAGCTTCGCGCGCTGCATCCTTGGCCTGGCCGTAGAGATTCTGCGCAGCGCTTGTCGTCTCGCGGACGCGGCGTGCCGTCTCGGTCTCTGCGTTGCCGGCAATGTCGCCTACGGGGCCCTCGAGCTTACCGGCGAAATTCTTCGCCGAACCGACAATTTGATCGTTCTCCATGGCACACTCCCTAGGGTGACGTCCCGGCGAGCTAACCGACAAAGTCGACCCATGTTCCTGCGCGCAAAGTCAACCGGCTTGCAAATGTGGCGTGGTCTCAGGTTCTTGCCCTTCCACGCTCGCTGCTCGTCAGGCGCATTCGAGGTGATCGAATAACAGAAAAGTTTTGCGATGCATGGGTTCTCACCCCCAAACGGCTCTGCACCGGTCTGGGTCTTGAGAGCAGCCCCAGAATGGCTACGACCTACGTTGCAGCCGACCACATCCAACAGTGGGACGCTGCTCACTTTTGCTCATTGTCCTACTTTCAAATTGCGTTCCTGGCGGCATAGGACATGGGTGCTGGCTCGTTCTGACCACAGTGACCTAGTTCGAAAATAGCAAATGGTCCGTTCGAACGTGAGCAATTTTGAACAGACGATCGCAGTGCAGATCTGCTGTTTTAGTAATCACCGGGGGATTGCGCTGTCCGGATCTAATCCAACGCCACCAAGCACTATTGGGCTTGGTGGCGTTGCGCTTTCCCAGGCTAATTCGTTAACTTTCCGAAAGTTGAGCAAAATAGACCAGCGCCGCGATGGCAATGGTTCCATGGTCACTCTATCACCATCCCATCATGGCATCGATCGGTGACTGAGAGTTCTGTAACGCTCCCGCCCGAATTTAGGTGAGCATCGTGTCATCCTTAGCAGTCTTGTTCGACCCAAGCCGCATAGCAATTCAATCCCACACCTGTCCCAAATGTTTGGGTCCGATGATTCTGACGCACATTCGGCCCTCTCGGATCGGATCCGAGATGCGCACGTTTCAGGGCGTCAATTGCCATCATGTCGATAAGGTCGTCAGCGAGACTAAATCGATGAGGTGGATATCTTCCGGGCTGCGGGCGCCGGTCTAGAACCCCCGGCATGCTCCGCGCGCGATGGCCCCTGCGCGAGCATAGGAAGACGCTAAGAAGCGGACACGTGGCCTGCGGAACGGGATGCGAGCGAGTGGATTGGTCTATTCAAGGAAGCCAATCATGTCACAGGGAAATCGCGGCCCGAATACAGA
Organism: Bradyrhizobium sp. B120; assembly: GCF_049075665.1. Classification (NCBI taxonomy): domain Bacteria; kingdom Pseudomonadati; phylum Pseudomonadota; class Alphaproteobacteria; order Hyphomicrobiales; family Nitrobacteraceae; genus Bradyrhizobium; species Bradyrhizobium sp. B120. Next base: position 8,194,209 of record NZ_CP185242.1, on the reverse strand, counting down.
TGAGACAGCCGAACGGATACCTGCACGACCGCACGACTCCGGCAGCCAGGCCAACGAGACGGTTGATGGTCTGGACTCTACTACTGAAGCACTGCGGCACGCGGTAGAGGACACGCCCTCCGGCGCCACGCCGGCTGATGCCGAAAGTACGCCGGTGTTCGATCGAGCTGGTCTAGCGCCGAAAATCTGAGTGAGAACCGTAGCAACCAAAGGACGCCCTCCGCCGAAGCATTGACGGGAGAGACAAATGTCAAAGACGCCAAAGATTGAACACGAATACCACGCAGGCAAAGACGAGCTGAAGATATGGGTCCTCGGATACGCGCTCAAAAGCAAAAAGACGCGCGACGAGATCATGAAGACGCTTTGCGGTGAAGTTGAGCGGCACCCGGACCGCCTGATTAAGGAGGCCAAGGGGAAAGCCAAAAGAGGAAACACCAGTAAAAAAACCCGTGGATACCGGAGGGACGTCGAGCTTGCTGAGGTTGGTGATTGACGCCGTCGGCCGACGTTATCTTCTAGGCGAAATGGAACCCCGCCAAGTGTGATCTACAAAGATGACGACGACGCCATCGTAAAGGCAAACAAGCGCGCAAGGATCCGGAGCGGCACGTCTCATTGGAACGTCTTTTGCCGTCTGCCGCGCGTGCAAGTGGCACCGCGCTACAAGCCGCCTGCTTCCTCGATGGCAGCGCCCAAATCCAGGCTACCCGGCACTGGCAATCAATTGGGTCAGCGCTTCCTCCGCGTCGCGGTGGCCGCCGTCGCGTACGTCAAAACTACCGCAATCGAGCTGGCCTAGGGCACTGACCCACTAGCCCATAACCAAAGCCGGATTGATGCGAGTTTGAGGAAGGCCGGTCAGTTGGCCGCGAGTTGCTCACATTGGGTCGCCACGCGCGCCGGACTGTTCGGTCGAACTTCGATTACAATATGTTCAATGGGCGCGCATGATGATCGTGGCGCAGTGTCAGTGTTCGCGGCGTGTCGCCGGGGTTAGGACGGCAATCGATGATGCTACAAAGAACGCGAAAGAGTCAGTTCATCACCAATGACCGCGACTGCGACCCCAGTATCCGCCGCCACCTAACAAGAGGACTATCAAAACGACGATCAGGATCATTTCCATGGGAATTCTCCGTTGATAGCGATGGGCACTATTGCCGCGCATCAAGCATCAACGGCGCCTTCAACGTATTGTTCCCGATGAGCGTGCAACCCCCAGTTTACATTGCGGCCGTGTGAGCAATTTCGCTCACTCCTTACCTAAGGTCAAGCGCGCGATGTGATTCTGAAATAATCGCGCCCATCGTGGCGCCTGCGTTCGGAGAGCGGACCGACTATCTGACAGAGCGCGGCCACCAGGCCTTTGACGTCTGTTTGGCTCTATCGCCGTTCAATAGCGGAACGTCTCTTCGTGCAGGTTGTTGGCTTCTCACAACTGCAGAGGATAGATCCAATGACCAAGCTAAAACTTCTTGCCGCCGCTGCAGTGCTTTCAGCCGCGATGGTCGCACCAGCAATGGCACAGCAAGTGTATTACCGGGGCCACGACGGTTACCGCGACCGAGGACCTGTTGATGCCGCCGCCGGCATAGCCGGGTTCGCAGTCGGAACCGCCGCCGCTATTGCGACAGCGCCGTTCCGCGATTCATATGCCTACGATAGTGGTTACGCTTACGATAACGGGTATGCCAGGCGCAATGGGTTCGTTTGTCAGCCGGGAGCTTGGTTCCGTGGCGAAGACGATCGCCGACACCTCTGTCAGTAGGCGCCATCGCCGTAAGGGCGGCCCGAAGGGGTCGCCTTCCATATCAATCGTGACCACTCGCCGTGTTCAGGATGCCCAAACGCAAACCAGTGCCCACCCCCGGCCCGATGAGAATGCAACCCATCGAGAACGGCTCGACAATGCCGACACAAATGCTGCTGACGCCAACGGTCGGAGAGCGAAGGAAGACGCCGCAAGTGAAGAAAGAGCCGACAAGGATGGCGGCAATCCGCGCCGCGAAGGCGAGAATGACGCGACGGACTTCCTTGCAAAAACAGCGGGAAGCCCTGAAGGGCTGAGTAGCGCGCAACCGTCGACAACTAAAACGCTTAGCATTTGGAGTCGAGTTCCTGATCGAGCTGGCGAAGGTACGATAGCCCGTGCACCGTCAATCGGTGTTCGTCTCGTTCTCCCTCGGCGTACATCTTCATCAAATGCCTGGAGAGCCCTTCACGGGCGCCTTTCGTCTCGGAGCGGTCTGCTAGAGTGCCGTATATGCTCAGCGCGCGATCGACGGGTAGCATGTTCATTGGATTGCCTCAGGATGGTGTGAGCCGCTGAATAGGTAAGGATGATTTCTCCGTATCGTTCCGGGAAAGCAAACTATCTTGTGCTGCAATTTCAGACGCGAGATTTGGCTGAGGTCATCGTGCGTTATTCGGGATGATTGACGTTTGCACCGTCGATGTCGGTTCGCTTCAGCAGATAGTCCAGTCCGCCAACCCGGTACCAACGATAACCGTAGGCCTCGAGCATCAAAATGTGTTTACCTCGATCATTGGCTTCGCTGTGGTCTTCCGAGAGCAGATTGATCAGGTGCTTTCCATCGTTACCGGAAAGTCCAACCGAGAGTGAAGCCTCGCGCGGCGTTTCGTCGAGATTGTGCACGAACAGCACCGAGTTATTTCGCCAATCGTAGCGAATAGCCAGAATGGCTGGATCTCGCGTCGCGATCACACGGAAGTCACCCCAGCCGATTTCCGGCACTTCCTTGCGCATCCGGATAATGCGCTCGGTCCAGTTCAGCATCGAGTTGGGGTCGCGGCGCTGCTTGGCAACGTTGATGTGCTCGTAACCGTAGGGGCCTTCGTCGATGACGGGTGAGCAGGGCTTGTCGCTTTCGGTGAAGCCGGCGTGTGGTTCGGTCGACCACTGCATCGGCGTTCGGGCGCAGTTGCGCTCTGGCAGATCAAGATTGTCACCCATCCCGATTTCATCGCCATAGCGGATCACCGGGGTCCCTGGGAGCGTGCATAGCAGGCTGTAGGCGAGTTCGAGACGTCGGCGATCACCTCCGAGCATCGGCGCGAGGCGCCGCCGGATGCCCCGATCGTACAACTGCATGTTCTTATCGGGTCCAAAGTTTTTGAAGACCACGGCCTGTTGCACTTTGGTGAGCCGGCCAAGATCGAGTTCATCGTGATTACGCAGGAATAGCCCCCATTGGGCCGAAGCTGGTCGCGGCTTTGTGGCCTTGAGAGCCTTTGCCAGCGGACGCGCGTCGGCGGACGCCATTGCATAGAACAAATTCTGGTTGACGTGGAAATTGAACATCATGTGCATGCGATCGCCATCCTTGCCGAAGTATTCCATATCGGTTTCGGGTAGGACGTTGGCCTCAGCAAGAATGATAGCGTTGCCTTGCCGCCATTGCAGAAACTCACGCAGGGAGCGAAGCATGTCGTACTGCTCGACCGGCGTCCTGACCTTCGCGCCTTTGGTTGATATCACGAAGGGGACAGCATCCATCCGGAAGCCGGACACGCCGAGCTGAATCCAAAAGCCCATGATCTTGAGGATTTCGGCCTGGACGTATGGGTTCGACGTGTTGAGATCGGGCTGGAAATCGTAGAAGCGATGAAAGAACCAGGCCTTGGCTTCCTTGTCACGCGTCCATGTCGACTTCTGCACGCCGGGAAAAACCATTCCCTTGCTGGCACTGGCGGGCCTCTTGTCGGCCCAGACGTACCAATCGCGGTGTTGCGAATCCGGCGAGCTTCGAGCGTCGAGAAACCACGGATGGGCGTCCGAGGTGTGATTGACGACGAGATCGATAATGACGCGAATGCCTCGTTGCTGGCAGCCGTGAGTGAATTCCACGAAGTCGCCGAGCGTGCCGTATCGCGGATCGACACCATAATAGTCGGAGATGTCGTAACCGTCGTCTCTGCCAGGCGACGGCTGGAATGGCATCAGCCAGATCGCGGTCACACCGAGTCCGTGCAGATAGTCGAGACGTCGCAGCAGCCCTTTGAAGTCGCCGATCCCGTCGCCGTTGGCATCCATATAAGTCCCGACGGATAGGCAATAGAACACGCCGTTCTTGTACCAAAGGTCGTCAATCATGAGCGATGCACCGGCTAGACGACGAAAGCAGCTGCGGATTAGAAGTCCCGATCGGACCTATTTTGGCTTCATCAGTCGATCGCTTCACTGAAACCGGCCATTTCGAAATGATCGAGCTCGTGCTCGGATTATTTCAACGAGAAGGGACCCAACCGGTTCCAAATCCAACCAGGCAGCGGTCGCAGAGCTTGGCAGTGATAGGAGCACGCGGTGATTGAGTATGCCGCCGCAATCCCGCCGCAGACTGGATTTGCAACGCAATGCCCGCCGGAGCAGAAGAGGCCGGGGCTGGTGCTGAGCCTGTTGGCGTACGATTGGCGAGCGGCGGAGGTCGTGACAGGGATCGCGACTGCGCGTCCGCGACCGTGATCATCGCGATCGCGACAAGACCGCAGTATTTGAATGGGGATCACGACAGCGAGGTGGGCCACGATCTCAGACCGATTGCTGTCGACAGACAGTAATCCGCCAGCTCTGGGTCTCCGAACGAACGCGCGGTGTTTCGGCGTCTGCTCGGTCGGATGTCCTCTTCCGGAACAATTTGGGATGCGGGCCTCAAGCCACCTGCCGGGGCGGGAGCGAAGGCGCCTTGCGCTTGCGCAACCAGCGTCCCATTAGCCGCCTGCGGCCATCGCGCGGGATCAGATCAATGTCACTGACAAACCTCGCGCCGCCCTTGCGGCGCTCAAGTGTGATCTTGCGGCTGTGGAACGCCTCCAGTTCGGCGCGATGGGCAACGCTGACAACGGTGGCGTTCTTTAGTTCCTCGTTAAGCAGCTCCATCAGCTTGTCCTGACTGCGATCATCGAGCGCAGACGTCGCCTCATCAAGCACGATGATATCCGGGCGATGAAGAAAGAGCCGCGCAAAGGCGAGCCGCTGTTTTTCGCCGCCCGACAACGTCTGGTCCCAGGGAGCCTCCTCTTCGATGCGCTCCTTCAGGTGACCCAGTCCCACCTTGTCGAGCGCTTCCCCGATCTGCTCGATGCTCCAATCCTCGGCGGCCGCAGGATAAGCGGCAGCGCGACGCAACGTGCCCGATGGCACATAGGGCTTTTGCGGCAACATGAACAAACGGCGATCCGCATGGAAATCAACGCTGCCGCCGCCCCATGGCCAAAGCCCTGCAATGGCGCGCACCAACGTGCTCTTGCCAGTCCCGGACTCGCCTGACACCAGAACCCGCTCACCCGGTTCGATCAGAATCTCTGTCTCGCCAACGACAGCGGTGCCATCATCAAGTGTGACTGACAAGTCATTCAAACGAAGCATTGTATTGCCCTCGGTTTCGCCGCGCTTGATCCGATTGAGGCTGTCGCCAGTTTCGGCACGCTCAAGCCCATCGAGGGACATCATCAGCGATGCAACGCGGCGGGCTCCTGCATTCCATTCTGCCAGGCGGGGATAATTGTCCACCAGCCAGCCGAATGCGCCTTGCACGATGGTGAACGCCGATGCCGCCTGCATCACCTGGCCTAGTGTCATGCTGCCTTCGAGAAACTTAGGCGCGCACAGCAATATTGGAATGACGGGGGCAATCAGGCTCGATCCCTGCGAGACGATGGTGGTGCGCATGTGCTGGCCGCACAGCAGCGCCCATTGCTGCAGAACTCCGCCGAACGAACTGTCGATGCCGGAGCGCTCCTCTTCTTCACCGCCCAGAAGCGCAATGCTCTCACCGTTCTCGCGAACACGCATCAAGGCGTAACGGTACTCGGCTTCAGCCTGATTCTTTTTTTCCGAAATGGCCACGAAATTTCGCCCGATGACGACCATCGAGCCGCTCGCGATCGCCGCATACAGCACTGCCGCGACGACGAGAAAGCCTGGAATCGTCACAGTGGCGCCTGCAATTGTCAGCGTCAGCGCACCGCCGATCGTCCAGAGTACGATGATGAATGTCGTTGCCGACAGAAATGCGGACGTGACGCCAGTGGCGAAATCAATCGGCGCGTCGGTCGCCACGCGCAAGTCCTCGGCAATGCGGTACTCCGGATTCTGATGATCGCCGCTGACCAGGTTGAGCTGGTAGTAGCGACCGTTCTTCAGCCAGCGGGAAATAACCGAACCGGTCAGCCACGCCCGCCATCGCCTCTGGATGCCCATGCGGGTGTAGACCTGAATTATGCCGAGCAGAACGCTGCCGATTGCCAGCGGCAAGAACACCGCCGTAAGACGCAGCACGACGGCTGCATCCCTCTTCTCGATGGCATCGAAGATCGCTCTGTTCCAGAGGTTGATGCCGAACTGGAACGAGAGCTGCAGGAAAATCAGCACCAGCAATCCGCCGGTGAGAACCCAGGCCAGCCTGCCGCCAACCACTCCCCAAAAACCCTTAGCGCTGATCCAGAACCGCTTCAGCAAGTAATCACGGCGAATCTGCTCGGCTTCTTCCGGAGACAGCCCTGGATCCGTTTCGAGAATCTCTGGTGGTGGGGCGTCGATCGTCTTGCCGCTTTCAGCGACAACGTCCTCGATCGGCTGCCGATTCATGCGCCGTCAACGCGATTGGAACCTGAAAGTTCCATTGCATGTCGCGGCGCACCAATACGGCGGTTCGGTTGGTTGCAGGGGACCCGACCAGCCGGGCCAGGTCAGGCTCGGGCAAGCGATGTCGAGATCGCACGAATAATGGACTGACCTTGCCCATTGCCGGTCCACGTTTCATGGTTGCTCCCCGCTACACAACAGATTTGGCTGACTCGCGATGATGGTGCGGTCAGCCAATCGAGGCCCAGAACAGTGCCACAACGGTAATGGCCATTAGCGCCGTGCCAGCCCACCCGAAAAACGTGAGCGTCGGCCGAGCGCTGAAACGACCCATCACCGAAAGGCGCGTAACGACCACCATCATGATCGCCATGATCGGAACAGCGACAATGCCATTAAGCACGGCGCTCCAGATCAGCATTCGGATGGGATCGATTGGCGTATAGCCGAGCGTGAGCCCCACCACCGTGGCGGCTGCAACGATGCTGTAAAACCCTACGGCATCCGGCGCTTTCGCCTCCAGGGTAGCGGGCCAGCCGAACGCCTCGGAAACGCAATACGCAGCCGAGCCGGCGAGCACCGGGACCGCAACCAGTCCCATGCCGACAATCCCGAGCGCAAACAAAACGAAGGTCAAATCACCGGCAAGTGGCCGCAGGGCTTCAGCCGCCTCGGCCGCGCTGTGGATGTCGGTCACGCCGCCGGCATTGAGCACGGCTGCTGTGGTCAAAATAATAAAGAAAGCGATGATGTTCGAAAACGCCATGCCCACGCTGGTGTCCAACGCGATGCGCTCTATTTCGGATTCGCCGCCACGCAATAGCTCCTTTAAAGGACGCCGTTCCTTTAACGGGCCCGTGGCCGATTTTGCTTCATCTCCTCGACCTCCTGGGATGCCTGCCAGAAGAAGAGGTAGAGACTGATGGTTGTCCCGAGCACCGCCACGACCATGAGCAGATAATCGCGGTTAACCTCAGCAGCCGGCCACACTGCGCGCGCGAGCGCTTTGCCCCACGGAATGTGGACGGTGAATGCGGTGGCGACGTATAAGAATAACACCAAGGTGAGAAACTTCAGGGCGGGTGCATAACGCCGGTATCGCACAAACACCTGCAGCAGCACCGAGGTCGCCGCGAAAATCAAGGCGTGCTCGTGATTGAGGCCGCCAATCACGAGCGAGAGCGCTTCGCCCATCGCGGCGAGATCGGCCGCGATGTTGAACGTATTGGCCATCACCAGCATGGATACGAGAGCTATGACCAGCCAGCGCGGGGCGAAGTCCTTTACGTTGGCGATGATGCCTTTTCCCGTCACGCGGCCGATTTGAGCGCTGACTAGCTGGATTGCGATCATGAACGGTGTCGTCAGAAAAACCGTCCACAGCAAGCCATACCCGAATTGCGCTCCGGCTTGGGAATAAGTCGCGATGCCGGACGGATCGTCGTCGGCGGCCCCCGTGACCAGCCCAGGTCCGAGCAGCCGCAACAAAATATTCCGACGTTTATGCGGCGATTTCTTGAGCTCAGTCTCGGAGGAATTCATGGCTCAAACGTCAAATATAGCCTTATGAATTACAAGATGCTTATACGCGGTAACCGGCCTTCATTCTTTTCGGTGAGCGGAGGTCCGTATGACGCGAGACGAGCCGTTACAAGCATCTCAGTTGCTATGGGACGTACCAGCGAGAGGCAATGCCGCTACTCCCCTTCGAGGAAGTGCCCTAGGGCCTTTAGCGGGCGCAGCCTGTCACAGATGATCTTCAGGATAGCCAGCATCGGAACGGCCAAGATCGCGCCGAGCGCGCCCCACATCCAGAACCAGAACACCAGCGACAGGATGATCAACACCGGGTTCAGCGTGAAGCGTCGCGCCAGCAGCATCGGCGTCACTGTTTCACCCTCAACGAGGTGAATGCCGAAGTAGAGGACCGGCGGCAGCAGAGCCCACCATAAGCTTTCGAAGCTCAGCATTCCGACCAGCACGAAGATGCAGACCCCGAAGAGCGGCCCCAAAATCGGAATGTAATTGAGCAGGAAGGCAGTGGTACCCCACAGCAAAGGATCTCCCAAACCGCAAAGATACATCGCGGCCGCCGTCGTGACACCCACCGCGGCATTCATGGCCGTGATTGTCAGGAGATAGCCCGATATGTCCTCTTGGATCTGCTGAGAGATATCGACGGCTTGTCGTTTGTTGCTGAACGTCGGCAGGATTTCAACGATCCGTCGAAGGAATATGTCGCCCGCGACCAACAGAAAATAGAGCACCAGGACAGTCGTAAACAGGCCGTCGAGCACGGAGCGCGTCCCTGCGAAAAGTACACCGGTTATGCCAAGATCACGGCGAACCGACACGATCGAACCCCTGCCAGGGGGAGCGTCTGCAGCTTGCTCGGCCTGTTGAATAACTTTTTGCAATGCCTGGATCGGCCCTTTTATAACCTCGAGGTGTGCCTCCAGGCGCGGAATGCCCTCAGGCAGCCGCTCAGCCCAAGTCGCGGCCGGTACTGATAAGGCCGCCACGAGACCTACAAGCGCTCCAATGACCAGGAGGACGGAGAAGAGCGCTCCGACAGCGCGGGGCAAATGCAAACGCCCCAAGAGACGAACAGCGGGTTGAAGAAGGAGATTCAACACGAAAGCGAGCACGACGGGAAGGATGATCGCGCTCGCCACGTAGAGCGCGGCCAAGATAGCCAACCCGAACAAACCACCGAGAAAGAACGTCTGCGGATCGGACGGCAGCGGCATCTCCGTCTCGTCGGCAGCCTCCGTCACCGCGGCTTGTGGCTCCGGCAGATCAACATCCAGCATCGACGGCAAGGAGGGGCGCTGTGATGGCGGTATGGCGGCAACCATGGGTTTCCCTCCGAATGAGAGCCTGTCATCGCCTTCGATGACAATCATACCCGCTTTGGCCGATCCAGGCACGTCCCGAAGATGTTTGTGCGTCAGAAACGTGACCGGAGGAATAGATTCGCAACGCTGAGCAATATTGACCAGTGCCAAGCACTGCAAGGGGTCCAAAGCCCCAAAGTGCCTTATCACCTCTCGGTGCGTGGCAGCCTTCGGTGACTGAGAGTTCGGTAGCGCTCCCGCCCACTCGCTCACTAATGTCGGGGGGAGCATCATGCCTTCTGTGTCCACCGAGTGCCGACGCTCGAGTAGCGTCACAGCATTGGGGAGTTTGTCCAGCAAGACGCGATATGTTGCGCTATGCCCACTCGTCCCCGGCGGGGGCTGACCGCAATAAGCATCGACAGATTGCCATATCGCTTCGTGATATAAAACAAAGAGACCGTCACCTGAGGCGGCCTCTTTGAATATGCGATATCCAGGATTAGTGCCGACCGCGATGTCGCCCGCGCGACCAGCCATAGTGATGTCCGCGACCGCCGCGGCCCATATGGCCACCTCCATCACCATGACCACCCCTGGCGAGGATGACGGCGCTATCGGTGCCAGCAACCAGCGTATCCGGTGTTGCACGCGGCATTGCCGATGCGGAAAGCGTCGGCATCGCCGCGAACGTACAGGCGGCGAAGCCGATCAGCAGCAAACGTTTCATGTTGATATCTCCTTGAGGTGGCCGCTCTTCGTGGCAATGAAAGAATGTCCCGCACCCCAGGGAGTTCCATCCGAGGCGATCTTACTTCCGGGGTCTATCCTTTTTGGTGAGACCAACCCCGGGCTGTCTGCGTCACAACGAAGTACGCCTGCCTTTTTTAGCGCCTCGGAGCGCGTCGGGCCCGGTGGCATCATGCGGTCAGCCGCAATCGCCTCCGCGGGCTGCGGCATCGCAATCATGAATTCCAGCGATGGAGATGGAGCATTGCTCTGCTCTGTAGGTGGCGCAATCAAGCGGAGCACAAAGCTCACCTAAATGGCAACGAGGAGGGTTTCATCGGAGTCGTGGTCGTCATAGTCATTGTTGCAGGAATCTTCGGACTGCGCGCCTAAACAAAGTATGATTTGACCTGATCTTAATACAATTTGGCGCATTCAAGACTGTCGCCACACTGCTTCAACATCCGGAGCAGCGACTACGCCGACAGGGTAGCCTAGCGTCAGGACACTATCGGCCTTTTTGGATTCCGCGATGTGTTTGCCAGAAATTCGAGCGATCGCTTCACGCCGAAATCGTCGTTTCGGCGAACTGCGGGGCGAAGAACAAAACCTGGCGGGATCAGGCCGGATATTTCAAAGCTCTATCCGTCGACCAATTTCGATCAACGTGTTGGCCGGTATCTTGAACCGGTCGATGGCGTGCGCGGAGTTTCGAAACATAAAGGAAAACAAGGTCACGCGCCAACGCGACACCGGATTTCGATGCCGGCGACTAATGAGGTCATTGCGCTCAATGTAGTATGTAGCCTTGTCCACGACCGGCAATCCTAATTTTTCTGCACCGCTGAGCGCTGACGGAATATCCGGAATCTCCACAAAGCCAAAGTGAAGGGTTACATGCCAAAGGCTATCGTCAATTCGCTCCATGCGGATTCGATCCTTCGATCGAACTCTCGGGACACTCTCAAAACTCACCGTCAGGACAATGACATTCTTCTGGAGAGATCGCCCCTGCTTCACATAGTTTACGATGAGCGGAGGTATCGATTTGACAAGTCGGGTTAGAAACACCGCGGTGCCCGCAACCCTCACGATCCCGTCGCGATGCAAGCCGGCGAAGAACTCCGCTGGCTTTTGAGATCGCGCTGCATTTCGCCGATGCACCGCCTCAACACCAAAATGCCACGTGGTCATAATAACGAAAACCAGCGCACCGAACGTTAGCGGAATCCAACCGCCTTCGAAAACCTTGAGCAGATTTGCCGAGAAGAAGGCCAAATCGACAACCAGCAGAACCCCCGTGGTGGCAACGACCTGATAGATCGACCAGCGCCACCGATGGAGCATCACCTGAGAGAGGAGCACCGTGGTTAAGACCATGGTTGTGGAGACCGCTGTCCCGTAAGCGCCCGCCAGGCGATCCGAACTGCCAAATCCGACGGTCAGGGCAACCGTAAAGAACATCATGGTCCAGTTGACGAAGGGGACGTAGATCTGTCCGTACTCTTCGGCCGATGTCTGGCTAATCCGAACGCCTGGAAACCATCCGAGCTGCATCGCTTGCCTGGTCATCGAAAAAGACCCGGTGATGATGGCCTGACTTGCGATGATGGTCGCCAAGGTGGCGAGCGCCACCAAGGGATAGATCGCCCAGTCGGGCGCCAGCTTGAAAAACGGATTTGCTTCCAGATCGGGCGTGACGATGAAATTTGCCACTTGGCCAGCGTAGTTTAGGACAAGGGCCGGAAGTACGACGCAATACCAGGCAGTGCGGATGGGGTTTCGACCGATATGGCCCATATCCGCGTACAAAGCTTCGCCGCCCGTGAGTGCCAGAAAGATCCCACCGAGAACCGTGAACCCAATGAATCCATGCGTAGCTAAAAGCCGCGCGGCGTGAACCGGGTTGAGTGCTTCCAATACCTGCGGGTGGTGCGCGATACCGCGGACACCAAGCACACCCATTGTCACGAACCAAGCCATCATGATCGGCCCGAACGCCTTACCGACCGTTCCAGTCCCTCGACTTTGGATAGCGAAAAGGCAGATCAGGATCAAAACCGCGATTGGCATCGTGTAAGGTTTGAAGATGTCAGTCGCGACATTGAGGCCTTCCACCGCACTTAAGACCGAAATGGCAGGGGTGATAATGCCGTCGCCGTAAATGAGGGCCGCCCCAAATAGCCCCGCAATGACCAGCCAACGTCCGCGGCCGTACCAACGTGCTCCGGTCAGAGTCATCAACGCAAGAATGCCTCCTTCGCCGTGATTGTCGGCTCGCATAACGAATAGGCAGTATTTGGCCGATATGGTGATGATCAGTGACCAGAATATCAAGGACAACGAGCCGATCGCTGCCTCCGGCGTAAATTGATCTCCCATGATGCGGACGATTGTCTGGAGCGTATAGAGGGGACTTGTTCCAAGATCGCCGTAGACGATGCCAAGGGCGAGAAGCGCCGTTGAACCGGTCGTTCTTTGTTCGAATTTGGTGTGGGCCTCTCCTGCGAAACCGGTTGGGGCATTCAAAGCGGAAACGGTTGATACGGGCATGATCCATCCGACGATCTTGGTCTAACCGTCCAATAATTTGGTTTTGACGTCCTGTACTGGCCAATTCCCGGCCGCTGAAATCACCCGAACGCGACTGTATCGTCTATGCTGATGACCGCGGAGCGAAGCTTTGCACAGGGCGCCGACGTCCGTCTCGAAGATTAGCGGCACGGCAGCTGCCCGTCAGTCCCGTTTGGTTTGATCGCTTCGGCCTTTGTTATGGCCGGGTGCCGCGGTCGATGGCGGCGTGAGGAACGCGTCGAAACGTTCCTTGACGATGGCGTAGCATTCGCACGATGCTTTCTCTAAGGCCCCGCGGTCAAGGACTTGAATTGTCCCCCTACGATAGCTGATGAGGCCGGCGGTCTGCATCGACTGCGCGGCCAGCGTCACGGATTTCCGGTTGGCGCCTAGGATCTGAGAGAGAAATTCGTGGGTGTAGGGAAGCGCTTCGCCCTCGGCCCGATCGTGCATCATCAAGAGCCAGCGGCACATCTTCTCTTCCGTGGTGTGCATTGCATTGCATGCGACCGTCTGCTGGACCTGCGAAAGCAAGGTTTCCGAGTAGCTCACGAACAGGTCGCGCACGTGCTCGCTGTCCTTGAATTCATGTTGCAGCAATTCGATGGGACATCGGGCCGTATAGCCCTCCAGTTGCACGATGCACCGATTGAAGGAGACCCGGCTGTACATGGCGGCGAAGAGGCCGAACGCGCCTTCGCGTCCAATGTTGGCGGTTTCGATCGCGGCGCCATTCTCAAGGACGGTCAGCAGCGACAGTACGGAACCCTGCGGAAAATAGGCGTGCTTGAGCAAACCGCCCGCGTCGCACACCATATCGCCAAGCTTGAACGCGATCGGCTCCAAATGAGGTTCTATTCGCTTGCGGCTGGCGGGCTCCAAGGCGCCGAGCAGTCGATTGCTCCGCAGGTCGTAGTCCGTCTGCATCTTAGACATTGCGTTGTGTCATTTCGCTTCCGAGCTTCCTCGGTCAACCGGGAAATCGGGCGCGCTTATCGGCGTGCGAAGACTGCACGATATCTTTCGCACTCTTTGGGCAGCAAGTCTGAGCAAAGGAGCTCACTGACGTCGGCTATCACGGGAACCGTGACGGTCAGATTACGTTGAATCGACCAGCTTGCGTAGTGCCGACGCCTGATATGGTTTCCGACAAAGCAACTGTTCGACGGAAACTCAGAGGGCGGAAGCCGAACTTGGCCCGAAACAAACAGGATCTTGATTGGGGGCCAGCGGTCGCGCATCGCATAGGCCAGATTCAGCCGGTGCATGCGCCCGGGCAGGTTGATGTCCGTGAACAGCAGAGAGATGTGCGATCGTGCTTCCAGAAGCGCGAGCGCTTCGTCCGCGTCCGCAGTTCAAGCGCCACGAAACCCGCTTCCCCAACCACTTCCAGAAGCATCCGAAGCAGCGGTTCGTCCTCCACGACAAGCACGACAGTTGGGAACTCGCCGGAAGCCGCGTCCATCAATGAAGTCTAACGCTCCGGGTCCGGGCGTCCTCGATGCCGGCGTGTCGGGGGGATTTCTCATCTGCTTCACCAGACCATAACTTCGCCATCCGCAGGCAATGTGCCTTCAAACGCGGGTTGGCGGTATCGGCGGCGAGTTGCTTGAGGTCCGAGGCCAGACGCAAGCACTCGAGCTCACGTTTGTTGTCGTTTTCCGAATCAGGCATGGCGAGCCTCCTCGACGAAGGAGGTGAGTAATCGCACACCGGCGTGTGTCCTGTCGGTGGTCCAGACCACATAACAAATCCGGTGAAACAGGGCGAGCGCCTGGAACTCATTCAGGGGGAAGTGAGCTGTTTTGCTCAGACTCTACTGGCGAAAGCGGTCAGATTTGAACCGAACACACATTCGGAATTCCTCGCCGGGCGCAACCCCGTGTTCGGAGATTCGCTATGCAGGTGGAAGCAGCCCGGAAACCGATCCAATTCCCGATGGCTCCTCTCGTTCGCGACGAACTCCCATACCGGCTCCGGCAGCAATCTCTGCTTGGCGAGTTCGGCCGCATTGCAATGCAAACACGCGATTTCCGGCAAATTCTGCAGCGCGCCACGGAGCTCTCCGCTCAAGGATTGCAGGCGAGCTTCGCCCAGGTCCTCGAATATGAACCGGACCAAAAGCGTCTGATCGTGCGCGCGGGGGTCGGGTGGGCGCCCGATGTTATCGACACCGTCTCGCTCGCCGCCGACATCGGATCACCGGCAGGCTACGCCTACCGGACCGGCGAGTGCGTCATATCGAACCACCTGGAGGCGGAAACGCGCTTCCGCACGCCGCAGCTTCTTGCGGATCACGGTGTCAGGCGCGCGATCAACGTGCTGATAGAAAAGGGCGGAGAGGGCAAGACGTTTTTTGGCGTGCTGGAAGTCGACAGCGCCAATCCCGGCCAGTTCGATCAGGGGGACGCTGACTTTCTTACCGGCTTCGCTGGCCTGCTCGGCATCGCGATCGAACGTCAGCAGGCAGACGCGAAGCTCCAGGAGGCGTTGGAACACCAGGCGCTACTGACGCGAGAGATGAGCCACCGCGTGAAGAATAGCCTCACTTCCGTCGTAGGGCTGCTCCGCGTCCAGGCCCGGAGCGCCCAGTCCGAAGACGTAAAGAACGCCTGCAAGACGCTGGACTGCGCATCGCTGCCATCGCACAGGTTCATGATCACCTGTGGCGTGGCTCGCGGATCGGTTTCATCGAGCTCGCAGATTTCATGAGCGAGCTTTGCAAGAAGCTGAACGGCAATACCGACGGACATACTCTGCATTGCCATGCGGACCCGATGCTGGTTTCGGCGGACCACGCGATTCCCTTGGGACTTCTGATCAACGAGCTCGTTACCAACGCGATCAAATATGCGTATCCAGAGGGTAGCGGCGAGATCAAAGTCTCGGCTCGCGAAATCGAGGGACACCTTCACGTCGAAGTTTCCGACGAAGGCATCGGCCTTCCCGACGGATTTCACCTCGATCAGCCCAGCGGCAGCCTGGGCCTCAAGGTAATCGCGGGCATGGTGCGACAGCTGCAGGGTCATCTGACGTTCGTATCCAACCGTCCGAAAGGCGCGCACTTCCTGCTCGATCTGCCCATCTTGCCCAAGACCCAGGAATAAAGCTCGGAGGATCACACGTTCTTCGATCTGACTGCACGAGCTGAGACCGCGAACGCCTTTCGACGACCAATGTTACGGTCTTGAGACCTCAAGTCTCGCGATCGTATGACTATCTCATCGGCGAGCTTGAGATTGCAGGATTTCGAGGGCCTTGGCGCAGAAGCTTGCAATATCATTGCGAGATTCCCGCTGTCCTGCGTTTTCCGCTCCATCACCACCAAAACTTGCTCGGATGCCTGCGCCGCAAGGCATATCGCCGAATTCAGACCGAACCAGCGATGTGAGCCGCTGCAGGACGTCCTAATTGTCGCGCCCGAAAGAGTGCCAGTTTTTGAACACGAGCAATATTGACCAGCGTGGGTGGAACCCGAGGAGTATGTTGGTTCGATCACTGGCTGCCACTGGCAACAATCGGTGACTGAGAGTTTCGCGCTCTCGCCTGATCCGAGGAGAGTATCATGCTATCCACTCAACCAACTCCACTTTTTAGCGTTGCGGAGATCGGAATTCTGAACTGTTCCAGATGCGGAAGACCGATGAGATTGGCCTGCATCGAGCCGGACAAACCCGGTTTCGATCTGCGCACCTTTGAATGCGCAAAGTGCAATGCCGATGAACGCTTCCTCGTTGCAATTTAGCCGGGCTTCTCGTTCCGTTCGATTGCGCGGCAGAGGAAAGCAAACTCGATCGCTAGAATTCTATGTTCGATTCTATTCTGCAATATTTGAGATCTAGAGCGCCAAGACCGACCATATCGCCTTCCACGAAGCTTCCGCGCTCCCGAAGCATGACGGCTGACGTCGCCCTTGGCAGGCGCGCTCGATGACAGAAAGCGGTCGGCTGATGCCCGCGAGCCCGCACTCTTCCTTGGCCGAGCGACGGCGCTCCACGGCGAAGCACGCATTGAACCAATTTCTAGCGAGTTCGTTCTAATTTAGGGAACTTACATTCGGCCGCCATGGTTGGCTTTTGCGGTGCAGATCTGCTCCTTCAACCCGGCCGTCGCTTTCCTGGCATTGGCGCGACTTTCTAGATGGGAGGTCACGGAAAGTAGAACGGATCGAGATCGCACCTGGCAAATTATCGCTCTCGACAGCACAGACGAGACGACGGTCCGGCGGCTAGGTCACGCGCCAAATCACGACAACGCGGAACACCCGTATGGACATTAGCTTGAGCAAGAAACCGACGGCAGCGCCGAGCGCGCACTCGATCGACGAGCTTTGCATCAATACGATTCGCACGCTGTCCATGGATGCCGTGCAGCAGGCCGAATCCGGTCATCCTGGCGCCCCGATGGGCCTGGCGTCGGTGGTTTATACCCTTTGGCAGCAATTTCTGCGCTTCGATCCCAACCATCCGATCTGGCCGAATCGCGATCGATTCGTACTGTCCAACGGACACGCCTCGATGCTGCTTTATTCGATACTGCATCTCGCTGGCGTCAAGGAGGTCAATGCCGAGTACGTGCATCGCGGCGAACTCGCAGTTACCCTTGACGACATCAAGCACTTCCGTGAGATCGACAGCAAATGCCCGGGGCACCCCGAATATCATCTGACCACCGGCGTTGAGGCGACCACCGGTCCTTTGGGTCAGGGCTGTGGGATGAGCGTCGGCATGGCGATCGCCGAGCGCTGGTTGGCGCAGCACTTCAACCGGCCCGGCTTTCCAGTGTTCGACTACGACGTTTATGCGATATGCGGTGACGGCGACATGATGGAGGGCGTCACAAGCGAAGCCGCCTCCCTCGCGGGTCATCTGATGCTCGGGAACCTGTGCTGGATCTACGACAGCAACCGCATCACGATCGAAGGTCACACCGATCTCGCCTTTAGTGACGACGTCGCGGCGCGCTTTCTCGCCTACGGCTGGAACGTGGAGCGAGTTGGCGATGCCAATGACACCGAGCGGATAGCACAGGCAATCGAAACCTTCCGACGCGCCCACGACGTGCCAACCCTCATCGTCGTCGACAGCCATATCGGATACGGCGCTCCGCACAAGCAGGATACCAGCGAAGCGCATGGCGAACCGCTCGGAGTTGAAGAGATCCGTTTGGCCAAGCGCAGCTACGGCTGGCCCGAGGATACCAAGTTCCTTGTGCCGGACGGCGTGCGCGGACACTTTCATGCGGGCATTGGACAGCGAGGCCGCCAGCTTCGGGCGAGCTGGTTCGCGCTCATCGAGGAATACCGCACCAAATACCCCGTTCTCGCCGGCCAGTTCGAGCACGTGCAGAAGCGCGAGCTTCCCGATGGCTGGGACACCGATCTGCCCAGCTTCGCCGCCGATTCCAAAGACCTTGCGAGCCGCGATTCATCCGCCAAAGTATTGAACTCCATAGCGTCACGTTATCAGTGGCTTATCGGTGGCGCGGCCGACCTCGCACCGTCGACCAAGACGCGCCTCACGTTTGAGGCAGCTGGGGATTTCGAAGCTGAGAAGTACGGCGGCCGCAATCTGCATTTCGGCATTCGCGAGCACGCGATGGGCGCGATCCTCAACGGCCTTGCGTTGTCCAAGATCCGCGCTTTCGGCTCGAGCTTCCTCACTTTTTCCGATTACATGAAGCCCGCCATCCGCTTAAGCGCGCTGATGGAGCTCCCAGTCATATACATATTCACCCATGATTCGATCGGCTTGGGGCAGGATGGCCCGACACACCAACCGGTCGAGCAGTTGGTCGCGCTGCGAAGTATTCCCGGTCTCATTACGTTGCGGCCTGCCGACGCCAATGAAGTGGTCGAGGCCTGGCGCGTCATCGTCGGGTTGAAACATCAGCCCGCCTGTCTGGTGCTGAGCCGCCAGCCGCTGCCAACGTTCGATCGCACGCGGTACGCTTCCGCCGCTGGCGTCGCGAGCGGCGCCTATGTCATGGCTGGGGCGGAGTGTGGCAAACCCGACGTGATCCTGATCGGCACTGGCAGCGAGGTTGCGCTATGCGCCGAGGTGTTTGATGCGCTTAGGCGGGAGGGGATAGCAGCGCGTGTCGTCAGCATGCCGTCTTGGGAATTGTTCGAACAGCAGGATCAGGCCTATCGTGACAGCGTGCTGCCACCCGACGTCACCGCGCGCGTGTCGGTTGAAGCAGGCTCGGTGATAGGCTGGGACCGATATGTCGGCATGAGCGGCGCCCGGGTCGGCATGCACACCTTCGGTGCGTCGGCCCCGATCAAGGATCTCATGACGAGATTTGGCTTCACGCGAGAGAAAGTGCTCGCCGCCGCAAAGCAACAACTCGCGCTGGCCAGGGAGAAGACGGCATGAGCGCCGCGGGCGCACACCTTCGGAGAAAAGGTTTCCTCGGTGCGCTTCGGTGGCCACATCGAGGTAACGAGCCCCTTGACCTCGGACCAAAGTCGCGAGGATCGCAGGAGCGCTCGATGACACGGGACGCGGCAGGGTAGCGCGATGCATGACAACCAACCACACCGGATCGCTCCAGCCGCCCGGGTGATCGAGTCACCGCCCCGGCGCCAGCCGAGGCCGGCTGATCCCTGCGCCATGGTGATCTTCGGTGCTGGCGGTGACCTGACCAAACGCTTGGTTATACCGGCACTCTACAACCTCTCGCGCACAAAGGTGCTGCCCGAGAAGTTCGCGTTGATCGGCGTGGACTTGGCAGAAGGGACTGCGGAGAGCTGGCGCGACCATCTTTACGACATGCTGAAAAGCTTCGTCCGCAACGCCGCCGCGGAATTTGACGTCGACCAGATCGACGGTGACGCGTGGCGGCGACTCGCAGAGAAGATATTCTACGTGCAGGGCGATCTGACAAAGCCAGACCTCTATGAGACTATTCGCACAACGTTGGACGAAGCCGGTAAAGTTCACGGCACGCAGGGCAACGCCATCTTCTACCTCGCCGTCGCCGACCAGTTCTTCGGTACCGTGGTGGAGCAACTCGGCAACGCGAAGCTGACCGATCAGGACGAGGATAGGGGCGGGAAGCGCCATTTCTGGCGCCGCGTCGTGATCGAAAAGCCGTTCGGTCATAGCCTGGAGTCGGCGCGCGAGTTGAACGCGCGCATCCTGCGCACGCTGCACGAGGACCAGATTTTCAGGATCGACCACTTTCTAGGCAAGAATACGGTTCAGAACATCATGGCATTTCGGTTCGCCAATGGGCTGTTTGAGCCGATTTGGAACCGCGATCGCATCGACCACGTCCAGATCACCGTGGCGGAGACGATAGGCGTCGAGCGGCGCGGCAAATTCTACGAGGCGACCGGGGCACTCCGCGACATGGTCCCAAATCACCTATTCACACTGCTTTCCATGGTGGCCATGGAGCCGCCGACGGGCTTCGATGCCGCCTCGATCCGCACCAAGAAGGCCGAAGTGTTCGCCGCGATGCCCGCGGTCAAGCCGGCACAGGCGGTGCGCGGTCAGTATGGCGATGGCACTGTGCTGGGTGAGCACATGAAGGCTTATCGGAATGAACCGAACGTGGCAGCGGATTCAAACGTCGAAACTTACGTCGCCATGGTACTCAAAATCGATAATTGGCGTTGGGCCGGCGTGCCCTTTTATGTCCGCACGGGCAAGCACATGTCACAGCGGACGACGGAGATCGCGATCCGCTTCAAGCAGGCGCCCTTCACTGCGTTCCGGGATACGTCCGTAGAGTCCCTACGACCCAACTGGCTCGTACTGCGCATTGCGCCGGATGAGGGGATCTCGTTGCAGTTTGAGGTCAGGCGCCCTGGGCCAGTGGTGGATCTCGCCGCCGTGAAAATGGATTTTCACTATGATGACTGGTTCCCGAAGGAGCCGAATGTTGGATACGAGACATTAATTTACGACGTCATGATCGGCGACCCGACGCTGTTCATGCGTGCCGACATGGTGGAGCAGGCGTGGCGTATCGTGCAGCCCGTGCTCGATGCCTGGGCCGCGGAGAAGGCTGACTTTCCGGACTATGACTCCGGCAGCGATGGCCCGAACGCGGCCGACGAGTTGCTCGCACGCGACGGAGGACGGGTCTGGAGGTCGGTGGCTCAACTATCGGAAGCCAAGACGTGAGTGGACATTCGGACATCCGACTTCTGCTCGCGGACGTAGACGGCACGCTGGTGACCCAGCAGAAGGTGTTGACCAACGCGGCGAAAGAAGTTGCCCGGGAGCTGCGCGACGCCGGCATTGCGCTCGCCATCACCAGCGGCCGGCCACCACGCGGCATGAGCATGCTGATCGAGCCCCTCGCTTTGCAGGGCGCTATCGCTGGCTTCAACGGCGGCGTGTTTGTCAATCCCGACCTTTCCGTGATCGAGAGCCACACGCTCGACCCGGCGACGGCCAAGCAGACGCTGGCCCTGATTCTCGACCAAGGGCTGGACGCCTGGGTCTATACCGAAGATGAGTGGTTGATCCGTGACAAGGAGGCGCCGCATGTAGCGCGCGAAACGTGGACGGTGAAATTCGATGCCAAGGTCGTGGCGTCCTTCACGGACGCACACTTGGCGCACGCGGTAAAGATCGTTGGCATCTCCGACAATCTTGACCTGGTTGCCGCCTGTGAAACGGTGGTGCAGAAATCTCTGGGTGAGAAGGCGAGCGCGGCGCGCTCGCAGCCGTACTATCTCGACGTGACCCACCTGCAAGCCAACAAGGGCACAGTCGTGACGACTCTGTCAAAGCTCCTGAGCATTCCGCCCGCGCAGATCGCCACCATTGGGGACATGCCCAATGACGTCCTCATGTTCCGCAAGAGTGGGTTTTCCATTGCCATGGGAAACTCCAGCGACGAGGTGAAAGCGCAGGCAAGCGCAGTAACCGACAGTAACGAAAACGAAGGT
The DNA here is from genome assembly GCF_049075665.1 of Bradyrhizobium sp. B120. NCBI lineage: Bacteria > Pseudomonadati > Pseudomonadota > Alphaproteobacteria > Hyphomicrobiales > Nitrobacteraceae > Bradyrhizobium > Bradyrhizobium sp. B120. The sequence continues at coordinate 8,172,554 of NZ_CP185242.1, read as the reverse complement.
TTCGCCAACGCGGTGAGGAAATTTGTCCTGCGCTCCACGAGCGCCTGACACTCGTGACAGAAGGGTCGCCGTACTGGCCCCGTCTGATGACGACGCGTCGCCAAGAAGGAGCGTGTGATGTCACGTGAAATATCCACGCCGCGAGGGCACGAAAGCTTACTTTCTAGAAGATTGCGCGCTTCCGTCCGCCTTCTACGCAGCAGTTAGTCCGCGGTAATCCAGACTGTCATTCGGCGTGGGGTCCGAGCGCCGATCGGCATTCTAAGTATCTGATCGACTTCACTACTACGGGGGGCAATGTTGGGCGCCTATTCACATGCCGGCCTTCTCCACGACACTGCCGGAATATCACTTCCGCGGCTTGCACTCCGTAGTATTACGGGACGCCAGTCTGTCGGCGACTGTCTTGCCTTTCCCGCGAGGATGGGACCGAATGCTTGGGCGCGCGACAGCTTCGGTTGTGAGGACGGATGGATAACGGGAGAGCAAACGTCTCGGAGCTGGAGGCGCTCAGGCTGCTGCGTGCTTTCGAAAAGATCCGCGATCGCAAGCGGCGACGGCAAATCATTGAGTTAGCGGAGAGGCTCGCAGACGCTCGAGTTTCGTCCTCAGAGCCGATCCCGCTTCCCGGCAAAGGGCCAGCAGACGACGCAGCGCAATGAAGTTGCTCGCTTTCACAGAACTCGATGACCAGTGAAATGGCTGGCTCACGTAGCTGTCGGTACACTCGCTCTTAACCCAATCTTAATGCCGGTTGTGGCGATCATCCGGGAGGCTCGTGAATACCGAGGGAGGGGATTGCTCCCATGTTGAAGGACGGCACTTACGCGGCGTGGTTCAAGACTCCGCTGGGCCAAGGCGCCGGCGTCGCCCACGTCGCAGAAGGGAAAATCTGGGGGCGCGACAGCATCATGACCTACAGCGGCACTTGCGAGGTCGACGGAGATCGGTTCACCGCGATCGTGTCGACCGAAAGGCATACCGAAGGGCATGCAACAGTCTTCGACGCCGACGATCTGACGCTAAAGCTTGAGGGAACGTGCGTCGGTAAGATCGCTCGTTATATCGGAACGGCAGACCAGATCCCGGGAGTGCTCCTCGAGGGAACGCTCATTCTCAGCGAAGAACAGCCGCCCGCTCCAGAGCGGAGCGCGCCACTCTCGACGTTCAACCCCTACAGACTCCCGAAACCGCCGAAGCGATCCCGCTAATTGATCCGAAGAAGTGGTACTGGCTCCGTCAGGCACCTTGTGCCATCAAAACCACCCCGACAAGCCATGAGACAAGGATCTGGGCTGCGTCTGCGGCGCCGGCGCGCCCTGCAAGTGCAGTCAGATCGACGGCGTCGACGAGCGGGACGTCAGCAAGGTTATCTGCGAGGGCGAGCAGCAGCGCCGCCACTAGCCAACTCCAGGCCGCACGCATGTCGTCAGCGCGGCGGCTTGAGCTCGCCGGTGAGCCAGCCAACTGCATCGCTCATCATGGGATCGACCTCAATCGAGATCTTTTCCGTCCGGCCACAGGTGGAGCATTCGAAGGCACTTTCCTCGAACCCGCGCTCACCCGCCGAGATCCACGCCAATGCCATCCTGTGCTTGCACACGTGGCACATCGGACGATGGTTGGGGGATTCCATGCGTCGGACTTCGGAGACGACGCCTCAGTCTATTCGGTGTCGGCGGCTGGCTTCAATTGCGATCGGAACGCAGGTTTCCAGCGGGCCGCGCGAAAATTGTCGGCCTGCGGCCTCGCCTCCAAGCCACCCATAGCCCCCAAGGCGGGGCCGCGCCCAGGAACGGAGGTTCGCTCCGCGTGCGGGTCCGGGGGCGGATAGGAAACTGATGGGACGGCTGTGGCGGATGTTTCCCTTCGGCGTCGAGCTCACCACGGCCATCGCCGACGGGCGACGTGCGCCCGCCGATCGCCGGGCTCGAAAAACCTAACAGCGAGCGGGTCCTGACGTGTTGGAGGCCTTCAAATTTCCGCCCCTGCAACAAATTCCCGCACCGCGCATTGGTCGGTGGGACAGAGCATCGAATCAAGATGACGTTATGCCTAGAAGTAAGCAGTTTCTGCTGGAGCAGATCGATCGCGCCCAGCGCTTCGCGAAGGCCATGAATACCGACGCCGACCGTGAAAGATTCGAGAACATGGCGTCGGACTATCGAAGCGAACTGGACGCCGCAGAAGGGGCGGAGGGCCCATCGCCGGCCGCCGCCCCTACCGCATCCGAAGACGCGGTTCCGGCTGACGAGGCCGTTGTTGCCCAGCCGGAGACTGGCGACTCGAACGAGGTTGCGCCTGGCTCGACGGACGATCAGGAGCCGACGCCGAATTAGCCCGTCAGGCCTTCCAGCAGATCCGCTCACATGAATACGATAACGACCCCCATTCCCACGAGGGTGCACAGACCGGTCACTGTTACGCCCGGACGGACGTCCGCTATGACGCCGTCAGACGGGAGTTTGATGGGCCAGGCGGGCATTCCACTTCTCCATTCGGTTGCACCCGTCCGAATAGATCACGTTTTGCGCCCGATATCGTTCCGACCATCCGTGATTTCAGGGGGCGAAGGCCGCCGTTCCGACGGGCGCAGGCCCCGAGCGAAGGCAAGCGCACATCAAACCGAGGGTAAGGTCGGAACATTATCGCGGCGACGTCTTTGACTCGTTGGACCATCGCCCGCCGCTTGAGTACGGTGCCTGTAGCGGATCGCCAAAGACTCACTGTTCAAAAGCATGGGCTCGCACGGATAGCCAAAGGCGGAGGTCCCTTTCGAGCGGTGAAAGAATCAGCTTGAAGAAGCCAGCGAAAACCCGCGTAGAACTTGAGTCTGCCATCAGGATGGAGATGGAAGACATCAGCGAATGGCCGACGGACCTGGCCATCTCGGTTGTGCCGCACGAGGACTCCTGGAAAGTCGAGATCATGAGGGACGGGCCGCAGCAGGACGCGGATCGTTGCGACATGATCGAAGCCATTGCCGATAGGCTGCGCATTCAGTTCGACCTGAAGGGTTAATTGCCGAACTGGTCTTGGCCACCTTCGGTAAGTGCGCAACTTTCGCTCGGGCAGGCCTTGCGCTCCCACGGGAAAATTCGGCAAGCTTGGGCGGGAAGAGGGCAGTTTGGCCCCGCGTACTGGTAGGCTGGCCGTGGCTTTCAAATGACCATCCTGAAGGTGCTCGTGAGGTATCTCGACGGCTTCGCGAGTCTGTCTGCTGGTGGTGGTGGTGGCGGGCGTCAAGTGCGACGTGGCCATTCTGGCCAGTACGAATAGTCCCGGAAGAGAGGTGATGATCCTTGGATGATGAATTAGCCCAACACGCCCGATTGATGAATGTCATAGAGGCCATAGTCAGAGAGCTGGACCGGCAGGGCGTTGGTGAGTACCTGCTTGATCACGGGTTCAGCCCAACCGAGTTGGCTACAGGCTTTGTATGAAAACTTTTCGCTGCTTCCATCGACACGATTGACCCAGAAGCATTTTGAGCCGAAATCCGCACTCCTAACGCTGAAATGAGTGATGCCTGGCCCCATTTTCGCAGTGGCATCAGGGTGGAGCGCCAGTGCGGCAAGCAGTACCTCGGCATCTCCCGTGCTGACTTTGTCTCCAACATCATATTTATGAAGCATCGCCTTCAAAAACGCAGCGGCATCTCCCTTCTTGCTGAAGTGATGAGGGCCAATTGTAATCGGCTTTTTGACCATCAGAGTCTCCCAACCCCATTAGGACGTCGACGTGGCGGCACCTGCGCTACCGCCAGGCAGCAGTTTGGCGCGAATCTCGCGAAGGATGATGGCCGGAATGTCCATGCCCTCAAACTGCGTGTCGCGTTCTCTCACCCAAGCGATGCAATCTTCCTTACTGAGGTCATCTCGCGCGATCTTTTCGTACAGTGTGACAGCGCTCACGCGCGATAATCCCAGCTCGACCAGCGAGAGTAAGGTCCGCGAAGAAACGCCGAACTCGAGCTGCGTTCCTATATCGACATCACCATCGATCAGGTCCTCTCGTCCTATCGCAACTAGGTGCATATTGAGAACGTCGACATAAGCCGATAAATACTTCGGCGCCCGAAACCGGGCGATTTGTTCGACCATCTCCATCGTACTTCGTATCAGGACAGGCAGCTTAAATGACCGACCGGTCCTACGATGGTAGTCGATGTTCCGCTCGATCATTCGAGACAGAGAAAACCCCTTTAGCCATTGCACAACGATCAGTGCGTGAAGCGGAATGATCGTATCAGGCATGAACGCCGGAAACAGATACTGGTTGATCCGGCGCATGATTGTCACAAAGCGATCGTAGCTGTCCTGGCTGTCGACGGCGGCCGGCAGAAGATTTTCGACATCGCCTTTATAGTTGCGAAACGCGTCGAGCAGACGCTGCATGCCGAGGGCGCTGACACCGGGATGTCGGGCTGCGATATCTGGGCCTAGGCGGCACAGGGCGCTGGCGGCCCTATCGGGCTTCCGGCAAAACCCTTCCCGATATCGCATTGGTTGGTTTGGCCGGGAAGGGGCAATTTATACGAGTGCGCTAAAACTCACAGAATTTGGAAGGGCTTAGCTAGGGCCCAACCGCCCCGACTTCCTACCGAGCTCACCTCTGATCATTCGTGCCAGCCAGCTTGGCTCCTCATTGAGAAGGAATTCATGCAAACCAGCCGCGTGATGCAGTCCGAGATCCTGGGAAGCCTTCCACCCATGGCCTAGACGGTTGAGAATTATAAAGTTATATCAATAACATACGAGTTCGCAGTTTTATTCTGAATGGCGCACCATCCAAAAATTAAGTATCTGAAATTACAGATTTAAATTCCGAAAGAGTCCCACCAGCCCTCTCGCTGGGACACAGTTTTGTTCATGCTTTGGTATCGCGGGGCTCAATTAGATGCATCGCGCCATCCGCGAGCCGCTGTTGATCGGCTTGGCGCGTATAGCGCTCCGCCTCCTTCAGCGTGTCCCAGCCAAAGATCGCCATCAGTTGGTGCGACGTTGCGCCGTTGTTTGCCGCAATTGTCGCGCCCGCCTTCCGGAGGCCGTGTGCTGTGCAGTGGAAAAGCCCTGCCTGATCGCACCAATCTCGAAACTTGTTTCCGAACCCCGCATCGCTGAATGCCTTGCCGAACTCTGTGATGAGGTAAGTCAGGTCACCGCACGGCGATTGATCTAAGATCGCCTGAAGGGCAGGCAGGACCGGGAGCACCAACTGCTTTGGCTTGCGGTTCCGTCCCTTATGCTGTGTGAAGGAAAGCTTGCCGCGCTTCACGTGCTGTTTTCCGAATCGAACAATGTCCGAGCGCCGTTGGCCGGTGAAGAGCAACAGCGCAAGGGCTAGCCGGGCCTTCGTTCCGACAGGATGATGCTCTTCAAACGTAAGCGCGAATTTCTCGGCACCTTTTGCTTTTGAATGCTCTGATGCATGAGGTGTCCACCAAAATAGGTGGACACCTTGTGATGGCAGCGGATGATCAGAAACTGCGGGTCAGGCTTGTTGGCCGGAACGGTCGCCGGCGCTACGAGGCGGCATCGAAAGAGCGTCTTGTCACGGCCTGCCTTGAGCCTGGGGTTTCGGTATCGAGGCTTGCACTCGAACATGGGGTCAACGCGAACCTCCTTCGGAAGTGGATCAAGAAGCACACCGCGACCAGGTCGCTGCCGCCGTCCTCACGCCCGGCGTTCATCCCGGTTCAGCTTGAGGGGTCCGCCGATCGAGCCCAGTCGCGGCAAGACAGCGTGGCGACGGTGGATTTGCCGGCGACTTGCGATGAGGTGCGTGGTTCGGAACCCAAAGGGACTCCAGCTTTTTGTTCTCCGGCCAAAGTGAGCGTGTCGCTGCCGAACGGCGTGAAGCTCGCGCTGGAATGCGGCGATGTGGATGCATTGACGGCGATCATCGGAGCACTGGGCCATGTTCAGACTGGGCGGTGACCTGCAGGTCTATCTGCACCGTGAGCCGATCGACTTCCGGGCTGGCATCAACAGCCTTGCGGTCCTGGTCCAGGAGACGATGGCGCTCGATCCATTCACTCCGGCGGTTTTTGCGTTCTGCAATCGCCGTTGCGACCGGATGAAGTTGCTGTTCTTCGACCGGTCCGGCTTTGTGCTGGTCCTGAAGCGGCTGACCGAAGACAAGTTCCGATGGCCGCGCCGCCAGGAGGCGGTCGTCCGGCTTACGACCGAGCAATTGCACTGGATCCTTGACGGCATCGATATCGACGCGATGGTCCGCCATCCGGTGCGGCAATATCAGGTTGCCGGCTGAGCTCTCGAGTTGAGCGGTTGACGCGTCGGCACGGTTCAGATTCAAGAATCCGATGAATCGAACCGGCGATCCGAGTGTTGAAGTGCTGTTGGCGCGCATTGCCGCGCTGCAGGCGGAGAACCTTCAGCTCGCCGACCGCGTCGTCAAACTCGAGGAAGAACTGGCGCTGGCACGCCTGCATCGTTTTGCGCCACGCAGCGAAAAGCACGTCGATCGTCTCTTCAATGAAGCCGAGCAGGCCGCCGATGAGGATGACGCCGGCAGTGAAACGAACAATATCGCCGAACTTCCGGACACGGGCTTGCCACCCGTCGAAAACACAACGGGAAAGAAGCGCGGCCGCAGGCCGCTGCCGGCGAACCTGCCGCGTGAGCGCGTCGAGTATGACCTGCCCGACGATCAGAAGGCGTGTCCTTGCTGCCGTGGCCAGATGCATCGCATGGGCGAGGCTGTCACCGAGCAACTTCATATCGAGGTGAAGGCGAAGGTTTTACAGAACGTACGCTTCAAATATGGGTGCCGCCATTGCGATCGCACCGGGATCAACGCCCCTGTCGTGACCGCGCCGATGCCGACGCAGCCGCTGCCGGGCAGCGTTGCCACGGCCTCAACGCTGGCGTTCGCGCTTGTTCATAAATATGTCGATGGCACGCCGCTCTACCGCCTGGCGCAGGCCTTCGAACGCGCCGGCGTTCCGGTCAGCCGCGGCGCTTTGGGTCGCTGGGTGATCGGCTCGAGCGAGAAACATCTCTCCCGCATCTATGACGCCCTGAAGCTGCGGCTCAGATCGCAGCCTCTCATCCATGGCGACGAGACGACGGTTCAGGTCCTCAAGGAGAAGGACAAAAAGGCCACCAGCACATCGTATATGTGGGCTTATCGCAGCGGCAAGGGCAGTCACGAGCCCATCGTTCTTCTGGATTATCAGCCGGGCCGCGGCCAAATCCACCCGCAGGCCTTCCTCGGCGATTACCGCGGCATCGTGATGAGTGACGGCTATACCGCATGGCGCACGCTGGAACGGGCCACCCACATCGGCTGCATGGCCCACTCCCGGCGGCGCTTTGTCGATGCCCTCAGGGCGAGGAAGAAGGGCGGCGGTCCGCCCGAGCAGGCGCTGCGGTTCTTCGACCAGCTCTACCGGGTTGAAAGGCAGGCGCGGGACGGAATACCGGAGAAGGGTGAAACACAGGCCGACTGCATTCGCCGCTTCCGCCAGCAACATAGTGTCCCCATCCTCAATGCTCTCAAGGTATGGCTCGATGACATGGCCCCGAAGGTCTTGCCTGACAGCAAACTCGGCGACGCCGTATCCTACACCCGAAACCAATGGGAATATCTGACGCGCTACACCGGGGACGGCAGCATGCCGATCGACAACAATCTTCTGGAGCGCGACATCAGGGTTTTTGCAACTGGCAGGAAGAGTTGGTTGTTCAGCGATACCGTGGACGGAGCCAAGGCCAGTGCCGTCGTCTACAGCCTGATGCTGACCTGCCGCGCCTCACGTGTCGAGCCGTTAGCGTGGTTGCGCCACGTCCTCACCGAATTGCCTCGGCGCGCCGGCGACGCCGATATTGCCGACCTGCTGCCCTTCAACTTCCACAAAGCCGCCACTGCCTGAACGGCCCGGTATCGCCCGATACTAGGGCAATCCATCAAACCGCCGGCGTCAACGTGCGGGGAAAATCGCGCTTACCTTCAAACTGTTGGACCTCATCGACGGTCCACGTGTGAAAACCCGCTGAGCCAGTCTTAATGTAAGGCACGTCGCGAGCCGGATCGAAGGGTGCGAACTTCTTCCGAACGCCAAACTTGAAAACTTGCCTGATCGCCTTCAGGCGCGAGTTAGCGGCTTCCGGGAATTCCAGCTTCCGATCCCTCAGAACTTCGACGGCATCGGCGGTCACTTTCGTCAACGGTATATCTCGGAAGAACTTCGGCGAGCCCGGCGCAATCGGCTCGTCATATGTGGATTCGAGAATCAACCGACGGACATGTCGGGTTCTAGGGTCAAGCTGCTTGTAGTCAGCACTTTCGGAGAAATACTTGGTGCAGAGCCATCGCCATGTGCCTGTTCCGATGGCGGATTTTGCAGGCTTCGGAGCGGATCCTCGTGCATCCTCGTACGCCGCCATGAACTCAGGCGTCCAGGGCATCTAACGCAATGAGTTTCACGCCTAAGCAGCGAGCCGATTTCGAGGCGGCAATCAATGCGCTCCGAACCACTGAAAAAGGCAAAGAAGCGACGATGTATGACTGGCGTATATGACCGTTTTCTAGACAAGAAGCAGAGGAAAGAGCAGGGCGAAGTTTATACGCCACCTTCAATTGCCCGGTACTTGTTGAACCGGCTAGATTTGGCTTCCGAAGCCGAGGTGTTCGACCCTGCATGCGGTAGTGGCACATTCTTGATCGAACGGTACCGCCAATCCTATGGCGAGATCGCAGATACTGGAACTGGCGAGTATGCAGAGGCTCGACTGGCTGTAGAGAGGATGGCTGGCAATGACCTAAATCCATTCTCGGCTGTGTTGAGCCAGATACAATTGCTTTGGCATTTGCTGTCCTTTGGAGATGACATTCGCCACGATGGCTTTCCGGACTTGAAGATCACGGAGCGCGCGAACAGTTTGGTCCCCGGATCGCTTTACGATCCGACGCAGACACGTTTCGGCGAAATCGACCAGAGTGGATACGATGCAGTGGTGGGCAATCCACCCTATGTCAGAGCAGAGCGGGCGAGTGAGCTAGAGTCTCATGCGCGAGACTATTTTACTGGAACTCGCGACGTTGGCGGAAGAACGTTCAACGGGATCTCCGTCGGCAGCAACGCATATACTCTCTTTATCTATAGAGCCCTTGATCATTGGTGCCGCCAAGGTGGCGGTGCCTTGCCCGCGGGAAAGTTGGGATTTGTCGTTCCGCTTGCGTTCTGCGTTTCTGGGGAGGCCAGTGATCTACGAAAGTTGTTCCAACCCGATGGCCGCTGGGCAATTCGCGAAATCGTTGATCTCGAGTTGATTTGGTCAAAAGTTTTCGATGCAGACGTTCTGCCGATGCTGATCATACGCCAGCGCGGTTGCTGATCTTCCTTGGAATAAGGCAATTGCTGCGTCCACGAAGCAGTTGATTGTCGCACGGGACGAAATCTTGAAAGCCTGTGAGCGCCGGTTTGATGCCGCCAATCAACTGAATGCAGAGGCAGCAAAGCTTGGACTAGTCTCGCTGAAAAATCTAATCCGCATGAAAAAGGGAGCCAAGATCGTCAAAGGTCCATATTTTGACGACGAGCCCGATGTCGTAATCGACCTAGGCAAATTGCAAGAGACGAGTGATGGTTGGATGCTTCCGCTCAATGAGGAGACGGAGCATTTCGTGTTGTTTAGCGAAAAGGAGACCGCAAAACTTGCCGCTTGTGGTCTGAAGGCGAGTGAGGGATCTGAGTTAAATTGGAATGCTATTCTAAATTGTCTGGTGCCGGCAGACGCGGAAATGGCCAAGAAGTTGGAAGGAATTCGGCGGTCATTTTCTCTTGAAAAGCTTGATGCCGCTATCGAAAAGGAAATCAAATCTCTCGACGAGATTGTTGGTGCAGCGCTCGGGTTGTCCAAAGCAGACGTGAGCGAAATTCGTCGTGATATGTCGGAGGATCCTTTCTTGGCCCGCGTTCGCCCTCGTTATCCGTTTTTTCGGCCTCGTCAGTATGGACGCAGGAAGAATCTGGAAAGGAGTGATCGATACGGCGTCTAAGCCGTTTGGGTCAAGTTGAGCGCGCCAACGGCCCAAGCCCTTGCAATTTAACCAACGATGTCCGTTGTGCGCTTTGCCGCGAACACCGAGGCCGACGCCAACACGCCGGAGATAACTCAATCGGCCGTGTCTATTCTGCTGCAATCGAGCGGAGGGCCGCCATGGATGGTAGCCCACCCGCTCAGAATCCCGTCTAGCGGGCGTTGCTACTCCGCTTCGGCGGTAGCTTCAAGAATTCGGCCGGCTCTACCTCAAGCGTTGAGGCAAGCTTCTCGATAATCTTCAGGCTTGCGTAAAACGAGCCTTTTTCGAGCTGACTCAAATAGCTTCGGCTGATTTCAGCCTCGTATGCGAGGGTGTCCTGCGATAGACCCTTCGCATTCCTCAGACGGCGCAGATTGGTGGCAAAGACTTCCCGCAGGTCCATGGCGGAAAGCATCGGGCCTTGTTCAATATATCACACCTCGATATACTGAACAAAAAAGTTAGATAGATGCACGAGTAACCGCACTTCTTGGGTGTTTCAGAAAACGACGGCAAGAGCGCAACCATTTCGGCGGTATTGCGGAGCAACGGTCCTGCTTACTTCTCGACGACGTAGATTCAAATCGATTTCAGAGATGGACTTAGTTTATGTCGAACGATGAAGTGCAGAGCCCGGGATACCGGCCCGTTGAACCTGATCTGAAACTCCGCTCCTCCGCAAATGTGCAGGACGCAGCCGGGAGTACACACGAGAGTGACGACGGGCGCGAATATTCAGTTTGGCAGTACATCGCGAGCCTGTTGATCGTTGCTGCGGTCCTGAGCCAGCATTTCCTATTTGCCGCGTACGTCGCGTCGAACCGCATGCCATTGGCGACAGGACCTACGGGTGTCACGGTAGTTGCCCACTCATTCCCGGGGATCTGCCATAGGACTGAGTTCTTCAACGACATTTGCGATCTCAACTACAAGATCGGCAGTTACTTCGGATATATGCCGCCACCAATGGAATTCGTACGTCAGAACGGGACGACGGTTGCCTTGCCGAGGACAAGGTGAGCCGGAATACCAAATCTGCAGCCAGCCGAATTTGTACGAGCCGATTTTAGCGACCTCACGCGAGGAGCCCATAATGTTTCGGTTTTTGATCGCATCTCTACCGCGCCTTGTCATACACGGTGTGCTGATCCTCGGGGATCTGGAACGCTACTTGCTCAAGATGCAAGTACTAAGCCCGATCATTCGACGATTTGGGGAACATTGTTTAGAGCGCAGTTAGAGCGGTGCTGGAAAAAACCGGATCCGTCATCCGAGTTGCGAGCAGCAAAGTTCAGAGTGAAGCTGAATCTCGATGGTTCTCTCGTCGAATTGCCTGTGCAGGGTGGCGCGGCTCAAACGGGCGATGACAAGGCCTACTATTTGAATGCTCTGAAGGCCCTTGTTGATTGCCAGCCATACAGGTTGCCGAGCGAATACTACGATGAATGGAAGGATTTCGAACCAGCCTTTGAGGAGCATAAGGCTGTCCCGGATTGGCCAAAATCTGCGGATGCGGTGACGGTAGGGGCAGATGCAGTTCGCGCCCAGACTGCTCCAAGCAGCAACGCCGAATCCGCCGGGGTCGTCGGCAAAGCAAAACCTTCCGTTCCTCTCGCTGATGCTTTGGGGAGTGCTGCGTCTCCCACAAAAACTCGCGTCTTTACTATGCCGGTCCTTCCCGATGGCCAGCTTATAGCTGAGGCCACATCTAGAAGCATTCGTGATGCGAAAGCAATCGGATCGCCAGCCCCGCCCGCGTCGGCGACCTCCCTTGCCGAGCCGTTGCAGAGTCAGTGTTCTGGCATTCTTCACCAGTTGAAGGGTGACTTGTTGTTCGGCGCAGGACGAGGTGAAGGCGAGGGCATTTGCGTTGTAAGCAAGGCCGAAATTGGTAAGGTTCTAAAGAAGTGCAGTGTGGGCGGGCGATGCGTCGTCGATGGAAGCGTCGATATCTGCAAGGACTCCGGCGAGTGCGTGGAAATCAAGAATATTGTGGCCGTCCGGAAGAGTGTCGAGCGTTCGATGAGTTCGGCGTACCCTGGCGATAAAATCATGCCGATCGACTTCGTCGGTGAATGGTGTAGCCCAACGACGGATGGAAACACCACGAACTACACGCTGCCAAGCTGGACACAAGATCGGAAATGTACCGGAATCCTGTCGATTTCTAAATTGGATTTCACTTTCAACATGGGTGGCGAGAAGGAGGTCTACTGTGATCCCGAAGCCATTCGAACGAGGCAGCACACGGCGCCGTCTGGTACCGCCTACTTCGTTGTGATTTCGGCAAATTGCTATCTTGGCTCCGCTCCGAACCGCAAGAATTGGCGATCCTTCGAGTTTAGTCGCTACAAAGGGAATCTGACCGTTACCGAAAAGGAGCAAAGCGGAATGCCTTAGCTTTGCCGCCCTTTTCATGCAGATGACGTGGATACCGTTTCGGTTTGCAATAGGCCGCCCAAGCGTTCACTAGGCCGTGTACCCATAAACCCAGCGGCGTGATGCAACGAACGCAACGTCCGCTTCGCCCCCATAACGGCTGAGTTTGTGCGGCGGCGCAATATGTCGCGATGGGCCAACAGGCGACTTAGGATCACATCGACAAATGAAAGAGGCCGCCAACCGAGGCGGCCGAAGAGGTTAAAAATGCAGCTGAAGATCAGAGAGAGCATATCTGCCCGGCCTGCAATGGAACGGGCTTCCCGCCGGTTGCGTAGCCGGTACAGCCGGGCCACCGAATCTATCCGGTCAAATGCAAGACCTGCGAAGCCAAGGGCAAGATCACGGAAGACAACTGAGGCGGCCTATCTATTGTCGTTCAGGTTGAAGCCTTTGCGCTGACGAAAACATCGAACACCTCGTAAGCCTGCTGCGGCGTCTTTCCTTCCTTGAATGCGCTCGCGAAACTGAAGATCGCATCCGCCAAAAGGAATTCTTCCGGGACAGGAAACAGGGTGCGAAGTTCGGCGAGCCAGCTCGCGTAGGAGGGTGGGTTGAACTTACCCAAGGTGTAGTTATCGCTGAATGAGGTGCGCATTTAGGTCGGAGCCTTCAGGCCGGGCGAGGCAAGCCACTCGGTCATGTGCGAGGCGGTCTCAATCTGCCGTGCTCTCCGGATCAACCTCTCACGCTCAATACCTGGCGGAGTGCCCCTCGCTAGCTTGCGAAGTCGCTCTGCCTCATCGGCAAGGCGGTTGTATAGAGGTTCGCCTTGTGGCTGGTAACGGCGTCGCTGCATGTCGCTGCTCCTCTGTTGGAGAAGGCGGGAGCGCGTGATGGCGTTCTCATCACCGTGGGGCCAACAAGGCGGTGCGGTGATTGGGGTAATCTGGCATGTCCGGTAGCCGACATACTGGTCAATATTGACCACATCGACAGAAGTTAACGGCGCGCATGAAATAGGACGCCATAACGATAGCCGGTTGCGTCTCGATTCGCACTTACCTTGCTGATCCTAATCCTCGTCTTCGCCAGTATAGATGAACAAAAAATAGGGCCGTTCGTGACCGGGACGGACCGAACGGCCCCAGCCAGCCCGCAGTACTAAAATGGGAAGAATGGGCCGACACCCAAGTTACGGGGCAACCAGGTAATCGGTTGCGCGAGCCAATGGCGGAACTAACTCAAATTGAGTTGGTTTTTCATTATTGGTGTCAGTTCGGAAGTCCGGTTATGTGTAACAAGTGCTCGGAGTTGGACGAGAAGATCGCGCACTACCGTTCGCTCAGGATGCGGATCACGGATCAACTGACCCTAAGCGGCCTCTCGCTCTTGATTGAGCAGTACGAAGCCGAGAAGCGCGAGCTACATCCCGAACCGAAAAAGTAAGGCCGAGCGGCGAATGCGAAGAGGTTTCATCTGCGGCGCTTTCTCGACCGCTCGACCAACAGCTGCCAGCTGGCAAGCGGTACAACGGTGCGGCTTACGGTTCCGCGCTCGCACGCCTCAAGGCCGCCGGTTCAATTCGGCGGGTTTTTCTGTCGGTTTTGGGGGGAACGGCGAGGGGCTGATCCGGCTTTTTAGATTGATGCCTTTCGGGCCGGCCCGCTTCCACTGGCCGCGCAAATCTGGCGGCCCACCGCCGTTCGAACTTTCTTTGAATATCGCGAGGAACGTCGCTCATAACCCACCTTCAGGTCCACCCCTCGATAGAGCCTCAACGCGCAAGGCGCTCTAAAGGATCCTCATTCGCGTGACGCGGTCCTTTTTTTCAGGCGAACAGGTCGTTTCCGGCCGGGAGAATCTTCACGTACGTCCTCCCGCTCTTACAATTCGCGCTTGATCTCGGGCTTGTCGTACAAGACCGCGTTCAGCAATGAGCTGTTGACCTCGATTTTTCCGTTGTAGCTGATGAAGCCGAGCTTGCGGAATCTGTTCATGAAGAAGCTGACGCGGGATCGCGTCGTTCCAATCATTTCGGCCAATGTCTCCTGGCTGATATTTGGACTGATCGGTTGAGGGCTGCCCTCCTTGCCGAAATTCGCCAGCAGGAGCAGCAGGCGCGCCAACCGTTTTTCACTGGAGTTGAAGAGCTGGTCGATCAGGTCCTCTTCAATCCGGCTGTTGCGCGTCAGCAGATAGGCCATGAACAGCTCGGAAAATTTGGGTTCATCGTGCAATGCCGCGACCATGGCGGTCTTCGTTATCGCGGTCACTAGGCATTCCTCCATCGCTGTCGTCGTCGCGATACGCAGCGAATGGCCGTTCATGCAGCCTTCGCCAAAGAACTGGCCGGGCTCCAAAATGCCGACCACGGCTTCCTTGCCTTGCTCGGATATGACAACGACCTTGACCCGGCCTTTCTGGATATAGAAAACCGTATCTGCCACGTCGCCCTGCGCAAAGACGATCTCATCCTTGCGAAACGCGAGAATGCTCTTCCCTTCGCCTACCTTGGCGAGAAACTCCTTGGGATCAAATATGGCGTGGTTGGTATTTTCTGGCATGTCCCGTTTCGTCCCCGCGCGGTGGGACGCCTAGCTTACCATTCAGCCGCCGGCTTTCGAAGTAAAAGTGCCGCACAATGGAAGCGCAGTCAGAATGGGAGCCCCGGGCTGCCGATAAGCTGATGGAGCGGCCAGCAGGCGAAGTCCGAACCGGACCCAACAGATCGCAAACACCGACTAGAGTGGCGGCTAGATCACAACTGCAAAACTTCCAGTCGTCTTGCATTCTGGGCACTGGAAGGTGCGGACTTCATGACCGGGTTGAGCAGGTTCGATGCAAGCCAACCGCATAGGCTTGCCACACCTGGAGCACGGAAGAATTCCGATCTCCGCGCGGCTGTATAGCGGATTTGGCTGGACAGATGACATCATGCTTTCCCCTGTATTGGGCGGGAGCATTACCGATCTCTCCGTCGCCGGTAACTGCCTATTCGGACGGCGATGAAGTCGGTTTAGCCCAATGCGCCAATGCGGGCTGGTCAATACTGCTCACATCGGAAAAGTTAAGCGAAGGCGCACGAAATCAACTCCAACTCGCATATGAAATAAATCCATTGTCGCAGGAACCTCTTATCGACTGACTCTATTGCGCCCTGTCTCTAACCGGGAGGTGGACAGATGACGAAAGTTCTTTTGGCGATGGTTGCTGTTATCGCATTCACTGCACCTTCATTCGCGCAGCAGGACAAAACTACCGGTCAAGCGTCACCATCAGGTGCTTCCTCGTTCTACGTGGCTTAAGATACCGCGACGATGAAGTGCCAAATTGTCAATGCCCAGCCTGCCGCATCGCATCAATAGATGAAAGAGGTCACCAACTTCGGCGGTCTCAGTGCACGATCAAGGCACCCGTAAGCATCACCGCGATAAGCAGTGAGCCGCCGAAAATAGCAATGCCAAGACTGACGCGTGCTGGGATTGAATATGAATCGAAATGGGGCTGTTCGATCATGCCACGCTCCCTTGTCTCTGGGCGGGGAGCGCGAACGCTCTCAGTCACCGGCAGACGCCGTTACAGGACGGTGATGGCTCAAGGTTGGAACAAGTCAACGGTCCAGGGCTGGTCAATTGTGACCACTCTCGAAAAGAAATTAACGATTGGGCGCAGCTGCCGCGACCCGGAAGGCAAGGCGCGGGGCTCCAGAGCCCTCGGACATGAACCGCCTCTCCAGCCCCATCAGGCTCTATATGGGCAGAACATTTGCTGGTCCCTCAGTAGTCCTACTAAGAACGATGTCCAACGAATTCAGGCCACTACCAATTTCAAACTAGGCCACTGAGGTCGGTTGGCCGGAAGTCCGCTTCGGGTCATTTTCGGCGGTTTCAGCAGGGATTGTCGGCGGGCTGATGTCCGCTTTTAGCCCGTAAGCGTCCAACCAGCGCCTGCCTCGAAGCGTTGCGTCCGACCTGATCGCTGTGATTCAAGCTTCCAAACTGGCGGGCTCGAATCATGCTCTACGAACTGGCCGATCATGAATGGGTTGCCATCAAGCCTTGGCGTGATCTGCCCGACATCTTTGGTCCGTACACCACCTGCTACAACCGCTTTGTTCGTTGGCGGCGGGCTGGCGTTTGGGGCCGCATCATCGACGCGCTTGCCGCTGCCCATGACGCCGCTGTTCAGATGATATTCCGTACGACACTAGGGTACGAAAGGCGCTTCGCGATCTGGGAAAAGGTGCTCATGATCATCATTATCGCGACTACATGATCTCCGTTCTATCCTTGAAGCCAGCTTTCGACGAAAGGCTTCGGAAGCGCGGGCTGTCGGCTCAAAGCTTGGGAGCGGACGATATGACGCAAGCCCTATTCGAGATGAGGGCGCTCGATAAGTGGCTGATGCTCTGTGGAGGCTTTAATCCAAGCCGAATGGAAAGAGATATTGTCGCATCTCTATAGGAGGGCCGCTACGGGAGAAAAATCGGCGGACCGTTATGTGCAGAAGGCACGATGTGCTTCGTGACTAGATGCGCGCTGATCAGTCCTTCACGCCACGACGTGCATAATCGCGCCGTATCTTTGCGTCCCATTCGGCGCTTGTTTTTACAGCCGCTTCATTGGATTCCTTTAAACGCAGCCATTCATCCTGTTCATTCAGCGCGTTGATCTGATCTTCGCGGCTGGGCTCACCATGTTGAGGAGGTAGCGGAACATTGCCCCACTTTGTAACCTCAGCCGCAAATTCGGCGCATCTTTCTATCGCTCCCTTGAGTTCGCATCCGGTGTACAATTTCGTTGGCCTTCTCGGAGCAAACATCACGAGCACTGGAAAGAACACGGCGACAGCCATCAACCCGGTTGTCATTCTCGGCGACATCCCGCGAAATATTGCTTCGCCTATCGCTTTCACATGGCCGACCGTTTCGGTTGCTGTTGGTTTGCGGCTACGTGGCATCGGCGTCTTCCCGTCAGGCATAGCGGCTCTATTAGCGGGAGCATAGTTGCGGGTCGGTGAACTGGTCTCCTTGCTGAGGACTCTAGTTCTTCATTCGACTTTTCGACGTTTCCAGTTGCAGCGCGGTGCTTGCGTCGCGGGGACCTTGGTATCGACCGGGTGGTCGCCATCATCGCCGACGTGGTTGATGCGGTGCGGTTCGCGTCGAGCGCGAGGCTATCGCCCGCGCGGCCGCGTCCCAGAGCCGTCCGGAAGGGTATGCCCCTGCGGACAAGTAGGGTGACCTCAAAAGAGTATCCGTTAGGGTTGACTTCGCCTAGCGGACACGATAAACAACGGACATCACCCTAACGGACAGTGGGCGTCCATGGCCACGATCTTGTACGCGCGAGTTTCCACCGCCGACCAGACCGTCGAGCATCAACGGACAGGGGCGGAGGCCGCAGGCTTCAAGATCGACCGGGTCGT
The DNA here is from genome assembly GCF_049075665.1 of Bradyrhizobium sp. B120. Classification (NCBI taxonomy): domain Bacteria; kingdom Pseudomonadati; phylum Pseudomonadota; class Alphaproteobacteria; order Hyphomicrobiales; family Nitrobacteraceae; genus Bradyrhizobium; species Bradyrhizobium sp. B120. Next base: position 8,154,695 of record NZ_CP185242.1, on the reverse strand, counting down.
CGCTGACCATGGCGTCTCGGGGATAAGCACTCACCTCGCGGAACGTCCTGAGGGCAAGCGCCTCTTCGACATCCTCCGCAGCGGCGACGTCCTTGTCGTTCGCTGGATCGACCGCCTCGGGCGCAATTACGGGGATGTGTGCGACACCATCAGGGAGTTCATGCGGCGGGGCGTCGTCATCCGCACGGTGATCAACGGGCTCACCTTCGACGGTGCAACCAAGGACCCCATGCAGCAGGCCGTCAGAGACGCGCTCATTGCTTTCATGGCCGCCACCGCACAGGCCAACGCCGAGGCCGTCAAGGAAGCGCAGCGGGGTGGCATCGCCCTCGCTAGGGCGACAGCGGGTGAGACGAAATACCGGGGACGGAAACCGACGTTCGACAAGGATCGACTCGAAATGGTCCGCAACATGCTTGATCGGTCGGCAGGCGTCGGCCAGATCGCTGCAGCGACGGGGCTGAGCCGACAGACGATCTATCGCATCAAAGAAGACCCGGCCGGAGCCGAGGCGGCGCTGCGGAATTGGGCCGCTTAGGCCGCCAATTCCTAGTACATCTGCCTTGCCCGACCTGTGTTTTTTGCATCTGCTCAGTCACCGGCGTAATGGGTCGTTTACTTTTGCTAAACCAAGATGAACCCGAAACGGGGATGATTTGGATGACGACGCTGTACACCATCGGCTACGAAGGCACCGACATCGACCGCTTCGTGGCCACGTTGAAAAGCGTCAAGGTGCAGCTCTTGGCCGATGTCCGCGCCGTGCCGATCTCCCGGAAGAAGGGGTTCTCGAAGAACAAGCTCCGCGACCGCATTGAGCAAGAGGGCATCCGGTACGTTCACCTCTCGGCGCTCGGCGACCCGAAGCCGGGACGGGATGCCGCAAGGGCGGGGCACTTCGACAAGTTCCGGAAAATATACGGTAAGCATCTCGCCCAGAGCGAACCGCAGCAGTGCCTCCAAGAGCTGGCCCAGCTCGTAGACAGTCAGGCCACCTGCTTGATGTGCTTTGAACGTGATCCCAGTGAATGCCACAGGTTGATTGTTGCAACGGCACTACCGACTCAGGTCACTATGTTCCACCTTTTCGGTGATGAACCTGATCGCTATGTCCGTAACGCCACAAAGCTCCCGAGCAGTCGTTCTGGTCAAGGCGCTGCCGCAGCCCAGTAGAACCTACGGGGAAACCGTCTGCTGTGCTGGTGTGACCGCTGAGGGCCATTGGAAGCGGCTCTTCCCGGTACGCTTTCGGCACCTTCGCGGCGACAGCAGTTTCTCCCGCTGGAATTGGGTCAAATTCTCCTATCGACCCCCGACACGGGATAAGCGAGGCGAGAGCTGTCACGTCTACGAAGATAGCATCACCATCGACGGCCAGTTGCCACAAGACGAGCGGACGCGGCTGCTTACGCCGCTCATCACCGGTTCAGCGAAAGAGGCAATGGCACTTGGCAAATCGCTAACCCTCATTCGGCCTCGAAACACGAAGTTCATCGCGAAACGCAAGTCGGCGGCCGACCTTGCCGAGGAGCGAGAAGCATACAAACTCGCCGCTCAGCAGACCTCCATCTTCGACAAGGAGCTAGCGGAGCTTGAGCCGTCCCCATTCGATTTCAGGTTTCAGTTCGAAGACGACGACGGTCGCCACGACTACCAAAATGGCGATTGGGAAACGCATGCGATGTTCTGGCGATGGCGTGCTGAATACGGCGAGGCCGGCGGGCTGGATCGGATGCGAGCTATCTACGACGAACAGTATCCCAGCAAGGGCATGGTATTCGCACTCGGAAACCAAGCCAAGAGGCCGCAGACTTGGCAGCTACTCGGGGTAATCCGGCTTGACGAGTTAGTTCAAACCGACCTTTTCGGATGAGCGTGAATATGGTCCGTTGAGTTGGTGGATACGTAAGCGAGTGCCCGACATGTGAAGACCCACCGAAGAGTCTCTTCGGTGGGTCCTTATGGCGACGGTGTCTCCGGTTAGTGCACTAGCGCGTGCGCTAAAATGGCCGCTGCTAATGCGAGATTACCAACGTCCACCCGAATATTGAGGGTGGTAGTCATTTTCTTCCATCCTTTCGATTTGTAGGGCCGTGGCCACGACCCGAAGTAATCGAAGGTGACATCACCTAGGTTCAACGCGGAGCCGTTTTTTCCAGATGTACCGGCCGCGTATCGATCCGCTGGCTGGCTCTAGCGCCCGATGTGCTCAGGGGCGGTCGGCGGCTCTAGCACACCGGAACCGGCTGCTCTACTGCAAAGAAGTGTCCGGATTGCTGACCTACCTGAGCGTGATCTGCAAATTGCTATGACGCCTCTCTTAACGGCCGAGATCGGCCAGCCTGCGGATACTGCCCGGTGGGACATTGCATGGAGAACGCCATGAGATTCAATGGGACCCTCTGGTGTCCCATTTCCATTTAACGTACTGAATACATGAGATTATTTCGACCCGCCCCTGGGCACCATGATGCCTTCCGTGGGCTTCCGTTTCTGTCCCCAGCCATAACCTCCTTATATCCCAAGCGTTTTTATCCGCCTGTTCCGTCGACGTCCGTCTCCCGTCCCACGCTCTGTTGGTAGCTGCGGATAACGTTGTTGGTGGATTGAGGAATTGCCGCAACAGCAAGCCCCGGGAGAAACCCTTCAAGTTAAGTGATGCTGGCGGCTTGTTTCCTCTCGTTGAGAAAAATGGATCGCGACCCACTCTCAATTTGGCGGACTCTGCTGGTGTTCGCGGACAGTTCGTTGGAATTGACCTGCCACCGAATTTTCATCCAGCGGCCGTTAGAGTCTCGGATGACCATCTGGGGGAAATACGCCGCGGCAGGTCACCATCAAACCAGCAAAGGCTCATGATCGCCATTCTTCAGGCCGGTGGCACGACATGAGGACGTTGCGCCGGAGCAGGTGGTGCCTCCCGAAACCGTCGCTCTAATTCCAGAGCGTTGAACCCTCACACTCGTGGGCGAACTAAATCTTGGAGGCGCACTCGTGCGGTGGCTGGACAGATGAATCCGAAAATCGCCCACGTGATCATCATTTCGCGCTCTGAAGAAGAACGCGGCAGGCTCGATGAGAGCACCCGCAAGATACTTCATTTCAGCGATCCTGCCTGGGAATACACATCGTTTCGCTGCGATACCCTGCAGGAAGCCGCGACGATGGCCAAGGACATGGCGCGAGTCGATATCTTTTATATTGCGCAGCAAGCCAAGTCCGAATCCATTCCGTACGAAAAGCACGGGCTCCAACTGGACCAGGAGATCCTGGGGGAGTTGATGAGTGATCATCCGAGCAAACCGGTCGTCAGTTATGAGAGCCCTGATCGGCCGAACAAGCTCGCGAAAGCGATCCTTGCGCTTTGGCGTGACCGCAACAATGGGACGCCTGACAAGGGACGGCGGATCCATAGTCGCTAACCGCAACCGCCCGTTCGCCCAAGTTAGCTAAAATTGCCGCGCCGCTATCGCTCACCTTCGTCACTGCGAACACTAGCGTCAGGTCTGCAACCGCGACAGCACAATCCGGAAAACCGCGTCGCAGTTTTCCGGATCGTGCTTTAGTTGGACGAAGAATGTCGCGCCTTGCCGAGGTCTCGTGGCGGACCTACACGACAAAATTGTAGTTGTGACTATCAAACGCCAGTTGGAACGGGCCGTTGTCCGCGATCGGGATGCTGAAGACCCCGGTCGAACCGGTGAGGTGGATTGGGGTGTTGATGAGATCGTTCACAACGGAAGGCAGGTTGTTGAGAAGGTAGAGATCGGCGCCAACATTGACCCCCACCGAGGTTTTGTCCTCCAATGTCGCGTCAGGTGTCAGGGACAGGCTGAAGGTGACATTGCCGTCGGGACCGGCCAGCTTCGACGCATTGGGGATCGTGATGTCCTGCCCCACGACGAACGACTGCGTCGAGCCGTCGGCGAAATGGAATGTGCCGTCGAGGTGCTGGGCTTGAAGTGCGAAGCTTTGCTGCAAGTTGGCGCCGACGTTGGCGAAGGCCTGCAGGATCGCAAAGCCGTTGGGATCGTTGAGCGGGGGGCCTAGAACGCCCTCGATCGGTCCGAAGACAACAGGGTTTTCGGCCGCAGCCCAGCGAAGCAGATCAAGATCGAACTGGATGAAGTTGTTGCTGGCCGCATTGCCGGTGATCGTATCGCCGGCCTGTGTGGTGCTCGTGGCCGATAACAGGGGCCAGGCCGCATAGATATATCCGATCGGCGCCAAGGGGTCGGGGCCTACCGGAATCTTGTAGTGGGTTGTGTCGGAGTCGGTGATGCTGCCGCCTCCGTACGTATTCCCAGGGATCAGGCTGGCCGAACTGCTCTGGACATCAAACGGATACGAAAAGCCAAGGCCAAGGGTATCTATCAGGCTTCCACCAAGCGACAACGTGTCGTTCAAGTCGAACAGCGCGCCCAGGGTGAAGCTTCCGCCTGGACCTGTCGTGGTGAAGCTCGCGCCCGATTTCAGCGCGTCACTGGTGTGGATGAGAAGTGTATCGGTGGTCGTGTTGTAGGTGGTGTCGACAGTGACGTCGAACGGCAGATGCGCGGTGATGGTGCCGCCGTTGATGTTGAATGTGTCGGTCAGGCCGGCCTTGAATGTCCCTGTCGAGGAGAAATCGACCCCCAAAGCTCCAGCCGATGCATTCAGACTAAGATCTGCTCCCAAAAACAGGTCTTTTGAGGCCGAAAAACTGCTGCCCGTGTTCCAGATACTGTCGTTCGCCAGAGTCTGGAACTGCGGTGTCTCGTCATTGTGCTGGAACTTGATCCCGATGGTCTGATCATAGGTTCCCGTGGCCGTCGTCGCCGTCGCTTCGGTCTCGGCCGCGGTCGCCGTGACCGCCAGGTTGTCGCTCAGCGAGGTGCCCGCCGGCATCAGCAGATCGACCTCGTCGGAAAAAGTATCCAGATTGTGGGTCGAGAGGTTGATCACGTGGCTGCTATCGATCCCGGTCTTGGCTGCGACCAGCCCGCCGCTGTCGCCGATGATCGTGGTGCCGTCCGTGACGTCCCCGCTCAGGTTCAGCATGATGTTCGAAAGGAAATCCGAACCCTGGTTCACCGTCCCGTGGTCGCCGGAGTGGGACGTAATCAGCAGGCGGACCTCGTTGATCGGGTCACCACTGTGCGGTGTCAGCACTGACACGTTCACCGTGGGCTTGTCCGCCACCGGCGTTGCGTTCACTGTGACGAAGCTTGTGACTTCACCGCCGAAATTGTCTTTCACACTGACCTGGAACGCATCCTGGTTGCCGGTCAGAACGCCGTCGACCAGGTGATCGAGTATCGTCGGAGTATAGGTCAGGCTCCTGCCGTCCGGAGAGATTGAGACGGTGCCATATTGCGGTCCTTCGACGCCGATGCCGATCTTGTCGATCGTCAAAACGGCGCCCTTGTTGAGGTCGGTCGCAAGATTGCTTGCGCCAATGGTGATCGATACGTCTTCCGGCGTCGTCACCGTGTCGGGCTGGGCGGTGGGAGCATAAGGCGCGACCGCCTCGAGCTTCTGCCCAACGCTGAGGGTCCTTACGCCCAAGGTACCGGTTTCACCGCTTGGATGCAGATCGTCGATCGACAGGTTGTGCGCGCTGTCGCTCAGGACGAAGCTTTCGGAATGGATATCTTTATGGTCGCCGCCGATACCTGCGGTCCCGAATTCCATTCCAACGTCAAACCGCGACACCCCGAGCCCATTGAGGTTGACGCCATTCGTCAGGTTGCCGACCGCACCCGTGCCGGTCACGAACTGCGTGATGTCGAGGCTATCGCTGACCGACAGGCTTGACAGTTTGCTGGACGTAAAATCGAAAAACAGACCAGACAGGTCAGCCGACGAAGTGGTCGCCAGATTGAAGTCCAAGTTGCCGTTGTCCTCGACAACATTGACGGTCACGCCTGGTGAGCCGGGCAACGTGAAAGTGATGCTGCGGGCGTGAACGACGTCGCTGGCGGCCGGGCTGTGCAGCAAGCTGCTGATCAATGGGTTGTTGGGAGCGCTAAAAGAATACAGTGCCGCGGGGCTCGTAATGTCAGTCGGGTTGCTGTCCGGGGCCCAGTACCAGAATTCTATATCGTCTGTCGTATCATGTGGTTTCTTGAATAAAGGCATGACAAATCCCTTCCCCGCCGAACTCGCCGCTCGCGAGCACGGGCAGATAAGTTGTGACCGATCGAGCGGCACAATTGCCGCTGGCCTCAAAGACTGGAGTGCCGCTCGCCGCAGCACCTAAATGTTTATTGATGCGCCAGCCGTTGCGTCAGTTTGAATTATTGAAGCGGCGGGCAAATCCCCCCTAACGAGTTCGATGGTACCTTCTGTTGGTTTTCGGAACAACGTCAAAGTCGCGGTAGCGCCGAGCCGACAGGTCACCATCCAGCTCAGTGCTGCCGTAGCCAACAAGCCGTCCGCACGAAGGCTCGTCCCGGCGTAGCCCGAAGGGCGAAGCCGGATGGTTCGATCCCGCCCCTGCGTACCAACCCGGTCAAAGGTATGAACGTCCAGCACCGCCATCTCAGTGCTGCGGTGCGTGTGCGTGACGCGGCAAATCCCGAGCCTTGCCTGTCGGACAAGCCTTGCCTGTCGGAATCGCAGGGAAAACCGCTGCACGATTTTCTGGATCGTGCCCCAGAAAATTCAGTCGGATAATCCTGCGGCACTCATTCCGGCAATCCGGCTCGCCGCAGTCCTTCGCCGTATCGCCAGGCATCGTCCGGACGCCGGTAGGTCCGTAGATGGCCTCCAGGTTGGACACGCGCTCATTGGGATTGATCTGCAGCAGCCGGGCCACGGTCCTTTGCGCCGGCTCCAATTGTCCGGCAAAGGCATCCGCCGATGCGCCGATGCGCAAAGCCGGCAGCAGCTTCGGCGTGCCCCGCAGCGCCGTGTTGGCCCACGACGACGCCTCCTCGTAGCGGCCGGCAAAGAAATGAGCGTGCGCCATCGCCGCCTGCATCAGCGGCATCAGCGGATCGACCGGGCTGAGGCGCATCGCGTAAGCGAGGTGCGTGACGGCGGCCTCCGGCTCGCCCATCCAGCTCTTGATGAAACCGGCGAAATAGGACGCCCACATCAGGTTCGGATTGACCTGAAGGGCATGATCGATGCAGGCCGCGCCGGTGTCGAGATCGCGGACGACATAGGCCAGCGCGCCCGCCCCGGTCGCCAGCGCCAGCGCGTCATCGCTGCCCAGGCGGATCGCATGGCGGGCCAACCGATCGGTCTCGGCGATGTCCCGCGCGAGATCGTCCGTCGGCCATCGGTTCGTTCTGTCCTTGACGTAGCAATAAGCGGCCATGCCATAGGCGGACGCGAATTCCGGATCGAGCTCGATTGCCCGCTTGAACAGCTGCAAGGCCTCGACATTGGCCTCGCGGATGGTGAACCGGTAGATGGCGGCGGTGCCGCGCAGATAATATTCGTAGGCGCCGAGGCTTTCGGTTGGCTTGCGCTTGGCGCGCTCGATCGCGGAGTGCTCCAGCTTGGGTACCAGGAGCCCCACGACCTGCCGGGCGATCCTGTCCTGCAAATCGAACACATCCTCGAGCGCGCCATCGAACCGGTCTGCCCATCGATGCGCGCCGGTTGACGCATCGATGAGCTGTGCGGTGATGCGCACGCGGTCGGCCGATCTGCGCACGCTGCCCTCGAGGACGAAGCTAACCCCCAGCTCGCGGCCGATCTGCTTCACGTCGACGGAGCGGCCCTTGTAGGTAAAGCTGGAATTGCGCGCGATGACCAACAGGGAGCGAAAGCGCGACAGCGTCGTGATGATCTCCTCGACGACGCCATCAGCGAAATATTCCTGTTGCGGGTCGCCGCTCATGTTCTGAAACGGCATGACCGCGACGGCCGGCTGGACCGGAAGCGGAAGCGTTTCGGTCGGAGCGGGAGAATCCGCGGCTGGCGCCCCAGCGGCGGAAGCCGGCGTGGTGAGGCTCAGCGGGCCGACAAACCGATAGCCGTATTTCGGCAAGGTTACGATCCAGCCTTCGCCGCCCGGCTCTTCGCCAAACGCCCGGCGCAATGCCGCAATCTGGACCGGAAGATTGCTCTCCTCGACGACGAGGCCGCCCCAGGCCGATTCAATCAGCGTGTCTTTCGAGACCGGGCGTCCGGCGCGCTCGACCAGCACGCGCAGCACGGCGATGGCGCGCTGGCCGAGCGAAACGGGAGCGCCGCCGCGAAACAGGATCGCGGCGTCCGCATCCAACCGGAACGGTCCGATGATGTAGCTCATGGCCATGGCGTGATGCTTAAGAACTTTTTCAGAACGACACCATGACTTTCGGTAGAGCCGGGCGCAGATATCAACGATCCCGATTGTGGGATGTCGTTCGAGCTGAATTTGGATAGCAAAATCAATTGGGTGAAGCTCGCGACGCCATCGGCGCGAGCTCGCCTCGAGGTCTTCGGCCCGCAATACCCCGGCACCGAAGAACCACACAAGGAGATGCACCATGGCACTCGCGCTCAATGATATCGCCCCGGATTTCGAGGCCCAAACGACCGAGGGCAAGATCGGCTTCCACGCCTGGATTGGCGATTCCTGGGCGGTGCTGTTCTCGCATCCGAAGGACTTCACGCCGGTTTGCACCACCGAGCTCGGCTACATGGCCAAGATCAAGCCGGAGTTCGACAAGCGTGGCGTCAAGATCATCGGCCTCTCGGTCGATGCGGTGGACCGCCATGCCGGCTGGGCCGCGGACATCAAGGAGACGCAAGGTCACGCGCCGAACTATCCGATGATCGGTGACACCGACTACAGCGTTTCGAAGCTCTACGGCATGCTGCCGGCGGCCGTCTCCGGTGATCCCTTGAAGCGCACCCCGGCCGACAATCAGACGGTGCGCAACGTGTTCGTGATCGGGCCCGACAAGAAGGTCAAGCTGATCCTGGTCTATCCGATGACCACCGGCCGCAACTTCGACGAGGTGCTGCGCGTCATCGACAGCCTGCAAATGACCGCGAAGCACAAGGTCGCGACGCCCGTGAACTGGAAGCAGGGCGATGACGTGATCATCGCGGGGTCGGTGTCCGACGAGGACGCCAGGAAGACTTACCCCGAAGGCTGGAAGGCGCCGAAGCCCTACATTCGCATCGTGCCGCAGCCGCGCTGACGCCGCTGAATGAGGATGCCTGACGGATACTTTCCATCCATCAGGTGCGATCGACGCCCATCAGTGGTGCGCGCTTGACGAATCCAAGATCACGGCCCGGGAACGTGGGCACCAAATTGCAGATGGGGCAATGCAGCAACAGTTTCAACAATCGCGAGCGACGCTCAGGCGCGCGCTGCTCGCCGGGACGGCCTTCTCGGGGACCTTCGCCGCCGTGATTGCCGGCGATCCAGGTAGTGCACTTGCCGCTTGCACTGTCACAGCGTTACCAAATTCCGTCACCTGCGATACCACGGCGACAATCCTCACGACAAACGTCGACGGGGCATCGACGACGTCGAACGCCTACACGCAGCTGTTCAATTTGCGCGGCGCAGTGGGCACGGTCAATGCCGGCCAGACGATCAGCGGCAACGGGCTCTGGATCACCACGACCCAGTCCGGAGCTCCCATCACCTTCAGCAACAACGGCGCGGTGACGGGGGCCGGAAACGGGCTCACTCTCAATTCCAGCGGTGGAGACATCGCTTACTCGGGCAATGGCAGTGCCAGCTCAACCTCGGGCTTCGGCCTCTCCATTGACACAACAATCGCTGGTGGTAGCGGCGCCATCGCGGTCGGCACCAGCGGCGCGCCCGTCACGGCAAGCTTTTCCGGCGTGACCGCCCTGCGGACACAAGCGGGTACCAGCGCGATCGATGTCTTCCTGAATGGCGGCAGCCTCACGACGACAGACGGCAACGGGACCGGCTTGCTGCTGAATTCCAGCGGCAACGTCTCCGCCACGCTGACCGGTAACACGACAATCGCGAATGCCAGCGGCTCCCCCGGCGCCGCCGGTAACGCGTTCGCCATCGTCGCTTTTGGCAGTGGCATCAACGTCACGTCGAACGCCAATATCGGCACCGCCGGCGCTGCGTTCAATTATGGCATTTTCGCAAACGGAGGAGGTGCCGGAATCGGAAGCGTGAGCGTGTCGCAGACCGGTGGCACGATCTTCGCGGCGACGGTCGGCATCGATGCGTCGATCCTCAACCGGACAAATGCCAGCGACCTCACGGTCGTGGTGAACGGCAACATCGTTTCCAATATAGATGGCGTTTCTGCCGGTACGCTCGGAACCGGCAACGCGCATATCTCGGTCGGCGCCGGTGCCACCGTGCAGGGCACGACCGAAGCCGGCCTATTGCTAGCCGGCGGTAGCGGCGGCGCCAACACGGTCACGAACAACGGCGCGATCAGCGGCGCGACCGGTCTCGAGACGAGAACCGGCCGCTTCACGGTGACGAATGCGGGCAGCATCACCGGCACGGGTGGCACCGCCGTGACCCTCGGCGGCGCCAACAATCTCTTCATCATGAGCGGACCGGCGGCGGCGCTGACCGGCCAGGCGGTCGGCAGCGGCACGGATACGTTCCAGTTCGCCGGCTCCGGCAGCAACAGCTTCGACGCCAGCCAGATCGGCGCGGGCTGGACACTGCTCGACAAGACCGGATCGTCGAACTGGACACTCACGGGCACGTCGACTTACGCGGGACCGGTGACGGTCGATGGCGGCACGCTGTCGGTGAACGGCAATCTCGCCTCGGCGGCGAGCCTGACTGTGAACAGCGGCGGCACGCTCGGCGGCACCGGCACGGTCGGCTCGACGCTGATCAATGGCGGGACCCTTTCGCCGGGCAATTCGATCGGCACGCTCACCGTGAGCGGGAGCCTGACTTTGACCGCGGCTTCGACCTATCTGGTGCAGGTGTCGGGCAGCAGCGCCGACAAGACCGTCGTTACCGGCGCGGCGGCACTCGCCGGCAAGGTGGTGGTGGATCCGCTGGTGCGCCTTGCGGCGACGACGACCTACACGATCGTGACGGCGGGCGCCGTGAGCGGAAGGTTCTCCAGCGTCGATTTCCTCACCGCCAGCAGTTTCGCGCGCAACGCACGGCTCAGTTATGTCGGCAACGACGTGCTGCTGACGCTCGACCCCGGTCTGCTGTCGCCGTCGCTGCCGGGCAACGCCAATATCAATCAGCGGAACGTCGCGGCAGGAATCGACAACGCGCTGACCGGCGGCGGCACCTTGCCGGCCGGCTTTAACGCTCTGTTCGCGCTGTCGGGTGCCCCGCTGCTCAGTGCGCTGACGCAGGCCTCGGGCGAGACCGCGACCGGCACGCAGCAGACCACGTTCGACGCGATGAACCTGTTCATGGGCGTGCTGACCGATCCGTTCGTGGCCGGGCGGGGCGATCCCGTCACTTCGCCAGGCGGTGGTGCGACGGGCTATGCGGCTGATGACAGCGATACGCTCGCTTACGCCGGTGCCCGCCGGCGCTCGGGTGCCGAGCGCGATGCCTATGCCGCCGTCTATCGCAAGGCGCCGCCCGCGCAAGTCGATGCGCCGCGCTGGAGCGTGTGGGCCGCGGGCTTCGGCGGCTCGCGGACCACCGACGGCAATGGAGCGCTCGGCTCCAACGCCGCCACCAGCCGCATCGCCGGCGGAACGGCCGGCGCCGATTACTGGTTCTCACCCTCCACCGTTGCGGGCTTTGCGCTGGCCGGCGGCGGCACCAGCTTCAGCGTCGCGAACGGCGGCACTGGCCGCTCCGATCTGTTCCAGGCCGGCGCATTCGTCCGGCACAATTCGGGCCCGGCCTATGTCACCGGCGCGCTGGCCTATGGCTGGCAGGACGTCACCACCGACCGCACCGTCACGGTTGCGGGGGCCGATCATCTGCAGGCGCGTTTCAACGCCAATGCCTACTCCGGCCGGCTCGAAGGTGGTTACCGCTTCGTGGCGCCGTGGGCCGGCAATGTCGGTCTCACGCCTTACGTCGCCGGCCAGTTCACCAGGTTCGATCTGCCGGCCTATGCGGAGCAGGCGATCACCGGCAGCAACCTCTTCGCGCTGAGCTACGCCTCGAAAAGCGTCACCGCCACACGCAGCGAACTCGGCGTGCGTGGCGACAGGTCGTTCGCGTTGAACGAGGCGATCCTCACCCTGCGTGGCCGCGCCGCATGGGCGCACGACTTCAACGCCGATCGCAATGTCGCGGCGACCTTCCAGGCGCTGCCCGGTGCAAGCTTCGTGGTCAACGGCGCTGCGCAGGCGCACGATGCCGCGCTCACCACCGCTTCGGCGGAGATGACGTGGCGCAACGGCTGGTCCGCTGCCGCGACGTTCGAAGGCGAGTTCTCGAGCGTCACGCGCAGCTACGCCGGCAAGGGTGTGGCGAGGTATCAATGGTAACGCCCGGCGAGGCAGCAACGGTATTACGGTGACAGTGCACAAAATAATTACAGTGGCCGTGCCGGCGAACGCGCTGTGAACGTGGTTATTGGTGCACTGTCACCGCAATGGCGGAATAGGGGTCCGGAGCGGTGCTCATGCCGACATTCCCTGGCATGCGGCCACGCGTGGGCGATCGTTCGCCGCGGCGAACCGGTGCAGTTTCAATTGTGGGTATTTTTCGGCCGCAATCGCAAACCGGAGGTCCCGCCAAGACGCGTGGTTACACGATTTCTGAATAATAGAATAATGCCACTGAGTTGCCCGACGTGTCAAGCCGCTGTTCGAGCAGCGCGCGGCTGCCCCCTACTTTGCATGGGGTTGTTTTGCGATATTTTGGCAGGGCTCACCTTCGAAGCAGAGTTCTTCAAGGTAGCCGCGGGCCAAAACCTGCCCGTCCATTGATGTGGACCTACCGATAGTCCTTGTTGTCGATCACCTTGCCGTCCTTGCCTCCACCGGCGTCGGTCGGCATGCATTCGACCTGCACAAGGTCGGGATAGAGCTCCCAGGTTCGCACCAGGAATTTCTTGCGGATGCCGTAGGAGGTGATGATGCAGCGGTTCAGCACCGGGCTGACCGCGGCGGCGACGTAGCCGGGATAGAACAGCGCACCATGATGGAGGATGCTCCAGATCTCATTGAACCAGGTCGAACGCACCCGGAAGGTCACCGTGTTCTGATCGGTGCAGGGCAGGGTCTCGCAACCGTAGACCTCGTGGGTCTCGAGGCCGTCGGTTTGCGAGCTCGAGAGATTCTGCGAGTTGGAGAGATACAACTGCTCGTCGTGTCGCACGGTGGCAAGGTACCAGGGCAAGGTCGCCGCGACCGTCACCGTGCCGTAGACGATGTAGCAGGCCGCGATCGTCGCCAGGATCATCATTCCGCCGCGGGCCTTGCTGAATTCCGGATCGCCATAGGCGTCCTTGGCGTAGACGCAGCGCGCCCAGAGCGCGCGATAGCGGGCGAACGCCCATCGCACGAAGCGGTAGAGCCGCCAGGTGACCGGCGCGATCAATGTCAGGTAGATCCACCCGCACGAACGCACGAATTGCGACCAGAACCGGCCGAGCATGCTCAGCTCGCGGTGGGCGCGTCCGAGGTCGGACTGGTCATAGGACTTCTTGGCCTCATAGGCCTTGGTCTTGAAGTCGGACAGCGTCTTGTCGATGCCGTCCAGCAACGCGTCGGCGTCGTCATGCGGCTTTTCGGTCATGGGGCATCCAGCTCGACGTGAAGTTGCGGCTCGTGGCATCGAAGCCGATGTCGAGCGTGCCGCCGAAGGCGCCGTCCGCCATCGTCTTCTCGACGATCATGGCCTCGATGCGCTTGATGCGGCCCGGCAGGCCGCGCGCGCCGATCTCGGGCGAATAGGTCTTGTCGCAGAACTCCCGCAGCTGGGCCTCGGGGAAGCGCACCTCGATGGATTGCGCGGCGTAGAAGGCGTTGATGCGTGAGATCTCGCGGAACACGATCTTCTCGATCGTGTCCATGTTGAGCTTGTGGAACAGGATGATGTTCTCGCGTCCCTCGAAGCGGTTCAGGAATTCCGTCCGGAAGGCCTTCTTCAGGTCGCGGATGGTGAGTTCGTAGGCCTCTTCCTGGGTCAGGTCGCCGGGACCGGTACCGACCCGTAGCGCATGGTCCGCGCCGATGTTGGTGGTCATCGGCATCACCACGTCGCCGAACTCGACCTTGCGGCCCAGATTGTCGCGGCAGCGGCCGTCGTCGAGGATGTTGAGGCAGATGTTGAAGATGTCGGGATGGGCCTTCTCGATCTCGTCCCACAGCATGACCTGATACGGATTGGCCCGCACCGAGTTGGTCATCTCGCCGCCGGCCGCGAAGCCGTCATAGCCCGGAGGCGCGCCGATCAGCTTGGTGACGTCGTTCTTCTCCATGAATTCGCCCATGTCGTAGCGGTTCAACGCCTTGTCGGTGTCGAACAAGGCCTCCGCCAACCCCTTGGCGACCTCGGTCTTGCCGACGCCGCTGGCGCCGCAGAACAGGAACGGCAGCGGCCTGTCGGTGCGCCGTCCCCGCCGCCAGACCTTGACGGCACGATCGACGTGATCGAGCACCGCGTCCTGACCGAACACGCGCCGCTTCAGCGAGCCGTGGAGATTGAGCAGCTTGACGGCGTCGTTCTGCTTGAGCTTGGAGGCATCAATGCCGGAGATCAGCGAGAATTCATCGATCACCATCGCTGCGGTGAACAGCAGCCGATCGTTGATCTCCCTGGTGACCGCCTTGTATTTCACCCGATTTTCGTCGACGGCGGCCTGGGTCCGCGCGATGTCGCCGCGCAGCTGGAGGATCTCGGGCGTCGCATAGCCGGATGCCCTGGCGATCAGATCGAAGTCGGCATCGCTCGCCGAGGCCTTGCCGGCGGGCTCGTCGAGGTGCCGCTTCTTTTCTTCTTCCTCGAGCCCGCGTAGCTGGGCCTCCATATGCGCGATCGACTTCTCGCCCTCGCGTTGCGCCGCATAGTAGCCCTTGATCCTGGCCTGGTATTCGGCGAACTCGGCCTTGTGGCGCGCGATCGCGGCGCGCACGGCGGCGGCTTTTTCCTCGTTTCCGGAAGCCGGCCCGCCGGCCGTAAGACGCGCGAGCTCCGCCTCCAGCTCCGCGAGCAGCGGCGGCGTCGAATGCGCCCGCAGCAAATAGCGCGCCATGCCGCGATCGAGCAGGGTGCGGGTGCGCGCCGGCTGCGCCGCAGTCAGCCCGGTGTCGAGCGAACGATACTTGCTCGACATGTCGATGGCGGCCTTGACCGCCGCCGGATCGATCCGGACCTCGTAGTTCTCCTCGAGATCCCTCGCGCCATGCAGCGCGATCTCCTCGAGCTCGGCGCCGACCGGCTCGGTCAGATCCATCAGCGTGAAGTGATCGCGGAAGTCGGAATGGCACTTGAGGACCTGCGTCAGGTCGGCCTCGCGCACCTCGAGGAAGACCTGCGTCTTCTTCGCCTTCACCATCGCCGTCAACGCATTGACGATGTGCATCAGCCCGCTGTTGCGCAGCGCATCGATCAGATCGAGCGTGTCCTCGACAATCAGAACGCTATCGGGGGTGCGGTTCAGGATGGCGAATATCGCCTTGAACTGCTTGACGATCGCGTCGTTGTCGCCGAGGCCGAACAGGCCATCGGTGTCGAGCCAGAACAGCCGCTTGTTGACGATGTCGAACGGCGCGTCGGGGTCGGCCTTGCGCGCCTGCAGGGCCAGCGCCAGCGTGGTGATGCCGACGCCGCTCGGACCGGAGACGATCACGCTGTTGGCTTCCATCCGCGTCAGGATAGTGCACAGCTCCTCGAACTTCTCCGCGCGGCCAACCAGCTTGAAGTTCTTCCGGCTGGCGAGCTTGTCGCTGCCGGTGATCAGGAAGTTGTCGGCCATTTGCGATGTCCATCAGTCAGGCTTGCGGTCAATCAGGCTTGCAGGTGCGGAAGGCCGGACCGGCAGCGCCGGTCCGGGTCGGGGCCTCAGATCTGCCCGAAGGTGATTTCCTTGTCGTCGACCGGTTTCGGCGCCGCGGCAGCGGCCGCCGCGCCGGGATCCTTGGCGTCCATGCCGATGCTCTCCTGCAGCCGCGCCCGTACGGTGGCGGTGACATCGTTGAGCTCGCCGAGCCGGCTCTGGATGTTGGACAGCCCGTCTTCGCGCAGCTTGTTGGCGGCCTGCAGAGATTCGGCGATGTTCGACATCGACTCGACCTTCTCCATGATGCGCTTGGATTGCTCGTCGACCTGCAGCGCCTGGCGGATCACCTCCTTGTTGGCGACGTCGTCGGTCACCGCATTCATCGCCCGCATCGAATCGCGCACGCTCTCCGAGGCCTCGTTGAGCGCCGAGTTGTTGAGCGCCTGAATGGTGGTGTTCAGGCTGGTGGCGACACTCGCGATACCGTCGCTGGACAGTTCACGCAGGTTGACGTTCTGCTTGCCGAGGGCGTCGTGGAAGGTGTTGGCGTCGACCGCATCCTTCTCGAGATCGGCCACGGTCTTCTTGGTGCCGCGCCCGCTGTCGAGCAGGGCGGTGACGTGACGCTCGAAATCGTTTTTCTTGCGCTCGCGCTCGAGACGGGCGAGCGTATCCTCGCCCTCTTTCGCGGTCGACAGCGCCTGCACCTTGTCCTTGTTCGCCGCGCAGGCGAGGTCGATGCCCTTGTCGAGAATCGCAACCACCGTGATCATCTGCGAGTTGATCTTGACCAGCTTGTCGGCTTGGCCCTCGATCCCTCCGAGTTCGTCGCGCAGTTCCGAGACCGTGACCTGCGACTTGTCGATGTAGTCGAGCGCCGCCTTGATGATGCCTTCGACGCGCTTGACGTGCTCGGGACCGGAGATGTCGAGCATCTTGCGGACCTGGTCCTTCTCGGCCTTGAACTTGCCCTGCTTGGCGTCGCGCTCGGCCTTCTCCACGATGATCGCCTGCGCCTTGTCGCGGCAGGTCTTGAGGTCATCGATCCGCTTGGCGATCAGCAGCTCCTTGGCGGCGATTTCGGCCTGGGCGGATTTCTTGATGCCGCCGAACAGGCCGGTCTGCGTCTTCAGCTTGGCGATGTCGCGCTCGAGCATCTCCTTGTCGGAGGTGATCTGCCGCGCTTCGGATTCGACACCCGACGTGCGGCGGTCCCAATCGGCCTCGCGCTTGCGATCCTCCTCGATCTCCGCGAAGGTATCCAGCACGACATTGTCGCCGGCGGTGCGCAGCGTGTAGAGCGCATCGAGATTGTCGACCAGCGGCCGGATCATCTCGCGGAAGTCGAGAACGCCCTTGTTCATGTCCGCGAAGGTCTGCTTCATCTTGGCGAAGACGGTCGTCGACGACAGCTCGATCAGCTTGCGCTGCATCAGCGTGCGCTGCTGCGCCAGATATTCCTTGTAGGCCTCGAGCTGCTTGATCGACGCCTTGCACTCCTCGGCAAGGTCCGGCGAGAGCAGGGTACCGATCTGGCGGCTGCGCTCTTCCGGCGCGGCTTCGGGATTGAAGACGATCTTGGCCACGGGATTGGCGGTGATGTCGACCGGCGCGGCCTGCGTCGCCTGCTTCGGCGCCATCCGCGCCTTGATGGCTTCGTTGACGGCGGTCGATTCCGCGAGTTTCGGGGATGCAGAGGTAGACATTGCAGTCGTCTCCAGGTCTGGCGACTCCGAAAAGGAGCCGCATGGGCGGCGCAGGCGTCAGGCTGCGTCGCGGGAAATCGTCCTTAGGGGGCTTGCATCAAAATCCGGCTGGCGCCGACGCTAGATGCGACTCCTTAGCCGCACAACCATAGGGAGGCTCAATTTCGACCGTCAACCAAACGAAATCGTGACATTCTTTACGCATCGTTCTGCGCTTGCTGTAAGTTTCAGCCCGGAAGGAAGCTCATTGTTTTTCAATCGGCGTTTTGTCCCTTCATGACCGGCTGGCTCGATCGAGCCTGGGCGGGAGGCCGGTCCCGAAATAGGGTCCTTCACATTCGTCGCATCAGGTGGCCCTTAGGTTGAGGTCCGCAAGGTTCGCACGACGATTTGAACTCGAAGCTGTTGTGCGACTAAGAACGCGCACGCGTGTGAAGTCCAAACCCTTGAACTTCCTCCTGAAACGCCTCTCGCCATGACGAAGCCGTCCTTGACCCGGTGTTCGCAGGCGGGAGCTCCGGCCGGTTCCAGCCTCATCATTCTCGGCAAAATATTATGCTGCGATTTCAATAACATAAGTTCTGAATGGCGCGCCGTCCTTCGCCCGCGGCGCAACAGACCCCGAGCCGCTTTGGCCAAAGGGGATCAGAGCCCGCGCGGCAACTGGCTGACGATTTGCAGGTCGGTGATCTTGTCGTCTTCGGCGAGCATGGTCAGGTTGAGTCCGATATTTGCCAGGCCAAATCATCGGACGCGCCCGACCAAGCCGGAGGTTGCGAGATGGCCAGACGATTCAAGGTCGGCGATCACGTCAGATGGAATTCCGAGGCCGGCCGGGTCTCGGGCACCATCATCGCGGTTCACACCCGCGATTTCGACTACAAGGGGCACATGCACCGGGCTTCGGAGGCCGATCCGCAATACGAGATCAAGAGCGACAAGACCGATCACGTCGCCGCGCACAAGGGCAGCGCGCTCCATCATGCCTAGCAAAGGCACGGCGCTGCCGTTCTTCACGATCGGCCATTCCAACCGCAGTCTCGAGGATTTCATCGCCCTCCTCACTGCGGCGAGGATCGACCGCGTCGTCGACATCAGAACGGTGCCGCGGTCGCGCACCAATCCGCAGTTCAACAAGGACACGCTCCCCGATCCGCTGGCGGCCGCCGGCATCTCCTATGAGCATCTGGCCGATCTCGGCGGGCTGCGCGGCAAGGCGCGAGGCGTGCCGCCTTCAGTCAACGGATTCTGGAGTAACGAGAGTTTTCACAACTACGCCGACTATGCGCTGTCGCCGCAGTTTCACGCGAGCCTGCAGTATTTGCGCGACGAGGGCCACGGGCTGCGCTGCGCCATCATGTGCTCGGAAGCCGTATGGTGGCGCTGCCACCGCCGCATCGTCGCCGACTATCTCATGGCGTCCGGCGAGACCGTCGTCCACATCATGGGGGAGGGCCGCCTCGAGCCCGCCCGCCTCACCGAAGGCGCCGTCGTGCAGGGCGATGGCACGGTGGTCTATCCGGCGACGGGGCAACTGGATTTATGAGCGGGTGGCGAAGCCTGCGGCGGTCCGCGCCGCGCGCGGTACGGCACCTGGCGTAGTCATGCCAACGGCACGCGATCAGGCTGCCTGTTTCGGCGTCCAGACGCCTGCCGGCACCGGCTCGGCGGGCAACAGATTGGCGCCGGCGGCGCCCGCGATCGACATCGTGATCTCGTGGATGTCCTGCACCGACCGCTGCATCGAGAAGCGCGGATAGAGCTCGCGCATCGTGGTGGCGGTGGCCGCCTGCGCGGCGGCGGGATCGGCCAGCAGCGCCTCGACGGCGGCGGCGACGCTTGTCGCGTCCTGGCCGAAGCTGTAGCGGGCGAGATGCGGCATCTCCGCGGCCGAGAAGCGGTTGGCGTCGAACACCGGCACGGTGCCGGCGCCGAGCGCGAAGAACACCCGATCGTGTACCGACAGGTCGATGTTGGGATTGAGCGAGACCGCGGCGAGATAGCTGCCGAGGCCTTCGCGCATCGCATCGAAGGTCATCGCACCGAGCACGCGGGCCGGGCGTCCGCTGACGTCGAGATCGCTCCAGCCGCCGCCGATGAAATCGACCGGATAGTCGGCGAGCACCGCGCCCACCTCGCGGGTGCGCACCCCTCTGGTGTAGTTGTCGAGCCGGGTCAGGATCACGTTGAACAGGTCGCCGCCCGGCTTGAGATAAACGAGATGCTGTTCGGCGACGTCGACGATGATCTTTGGAAACGCGCCGCAGGTCTTGCCGCGCGCCTCGGCGATCGCATCGAACAGCAGCGCGAACAGTTTTGGCGGCATCGTCTTGCGCCAGCCGCGCTCGAGCGCCAGCGGATTCCAGCCGGATTTGGCGAAGATCAGCCGGCCGTTGCGCTGCTCGGGCGGCAGGCCGCCGAAGAAGCCGGGATCGGGGATGCCCATATGGGTCGCGAACACGGCGCCGTTGGCGCCCAGGTGATCGCGGTTGAACGCGGCGTGGTCCGGAAACACGTAGCCATGCGCGGCATAGCGGCTCTCGAGCCCGTGCCGCTTGGCGAAATAGCAGGGGTGGTCGCAGAACCAGGTGAAGACGGGGATCTGGGCGACGTCCCAGAACAGCTTGCCGTCCTTGGTGTGGATATCGAGCCCGATGCCGGAGAAGCCGAGCGCCATCGTCTCGGTCTTTCGCGGCAACAGCGCATTGAGCCGGGCCGAGAAATCCGGCGCCAGCAGGTCGAGCATCTTGACCTCATGCCCGAGCCGGTCGAGCTCGGCGGCGGCCATCGCGAGGATGCCGCGCAGCGAATCATAGGTCGTGTTGCTGGAATACAGGACGCAGATTACGGACATCGGGCCCCCGCGCATGATGCTGTTGCTGCGCGCGCGGGTAAACCCAGCGCCTCGCATGCTGTCAGTTGAACGGCCGAGCCCGCTGTTCCGGGCACGAAATTATCGCGGTCTTAACCAAAATCTTCGCCGGAAGTCGGCCGCAGCGCCGTTGAAGCTCCGACGGGATGTCGCGGCGGGCTGTCGCCCAGGCCCGCGCGGGGCCGGGGGCCGCATGCAGCTTGAGAGTTTCGATGTCGTCGTGGTGGGGGCGGGCTTCTTCGGCGCCGTGATTGCGGAGCAGGTGGCGAGCAGGCTCGGCCGCTCCGTCTGTGTGCTCGACCGCCGTCCGCATATCGGCGGCAACGCCTATTCGGAGATCGATTCCGACAGCGGTGTCGAGGTGCATCGCTACGGCACGCATATCTTCCACACCAATTCCGAGACCGTCTGGCGCTATCTGCACCGCTTCACCGAATTCACCGACTACCGTCACCGCGTCTTCACGGTGGCGAACGGCCGCGTCTATTCGATGCCGATCAACCTTGCGACGGTGTGCGCCGCGTTCGGCCGCATCATGTCGCCGGATGAGGCGCGCGCCGTGATCGCGGCCGAAGCGGCGGCGCATGGCGCTTCCGGGATCGGCAATCTCGAGGACAAGGCGATCGCCTCGGTCGGCCGCACGCTCTACGATCTCCTGATCCGCGGCTATACGCAGAAGCAGTGGCAGACCGATCCGCGCGAGCTCTCGGCCGATATCATCGGCCGCCTGCCGGTTCGCTTCACCTTTGATGACCGCTACTTCGCCGACCGCTACGAGGGTATGCCGCTCGACGGCTACACCGCGATCTTCCGCCGGATGCTCGGTCATCCCCGGATCGCGCTGCAACTCGGCCTCGACTATTTCGACGTCGCCGACCGCATCAACCCGCGCCAGCTCGTGATCTATACCGGCCCGATCGACCGCTTCTTCGACTATGCCTGCGGTCATCTCGGCTGGCGCACCGTCGACTTCGCGCGCGAGGTCCATGACGTCGCCGATTTCCAGGGGGCTGCCGTCATCAACTATGCCGACGCCGAGGTGCCGTTCACCCGCATCCACGAGTTCAGGCATCTGCATCCGGAGCGCGCGCATGTCGGGGCGCGGACGACGATCTACCGCGAATATTCCCGCTTCGCCGGCCGCACCGACGAGCCGTATTATCCGATCAACACGGCAGCCGACCGCGCCATGCTCGCGTCCTATCACGCCATGACGGCGTCGCATCCGAACGTCATCTTCGGAGGCCGGCTCGGCTCCTACAAATATCTCGACATGCACCAGGCGATCGGCGCTGCGCTCAAGACGTTCGAGCACGAGGTCGAGCCGTTCTTCGCACAAGAAGGCATGCGCCAGGGCGACGCGGCCGCGCGCCGCGCCGCCTTGTCGCCTCTGCCGGCGTGATCTAATCCTGCCGGCGCGGGCCGCGAACCACATAACAACTGCCTGCGGTCCCCGGTGAGGAAACAATGAGAAAAATTGCCATTGCCGCGGCTGTCGCCGCCACATGTTTTGCCGTCAACATCGCCCATGCCGCGCCGCCGCTGCCGGAAGCTTCGGCGCATCAGGCCGGTTTCTCGGATCAGGGACTGGCGCGGCTCGATGACTTCTTCGCGCGCGAGATCGCGGCCAAGCGCGTGCCCGGCGCCGTGGTGGCGATCGCGCGCGACGGCTGGCTCGTGCATCACAAGGCCTACGGCCAACTCGACCCGGTGAAGGGCACGCCGATGCCGATCGATGCCGTGTTCGCACTGGCCTCGATGACCAAACCGATGGCGGCGGTCGCCGGGTTGACGCTGATGGAGCAGGGCCGCCTGCCGCTGCAGGCGAAGGTTGCCGAGTTCTATCCGGCGTTTGCCGACATGAAAGTCGGCGTGCAGCAGGCCGACGGTTCGCTGACGATGGAGCCGCAGGCCCGGTCGATCTTCGTCCACGATCTCTATCGCCACACCTCGGGCCTGATGTATGGCGGCCGGCCCGACAGCTCGAGCGCGCTGGCGCGGCTCTATCCCGACGGCACGGCGCCGGCGGTCGAGGGCGACACTCAGACCTTCATCGACCGCATCACCAAGCTGCCTCTGGTACATCAGCCCGGCACCGAGTTCGAGTACGGCTTCTCGATCGACGTGCTCGGCGCCGTCGTCGAGAAGGTTTCCGGCCAGCGGCTCGGCGACTACCTTTCGGCCAACGTCTGGAAGCCGCTCGGCATGAAGGAAGCAACGTTCCACCCGACCGATGCGCAGCGCGCGCGTCTGGCGCATCCGTTCCCCAACGATCCGCTCACCGGCAAGCCGCAAGCCATCAAGCTGCTCGATGTGCCGACCAGGTTCGACTGTGGCGGCGCCTGCTCGTTCGCCACCGTCGGCGACTATGTCCGCTTCGGACAGATGCTGCTCAATGGCGGCGAGCTCGACGGCAAGCGCATCCTCAGCCCCCAGACGGTGCGCCTCATGACGTCGAACCATCTCGGGCCCGAGATCAAGAACAACGTCGCCGCGGTCGAGCCGCATCGCGGCGGCTTCGGCTTCGGGCTGGCGGTCGCGGTGCGGACCAGCGAGGGGCTGTCGTCGGTGCCTGGCAATCCCGGCGAGTTCACCTGGAACGGCGCCTATGGCACGCAGTTCTTCTGCGATCCGAAGGAGCGCCTTGTCGTGGTGGTCGGAACCGCAGCGCCCGGCGAGCTGCGCAAATATTATCGTGAGAACGTGCAGGACATCGTCTACGGCGCGATGGTGAAGTAAGCCGCGTCCTTTCGGCGTCAATCATAGCGGCTGACGAATGGCAAAGGCCCATCGCTCAAGCCGAGCGACGGGCCTTCAGATTTGCGTGGGCTACCACTGCCGATAGACGCCGGTCAGCGTGCCGTTGTTGTTCCCTTCAGGGCCGACGTCGCCCTGTGTCGAACTCGGCGTCGGATGGTTGCTGCCATGATGGGAGCGATGAGGCCCGTACCAGCCGGGTTGCGCCGGATAGTACATCACGTGCGGCCGGACGCGATCGAAGTTCGGGCCGTTGTAATCCCAGGCATAGTCAGCGTTTCGATGCGGATCGTCGTAGAAGCCCTGCGCGAACGCGCCGGCGGTGGTTGCGATCAGCGCAGAAGCGGCCAGGGCGAGGATCCTGATCTTCCGTTGCATTCGCTTGCTCCTTGCTGTGTCCCGACCAGCCCAACGGTCGTTGGTGGAGCAGCGTTCCCGGTTTTCCGATCAACTCCGTGGCGTGCACGCGCGCCTCGTGATCATGTTTTGGTGAGAGTTGTTCGCACCCTGAACGGCCGGCGCTGTCGCTGTGCCCGGTCCAATGCATCTGGTGCCGGGCCGCTATGCGTTTCCGGCTATAACGCCCCGCAGCCGGCCGCGCCCGCGGTGCTTCGAAAAGCCGGGCGCTTCGTAAAAGGAAGCCCGCCGACCGGGGCGGGCAAGGTCTCAGGGAGGAAAACGCTCTGACAAGGGAGCGTATGGCCAGTCTCCCCGATTCGATGGCGGATGCGAAGATCGTATAACTACTGTCATCAGGGCCGGCATTATGCGAATGCTGCTGCGGCCCGAGGCCGGCGGGCAAGGCGCGAATCTAACAGGGGAAGTACATGAGCACGTCTGGAGTTTTTGCCCGCGTCGTCGCGGCGATCGGGGCCGGCGCCGTGGCGTGGCGGCGGATGCAGGGCGCCGAGCCCGCACCGGCCTGGGGCAGCGCGCCGCAAATTCCGGCGGCGAAGTCGCAGGGCGCGATCCCGACGCTGAAGATGCCGACCGCACGGGGCTGGGACAAGGGCCAGCTTCCGACCGCTGCGCCAGGGCTCAAGGTTAACGCCTTCGCGGCCGGGCTCGATCATCCGCGTTGGATCAACGTGCTGCCGAACGGCGACGTGCTGATCGCGGAGGCGACGCAAATCGCAGGCACCCCGCGCAGCGTCTTCCACTATGCGATGCAGGCGACAATGCGCCGCGCCGCCGCCCTCGGCGTCAGCGCCAACCGCATCACGCTGCTGCGCGACCGCGATGGCGACGGCGTCGCCGAAAGCCGCGGTGCCTTCATGGAAGGCTTGCGCCAGCCGTTCGGCATGGCGCTGATCGGCGACACGTTCTATGTCGGCAACACCGATGGCGTGGTTGCGTTCCCGTACGCCGCGGGTGCGGATCGCATCACGGCGGAGGGACGCAAGCTCGTCACCTTCAAGCCCGACGGGCACTGGACGCGCAGCCTGCTGCCGAGCGCCGACGGCAAGAAGCTTTATGCCGGCGTCGGCTCGCTCAGCAACATCGCCGAGAACGGCATGAGGGTCGAGGAAGGCCGTGCCGCGATCTATGAGCTCGATCTCGCCGCCGGCACTAGCCGCATCTTCGCCGGCGGCCTGCGCAACCCGGTCGGGCTCGCATGGGAGCCGACCACCAATGTGCTGTGGACCGTCGTCAACGAGCGCGACGGCATCGGCGACGAGACGCCGCCGGATTATCTCACCTCGGTGCGCGACGGCGGCTTCTATGGCTGGCCCTATTGCTACTGGGGCAAGACGGTGGACGATCGCGTGCCGCAGGATCCGGCGATGGTCGCCAAGGCGATCCAGCCGGACTACGCGCTCGGTGGCCACACTGCATCGCTCGGCCTGTGCTGGATGCCCCAGGGCACGCTGCCGGGTTTCCCCGATGGCATGGCGATCGGCCAACACGGCTCGTGGAATCGCTCGACGCTGTCGGGCTACAAGGTGGTGTTCGTGCCGTTTACGAACGGCCGTCCCTCGGGGCCGGCGCGCGACATCCTGTCCGGCTTCCTCGCGCCCGACGAGAAGGTGTCGTATGGCCGCCCGGTCGGCGTCGCGCTCGGCCCCGACGGCTCGCTGCTGGTGGCCGACGATGTCGGCAACGTGATCTGGCGCGTCACGGGGGCGTAAGCCGCTCCCGTTTCCCGCGAGGACTCCTTGAATGGCGCGGCTTCGATCGGAGCCGCGCCGTTTCATTTGCAGCAATCCGTTAGTCTTGACTTACCGTAAGCATAGACTTACGATAATTTCCGACAACGGACGATACGATCATGATCAGCGCAGAACGCGCGCTCGACGCGCTGGGAGACCCGACCCGCCGCCTGGTGTTCAAGCGGCTGCGCGAGGGCAATCGATCGGTGCAGGAGATCGCGGACGGCCTCAAGGTCAGCCGTCCAGCGGTCTCGCAGCATCTTCGGGTGCTGAAGGACGCTGGCCTTGCCGTGGTGCGGATCGAAGGCACGCGGCGGCTCTACGCCATCGACACCCGCGGGCTCGAGAGCCTGCGCGGCTGGCTCGACGGATTCTGGGACAAGACGCTCACTGCGTTCAAGCAAGCGGCCGAACGCGAAGCCGCAAAACAGAGGAGATCCCGATGACGACGCAAGCGACCTCCGACAATTACGATCCCTACAGCGTCCGCAAGGTGATGAACGTCGAGGCGCCGCCGGCGGTGGCCTGGCGTGTCTTCACCGAGCAGATGGGCACGTGGTGGCCGCTCGCGCATTACAAGATCGGCAAGACCAATGCGGTCGATGCGATCATCGAGCCGCGCGTCGGCGGCCGCTGGTACGAGCGCGGCGACGACGGCAGCAGCTGTGACTGGGGCAGCGTGCTGCTCTGGGAGCCGCCGTCCCGCCTCGTGCTGTCGTGGGACATCACGGCGGACTGGCAGTACGATCCGAACCTGAAGACCGAGATCGAGGTGCGCTTCATCGCCGCCGGCAAGGACGCCACCCGCGTCGAGCTGGAGCATCGCAAGCTCGACCGTTACGGCGCCCGCGCTGCCGAGATGCGCCGCGTCTTCGATACCGAAGGCGATTGGGGGCGGCTGCTGGCGATGTTCGCGGCGCGCGCCGCGCAGGGGCCGAAATGATGACGGCGGGCGTGCGCGGGCTCAGCGCCGCCCGGTGATCGACTGCATGAAAACCCGATCCGCCTCCGGCAGCGCGTCGGTCCACGCCGGCTCGTCGCCGGGCTCGGGCAGCACATGGCCGAACTCGATCATCTGCCGCGGTTGCAACTCGTTGAGGTAGACCCAGACCGCGCGCTTGCTGTCGACACTGGCGGCGGCTCCGACCGCGTCCGCCATCAGTTTGATCATTCGCGTCTTGTCGACGGCGGCGCGGCCGGAGCGGATATGGCCGTAGACGAAGATGTGGTCATGCGCGACCGGGACGCCGCCCATGAACCAGTTGCCGGACGTGACCTCGCTGAAGATCACCTGTGCGAAATAGCTCGGCGCGCCCGTCACCTCGGCGTGGATCCGGGTGATCTCACCCGCGATTCGGCCCTTCTGTTCCGCGCTGAGGCGGCCTTGCGCACTGGTGCAGGTATAGGTTGGCATTGGCGTGACCTCGCTTGGATGTCGATCGGCTCCAGCTTCCGCGCCGAATCGGTGCCGTCAAGCACAACGATCACGCAGACGTCAGCGGCCGAGGAACTCGCGGATGGCTTGCGCGATCTCGGCGGCATGGGTTTCCAGCGCGAAGTGGCCGGTGTCGAGGAAGCGCACCACCGCATTCGGATTGTCGCGCTTGAACGCTTCGGCGCCCGGCGGCAGGAAGAACGGATCGTTCCTGCCCCACACCGCGAGGAACGGCGGCTGGTGGGTGCGGAAGTAGGTCTGGAAGGCCGGGTAGAGCGCGACGTTGCTCTTGTAGTCGCCGAACAGATCGAGCTGCACGTCATGGGCGCCCGGTCGCGTCATGTAGTAATTGTCGAGGTTCTGGCCGTCAGGCGACACGGCCTGCGGATCTGGCGTGCCGTGGGTGTACTGCCAGCGCGTGGTGTCCGGCGTCAGGAAGGCACGCAGCGCGTCGCGGTTCGCCGGCGACGGGTCTTGCCAATAGGCCTTGATCGGGGTCCAGCCATCGCTGAGACCTTCCTCATAGGCATTGCCGTTCTGCGAGATGATCGCGGTGATCCGTTCCGGATGTTTCGCCGCCAGACGGAAGCCGGTCGGCGCGCCGTAGTCGAACACATAGACCGCGTAGCGGTCGAAACCGATCACCTCGGTGAAGCGGTCGATCACGCCGGCGATATTGTCGAAGGTGTAGTTGAACTTGTCGCGCGGCGGCATGTCGGACTGGCCGAAGCCGGGGAGATCAGGCGCCACGATGTGGAATCTGTCCGCGAGCAGCGGGATCAGATCGCGGAACATGTGTCCCGCGCTCGGGAAGCCGTGCAGCAGCAGCAGTTTTGGCGCGCCGGGCAAGCCGGCCTCGCGATAGAACACGTTGAAGCCATCGACATCGGCCGTGCGATACTTGATCTCGGACATCTGTCACTCCTGTGATCGTGATCGTGGGGAGGTTAGGATTGGTCTGCTAGGCAAGCGCGCCGATCGCTTCCCGGATGATGTCGGCGACGAGCTTTGGCGCCGTCACGATCGGGGTGTGATCGACGGCGTGTGAACGCACGGCAGCCTTCATCCGCGCCGCCATGCCGCGCTGGGTCTCGGGCGCGATCATCCGATCCTCCTCGGCAACCAGGAACCAGCTCGGGACGTCCTTCCAGAGCGGGCGGCCGACCGGCACCGTGATGCAGGCGGGTGAGATCGGCCGCTGCACGGCCGCGAGCACTGCCAGGTCCTCGGCGCGCGCGCCCTGCGCGAAGGCCGATGCGAAGGCGGGCTCGGGCAGCCAGATCAGGCCGCTCGTGTCGGGCGCGAGTTTTGGTGCGAACGGATGCGGCGGTGCGCGATAGAACACATCGGCCACCGTCTCGCCCTCGTCCGGCGCCAGCGCCGCGACATAGACCAGCGCCTTGATGCGCGGCGAGCGGGTCTCGGCGATCACAGCGCCGGCATAGGCATGGCCCGCCAGCACGACCGGTCCCTCGACGCGATCCAGCGTGCGGTTCAATGCGGCGACGTCGTCGGCGAGCGAAGTGAGGGGCAGCGGCGCTGCGACGGCGGTGATGCCCTCGGCATCGAGCGCCGTGATCACCCGCGCCCAGCTCGACCCGTCCGCCCATGCGCCATGGGCAAGCACCACGCTGACATCCTTGTTCGACATCCTGAGCTCCCTTGTTTCAGTAGTAACCAGTAAAATGTCAATTGACAGGTTACTTCGCTTATGGCCCAATACTAGTAACTTGTCAACGGCGTTTAAGCGGGTTATTCCGACCGAGTTCAGAGAAAGCCGCCCAGGAGAGCGCCACCGTGCAGTCCCACCCGCCCGCGATGTTCATCGCCGATAGCCTGGGCCTCGATTTCATCAACTCGATCGCGACCCCGGTCGATACGCCGGTCGACTGGATCGCCGATGGCGACGGCCTGGTGCGCTGGCTCGCACAGGCGAAGCTGGTGCAGTCAGATGTGCTCGACGAGCTGAAGGCGCGCGCGGCGCCGGGCGAACTCGACCGCGTCGCCGGTCAGGCGCGCGATCTGCGCGAATGGTTCCGCGGCTTCGTCCGCAAGCATATGGGCCGGCCGCTGACGCCGCGGGCGCTTAAGGAAATGGAGCCGCTGAACCGGCTGCTCGAAAGTGATCAAGCGTTCAGCCGGATCGTGCCGGATCGCCACGACGATCATGACGGCTTCGCGCTGGAGCGGACGCGACGCTGGCGCTCGGCCGAAACATTGCTGCTGCCGATCGGCGAGGCGATGGCCAAGGTCGTCTGCGAGGAAAGCTTTTCCGACATCAAGGCGTGCGAGGGCCCGGCCTGCACGCTGATGTTTGCCGATCACACGCGGGCGCGTGCGCGCCGCTGGTGCAGCATGGCGGTCTGCGGCAACCGCGCCAAGCAGGCCGCGCATCGCAGCCGGATCAAGGACAGGGGCTGAGAACCAACCCAACCAAACGGAGAAAAAAATGGCGCTTCCTCTGATCGTGTTCGACGTCAACGAGACCCTGCTGGACCTCGAGACCATGGAGCCGGTGTTCGCGCGCATCTTCAATGACAAGAGCGCGATGCGGCTGTGGTTCGCGAATTTCATCATGTACTCGGCTTCGCTCACGGTGGCGGGCTGCTACGTGCCCTTCACCGACATCGGCGCGGCCGTCATGAAGATGCTGGCCGACACCCGCGGCATCAGGATCAATGAGTCAGACAAGAAGGAGCTGACCGAGAAATTCTCCACCATGCCGCCGCATGCGGAAGTGCCGGCGGCGCTGCGCAAGCTGCGCGCGGCGGGTTTTCGGCTGTTCACGCTGACCGACAATCTGCTGGAAGTGCAGACGAGGCAGCTGACGAACGGCGGCATCGTCGACCTGTTCGAGCGGCGCTTTTCCGCCGACGGCGTCAAGCATCACAAGCCGTCGCGGCAGGCCTATGGCTATGTCGAGCAGGAACTCGGGGCCAAGCCGTCGGAGTTCTGCCTGATCGCCTGCCACACCTGGGATACGCTCGGCGCAGTTGCCGCCGGCTGGGAGGCCGCGCTGATCAAGCGGCCCGGCAACGATGTGCTTGGCGTCGGTCCGCAGCCGCAGGTCGTCGGCCGCAATCTCGACGACGTCGCTGACCAGCTGATCCACCGTTACCGCGCCAAAGGGTAACGGTCGCTGACGGATTTCGCGGCGGAGGGGAGGTCAGAAACCCCTCCAGGCCCGATCGCTCGGAAGCGCGTAAAACCGGAACGAAATCCATAGCGGTTTTCAACCATGCCCCTTGAGCCTTCCTCAACTTCCCCGGCCGATGCTTCGCCCGCCGCACAGGACGGACCAGGGATCGACAAGGAGCTTGAGCATGCCGGCCAAAGGACGAGCGACCGCGACCAATGCCACCGCGCAATCGCGCGAGGATATCCTGAACGCGCGGGCCATCAGCACGCTGGGCGCCGGCGTCGTCAACGCGATGAGTGCGGTCGGCGCCGCCGTCATCAAGAAGCACAAGCCGGCGCTCGGCAAGAGTCCGGATTGGTTCTGGCACGTGTTCGCGAAATGCGAGGCCAAGGCCGCGCGCGTCGCCGAGCAGGCCGCGCGCGATCCGGAGGCCTGTGGCGATGCCACCTTCATCGAGGTCTATGCCGCGCAATTGCCGAAGCTGATGGCATCCGCACTCGAGAGCCACGACAAGGCGCTCAAGGCGAAGTGAGGTCGCGTCAAGTAAGAGCTGAAAACGGCGATCGTGCCGTTGTCGTTCCCGCGACCTCTCAATTGCGTTGCTGCGCAGAGCAGCCATGCGCGTGAAACCATAACCCGCCGCCGTTCGTAACCAACGGGTGGCAGAAGTCCGCGCCCGCGGGCTTCCGGATTTTTCAGTCCAAGGCGGTGGATGGTGAAGCACCTTGTTTCCGATGAAGAGAAGTGTGACGCGTGCAACGGGACCGGCTTTCCAGCGGTGAAGCAGCCGGGCGAGCCGGGACGCAAGATCTATCCCGAGCCCTGCAAGAAATGCGGCGGCAAGGGGCGGATCAGGAAGGCGACGTGGGGGAAATAGCCACCTGAAGCAATCAGTCCTGTAGTCCTGTAGGGCGGGTTACGCTTCGCTAACGCGCCCTACGTCGCTGCTGCGATCGGGGGTGCACCGCATGTGACGCGCGTCACGGCGGCCACGCGCACCGCGAGCCATTGATAGCGCCATGAACGGGCGGTCTCCCGTCAATCATGGAGCTGAAGATGACGTCCTCCCTTGCGATCAGCGTTTCCGATGACGGCCTTGCTCTGGTGCCGGAGCACGATCAGGCCGCCGCGTCCCTCGTTCCCGCCGATGCGGCCGGCGCGCCGCAGCGCCAGTTCTGGGAGACCGAGCACACCCGCCCGGACTTCCAGCCCTCCAACGAGGCAGCACCCGAGCTGGTCGCGGCTACCGCGAACTATCTCGGCGAATGCATGCGGCATCCCTATCTGCCGGTGTCCGAAATCCGCGCGCGGCAGTTCGCTCGCATCAAGGAGCTGGTCGAGCTCGCCTATCGCGACATTCCGGTCTACCGCGCCAAGTATGATGCGGCCGGCTTCAAGCCGGAGCATCTGCGCGACCATGACGACATCCAGAAGATCCCTGTTATCACCAAGCCGGAGCTGGTCGCGGCCTTCCCGGACCAGTGCGTCAACAAGAAGTACAAGCCGGAAAACCTGTTTCCGACGCGCTCATCGGGCTCGTCCGGCCAGACGTTGCTGATCCGCGTCGACTATGACGCCGTCATCACCGACACCATCCAGGGCGTCCGCCAGTTCGCGATGCAGAGCGGCGGCAATTACCGCACTGATGATTTGCTCGCCCATGTCTACACCGTGCCGTGGTGGTTCGATTCGATCGGCGGCGATTATCCGACCGCTTTCATCTCGAACCTGATCCCGCCGGCGCGCGTTGCCCAGCATCTGCGCTATCTCGGGCCGAAGATCCTCTCGCTCTATCCGTCGAGCCTGGATGCGCTGATGCCGCATGTCGACGAGTTCCGCGCCTCTCTCAATCTCGCGGTGACGCATTCGGAATTTTCCTCGCGTACTGCCCGTCAGGAATGGTCGCGTCAGCTCGGCGTGCCCGTGCTCGACGAATATTCCTCCGAGGAGGCGACGCGGATCGCACTCGAGATGCCCGACGGCCAGTATCACGTCTGCGAGGACACCGTGCATCTCGACGTGCTCGATCCCGTCACGATGCAGCCGCAGGCCGACGGCCAGTCCGGCATCGCCGTGATCACCAATTTGCTCAACGAGGCGATGCCGTTCATCCGCTACGTGCAGGGCGACTACATCACGCGGCCGGCCAATCCGGCGCCATCAGACATCAACTGGTCGCAGATCGCCAGCATCGACGGCCGGCTCAACGACGCCTTCGTCAACCGCGACGGCCGCAAGGTTCCGGCCGGCAGTATCCTCGATGCGACCTATCGCTGGATGTTCGACTGCAATCTGCATCTGGCGCAGTTCGAGATCGTGCAGCGTGGCGTCGACCTCGTCGAGGCGCGCGTCGTGCTCGGCCAGGATACGCCGATGTCACGGCTGCACGGCTCGGTCGCGCATCTCGAGGATCTGCTCGCAGCCTGCCTCGAGCATCCGGTCCGGGTGCAGGCCAACGCGCTGCTGGCGTTTCCGCCCAAGGTCGGCAAGCGCCGCCCGATCCGCCGCGAGATCGACTAATGCCAGCCGCACGGGTGGATGCCATGACACAGTCACTGAACCGCATCGCCGCTATGACGGCGCGCTATTACTACATCCTGCGCTCGTCGTGGCTGCGGCTGCTCGAGATCATCTACTGGCCGGCGATGCAGATGATGGTGTGGGGTTTCCTCTACACCTACCTCTATCAGAGCAAGTCGGCGATGGCCTCGACCGCCGGCCTGCTGCTCGGCGCCGTCCTGCTCTGGGACGTGCTGTTTCGCGGCCAGCTTGGCTTCACCTTCACGTTCCTGGAGGAGATCTGGTCGCGCAATCTCGCCAATCTGATGATGAGTCCGCTGCAGCCTTTCGAGCTTGCGGCCTCGCTGATGCTGATGAGCCTGATCCGGCTCGTAATCGGCACGTTGCCGGTGACATTGCTGACGCTGTTGCTGTTCGGCTTCAACGTCTATGCGATGGGGCCGGGGTTGATCGCGTTCTTCTTCAACCTCGTGCTGACCAGCTGGGCGATCGGGCTCGTCGTCGCCGGCCTCGTGATCCGCCAGGGCCTCGGCGCCGAAAGCCTCGCTTACTCGATCATGATCGTGCTGCTGCCGCTGTGCTGCGTCTACTATCCGGTCGAGGCGCTGCCTCTCTGGCTGCATCCGGTCGCCTGGTCGCTGACGCCGACCTATGTGTTCGAGGGCATGCGCGCCGTGCTGCTCGACGGCACCTTCCGCACCGACCTGATGATCGAAGGCCTCGCGCTCAATGCCGTCTATCTCGGCATCGGCTTCGCCACATTCGTCGCCTTGTTGCAGAGCGCCCGCCACAAGGGCGGCCTGCTCACCATGGGCGAGTAAGGGGAGACATCCATGAGCCGCATCGAACGTTTTTTGCCCCGCCGACATCTGACACCGGTGTCGCCAAACACCACGCCCGCGCAGGACAACGCGCCTGTGAGCCTCGGTATCGATGAGGCGCCGGCCATCGCGGTCGAGGACCTCTGCAAGAAGTACCGCACCCATTGGGCGGTCGACGACGTGAACTTCAACGTGCCGAAGGGCTGGACCGTCGGCCTGCTCGGCGGCAACGGCGCCGGCAAGACCACCACCATCGCCATGATCATGGGCCTGGTGGTGCCAAGCTTCGGCCGCGCCATGGTGCTCGGCCACGACATGGCGACCGAGCGTCACAAGGTGCTCAGCCGGATGAATTTCGAAAGCCCCTATGTCGCGTTGCCGGGGCGGCTCACCGTGCGGCAGAACCTGACCGTGTTCGGCCGGCTCTATGGCGTCGCCAATCTCAAGGCGCGGATCGAGGAGCTGATCGAGGACTTCGAGCTCGGCGACGTGCTCGACCGCGTCACCGGGCGGCTCTCGGCCGGGCAGAAGACCCGCGTCGCCGTCGCGAAGGCGCTGATCAACGAGCCGGACGTGCTGCTGCTCGACGAGCCGACGGCATCGCTCGACCCCGACCGTGCCGAGTGGGTGCGCAGCCGGCTGCGCGCCTATCAAAAGCGTCGCGGCGCCACCATCCTGCTGTCCTCGCACAACATGACCGAGGTCGAGCAGCTCTGCGACTTCGTCGTCATCATGAGCCGTGGCCGCGTCGTCGCGATGGGATGTCCGGGCGAACTCGCCGAGCGCTTCAAGTGCCGGGACCTCGACGAGGTCTTCATCTATCTGGCGAGGGTCGCGTGATGCCGCTGCTTGGTTCCCCGAACCGCGAACCGATCGCGATCCGTCGGGAGCGCCGTTCCGACGTGGCGGCGCGCGAAGCCCTGCTCGATGCCGCGTTCGGCCCGGGCCGGTTCGCCAAGACCTCGGAGCGGCTGCGCGAGGGGCGCAAGCCGGCGCGCGGCCTTGCCCTGGTCGCGCGGCGCGGCGGCCGGCTGGTAGGCACATTAAGGCTGTGGCCGGTCGTGACCGGCACCGGCCACGCCTGCCTGCTGCTCGGCCCGCTCGCGGTGGCGGAGGATGCGCGATGTCTCGGCATCGGCGCCGCGCTGATGCGACAGGCCTTGCAGCGGGCGCAGCGGCTCGGCCACCGCGCCGTCATCCTGGTCGGGGATGCAGCCTATTATGACCGCTTCGGCTTCTCGGCGACGCAGACCGGCGCGTTCCGCATGCCAGGCCCGTATCAGCGCGATCGTCTTTTGGCCTGCGAACTGGTGCCGGGCACGTTGCGCGGGGCGGGCGGCCTGATTGCCGCAGCCAGCCCGCGGCCATCGCGGTTGTCCGGATTGGTGGACAGGATCGCTGGCAGCCAGGCCTCGCTCGGACAGCCGGCCTGATCCGGCACCTTTTCCGGCTTGGGGGGCCTTGGGGGCATGGCGGTTTGGTTGTTCTTGGCGTAAAGCAGCCCAAATCGTCATGCGGCTGTGCCGCCTGCCGGGTACGCAGCCTCAGGTCGTCCTGCTCGACGTTCTGCACCCGGACCAATCAAGGTTTTCCATCCCGTGCCCTTCCCGACCACAAGTTCGCCGCTCGCCCGCGCTTTGGCTGAGCGCAACTACGAACAGCCGACCCCTGTCCAGCTCGCCGTGCTCGCGGACGACGCCGTCGACCGTGATCTTCTCGTTTCGGCCCAAACCGGCTCGGGCAAGACCGTTGCCTACGGATTGGCCATGGCGAAGGACCTGCTCGACGGCGCCGAGCGGTTCGAGCCGGCGGCCGCACCGCTGGCGTTGATCGTCGCGCCGACGCGGGAGCTCGCCTTGCAGGTTCAGCGCGAGCTCGCCTGGCTCTATGAGCATGCGGACGGTCGCGTCGTTTCCTGCGTCGGCGGCATGGACCCGCGCCGCGAGCAGCGCGAGCTTGCCGCAGGCGCCCACATCGTGGTCGGCACGCCCGGCCGGCTGTGCGACCATTTGCGGCGGGGCCGTCTCGATATTTCGGGCTTGCGGGTCGTCGTTCTCGATGAGGCCGATGAGATGCTCAATCTCGGCTTCCGCGAGGACATGGAATTCATCCTCGAGACCACGCCGGACACGCGCCGAACCCTGCTGTTCTCGGCGACGTTTCCGCGCGGCATCGTCGCGCTGGCCAAGCAGTATCAGCAGCAGGCGTTCCGGATCGAAGTCGCGGGCGACGAGGGCGGCCATGCCGATATCGAGTACCGCGCCATCCGGGTGGCCGCCGACGATGTCGAGCACGCGGTCGTCAACGTGCTGCGCTTCCATGAGGCGCCGAGCGCGCTGGTGTTCTGCAACACGCGAGAAGCCGTCAGGCATTTGCAGGCGGCGCTGCTGGAGCGCGGGTTCTCCGTGGCCTCGCTGTCAGGCGAAATGACCCAGAACGAGCGCACCCAGGCGCTGCAGGCGTTGCGTGACGGACGATCCAGGGTCTGTGTCGCGACCGACGTGGCGGCGCGCGGCATCGACCTGCCGAGCCTCGACCTCGTCATTCATGCCGATCTGCCGAAAGATCCGGAGGTCATGCAGCATCGCTCGGGCCGCACCGGCCGCGCCGGCCGCAAGGGTGTCAGCATCCTGCTGGTGCCGCCGGCACGGCGGCGCCGCGCCGAATTGCTGCTGAATCTGGCCGGCATCGATGTGGTCTGGGGTTCTGCGCCGCAGGCGGACGAGATCCGCAAGCTCGACCATGACCGCCTGATGCAGGATGCGGTGTTCTCCGAGGAGACGACCTCCGACGACCTGGCGCTCGCGCAAGCCTTGCTTGCCGAACGGTCGCCCGAGGCGATCGCCGCGGCGCTTGCCCGGTTCTATCGCGCGCGGCTGCCTGCGCCTGAAGACATTCTCGATCCCGGCGAGGGACGCGGCCGCGAGCGCGACGAGCGCCGCGGCGAGCGTACCTCGCGCCGCGAGGACCGTCCTGCCGGGCCGCGATCGAAGGCCGGCAAGGCTTCCCCGCGTCACGGCATGGAGGAGGCTACCGTCTGGTTCCGCGCCTCGATCGGACGCAGAAAGAATGCCGAAGCCCGCTGGCTGTTGCCGATGATCTGCCGCCGCGGCGGCATCGACAAGCACGACATCGGCGCCATCAAGATCTCGGATACGACCACCGAGTTCGAGATCGCCGCGCGGGTCGCGGATTCCTTTGCCGTCAAGATCAAGCGTCCGGACAAGGAAGACACCATCCGCATCGAGCCGCTGGCGGACGCTCCGCAGCGCCAGGCACCCTCGGACAAGCCGGCGCGCAAGCCCAGGCACGAGCCTTGGCGCGACAAGGATGACGGCGGGCACAGCGCACCGCGCCGCGACGAGCCGCGTGACGACGCGGCCGCAAAGCGACACGGCAAGCCGGACCGCGAGGCGAGAGCGTTTTCGAAAGAAGGCGCGGGCCGTTCGCGTGAAGACTATGCGCCAAGACAGGAACCGAGAGCCGCGTTCCGATCCGACCGGGACGGAAAGGGCGCGAAGCCGAAATCTGGCGATGAGCCAAGGTTCGGGAAAAAGAAAAATCGGAGCAAGCCCGGCCAAGCCGGACACTGGCCGGACGTGTCGGCGGCGAAACCGAAGTTCGGCAAGAAGCCGAAGAAGAAGCACCGCGGCTGAGCTGGCGCCGGTGGCGCCGTTGCGCGTTCAGAAAGCCGATGTATTGGTCTCGAGCGCTGCAACACATTCGGTGTCGTCCCGGGCAAGCGCAGCGCGACCCGGGACCCATAACCACCGATGCTTGTTGTTGCATGGTGCTCGGGCCGCAGCTCGCTTCAACAACGAAGGCCTGTGGCTATGGGTCCCGGCTTTCGCCGGGACGACGATGCGGAGAGACTTGCGCGACTAACTTTGATTGCGTGTGCAGCTCGGCGCCTTGCCGCCGCCAACTCCGTCCCTACGCCACCAGCGCGATCTTCGGCACGGTGGCAAGCACCGACTGGTTGCGGCCGTTGGCCTTGGCGGCGTAGAGCGCCCTGTCGGCGGCTTCGATCAGGTCGGACCATTGCTGGCCCGCGAGCGGCCGCATGCTGGCGGCGCCGATGCTCACCGTCGTGATCAGCTCACCCTCGCACCATTGCTGGACCTTGCCGCGGATGGTCTCGGCCAGGTTGAAGGCCTCGAGCGCGGTCATGTTGGGCAGCAGCACGGCGAATTCCTCGCCGCCGAAGCGCGCCGGGCAATCGCCGGCGCGGCGCACCGCATCCGAAATGCAGATCGCGATTCCCACCAGCACCTGGTCGCCGGCCTGATGCCCGTAGGTGTCGTTGTAGGCCTTGAAGTGGTCGGCATCGATCATCAACAGCGCGACCGGCTGACCGTAGCGGCCGGCACGGCGCCATTCGCGGTCGATCTCGGCATCGAACTTGCGCCGGTTCTTCAGGCCGGTGAGG
This sequence comes from Bradyrhizobium sp. B120, assembly GCF_049075665.1. NCBI lineage: Bacteria > Pseudomonadati > Pseudomonadota > Alphaproteobacteria > Hyphomicrobiales > Nitrobacteraceae > Bradyrhizobium > Bradyrhizobium sp. B120. The sequence goes on along the minus strand of NZ_CP185242.1, from coordinate 8,117,036 downwards.
GCGTCGGTGGTCGCCAGCTCCTCGAGCTTGTCCTCGGCGTCGGCGCGGCGGACGATCTCGCGGGCCAGCACCAGCGTCGCGCCGAGTACGAACAGCACCAGAAAGGCCATGATCGTGCCGATCCGGATCGCCTCGGTGCGCCACAGATTGAACACGGCTTCGAGCGGCTTGCCGACCACGACGTAAAGCGGCCCGCTGCTGCTGCGCCTGACATAGAGCCGCGGCGTGTCGTCGACCGGGCCCTTGCCGGAGAATGCGCCGCCCACCTTCAGGCTCTCGGATTTCCAGTCCAACTGCTCGGCGAGGTTCTTGCCGATCACGTCGAGATCGAACGGCGTCCGCATGATGATGGTGCGGTCGTTGCGCAGCACCGTGATGGTGTCGCCCGGCGTGAGATTCAGCCGCCCGAACAGATCGTGGAAATAGCTGAAGCGGATCGAGCCGACCACGACGCCGAGGAAGCGGGCGTCCTCGCCGGTGATGCGCCGGCTCAGCACGATGGCGTAGGCGCCGCGATGCAGCATCGGCCGGCTGACATACAGCCCGGTGTCGGGATGGTCGCGCTGGATGGCGAAGTATTCCTCGTCGCTGCGGTTCTCCGGCTGCGGATCGAGGCTCGCCGCGTCGATGGTCAGATTGCCCTTGGTGTCGAACACCTGGATTGCGCCGAAATGCTTTGCGGTCGCGGCGTGATCGAACAGGATTAGCTGGCGCAGTTCCTTGCTGACGCCGCGGATCTCCGGCATTTCCAGATTGCTGGCGACCGCGCGCAGCGACAGGTCGTAGAGCTCGATGTTGCGGCTGATGTCGGCCTCGATGCCTGACGCCAAATTCTCCAGGGTCCGGCGGGCCAGCTGTTCCTCGCCGCGGCGCATGTCGAACATCACGCCGGCGCAGATCGCGGAAAAGCCGAGGACGGTCGCAATCGACGCAGCGATCAGCAGCTTTGCCGATAGCCGCCAGCGCCGCCTTGCGTCGTTTCCCCGTCGAAATGGCATGTCCCGCTCCAAAGTGCCGTCATGCAACGGGAAATCTTGTTGTCGCCTTAAATGGCGACAGCGGCCGCCGAATGGGTTAACGGGTGGTTGCCGGACCCAGGTTTATTGTCATCGAGGATGTTGTGAACGACTACGACGCGCTGCGCGACTATCTGAAGAAGCAGCATTTGCCCGAATTCGTGCTGACCTTCGACGAGATCGAGGCGATCATCGATGCGGCGCTGCCGCGCGCTGCGCACCGGGCGTCGTGGTGGGAAACCCTGCGCAGCCCGCAGGAGAAGATGCCGCAGCGCGAAGCCTGCCTCGACGCCGGCTACATCGCCACCCGCCAGGCCGACGGCAGGAGCGTCAGGTTCAAGCGAATGCCTATTCGTCGTCCCGGCGAACGCCGGGACCCATAACCACAGGGCGTTGTTGTTACGAAGGCAATTGGCCCCAGCGCATCATGGATGGGCCGCGGCGTATGGGTCCCTGCTTTCGCAGGGACGACGACAAGATCTAGCTCGCGGCTTCCAGCCGTTCCTCGGTGAGGAGGCGCGTGGCGGCGTCGGCGTCCATCGGCTCGCCGAAGGCGAAGCCCTGCGCGTATTCGCAGCCGAGCTGGTAGAGCTCGACGGCGTCCGAATCCGTCTCTGCGCCTTCCGCCACAACTTCCATGCCGAGATCGTGCGCCAGCGCGATGATCGATTTCAGGATCACCGGGCGGGTGCCGCGGCTGGTGGTGCGGACGAAGGACTGGTCGATCTTGATGGTGTCGAACGGGAAGCGCTGCAGATAGGACAGCGAGGAATGGCCGGTGCCGAAATCGTCGAGCGACAGCCCGGTGCCGAGCTCGCGGATCCGCGCCAGCATTTGGGCGGCGTGCTCCGGATTCTCCATGACCAGCGATTCCGTCAGTTCCAGCTTCAGCGTGCCGCGCGCCACCGAGGAGCGCGACAGCACGGTGCGGATATCGTGGATCAAATCGTGGCGCAGCAATTGCCGCGACGACACGTTGACCGACGCGAAGATCGGCTCGCGGGCGCGCATCGCGCGCTGCCACACCGCGAGCTGGCGCGCGGTCTGGTCCATCACGAACATGCCGAGATCGACGATCAGACCGGTTTCCTCGGCGACGTTGATGAACTCCGACGGCGACATCCGGCCGAGCTTGGGATGATCCCAGCGCACCAGCGCCTCGAAGCCCGCGATCGCCCGATCTTCCAGCCGCACGATCGGCTGGTACAGGATCGTGAGCTCCTCGCGCTCGATGGCGCGGCGCAGGTCGCTCTCGAGCGTCAGGCGGTCGGTCTTCCGCGCCCGCATCGCCGGCTTGTAGACGTCGATGCGGTCGCCGCCGATCCGCTTCGAATGATACATCGCAAGCTCGGCGTCCTTGATGATCTCGTCGGTCAGCGGCGCCGCCGGATCGGACAGCGCAAGGCCGATCGACGCGGTCAGGAAGATCTCACGGTCGTTGAACGCGATCGGGGCGCGGATGGTCTTGCGGATGGTCTCGGCGAAATTGGTGATCCGCGCCGGGTCCTGCTCCGACAGCAGGATCAGGCCGAACTGGTCGCCGGCCATTCGCGCCAACGTGTCCTGCGGCTTGAGGATGCGGGTCAGCCGTCGCGCCAGCGTCAGCAGGATGGAGTCGCCGACCGCAATGCCGACGGAATCGTTGACCTGCTTGAAGCGGTCGAGGTCGATCACCATCAAGGTCGGCCGCAGGTTCGGCATGGTCTTGGCGAGGTTCGCCACCGCGCCGAGACGGTCCATGAACAGCCGGCGGTTCGGCAGCCCGGTCAGATTGTCGTGCACGGAGTCATGCAGCATCCGCTCTTCAGAGTTCTTGAACTCGGTGACATCGGTCAGGGTGCCGACCACACGCGAGACCTCGCCGTCGGAGCCGACCACGGGCCGCGCCTTCAGCGCGAACCACATGAAGTGGCCGTCGGGCGTACGCAGCCGGAAATCCTGCACCAGGCGGCCGCGGCGTTGGTCGAGCACACTGTCGAGCGCGGCGCGGAAGCGGTCCTGGTCGAGCGGGTGCAGCACTTCGAGCCATTTCGCCGCCGGGCCTTCCAGCGTGCCGCGCTTGAGGCCGAGCAGGGCCTCGGTCTCCGGGCTGGTGAACACCTTGTCGGCAGACACGTCCCAGTCCCAGATCAGATCGCCGGAGCCGGTCAGCGCCAGCGCGCGGCGCTCGACGTCGGAGACGACACCGGTGGTGGCGCCGCCGCCGGCGAAGGCGTGCTGCATGACCGTGAAGCCGATCAGCATCACGATCAGCACCAGGCCGCCGAGCAGCGCCGGGCCGACGATGTCGTTGGTGACGGAACCGGCGACCGTCATGCCGGCTGCGACCACCCAGACCACCAGCAGGAACCAGGTCGGGATCAACAGCACCGCGCGGTCGAAGCCGTGGGTCGAAAGGTAGACGATCAGCGCGAAGCCGGCGAAGGCGATCATCACCAGCGACATCCGCGCGATGCCGGAGGCGACCGCGGGATCGAACAGCGCCAGCGCCACCAGCGAGCCGAGGAAGACGAGCCAGCCGATCGTGATGTGCGAATAGCGGACGTGCCAGCGACTGAGATTGAGGTAGGCGAACAGGAACACCAGCAATGTCGCCGCGAGGATCGCCTCGCCCGCCGCGCGCCAGACGCGCTCGGCGTTGTTCGACATGTCGAGCACCTTGCCCCAGAAGCCGAAGTCGACGCCGATATAGACCAGCACCGCCCAGGCCAGCGCCGCGGCGGCGGGGAACATGATGCTGCCCTTGACCACAAACAAAATCGTGAGCACGAGCGCGAGCAGGCCCGAGATGCCGATCACGATGCCCTGGTACAGCGTGAACGAGTTGACCTTGTCCTTGTAGGCGTCGGGTTCCCACAGATAGAGCTGCGGCAGCTTGTCGGTGCGCAGTTCCGCGACATAGGTGACGACAGCGCCGGGATCGAGCGTGATGCGGAACACGTCGGCGGTCGGGCTCTCCTGCCGCTCGGGTCGATCGCCGACCGACGGCGTGATGGTGGCGATGCGCGACAGGCCGAGGTCGGGCCACAACAGGCCTGATGACACGATGCGATAGTGCGGCGCGACGATCAGGCGGTCGAGCTGGTCGTCCGTGTTGTTGGCGAGCGCGAACACCACCCAGTTCTGGCCGCCTTCGCGGGCGCGAACTTCGATGCGGCGCACGATGCCGTCGGTTCCGGGTGCGGTGGAGACCTGGATGCGGTCGGTTTCGCTGCGCTGATGGTCGAGAACCGCGGTGAGGTCGATCGCCGGCGCATCGCTGCGCACGCTGACCGCGTCGATCGCATACGCGTCAGGCGCAGCGGCAAACATCATGAGGCCCAGCGCCAGCAGCGCAAGGCACCTGATCAGACGCAATGTCAGTACTCCGCGATCGACAAACTGCCCGGGCCCGGCGACCGGCCCGGAGGTGGCGCGATAAATGACACGAAAGCGAAGGGAATCAAAGGGTTTCCGCCCCTGCTTCCGCTGCGAGAGTTAAACCACCAACACAATTTTGCCAATATGTTCGCTGGTCTCCATGCGGCGGTGCGCATCGGCGGCCTTTTCCAGCGGGAATGTGCTGTCCATCAGCGGTTTGACGCGGCCTTCGCGCAACAAGGGCAGCACCTTTGCCTCGATCGCCGCGACCATGGCCGCCTTGTCCGCATTACTACGGGGGCGCAGGGTCGAGCCGGTGTGGTGCAGCCGCTTGACCATCAGCTTGGCGAAATTGGCCGTGGCCTTCGGTGTTCCCGACAGGAACGCGATCTGGACGATGCGGCCCTCGACCGCGGCGGCGTCATAGTTCCGGTCGATATAGTCGCCGCCCACCATGTCGAGGATGACATCGGCGCCGTTGCCGCCGGTGGCCTGCTTCACCGCCTCGACGAAATCCTCGGACTTGTAATTGACCGCGCGATCGGCGCCGAGCTTGAGGCAGGCGTCGGCCTTGTCCTGCGAGCCGACGGTGACGATCACCTTGGCGCCGAATGCCTTGGCGAGCTGGATCGCCATCGTGCCGATGCCCGACGAGCCGCCGTGGATCAGCAGCGTCTCGCCGGCCTTGAGCGCGCCGCGCTCGAACACGTTGTGCCAGACGGTCATCAACGTTTCCGGAATGGCGCCGGCTTCCTGCATCGACAACGAGGGCGGCACGGTCATCGCCTGCGCGTCCTGCGCGATGCAATATTGCGCGTAGCCGCCGCCGGCGACCAGCGACATCACCTTGTCACCGATCTTGTGCTTTGCGCCTTCACCGAGTGCGACCACTTCGCCCGCGATCTCGAGGCCGGGCAGGTCGCTCGCGCCGGGCGGCGGCGGATAGGAGCCGGAGCGCTGCGCGACGTCAGGGCGGTTGACGCCGGCGGCCGCGACCTTGACCAGGATTTCGCCGGGACCCGGCACCGGCAGCGCGCGGGTCTCCGGCACCAGCACCTCCGGGCCACCGGGCTTGCTGATGGCAACGACGGTCATTTGCGCGGGCAGGTCTGGCATGGTTCGTCCCTGGTCAGTGAAGTGGATTGGCTGGTGGCATACCGCCTTTTCGAACGAAGCGAAACGCCATTAAGCCCCGAACCGCCTCGTCAGATGGTCGGCTTTTTCGGGGGTGATCTTCTCGACCGGCAGGCCGAGCCTTGCGACCGGCGTGCCCGCACCGCAATCCAGCAGCGGGATCAGTGGGCCATTGGGCCAGGACGGGATCACATCGTCGCGACTGAGTGCGCCAAGCACGCGCTCCGCGAGATCAGGCACGATGCTCCACGCCAGCGTGGCGCAAAGCGCGACAAGATTGAGGCCTGTGCGGGTGATGATCGCTGCACGTGCGGGATCGGACTTGATCGCCGTCCATGGCGCGGTGTGTTGCAGGTAAGCGTTCGCCGTATCCCAGATCGCGCGGGTCGCAGCCGCCGCGGCGCGAAACTCCAGCGCCGTGTGATGGCGGTGCAGCGCTGCGATGCGCAGCTCCAGATCAGACGCGAGTTGACGTTCGGCGTTCCCCGGTGCGCCGCCATCCGGGATGCGGCCGTCGAAGGCGCGATGCGCGAAGCTGATGATGCGGTTGGCGAGATTGCCGAAGATATCGGCGAGATCCTTGTTCACATCGGCGACGAATCTGGCAACGCCGAAATCGGTGTCGGCACTCTCGGGCGCGTTGGCGATCAGCCACCAGCGCCAGAGATCGGCCGGCAATTCCTCCAGCGCCGCGTCGGTGAAGATGCCGCGCTTCCTGCTCGTCGAGAACTTGCCGCCCTCGTAATTGAGCCAGTGGAATCCCTTGATCACATCGGCGGTTTTCCACGGCTCGCCGGAGCCGATCAGGGTCGCTGGAAAGCTCACGGTGTGGAACGGGATGTTGTCCTTGCCGAGGAACTGGATGTAGCTGACGTCGTCAGCTTGCCACCACCATTGCCGCCAGTCGCGGCCGGGCGCGGCGTCGGCCCATTCCTGCGTCGCCGCGATGTAGCCGATCGGCGCATCGAACCAGACGTAGAACACCTTGCCGTCAAAGCCCTCGCGCGGGACTGCGATGCCCCAGGCGAGATCGCGCGTGATGCAGCGGTCGCGCAGCTCGGCATTGAGCCAGCCCTTCGCGGTCGACACCACGAACGGCGGCCAGCCGGTGCGGCCGTCGATCCAGGCGCCGATGTTGTCGACAAGCTGCGACTGGCGCAGAAACAGATGTCGGCTGTCGCGGATCTCGAGCGCGCGGTCGCCTGACAGCGCCGAGCGCGGATCGATCAGGTCCGGCGGGTCGAGCAGCGTGCCGCAATGGTCGCATTGATCGCCGCGCGCCGATCCATCGCCGCAATGCGGGCAGGTGCCGAGCACGTAGCGGTCGGGCAGGAAACGCCGGTCCGCCGGTGACCACACCTGCCGCGAGGTGCGCGCCTCGATCAGTCCGGCTGCGTCGAGCCGGCGATAGAAATGCTGCGTCAGCGCATGATTGTGCGGCGCGCTGGTGCGGCCGAAATGATCGAACGACAGACCGAAGCGCCGGTAGATGTCGGCCTGGACGTCGTGCTGCGCATCGCAGAATGCCCGGACATCTTGTCCCGCCTCGATGGCGCCGAGCTCGGCCGGCGTGCCGTGCTCGTCGGTCGCGCAGATGAAGAGCACGTCGCAGCCGGTCTGCCGCCGGAAGCGGGCATGGACGTCGGCGGGCAGCAGCGAGCCGATCAGATTGCCGAGATGCTTGACGCCGTTCACGTAGGGAAGGGCGCTGGTGATGAGAATTTTGGTCATGGGTCAGGGCCTTTCGCGTTCGGTGATGCCGACCCCGGAAAAATCAAATCGGAAAAATCAAAAAGCCCTCCCGCGTGATCGGAAGGGCTTGGGGTCGGCTCATGCCTGGCGCGCAGGCGCACTATCCCGTCCGGTCAGACTCCTTGCGGTCGGGCCGGGGCATTCGCGTCAGATGTTGCGCGCACACGAAAGTCACTGCAAAATTCTCCTGCACGAGGACATTACCAGCTCTGGACGCACGGCGCCAGATTCATCGCGGGGAGGACACATGCCGATTGAGGATGAGGACCGGCCGCGGAAGAAGATCACCCACGAGATCGGACAGGATCTCTCGCTGCTGTCGGTCGAGGAATTGACCGAGCGCATCGCGCTGCTCAATGCCGAAGTCGATCGCCTGAAAGAGGCGATGACCAAGAAGCGCGCGTCGAAGGACGCCGCGAACGCGTTCTTCAAGTCGTAGCGCTGCGACATCACAAGCGTCGTCCCGGACAAGCGAGCAAAGCGAGCGCGATCCGGGACCCATAACCACCGCTGTTTCTCGTCGCGCACGGCTGGGGCCACAGCTGCGCGCAACGCGGGCATTGGTGGTTATGGGTCCCGGCCCCCGTGCGCAATTGCGCACCAGGCCGGGACGACTCATGGGAATCAACTTGGACCTGTCCCAAACTAGGTCAATGGCCGACATGGCAAACAAAGCCTGAAGAAATCCGTTCATTTACGATCGGTTAAGCTTTCTCGATTATGACTGCATTGTCCTCGTTTGGACACCGAGTGGCTCCTGTCCACTCTGTTTGACGCCTCCCTGTTATCAACTTCAAAAGCCGCCGGAAACGGCGGCTCTTTTTTGTGCGTCCTATCCGTTGGAAACCATAAATCCGGTTGCGGCTGGACTCTGCGGCGCGCCCGCGCAATGATTTGTTCATCATAAGCTGGCGCGTCAGATGCCAGCGGGCGTTACGATGGTGTGAGGGCGTTAACCATGGCGGATCGTTCCCAGAACGAAGCCGGGCTTGTGCTGTTCAGTGAACGGCTGACCAATTCTGCGGCATTTGGCGTGCTGTTCCGGGAAGGCATGGACCTGGTCGAGCAGACCGCCGCCTATCTCGACGGCGACGGCCGTGCCGAGGCCAAGGCGCTGGAACGCTCCGTCAGCCTGACCTACGCCACCGAGAGCATGCGCCTGACCACGCGGCTGATGCAGCTCGCGTCGTGGCTGCTGCTGCATCGCGCGGTCAAGGAAGGCGAGATGACGCTGACCCAGGCCAATCGCGAAAAGACCAAGGTGAAACTGTCGGCCGCCGATCCCGGCCCGGTCGACATGGTGACCAAGCTGCCGGAGCAATTGCAGCAGCTGATCGCCCGCTCGATGGATCTGCAGGCGCGCGTCCGCCGCCTCGACACCACGATCCACGCGCCGGCGCCGGATCGTTCGTCGATCGGCAACCCGCTGGTGCCGCAACTCAACCGGCTCAAGGCTGCGTTCGAGCAGTAAGATTCGAACCGTCAGCTCAGTGTGAAGCCTCAGTGCGGCGCGGCTTGGCCGGCCGTTGATTGATCACGCGTCGCAGCCGTATCGCGGCTGCTTCCAGCTCCTCCGGTTCGAAGCCACCGAAGCCGAGCATCAGGCCTGACCGCGGCGCGCGCTCGTACATCGGTGAAATCGGCCGCACGACGATGCCGTCGGCGAGCGCGGCCTTCGCCAGTTGCACATCATCGAAGCCTTGCGGCATCCACAGCAACAGATGCATGCCCTGGTCGCTTGGCTGCAGCGTGAAATCATCAGGCATGTGGCGCGCAAGCGCCGCGATCAGTGTCGCGCGCCGTGCCGCGTAGACGCCGCGAATGCGCCGGATATGTGCTTCGAACAGCCCCTCGCGCATGTAGGCCGCCAGCACATGCTGGTCGGCGGTCGGTGAATGCCGGTCGAGCAGCGCCCGCGCGCCGGCAAAGGCGTCGATCAGCGGCAGCGGCGCCACGACGTAGCCGAGCCGCAGCGAGGGAAACAGCACCTTGCTCAGCGTGCCCAGATAAATCACCCGCGACGGCGCGAGCCCCTGCATCGACGGGAAAGGATGACCGGCATAGCGCAGCTCGCTGTCGTAATCGTCCTCGACGATCCACGCATTGCTTCGCTGCGCCCACGTCACCAGCGCGTTGCGGCGGGCCATGCTCATCGGCATGCCGAGCGGGTACTGATGCGAGGGCGTCACGAAAGCCGCGCGCGCATTCGGGCACGCGGCAATCGCCGCCTCGACGTCGATGCCTTGTGGATCGACGGCGACACGCGTGGTGACGAGATCGAGATCGTCGAGCACGGCCGTCATGCCGGGATAGGCCGGATCCTCGGCCCACACCCGATCGCCCGCCGACAGCAGCACGCGGCCGGCGAGATAAAGGCCCTGCTGCGTGCCGGCCGTGATCACGACCTGCTGGGGCTCGCAATGCACCGCGCGGGATTTGCGCACATAGTCGGCGATCGCCTGCCGCAGCTCCATCAGGCCGCGCGGATCGCCGTAGCTCGAAGGCGCGGCCGCGCGCGATGCGCGCACGCGGTTGCCGAGACGGCGCCAATTGTCGTCGGGCGCGACGGCGCCTGCGGGGACCGCGATCGCAAACGGGACTTCCGGCATCGGCGTGAAGGCCGCCACCACCTTGGCAAGTCTCGCAGCGCGCGCAGGCAGCTGGATCGGCGCGGGCTTGTTCAGGTTGCGATTGACCACGACCGGCCGTGCTTGTTCCGCAAGCGTCGGCGCGACGCGGGTGCCGGCGCCGACCTGCGATTCCAGATAGCCCTCGGCCTGCAATTGCTCGAAGGCTTCCGTCACCGTGCCGCGCGCCACGCCGAGCGAGGCCGACAGCGCGCGGGTCGAGGGCAGATATTCTCCGGCCTTCAGCTCGCCGTTGGCGATGGCGGCCCGCAGGGCCCGCGCGATCTGGCGCCCGACCTGTCCGTCGGCGCGGTCGACCGCGCCGAGTGAGGGGATGCTGATGGTGGCGCGCAGGCGGGGCATAGTGGACCAGTCATGATGGTCGAAAGTGGCTCTTATCATAGGCCACTTCGGCGCTATGGTGCGAGCAGCAATTCGATGAGGTCTGCCAAGAGGTCCGCCATGTACCTGCCGCCGCATTTCAAGATGGATGAGCTCGGCCCGATCCACGCCGCGATGCGGGCCTCAAAGCTCGCGACGCTGGTCACCGCGACCGCGGACGGGCTGATCGGAACGCCGCTGCCGCTGATCCTCAATGAAAACGAGGGCGATTACGGCACGCTGTACGGTCATGTCGCGCGGCCCAATCCGCAGTGGAAACTGCCTGCGGTCGGCGAGGCGATGGCGATCTTCACCGGACCCGACGCCTATGTGACGCCGTCCTGGTATGTGACCAAGGCCGAGCACGGCAAGGTGGTGCCGACCTGGAATTACCTCGCCGTGCACGCCTACGGTGCGGCCGAGTTCTTCGAGGATGCGGACCGGTTGCTCGATGTCGTGACGCGACTGACCCGATTGCACGAAAGTTCGCGGCAGGAAGTCTGGCAGGTCAGCGATGCGCCCGATGATTTCATCAAGGCGCAGCTGCGCGGCATCGTCGGCTTCCGGATGCCGATCACCCGGATCGACGCCAAGAAGAAGATGAGTCAGAACCGCAAGCTCGAGGATCGCGCCGGCGTCATCGCGGGCCTTGGCGCCAGCGACGATCCGGGTGATCGCGAGGTCGCGGCGATGATCCCGGCGAATTGACGAAAGCCGCTGATGGAATTGTACCTTGCCTTTGCGATCACGACCGCGACCTTCGCGCTGATTCCGGGGCCGGCCATGCTGTACGCCGCGGCCCGCACTTTGGCGGGCGGCCGGCGCGCTGGGTTGATGGCCTCGCTCGGCCTGCATCTCGGCGGCTACGTCCATGTCATTGCCGCAGCCGCCGGCCTCGCGCTGCTGTTTCATGCGGTGCCGCCGCTATTCACAGCGATGAAGCTTGCCGGTGCGGCCTATCTGGTCTGGCTCGGGCTGTCGCTGTTTCGCGATCGCAATAGTGCAAAGCGTCCCGTGTTGGCGCCGCTTTCCGCGGAGCGCGCCTTCGCGCAAAGCATCGTCGTCGAGGTGCTCAATCCGAAGACTGCGATCTTCTTCCTGGCGTTCCTGCCGCAGTTCGTCGATGCGTCGGCAAGCGTGCCGGTCTGGGCCCAGCTGTTCCTGCTCGGCACGATCGTCAACCTGACGTTCTCGGCGGTCGATATCGTCTGCGTGTTGTTCGCCAGCGCGGTGATGACGAAGCTGCAGCGCTCCAGGAGGTCGCAGCGCATCATGCAGCGGATCGGCGGCAGCATCCTGGTCGCGCTCGGCGCGCGGCTGGCGTTTGGGGATCGCTAGGGGCAGTCATTGTCCATCAGCGGCGACGGTGCAGATCAACGCTTCGCTAACCTGCGCTGGGAGCCGCTTCCGCAGATCCGGGGCGTGGACTCATAAATCCCGGAAGCTCGAATCGCCCCGCGTCGATGGTCTCGTCGAATCGGCGGCACTAATCCGTAAGTCGGGCTTTGGGCGCGGGCAGTCCACCTTCGGAAGAATGCACGACCGGCGGCAAGAACTGAGCCGCGAGGCGCATCAATTCGGATTGGCGCGAGGTCCCGGTCTTCTCGAACACCTTGGCAATATGGGTCCGAACGGTGGTCATTGCTGTCCCCATGGTCCTTGCTGTCTCCGCCGGCGTCCGGCCGGCGAGCAGGGAGCCGAGGACGCGCGTCTCTGCGGACGTCAAACCAAAAAGTGATGCCAGGGACTCCGCGGGGATGGCAGTGCGCATTTCCGATGTGACAAACAGGGCCGCACTCGCGCGTAGCGCTATGCGTTTGCCTCGATTGCCGCCTGCAAGGGGCAGGACATGAATCAGAGCGGGCGAGCCATCGGCCTGCGGCGCCGGCAGGCCGATTCCGAGCTTGCCGACCGCAGCCTCATTCGCGGCCGCGGTCGCGACGGCGGTCCGAAGTGCGGCTGATGTCTGAGGCGATCCGGTTCGCAGCTCGCCCCGATGGGAACTGATCGGAGATCCGGATTTGAGCATAGTCTCCGCCGCACGATTGGCATGGACGATTTTTGTTTCACCATCGAGAAGAACGATACCTGCCTGGAAGAGATCAAGTGAAGCCCGCAGCGTTTCGGCTTCAATCGCCTGCATATTGAGCACATCGCTGATCGTCACTGCGCGCCGGATGTGCGGCGCCAGCAGTCTCATGATCGCCAGATCGCGCTCCGTTATGTGGCCGAGGCTCTTGTGACGCCACACCCCGAAGGCGCCGATCCGGCTGGGCTGACGCAGCGGGGTCATCTGGATGGTATCGATGAAGCCCAGCGGCTCAGCCCATTCGCGGTAGTAGCGAGACTGGACGAACCGCTGCGGAATATCGCGAAGCGCGGTCAGTGGTTCATCGATCGGCCGTTCATGGAGGTCGGCGACGCCGTCCCAAAGTCCGGCCAGCTCTGTGGCACAGATTTGAATTTTCTCGAGCCACTCAGGCTCGTAGTTCCAATGTTCGCGTATGAGCGAGGAAAGCGTGTTGAGATCATGAGCCCCAATGATCCCGGCGGCACAATTGGTTGCCTGGCAGACTTCGCGAATGGCGTTTGGCCATTGTCTCGGATCGATCGCGCAATCGTAAATGGCGCCGACGACGTGCGAAAATTCGGTGACGGAAGCAATGTCTTCTCGCAAGGGCGACTCCCGAACTGAGGGGCACTCCCATTCAAATCTTTTGAGCGTTCGGCTCTTTATTCGGCGCCATTCAGCGGCGGATCGCGAAATTGCACGTCTGCGCCAGTTTTGCTGAAGGCCTCATCAACATGAATGATGCCACAGGGGCGTGACCAGGCACAATGGCCCACCCATGGCGGCGGGAGCCGCGCTGGCAGCATACGCAGTCGCCATGCGCGAAGATGAGACAGTAATCCTGACGTGAGAGGAAGTTGGGCGCCCGTGTCGTGATGATCAGTGCACGGTTGGCAATGAGCAAGGCAAACGAATTTACCAAGGAGGATATTTCAATGTCGATTGCACAATTTACCCGGTTCAAGAGCGACAAGTCCGAGGAAATGATCGCGGCCGCCAAGGAAGCGAAGGCGATCTTCGAAAGACATGGCGCCGAATTCCTCCGATTGTCGCGATTCCACACGGGCGCGTGGGCCGGGGAGTGGCTGGCCGTCACGCGCTACGCCAATTGGGAGGTGTACGGCAAGGTTCAGGAGGGGGTGTCGAAGGACCCGGCCTTTGCAAAGCTCGCCGCGCATATGCGCACCATTGCGGAATTGACGGGCCGCAACATTGCCGTTGGCGTCGATCTCTGATCGCCGCGACCCACTTTCACAATCCAGCTGTGGTGACCGGTCGCAAGTCACGGTGACAGTGCACTTGATTCGCCACCCGCGAGTTAAGTGCACCGTCACCGTGATCTTGTCGCGGACGTCCTTCGCGAATGGCGTCTGGCCACCGTTTTAGGTCGTACGAAACTCACCTACGGAAGTAATGCCTTCTCGCATTTCTGATCCCCAAACCGAGGGGCTCTCCCATTCAAATCTTTCGAGCGTTTGGCTCTTTGGTCGGCACTATTCAGCGGCGGATCGCGAAATTGCACGTCAACACCAGTTTTGCTGAGGGCCTCATCAACATGAATGATGCCACGGTGCCGCGATTGGGCACAATGGCCCACCAATGGCGAGGAGCCGCGGTGGCAGCATACGTGGTCCCGATGCCCAGAAGAGATACGACACGGGCACACCTGACAGCGAGATCGAGATCGGCAACATCATCCCGTACAGCGGGCCAGTGTCGGAAGAAGCACCGTCGCAGGAGACACCGCAATGAGCACGACGCACGCCACAAATTGGCTGGACCGAACATCTCGACCGACTCGGCATGTCGCCAGCTTCGTCTGGAAATATTGGGATGCCTTTCAGGAGCGCCGCGAACGCCAGAAATTGCGCGCTTCCCTGGCCGATTTGAGTGACAGGGAATTGATCGACATCGGCATCGCGCGTGACCAGATCGACTATGTCGCCTCGAACCGCACGATCGACCCCCGCGGCCGGTGATCCATCTCTCCGATGAATGTCTGATATCGGGCGCCGACGGATGACTGGAATTGGACACGCCCGGACGCACCATTCCTCGGTGCCCACTTCCGCTTTGAGCCACTTGGGGCCTTGATGATCGGCCTCGTCTGAATGCTCGGGAGAGTGCCATGCCAGCCCGTTATTCGCACCGCATTCCGGGAGATCTCGACCTCGCGATGCGCGTCTTTCAAGCTGATAGTTCCTGGTATGAAAACTATTGGCTAAAGGAGCGCAAGCCGCGACCGGCCGGCATGATCGCTCGAACTCTTCGGGCGATCGTGTCTTGCCTTCGCCTGGCTACGAGGGGCGTGCTCGCGATCGTCACGAACGCGGTGTGGGATGCGGTGGACGCCGAGCGTGCGACTGACGAGAGCATGCGAGGTGGACGGTGAAGTCGTGTGGTCCTGACGCCCTAGCGGCAGGTGTCTTTTCGAATTGCGCGATGCGCGTTGCGAAGACGGTGACAAGCAAGCCCAGTCTCGCCGGGGAGAGCACGAAGTAAGCCGTAACCCATCGCACAGGGAAAGCCGGATTGCTCCGGTTGCACCTGTGGTCCTACCCCCGAGCTTTCTACCTTTTGCACGGGGCCCATGGGTGCGATCGGCACCCGGCTTTCCCTGCGCCCTCTGCGAACGGTGTGGGCGGAACGAGATGCAGAACTCGGGCAAAACGCGCCGCGAGAGCGTGGATGTATGACTCAAGAGTCGAGCCACATATTCAGTGTCGTCCCGGGCTTGACCCGGGACCCATAACCACAAATGGCAGTTGGTGCGCGACGCTGGGGCCACAGCTCTCTTCAACAACATACCCCTGTGGTTATGGGTCCCTGCTTTCGCAGGGACGACGATTGAGATGCAGGCCGTGCCACACGTTCAGTGTCGTCCTGGCTTTCGCCAGGACGACGCATGGAGAGAGCCGCGCGCTCATCCGGCCGGCCAATCCGCACCAGCCCAAAACAAAAACGCCCCCGAGACGGAGGCGTTTTGCGTTTGATCGCGAGGGCGATCCCGAAGCGGACTTTAGTCCTTCTTGAGGAAGCCCGAAAACTTCTTCTGGAAGCGCGACACACGGCCGCCGCGGTCCATCAGCTGCTGGGTACCGCCGGTCCAGGCCGGGTGCGACTTGGGGTCGATGTCGAGGTTCAGCGTGTCGCCTTCCTTGCCCCAGGTGGAGCGGGTCAGGTACTCGGTGCCGTCGGTCATGACGACCTTAATCGTATGATAATTCGGATGAATATCGGCTTTCATGACAGTTCCTTCGGCGCGCCAGCGCCCGTCTCAAGACATCTAGGTACGGGATTTGGGCGGCTCTATAACCCATGGTGCCGGCCAAGACAAGCCAAGAACGGGCTTAAGCCCATCACCGGATTGGGACTTTACCGGATTTGCCAGCCGGGGGTCGGCGGGCCTATGTGGGGGGCGATAGAACCGGTCTAGATAATGAGTGTAGCCGAACAGCTTGAGACCCCTCGCGGCACCCCTGAACCGCCGCGCGACGCGTTGCTCGATGAGGAGGCCTTCATCGAGAGCCAGATCATGGAGCCGGCGAAGAGCCGTGCCCGCCTGCGGCCCCTGCTTGCGCTCGCGCCCTATGTGGCGCGCTACAAGGGACGGGCGATCCTCGCGCTGATCTCGCTGACGATCGCCGCGATCACCACGCTGATCGTGCCGGTCGCGGTGCGGCGGATGATCGACCTCGGCTTCACGCCCGAAGGCATCGCGATGATCAACAGCTATTTCAGCGTGATGATCGCCGTCGTCGCAGTGCTCGCCTGTGCCAGCGCCTCGCGCTACTACCTCGTCATGACGATCGGTGAGCGCATCGTCGCCGATCTCCGGCGCGACGTGTTCGCGCATCTGATCTCGTTGTCGCCCTCGTTCTTCGATTCCGCACGGTCAGGCGAATTGGTGTCGCGGCTCACCGCCGACACCACGCAGATCAAGTCCGCGGTCGGCGCCTCGGTGTCGATCGCGCTGCGCAATCTGATGCTGTTCTTCGGCGCCGCCGCGATGATGGTGATCACCAGCCCGCGGCTCTCGGGCTTCGTGCTGCTCGCGATTCCGATGATCGTGATTCCGCTGGTCGCGTTCGGCCGCTGGGTGCGGCGGCTGTCGCGCAACGCCCAGGACACGCTGGCCGATGCCAGCGCCTATGCCTCCGAGCTGGTCAATGCGATCCGCACCGTGCAGGCCTATACCGGCGAACGGCTCGCCAGGGCGCGCTTTGCCCGCGAGGTCGAGCAGGCCTATGACGCCGCGCGCAGCTCGACCAAGGCGCGCGCGATGCTGACGCTGATCGTCATCTTCATCGTGTTCGCCAGCGTCGTCGTAATCCTCTGGGTCGGCTCGCACGACGTGCTGACCGGCGCCATCAGCCCCGGCCGGCTCGGCCAGTTCATTCTGTATACGGCCTTCGCCGCGAGCGGCCTCGGCCAGCTCAGCGAGGTCTGGGGCGAAGTCTCGGCCGCATCGGGCGCCGCCGAGCGGCTGTTCGAGATCTTGCGCGTCAGGCCGCAGATCGCAGCTCCCGCGTCGCCGCGCGCACTGCCGCAGCCCGCGCGTGGCGATGTCGGCTTCGACAATGTCAGCTTCGCCTATCCGACCAGGCCCAACGCGCTTGCCGTCGACGGCGTATCGCTGGAGGTGCGCTCCGGCGAGAAGGTCGCAATCGTCGGTCCCTCCGGCGCCGGCAAGAGCACGCTGTTCCACCTGCTGCTGCGCTTCTACGATCCGAAATCGGGCATCATCTCGCTCGATGGCGTGCCGATCCGGCAGGCCGATCCGGCCGACGTGCGTGCGCGGATCGCGCTGGTGCCGCAGGATTCCGTGGTGTTCGCCGCGAGCGCCCGCGACAACATCCGGTTCGGTCGGCCCGATGCCACCGACGCCGAGGTCGAGCGCGCCGCCGATCTGGCGCATGCCACCGAATTCCTGCGCCGGCTGCCCGGCGGCTTCGACGCCCAGCTCGGCGAGCGCGGCGTGACGCTGTCCGGCGGCCAGCGCCAGCGCATCGCGATCGCGCGCGCGATCCTGCGCGATGCGCCGCTGCTGCTGCTCGACGAGGCGACCTCGGCGCTCGACGCCGAGAGCGAGACGCTGGTGCAGACCGCGCTGGAGGAATTGATGCGCCATCGCACCACGCTTGTGATCGCACATCGTCTCGCGACCGTGCTGTCCTGCGACCGGATCCTTGTGATGGACCAGGGCCGGATCGTCGAGCAGGGCACCCACGCCGAGCTGGTTGCCGCGGGCGGCCTCTATGCGCGGCTGGCACGGCTGCAGTTCGAGGGCATTTGAGCGGACCGAACGCACTTATGCCGCTCCTATGAGATCGCTTGCGCGTTCCCCTCGAAAACCTATTGCCTCGCGAGGATAGTCGCGCCGCGCCAAAATCGGCGTGCGGAGTGTCTCGTTGATGCGCAGTGACGGAGTGACCGAACCGCAGGGCAAGCTGCTCTGCGCCTGGCAACTCGCAGTGCTGCGCTTCGCGGTGACGCTCGACAATGCCGAGCGGATGCATGTGCTCGCCGTCGCCGGTGAGCTTGATCGGTTGAGCGGCGCGGCCGAGGGCGCGTTCCAGTTCTTCCGCAGGACGACTGCGGAGCTCTGTCACGCCATCACCGGTAACGATGCGCATGCCGAGTCTATCGTACGGCGCTTCGAGTGGCAGATCGACAATCCGCGATTGCGGCGGGCCTTCGAGGCTGCGATCGCGAGAGACCAGACCCCGCCGAAGATCGTCACAAGCCGGACCAGGCCGAGCGAAGATCTCTGGAGAGGCCTCGCCCCGCGACGCGCCACCGGAACGTAACGAACTCACTGCGAGGCCAAACCCGTCATCCCCGCGCAAAGGCTTCGCCTTTGTCGCTGGAGGAGCGCGGCACGCGTGTCTCGAAGGATGCACGGCCCGGCCGGTGGCCGTCGATCCTTCGAGACGCCGCTTCGCGGCTCCTCAGGATGACGGGGAAAGCAGGGAATCAGCCGAGCCGACGTTAATCTGGTCCTGTCCTTCTCGCATCGCGCGAAGGACGACTGCGTTACACCACGTCGCAACGATCCCGATCCGGTCGTCGCGATAGATGCGATGCATTTTTGTCTCTTGGCCCCGCTTGGGTCCGGTCGTAAGCCTTTGATGAGGGCGGCCGGCCGGGACCGCGGTGTCGGACAATGCGGGGAGTGGCGAGATGGGTGGTTTGGTGATCAGCGGCGGCCGGGTGGTGGATCCGGCCAGCGGGATGGATGCGATCGGCGACGTCGCGGTCGTCGACGGCAAGATCGCCGCGGTCGGCACCGGGCTCGGCGGCGCCGAGCGCCAGATCGACGCCACCAGACTTGTGGTGGCGCCCGGCTTCATCGACCTGCACGCGCATGGCCAGACCATTCCGGCCGATCGCATGCAGGCGTTCGACGGGGTGACGACATCGCTCGACCTCGAGGCCGGCGTGCTGCCGGTCGCGTCCTGGTACAAGCGCCAGGCCGAGAAGGGGCGGGTGCTGAACTACGGCGCGGCCGCCAACTGGGCGTTCGCGCGGATCGGCGCGATGACCGGCTCGAACGCGGAAAGCTCGCTGGAATCGTTTGGCGCGGCGATGCGCGATCGCCGCTGGATCGAGAACGTGGCGACCGAAAGCGAGGTCGGCGGCATCCTCGCGCGCCTTGCCAACGGACTGAATGAGGGCGGCATCGGCATCGGCATTCTCAACGCCTATGCGCCGGGTGCCGGCGTGCAGGAATTGACTGCCGTGTGCCAGCTCGCGGCCGATCATGCGGTGCCGACCTTCACCCACGTCGCCTACATGTCGCGGATCGATCCCGAGAGCGCGGCCGAAGCCTATATCCGCCTGATCGGCTATGCCGGCGCCACCGGCGCGCATATGCACATCTGCCACTTCAACTCGTCGAGCAAGACCGACATCGAGCGCTGTGTCGCGCTGATCGCAAAAGCGCAGGCGCAGGGCCTGCCGATCACGGTGGAGGCCTATCCCTACGGCACCGGCTCGACCGTGCTGGCGGCGACCTTCTTCAGCGATCCCAAATTCGAGGAGCGCAATGGCCTCGGCTATGATTCGGTGCAGCGCGTGACCGACGGTCACCGCTTCGGTAGCCGCGAGGAGCTGCTGGCGGCGCAGGCCGCGGAACCCTCGACGCTGGTGCTGTGGCATGTGCTCGATATCGAGAACAACGCGCATCATCGCGATCTGCTCGACATGGCGGTGCTGTATCCAGGCGGTGCGATCGCGTCCGACGCGATGCCGTGGACGCTGTCGGACGGCCGCCCCTACACCGGCGACGCATGGCCGCTGCCTGATGATGCCACCTCGCATCCGCGTTCGGCCGGCTGCTTCACCCGCTTCATCCGCGAATGGGTGCGCGAGCGCCGGAAGGTGTCGCTGCTCGAGGGCATCCGCAAATGCGCGCTGATCCCGGCCGAGATTCTGTCCGCGAGCACGCCGGCGATGCGCGCCAAGGGCAGGCTGCAGGTCGGCGCCGACGCCGACGTCGTGGTGTTCGACTTCGAGACGCTCAGCGACCGCGCGACCTTCTCCGCGATGAACCGCCCGGCGGAAGGCGTGCGGCATCTCGTGGTCAGCGGCCAGCCGCTGATCAATGATGGCGTCCTCGACGTCGCGGCACGGCCGGGCCGGCCGGTGCGCCGGCCGGTTGCCGGAGGCTAAGATGCCGGTCCCGATCCTGCTGGTCGCGGGTTTTCTCGGGGCGGGAAAGACCACGGTCGTGAACCATCTGCTGGCGCATGCGCAAGGCCGGCGCATCGCCGCCGTGGTCAACGATTTCGGCGCGATCAACATCGACGCGGAGCTGATCGCCGGCGCCAGCGACGGCGTGGTCAGCCTCAGCAATGGCTGCATCTGCTGCACGCTGGAAGGCGATCTGCTGCGCACGCTCGCTGGCCTGCTGCGGCGGGATCCGCGTCCCGAATTCATCGTGATCGAGACCAGCGGGATCGCCGATCCCGCCGACATCGTGCGCAACCTGATGGATCCCGTGATCTGGAAGGAGGCACCGCTGGAGACGGTGCTGTGCGTGGTCGACGCGACGCAGCCCGCGGCGATGCTGGACGATGCGCTGCTGCGCTCGCAGCTGCGCGCGGCCGATGTGGTGGCGCTGAGCAAGGTCGATCTGGCCGATACAACCGCGTGCGCGGCGATCCGCGATGCGGTGCGGGCCGTGCGTCCGGCGGCCGTGGTCGTCGATGCCCTGCATGGCGAGGTGCCGGCCGCGCTGCTGTTTCCCGCGGACCTCGATCAGGTGCCGGCGCCGCGTGAGACCGCGCCGCGACGACCGGTAGCCGATCGGTTCGAGACGCTGAGCTGGACCTCGGAGCGGAAGGTAGCGCTGCCGCGCTTGCAGCAGGCGATCGGCAGACTGGCGCCGAAGCTGGCGCGCGCGAAGGGATTGTTCGAGACGGTCGAGCAGCCGGGACGGCTGACGGTATTTCAACTCGCCGGCGGCCGCGCGACGTTGGCTGCCGGCGGTGTGCCGGCACCGGGAGTGCCACGCACGCGAATCGTTTTCATCGCCGAGATGGGCGCTCTGTCGCGGGCCGAGATCGATGAGGTGATGCAGGGATGCGTCGACCTTGAGTGATGCGAGCTTGCGTTTCCCGTCACCCTGAGGAGCGCGAAGCGCGTCGCGAAGGGTCGATGGCCCGGCTGGTGGCCGTGCATCCTTCGAGACGCGCGTGCCGCGCTCCTCAGGATGACGGGTTACCTCTCCGCGTCAGCCGCGGATGTCGCTGTGTCATCGCCGCAGCACCATCCCGCAAAGCATGTGTGCGACAATCGCATCGAATTGACAGCCCATCCCGCACCACCTATCGTTTCTGTCGACGGTTCCCTTCGGGGATCAAAAGGGAATGCGGTGCGAGGGTAACCCCAATGCCGCAGCTGTCCCCGCAACTGTAAACGGCGAGCCTTTCGTCAATTTGCCACTGGGCTGTCAGGTCCGGGAAGGCGTCGACAGGCGATGACCCGTGAGCCAGGAGACCTGCCGTCAGTCGTGGTCACACGCGAGCACATCGGGCGGGGGCGTCCTGGTGGGATCGGAGCACTGCCTTTGGGGCAATGCGCCAGTCCGCGTTCGCGGTGACGTGCCACGTTACCGCGAGTCCTTTCATGTCTCCGTCTTCTCCCGCCGCGCGCCGTTGGCGCCTCGGTCTCGTTTGCTCCCTGTCATCGCTGCTGCTGCCGGCCGAGGGGTCAGCACAAACAGCTCCACCCACGACGCTCGATCCGGTCGAGGTCTCGCCCTCGACATCCGCAAAGCCCAAGCCTGCGGCGCGAAGCAGCAATCCCGCCGCTGCATCGCGGCCGCGCGCCAGAGCTGCAACGGCGGCGGCAACCGCTGGCGCGCCGCGCGCCGCGGCGTCGGGCGCATCGGGATCGGCATCGCCGACGCTCAATGCCTCCGCGCAGGGAGGTACCGGCAGTCGTCTCAACCTGACGCCGCTGCAGACGCCAGCCAGCGTCGAGATCCTCACGTCGCAAACCATCGCCGAACGCGGCCAGCATAATGTGCTCGATGCCGTCACCCAGAATGCGGCCGGGTTCATCGCAACGCCGGCGCCCGGCAATGGCGGCCTGTCGTTCAGCACCCGCGGCTTTGCCGGCAGCAACTCGGTGATGACGCTGTATGACGGCACACGCTTCTATATCGGCTCAGGCACCCTGACGTTCCCCTACGACACCTGGTCGACGCAACGCATCGAGGTGCTGCGCGGTCCGGCCTCGGTGCTGTACGGCGAAGGCGCGATCGGCGGCGTCATCAACGTCATTCCGAAGAAGCCGCAGGGCACGCCCTACAACGAGGCCGAAGTCTCGCTCGACAGCAACATGACGCGGCGGCTCTCGGTCGACAGCACCGGTCCGATCAATCCCAATGTATCCTACCGCATCAACGCCACCGGCAACATGTCGGACGGCTGGGTCGATCGCGACAAGACCTCGAATGCGGTGGTCTCCGCCGCCGTGCGGGTGCAGGCATCGGACAATCTCGCCTTCACGCTGTCAGAGGATTATGGCGACCGCAGCCCATCGCGCTATTTCGGCACGCCGCTGATCAACGGCTCGATCCAGGACGTGCTGCGCTTCAAGAACTACAACGCGTTGGACAGCGCGATCCGCTATCAGGACAGCTGGACCCAGTTCAAGACCGAGTGGGACGTCGCCGACGGCGTCAAGATCAACAACACGCTGTACTATCTGACCAGCGAGCGGCACTGGCGCGATATCGAAAACTACACCTTCAATCCGAAGACCCAGCTGATCGACCGCTCCAGCTACATCGAGATCTTCCACGACCAGAAGCAACTCGGCAACCGGATGGATACGACCTTCAGCGGTCACGTCTTCGGACTTGCCAACCAGTTCGTTGCCGGGTTCGACGTCAACCGGATCGACTTCACCCACACCAACAATTCGCCCTATGGCGGCGCGTCGTCGGTCAATCCTTACGTGTTCGATCCCGGATCGTTCTTCGCGACGACCACGGCGACGACGCCGGGCTTCAACGCGATCGTCAATCAATACGCGCTGTTCGCCGAAGATCGGCTGTCGCTGACCGATCAATTGTCGCTCGTCACCGGCGTCCGGTACGATCGTCCCGAGGTCGATCGCACCGATTACAAGACGCCGGCGAACAGTTTTGAAACCACGCTGTCGGGCACCAGCTGGCGAACCGGGTTGGTGTACGAGCCGATCAAGAACCTCGCGTTCTATGGTCAGTACGCGGTCGGCGTCGATCCGGTCAGCAACCTGATCTCGCTGTCGACCTCGCAGAAGACCTTCCAGCTTGCGACCGGCAAGCAGACCGAGATCGGCGTCAAGCAGTCGTTCTGGGGCGGCCGCGGCGAGTGGACGCTGGCAGGGTATGAGATCGTCAAGACCGGCCTGACCATTCCCGATCCCAGCAATCCCACCGCCGGCCTGGCACTGCAGATCGGCCAACAATCATCCCGCGGGGTCGAAGGAACGATCGGGCTCGCGCTGAACGATGGCTGGCGCGTCGACGCCAATCTTGCGCTGCTGCGTGCGAGATACGACAACAACAGCCAGGTGGTCGGCGGCAAGGTCGTCAGCTACAACGGCAATGTTCCGGTCAACGTGCCGCAGCAGGTCTCCAACGTCTGGCTGACCTGGGACTTCGCGCCCAACTGGTCGGTCTATGGCGGCGTGCAGATCGTCGGCGCGATGTACTCCGATCTCGCCAACACCCAGCTGCGGCCGGGCTACAATGTGGTCAATGGCGGCATCAGGTGGAAGCCGGATGACCGCACCACGGTCGCGTTCCGCGTCTACAATCTGTTCGACAAGGTCTACGCGGTGACCTCGAACGGGACGGGGCAGTGGCTGCTCGGCATGCCGCGCACCGCCGAATTGTCCGTCAACGTGAAGTTCTGACCATGCGCAACGCTCTGATCCGGCGAGCGCGGCGATGGCTTTATGTCGTCCATCGCTGGATCGGCATTGCGACGTGTCTCTTCTTCGCGATGTGGTTCATCTCCGGCCTCGTCATGATGTACGTGGCGTTTCC
The DNA here is from genome assembly GCF_049075665.1 of Bradyrhizobium sp. B120. Taxonomy (NCBI): domain Bacteria; kingdom Pseudomonadati; phylum Pseudomonadota; class Alphaproteobacteria; order Hyphomicrobiales; family Nitrobacteraceae; genus Bradyrhizobium; species Bradyrhizobium sp. B120. Next base: position 8,093,147 of record NZ_CP185242.1, on the reverse strand, counting down.
GCGCCTCACTGACGACGAGCGCCTCTCTGCGCTCCCTGGCATCGTTTGGAGCAAGGTGCAGGTCGCACCTGATCGCGCCATGGCGATCGCGGGCGCGGGGCATTATCCGCGCGATCTCCGGCTCTCGATGCTGGACGATGTTCCGGTCTATCGCGTGAACGGCTGGAACGGAGGCGCCGTCACCATCTCGGCGATCGATGGCCGGGTGATCGATCGCGTCACGCCGGATCAGGCGCTGGCCATTGCACGCCATCATCCGCGTGCCGTACAGCCGCGACTGCTCGATACGGTGACGCGCGATCAATGGTCGGTCACCGTGCGGTTCGATCCGTTGCGGCCGCTCTATCTGATCGGCCTCGGCGATCCCGATGGCACCGAGCTCTACGTCTCGTCGCGCAGCGGCGAGATCGCGCTCGACACCACACGGCAGGAGCGCGTCTGGAACTGGCTCGGCTCGGTCCCGCACTGGATCTATCCGACCGTGCTGCGCAAGGATGGTCCGCTGTGGCGGGACGTGGTGCTGTGGATCTCCGGCATCTGCCTCGTCGTCGCGGTCACCGGCTTCTGGATCGGCATTCTGCGCCTGCGGCTGACGCGCCGTTACGCTGACGGCGCGGTCTCGCCCTATCGCGGCTGGATGGCCTGGCATCATATCGCCGGCCTCGTCGGCGGCGTCTTCGTCTTCACCTGGATGTTCAGCGGCTGGCTGTCGCTCAATCCCGGCGGCGCGTTCTCCGGCCGCGGCCTCACGCGCGAGATCGCGGTCGCTTACAGCGGCCACGACACGCCCGATATCGTCGCCGGCTTGCCGTCGCCGCCGCCGGTATCAGCCGTGGAGGCGCGCTTCGTCTGGATCGGCGGACACCCCCTGATGGTGCTCGACGCTAGCGGCGGGCGTCGCAGCCTCGCTGATCCCGCGACCGGCGCGCCCGTGACGCTCTCGCAGGACGAGATCCTCGCGGCCGCCCGGAGCGCGATGCCGAAAGCTGCGATGATATCGGCGCGGCGGCTCGATGAGCCGGACGCCTACTGGCACACGCTGCACCAAACGCGCGAACTTCCGGTGCTGCGGATCGGCTTCGACGATCCCGCCCGCACCTGGCTGCACATCTCACCCGTCACCGCCGAGATCCTCGACCGCAGCGACGACAGCCGCCGCTCCTACCGTTGGCTGTTCAACGCGCTGCACAGTCTGGACTTCCCGCTGCTGCTGCGCATCTGGCCGGCGCGCGACGTCGTGGTCTGGCTGCTGTCGGCGGTCGGCACGATCGTCTCGATCAGCGGTATCGTGATCGGCTGGCGCCGGCTGCGACGGCGTAAGGTGCGGCCGGCGCGAGGTCTCCGCCCTTGTTAGCAGATTGTCACAATCTGTTTCTATGTTGCGCCTGCCGCGGGGTTTGACGAACAGCTCTATCGATCACCGATAGATCGTGCCGTTCGGTTGGGGCTTGAGGATTAAGGCGGCGCCTCATGCACTTTGTTCAATGGGTCGGAAGATCGGGCTGCGCGCGAAGCATGATCGGATGTGGCAGCGCTTTCTTGGCCTGGTCATAGGCACTCTCGTTGCCGGGAATATCCAGACGGTAACGATGGCCGCAAGCCTTGAATCAGTTCGGACGCCGGCAACGGTCGATTTCGATATTGGCAGCCAGCCGCTGGTCTCCGCGCTCGATGCTTACAGCGCGGCCACCGGTCTTCAGGTCGTTTACGACGCCACCCTGGCCGGGGGACGCCGCGCGCAGGCCGTCAAGGGATCGATGACGCCCGACGTGGCGTTGCAGCTCCTGCTCGAAGGAACCGGTTTGGTCGCGGTCTATGCAGCGGCGAACGCCTTCACGATCGTACCGGCAACAGCGGCACCGCAGACGGCGTCGATGCGTGGCTTCATGCCATATCTTGCGTCCGTCCAGAGCAGCATTGAGGAAGCATTCTGCCGGTCAGCGCTGACCGCGCCGGGCGGCTATCGGATCAAGTTCAGGTTCTGGATCGGGCATGCCGGCGAGGTGCTGCAGCCCCAGCTGCTCGGCTCGACCGATGACAGCGCGCGTGACCAGGCGATCGCCGCCCTGTTGCGTGCTGTCGTGATCGGCCGGCCGCCGCCGCCGGACATGCCGCAGCCCGTCGTGATGGCGGTTTCGCCGCGGCCGCCGTCCGAGACCGGCGACTGTGCCGCGCGCGACCCGAGGCGCCCGGGACTGGTCGCGCGATGACGGAAACCACTTCGACCACGCTTCGGCAGGTGCTTGTCGAGCGCTACGACGAGCTTCGCCGCCGCCTCGCGCGGCGTCTCGGCGACGAAAGAGCCCGCGAGACCCTTCACGAGACGTGGCTGCACCTTCGCGACAAGAACGGCCCGGGCGTGGTGGACAGCCCGATCGGGTATCTGCTGCGCAGTGCGCTCAATCTTGCGATCAGCCGGGAGCGCCAGGAGACGCGCCGGATCAAGCGGTTCGAGGTGCAACCGATGCTCGAGATCGCCGACGCGGCGCCCGGCCCGGAACGCGAGGTCGAATCGCGGGAGCAGATTGCGCATCTGGAGCAGGTGCTTGAGGAACTCACGCCGCGCCGCCGGACGATCCTGCTCGCATCCCGCCTGGAGGGCACGCCGCTCCGGGAAATCGCCGCGCGCCTCGGCGTCTCGCAGCGCTTGGTGGAGCTTGAGCTGAAAGCCGCGCTCGAGCATTGCGCCAAGCGATTTAATAAAAAGGTCACAAGGCGTTTCGGTCCGGCACCGCGGGAAACGTCCTGATAGGAAAGCGTCAGAGTGTTGCGTATTTGGATGGACGTGCTGCCAAGAGAAACGCCCGATCGATGACACGTCACGACGAACCGTCGGAGGAGCTGACCGCGATCGAGAGCGAGGCGCTTGCGCGCGTCCAGCGGCTTGGTTCGGGGCAGGCTACCCGGCGGGACATCGAGGAAACCAGGTACTGGGGAAGCCAGAGCAGCGCCCATTCGGAGGCGCTGGCGCAGGCCAGCCTGCTCTGGGATCAGCTCGGCCCGGCCGGCGCCAACCTGTTGAAGCGACGTGGCGATTCCTTGTTGACGGACGTCCGGCGGCAGCCGCGCATGACGCGGCGGGCGATGCTCGGAGGCGCGCTGGCGACGTCGGCCGCCGCGTATCTCGTGGTGTCGCCACCGATGCAGCTGTGGCCGTCGCTGCAGGATGTGATGGCGGATTATCGCACCGCCGCCGGCGAGCAGCGCAAGCTCACGATCGATGGCGGCGTCAAGGTGACGCTGAACACCGGAACCAGCGTCAATGTCCAGTCGGGCGACAACAGCCAGGATCGCATCGAGATCCTGACCGGGGAAGCCGTGATCGCCGCTGCTTCGGCGAGCCGCGAGGTGCGCGTGGTTGCCGGCGACGGCGAGATGAGTGCGCGTCAGGCGCAGTTCAACGTCCGTCATGAGCCGCGCAGCACCTGCGTGACGTGCCTCGACGGCGAGGTCCGGGTCACCCGTCACAGTTCCGTCGCGGCGCTGCGTGCGGGGCAACAGGTCAGCTATGCAGCGCTTGGTCTCGCGGCGCCCATGTCGGTCGATCCTGCCGAGGTGACAGCCTGGCGCGACGGAATGCTGATCTTTCATGACGCTCCGCTCGGCAGCGTCGTAACGGAGATCAACCGTTACCGGTCGGGCAAGGTCATGGTGACGAACGCGGAATTGGAACGCCGTCTCGTCAACGGCCGGTTCCGGATCGACAACGTCGATGGCATCCTGACCATGTTCCAGCAAATCTTCGGCGCGAAGGCGCGACATCTGCCCGGCGGCATCGTGCTGCTGAGCTGATGTCGGGCGGCCGTGAAAGCGCGCATCATGTCTGCGCAGGAATTGTGATGCAGCCCGCGATTTTGTCGTTCGGTCCCGGCCGATCAAATGGCGTCCTTGGAGACGAGAAGCCTGGCATACGGTCAAGCCGTGTGACGAGCATCTGCGCAGATCCGATCTGCGCATCTTTCCGTCCGTTGTTCCCGGGGAACACCCTATGCCGTCTCGTCAGCGCGTTGTCCGCCGTCCTCGCCTCGATCCGCGTCGGGTCGCGCCGCCTTCTTCGCGGCAGCGGATCGGATTGGCATCCCGCTCCATGCTGCTCGCGGGAACAAGCACGCTGGCGCTGCTGCTGACCGGGCTTGAGGGCGCATCCGCGCGTCCATTCGGCAATTTCGCGACGACGAACTCGGCGCCGGCGATCGCCAGCGACGCTGCAGCCGCCGCAGCCCAGCAGGCCACTGATGTCGCGAGGCAAAGCCAGGGCGCGCTGATGCGGGCGACCCAGGCCATCCAGGCGTTGCAGGCTGCGCAGTCCGCTGCGCGTAGCGCAGCTGCAGCCTCGCAGCGATCGGCCACGCTGCCGCAGGTGGCGGTGCCGAACGGCCTCGCGCAGGGCGGCCTTCAGGTTGCGCCGGGCGCTGTGCCCGGCTCGGGCCTTTGGCAAGGCGCGGCCCTGCCGAGCCAGACCGCAAGCGGTGGCCAGACCACGGTCACCGTCAATCAGACCGCCCCGCAGGCGATCCTCAACTGGCAGAGTTTCAACGTCGGCAGCCAGACCACGCTCAATTTCAACCAGCAGGCCAGCAGCTGGACCGCGCTTAATCGCGTGGTCGGCAATGCCGGACCGAGCCAGATCCTCGGCCGCATCACCGCGCCGGGGCAAGTGCTGGTGATCAACCAGAACGGCATCATCTTCGGCGGCGCGAGCCAGATCAATGTCGGCTCGCTGATCGCATCAACCGCCAATATCGCCGACAGCCAATTCCGCGCCAACGGTCTCTATTCGACCCAGAGCGGCACCAACTATCTGCCGAGCTTCACCGGCGCCGGCGGCAAGATCGTGGTCGAGAGCGGCGCGCTGATCACCACCAATGCGCCGTCCTCGGTCACGACGGGCGGCGGCTTCGTGCTGCTGATGGGCACCGAGGTCGACAATGCCGGCGCCATCACCACGCCGAAGGGGCAGACCCAGTTCGCGGCCGGCGACGATTTCATCCTGCGCGCCGGCTATGGCACCAACACCAACCAGAACTCGACCACGCGCGGCAACGAGATCGCGCCGGTGCTGTATCGCGGGAGCGGCAGCGGGACCGTCAGCAACACGGGTCTCGTCCTCGCCCAGCAGGGCGATATCACGCTCGCCGGCCATGCCGTCACCCAGGATGGCATCCTGGTCTCGACCACCTCGGTCAATCAGCGCGGCACCATCCATCTGCTCAATTCGGCGTCCGACGCGACCGGCAGCGTCACGCTGACCAATAACGGCATCAGCCTGATCCTGCCGGAGACCGATGCGGCGGCCGCGCTGGTGTCCGGCATCGATCCGAGCGTGACCGCGCTCAATTCGCAGCGCGATGCCCTGATCGCCTCGGCCAAGCCGAACCTGCTGGCGACCGGCCAGTTCGACAACCTCTCGACGCTGTCCGATCGGCCCGATCAGTCGCGCATCGAGATCGTCACCGGCGGTACGATCGATTTCAGGAATGGCTCGCTGACCATGGCGCAGGGCGGCCAGGTGACGGCCTCCGCCGGCAAGCGCGTGTTCGCCGAAAGCGGATCGGTGATCGACGTCTCCGGCACCACCGGCACCGTGCTGCCGGTGTCCGCCAATTCGATCAAGGTCAACGTCCAGGGCAACGAGCTGCGCGACAGCCCGCAGAATCGCGACAGCGGCACGCTCATCAACAGCAATATGTGGATCGACGCCCGCGATCTGACCCTGGTGCCGGCCGGCACCGGCGGCTATGCGACGGACCGCTACTACACCGCGGGCGGGTTGCTCGAGGTGTCCGGCTATCTCAACAACACCGGCCACAAGATCGGCGAATGGACTGCGGTGGGCGGCACCATCACGCTGTCAGCGCCGGAGGTGGTGGCGCAGCGCGGCGCGATCTTCAATATCTCCGGCGGAGCGGTGCAGTATCAGAGCGGCTATGTGCGGCAGACGCTGCTGCTCGGCAATGACGGCCGCATCTACGATGCCGACGATGCCCCGGCCAATTTGACCTATGTCGCGGTGGCGAACGGCTTCATCGTCAATCACGCGCACTGGAACGTTATCGAGGTCTATCTCAGCCCGTTCGGCAGAGGCAGCTCGCGCTGGGAGAGCGGCTACACGGTGGGCCGCGACGCCGGCAGTCTCGTTCTCGCGACCCCGACCTCGGTGTTCGAGGGCACGATCCTCGCCAATGTGATCGACGGCGAAAACCAGATCGCCAAACGCCCGACTGGTGTCACCGACGGCTACAAGCTGACGCAGAACACCGTGCCGCTCGCCGGCACGCTGGCGCTCGGGCAGTACAATGGCTATGGCCTCGCCAACGCCTACAACACCGATGTGTCGTTCGGCAACGTTGCGCCGGTCACTGGCGGTCTCGACCTGACTTCCGCGCTGCCGGCCGGTCGCGTCAACACGGCCTGGTTCGATGCGCCGGCGCTCAACAGCTTCGGCCTCGGTGGCCTCAACATCAACACGGCCAACAAGATCTCCATCGATGCGCCGCTGCAATTGTCATCTGGCGCGCAGGTCAAGCTGATCGCTCCGACCGTCGATATCGCGGCCGGCATCACCGCGCGCTCCGGCACCGTCACCGTCAGCAACATTCTCAACTCGGCAACCGGCACGTTTTCGCTGACGAATGCGGCTGGAGGCGCGGCGCTGACGCTGGAGCCCGGCGCCGTCATCGATACGCGCGGCCTGTGGGTCAACGCGCAGACCAATCCGAACAGCGTGTCGGGCCTCGGTTTCCTCGACGGCGGCAACGTCACCTTCGATTCGACTCAGGACGTTAAGCTCGCTGCCGGCAGCACGGTCGACGTGTCCTCCGGCGGCACCGTCCTCATCAACGGCAAGACGCAAGGCGGCAAAGGCGGCAACGTCACGATTCTCGCGGGGCACACCCAGCAGGATGCGGGAACGCCGGGCGATGGAAATCTGGTTCTCGATGGTACGATCCGCGCCTGGGGCGTCACCGGCGGCGGCACGCTGACGATCTCGACGCCAGGCAACATCCTGATCGGCGACAGCGCTGAACTTGCCGGAGGTGTGCTGCCCGCAGGCACGCCTGCGCCGGTCGCATTGAAGTTCGCCCAACCGCTCACCATCCCGGCGGGGCAGCCGTTGCCGGTGCCGCTAACGCTCACCTTCACCTCATTGGTCTATGACGTGCCGACCCCGGTCGATATCCGGAACGCGGGTGTGCCCAGTGTGCCAACTGGCGCGGACTGGCCCGTTCCAACCGGGATCACGGTGCAGACACGGGTGAACGGCAACACGCAGTATTGGAGCACCGGATCCGTGTTGCCAGCGGGGTCGATCATCTCCGGCTTTAGTCTCGGCGGAGCCACCGGCGACGTCATTCCGGCCGGCACGGTCATTCCTTCAAGCGTTTTTCCCAACGGCCTTCCGGTCCTGCCCTACCAGATCACCTACGCAGCTGGGTCGGTTCAATCAACGCCGATGACTTACCCGGTCGGCAGCACTATTCCGGTCGGCGGGGTGATACCGCAAACCGTCGCCGTCGAGCCCGCGCCATCGCTCAATCCTGCGTTCTTCACCGCCGGCTTCTCCAATTACGACATCAATGGCGGGCTGGGTGTTGTGGTGGCCAACAACACTGTGCTTGCGGCCGCGATGCCGGTCTACCGGTTCACAGCTAGCAGTTATGCGGCACCGGCCGGCACCGATCCGTCGTCGGCGTTGGAGCTGTGGACCCCGCCGCTGTTCACCGGGGATCCGCGCAAGGCCGCGGTAACCCAGCGCGGCGGTGCGAGCCTCACGCTGCGTTCGCTCATCAAGCCCAGCACTGGCGGCGCGATCGTGGTTGGCGACGGCGCCTCGGTCAGCGTCGATCCGGGCCAGAGCATCACGCTCGATGCCTTCGGTCAGATCAGCGTGTTCGGTAACCTCACCGCGCATGGCGGCAGTATCAATTTGGTCAATGATGCCTACGGTTCGCCGGTGCGAACAGGCTTCAACTTCGACCTGAGCGGCAACGGCCGCGGCATTTCGATCTGGGTCGATGCCGCTGCCAAACTCGATGTCTCGGGCCTGGCCTATCAGGCGTCCGATACATCAGGACATCCATTCGGGAAGGCGACGGACGGCGGCTCCATCACCATCAATGGTGGTGGTGCCTTCGTGATCGTGCGTCCGGGCGCCGAGCTCAATGCAGATGGCACCCAGGTCGCGATCGATCTCGCGTCGGGCGGTACGGCTTTGTCAAGCCGCCCACAGATCGTCACAACGAATGGCGGCTCCATTACGCTGTCATCGCAGAGCGGTCTCTATCTCGACGGCGATATCCACGCCTTCTTCGGCGGAGCCGGCGCCTCCGGCGGCAGCCTGTCGATCGCGCTCACTACGCCGAACTTCGACGTGAATTCCTTCCCCAAAGGGGTGGCACCGGTCAATGTGATCGTTCCGAGCCTGATGACCGTGGTGCAGGCGCGTCCGGCGTCCTCTCTGCCGGAGGATATCGCCCCGGGCACGGCCGCGTCGCATCTGACGTTTGGCCAAGCCACCGTGAGCGCCGACATGGTCAAGGCCGGCGGGTTCGACAGCCTGACGCTGACGTCCGGCGACTACATGGCGTTCTCCGGCAATGTGTCGCTGGCGCTGGGGCGTAGCCTGACGCTGACGGCGGCGGCGTTCGCGTCGGGAGCTCCGGTGACTGGACCGGTCGATCCTTCGATGCCGGCCACGACTGGTAACGTGAGGGTGTCGGCTCCCTACATCCTGTTTCGTGAAGCGACGGCCGTTGTCCCCGACGGGACCATCAGCGGCAGCATCCGCAATCCCGGCGGCGCGGCCTTGCCGACCACGGCCACGTTCGAGGCCGACGCGAACCAGATCGACATCCAGGGCCTCATCGGCTTCTCGGCGCGTTCGCCGAACAACATGTATGCGCCGGGTTTCCTGACGACGAAGCTCGTCAGCCAGGGCGACATCCGCTTCCTGTCGATGCCCGGGGTTGTCGCGACCCAGCTGTCCACCAGCGGCAATCTCGATCTCCTTGCCGCGCAGATTTATCCCGCGACCAATGCCGTTGCCACCGTCATCGCAGGCAGTGGAAATTCCGATCCCACGACGACGCTGACCATCGGACGCACCACCGATACCATTCCGGATGCGCCGCTCTCCGTGTTCGGCCAACTCGCGTTCCAGGCGCCGGTGATCGAGCAGGGCGGCATCGTCCGCGCACCGCTCGGCCTTTTGACCTTTGGCCTGAGCTGGCCAGTGTACACGCCGCACGTCGATCTGCTGCCCGGCAGCCTGACTTCCGTTTCGATGGCAGGTCTGACCATCCCCTACGGCGGCACGATCGACGGCGTCACCTACACGTATAACGGCACCAGCATCCGTACGATCGGCCTCACCAACTTCAACAACAACGGGCCGCAATCCGGCATCATCCTCGATGGCCAGTCGATCAACGTCGCGAGCGGCGCGATCCTGGATATGTCGGGGGGCGGCACGCTCGCCGGTGCGGGTTTCGTCTCCGGACGCGGCGGCTCGGTCAACGTGATCAACACGCCGCTCGTCAACGCCAACCCTGCGACTCCTGTCAGCAAGGCGACCGACAAGGTCTACGCCATCCTGCCTGGTTATGGTTCAGGTTACGCGCCGATCGCGCCCGAGAATGGCGCCGGCGATCCCGCGATTGGTCAGCAGATCACCGTCCCGGCGGGCGTCCCGGGACTGCCGGCCGGAACATATACGCTACTGCCGTCCAACTACGCGCTGCTGCCCGGCGCGTACCGCGTGGAGCTTGGCGGCAGCACCACGACACCGGTCGGCAGCCCGATCACAATCGGCAACGGCACCTACGCAGCTACAGTCACCACCGGCATCGCCAACACCGCGATCAAGGGTAGCCTGCCGGTGACCGCGCTGATCACCGCGGGCACCTCCGTCCGCAAATATTCGCAATTCAACGAGCAGAATTACAGCGATTTCCTGCTTGCCAACGTGGCGCAATTCGGCGGCGTGCGTCCGCTGCTGCCGAGCGACGGCAAGACGCTCGAGATCATATTCGAGATGCCGAACGCCACCCCGATCGGACCAGCGCTCACATTCGACGGCACCGCGCTGTTTCAAGGTACGCAGGGCGGTAATGCCGGTCAGGTGGCGCTGCTGAATGTCGGCGAGGTTTATGCGGACGCGCCGACCCAAGGATTCTCCAGTCCCTCGGTCGGCGCCGCCGATCTCAATGCGCTCAAAGCGCCGCGCCTCCTGGTCAACGGAACTGTCATTACCTCGAATGGCACGCTGTTCCTTAGTCAACCCTACGGTCATGATCTGTTCATCCGCGATGGCGTCTCCCTCTCCGCCGGGGAGATGTTCTTTATCGGCAACAATATCAGCGTCGGTAACAACGTGACGCTCAACACCGTCGGACAGGGCGCAGTCCCGTTCGATTCCGTGTCGACCGGCATGAGCTATGCGGTCAGCCAGTTCACCGTGCTGGCGCTGTCCAATGGTGACATCAACTTCCTGCCATCGAATGTCGGCAACGGTTCGATTACTATCGGCGCCGGCTCGTCGCTCTATTCCGAAGGGACCTTGGCGTTCGTCACCAACGGCGCTTCCGCGATCGATCCGACCGCCCATTTCGGGTCGAGCAACATCGCGCTCGCGGTAGGCACCATCAACATCGGCGACGCCGCGACCGTGGCCGCGGCCGGCGCACCCGCCGGATTGATGTTCGATCAGACGCTGTTCAATACGTTGGTCAATGGTGATCCCCTGCACAACGCGCCGGCGTTGAAGACCATCACGCTTGCCGCGGCGAATTCGATCAACCTGTTCGGAAGCGCCGGCCTCGACGCCACCGGCAGCGGTGTCAACCTGGTGCTGAACACGTCGGCGATCTATGGCTACGGCGCGGCCAGCGACAACTCGACCATCGCCGCCGACAAGATTACGTGGAATGGCCTGAGCGGTGCGACGCCGCCGGCCATCGCCGCAGGCGGGCCCGGAACCGGAAGCGGTACATTCAACCTCGTCGCCAACGAGATCGACTTCGGCCGGTTCGCCTCGCTCGACACCTCGACTGCGAGCCGCGTGATTTACGGCTTCAGCAACGTCAACATCACCGGCAACTCAAGGATCATCTCGGCCGGCAACAGCAAGCTGTTCGTCTACCAGTCACCGAGTTCGGATCCTGCCGCGGTATTCGGCCAGAGCGGCAGCGGCGGCAATTTGACGCTGACGACGCCGCTGCTCACCGGTGCGCAGAAGTCGATCATGGCCTATTCCGCCGGCGGTGCGCTCGATGTCGTTGCGCCTGCGGGCGCGGCGCCGAGCCTCGCCAAGTCGACCGTGGCCGGTGCCGAGATCGACCTGACCGGTGGCAGCGTTGCTATCGGCACGACGATCTTGCTGCCGAGCGGCAGGCTCGTCGTCAATGCGACCGGCGATATCGTGCTCGGCGGTGCAAGCCGGATCGATCTCAGTGGTCAACCGTCCACGATCCAGCGGGCGACCGTCTACGGCTTCGGCGGCACGGCGATCTTCAACAGCGCGCAGGGTGGTCTGACGCAGCTTGCCGGCTCCGTGATCGATGTCTCCGCGACCAACGCCGTTGCCGGGTCGATCAGTATCGCGGCGGCGAACGGGCCGGTCACGCTCGGCGGTGCGCTCAACGGGGCGGCAACAAATGGCTACGCGAGCGGCGATTTCAGCGTCACCGCCGGCCGGCTGTCCAGCTCGGATTTCGCCGCGCTCAATGCGCTCTTAACCCAGGGCGGCTTCTTCGACGCGCGTGCCTTCGATATCAGGAACGGCGATCTGGTCGTCGGCGACGGTGTGAGGGCCAGCAATGTCACAATCGCCACCGACAACGGCAGCCTGTCCGTCGTCGGCACCATCGATGCGTCCGGTGCCGCACCCGGCGCCATCCGGCTCTCGGCCGGCAATGGGCTCGCGCTGGCGCCGAGCGCCGTGCTCGATGTTCACGGCACGGTGCTCCAGGTCGACAACTACGGCCAGCCGATCGAGGCGCGGAACCGCGGCCACATCGAGCTGACCGCGGCGGGCGGCGCGCTCACGCTGTCACCGGGCGCGACCATGGATCTCACCACGCCGAACGGCGTCGCCTATGGCGACGTGGTGCTGAACGCACAGCGCACCGGCGAGACCTCCGGTGATATCGCCATCAACGCAGCGGGTCTGCTCAACATCAAGGGTGCCTACAGCATCGCGCTCAACGCGTTCTGGACCTACGACCTGCCGGGCGGCAGCAGCATCAGCCAGGCGACGCTCGACGGTTACGACATCGCAAGCACGACGTTCATCAACGCCGCGTTGGGCAATGCGGGTTTGGCGGCGCGCGTCGCGGGCCTGTCCGCGTACGGCAGCACCTACCATCTGCGGCCGGGCGTCCAGATCACATCGAGCGGCGACCTCTCGACCTCGGGCGATATCGATCTTGCCCAATATCGCTACGGCGCGGGCGCTGATCGCAATCCGAATTCGGCAACCTACGGCGCCGGCGAGCCGATGGCCCTCGTGATCCGGGCCGGCGGCAATGTGACGGTCAAGGGAAGTATCTCGGACGGATTCAAATCATCACCGGGAGCGCCGGCGAGCATCAGGATCTTCGACGTCACCAACAGCCCGTACTTCACCCAGCGCTCGTTCAGCGGCTACACCTACTGGTACGACGGTCAGACCGACGTCTACGTCGTGAGCAGTTGGACCGTTCCGAACGACGACTTCTACAATTGGTGGATCACCAACTTCTGGGGCCCGCTGGTCGATACCAACAACAACTCCTACAATCCCGGAGATACGATTCCCGCCGGTACGATACTGAGTGCCAGCAACAGCTCTGGGTTCGCGTTTGAGCCCGGCAGCATGCCGACCGTTGCGGTTGTGGCGACCCCTGCAATTCCTTCGGCGGCGGGCACCGCGGCCGGAGCCCAGATGCTGGCGCCGGGTTCGCTGTCCGCGTCGATCCGGCTCGTGAGCGGTGCAGATCTTGCCGGCGCCGACCAACGCGCGTTGCAAACGACACAGGCGCTGAGCGGGAGCGGTAACCTGACGCTGAGCGATCCGGCCTACAATTCGTCGCGCAACGGCACGTTCTTCAGCGTGCTGCGCACCGGCACCGGCAGTCTCGACCTGCTGGCCGGCGGCAGCTTCAGCGAGGCCACGCCATATGGCGTCTATACGGCCGGCACCCAGGCGGCGCCGATCCTGGCGGCCGACGGCAGCAATCCCTACGACCTCGTCGGTGTCACCAGCAGCGGCAATTCGCACGCCTGGTACCCCGAGCATGGCGGCGACCTCCTGCTCACCGCGCAACGGGATGTCACCGGCAATCTACAGATCGCGGACAACAACCCCCGGTTCGCCGACTCCAATCTCACCGCCAACTGGCTCCGGCTGCAAGGCGGTGGCGCCTCCGCCGATCCGGCTGCCTGGTGGATCAATTTCGGCTCGCTTGCGAAGACCAACCCTTATAATAACGGCCAACAGCTGATCGGCTTTCAGGGGATTGGCACGCTCGGCGGCGGCAATCTCACCGTGATCGCGGGCGGCAATGCCGGCGTGACGGGCAACGGCTCGACCGGCCTCGACCTGGCGGTCGCCTCGACCGGCCGTATTCTGCCGAATGGCACGCTGGTAGAGACCGGTGGCGGCAATCTGGTTGTGAAGATTGGCGGTGGACTCAATCCGGTGGTGCCGACGACGCCTTACGGTCAGGGTCAGGTGCCAGACTATTTCGGCTCGTTCACCAACTTGCGTGGCGACACCATCGTCAGTGCCGGATCGGTCGGCGCGCTGGCCCCGAACACCTGGGGCTCCTATCTGGTTTCGTACGATCCGCGCGCCGTTGATCCCAACGTCTTCAAGCGCTCGCTCAAGACACCGGGGCCGCTCGTCATGCCGGGCGACGGCAGTGTCAGCATCACGACGCGCGGCGACCTCGTGCTCGGCGGCGCGGGGGACGCCGGCATGGCGTCGCCGGTCGATCTGAACGGCATTGCGTATACGGTGCGTAATGCCGACGGCACCACGACACTCCACAGCCGCGGGCAATCGAACTTCACATTGTGGACGCCGGCGACCGCGATCAATCTCTACGCGGCGGGTGGTGATGCGGCCGTATTGAGCGGAGTTTCCTTCAGCGGCACGGCTTTCTTTCCGGGAACGCTGATCGTCGCGGCCGCCAACGGTGATATCCGCTTTACGGAGCCTGGGGCCGGCGGCGGAGTGCCGACAATCGAGCTGACGTCGTCGCCGCTCGGCCAACTCGAATTGTTGGCGGCCGGCTCGGTCTACGGGACGAGCCAGGTCGTGGCGATGTCAGGCGCGGACATGAGCACGCTGGCGACGCCGTTCAATCCTGTCTTTGCCACTGGCACCGGCGGCGCCGGCAGCTCCAATGCGTGGGCGAACGCCGCCAATCGCATCAATCCCATCAGTCCAATCGCCTTCGGCGAGGACACGCCCATCTCCGACCTGCATGCAGGTGATAACCGGCCGGCCCTGGTCTACGCCGGCGTCGACATTGTCGATCTCACCCTCGGCCAGGCTCAGCCGGAGAGCCCGAGTGGTGGCACGTATTTCTATCCGACCCACAGCACCTGGTATATCGCGGCCAAGCCGTTCGAAGTCATCGCCGGCCGCGATATCGTCGGCACCGGTCCCGTGCCCAGTGTGTTCCTGAACAATGGGCCGAACGATATCTCGCTGATGCAGGCCGGCCGCGACATCTTTTATCAATCCGTCGCTGTTCTCGGTCCTGGCCTGCTTCAGCTACAGGCTGGCCGCAACCTGTACCAGGGCTACTACGGCTCTCTGCTCAGCGTGCGCGATATCGTCAATCAGTCCAACACCACGGGCGGGGCCGGCATCGTCACGATCGCCGGTGTCGGCGCCAGCGGTCCTGACTATGCCGATTTCGCCAAGCTGTATTTCAACGCCGCGAACCAGCTTCCCGGCGACGGCACGCCACTCGCCGGCAGCGGCAAGGTCGCCAAGGCCTACGCCGACGAATTATACAATTGGCTGCATAAGCGCTTCTCGTCCGGTCAGAACTATATCTACAAGGGCCAGTCCTACATCTTCACCGGCACGAAGGACGACGCGTTGGCGTTCTTCCTGTCGCTGCCCGTGGAGCAGCAGGGCGTGTTCGTCCGCGACATCTACTACAAGGAGCTCACGCTCGGCGGTCGCGAATACAACGACAAGGCCAGCAGCCGCTACGGCAGCTATCTACGTGGGCGCGATGCGATCGCCACGCTGTTCCCGGATCAGGATGCGCAAGGCAATCCGCTGACCTATTCCGGCAAGATCACGATGTTCAGCAGCGTCACGGGCTCCACCACCGTCAACGGCGTCACCGTCCCGGTGGTCAGCGACGCCGGGATCAACACCCAGTATGGCAGTGACATTCAGATCCTCAATCCGGGCGGGCAGACCATCATCGGGGTCGAGGGCGTGACGCCAGGTCCCGGTGCTGGCCTGATCACGCAAGGCCAGAACAGCAATATCGATGTGTATTCGCTCGGCAGCGTGCTGCTCGGCCAGAGCCGCATCATGACCACGTTCGGCGGCAATGTGCTGGTGTGGTCGGCGACCGGCGACATCAACGCCGGCCGCGGCTCGAAGACGACGGTGATCTATATGCCGCCGCTGCGCACCTATGACGCTTATGGCAATATCGCACTGTCGCCGGCGGCACCGGCCAGTGGTGCCGGCATCGCGACGCTCGCGACCATCCCCGGCACTCCGCCGAGCGACGTCGACCTGATCGCGCCGCTTGGCACCATCGATGCGGGCGAAGCCGGCATCCGTGTCTCGGGCAACGTCAACCTCGCCGCGCTGCAGGTGGTCAACGCCGCCAACATCCAGGTGCAGGGCACCTCGACCGGCATTCCGACGGTGCAGGGGCCGCCGGTCGGGGCGCTGACATCAGCGTCAAACACCACCGCTGCGAGCCAGCAGGCCGCGGCGCCACCGCCAAAGAACAATGACCAGCCGTCGGTCGTGATCGTCGAAGTGCTCGGCTATGGCGGCGGTGACGGATCTCCGCCCCAAGAGCAGCCGGAGCAGCAGCGCAAGCCGCGCGAAAAGCAGAGCTACAACGAGAACAGCGCCTTCCAGGTCATCGGGCTCGGCGATGCGACGGGCTCGTCAGGCAGGTGATGCGCGAGGATGCAGGACCGTGGCTCGGGAAAGCGATCGCGCGATGCAAAGGTCGCTTTCCCGGAATCGCCAGCGCCTTGCGCGCACCCCATGAGGCTTATACGGCAGGCGACTACTTGACCGTCAGATGCACATCCGGTGCCTGCCGGTCGGGGACCCATTCCAATGCAAACCGCTGGCCGGCCATGATCTCATAGGTCGAGAGCTTGGATGCGACCGCATCGCGGAAGCGGAGATAGGCATCGCGCTGTCGCCCGCCGGTGCGAGCCGCCGCCAGATTGAGCCATTTGTAGGCCAGCAAGAAATCGGTCGGAACGCCGTGGCCCCTGTCGTAGCTCAGGCCGAGCATGGCTTGTGCGAAAGGGTCGCCCTGCATGGCGCCGCGATAGTAGAGATCGGCGGCGGCCGCGTAGGCCTGCGGTACGCCGAAGCCGTGCTCATACATGAAGCCGAGCATGCCGAGGGCTCTTGCGTTGCCGCGATCGGCGGCGGGCGAGAGCTCGTGAAATGCCCTGACATAGTCGCCGCGATGGAAGGCAGCCGTTCCGCGCGCAAGGCTATCGGCGCTCGCGATCGATGCGGTCATCGCCCAGGCCACGACCGCAAGCGAAGCGCAAAGGTTTGTCCGAAGCGCGCGCGTGAGGAGCATCGTGTCGCCCCGCTCAATGGAAGCTGGTGGTGATCGGCGCATTGGTCGTCGTCGTGGCGATGCTGCCGCGCAATTTCGATCGCAGCTCCTCGGCCACGATCTGGGCGTCGGAACCGTTGCGGATGATCTGCGGGCGGATGAAGATGATCAGCTCGGTGCGTTGGGTCGCGTTGCTCTGATGCCCGAAGGCATCACCGAGGCCGGGAATCTGGTCAAGCACGGGAAGCGCATTGCGATTGCCGCTCTGCTGTTCGCTGATCAGACCCGCCAGCAGCACGGTCTGGCCGTTGGCGACCGCGATCTGGCTCTTGACCCTCCGTTCCGACACCGTCGGGGTCAGGCTGTTTGCGCTGGTCTGCGGAACGTTGCTGATCTCCTGCTCGACATCGAGCCGCACGGTGCCGTTCACACTGACGCGCGGCGAAACCCGCAGGATGATGCCGGTGTTGCGATAGTCGATGGTGTTGACCACCGTGTTGCTCCCGGTCAGCACCGTCGCGCTGCCGGTCGACACCGGGACGACGTCGCCGACCTGCAAGGTCGCGACCTGGTTGTTGATCACGACCAGCGACGGATTGGAGAGCACCTTGACGCTGGTGACGGCATGCAGCGCATCCAGGATCAGGCTCGGCTGCGTCTCGGATCCGATCAGGAAGTTGAAGCCCGGGAAGGCGCGGTTGATGAAGGCATTGGTGACCGAGCCTGCGACGGAGGCGACCCCGGTGGTCGCGTCCGTGGTGGTCGCGGGCGCCGTGGTGGCCTGGGTGCCGGTGAACGAGCCCATGTTCGGCTTCAGGCCGAGGTTCCTGCTGGTGAGATAGGTCTGCACGCCATAGGACAAGGTGTTGTTGAGCGTGACCTCGGCGATCGTCGCGTCGATCGCGACCTGGAGCTGCGGCTCGTCGATCTGCTGCAGCGTCGCCTCGATGATGCGGTAGTTGGCCTGGTCGGCATAGATCAGCAGATTGTTGTTCACGACATCGGGCGTGATCCGCACGTCCTGCATGACGGGCTGGCCGTTGCCTGAGCCCGAGCCAGCGCCGCGTCCGGCATCCAGCGCGGCATTGTTGCCCTGGCCCTGATTGGGATTGTTCGCTTGCCCGCCGGCGCCAAATCCCTGGCCGAGGCCCTGGCCCGTTGCACCTGTCCCTGACGTGCCGCGCGAGGCAAAGCTGCCCGAGTTCGAGCCCGAATTGCTGTTCGCCGACAGACGATCGGCGACGCTCGATGTCGACGAGGTGCCGGAGCCGGGCGCGAGCTGGCTGTCGGCGCTGTCGAGCAGATTGCCCGATGATCCGCCGAGGAACATGTCGGTCAGAACCCGCGCGATCTGGCGCGCGTCGCCGTATTTGACGCGGTAGACATGGACCGAGGTGCGCGCGGTGTCGTTGCGGTCGAGGCGCTTGATCCAGGTCGCTGCCGTGTGCAGCATGTCCGGCTTCTTGGTCACCACCAGCACCGCGTTGAGGCGTGCGATCGGCATGAACTTGATGACGTTCTGGCTGAGGCCGTTCTCGCCGGAATCGACGATCTTCTCCAGCTCGGCAATGACGGGTGCCGGCGAGCCGCTCGAGATCGGGAAGATGCCGACCGATTGGCCGCGCATCCAGTCGACGTCGAAGCTGAGCACGGTGTCGACCGCGGTGCGGCGCTCGGCGCCGGTGCCCTGGATCAGGAGCAGATTGCGCGTCGTATCGGCGCGGATCGAACCCGCTCTGGTGGCGAAGCTGTCGGTCAGCTTCAGCAGGGTCTGGGCCGACACATATTGCAGGGGAACCACCGAGATGCCGAACCCGGGCTCGGGATTGGCCGCCGCGGCATCGACGCGGCCGCCGCCGACGGCGTCGCCGAGCGGCGTCAGGCGATAGCCCGCGGTATCTTTCAGCAACACCACGCCGCTCAGGCGAAGCGCGTTTTCAAGCACGAAGACCATGTCAGATTTCGGCACCGGGCGGACCGACACCAGGCTCACCGTGCCCTGCACCCGCGGGTCGATGGTGTATCCGACATGCAGGATGTCGCCGAGCACGACCTTGGCGACGGTCGCAACCGGCGTGCTCTCGAAATTCAGATCGAAGCCATTGCCGTTCGAGGCCGGCTGCGGCCGCGCGTCGGCGACGGCGGTCACTTCGCTTCCGTCATACATCGCCGCGCGGACGGAGCCGCCCTGGCTGCCGCCCGCCGCCAGCCCGCTCACCGGTTGCGGCTGGCGCGGCAAGAGATCGAGCGATCGCACCTTGTCGGTGACGTCGACCTGGGACGCGTCCACGCTCTCGCCGACCGTCGCGGAATTGCAGGACGCCAGCAACCCCAGCGACGTCAGGGCAAAAATGGCTGCCAAGCCGCCACGGATCGTCGGGCAGCGGCCCACTGTGCCTACGCGTTGCATGAAGGCCCTTCGCTCTGACTAACTGAAATTTCGACGGCGTGCGACGATCGGTCCTACCCGGTGGGACTCTTAGCGATCGAACATGACAGAAATAAATTGGTTACATGATTGTCGTTCGCGACCTGACCATCGCATCGCACCAAATCTGCGCAGCCGGCGCGCCGCCGTGTCCGCGATGCCACGTCAAGGTTTCTTGAGCCAGGCGAACGATGCGACTTCGCACAGCTGTCACACTTCGGATCGATAACCGCAGAATTGCCGGGAGCCGACGCGACGGCGGATGGCACGGACTGATCCGGGATAGTGTGGCGGGATATCGAGAATGGCCAACGACCTGTCCGTTCGGTTCGTGGATTATCTGCGCCAGAACAATCATTTGGCGCCGATCGACGGATCGGCGGAGCGGAGCGGGCAGGGCGCCGACGCCAGGCAATTGAAGCTGTGGGAGGTCACCAGCCTCGCACCGACCGAATTCGCCGACGAGGCCGCGCGCTTCTTCGCGCTCGGCCGCCTGACGCTCCAGGAGATGACCTCGGCCGAACCGCTGGTCGGGGCGTTCTCGCCGCGCTTCCTGCGCGAGACCATGGTCTATCCATGCCGGACGGCCGATGGGAGCACTGTCCTTGCGGTCGTCGATCCGACCGACCAGGCGACGCTGCGGGCGGCGCAGATCGTGCTCGGCGCCGGCATCAATGTGAAGGTGGCGTCGTCGGAAGACGTCGCCATCGCGCTGAACAACTCTTCCAGCGCCGAGGAGGCCGAGACCGCCGATACCGCGGCGGCGCTGCCCCGTGAGGACGATATCGAGAGCCTGCGCGATCTCGCCAGCGGTGCGCCGGTGGTGCGCGCGGTCAACGATCTGATCGAGAAGGCCGTCGAGCTGCGCGCCAGCGACATCCACATCGAGCCGTTTTCCGCCGGCCTGATGGTGCGCTTGCGCATCGATGGCCTGCTGCGGCCGGTCGCGGCGCTGTCGGGGGTGCTGCCACAGGCGGTGGTCTCCCGCATCAAGATCATCGCCAATCTCAACATCGCCGAGCGCCGTTTGCCGCAGGACGGCGCGGCGCGACTGCGGGTCGGGCGCGCCGACATCGACATCCGCGTCGCGATCATGCCGATGCAACACGGCGAATCCGCCGTCATCCGCATTCTGCCCAAGGATCGCGGCCTGCTGGTCGTCGAGAAGCTGGGATTCTTGGAGAATGACGAAGCCAAGCTGCGGCGGCTGCTGAAGCTGCCGTACGGCATGGTCGTGATCACGGGACCGACCGGCAGCGGCAAGACCACGACGCTGGCGACGATCCTCTCGATCCTCAACGAGCCCAGCCGCAAGATTCTGACGATCGAGGACCCGGTCGAATACGAGATCCCCGGCGTCAACCAGTCCCAGGTCAAGCCGGCGATCGGCCTGACCTTTGCCACCGCGCTGCGCTCCTTCGTTCGCCAGGACCCTGACGTGATCATGGTCGGTGAAATCAGAGATTCCGAGACCGCGCATGTCGCGGTGCATGCGGCGCTGACCGGGCATCTGGTGCTGACGACGCTGCACACCGAGACGGCGGCCGCCGCGGTGCCGCGCCTGCTCGACCTCGGGGTCGAAGGCTATCTGCTGCGTTCGGTGCTGCGCGGCGTGATCGCGCAGCGCCTGGTCCGCCAATTGTGCGAGCGCTGCAAGACCGCGCGGCCGCTGGCGACGGCCGATTTCACCGAGGATCCCCGGCTCACCGCACTCGGATTCCGGGAAGGCGAGATTATCCACGAGCCATGCGGCTGCGAGCGTTGCGGCGCGACCGGTTATCGCGGCCGTCTCGGCGTGTTCGAGCTGCTCGAATTATCCAGTGAACTGCGCGAACTGATCGGAGAGCGAAGCGACGGAATGAAGATCGATACGATGGCGATCCGGGCGGGCATGACCCCGATGCTCGATGACGGGGTTGCCAAATGCCGCGCCGGATTGACCTCGCCCGCCGAGATCCTCCGCGTTGCAACGGTGCGGTGACGCCGTGCCGAATTATCGCTATCGCGCTTTGACCCAGGCCGGCGAGATCGTGAACGGCACGATCTCGGCTCCAACGGCGGCCGAGGTGGCACGGCGGATCGAATATCTCAAGCTGCTCCCGATCGAAACCTCCGAGGACAAGCGCGCATCCGGCACAGCCGGTGGCCGCAGCCTGTTCGGCGGGCCGAGCGCTGCCGAGGTTACGACGTTCACGCGCGATCTCGCGCTGCTGCTCAAGGCCGGCGCGCGGCTCGACGATGCCCTGGAGCTTTTGTCCGGCGATGCCGATGTCGGCCGGATGCGTCCGGTGGTGGCCAAGATCCGCGCAGCCCTGCTCACCGGCGAGAGCTTTGCCGATGCGGTGGCGGATCATCCGACCCTGTTCCAGCCGATGTACATCGCCCTGGTCCGGGTGGGGGAAATCTCCGGCACGCTCGACTCCGTGCTCGAGATGCTAGGGACCGAGCGCGCGCGTTCGGAGCAGATGCGGCGCAAGCTGACCGATGCCATGCAGTATCCGGCCTTCGTGCTGGTCGCGGCATCCGGCGTGATGCTGTTCTTCCTGCTGTTTGTGCTGCCGCAATTCTCGACCGTGCTCGGCGATTTCGGCGGCAAGTCCGATACGGCGCTCGCCAGCTTCATCGCGGTGTCGGATTTCCTGCGCGCTAATGCCACGGCCGCAAGCCTGATCAGTGCCGCGACGATTGCGCTCGCATGGTGGCTGCTGCGGCAGGCGCGGGTGCGCGCCGCGCTGGTCAGCGGGATCTCGCGGGTGCCGGGCATCAGCAGCGCCTTTCAGTTCTATCGCGCGAGCCTGTTCTGCCGCAATCTCGGCGTCCTGCTCGGCAGCGGCGTCCACCTCACGGCCGCATTGCGCATCCTCGTCGACATCATGGCGGTGACGGGGAGCGAGGCGAACTGGACCGCCGCCGCCGACCGCGTCCGCCATGGCGGAAAGTTGTCGGACGCGCTCGCCGTGGCGGACAGCCTGCCGCCGATGGCGGTCCGCATGCTGCGGCTCGGCGAAGAGACCGGGCAGCTGCCGGTGCTGGCCGGGCGGGTCGCGGAATTCTACGAAGCAAAATTGCAGCGCAGCCTGGACCGTGTCGTCGGCATCGTCGGTCCGCTGGCGATCATCACGATCAGCATCGTCGTCGGCGGACTGATCGTATCGGTCATGACGGCGCTGCTCTCGGTCACGCAGCTAGTCGGTTAGAGCAGGGGTCATCGGTCATGATATCGCGCAACACGATCATCGAAACATTCTCCAAGCGAGCGGGACGCGATCCGGCGCGCTCACAACCGCCAAGGCGTTCGGGGCAGGAGGGCTTTACCCTCGTCGAGATGCTGGTGGTGATCGCGATCATCGGCCTCATCATGGGGCTGATCGGGCCGCGCGTGCTCAACTATCTCAGCGAGTCCAAGGTCAAGACCGCGCGCATCCAGTTGCAGAGCTTCTCCAGTGCGCTCGACCTGTTCTACCTCGACGCCGGGCGCTTCCCGTCCACGGCGGAAGGACTTGCCGTGCTGGTCCGGCGCACGCCGGGCGTCGCCGCCTGGAACGGCCCCTATCTGAAGGGCGGCAACGTTCCGAGCGATCCCTGGAACCATCCCTATCTTTATCGCTCGCCCGGCGAACACGGGCCTTACGATATCGTCTCCTATGGCTCCGACGGTCAGGAGGGCGGCAGCGGCACCTCGGCCGACATCTCGCTTGAAAAGACGACAGCCGCCAACAACGACCAACAATAAGGATGCATGGCGAGCATGAATGAGGCGACGCAGCGCGGTTTCACCCTGCTCGAGATGGTGTGCGTGCTTGCCATCATCGCGCTGCTGTCGGCCGTGCTGCTCCCGTTCATTCCGCACCAGACCTCGCGCTCGCGCTTGCAGGCCTATGCGTTGCAGACCGCAACGCTGCTGAAGGCCGATCGTAATGCCGCCATCGAGCGCAGCAGCAGCGTTGCGACGCTGGTCGATGCGGCGAGCCGGGTGATCCACTCCGGCGCGTCGCGCATGACGGTGCGAATCCCCGATGATGTGCGGTTCGATGCGGTGCTGCCGCAGAGTTGTCAGCGCCGCGCCGCACTGTCGACCATCCGCTTCTTCGCCAATGGCGGTTCCTGCGGCGGCTCCATCGCGCTGACGCGGCTCGATGCGGGATATGAGGTCCGCGTCAACTGGCTCACCGGAAGGGTAGAAATCGTTGCTCGCGACGTCGCCGCCAACTAACCGCATGGACGCGGGGTTCACCATCATCGAGGTGCTGGTGGCGCTGGCGCTGGTGGCTGTCTCGATCGTTGCGATCGGCGCGGTGATGGGCGTCAAGACGCGCGGCGTCCGGGCGATGGAGCAGCACGTCGCGCTGATGCAGGCGGTGCGCACCTTGATGACGGTCGGCATTCCGCCGCGCGCCGAACTGCAGTCGGGCACGTCGACGGGGCAGGCGGAGGGTTACCGCTGGACCATCGAGGTCAGTCCGCTCGGTGGCGACTGGACGGTGCCCGAGGGCAACGTGCCCTGGGCGCCGGAGCTGGTGCGCATTCGCGTCAAGTCTCCGGGCGGTGCGTTGTCCGACATTCGCACCGTGCGTCTGATGCCGAGGTCATCGGAATGACCCCGGCAGGCACAGCACAGCGAGGAGGCGAGCGTGGCTTCACGCTGATCGAGACCATCGTCGCGCTGGCGCTGATGGGGCTGCTGCTGTCGGCACTCGCCAGCATCACGGCGCAATGGCTGCCGAGCTGGAACCGGGGGCTCGACCGGATCCAGCGCAGCGAATTGATCGGGATCGCGCTGGAACGGATCGGCGCCGATCTCGCCGCGGCGGAGTTCGTTGCCGCCAACCGCGATACCCACAAGCCGCTGTTCGACGGATCGGAATTGTCGGTGACGTTCGTGCGCACGTCGGTGGGGCCGAATGCGGGGCCGGGGCTCGACGTGGTGCACCTTGGCGAAACCCGGGATCGCAGCGAGTTCGTCACGGTTCGTTCGCAGGCGCGCTTCACGCCGCTGGCCGATGGGGTGTCGCTGTCGGAACAGGTGCATCTCGGTAGCCCCGTCGTGCTGCTGCGCGCACCCTATCGCCTGTCGTTCGCCTATGCCGGTGCCGACCGGGCCTGGAAGAGCGTATGGAAGGATGCCAACAAGCTGCCGGCGATGATCCGGTTGACCGTGCGTGACGCGGCAAGCCAGCGCGTCCTGTCGGTGTCGACCATCGCGCCGGTCCATGTCCAGATTCCGAGCGATTGCACCAAGCCGGACGGCAATTGCGGCGACAAGCAAAGCTCCGACGGTGCCACCGATCAGGGGAAGACGTGATGAGCGCGTCCGGCAATACCGGCCGATCGCCGCCCAACCGCGGCTTCGTCATCGTTGCGGTGCTCTGGATCCTGCTTGCGCTGTCGTCGCTGGCGATCATCTTCTCGGCCTATCTTGCCGCCTCCGCGCGCGCGTTGGCAGCCAGCGACCTGTCGTTGCAGACCGAGGCGCTGGTGTCGGCCGGGCTCGAGCTCACCGCCTATCAGCTGACGCTGACGGATGAGAAGACGCGGCCGCAGTACGGGGCGTTTCATTTCGGGCTGGACGACGCCAGCGTCGGTGTCACCTTCACGTCGGAGGCCGGCCGCGTTGACCTGAACTACGCGTCGAAGGAAATGCTGATCGGCCTCTTTGTCGTGCTCGGCGCCCGAAAGGACGCCGCCAGCGAATACGCCGACCGGATCGTCGGCTGGCGAACCCGGCCCACGCCGGGCAGCGAGAATGTGGAGGCCGCGCGCTACAACGCGCTTGGCTATTCGCCGCGGCAGGGGCTGTTCACCCATGCCAACGAGCTGGCGCTGGTCGCCGGCATCCCCGAAGCCTTCGTCGATCGTGTGTTGCCGTTCGTGACGGTGTTCAACGGCAGTCCGGATGTCGATCCGGCGATCGCTGCGCCGGAAGTCGCTCTTGCCGTGGACAAGGCATCGGGGAAGCAGCAGGACGGCTTCGGCGCGCCTGCTCCGTCGCCGAACGGCGGCCTCAGTGCCGGATCGCAGGCGCCGAACCCGCAAACTGCGGCATCGACCGCGCAGAGCCCCTGCTACCGGATCGCAATCTCGATCCGGTTCCGCAACGGTCACCGCACCACGTCTGAAGCGGTGATTGCGCTCGGCGACAAGGTCGAGCCCTATCGTGTGTTGTCCTGGCAGAACGATGTCGAGCCGCGTAGTACGGTTCTGCCGCGGAGGAGAGGTTGATGGCAATACTCGCCGAAGCACGGCAATGGTTCGAGCAATGGATCGGCGCGGTCGCGACTGCCGTCGACGGCGTTGCGGGCAGGTTCATGCGTCGGCGCAGCATCGAGCTCGACGAAAATGCCGACGGTACGTTCACAGCCCGCGCCACCGCGGCGAGAGATGGCTCGCCGTCAGCTCCGGTTTCGTTCCGACTCGATCACGATGCGCCGCAGCCTCCGTTGTCAACAGAGTGGAAGACCGCGTTCGACGGCAGCCGCATCGAGGTGCGATTGCGATCGGATCAAATCGTCAGCCGTGTGCTCGATTTCCCGAGCCAGGCCGGCGATTTCCTGGATGGCATGATCCGTGCGCAGGTCGACCGCCTGACGCCATGGACCGCCGCCGATGCGGTCTTTGGCTGGGGTCCGCCGCAGCCGATCTCCAATGACCGTATTGAAGTCGCGTTCAGTGCGACCGCGGCGAGCAAGGTCGATCCGCTGATCCGGATGGCCAGGATGCTCGGCGCCGCCACCGTTGCGGTCTCGGCGCCGGCGGTTGGCGGCGATGGCGCCCCGCAGCAAGTGACGCTGCTCGACAGATCGTTGCGCGGCCTTGCCGGACCTGCGGTTCCGCGCCTGTTGCGCATCGGTCTGGTCGCGACGGCGGCTGTGGCCGCGGTCTCCCTGCTGCTCAACATCTATCTCGGCGGATGGCTGCAATCCGAGCAGGAGGACCTGCAACACCGGATCTCACAGCGGCGCGCCGCCCTGCGTCTCGATACCAACGGCGACACGTCCGGTCTCGGCCTGCTCGCCAAGCGCAAGCAGACGACGCCATCGAGCGTCATGGTTCTGGAAGCGATCTCGCGCGTGCTGCCCGACACGACCTATGTGACGGAGCTTCGCATCGAGGGCAACAAGGTGCAGGTGGTGGGACTGACCCAGGATGCGCCATCCCTGATCCGCTTGCTGGAGCAGTCGCCGCAATTCACCCGCGCGACATTCTTCGCGCCGACGACCCGCGCCGCGAATGAATCGGCGGAGCGGTTCCACGTCGAGGCCAATCTATCCGCTTCCTTTGGGTCCGGCTCATGAGCGCAGCATCCCGATCGCTGACGGCCGTCAGCACTTCGCCACTGGTCGCGACCGCGAGCTATCTCGGCGTGTTCGTGCTGCTGCTGTTCGTCGTCATCTCGTCGCTCTCCGATATCATCGGCCTGCGCAGCGATGTTGCGGCATCGGCCGGAATGCTGGAGCAACTCGAGGGACGGTCCAAGGCGAATACCGCGCCCGGTCAGTCCCCGATGCCGACCGGTTCCGCCTATCTCGAGGGGGCGACCGTCACGGTTGCCGGCGCCACGCTGCTGCAGCGCGTGTCGGGCGCGGTGATCAAGGCCGGCGGCAATGTGCTGTCGACGCAGCTCGACGTTCCCAACGCGCCGGCCAAGGCCGGTTTCATCAGCATGGTCGCGAGCAGCGAGATCGAACAGGCGCAGTTGCAGCAGGTGCTCTACGATCTCGAAGCCGGCATGCCGTTCCTGTTCATCGACCAACTGGTCGTGCAACCCGTGGCCGACGAGGCGGCGAAGGGCGCCGATCCCGGCAAGCTGCGCGTGCTGCTCGGCGTATCCGGACAATGGCGAGGAGCCAAATGATGCGACGCTTCGCGGCAACCATCGTGCTGTTGGCGGTGTCGGCCTATTCGGCGCCGGCTGCGGTGCCTGACCCATCCGGCGATGCGCTGGATGCCGGGATGCTCGACGATACCCGTCTGGGTGGGCCGGTGCTGAGTTCACCGCCGTCGTCCGAGCCGGTGACGTCGGTTCGGGTGGCGCCTTCGCCGGCGCCGACGCCCCGGCCGCTCAGCGCAAATCCGCTGTGGGGCATTCCGCTCAAGACGCTGTCCAACACCCGCGACCGCCCGGTGTTCTCGCCGTCGCGGCGGCCGCCGCCTGCCGTCGTTGCGGAGCCGGAAGTCAGCAAGCCGTTGCCGCCGCCGCCACGCAAGGTCGCGCTCGAGCCGCCGCCGCTGTCGCTCGTCGGCACGATCGCGGGAGACGATGAAAGCTTCGGGATCTTTCTCGATCAAGCGAACAAGACCGCATTGCGGCTGAAGCTCGGCGACGATTTCCAGGGATGGAAGCTGCGAGCCATCAGCGGACGCGAAGTCACCATGCAGAAAGACGAGCACGACGCCGTGCTCACATTGCCCCAGCCGGGCACCGAGGAGAACGGCGACGTCCGCCTCGTTCCGGTCAGCACCGACAGGAGGCCGCTGGCGGCGCGGATCCAGAGGTGATTGCCCTTTCGATCCCGCGCTAGTTCAATTCCAGCCAGCTCTGCAGGGCAGGCGTCAGGAGAAGTCCGAGCGCAAGAAAAGGACCGAACGGGATCGACGTCTGGCGCTTCATCTCGTGTCCTGCGAGCTGCAGGCTGCCGGCGACAGCAAGTGCTGCGAGTGCCGCGATCAGCAGCAGGGTCGGAATCCCAAAGGCTCCGACCCAGATCGTCGCGGCGGCAAGAAACTTGACGTCGCCCAGTCCCAACCCGTCTACCTTCCGCAAGACGAAGTAGAGTCTTTGCAATAGAAAGAACAGCGCGCCGACGAGAACGGCGATCGCCATCGCACTGAGCGCGGCTGTCGTGCTTTCAGTGATGACGACGTGTGCAAGACCGAGTGCCGCGATCGCAAGATTCAGCCAATCGGGAATGATGCCGTGGCGCAGATCGATCAGCGCGACGGTGCAGCACAGCACGCAAAGCGCGCCGTAAGATGCAATGAAATAAAGAGCTTCGCGATCGAGTGGCATGGTGGCGGGACAAGTGTGACGCGTGAACACACTGTGTTGCAACAACTCGCGCGCGTTGAACAGTGCATTTTCAATCGAGCAATGCGTTTGCGGGATTGTGATCGTCAACAACGATCGCGAAGCAGAAAAGATGCGACAAAAAGTCTGCGCTGTCACAAATCCGCATAGGATACCGACAATAGTTCGCCCGATTACGTGCCGCGAGCCCTTTGCGGCAGACGAGTGGGTTGGCTATGCACAAGATGCGAGTGGCGGCGTGCCTGGCTTTGCTGGCAGCGTCGGCAGGCGTGCGCGCCGCGAACGCGGGCGCGCTCGAGGACGGCGCCGAGCGCTATCGGCCGTATTTGATCGAGGGCGTTGGCAGTGCGCTGGCGGGCGCGCGTACGTTGCGCGAGCGCGCCGCTGCGGCGGACTTGCCTGGTGCACGGAAGGCCTGGTTGTCGGCGCGCGCCGGCTGGGAGCGCTCGGAGGTGTTTACCGCGGGCTTCGTGCCCGAGCTCGATGCGCAGATCGATGCCTGGCCGAACGCGGATAGCGGGTTCCATGCCATCGAAGCGAAACTGTTCGGAGCCGGTAGTACCGATGTCGCCACCGATGCCACGGGCCTGGTCGATCACCTGAACGATCTTCACGGCAAGCTCAGGGATATCAAGCTGACGCCGCAAGGCCTCCTGGATGGCACGGTGCGGCTCGCTTACGAAGTCGGCGAAAGCAAAGCCGATGGCGGCGAGTCGCGCATCAGCGGCACCTCGCTGGACGATATGCGCAACAATATCGCCGGCATCGACTTCGCCTATCACACGATTTTCTCCGCCGCGCTCAACACGGTCGACGGCAAGCTCGACGAGATGGTGACGAACCGGATCGAGCAGCTCGAGGCGATCGTCGCCACGCCCGACCTGCCGCATGTCAATATCGCCGATCTGCGCCAGACCAGCGAGGAGCTGGTCGTCGCGTTGCAGAGCGCCTCGGCAAAGCTCGGGCTGCAGCGCCCGACCCTGGAGGCGCAGGCGCGATGAGATCGCTACACCTGCGTCCGGCTGCGCTGCTCTCCGCGGTCATCGCCCTCGCGCTGCTCGGGCGCGCGGCGGCGTTTCCGGTCGATGGCGACAAGACCGTGCTGCCGGTTGCGACCGAGCTGAACGAGGATGCGCTCGACAAGCCGCGTGAGGTGTTCCAGTCGGAGCGGACCGGAGCCAAGTCGTATCTGGTGAATCTCGGCGATCTCGCCTTCAATTCGCCGGGCCTGCTCGGCGAGGTAGCACGGCAGGCCGGCGTGAGCTGCGGCACCTGCCACGTCAATGGCGCGAACAACGCCAAATTCTTCATGCCGAAGATGTCGAGCCGGCCCGGCACGTTCGACACCACGGGGGCGCTGTTCAATCCGAAGGCCAACAACCTGTCGTTCGATCCGGTGCGGATTCCGAGCCTGCGCGGCGCGCGCTATCTTGCACCCTACGGCGCCGATGGCCGGTTCGCCTCGCTGCGCGACTTCGTCCACAACGTCATCACCAGCGAGTTCGCAGGTCCCGAGCCGTCGCCGGCCACGCTCGATGCGATCGTGGCCTATCTTCACGACATCGATTTTCTGCCCAATCCGAGCCTTGGTCCCGCCGGGCGGCTGGCCGGCAAGATCACCGACGCGGAGCGCCGCGGCGAGGCGCTGTTCGCAAAGCCATTCCCGCACGATCCGGCGCTGAGCTGCGCAGGATGCCACGTGCCATCGTCCGGCTTTGTCGATCACCAGCAGCATGACGTCGGCTCGGGCGGGCTGTTCAAGACGCCGACCCTGCGCAACGCAGACTTCAACGCGCCGTATTTCCACGATGGCCGCTTCGACAATTTCAACCAGGTCGTCGATTATTTCGATCGGACCTTTCAGCTCGACCTCTCGGCACAGGACAAGGGCGACCTCGTTGCCTATCTCACGGCCGTCGGCGACGGCGTGCAGCCTTATGAACGCGACGGTGCCGGTGCGACGCTGAAGGAGATCAACGATTTCTCGACGGTGCTCGCGACCGCGATTCCCGCCGGCGACAAGGACATCGTCGCGCTTGCAGTCGATACGATCGGCCGCGAGCTGCGCGAGTTGACTGAGCAATATCCCGATCGCAAGAACACCAGCGTGTCCGGGGGCGAGCAGCAGCGCGTGCTTGCGCGCAGCGGGCTGAAGGAGCTCGTGCTCACGCTGCGGCGAATCGAGATGGCCGTTGCCGCGGGCCGCAACGCCGATGCTGCAGCCGAGTTCAGGAATTATCGCAATCTGATGGCTGCTGCGGTGCCTGCGTTACTGGCGAGCGCCGAGCCGTGGTCGTTGTTCAATCAGGATGTGCATGATCAGCATTACGCCGCGCTTCGCGAAGTGATGCGCTCCAGGCACGTCTCGCATTGATTGAGCTGAATTGTAGGGCATTTGCGATCCGCGTCGCGGCGTGGAGCGCTTCATCTCCTTTCGATCTTCAGTCGAAGAATAGAATCGTGGAGATGCAGCGTGCAGCGGCAGATGTCCCCACAGAAAATATTTGAACGTTTCGAAATTTCTCGCGCGCTTTCACGCAAGCGAAAACCATGCGTCATACTGTCGCACTAAGCAGTGTGGGTTGCTAACCGCAAACACCCTGAGGTCGACAATGAGTTTGAACTACAAAAAGCACTGGCGAACCAGCACCGCGCTCTGCATCGCGTCAACGGTGCTCGTCGCAACAGCCGCATACGCCGCTCACTATCCGGGCGGACACAGTGATTGGGACAAGCGTCCGCATCACAATCACCAGGCGCATCAGGAAGCTGATCGCGTCAAGCAGGACCACGATCATGACGATAAGGATCACGGCGGCAAGGGCAAGACCGCTTCGCCGATCAAGCACGTCATCATCCTGATCGGCGAGAACCGCGGCCTTGATCACACCTTCGGTATCTACAAGCCGAAGGGCAAGGGGCAGACCATCTCCAACCTGTTGTCGAAGGGCATCGTCAACGAGGACGGAACGCCGGGACCGAACTTTGCGCAGGCGCAGCAGTACTCGGTCGCGGGCCAGCCGTCCTTCTACATCGGCGCGCCGGCGATCGCGAAGTCGCCCTACAACGCGACCAATGTGATGCCGCAGCCGAACACCAACGGGACGCCGACCGCGCAGAACGACACTTCGCCCCCGTTCAAGACGATCACTGAGGCCAGCGTCGAAAAGGACATGGACCCGGCGGATCTCGATATCCTGACCACCGGCTTCAGCGGCCTGCCGAACGGCGTGCTTGATACCCGCGTTCCCGGCGCCGGCGGTCTGAACGGACCGTTCCCGCTGCAGGGCGAGCAGATCAGCGACGACGACTACACTGGCGACTCGACCCATCGCTTCTATCAGGACTGGCAGCAGGAAGATTGCAGCGCCGCCAGCGCCACCAAGAAGAACAATTCGGGCTGCCTGAACGATTTGTTCCCGTTCGTGATGGCGACCTATTCGGCATCCAACAAGAGCATGGCCAACTCGATGGGCTTCTACAATGCCCAGCAGGGTCAGGCCCCGATCCTGAAGATGCTCGCCGACCGCTTCACGCTGAGCGACAACTTCCACCAGTCGTTCCACGGTGGCACCGGCGCGAACCACTTCATGCTCGGCACCGGCGATGCGGCCTTCTGGAGCGACGGCAAGGGCAATCCGGTGACGCCGCCGGCCACCCTGATCGCCAACCCGAATCCGGTTGCCGGCTCGGTCAACCGCTATAGCGTCGACGGCAATTGGAGCAACTGCTCCGACGTGTTCCAGCCCGGCGTGAAGCCGATCGTCACCTACCTCAACAATCTGCCGTACGCGGCGGAGCCGAACTGCAAGCCGAACCACTACTACATGCTCAACAACGTCAATCCGGGCTATCTGCCGAACGGCGCGCTGTCGGGCGGCAACAACGTCCCGCCGTCGTCGGTTCGCACGATCGGTGACGCTCTGATCGAGAAGAACATCACCTGGGCGTTCTATGGTGGTGCGTTCAACGACGCCGTGGCGCTTTCCAACGCTGCGGTTGCCGCCAACCCCTCGAACCCCAACCTCGGCGCCGCTGCGGTCGCCGATCCGGCGCACGCGCTCGGTGTTGCCTACTGCCAGATCTGCAACCCGTTCCAGTATGCGACCTCGATCATGGCCAACGCGGCCGTGCGTCAGGCTCACATGAAGGACACGGCGGATCTGATCACGGCGATCCAGCACAACACGCTGCCCGCGGTGTCGTTCGGCAAGCCGGACGGTCTGCTCGACGGTCATCCGCAGAGCTCGAAGGTTGATCTGTTCGAGGCCTATGTCCTGAACGTGCTCAACGCGCTGGACAACAATCCGGAGCTGAAGGCTGATACCGCGGTCTTCATCACCTGGGACGAAGCCGGCGGCTACTGGGACTCCGGCTACACGCAGTCGATCGACTTCTTCGGCGACGGACCGCGTATTCCGACCCTGATCCTCTCGCCCTATTCGACGGGCGGCAAGGTCAACCACAACTACGCCGACCACGTTTCGCTGCTGAAGTTCATTGAGCGCAACTGGGCTCTCGAGCCGCTCACGCACCGCAGCCGCGACAACCTGCCGAACCCGACCTACTCGAAGAACAACGAGTACGTTCCGACCAACAGCCCGGCACTGTCTGACCTGTTCGACGCGTTCGACTTCAGCAAGCCGGTCACGTTGTCCTACACCGAGTGATCGAGCTCTCGTCCACGACGAGGTCTTGAGTCCATCCGAAGCCGGCGCCGATCGAACCATTGGTTCGGTCGGCGCTGTCATGTTCTGCCTGCCCGCCTGCTGACCGACCGGGGATATGCGATGAAGCGCGACGAGACGACATGTAAGAAGATGTGGAAGGGCGGCAGGAGCGCTACCGCCTGCTTATTCGCAATAGCCATCCTGGCCAGCGTGCCGATGCCGACGGCGGCGCAGCAGTTTTCCGCCGACCTCCTTGCGCAGAAGGACGATACGGCAACGGCCATGGGAACGGTGCGCGTCTCGGACCGAAAGGCGCGGATCGATCCAACCGCGCTGCCCGATGGCTTCTTTCTGGTCGATACCGCCAAGCCCGCCGCCTATTTCGTCCGCCCGGCCGCACACGTCTATATGAAGGCCATGCAATCGAGCCCGCTCACCCAGCTGTTCGTCCCGGTCGATCCGGACGATCCCTGCCGGCAATGGAGGGCCATGGCGCAGCTGTCCGCGCCGGTCGATCCCGCGACATGGCACTGCCAGCGCGATGGAGAGGAAGCGATCGCGGGGCGCAACACCGACGTCTATCGCGTAGCGGCGCCGTCCGGCTTGAGCTTTACCGGCTGGGTCGACCGCGCGCGCAGGTTTCCGGTGCAGATCAAGGCCGCGGATGGGACGGTGATCGTCGCCGATCACATCCGCGACGAGCCGCAGCCGGCGCAAATCTTTGAAATTCCCGCTGGTCTGCGCAAGTTCGACCCGCAAGCGCTGATCCGCAGGATCCAGCAGAGCGATGTATGGGTCGCGCCGCCGGCCTCGCAGTGAACGCGTGCGCTACTGCGGCTGCTGGCTTGTCACCGGCAGTATCCGGCCGAGCGCCGTGTAGTGCGACTGATGCACGTTACTGTTGAAGAGGGACCAGGGCTCGGCCTTCTTCAGGGCGACCGGAACGTCGAAATTCACCAGCTGGGCGAATTTGCGGTATTCCGCCATCGCTTCGTCGATCCGGCCGGCGCCGACCTCGAGGTCGATACGGCGCAAGGTCAGAACGAGATCCTTCAGGATCGCGCGCGCGGCGAGCCGCTCGCCCTTGCCGCCGACCGAGGTGTTCCTGATGTCGGGGATGTGCTCGGTCAATTCGCGCAGTTCGGCGCCGACCCCGGTCACGGCCAGCGACACCACCGCGGTGTCGGCGGCCGGGATCGCGACCTCAAGCACGCTCGATAACTCCAGCACTTCCTTCATCCGCAGCACGACGCCATCCTTGTCGAACGGACGTTCGCCATCGCCGACCGCATTGAGATAGGCCACGAGGTCCTGCGTGTCCTGGGTCGACAATTCGAGGTCGAACACGCGGTCGAAATGATCGACGACCTGTTCGTAGCTGTCGTAGCGCCCGTCGTGAAAATACGGCGCGTTGAAATTGGCGTTGAGCAAAGTGGGCGTCTTGACCAGCCCGCCGGACCCGACGTCGTGGCGCAGCTGGTCGTTGAAGGTTCCGGCCGGAATATGACAGCCGGCGCAGCTCAGCTCGGGCTGCTTCGGGAACGGCTTGAAGAACAACGCCTCGCCGCGCCGTTCCTCAACACTGGCCTGCGCGGCAAGCCGGCCGCCGGGCGCAATCTTCGAATTGGGCAGGAAATCGATATCGTTGATATAGGCGACGAGGCCGTCGAGAACCGCATCGCTCGGCCGCGGCCCGGAAAACTCATTGACGATGACATTATAGACGAAGTCGCGCAGCGAGGTCATGCGCCCGTCATGCCCGTAAGGCGCGAGGAAGCGGGCGCCCCGCAGGCTCGGGATCCTGACCGGATCGAGGATGCTGTTGAACGTCTTCGCATTGAAGACAAGACTGGTCGTGTCGAAGGTGCCGGGACGGGAGGAGAGGCCCGGAACGAACAATTTCGGGTTCGATGCGCCGTTGACGTGACAGGTGCCGCAGCTCATCTCGGCCTGACGGGCCTTGCCGCCGAGGATGGAAGGCGAATTGAACGCGAGATCGCCGAGATTGACCAGATAGGACTTGCGCCCGCCCATCGCTTCGGAATGAAAGATTTCGCGCGGCCGCGCCAGCGCTTCCTCGGAAAACTCGGTGCCGGCCGGCAGCACGGTCTGGTCGCCGCCGAGCGGGAATGCCATCGCGCGAAATGGGAGAAGCGCAACGACGACTGCCAGCAACGCGACCCGTGCGGTTCGAGCGCTACGGTCGGCCGATGCCGCACGACATTTTCCGGAACCGGACGCCAGAATATCCCAAACCATTGCGAGAAAACGCCCCCGTCACAATGCATTTGCGCTGCCGTACGTCGGAAGATGTCACGGAGGTGACAGTT
This sequence comes from Bradyrhizobium sp. B120, assembly GCF_049075665.1. Taxonomy (NCBI): domain Bacteria; kingdom Pseudomonadati; phylum Pseudomonadota; class Alphaproteobacteria; order Hyphomicrobiales; family Nitrobacteraceae; genus Bradyrhizobium; species Bradyrhizobium sp. B120. The sequence goes on along the minus strand of NZ_CP185242.1, from coordinate 8,057,913 downwards.
TCCTGTCGGCAGGATCAATGACCGTCTGTTTGGATAGACGGCGGTTGATTGCGGTTTGATGACGATCGATCAACGCGACGCAGTCGATCTGAATGTGACAGAACGAAGATTTATCGGCGCGTGCGCATCTTTCACGCGTTTGTGCGCGCGTCGAAAAACGGTCATCCCGGCGAAATGTGTTTTGCATAGCGTGTAACTCCATTTCTATTTCTTTCTAAAATCAGGAGAGCACTATGCGGCTTTGGGGAGCCATTCCGGCGCTCGCAGTTGTTGCTGGCGCCGTTGCCATCTCACCGGTGGCAAAGGCCGAGAATTTGGTCGAAAAGATCGTTGATGAGTTCAAGCATGAGGTCAGGGACGAGCTGCGTGACCTGCGCGATCGCGGCCATGAAGGTGTGCATCAGTACAAGCACATCGTCGTCATCTACCAGGAGAACCACAGCTTCGATAACCTCTACGGACATTGGGGCGATGTCGGCCGTGACCAGATCAATGGTACCTCCGATGCCGATCAGGCGCATACGCTGCAGGTCCGGCAGGACAACCAGACCGTCTATGCCTGCCTATTGCAGAATGACGTCAACCTGACCTCGCCGTCGCCGCAGCCCACGACGTGCACCGACAATACGGGCTCGGTCGCGATCCTCAGCGCCTTCAAGAACAAGCCGTTCGAGATCAACGACTTCATCCCGACCTCGGCGACCACCTGTCCGAAGCCGCTCGGCGCTTTCGCGGCGCACGGCTTCCTCAACGGCACCGGCGCGCCCGGCGGCTGCACCGAGGACATCGTGCATCGCTTCTACAGCGAGCAGTACCAGCTCAACGGTGGTCGGCAGAACCGCTACATGACTGGCAGCGATGCTGCGGGTCTTGTCATGGGCTACTACGACACCAAGAAGCTGCCCATCTACACCTATCTCCACGGCCACGGTGCGCCGAACTATGTGATCGCCGACAGCTTCTTCCAGGGCGCCTTCGGCGGTTCGTTCCTCAACCACCAGTTCCTGGTCGCGGCTGCGGCGCCGCAGTTCGTCGGTGCCTTGAACGACGGCAGCGCCAATGACTTCCACGCGATCGTCGATGCGAACGGCATGCCGACCAGCACGCCGCTTTATACGCCGCTCTCGACCGTGAAGGACGCGCAGCTGACGGCGAAATGCAACCAGCCCGGCCTGCCGGCTGGCCTCGCCTGCGGCGACTACGCGGTCAACACCACGCAGCCGACCTATCAACCCTATTCACCGGGCACCCCGGACATCAAGCGCCTGCCGCCGTTGCACACGCCGAACATCGGCGATCGGCTGTCGGCCAAGCATGTCGACTGGGCCTGGTATTCGGGCGGCTGGTCGAACGCCAATGGCGATGTCGGCGCATCCGGCTGGACCAACGGCAACGGCACGACCTGCACCGATCCGAACCATGTCTCGACGGCGGTGTTCCCGAACTGCCCCGACGTGGACTTCCAGTATCACCATCAGGCGCTCAACTACTTCGCCAATTTCGCGCCCGGAACGCAGGCCCGCAGGGATCACCTGAAGGACGAGGCGGAGTTCATCCAGGCGGCCAAGAACGGCCGGCTGAAGCAGGTCAGCTTCATCAAGCCGATCGGCGAGGAGAACGAGCATCCGGGCTACACCAGCGAAACCGAAGGCAGCCAGCACCTCGTCGATCTCGTCAAGGCGATCGTCGAAGGGCCGGATGGCAAGGATACGCTGATCGTCATCACCTATGACGAGTTCGGCGGACAGTGGGACCACGTTCCGCCCCCGCCGCACAACCGCCGCGGTGCCGAGGCCCGTGCTGCGGACCAGTGGGGTCCGGGCACCCGTATTCCGGCGCTGCTGATCGCCAAGCGCTTCAACAAGTCGGGCGTCGCGCATGAGGACTTCGACACCACGTCGATCCTCCGGCTGCTCGAGAAGCGCTTCGATCTCGATCCGCTGGTGACGCGCCCGGTGCGCAGCCTCTCGGCGGCGCTGAAGGCCGGCGAAGGCTGGCACTGACCCGAGAAACGATCCTGGCCCGCGCAAACGTCTGACGCGGGCCAGGACCTTCACCAGGCTTCAGGGCCCTTACATGATCAGATCGTGTTGCACGTGCGTAACCGGGTCTGGCAGGAGATTCGTACCGGCCATCACGGCCGCCGCCCCGGTCGTGAGCCCCTGAATATCGACCTGAAGGCTGGTCGCGGCCGAATCGCCGTCCTTGTCCATCGCAGACACATCGAACAGCAGATCGGTGCTCGGGATGGTCGTCTTCTCGTTGTAGGTGATGTTGTTGACCGTGAAGGTGGTGTTTCCGCTGGTCGCCTGGTTGTAATCGACCTCTACCAGATTGAACGTCTTTCCAACGAACAGCGTGTAGGTCGACGTCGCATCATCGAAGGCTGAGGTGTTGATCAGCGAAGCATCCGACGTTTGCTGTACGACGACGGTGGCGTTGCCGCTATGTGGCTTTGGAACATCGATGCTGAAGTCGTGCACGTCGGTGCTGCCGTCCAGAACCTTGAAGACCACGCCTGCCGTGCCGTTGCCTTGCCACTGGGTCAGCATGAAGCTGATCTGCGGCTGCTCGTTGGAGAACGTAAGGTTCAACTGCTCGTTGGGATCTATGCTTAGCCCGGTATCGCCGACCGCGATGCCGTTATTCGACGCCTTGACATCGATGGGATGACCACTGTTGTCGTATCCGCTGATGACGAGCTCTCCATCCGGTGCCGTCAGAGACGATGTGCCGCCGCCCGAGGCGCCGAACGTGGAACCGGTCACGGTCACCTGCTTCAGCACGTCGACGCTTACGAGATCAAAGGAGAAGGTCCCGTTCGGATTGATCAGCAGGGTGAAGTACGGATCGGCCAGCGCACCGCCCGAATCCGCAAGGTAGGCGTCCATTTCGACGCCGCCGCTCGCCGCATGGGTCGAATAGTAGAACGTGTAGTCGTCGCCATTTCCTGTGACATGAACCGAACTGATGCCGCCGCCGAGGTCGGACGTGGCCAGATCGTATCCCGTGCTGCCGACCGCGCCGTTGTGGACGGCAACCTGCATCGCGGCGTCGCCATCCGCGCCGAAATTGACGTGGTAGGTGCCGGTCGCGGTCTGGTTGTCCTGACCGGTGATGGCGGTCTCCGGGAATCCGCCGATTGTCGGGCCGTCGTCCGTGATCGCCAGCTGCTTGCCGAGGTCAACGCTCGCGCTCTGGAAGTCGCCATCCTTATCGGTGATGGTCGCAACCAGGTTGACAGTCCCGGCGGCAAGCGCCACGCCTTCACCGGTATCGGGGCTGCTGCCGAGGGGCTGCGTTACCGCGCGATATTCGGTGAAGGTCACGAGCCCGGATGCCGGGTCGACTTCGATGGTGAATGCCAGCGTGCCGGTAGTTGTCCCGACATGACCTTCGATGGTGTTGCCGTTCAGGACCAGCACGTCGGCGCGGCCGGTGTGCGAGTCGATCAAGCCCGACGCGGTATTGTTGCCGCCGGTGATCGTCAGCGCGTAGGCGATCGCCGCGCCATCCGCGCCTTGAACCGAAGTGAAGGCCGTTGAGAAATCGGCTGACGTCGTCGTCAGCGACACGTCCGGTGCCGAACCGGCGGTGTTGTCGTCCAGCGTCGTCGCGGTCAGATGCGTCTCGCTCAGCGTGAGCGATGGCACCGTACTCGTCGCCGTGATGCTCGGGCCGTCGTCGGTGATGGTCAGCTGCCTGCCGAGGTCGAGGCTCGCGCTCTGGAAATCGCCGTCCTTGTCCGTGATCGTTGCAACCAGATTGACGAGGCCGACCCCCAGCGTCACGCCTTCGCCGCTGTCCGGGTTGCTGCCGAGCGGCTGCTTCACCGCGCGATACTCGGTGAAGGTCACGAGCCCGGTCACCGGATCAATTGTGATGGTGAATGCCAGAGTGCCGTTGATCGCGCCGACATGGCCCTCGATCGTGTTGCCGTTGAGAACCAGCAGGTCGGCGAGGCCAGTGTGCGAATCCACCAGGCCCGATGCGGTGCCGTTACCGCCGGTGATCGTGAGGGCGTAGTTGATGGTCGCGCCGTCGGCGCCTTGAACCGAGGTGAACGCGGTCGAGAAGTTGGTCGATGTCGTCGTCAGTGCCGCGTTCGGCACCGAGCCCGCGATATTGTCATCGAACAACGTTGCCGTCAGGTGTGTCTCGCTCAGCGACAGCGACGGCGTCGCGCCATTTGCCCTGATGCTCGGGCCGTCGTCCGTGATGGTCAGTTGCGTGCCGAGGTCGAGGCTCGCGCTCTGGAAGTCGCCGTCCTTGTCCGTGATCGTTGCAGTCAGGCCGACAATGCCGGCCGCAAGCGCCACGCCTTCGCCGCCGTCCGGGCTGGTGCCGAGCGGCTGCTTCACCGCCCGATACTCGGTGAAGGTCACAAGCCCCGTGGTCGGATCAATCGTGATGGTGAATGCGAGTGGACCATTGGTTGCGCCGACATGGCCCTCGACCGTGTTGCCGTTGAGAACCAGCAGGTCGGCAAGGCCGGTGTGCGAGTCGATGAGGCCCGACGCCGTGCCGTCGCCGCCTGCGATCGTCAGCGCGTAGGCGATCGTCGCGCCATCCGCGCCTTGAACCGAGCTGAACGCCGTCGAGAAGTCTGCCGACGTCGTCGTCTGCGCCGCATTCGGCACCGAGCCCGCGATGTTGTCGTCGAACGCCGTCGCCGTCAGATGTGTTTCGCTCAGCGAAAGCGATGGCGTGGTGCCGTTGGCCCTGATGCTCGGGCCGTCGTCGGTAATCGTCAGTTGCGTTCCGAGATCCAGGCTCGCGCTCTGGAAATTGCCGTCGTTGTCGGTGATGGTCGCGACCAGGTTCACGAGCCCGGTGCCCAGCGCGATGCCTTCGCCGCTGTCCGGGCTGGTGCCAAGCGGCTGTTTCACCGCCCGATACTCGGTAAAGGTCACGAGTCCGGTTGCCGGATTGACCGTGATGGTGAACGCCAATGTGCCGCTGGTCCCTCCGACATGCCCCTCGATGGTATTGCCATTGAGAACCAGCACGTCGGCGAGGCCGGTATGCGAGTCGGTCAGCCCCGAAGCCGTTCCGTTGCCGCCGGTGATCGTCAGCGCGTAGCCGATGGTCGCGCCATTTGCACCTTGAACCGAGCTGAATGCCGTCGAGAAGTCGGCCGACGTCGTGGTCAGCCCCGCGTTCGGCGCCGATCCCGCGATGTTGTCGTCGAACGCCGTTGCCGTCAGATGCGTCTCGCTCAATGTCAGAGAGGGCGTGGTGCCATTGGTGTTGATGCTCGGGCTGTCGCCCGTGATCGTGAGCTGCGTGCCAAGATCAAGGCTTGCGTTCTGGAAGTCTCCGTCCTTGTCCGTGATGGTGGCAACCAGGCTTACGACGCCGGCACTCAACGCAATACCTTCTCCGCTATCGCCGGCTAGCTGCTTCACCGCACGGTACTCGGTGAAGGTCACCCGCCCCGTGAGCGGATCGAGCGCGATGCTGAACGCCAAGGTACCCGTCGTCGTACCGACATGGCCTTCGATGGTGTTGCCATTGAGAACCAGCACGTCGGCGAGGCCGGTATGCGCGTCGACCAGACCTGACGCCGTGCCGTTTCCGCCGGCGATCGTCAGCGAGTAGCGGATTGCAGCACCGTCCGCGCCCTGGATCGAGGTGAATGCCGTCGAAAAATCGGCCGACGTCGTCGTCAACGTCACGTCCGGGGCCGAGCCCGCGATGTTGTCGTCCAGCGCCGTTGCCGTGAGGTGCGATTCACTCAGCGTCAGCGACGGCGCGGTCCCGTTGGTCTTGATCGTCGGACCATCGTCGCTGATGCTCAGCCTGCTGCCGAGGTCGAGGTTTGCACTCTGAAAGTCACCGTCATTGTCGGTGATGGTTGCGATCAGGCTGACGATTCCGGCAGTCAGCGACACGGCCTCGCCGCTGTCGGGATCGGTGCCGAACGGCTGGGCCACCGGGCGGTAGTCGGTGAAGGTCACGCGCCCGGTGACGGGATCAAGCGTGATGGTGAACGCCAGGATGCCGCTGGTTGTGCCGACATGGCCTTCGATGGTGTTGCCGTTCAGAACCAGTACATCGGCGAGGCCGGTGTGCGAGTCGGTCAGGCCGGAGGCTGTGCCGTTGCCGCCGGCGATCGCCAACGCATAGCGGATCGTTGCACCATCCGCGCCTTGAACCGGGCTGAACGCCGTCGAGAAGTCGGCCGACGTCGTCATGAGCGCCGCGTCCGGTGCGGAGCCGGCGATGTTGTCATCCAGCGCCGTTGCCGTGAGATGCGTCTCGCTCAGGTTCAGCGACGGAATTGTTTGGTTCGTCCGGATGCTCGGGCCGTCGTCGGTGATGGTCAACCTACTGCCGAGATCGAGGGTGACAAACTGGAGATCGCCGTCGTTCATTGTGACGATCGCATACAGGGTCACGGCTCCGGTCGCGAGCGCCGCGCCTTCGCCGGTGTCCGGGCTGGTGCCGAGCGGCTGCGTTACCGCGCGATATTCGGTGAAGGTCACGCGCCCCGTCACCGGATCGAGCGCGATGGTGAAAGCCAGCGTACCGTCGATCGCGCCGACGCGGCCTTCGATGGTGGTGCCGTTCAGTACCAACAGGTCTGCCAGGCCGGTATGCGAATCGATCAGGCCCGAGGCGGCGCCGTTACCGCCGGCGATCGTCATTTCATAGCTGACCGTCGTGCCACTCAATCCATTTGCGGTGTTGAACGCAGCCGAGAAGTCCGCCGAAATCGTCGTCAACGCCGCGTTCGGCGCCGAGCCGGCGATGTTGTCGTCCAGCGCGGTTGCCGTCAGATGTGTCTCGCTCAGCGTCAGCGACGGCGCCGTTCCAGCCCCGATCAGCGGGCCGTGGATGGTGATCGTGATGACCCGCGGGGTGCCGTCTATCGCGGTCACCGTGAAGCTGTCGGTCAGCACATCGCCGACATGGAGGGCTTGCACGGAGCTGTTGGCGCCGTCGAGCGTGTAGGTCCACACGCCCGTTGTCGTCATTGTGAAGAAGCCATAGCCGCCCGCGCTCGTCGTCGGCGTGTTCACGGCCGTGAAGGTGTTGGCAGGATCATCGGGATCGGTATCGGTGAGCGTGCCGGTCGCGACGAGCAGGCCGGGTGAGGCACCGCTGACGCCGGTCGCTCCGACCACCGAGCCGGTCGTGACGCCGGAAATGATGGCGGCGTCTTCGACACCCACGATGGTGATGTCGAAGCTCTGACTGGTCGAGAGCAAGCCGTCGGTTACCGTGATGACGAAGCTTTGGATCGCATTGACCTTCAGCGCGTTGATCGCATCATTATTCGGGACGAAAGCATACGCACCGGTCGAGCTGTTGAGGTAGAACGTGCCAAACGCGCCGACGCTCGATATGTCGTAGGTCCTCGAACCCATCACCGTGTTGCCTGCAACACCTCCGGCGATGCCGAAGGTGAGCGCGCCATCGAAACTGAAGGCAGAGAAGGTGCCGTGCGTCGCGCTGAAAGTGTCAAATGTCGGCGTATCGATTTCAGTCGGCGCCGCTCCGAGATTCAGTATCGGCGGCTTCGGCGGCGCCTTGAAGAATTCAAAGAACGGGAGGATGGTCTGCGGTAGCGGCCCGAGTTGATTTGGCACCAGCGGCGGGTCAGGCTCGGAAAAATTGATCGGCTGCAGCAGTGACGACCCATCCTGGGTGGGCATGCCGGATCCTTTGGCCCAGATCCCCTTCGCGTAGTTGGCAAGCGTCTGCTGCTGGGCGTCCCGCAATTCCTCCATGTGGGCCGGGCTATTCGTAACCTGGTTCACCCCGACCGACGACCCTCTGGGGCTCAAGATGATCGTGACGCCGGGATCGTCGACGACGATGTGTCTGGGGATCGCCTCCTTGGTGACCAGCTCGAACACGCCGTGGTGGAGGTCCTTGTAGTTGATGGTGTCGTCGTCCAGGAACGTGACGTTCGGCTCCGCAGCCCGCGCGTTCTCTAGCAGCGAGAACGTCAGCGCCGCGAATGTGAGCATGCTGAGGCCGCTGGCCCGAACGGTGCCAACAGGCGTGTCCGCCGTGAGGACGTCCGACCCGGCCAGCCGGTTGCCGATGAGACGGAAGATGCTTCTGGCTTTTGCGAACAGCCCCGGCTCGCTGGCTAAGTCACGGGCCAAATTCCGGGCCAGGTCGCCCAGCTCGAGCCGGGTGCCGGCCGGCAGGTTGAGCACTGTGCCATCGATCAGGCGGATTTCGACCCGCCCGCCGGCTGCGATCTCGATGACGTCACCCTGGCAAACGGGATCGCCGGCCACGGCTTGAAGGGCGATGCCGCGCGCACGCGCAATGGTGCCGCAGCCGATCGCCGTATGAACAACGCCAACCACTCGAGGCTGCTGGCCTGAAACGGCCGAGCTCGCGCCCCCGAACGCTACGCCGGACGCAACTAACATTGGCTTTTCGCCTGCCGAACGGCTCAAGCGGAGCGTGGTGCCGCAGTTTTCTTGATCTGGCTTGCGCTCGCCGCGAAGGGATAAAGTCCCCGCACCGGCAGCCATAGGCTTGCCCGCCGAAACGTTCTGATTGAAACTAAATTCGGTAGTGAAAATCGGCTTCCAGTACGGCGGGGAGCCATCGCGCAAAAGACAGAACTGCTGTCCATTATCGCGAGTGCAGCCCCACTAAATTTAGTGTATATTTACCGAGTAGATTGTCCACATATTAATTTTTATTCGAGCTGCGTCAGGCCCTTAGGCCTGTTTGCAGCAATCCGTTTGGCACTCAAGGTCCTGCGGTCTCGGCCCGGCGTCCATGTCTCCATCGTGCCGCGACACGACAAGATCTTCTCGAAAGGGAGGGGATCGTGCGTATCTGTTTCATTGTACAATTGCTCGCTGGCGTGGTTTTCACGTTCGCCACATTGACGTCTGGCTCGGTGCAAGCACAGACCGAGCCGGCCCAACCCGCGGTTCAGAATTCCTCGGCGAACTTCATCGGGAAAGTCGTGACAGTCAACGGTGCTGTCACGATCGAACATCCGAGCGCGGTCGTCGTCCAGGCGGCGCTGTCTGATCAATTGCCCCCAGCGAAGGTTGGCGATCCCGTCTATATGGGCGACGTGGTGCAGACCGGAGCCGATGGTCGGGTCGCGATCAACTTCACCGATGGCACGTCGTTCAATCTGTCGAGCAACGCCAAGATGACCATGACCGAGTTTGTGTACGACCCGAACGGCAAGTCGAATTCGACCTTGTTCAAGCTGGCCAATGGAACGTTCACCTTCGTTGCCGGCAATATCGCGAAGACCGGTGACATGAAGATCGACACGCCTGCCGCAACGATGGGAATTCGAGGCACCACGCCGCGCATCGAAATATCCGACGACGGGACGGTCAGGTTCGCGACGCTCGTGGAGGAGGGCAAGAGCAAGCTTCTCAGGAAGCCCGCGACACGCGTGACCCCGCAACGCGAGCAGAACACCTACCACAGGTTCAATCCGAACATTTGCCGAGGGTGCTAGGCGAGCAAGGCGTCGGCCTTGAGCGGCTACTCACGCAAATCGGCGACGCTGCATCGTCAAAACCGGAGCGCGACATGAAGCCTCGTGCAGGTTCCGGTCGGAGTGGTGGCCTCGCGGCGCTTTTCGTCCTGCTGTTGCTCGCATCGCCGGCCGGCGCGCAGGACGCAAAGCCACGGGGAAACTATCTGCGGAATATCGAGCTGTGCAGCGGCCTCGACCACGCGCAGGCGGACGCGCGCATTGGTGCGTGCACGGCGCTGATCGATGCGGGTCAGGACATGACGCCGGCCGGCCTTGCGATCGCCCACAACAACCGCGGCAACGCCTACGCCGCCAAAGGAGACTATGACAGCGCCATCCGGGATTTTGATCGATCAATCGAACTCAATCCGACCTACACCAAGCCGTTCAACAACCGCGGCGTGGCTTACTTCACGAAGCGCGACTACGATCGCGCGGCCGAGGCTTTCGATCAGGCCATCAAGCTCAACCCGAACTACGGCGAGGCCTTTGCCAACCGCGCGCGTGTCTTTCTGAGGAAAAATGACTATGCCCGCGCCGTGCAGGATTACGATCAGGCCATCCGCCTCGAGCCGAACCTGGCCGGCGTGTGGAATGGACGCTGCTGGAGCCGCGCCATCCTTGGCGCGTTGCAGGAGGCGCTGCAGGATTGCAACAAGGCGCTGCAATCGGGGTCGGTCAATGCCGCGACCTACGATTCGCGCGGCCTGATCTACCTGAAGACGGGCGAGCTTGGCGCGGCGATCGACGACTATAGCTCCGCACTTCGCATCGATCCGAAACTGGCCAGCGCGCTCTACGGCCGCGGGCTGGCCAAGCTGAAACAGGGCGACAAGGCGGGCGGCAACACCGACATGGCGGCCGCCAAGGCGCTTCAGGGCAGCATCGGCGACGACTTCACACGTTACGGCGTGCAATAGAGCATGATCCGGAAAAGTGTGGAGCGGCTTTCCGAAAGATCATGCTCAAGACAAAGAGCTAGAGCGGGATGATGACTCGAAGAAAAGTCATCTCGCTCTAGACACGCATGGCCGACGCGGGCCACCGCAAGGACGATGGCCGGCTTGATGCCGTCGCTAGTCGATGATCTCGACCGTCGCCGAGCGGCCGGCGACAAGTGCGATGCGATCCGGCAGCTTATCCAGCGTGATGCGCACGGGAACGCGCTGCGCCAACCGAACCCAGCTGAAGGTCGGATTGACGTTTGCGAGCAGGCTCGCGCCTTGCCCGCGGTCGCGATCCTCGATGCCGGCCGCGATGCTCTCGACATGTCCGGTGAGCCGGACCGGCTCGCCCATCAGCCGGACCTCTGCCTTGTCGCCGACGTGGATGCGCGCGAGCTTGGTCTCCTCGAAATAGCCTTCCACATGCAGCGTGTCGCTGTCGACCAGCGCCATCACGCCCTTGCCGGCGGTGACGTAGACGCCAGGCCGCAGCTCCATATTGGTGATGGTGCCGTTCACCGACGCGTGGACCTCGCTGCGATCCAGGTTGAGCTGGGCGACCGCGCGATCGGCGACCGCCTGGTCATAGGCGGCCTTGGCCTGGAGCTGGGTGGCGAGGACCTGCTCCTGCTTCTGCTGCGACACCGCATCGGTGGTCAGGGCGCTGTAGCGCTTGAGGTCGGCGTCGGCCTGATCCAGCGTCGCGCGATGGCCGGCGACTGCCGCGTCGGCCTGCTGCAACGCGAGGGCAAAGCGCGCGCGATCGATCCGGAACAGGATGTCGCCGCGATGCACCTGCTGATTGTCCTTGACCAGCACGTCGGTGACGAAGCCGGAGACGTCGGGAGCAACCTGAACCACGTCGGCGCGGACCCTGCCGTCGCGGGTCCATGGCGACTCCATGTAGTAGATCCAGAGCGCGCGGCCGACGGCGAGGGCGGCGACGAGCGCGATCGCGGTCAGTGCAACCCGGCCGAGCCAGGCGAAATTCCCTTTCATGGCAGAAACTCCGAAAGATAGACGACGATGCCCAGCAGGCATACGTACAGGGCGAAATTGAACAGCGCGCGATGCCAGACCAGCCGGTAGAGCCCGAAGCGCTGCATGATCCGGCTGATCCCCGCGCTCAGCGCATAGGCCACGATCAGCCACAGCAGCAGCGCCGGAACCAGCACACCGTAGATGTCGAGCTCATATCTCATGCAGCAAAACTCTCCTCGGGCTGCGATCGATACGCAGGTGCATCCGGAAACAGGCCGCGGCGGATGCCGACGAGGCCGAGCAACGCATCGTCCCGCGCGCGCTCATTGGGATCCTTGACGACCGCGGTCACGGCCGCGTCGACGCGCGACAGCAATTCGGCCGGCAACGCCTCGTCCGCATGGGCGCGAAACGCGGCTGCGAGGTCGTCCAGCATGTCGTCGATGGCACGCACCGTCGATGCGGCGAGGCCGTAACGGGCCCGCCTGAGGTCGATGATGTTGAGCCCGATGCGCAGCTGGACCAGGCTGTCGGCATCGCGGCGGTCGCTTTCGGAGATGAAGGCGATGCGCTGCACCAAGAGGCCGAGCCGATGCAGCATCAGGCCGGCAAACTGCGCACGATCGCCGTGGCCGCGCCGCTCGGCCGCGACCGCGAGCGTCTGCCAGCCCGACGTCATCAGCCGCTTGGCGATCCATTCGGCGCCGACGCCGCGCGCGACCCGCGTCACGATCTCGGCGATGACGACGCCGAGGAAGAAGGCGACCGACGTGTTGGCGAAACTGGCAAAATCGGCGCTGTAGGTCGATTGCAGCGCCAGCAGCGTCGCGGTGTTGGCGGCGAGCGCCATGCCGATCGGTGCGGTTTTCGGCCGCGCGATCAGGAAGCCGTATGTCAGGAAGGTCGGCGCCAGTGCCGCGATCAGGACCTCGACATGGGAGATGCCCGGCACCAGCGCGAATTGATAGATCGCGACGACGACGATCGCGACCAGCGAGAACAGGCCGAAGGCCCGGATGCTGCGCGCCGGCTCGTCCTGCGCGGCGAAGAAGGAGCAGGCGACCGCCGCCATCATCGGCGCCGAGGCGCCGTCGGCCCAGCCGGTCGCAATCCACAGGCCGCAGCAGATCAGGATGGCCACCGCCGCGCCCGCGGCCGACCACAGCGCCATGCCGTGGTCGCGATGACGGACCGGCGCGGCGCCCGCCTCCGGGTGGAACGCCAGCGGGACGGCGGAGATATCCTGGCCCGCGGCAATCGCATCGCCGATTGCGCGGCAGTCGGCCGAGATGTCGACAAGCTCCCGGAGCCGGAGCAACAGGCTGATCGTGATGATGCGCTCGCGCGGCGCGAGGCCGTCGAGGGCAGTTTGCCGCTCGGCGATCGCAGCGCGGATCTCGTTGCCGGATTGCCGCTGGCGATCGTCGTCGACGATCCAGGCGGCGAGATCGTCGATCAGGCGCCGCAGCTCCGGCTGCCTTTGCAGCGCTGCTTCGCCGAGTGCGGCGAGCCGGTCTTCGACCGACGTGATGATCGGCAACAGCATCAGCATGCGCAGCCGGACCTCGCCGAGGCCGCGCGCGGTGCCGGCATCGGCCAGCCGGTCATAGGCGACATGGGTTGCCAGCGTATCGATCTCGACGATGTCGGTCGCAAGGCGAAGGCGTTGGGCCCGGCGCGTCTCGCTGGTCCCGCGATCAAGCAGCACGTCGCGGGACAGGCGGCGCGCGTCCGACAGCCAGCTCCTGATGCGGCCGCCGACTGCCGGTGCGACGCTGCGCGGGAACACCACGGTCGACACCAGGCTCGCACAGATGATGCCGAGCGAGATCTCCTCGACCCGCGCCAGCGCGACATCGAAGATGCTGCCCGGGTCGGCCACCGACGGAAAGCCGATCAGTGCGACGGTGTAGCCGCCCAGCATGAAGACATAGCTGCGCGGCGTGCCGTCGAGCAGCGACAGATAGAGGCACAGCCCGACCCAGAGCGCGATCGCGAGGCACAGCAGCTCCGGCGCATTGACCAGGTTCGGCACCAGGGCGACCGTCATGCTCGCGCCGACCAGGGTGCCGATCACGCGGAAGAACGCTTTCGAGCTGGTCGCGCCGGCGAGCGGCTGCGACGTGATATAGACCGTCGCCATCGCCCAATAGGGCCGCGGCAGATCGATCGCCAGTGCGATGACAAGCGCCAGCATCGACGCGGCGAACGTCTTCAACGCGAAGATGAGGTCCGCGTGGCGGACAAGGAACGGCTCTTCCGCGCGCATGACTATTTCGCCTCTGCAGCGGTCTTGGCCAGAGCGGTCTTGGCTGCCGCGCTCTTGGCGTCTTGCAGGCGGCTCGCCCGCGCCTCGATGCGCTGCAGCGTCTCGAAGGTTACCGCAAGTTCCTCGCTGCCGATATCCTTCAGCACGCTGGCCCGCACGCGGCGCAGCACCCGGTTGGTCTCCTCGACCTTGGCTTCGCCGGCCGCGGTGAGATGCAGTGTCTTGGCGCGCCGATCGGTCGGGTCCTCGCGACGCTCGACCAGGCCTTCGAACTGCAGCAGATCGATCAGCCGCACCAGCGAAGGCCCCTCGATCCCCAGCTCGTCGGCGAGTACGCCCTGGCGGACGTTCTCGCCCTGCCGCGACAGCACCAGCAGCGGTATCGCCGTCGCGTAGGACAGGCCGTGATCGGATAGCGCCTGATCCGACTCGCGCCGCCAGATCCGCGCGAGCCTGGTGATCAGGCGGCCGATCTCGGCGTGGATATGGGATTGCGAAGGAGGCATGCAAATTAGATAGGATGCAAACTATTAGGCTGCAACTATATAATCCGGAACGTTCCTGGTGATCACGCAAAAGCGATCGAGCAAGCGGCAATGGGCACGAGCTCCACGACGGGAGCTGGCGAAGAATTCCGGGGCGAGAGCAGCCTGACGCTGGTCCCGACCTTCATCGTCGTGGCCGTGGATGCGACGGGATTGGGGATCATCCTGCCATTGCTGCCGTTCTATTCGCAGCGGCTTGGCGCGACACCGTTCGTGATCGGCGCGCTGATTTCGGTCTATGCGCTCTGCCAGCTGATCGCCGGCCCGGTCGTCGGCGCGCTGTCCGACCGCTACGGTCGCCGCAAGGTGCTTCTCGTCAGCCAGATCGGCACCTGCATCGGATTCGTGCTGCTTGCCGTCGCGGGCAACCTGACCCTGGTGTTTATGGCCCGGATCGTCGACGGGCTGACGTCCGGTAACATCTCGGTGGCGCACGCCTATGCGGCCGAGCACAGCGCGCCGCAGGCCCGCAAGCAGGCGCTCGGCATGACCAGCGGCGCGATCGGGACCGGTCTATTGGTCGGTCCCGCGCTGTCGGGCCTCCTTGTCCACTACGGCGACACCTCGCCGGTATGGGCTGCCGCAGCGTTGTCGCTGATCAGCATCGTTGCCACGATCGTTCTGCTGTCGCCGGATCATCCGGCCGCAGAGCCGCTCTATCAGCAGCGGGTGCCCGAGCCGACGCCCGCGCACGCGATCCTCGGGTTGCGCTATGCGTGGCGCGTGCTCGGTCTGCTCGTCGTGTTCTTCTTCGTCAATTCGATGTTCCTGTCGCAGATCGGCCTGTTCCTGTCGGCGCGCTTCAGCTGGAACGGGCATGCCTTCGGCGCCCGCGAGCTCGGCGCGGTGTTCGCCTATGCCGGTTTCATCAACATGGTCGTGCAGTGTGCCCTGATCACGCGCGCGAATATCTTCGCTTCCGACCGCATCATTGTCCTGGCGGCGTTCGCCTGCATGGCAACCGGATCGGTTGGACTTGCGTTCGCTGACCGGATCAGCCTGCTTGCCGTGTTCCTGACGCTGATCATCGTCGGCATGATGTTCGCCCGCAGCACGCTGACCGCCGAACTGTCGCGCAGCACCGCGATCAACCGGCAGGGCATGATCATGGGTCTCAACCAATCGCTGATGTCGGGCGCCAACATCTGCGCTCCGCTGCTGAGCGGCGGGTTGATCGGTCACCAGCTGTACGTCAGCTGGACGTTCGTGATGGCGGCGATCGCAATGCTCGGCATGGTCCTGGCAGCGCAACTCCTCCCGCCGGGACAGCCAGCGCCGGAGGTCTGACGGCGCGGCAGCAAGCCGATGCGCGC
The DNA here is from genome assembly GCF_049075665.1 of Bradyrhizobium sp. B120. Classification (NCBI taxonomy): domain Bacteria; kingdom Pseudomonadati; phylum Pseudomonadota; class Alphaproteobacteria; order Hyphomicrobiales; family Nitrobacteraceae; genus Bradyrhizobium; species Bradyrhizobium sp. B120. The sequence continues at coordinate 8,042,377 of NZ_CP185242.1, read as the reverse complement.
GCTCGTGCAGATAGCTCGGCGGGACCAGGCGGCCGCGATGCCGGGCCGTGCACTATCTCCCCTGTCGTCATACCGTCACATCATTCAGGTGAATATGCCTCCCCGTCGAATGCAATCTTAGATAGATTCTGATTCTCGGATAAGAGGCTCCCAAAGCCTCTTGCGAGCCATTGGGGGAAGCAACAATGATCAGGTTTGTGCTGGCGCTCTTGGTATGCACGCTGGGGCTTGCCGCAGAGGCGTCCGCATTATGCAGTTCGCAGCCGGGACTGCAGACGCAGTTCTTTTCTGCAGGTCAGCTCAGTCAGGTCGCATCGGCCGCAGCACAGACGACGGAAGCTCAGTTCAACGGGGCGCAAGGTCAACTGGCGACCCAGCTGACCAGTCTGTTCGGTTCCACCAAGGGCGCAATTCTGTCGAAGCTGACCGCGGCCTCGCCGCTCTATGGCAGCGTCAACGACGACGGTCTGGCGCTGATCTTCGCGAGCACGCTGGCGTTCGAATTGCTCGACGCATGCACGCCGATCAACGGCACCTTTTCTGCAATCGATACCATCAACAATCGGGGACGATGGGTATCGCATGCCAGGGGTTCGCGTCGCTGGCGTTGCAGCTGTTCTATCAGGTGAAGCCGAATTCGACGCTCATGGTGGTGAATTTCGGCACCAGCAGGGATTCGTCGGTCGACGATCACTCGATCCTTGCGGCGTTCGGCGCTGGCACCGGCGGAGGGTCCGGCGTCGACCTGTTCGTCGATCCAACCGTATCGATTGTCGCGCCGGTAAGCCTTTGGGGGCTGCTGGCCCACCAAAGCGTAATGCAATCGGCGATCGTCCAGTTTTCACAACGGATCGGGAATCCGGAAGGTGTCTACCGGCAGGAAGACATCGGCATGATCACGCAAGGGACGCTGGATTTCAGGACATTGCTCTACGCGTACGCCGGCCTCACCGATCCCGCAAATCCGACATTCGGGAAAACGCGCTTCCTGGATCCGACGTTCGTCAATCGCACCTATCAGGCGATCTATGATCTCACCAGTGCGACGGCCTCGTCGAACCTTGGTGCAGCTGCATTCTGGTATGTCGACGGGACTGCGGGCAATTTGTGGGAGCTGACATCGGCGGGCCTCTACAACACCGGCTACAACGCCACCGCGATCAGCTCGGTCACCAATGGCATCTATGTGGTTCAGGCGAGCACCGGCAACCTGCTTGCAAATCTCTCCGGCACCACCGGGTTTCGCAACGTGACGTCGGGCGGAACAAATCTGCAAGCGACCAGCATCGCGCCTCACGTCAACAACGCGTATCTGTGGTTCGTCGATCCCGCCGGCAAGCTTTGGTATACGAACTCGGCCGGGCAGGCGTTCGCGGGCAATTCGGGCGGAACGGCAAAGGTCGTCGGTACCGGCGATACCGTGCAGCAGCTGACGACGGCGGGGCAGCTCTATCAGGCGACCGCGACGCAGGGCTTCACCCTCGTCGATGCCAGCGTCCAGGGCCTGTGGCAGTCAAAACCGACTGGCTGGGACTTCGCGGCGAGCGCTCCCAAATGCCAGACGACGTCGGATCCGGCCTGCCGCGGCGACGCGGTCAAGCTCAATGCCTGGAACGGCACCTACGGCAATCTGTATTATCGCGACGGAACGCAGACCACACCGAACTGGGCATCGATCCACACGGCAGTGGCTGCCGTCGTACTTGGCTTCCAGGGAGCGACGGTCAACTACCTCACCGGTACCGGTTACATCTGTTACTTCAACTCGAGCACCGAGTGGGGCGTCGGCGGCAACAACAATGAGATCATTCCCGGTGGGGATTGGACCACGGCCAATGGCGGCCCAAGCCTTCCGTTGACGCCGCCTGCGTGGGGTGGCGTGGCCTATGGCAGCGGAAACCTGAGCGCGTACGGGAAAATCTACATCCAGGCCGCAAGCTCAAACGGCTATTCGTACTACAAGCTCTCGGATCGCTGGGTCGACGCAACCGCGAACAATGTGGCTTGTCCTTGAGCCGTTTGCGCGCTGTGCGGCGAGCATGATCGAGGGGACGCGATCGTCCCCTCCGGCGATGTGATTTCGCTGTGCTTGGTCGCAGGGCTTCAGTCCTGCGCGGTGACCGCACGTCGTGATCGCTGCATTTGCCTTACCTGGTCAACGCCCGCTCTCAACCGAAGTCGTGCATCAACCGGCTCCAGGCTTCGCCGGCGAGGCCGCCGACATAGATATCACCGCGCACAACGGCGTCGTTCACTTCGGGAACGCGTGTCAACGCCATGACGAAGGCGCGGTGAACACGAGCCAGCGCTGCAACTCCAGCCTTGCCATCAGGGCGGGTTGCGCACGGCCGCGGGCCTCGACATGGCCGGTGCGCTTGAGGTGGCGGAACATCGCACTGAGCACGCCGACCTCCTGGCCCTCTCGCGGTCAATCCGGGTGTGTCTTGACGTTCGTAGGAGTCGCAGCACGCATAAGGGCAGCGCCTTACGGATCGAGCTCAGTATCCCAGTAGAGATAGTCGAGCCAGCTCTCGTGCAGATAGTTCGGCGGGAACAGCCGGCCGTTGCGATGGAGCTGATGCACGGTCGGCGCGTAGGGCGTCTGCCTCGGAAACATCTTGGCCTGCTGCGGGGTCAGATTGCCCTTGCGCAGATTGCACGGTGAGCAGGCGGCGACGACGTTCTCCCAGGTGGTCTGGCCACCCTTGCTGCGCGGAATGATGTGATCGAAGGTGAGGTCGTCGCCCGACAGGCAATATTGGCAGCTGAATCGGTCGCGAAGGAAAACGTTGAACCGGGTGAAGGCGGGGTGGGTGGTCGGCTTTACGAATGACTTGAGGGATACGACGCTCGGCAGTTGGATTTCGAAGGAAGGACTTCGTACCGCCCGGTCGTAATATTCGACGATGTTGACACGATCGAGGAACACCGCCTTGATCGCGTCCTGCCAGGACCAGAGCGACAGCGGGTAATAACTCAGCGGCCGGAAGTCCGCATTCAAGACCAGCACCGGCCAACCGCCTTGCGAGACATGTGCGTTCAAATAACGCTCCTGATCTCCCATTAGCTGCGAAGCAGCATGCACTCACATACTACAGGCAGCGTGACGGGATTGTGAAGAGCAATGAGCGGCTTATCCGCCATGCCCTGCCATGTTCCTGCCCCGATTGCCTCCCGCCCGCGAGGCCCGTAAAGGGAGCCGCAAGGCCCTGTCGGCCAGTGACGGACCCTGCCGATGACCACGACCACAAGCTATCTCGAGGCGCCGCGCCGGTTGCGCGCATTCGTGCGTGCGCACGAGACGAGCCTCGTGGTGCTGGCACTGCTGATCGGCGCCATTGGCGGCCTCGTGGTGGCGGTTATGAGCGGCCTGGTCACGGTGCTGCATTCGGTTCTGTTCAATCTGCCGCTGGGCGATCGGCTGTCGAGCCAGCCCAGCATCGATCCCGTGCGTGCCCTCGTGGTTCCCACGGTCGGCGGACTGGTGCTCGGAGTAGCGTTCCTGCTGCTGCTCAGGGTCCGGCCGGCCCGGGAAATCGACCCGATCGAGGCCAACGCGCTTTATGGCGGCCGGATGTCGTTCCGCGGCAGCGTGATCGTGGCGCTGCAGACCATCTGGTCGAGCGGCGTCGGCGGCTCGGTCGGGCTTGAGGCCGGCTACACCCAGCTTTCGAGCGGCCTGGCCGCCTCGCTGGGCCGCGGTTTCCATCTCCGCCGCAACGACCAGCGAATCATGGTCGGCTGCGGCGCCGCGGCGGCGATCGCGGGGGCCTTCAGCGCGCCGCTGGCGGGCGCGTTCTACGCTTTCGAACTTGTGATCGGCGGCTACACGCCGGCGAGCCTGACCCCGGTCGGTGTGGCGGCGGTGGCCGGCTATTTCGTCGCCCATGCCTTCGAGCCGCTGCCGCTCGGCGTCGGCGTCGGAACCGTCGGTGACGTGCTCGGACGGGATCTTGCGATCGCCGCGCTGCTCGGCGTGGTCGCGGCCCTGACCGGGATTGCGATCATGCGCGGGGTGGCGCTGTGCGAGACGCTGCTCGCCAAGACCCGGCTCTGGCCGCCGCTGCGGCCGGCGCTCGGCGGGCTTGCGGTCGGCGCCATGGCGCTGCTGACGCCGCAGGTGATGTCGTCGGGCCATGGCGCGCTGCGCTTCGCCGGCATCGTGGCGATGCCGCTCACCTTCATCGCCGGCGTGTTCGCGCTGAAGGCGGTGGCCTCGATCGTGTCGCTCGGTTCGGGCTTCCGCGGCGGATTGTTCTTCGCCACGCTGTTCATGGGCGCGCTCGGCGGCCGGCTGTTCGCGGCCGGCGTCGACATCGTGTGGCCGGGGCTCAATCTCGATCCCAACGCCTATGCGGTGATCGGGATGAGCGCGCTGTCGGCCTCGGTGATCGGCGGTCCATTGACGATGTCGTTCATCGCGCTGGAATCCACCGGCAATCTCTGGCTCACCACCGCGGTGCTGGTCGCGGTCATCATCTCGACCACGATCACGCGCGAGCTGTTCGGCTATTCGTTCGCGACCTGGCGGCTGCATCTGCGCGGCGAGACCATCCGCAGCGCCGCCGATATCGGCTGGATCCGCGATCTCACGGTCGGCAAGATGATGCGGCAGGACATGACGACGGTGAAAGCGGCGATGCCGATCGAGGCGTTTCGCGAGGAATTCCCGCCCGGCTCCAAGACCCAGGTCGTCGCGGTCGACGGCGAGGGACGCTATGCCGGGCTCGCGCTGGTCGCGGAAGCGCACGCGCCCGATCTCGAGGCCGACAAGGGGCTTGCCGGCATCCTGCGCTACGCCGACGTGGTGCTGCACCCTGCCATGAACGTGCAGGAGGCGATCGCGGTGTTCGACGCCGCCGAAGCGGAATCGCTCGCGGTGGTCGAGGACGACGGCGACCGGCGGCCGATCGGCCTGCTCACCGAAGCGCACGCGATGCGGCGCTACGCGGAAGAATCCGAGCAGCGCCGCCGCGAGGTGATCGGCGAGATTTGATTTTCCGCAGCGGGCATCAAGCGGGATTGATCTCAGTCGCAGCGCTCGCTGCCAGCCCCGTCATCCTGAGGAGCGCGGAACGCGCGTCTCGAAGGATGCACGGCCACCAGCCGGGCCGTCGACCCTTCGAGACGCGCGCGATGCGCGCTCCTCAGGGTGACGGGGTAAGGGAAAGGGCGGCCTTTACAAAATTACACCGTCACCCGCTCCAGCTTCTGCAAGCACCGCGTCGTCCGCACCGCGGCCGGCATCTCGGTATCCGGAAAGCTGGTCTTCCAGTCGGTGACGCCGACTTCGCCGACATAGATGTCGCCGCGCGAGTCCAGCGCGATGCCGTGCGGCGCCAGGAATTTGCCGGTCTCGACGCCGGGGCCGTGCTCGCCGCCGAGCCGGGCGATGCGCTTGCCGTTGCCATCGACGATCGACAGCCGCGGGCCGAGATTGGGGACCTTGCGGTTGACCGCCATGCCGGGACCGAGCTCGCCGATCACGAAGTTCGGCTGCTTGCCGCCGCCGCAACAGCACAGCGCGCAGGGCCGGTGCAGATTGTTCCACTGGGTCTCGTATCTGCCGTTGCCGTCGAACACTTGAACACGATGGTTCTCGCGGTCGGCGACATAGACCCAGCCGTCGGCGTCGGTCGTGATGTTGTGCACGATATTGAATTGGCCGGGATCGGTGCCCGGCTCGCCCCAGGTTTTGATCAACTTTCCATCCGGCGTGTATTTGTGGACGCAGGCATTGCCGTAGCCGTCCGAGACATAGATCTCGCCGTTCGGCGACAGCGCGGTATGGGTACAGCGGTGGAACGGCTCGCCGCTCATGAACGGCGCCGGCTTGTTCGGGATGCCGATCGTCAGCAGCACCTTGCCGTCGACAGAGCATTTGCGCACGGTGTGGTCGCCGTCGTCGGTGCAATAGAGATTGTCGTCGGCATCGATATGCAGGCCGTGGGCGCGCGCGAACACGCCTTCGCCCCAGCTCCGGATGAAGCTTCCCTCGCGGTCGAGCACCACCATCGGGTGGTCGCCGCGGTTGAAGACATAGACGCGGTCCTTGCTGTCGACCGCGACGGAGGCGACATCCGTCAGGCTCCAGCCGTCGGGGAGTTTTGCGAAGTTCTCCACCACGCGATAGCGGTGCTCGCCGGTGCCGAGGATGGTTGGCATCGTGGTCTCCCCTTTTCGTCATTCCGGGATGCGCGAAGCGCAGGCCCGGAATCCATTTAGCGGCAGAATTTGTGGCTTGATGGATTCCGGGCTCGCGCTGCGCGCGCCCCGGAATGACGGTGTTGGCTATGGTAGCTTCGCCACTGGCCCGACATCGCGCGGCAACAGGCCTGCCTCGATCGCCTTGATCTGCAGCGCCAGATAGCGCGAGTTGATGCGGCATTGCGCGAGGCTGCCGGCGATGAACCACAGGCCGGGCTGCGGCGTGCGGGTGTACATGTTGCGCAGCTCCTGGCCGTCGCCAAAGCCCCAGATCGGGCCAACGCGCGCGGCCATCGCCTCGCCGAACAGTTTCTTCACCAGCTCTTCCTGCGGCCGGTAGCCGGTCGCGAGCACGATCAGGTCGGCGGCAATCGTCTCGCCGGTCTTCAGCCGTGCGCCTTCGCTCACGAACGTCTCGATATCGGCGAACTGCTGCAGCTTCACCGCGCCGCTCGCGACGAGATCGGAGCAGCCGACGTTGAAGTAATAGCCGCCGCCGCGGGTCAGGTACTTGAACTGCCAGCCGGTGCCGCCGTCGCCGAAATCGAGCTTGAAGCCCTTGCGCGCGAGACCGTCGAGCAGCGGTCTGTCGAGTTCCTTCGACTGTTCGGTCATCAGCACATGGCTGCGCTTGGCGAGCGCGAGCGGCATCGAGGTCGCGATCAAATCGTTGTCCTCGAGCGAGCCTTCATTGTAGGCGGCATAGGCCAGCTGCGCCGAGGGCTCGATATTGGTGACGAGCGTCGAGGAGCGCTGCACCAGCGTGACCTCGGCGCCGGAGGAGTGCAGGTCCTGCGCGATGTCGTGGCCGCTGTTGCCGGTGCCGACGACAAGCGCACGCTTGCCTGCCCAATGCTCGCCGTCTTCATAGCCGCTGGAATGCATGACTTTGCCGGAGAAACTCTTCAGCGACGGGATATCAGGCACGCTCGGAATGCCGCTGACGCCGGTCGCCATCACGACATGGCGCGGCTGCAGTTTCCGCGTCGTGCCGTCGGCGCGGCGCAGCTCGACGGTCCAGCGTCCCTGAGCGTCGTCGTAGCTGCCGCCGACGAATTCGGTTCCGGTCCAGAAGTTCAGCTCCATGGCATCGACATAGGATTCGAACCAGTTGGCGAGCTTGTCCTTCGGGATGTAGGTCGGCCAGTTCGGCGGGAACGGCATGTAGGGCAAATGATTGACCTGCACCTGGTTATGCAGCGTCAGCGCGTGGTAGCGCTTGCGCCAATTGTCGCCGACGCGCGGCTCGCGGTCGACGATCAGCGCATCGATCTTGAGCTGTTGCAGCCGCGCGGCGATCGCAAGCCCGGCCTGTCCGCCGCCGACCACCAGTACATCGGGATCGCGGCCGGCATATTCGGCGGACGCCTTGCGCAGGTCGAGCCAGTTGGGGCCGCGGAAGTCGCGCGAATAGACTTGTCCGCGCGGCCTCGTGTGTCCCTGCTGCTCCTCGAATCCCTTCAGTTCCTCCAGCGCCGTCAGCAGCGTCCATGCCTTCAGCCGATCGCCGTCGGCGGCGTCGGGGATCAGCCGCACGATGCCATGGCCGCGGCCGACAGCGGTCTCGAACTTGAAGATCGCCTCGATCGCGTTGGTGCCGGCGCGCATCACCCGGCGGGGCGCCGCGCGCTCGGCATCGATGCGGAAGTCATGCGGCGCGCTGCGGCGCGCATGCGCGGGCAGGTCCTCGATGATGGCAAAGGCGCGGTTGACGGTCTGGATGTTCCAGCTCAGCGCCAGCACGTCGCGCCAATAGCTCTCGGGATGGAACAGCGGCTTCAGCAGCACATCGTCGGGGCCCGCCAGCGCATCCTCGAACTGCACAAGCCAATTGTCGGCGGCGACCGAAATATCGTCCGTCTTGTCGAGCATTGAGCGCTTCTCGTCATCGGCCGCCCTTGGTGACGTTTTCTTGGCGGCGTTCCCTTGCTGGCAAGCCTATACCCATTGGCGAGGCCGCAGAAAGGGCGTGACGGGATAGCGCCTATTCGGCCAGCGATAGGATCAGGCCTTGATCCGGCGGAACGCGGCCCTGCAGGGTATCGAGATAGGCCTCGCGCACCGCGGCCGGACCGCGCCGCTCGACCACATCGAGCCAGATGGGCAGATGCGGTACGAGGTCCGTCCATGCGGCGCCGAAACGCTGGTCGATGCCGCCGGGACCCCATTCCTTGGCACGCTTGCGGATCTGGTCCGGTGCGAAGAACCACACCGGCTTGGCGCCCGGCAGTGTCGGCTCGTCCGGCTCGCTCGCGCGATGGGTGAGCCCGACCCGGCTGGAATAGACCATCTGCGCGCCGAAGTGCCGGTGCAGGGTCTCGCGCAGCGCGCTGTTGCCGGCCATGTCGACATAGGCCACCGGCTCGGCCGCCGGGATCGCGGCGACCTGGTCATAGGTGACGACGTCGTCATAGCAGCCGAGCGAGGTGACGAAATCGACATTGCCCTTCGAGGTCAGTCCGATCACCCGGATACCGCGTTTGTGCAGCAGATGGGCGAGCCCGAACGCGGTCTTGCTCGAGGCCGACGACAGGATGACGCGGCGTGCACCGTAGAACTCATTCTCGGCGAGGGCGTCGTCGACCAGGAACGACAGCATGAACAACGGCAGCAGCAGCGCGCGGAAATCGCCCTGCTGGCCGGCATAGGTCGGATCGCCGGAGACACGGGCATAGGCATTGTAGACCGGCGAGACCTCCTGGCGGTGCGCGGCGCCGTCACGCAGGCCGCGCTTGCTGACATCGGCCGCCTCGATCACCAGATGGGTCGCCATCGGGAAATAGCCGAACAGCGTTTCGCCGGCTGCGATTATGGGATGTTTCGAGGCCAGCACCTCGCCAAAGCCCCACACCGGGATGATGCCGTAGCCGTCGGGCGCCGGGAACAGGTGCCAGTATTTCAGCTGCTCGCCGATCACGGCGTAGGTGATGTTGTTGGCGGTGAAGGCGAAGCGGGTCACTTTCACCAGCAGCGCATCGGCCGGCAGCGCCGCGGCATCGGGCAATCGCGTCTCGATCACCTTGCATTGCTGCAGGTCGTTGCGGATGACGATGAAGTCAGTGGCGTTCATGGCGATGATCCCGGCGTCAGATGCGCCGGCATCGTTGCGTCGATCGCCGGCTTTTGCAACAGCAACTAAGTTTCAAACGTCGTTCGCCTTCACGTCACCTTGCTCAGCGAAGCTGTCCTTCGCGGTAGAGGTCGCGCAGCTTGCGCTTGAAGATCTTGCCGGTCGCCTCGCGCGGCAGCGCGTCCATGAAGCGGATGTCGCGCGGCACCTTGAAATTGGCAAGCTTGCCGCGCAGGAAATCCTGGATCGCCGCGACCGACAGCGTGCTGCCCGCTTCCGGCTCGACGCAGGCGAACAGCCGCTCGCCATATTCGTCGTCGGGCACGCCGAACACCGCGCAGTCGCGGACGCCTGCCATGCCGATCAGGGCATTCTCGATTTCGGCGGGATAGATGTTGACGCCGCCCGAGATCACCATGTCGCGCTTGCGGTCGCACAGGAACAGATAGCCGTCCGCATCGAGATAGCCGACATCGCCGACGCTGACGAGGCCGTCGCGATCGGCCTCGGCGCGTGCCTTGGCGTTACCATGATAGTCGAAATCCGATATCAACGTCTGACGCATGAAGATTTCGCCGGGCTCGCCAACGTCGCAAAGCGTGCCGTCCGGCCGGAACACCTTCACGATGCCGCCTTCAATGGCACGGCCGACCGTGCCGGGCTTGGCCAGCGCTTCCGCCGCTGTATGCCAGATCGGGATGCCGGTCTCGGTGGCACCGAGATATTCGTTGATCACCGGTCCCCACCAGTCGATCATCGCGCGCTTGACCTCGACCGGGCAGGGCGCCGCGCCATGGACGATGAAGCGCAGCGAGGACAGGTCATAGCGGCGCCGCGTCTCCTCGGGCAGCCGCAACAGCCGCACGAACATGGTCGGAACCATGTGCATGTGGGTGACGCGGTGGCGTTCGGTCAGTTGCAGCAGGTCTTCGGGATCGAAGCGTGGCTCCAGCACAATGGTGCAGCCAAAGCGGAATGCGAACATCCCGTACGAGTGCGGGGCCGAATGGTACATCGGGCCGTTCATCAGGATCACCTGGCCGTCGTCCGGCTTGATGCCAAAGGTGATGGTGCCGATGCGCGCGGCGGCGGCTTGCTGTGCGAGCGGCAGCGGCTTGCGCTGTACGCCCTTCGGCAAGCCCGTGGTGCCCGATGTATAGAACATCGGCGCTGCGCCGATCGGGGCGTCGGTCAGCGGTTGATGCGTTTCACGCCAGCTGTCCCAATCGGTCATGCCGTCAGGCACCCGGGTGGACGCCGGCGCCACGCCATAGGCCGCGGCGATCTCCGGCGGCGTCGTCACCACCAGCAACTCGATCCCCGGCGGCAGCCCGTCGCGGATCTGCGGCAGCAGGTCGGCGTGGCAGACCAGCGTGTCGGCGCCGCTGTCGGACAGGATATAGGCGACCTCGTCGGCCTTCAGATGCCAGTTGATCGGCACCACCGGACTGCCGAGTGCGGCTGCGGCTGCGACCACCTCGAACAGCGCGAAATCGTTGCGCAGCATCATGCCGACCGGCTTGCCGCCCTGAACGCCGAGCGCGCGGAAGCCGGTCGCCGCCCGCGCGATGCGGGCGTGAATGTCGCCATAGCTGATCTGTCTGTCGCCGCTGATGATCATATTCCGTTCCGTTTCCTCGTGATCGTCCGGCCGGTGTTCGGTCTTACCATTTTTTCCGGCCCGGGCCGCTCATTTGGTCTTCGCAAACGCGATGATCGGTGACCAGATCGCGTCGGGCATCTCCTTGTAGATCGCGTTGTGATCAAATCCGTCGACCACGTTGGAGGCCTTCGTTCCCGGCTTGGCATCATAGACCCGTTGGCCGAGATCGATAGGGATCGTCTTGTCTGACCGGCTGTGGACCCAAAGCAGGGGGATCGACACATGGCTCGCCGCGTCGACATTGTTCCAGACGTCCGGCAGCTTGAGCATGGCCTGCTCGGGCGCGCCGCCCCGAATGGCAATGTCGCGCAGCGACGAGAACGGGCTTGCAACAATGATGCAGTCCGGTTTGGCGTCGCCATGCGTTGCCGCGTAAAGCAATGGACCGCCGCCGAGGGAGTGGCTGAGCAGGCAGCGCCGTACGCCGGCCGGAAACAGCTTCAAGAAGGCGTCGAGCGCCGCGACGCTATCCTCGTTGATGTTGTCGATCGTCCCGGGAGGGCTGCTCCGGCCGTGGCCGGAATAGTCGAACACCAGCGAGGACACGCATTTGTCATGCAGGAATTTCTGCACCGCGATCCAGTCGGCGACGGTTTCGCCGCGGCCGTGAAAGATCAGCAACGCCGGCGCCGCCTGGCAGGATGCGGCCGCACGCACCAGGAAGCCGTCGAGCCGGCGATCGTGGCTCGGTATTGCGACGCGCTCGAAGGCCAGACCGAGGTCCGCCGGCGTCGCCTGCGACATCTCGCCTGGATTGAGCGTGTTCTTCTCGAACGCACCCCACGGGCCGTCGCCGGCCCGTGCCATGCCGGACATCGTTGTGAGCAGGGCGAGAAGGATCAATGACAGCGGACGCTTCATCCTGCGCTCCTGCGAGATATCAGGGATTGCCGATCAGGCGCTGAGCCGCGTCGTGAAGCTGTCGCGCGCCTGCGCAAGCTCCGCCTTCATCCGGGCCACCAGCTCGGCGACCGGCGGGGCGTCGGTGATCTGGCCGATGCCCTGGCCCGACCCCCAGATGTCGCGCCAGGCCTTGGCCTTGGTGTTGCCGCCGGAGCCGAAATTCATCTTGGTTTTGTCGGCGACCGGCAGGTTGCCCGGATCGAGGCCCGCGGCCGCGATCGACGGTCCAAGGTAGTTGCCGTGCACGCCGGTGAACAGGTTCGAATAGACGATGTCGTGCGCGGCGTATTCGGTCAGCGCCTGCTTGTACCTGAGGTCGGCGTTGGCTTCCTCGGTCGCGATGAAGCGGGTGCCGACATAGGCGAGGTCGGCGCCGAGCGCGAGTGCGGACGCGATGCTCCAGCCGTCGGAGATGGCGCCCGACAGCAGGATGGTGCCCTTGAACCACTGCTTGACCTCGCGCACCAGCGCGAACGGCGACAGCGTGCCGGCATGGCCGCCCGCGCCGGCGCAGACCAGGATCAATCCGTCGACGCCCTGCTCGGCGGCCTTGCGGGCGTGCTTCACGTTGATGACGTCGTGGAACACCACGCCGCCGTAGGAATGCGCGGCCTCGACGATCTCGGACGGCGGCCGCAGCGAGGTGATGATGATGGGCACCTTGTGCTTCACGCAGGTTTCCATATCGTGCATCAGCCGGTCGTTGGAGGCGTGGCAGATCTGGTTGACCGCGTAGGGCGCGACCTTCTTCTCCGGATGCTGTGCCTGGTATTCGCCGAGCTCGTTCTCGATCTGCGTCAGCCATTCGTCGAGCTTCTCGACCGGGCGGGCGTTGAGCGCCGGGAATGAGCCGACGATGCCGGCCTTGCACTGCGCGATCACGAGCTCGGGCCCCGAGACGATGAACAGCGGGGAACCGACGACCGGCAGTTCGAGCCTGTTGGCGAGCGAGGCGGGCAGCGACATTGTTCGGATCCTCCATGGGCGCCGCCCGGCCGGCGGCCGGGGCGGATCGCGATTTGTTGTGATGGCCGGAGCGGCGGCTCCTTTGGCGCGGCAATATAAGGCTGGACGGCCGCGTCATGACGTTCAATATTGAACAGCTGATTGGCCAGAAATGAACATCGGCGCGGGCGGCAACATGGACTGGGAGCTTTGCAAGACGTTCGTCGCGGTGGCCGAGACGCGCAGCTTCGCCGGCGCGGCGCGGCGGTTGCGCATCAGCCACCCCACCGTCGGCCGCAATGTCGCGGCGCTCGAGAAGCAGCTCGGGACCCGCCTGTTCGCCCGATCCAATGACGGCCTGTCGCTGACATCGCATGGCCGCAAGTTCCGCGAGCACACCGAGGTGATGGCCGCGGCGGCGCTGCGCGCGGAGGCGGCCGCGTCCGCCACCGGCGAGCAGGCCCGCGGCGTCGTGAAGCTGTCGATCGGCGCGACGCTGGCAGCGCATTGGCTGATGCCGCGCCTCGGGCCGTTCCTGCGCGATCACGCCAACATCCAGCTCGAGATCATCACCCACCCGTTTCCGGCGAGCGTACGGCGCCGCGAGGCCGACGTGGTGTTGCGGCCGGTCGATGCCGGCGACGAGAACCTGATCGGGCGCAAGATCGGACGGCTCGGCGCCGGCTTCTATGCGTCACGCGGCTATGCGGCCGGGCGCAAGTTGCCGGAACGGCCGGACGAATGGCGGGGACACAGCGTGATCGGATTCGCCGACCAGGCCTCGAATGCGCAGCTGGCGCGGTGGAGCGATGTCATCACGCGGCAGGGCACGCTGGTGATGCGCTGCTCCTCGCAGGGCGACATGCTCGCGGCGGCGCGGGCCGGGCTCGGAATTTGCGCGCTGTCCTGCCTGGTCGGGGCGGATTATCCCGATCTGGTTCGGGTCGCGCCGCAAAAGCTGTCGAGCCTCTCCGATCTCTGGCTGCTCGCCCATCCCGATCTGGTCGAGCTTCCCTCGGTGCGCGCCGTCATCGGCTTCGTCACCGATTGCGCGCGCGAGGACCGGATCAGGCTGCGCGGCTAGCGCGTTTTCGAGCGAAGTGGATACCGGTTCGCGTCAAGAAAACGCGTCAATACGAAAATCTAGAGCCCCGTTCCGATTCGATCGGAACGGAAAAGGGCTCTAGTACGTGTTTTCAGGCGCGGGCCCGCCATAGTGTTACCGCGAGCAACATGAAGGCCGCGCAAGTCCACAGCGACTGCCAGTTCTCCAGCCCTTCGTTGAGCCCTGTGTAGACTGCCGCTGCAAGGAAGATGCCGGCAAACATCGATTCCGCCAGAGGGCGGTTTCCCTTCCCGGGAGGATTGAGCAGCGTCAAGGCTGCAAAAGGCACCGCCGCCATCGTGAGGGGCGCGAACGGAAAATCGATGAAGCGCGGGTCGAAGATCAGGCCGAGTGCTGTCGCTGTGCCGATCACGGCGGTGACCATCAAGGCCAATCCGTGCATCGTCACCAGGATCGATTCAGTGTGGTAGCCCTTCGGACCCAGCAATTCGGCAAAGCTGGGCGGTGCGCGGCCCGACATCAGGGCGTTGGCACCGAACACCGGCGAGGCCGTTGCCGCCACAAGAAGCGAGCCCCACACCAGCCAGCCTCCGGTACCGTAGCTCTCATAGACCAGTCGTTGCGCGGCGACCCCGAACAGGATTCCGGCTGTGGTCGCAGAGAGTCCGACCGCAAGCCATGACACGAGCCTTGCTTCCTTTGGCTCCCTCGGCTTGCGGCGCAAGGTCAGCCATGCCGCGCCGAACACCAGGACCGCCAGCGCCATTCCGCTGCACATTTGCAGTTTCCACAACGGAAAATTGCTGATCGGCAGGCCAGCCGGATACTTCAGTGTTCGCTCTTCGGAATCGAACAGGCCCCAGGAGCCACCGACCGTACCTTCGATCTCGCGCTTCCATCCTTCATCGTACGCCTCGAACAGGTTGACGCGGAAATGCTCGCGCCGTGCGAGGTCGAGCATCTCCGAGACCACCCGCGCCTGATTGACGCGCGATGGCAGCGCGGACTCGCGCATGCGCCCCTCGCTCGGCCAGCCTACTTCTCCGATAAAGATTTCCTTGCCCGGAAAAACCGCCGCGATCTGCCGGCGCATCTCGTCAGCGTGAGCGGCGGCATGTTCCGCGGGGATCGGGATATTCTCCCAGTACGGCAAGATGTGAATCGTGATGAAGTCGACGGCGTCGGAAAGTTCGCGATTGCTCAGCCAGAACTCCCAGACGTCGGCATAGGTGACGGGAACGCTGACCTGCGCCTTGATCGAACGGATCAAGTCGCGGAGGTCGGACGCCGCCATTTCCTTGCGCAGCAGAACCTCGTTGCCGACCACGAGCGCAATGATCGTGTCTGGATATTGCTTGGCGAGGCGGATCGCCGTTTCGACCTGCGTCGCATTCTTCTTTCGGTCCCGATCGAGGAAGATGCCCTGAATGACTTTCAGCCCCGCCTTGGCTGCGAGCCCCGGGATCTGGTCGAGACCGAGATCGGTCGCATAGGTGCGGATGCAGTTGGATATCTTCGCGAGTTGCGCGAGATCTTCCGCGATCTGTTCCGGCGTGACCTGCGTCGCGGGAGCAAGTGATGTCTGATTGTTGCGGAACGGGGCGTAGGAGATGCACTGGACTTTATCGCTCGGATCGATCGGAGCGCGCACCAGGCTGACCGGGATGCCCAGCCACCACCACGCCGCGGCGATAGCCCCGAGGGATATCAGGAGAAGCGTCAGCGGAGTGCGAAGTGAAACCAGGTCAGTCCTCCTTGCAGGAAGGATGTGCTGGGCAAAAATGGCGAGGCCGGCAAATTGAATAAGTATTCGTCTGCTCTTGCTATATCATGCGATCACGTAGTTGGAATGTTTTCTCGACGACCTACTTTGCGCCGGCGATCACGCCTTCGCGATTCCTGAGCACGCGATAATAGGCCCACCACAGATGCGCGGCGGCGCCGCGCAGCGGACGCCATGGCTCGGCAAGCGGTGCCATCTGCTTCGGCGTCGGCCGCTCCTTCAGCCCGAGCCCGACCTTGACCGCTTCCTGGACGGCGAGGTCGCCCGCCGGCCACGCATCGCCATGGCCGAGGCAGAACAGCAGATAGACGTCGGCGGTCCACGGGCCGATCCCGGGCAGCGCGGTCAGCGTGTTGTGCGCGGCATCGGCCTCCTCGTTGGCGAGCACGTCGAGGTTCAGCCGCTCCTCGGCGAGCTCGCGCGCGATGTGCTTCAGCGTCTTGATCTTGGCCGCGGAGAGCCCGAGCCGGCCGAGCCGGTCGGCCCGCGCCTTGCGGATCGTCTCATGGTGGAACGGGTCGAATGCCCTGCTGACGCGGCCCCAGATCGCGGCAGCACTCGCGGTCGACAGCTGCTGGCCGCAGACGATCGCGGCAAGCCCCGCAAACCCCGGCTCGCGCTGCCGGATGGCCGGCATGCCGGTCAGTTCGAGGATCGGGCGCAGCCGTCGATCCTGGTCGACCAGCTTCTGGATCGCCTCGTCGAGGTCGGCCTGGGTTTCGAGATGAATCAGCATTGCGGGATCTGCATCGGCTTTGTCATGCGCGGGCTTGACCCGCGCATCCATCTCCTATCGTAACAGAGTCTTGTCGAGCCGCATGGTCCGGAAAAGTGGAAACCGGTTTTCGCTTGCGACAAACGCAAGGTGTTTGCGCGAAGATCATGCCCAAACAAGGATCGCCGGGTCGAGCCCGGCAATGACCCGCGATCGAACGCCATGCCACCCGTTTTCCGTTTTGCCCCGAGTCCGAATGGCTACCTGCATCTCGGCCACGCCTATTCGGCGCTGCTCAACCACGACCTGGCGCGTGCCGCGGGCGGACGCTTCCTGCTGCGGATCGAGGACATCGACGCAACGCGCCGCCGGGTCGAATTCGAGCAGGCGATCTACGAGGATCTGGCCTGGCTCGGCATCGCCTGGGAGACCCCCGTGCGGCGGCAGTCGGAGCATTTTGCCGCTTACCGCGCGGCGCTCGACCGCCTGTCGGCCGAGCGGCTGGTCTATCCGAGCTTCGAGAGCCGCGCCGAGATCGCGCGGCTGGTCGCGGACCGTGAGGCCGGTGGCGCGTGGCCGCGCGATCCGGACGGCGCGCCGCTCTATCCGGGAACGGCGAAATCCCTCTTGGCCGAGCAGCGCGACCGGCTGATCGGGCAGGGCGCGCCGTTCGCGTTGCGGCTCGACATGGCGGCAGCATGCGTCCGCACCGGCGGCCTGCGTTGGCAGGAGGCGGGCGAGGGTCCGGTCGGCGAGACCGGGGACGTGGCGGCCCGGCCGGAGGCCTGGGGCGACGTGATCCTGGCGCGCAAGGAGACCCCAACCAGTTACCATCTCTCGGTCGTGATCGACGACGCCCTGCAAGGCGTCACCGATGTGGTCAGGGGCGTTGACCTGTTCTGGTCGACCAGCGTGCATCGGCTGCTGCAGCAACTGCTTGGCCTGCCCGTGCCGGCCTACCGGCACCATGCGCTGATCCGGGACGCCGCCGGCCAAAAGCTGTCGAAATCGACCCGGGCGACCGGGCTGCGCGAGCTGCGGGCGGAGGGCGCCGGCCCAGCCGATATCCGCCGCCTGGTCGGCTTGCTCTAGCGTTCTGCACATGATTTCGGAATAATGGAAGTGTGCCGCTGATTTGCCCGACGTGTCAAGTTGCCGTGTCGAGCGCCGGCAGCCGCCGGCTACTTTGCATGGGGTTGTTTTCGATATTTTGGCGGTGCGTCCCTGTGACGGCAGGCTATCGCGTATGGCTGTCAGCCGAGTGCCATGTGCGACAGCCCTGCCCGCAAGCGGGTGAGGTACCGCGGATGGATGGACTGGTTACCATCATCCTGACTTGCCTTGGCTACACCCAAAGGGCGCCGTGACTCTGCCGCTCCTGGCATGCCATGCTGGCCGCGGGGCGGGGTCACGGAGATCATGGCGAAAGCATCGCGCGGAGGGCGCAGCAAGTGGCGAGCCAAGGGCGAGCCGTCGAAGACCCGCGTCGCCAGGACGGTCACTAAGGCGGTCACTAAGGCGGTCACCAAGGCGGTCGCGAAGCCGGGCCGCAAGCGAACTGCGCCGAAGGCCTCCCCGAAGGCCGGTCCCGGCCTGATCGAGACCGCGCTTGCCGCCTTTGCCCATGAGGTCCGGACCCCGTTGACCGGAATCCTGGCGATCAGCAACTTGCTCGCGACATCGGATCTCGACGAGCGCGAGCGGCGCTGGGTCGATACCATCAAGGCCGGCGCCGAGCATCTGGCGAGCCTTGCGACCCTGTTCGTCGACGCTGCCCGGAGCGAGGGGCCGGGGCTCGAGATCCGGCAGGATTTTTTCGACCTGCGCACGCTGGCCCGCCACGCCGGCGATTCGCTGGCCGGCCGCGCCGCAGCCAAGGGATTGCGCGCCTCGGTCGAGATCTCCGCCAAGCTGCCGGCGTTTGCGGTCGGCGATCCCGTCCGGCTGCGCGCGGCGCTGGAAAACCTGATCGACAACGCCGTCAAGTTCACCGAGCAGGGCAGCATCGAGCTGCATGTCGCGCCGGTGCGCGCGGCCAAGGGATCGGCCAAGGGATCGGTCAAGGGAAAGGCGAACGGCAGGATCGGGATTGCCTTTGCGATCTCCGACAGCGGCATCGGCCTGACGCTAGCGGAGGTCAAGCGCCTGTTCCGCCCGTTCTCGCAGGCCAATGTCTCGATTGCTGCGCGGTTCGGCGGCGCCGGGCTCGGCCTGTCCTCGGTCAAGCAGCTCGCGCGCGCCATGGGCGGCGACATCGTCGTGGCCCAGCGCAAGGGCGGCGGCACCATCTTCACGCTCAACGTGGTGCTGGCTTCAGCTGCAGCACCGGCCGGTGCGTCCTCAAGCGAAGGCGCGGCGGTGCCGTCATCGCAGGGACTGCGGCTGCTCAGCGTCGAGGACAATCCGTTCGGCCGCGTCGTGCTCAACACGATCCTGACCGAACTCGGCCACCATGCCGAATTCATCGGTCAGGGCGAGGGCGCGCCCGATCGGCTCGGACAGGGTGCCTTCGACGCCGTGCTGATGGACATGGTGCTGCCCGGCATCGGCGGTGTCGAGGCCATCAAGCGTATCCGCGCGCTGCCGCCGCCGCACGGCCGCATCGTGATCGTCGGGATCTCCGGGCGTGCCGAGGACGAAGCCGCGGCGCGTGCCGCCGGCGCCGACGCCTTCCTCGTCAAGCCTGTTTCTCCGCGGGCGCTCGCGACTGCGCTGCTTGAAGCGGCACGCCGCGCGGCAGCCGCGACTTGATGATCGCCGCATTCAGCTCGCCGCCGAACACGAAGATCGCGGCGATGAAATACAGGAACACCAGCGCGATCACCACCGACGCGAGCCCCGCATACATCGTGACGTAATTGTTGGCGAAGCGCGCCAGATACATGCCGAAGCCGATGCCCGAGATCAGCGACGCCACGATGGTGAAGATGATGCCGGGCAGGATCTGCGTGAAGCCGCGGCGGCCCGCCGGCAGCCAGGCATGCAGGAAGAACAGCGCGACGACCAACGCCAGCACCGTGATGCCGTAACGGGCGGTGTTGAGCAGGCTCTCGTTGGATTCGACGAAGAACGGAATATAGCGCCGCGCCGCCTCGATGATCAGCGGCCCAAGCACGATCAGGAACGCCATCGCGAGCGAGGTGAACGCCGCGACCAGCGTGTAGCCGATCGATTCCAGCCGCAGCCAGTACCAGCGCCGCGGCTCGATCACGGCATAGGCGCGGTTCAGCGCCACCCGCAGCGCCTCGACGCCGTTGGAGGCGAAGTAGACCGCGAGCACCGCGCCGATGGTCAGGATGTCGCCGCGGGTGTTTGTCAGCACGTCGTGGATCTGGCCGGACAATGCCTCGGCGACCTGCTGCGGCCAGACCTGCAGCAACAGGCCGACGGCCTGGTCGGCAAGCTCCTTGGAGCCGAAGAAGCCGGCCACCGACGTCAGCACGATCAGGAACGGAAACAGCGCCATCAGGGTCGACAGCGCGATGTGGCTCGCGATCGCCCAGCCGTCGTCGGCGAGGAACGTGTAAAAGGCATCCATCACGACGTCGTAGACGTAACGAAGCTGCTTCACATTCCACCCGGCATTGTCGACAACCGCTCGGTCCGAGGACGGACCCAGCATCTGATATTACGCGGTGAAAAGCCAGTTGGTTGCATGCGCCCCCTGTGTGGAAGTCCGTGTCCTGCGGTGTTATGTACCGCAGATGACATCTGTCCTCAGCACGATCATTCTTCCCATCGCCGTCGGCGCCGTCGCGCTGGTGCTCCTGCTCGGCCTCATCAACATGATGAAGGGCGGCTCGCCGAACACATCGCAGAAGCTGATGCGGCTGCGCGTGCTGTTTCAGTTCGTCGCCATCGTCATCGCGATGCTCGCGGTCTGGGCGATGGGGCGGTAGACGCGATGCGCAAACCTTAGAGGATCACGGCCATGGTCGTTCTCAATCGGATCTACACGCGCACCGGCGATGACGGCACCACCGCGCTCGGCTCCGGCGAACGGCGGCCGAAATACGATCTGCGGGTTGCCGCCTATGGCACCGTCGACGAGACCAATGCCGCGATCGGCGTGGTGCGGCTGCATCTGGCCGACAGTCCCGAGGTCGATGCGATGCTCGGCCGGATCCAGAACGATCTGTTCGATCTCGGCGCCGACCTTGCAGTGCCCGAGCGTGAGGGCAAGACTGAGCGTCTGCGGATGCTGGCGAGCCAGGTCGAGCGGCTCGAGCGCGACATCGACAGCCTCAACGACCAACTGGCGCCGCTGACCTCGTTCGTGCTGCCCGGCGGGACGCCGGCTTCTGCATATCTGCATCTCGCCCGGACGATATGTCGCCGCGCGGAACGGATCATGGTGGAACTCGCCGCCCGGCCGGATGAGACGGTCAATTCCGCTGGCATCCAGTATATGAACCGACTGTCGGATTTCCTGTTCGTTGCCAGCCGCTTCCTGAACAATAAAGGGGCGGGGGACGTGTTGTGGGTGCCGGGCCAGAACCGCTAAACTGGTTCAAAACCGAGGGACGGTTTTTTGGCTTTGCCGCGTTGACCGGGGGGTACGGGACCTTTAGGTTCCGCGCCAGCCAACCGAAACCCATAAAATCAAAGCGAAAGAGGATCGATGAAGGTTCTTGTGCCGGTAAAGCGGGTCGTCGACTACAACGTCAAGGTCCGCGTCAAGAGTGACGGGACGGGCGTAGAGCTCGCCAACGTCAAGATGTCGATGAACCCGTTCGACGAAATCGCCGTCGAGGAAGCGCTGCGGCTGAAGGAAGCCGGCAAGGCGACCGAAGTGGTGGTGGTGTCGATCGGACCGGCGCAGGCTTCCGAGACCATTCGCACCGGGCTTGCGATGGGCGCCGACCGCGGCATCCTCGTCAAGGCCGAAGGCAATGTCGAACCGCTCGCGGTCGCCAAGATCCTGAAGGCGGTGGTCGAGGCGGAGCAGCCCGGCCTCGTTATTCTCGGCAAGCAGGCGATCGACGACGATAGCAATCAGACCGGCCAGATGCTGGCCGCGCTGCTCGGCTGGTCGCAGGCGACCTTCGCCTCCAAGCTCGAGGTCGATGGTTCTGACTTCAAGGTCACGCGCGAAGTCGACGGTGGTCTGCAGACCATCAAGCTCAAGGGCCCGGCGATCGTTACCACCGACCTGCGCCTCAACGAGCCGCGCTATGCGTCGCTGCCCAACATCATGAAGGCGAAGAAGAAGCCGATCGACGACAAGAGCGTCGCTGACTACGGCGTCGACGTGACGCCGCGTCTGGAAGTGCTGAAGACCGCGGAACCGGCAGGCCGCAAGGCGGGCGTCAAGGTCAAGGACGTCGCCGAACTCGTGAACAAGCTCAAGACCGAAGCCGGGGTTCTCTGATGACGACGCTGTTGATTGCCGAACACGACCACGAGACCCTGAAGGACTCGACCAACAAGGCGCTGACCGCGGCGAGCCAGCTCGGTGGCGACGTCCATGTGCTGGTTGCCGGTGGCGGCCAGGGCACCAAGGCGGCGGCGGAAGCAGCCGCCAAGCTTGCCGGCGTTGCGAAGGTGCTGGTGGCCGAAGGCCCCGCCTATGAGCACGACCTCGCCGAGCCGCTGGCTGCGCTGATCGTCGCGCTGGCGCCTGGCTATGACGCCTTCGTCGCGCCCGCGACCTCGCGCTTCAAGAACGTGATGCCGCGCGTCGCAGCGCTGCTCGACGTCATGCAGGTCTCCGAGATCATCAAGGTCGTCGCGCCCGACACCTATGAGCGACCGATCTATGCCGGCAACGCGATCCAGACCGTGAAGTCGAAGGACGCCAAGAAGGTGATCACGGTCCGCACCTCGACCTTCGCCGCAGCCGGCGAGGGCGGCAGCGCCGCGATCGAGAACGCCGCATCCGCCGCCGATCCGGGCCTGTCCACGTTCGTCGGCGAGGAAGTCGCCAAGAGCGACCGTCCGGAACTGACCTCGGCCAAGATCATCGTCTCGGGCGGCCGTGCCATGCAGAGCCGCGAGAACTTCGCCAAGTACATCGAGCCGCTCGCCGACAAGCTCGGTGCCGGCGTCGGCGCCTCGCGCGCCGCGGTCGATGCCGGCTATGCGCCGAACGACTGGCAGGTCGGCCAGACCGGCAAGGTGGTGGCCCCGGAACTCTATGTCGCAGTCGGCATCTCCGGCGCGATCCAGCATCTGGCCGGCATGAAGGACTCCAAGGTGATCGTCGCCATCAACAAGGATGAGGACGCGCCGATCTTCCAGGTCGCCGATTACGGCCTGGTCGCCGACCTCTACCAGGCGGTTCCGGAGCTGACCGAAGCGCTCGGCAAGCTCGGAAAGTAAGCGACAAGACACCGGCCGGGTGGGTAAGCTCCGGCCGGTGTTGTTATTTTCGAGGCAATGATCCGGAAACGTTTTTCCGGAAGGATCATGCCCGACAGGGGAAATGGGATCGGGATGTGATTGCCTGCAATCACATCATGGTCCCGGGAAACGTTTTCCGGCGGATTGGGCAACCCGGAAGGCTTCACTTCGGGTATCGTTGGAATTGGGCAGGCGCGACATGCGCGCCGTTCCGGTGGATGACAAGATGACGGTGGCAATCAAGAAGGTCGGCGTGATCGGTTCGGGCCAGATGGGCAATGGCATTGCCCATGTGGCGGCGCTGGCCGGTTTCGACGTGGTGCTCAATGACGTCTCCGCCGACCGGCTGAAGTCGGCGCTGGCGACCATCAACGGCAATCTGACCCGCCAGGTCGCCAAGAAGGGGATCAGCGAGGGCGAACGCAAGCAGGCGCTCGACCGCATCGCCTCCGCCGAGACGATCGATGCGCTGGCCGATTGCGATCTCGTGATCGAGACCGCGGTCGAGAAGGAAGAGACCAAGCGCAAGATCTTCCACGACGTCTGTGCGGTGCTGAAGCCGGAAGCGATCGTCGCGACCAATTCGTCCTCGATCTCGATCACGCGGCTCGCCGCCTCGACCGACCGCCCGGAGAAATTCATCGGCATTCATTTCATGAATCCGGTGCCGGCGATGGAGCTGGTCGAGCTGATCCGCGGCATCGCCACCGACGACACGACCTTCGACACCGCCAAGGCGTTCGTCGCCAAGCTCGGCAAGCAGGTCGCGGTGTCGGAAGATTTCCCCGCCTTCATCGTCAACCGCATTCTGCTGCCGATGATCAACGAGGCGATCTACACGCTGTATGAAGGCGTCGGGAACGTCGAGGCGATCGATGCCGCGATGAAGCTCGGCGCGCACCACCCGATGGGCCCGCTCGAGCTCGCCGATTTCATCGGCCTCGACACCTGCCTGTCGATCATGCAGGTGCTGCACGAGGGGCTCGCCGACTCCAAGTACCGGCCGTGTCCGTTGCTGGTGAAATACGTCGAGGCCGGCTGGCTCGGACGCAAATCCCAGCGCGGCTTCTACGACTATCGCGGCGACAAGCCGGTCCCGACGCGGTAATTCGCGCTCTCGTTTCAGGTCAGTGCCCGCAGCAGCGCAAGCGTCGCGGGCACGAGACCTGCAATCATCGCCACACCCGTTCCAAGCCCGAGCAGATGCGCTGTCAGCGCGAGGCGCTGGCTTTGCCCGTGTGCCGTCATTGCAGTGCCTCGCAGGCATGCTTCAGCCGCCTGCCGGCCTCCTCGATCACAGGTGACGGGTTGGCGAAGCTGACGCGGACATAGGGCGACAGCCCGAGATCCTCGCCGGGGAACACCACCAGATCGGCTTGTTCAAGCAGGTAGGTCGCAAAATCGCGGTCGGTCGCAATCAGCTTGCCGTCGGGCGCGCGCTTGCCGATCACGCCGGCGCAACTGACCAGGAGATAGAATGTACCTTCGGGCGGCGTGCAGGAAAGCCCGCGGCATCCGTTCACGAGTTCGGCAAAACGGTCACGCCTCGCGCGAAGGATGGCGGCACGCTCGGCCAGCACATCCTGCGCGCCGTCGAGCGCAGCAACCGCGGCGGCTTGGCTGATCGACGAGGCGCCGGACGTGGTCTGCGACTGGATCGTGATCATCGCGCGGATCAGCGCCGAAGGACCGGCGGCATAGCCGATCCGCCATCCCATCATCGCGTAGCTCTTGGCGAGGCCGCTGACGGTGAGCGTCCGCGGCTTCAGGCGCGGCTCGACCTCCGCAAGCGTCGGCGCCGGCGCGCCGTCGAACGTGATGTGCTCGTAGAGCCCGTCGGCAAGCACCCAGATGTCCGGATGCTGCAGCAGGATCGCGGCGATCCTGGACAGGTCCTCGCGCGAACACAACGCACCTGAGGGATTGACCGGATTGTTGAGCACGATCCAGCGCGTCCGCGCCGAGATCGCCGCCTGCAAATCCTCGGCACGCAGCTTGAAGCCGTTGTTCTGCGCGCAGGGTACGACCACCGGCGTGCCGCCCGCGAGCCGCACCTGATCGAGATAGGGCGCCCAATAGGGTGCGGGGACGATCACCTCGTCGCCGGGCGCAAGCGTCGTCAGCAGCGCGTTGAACAGCGCCTGGGTCGAGCCGTTGGTGATGACGATCTCATCCAGACGATAGTCGAGACGATGGTCGCGCAGCAGCGCGGCCTGCACCGCGCGCTTCAGTTCCGGCGTGCCATCGACATCGGTGTAGCGGGTTTCGCCGCGCAAGGCCGCGTCATGCGCCGCCGCGATCACATGATCCGGCGTCGGGAAGTCCAGATTGCCCGACGACAGCTCGATGATGTCGCGTCCCGCGGCACGCAATTCGCGGGCGCGGCGCCGCAGCACCGACGCGGGCGATGCCTTGATGCCGCTCATGCGCGGCGAGAGGATCGGTGTCGCGGTCATCGGACGTACTGCGCCTCACCGTTGCCGAACGACCAGTTTTCCGGCAGCACCTCGACCAGGTTGATGAAGATGTCTTCAGTGCGCAGGCCGGGACTCTCCGTCAGCAGTTCGGCGATGCGTCGATAGAGCTTCTGCTTCTGCGCCACCGGGCGGGTGTTGCTGACCGTGATCTGGACGATGACCAGATCGTCGCTGCGCCTGATGCCGAGATAGTCCGCGCCATAGGCGAAGTCGTCGTCATCGTGCTCGGAGATCGTCATGAAGCGATCGCCTTCCGGCACATCGAAGGTCTCGCGCATCGCGCGATAGAGGCTCTCGAGAATGGCCTTGCGGTAGGCGGCGGGCTTGCCCCGTCGCAGTGAGACGCGGGTCAGCGGCATGATGTTGTCTCCTGGTGGCAATCGTTGACTGCGCTGATCCTAGGAGTTCGTTGATCATTGAAAAACGGTATGATAGCGTATTTCAATGATTTCATTTTTAAATGGATGGTCATGAGAGCGCTCGATGTCGAGGCGGTGCAGGCCTTTGTCCTGGTGGCCGACCTCAGCAGCTTCACGCGCGCGGCGCAGGTCATGGAGACCACGCAGTCCGCGGTCAGCCTGAAGATCAGGCGGCTGGAAGACGGGCTCGGCCGGCGGCTGCTGGAGCGGACGCCGCGGCTGGTTCGGCTGTCCGCGGAGGGCACTGCCTTCCTCGGCGCGGCGCGCAATCTGGTGGCCGCGCATCAATCGGCGCTTGGGTCGTTTGCGGTCGAGCACCGCCGGCTTGTCGTCGGCATCAGTCACCACATCGTCGGATCGGAATTGGCCTCGCTGTTGAAGCGGATGAACGCCACTGATCCAGGACTGGTGATCCAGTTGCATGTCGATACGTCACGTTCGGTGCTCAGCGCATTCGACGACGGCAGGCTCGATGCGGCGATCGTGCTGCGCCACGACGCCAAGCGCCGCGATGGCGATGTGCTGTTCGAAGAACCTTTCGGCTGGATGGCCGCGCCCGATTTTCACCATCGGCCGGGCGAGCCGCTGCGCCTGGCGACGCAAGCCGAGCCGTGCAGCGTGCGCGCCATGGCGGTCGAGACTCTCGACGCCGCCGGCATCGCCTGGACCGAGGCGTTCGTCGGTGGCGGGCTTTCGACGATCGGCGCTGCGATATCCGCAGGCCTCGCCGTTGCCGCACTGGCGCGCCGGGTGGCGCCGGCGGATACCGTCGACCTCGGGCCGCGGCTTGGCCTGCCGCCATTGCCGTCGCGCGACGTCATGCTTCACTCAAAGCTGTCGGACGCGCGGACACGGCAGGCGCTGCGCACCCTCGGTGCGGCCTTTGCCGCGAACGCGGCCTGAGCGGCGCTTCATCCAAACGATGCGTCAGCCTGACGCGGCCACCCGTTACCCAAACATTAACTTTCGCGCGCTACGCAAAAGCAAGCTTTGGAGTGCCGCGTATGGACATGATGAGCATGGTGTCGAGCATCCTGTCGATGCAGCAGGGCAATCTGCAGGGTCAGATCGCGACCCGCGTGACCAAGCAGAACCTCGATGCGGAAAAGTTCGCGGTTCAGACCCTGCTCGGCACACCGTCGACCGCCAATCTCGGTCCCGGCGTCGGTGGCAACCTCAACGCCGTCGCCTGATCAGAACCCCGCCGCGGCCGGGGCTAGCGCCGCCTTCACCAGCTTGATCGCATCGTCGCTCGCCCATTCGGCGGGACCGGCGATATTGGCGATTTCGCAGCCCTTGCCGTCGACCAGCACCGAAGTCGGCATGCCCAGCGCCTTGCCTATGTTCTTAAGATCCTGAAAGACCTTGGCTTTCTGGTCGCTGAAATAGCCGAGATTGGTCAGATTGGCCTCTTTGAGGAAGTTCTTCGGCTTGTCCGGATCGCGGGTGTCGATGTTGATCGCGACCACCTCGAAATCCTTGCCGCCGAGCTTGGTCTGCAGGCTGTCGAGCGCCGGCATTTCCTTGCGGCAGGGCACGCACCAGGTCGCCCACAGATTGACCAGCACGGTCTTGCCGCGCCAGTCCGAGAGTTTCTTCGGCTGGCCGTTGGCGTCCTCGAAGGTCAGGTCGGGCAGCCTCAAGGGCGTGGTTGCCATGGTCAGCGCCGCGACCTCGCCGTGGGCGAGCGGGGCGATCTTCTTGGCCAGATCCACCGCGCTGTTGCAGGCGACGTCGCCGCCGGGGGGATGCCTGAGCCCGGAGACGCCGACATAGCCGATCACGGCCCCGGCCAGCACGGCGCCGATCACCAGCGGGATGCGCCATTTGGCAGTCGGCTTGGCGGTCGGTTCGGTTGGGGTCGTCTCGGGCATATCGTTTGTCATCCTGGGTCAGATGTGGCTAAGCAGTGCCGGGAATACGTCCGGAACCGCCATGCTGTTTCGCCACTACGGCCAAAGAACAGCACAGCCTGAAATACGAATTCGTGAGCGAGATGTCATGAGCAACAAGATGTGGGGCGGCCGGTTCTCGGAGCGTCCCGACGCCATCATGGAGGAAATCAACGTCTCCATCGACGTCGACCGTCACCTTTATGCCCAGGACATTGCCGCGTCCAAGGCCCACGCCGCGATGCTCGCCGCGCAAGGCATCATCACGTCAGCTGATGCGAAAAATATCGGCAAAGGTCTAGACACGATTTTGTCAGAAATCGGTAAGGGCGATTTCGATTTCAAGCGCGCGCTCGAGGACATCCATATGAATGTCGAGTCGCGGCTGTCCGAACTGATCGGGCCCGCGGCGGGCCGGCTGCACACCGCGCGGTCGCGCAACGACCAGGTCGCGACCGATTTTCGGCTCTATGTCCGCGACACCATCGACGAGACAAATGCCGCGCTGGCCGCGTTCCAGCAGGCGCTGGTTACCCGCGCGCTGGAGCATGCCGGAACCGTGATGCCGGGCTTCACCCATCTTCAGACCGCGCAGCCCGTGACCTTCGGTCATCATCTGCTGGCCTATGTCGAGATGGCCGGCCGCGACCGCGGCCGCTTTGCCGACGCGCGCAAGCGGCTGAACGAATCGCCGCTCGGTGCCGCCGCGCTGGCCGGCACCTCGTTCCCGATCGATCGCACGGCGACCGCCAGGGCGCTCGGCTTCGACCGGCCGATGGCCAATTCGCTCGATGCGGTGTCCGACCGCGATTTCGTGCTGGAAACGCTGTCGGCGGCCGCGATCTGCGCGGTGCACATGTCACGTTTCGCCGAGGAGATCGTGATCTGGACCTCGCCCTTGGTCGGTCTCGTCAAGCTCAGCGACAAGTTCACCACCGGCTCGTCGATCATGCCGCAGAAGCGGAATCCGGACGCCGCCGAGCTGGTGCGCGCCAAGACCGGCCGCGTGATCGGTGCGCTGACCGCGCTCCTGATCGTGATGAAGGGCCTGCCGCTCGCCTATCAAAAGGACATGCAGGAGGACAAGCAGGGCGCGATGGAGGCGTTCGAGGCGCTGTCCCTCGCGATCCGCGCCATGACCGGTATGGTCGAGGATCTGGTGCCGGACGAGGCGAAGATGAAGGCCGCGGCCGGCGAGGGCTATGCGACCGCGACCGACCTGGCCGACTGGCTGGTGCGCACCCTGAAAATGCCGTTCCGCGACGCCCACCATGTTACCGGGCGCATCGTCGGCCTGGCCTCGGCACAGGGCGTCGCGCTGCACGAGCTGCCGCTCAAGGCCATGCAGGAGGTCGAGCCGAAGATTACGGCCGAGGCACTGAAGGTGCTCAGCGTCGAATCCTCGGTCAAGAGCCGCACCTCGTTTGGCGGCACAGCGCCGAAGAATGTGATGGCGCAGGCCAAGGCCTGGGCCAAGCGGCTGGAAAAAGAGCGAAAATTGGGCTGATCCGGAAAATTTGGTCGTGATTTCTCAGGCCTCCGCCTCTCGCCAGAGCATGCCAATGTTTGTATGGTGCCGCCCGAATTGGGGAATTCGTCGTGATTAGCAAGAACCGCCTGACCCCTTCGGGATGGGCCATCATTGTGCTGAGCGCTGCAACGCTTGCGCTCGGCGGCTGCGGCCGCAAGGGACCGCTCGACCTGCCGCCGACCGCGAACGCCGCGCCGGCCGTAGCACCGGGCGACACCGAGCGCGAGCGCGCGGAACAGCCCAGCGTGTTCAATCCGACCTATGGCTCGGATGCCGCGCCGGCGGCGTCGAAAGGCAATAAACGGTCGTTCGTGCTCGATCCGCTGCTCGGCAACTAGTATCTGGAGCATGATCCGGAAAAGTGGAAACCGGTTTTCCGAAAAGATCATGCTCAAACATTCAAGCCCGTCATGAACCATTTCGACTATCGCAACGGCGTGCTGCATGCCGAGGCGGTCAATCTCATTGAGCTGGCGGAGGCCGTCGGCACGCCGTTCTATTGCTATTCGACCGCGACGCTGGAGCGCCACTACCGCGTCTTCACCGAGGCCTTTGCCGGTGAGAAGGCGCTGGTCTGCTACGCGATGAAGGCGAACTCCAACCAGTCGGTGCTGCGCACGCTGGCCAAGCTCGGCGCCGGCGCCGACGTGGTGTCCGGTGGTGAGTTGAAGCGGGCGCTCGCAGCCGGCATCCCGCCGTCGAAGATCCTGTTCTCGGGCGTCGGCAAGACCGAAAGCGAGCTGCGTGCCGCGCTCGCCGCCGACATCCTCTGCATCAATATCGAGTCCGAACCCGAGCTCGAGATGCTGTCGCGCCTGGCGGTCGAAATGAAGACGACCGCGCGCATCTCGGTGCGGGTCAATCCCGACGTCGATGCCGGCACCCACGCCAAGATCTCGACCGGCAAGTCGGAAAACAAGTTCGGCATTCCGATCGCGCGCGCCCGCGAGGTCTATGCCCGCGCGGCGAAGTTGCCGGGCATCAAGGTCACCGGCACCGATGTGCATATCGGCAGCCAGATCACCGATCTCGGTCCGCTGGAGGCCGCGTTTCGGCTGCTCGCCGAATTCGTGCAGACGCTGCGCGCCGACGGCCACGACATCTCGCATGTCGATTTCGGCGGCGGCCTCGGCATTCCCTACTACATGGACCGCGCCGCGCCGCCGGCACCGGCCGCCTACGCCGCGATGGTCAAGCGCGTCACGCATAATCTCGGCTGCACGCTGATGTTCGAGCCGGGCCGCCTGATCGTCGGCAATGCCGGCATCCTGGTCACCCGCGTGATCCATGTGAAGCCGGGCGATGCCAAGAACTTCGTGATCATCGACGCCGCGATGAACGACCTGATCCGGCCGACGCTGTATGAGGCGCATCACGACATTCTGCCGGTGCGCCAGCCTGCGCCTGATACCCCGACCATGGTCGCCGACGTGGTCGGCCCGGTCTGCGAGACCGGCGACTATCTCGCGCTCGATCGTTCGCTGCCGCAGCCGAAGGCCGGCGATCTGCTGGCCGTCATGACCGCCGGCGCCTATGGCGCGGTGCAGGCCGGCACCTACAACACGCGGCCCTTGGTGCCGGAAGTGCTGGTCAAGGACGACCAGTACGCCGTGGTCCGCCCGCGCATCGACGTCGACGCGCTGATCGCGATGGACAAGCCCGCGCCGTGGTTGTGATGCACTGAGCCTGCCGCATCAATGGTGTCGTCCCTGCGAAAGCAGGGACCCATAACCACCGCTCGTTGTGTTTGCAGTTAGCTGGGGCCCCAGCCCCTCAAACCACAACCGCCTGTGGTTATGGGTCCCGGGTCGCGCTTCGCTTGCCCGGGACGACACCGTTTGCTTTGTCGACAGGAGATATCAAAAGCCGCCGGCGAGCCCGGAAGCTCGCCGACGTCGTGGTCCTCACGGCCCGTATTTCGGCGCCGGCGTCTGGTTGAACTCGTGGTCGTGCGCGACGCAGGTGAAGTTCGCCGCAATGCTGCTGCTGCCGCTGCCGTTGTACTGCGCGACTTTCGGGAAGACGCAGAGCGGCCGCGTGAACTGGACGGCGGGCGGCGTATCGGCAACGAACTTGGTGGCGAGGATGGTCTCCGGCGCCGTGCCGTTCTCGACCCAGTTGACCAGCGGGGTGAGCGCGTCGAACGTGTTGGGACCGGGCCCTCCGGAGCAGTGGTACATCCCCGGCACCATGAACAGCCGCGCATAGCTCTGGGTCCGCCGCAGCGCCGGGTTGCCGCCCGGGACAAAGCCGGCGGGCTGGAAGCCGTGGCCGTCGTTGCCGACCAGGGCATTGAAGTAGTTGATGCTGCTCTGCGACGGGATCAGCGGGTCGGCCCAGCCGTGATACATGATGAGCTTGCCGCCATGCTCGCGGAATTCGCCGAGATCGGTGCTGGTTGCGTTCAGCATCTCGGCGAGCTGATCGTCGACCTTGTCGACCGCGCGGTGGAAGTCGAAATTCGCAAAATTGACCTTGCTTGACGGGTAGCCGAAGCTCGGGCCGAACACCCAGTAGAACAGGCCGTCGAACGCCGGCTCGGGAAGTTGCTCCTGGAACGCAAGGCCGAGCGCCAGCACGTCGTCGGTCTCGTTGCCGCGCTCGGAGCCCGGATTGATGAGCTGCCCGTTCACCGGGTCGATCGTGCCCGCGTAATATTTCTGCATGGTCGTGACCTGATCGGCCGTCAGGCATGCGGGTGGCTGCTTGCCGCCGGTGCACAGCAACGACTTCGGATCGAAACCGCAATCGCGCGGATCGGTCAGGAACTGGTCGGTGCCGGCGCCGCCGTCGTGGCCGACGCACTGCTTGAGGACAGCCTGGTTGATCAGTGTCATCTGGCCCGGCTGGATGAACCGGCCGGGGCTCGCATGCGTGTTCTGCCAGCCGAAAAGCCCCGCCATATGCAGGTGGGTGCGGTTGAACGCCGCTGCGCCCGCCAGGATGCCGTCATAGTCGTCGGGGAAGCGCTGCGCCTCCATCAAGGCATTCTGGCCGCCGGTGGAGCAGCCGGCGAAGTAGGCCGTCTTCGCGCGCTGCCCATAGAACGCGCCCGCGATCTCCTTGCCGCGCACGGTCATCAGGTGAATGGCCCGGAAGCCGAAATCCTTGATCCGCTCGGGATGTCCGAACAGGCCGGTCGACGGCGCGGCCGGATCGCCGAACTCGGTCGCGAGCGGATTGCCCATGTTGCCGTTCGAGCCGCAGAACAGCGGATTGCATCCCGAGGATCCGGTGCCGAGGTCGCTGTTGGTCGCGGCAAAGCCGGCCTTGATGCCGCTCGCAAGCTCGCTGTAGGTGATGTCGCCCTGGAACCCGCCGCCGCCGGTGCCGAGGAACCTGCCGTTCCACGTGCCCTCAGGCAGCCAGATCTCGATCTTGATGCTGGAATCCGAACTCGGCGTAAGGGTTGCGGTCACCCGGCAGAACGGTGGGAGACCGGTGATCGTGGTCGGTGGGTTGCCGGGAACGACGAACGTTCCGGTACTGTTGTCGGTCGCCGAATTGATGACGGTGTGCTGCAGTTGCAAGGATTGCAGATTGCTGCACGGCGTCGCCATGGCTGGCGAGCTGGCGATCAGGATGCCGGCAAACAGGGCCATGCTCGCGCCGACACGATAGGGTCGATGACGCCTCATTCTATCCTCCCCGATTTTTTGCAGTTTTGTAGGGGAGACAGGATAGCTGGCCGAGATGACAACTTGAGGATGAAAGCGGGGCGGTGGCGTCCGCGCCTCTTGTCGCAATGCACAAGCCCGCGCCGTAGCTGTGAGGCACTGAGCGTGCCGCATCAACGGTGTCGTCCCTGCGAAAGCAGGGACCCATAACCACCGCTCTTGGTTGTCGTACTGAGCTGGGGCTCCAGCTCAGCCAAGCCACGAAACCTGTGGTTATGGGTCCCGGGTCGCGCGGAGCCTGTCATCGGGCGGCGCTTCGCGCCGACCCGTTGGCTTGCCCGGGACGACGGCGTTTATTTCGGCGAGAGCGTTATTTCGCCGCGTGCGCGCCGCCCTTACCACCGCCGCCGACGATCACGCCCGCGGCCTTCTCGATCGGCTTGATCGCCGCGGTGAAATCCGACTCCGGTCCCTCGTCGCGGATGATGACTTCCCAGAGCCGACCGACCGCTTCGGCAACTTCCATCGACAGCCCGAGCGAACGCATCTCCTCGACGGCGAGGCGCACGTCCTTCACCATCAGGCCGGTGGCGAAGCCGAAGTCGAAGCTGCGCGGCAGCACCGAGCGCGGAAACTTGTCGCGGCTCGCGGTGTTCAGCCCCGAGCCTGCATTGATGACGTCGATCATCACGGCCGGATCGAGCCCCGACTTCACGCCCATCACGACCGCTTCCGAGGTTGCGACCATCGCGGTCGCCGACAGGAAGTTGTTGGCGAGCTTCATGGTCTGGCCGGAACCCGGCTTGATGCCGATGAAGAACACCTTGCCGATGACGTCGAGCGCGGCCTTCACCAGGTCGAAATCGGCCCGCGGGCCCGACACCATCACCGCCAGCGTGCCCTTCTCGGCGCCGGAGACGCCGCCGGAGACCGGGCTGTCGATCTGCACGATGTTCTTCTTCGCCAGCAGGTCGTGGATCTTCACCGCCATCTGCGAGCCGACGGTGGAGAGATCGATGAAGCGCTTGACGCGCGTGCCCTCGATCACGCCGCCGGCGCCGGTCGCGACCTCGAGCGAGGCCTGCAGCGAGGGCAGGCTCGCCATCACGGTCTCGACGCGGTCGGCGATGTCCTTCGGCGACGTTGCCGTTGCGGCGCCGAGCGCAACCAGGCGATCGAGCGCGTCCTTGCTCGTGTCGAATACGGTGAGCTTGTGGCCGGCCTCGATCAGCCGGCGCGCCATCGGGAAGCCCATCTTCCCGAGGCCGATGAATCCGATTTCCATTTCTCGTTTCCTCTATGTCGTTATGTGTCGCGCCGCGCGCCCCGCATTCGATGTCGTCCCTGCGAAAGCAGGGACCCATAACCCCAGGACTGAGTTGTTTGGTTTAGCTGGGGCCACAGCCGTCGTAACGACAACGAGCTGTGGTTATGGGTCCCGGCTCGCGCTTCGCTTGGCCGGGACGACAGCGAGTGGAGTTCGCTCACGCCTTGTTGTCGAGCTCGGCGAACACTTCGCGCGCGATGCGGAAGCTGTCGACGCCGGCGGGAATGCCGGCATAGATCGAGACCTGCATGAAGATCTCGCGGATCTCGTCGCGCGACACGCCGTTGGTCAGCGCGCCCTTGATGTGCGCCTTCAGCTCGTGCGGGCGGTTCAGGATCGAGATCATGGCGAGGTTGAGCATGCTGCGCGTCTTGCGCGGCAATTCCTCGCGGCCCCAGACCGCGCCCCAGCAATATTCCGTGACCAGTTCCTGGAACGGCTTGTTGAAGCTGTCCGAGTTCTTCAGCGCATTGTTGACATAGGCCTCGCCGAGCACCGCCTTGCGGATTTCGAGCCCCTTGTCGTGTGTTTTTTGGTCCATGTCGTTTCCTCATGCGTAAGGCGTTGGTTCGGCCGGGACGTTACGGGGTCGAACCGCCGCAGTCACGCCTTCGTGTTATGCGTATTTCCCGGTGTGGGTTACGTCCCGGAACGGGTGCCCCAAAGCCGCCGCTGTGCTAGGGTGACCTGCCGGCTACCCCGGAGATCTTATTGAGCGGAGCCAACATCGACCCGTCCGAGAACCCGTCACGCGCCGCCCGCGACAGCGATGCGGACGCGCGGCTGAAGCTGACGCAATTGAAGCTGACCGAGGCTCTGCAGCGGGCGAAATTCGCGATTGCGTGGGAGCGGGCGTGGCCGCATCTGGCGCGGTTCCTGACGGTCGCCGGTCTGTTCCTGGTCGCGTCCTGGGCCGGACTGTGGCTGGTGTTGCCGTTTGCCGCACGCGTGGCCGGCGCCGGCCTGTTCGGGATTGCCGCGCTCGCGGTGCTCTTGCCGCTGCTGCGTTTCCGCTGGCCGAGCCGCGAGGATGGCCTGAGCCGGCTCGACCGCGGCGCCGGTGTCCGCCATCGCCCCGCGACCACGCTCTCCGACACGCTCACCAACAAGGATCCGTTCGCGCTGGCGCTGTGGCAGGCGCAGCGCGAGCGCACGCTGGCCTCGATCAAGCGCATCCGCGCCGGCCTGCCGCGGCCGCGCGTCTCGCTGCACGACCCCTGGGCGCTGCGCGCGCTGGTCATCGTGATGCTGGTCGCGACCTATGTCGCCGCCGGTGACGAGCGCGGCCTGCGGGTCGCCTCCGCGTTCGACTGGAACGGGATCATGGCGCCGGCCAACGTCCGGGTCGACGCCTGGGTGACGCCGCCGAACTACACCGGCAAGCCGCCGATCATCCTGTCCAACGCCAACAAGGACGCCAACGCGGCCGACAGCACCCCGCTCGCGGTTCCGGCCGGCAGCACGCTCTTGGTGCGCTCCAGCGGCGGCACCATCGACGTCGTGGTCGGTGGCGGCGTCGCCGAGGTCGCGCCGGAGGGGCAGGCCCCCAAGGGCACCAATGAGCGGCATTTCAAGATCACCAGCGACGGCACCGCGCATGTCCGCGCCCCGGCCGGGCAGCCGCAGTGGAAGTTCACCGCGACGCCGGACCGGCCGCCGTCGATTGCGCTCGCCAAGGATCCGGAGCGGCAGGCGCGTGGCGCCCTGCAGATGTCCTACAGGCTCGAGGACGATTACGGCGTCACCGAAGCCCGCGCGCAGTTCGCGGCGCGGCCGGCTGATGCGCCCAAGGAAGCGTCAAAGGATGCCGACGGCAAGGCCGCGCAGCCGCGTCCATTGTTCGAGCCGCCGCAATTTCCGCTGGTGCTGCCCAATGCGCGCACCCGCAACGGCATCGGCCAGACCGTCAAGGACCTCAGCGAGGACCCTTACGCCGGCGCCGACGTGACGCTGACGCTGACCGCCAAGGACGAGGCCGGCAATGAGGGCAAGAGCGAGCCGTTCAATATGCGGCTGCCCGAGCGGCTGTTCACCAAGCCCCTGGCGCGCGCGCTGATCGAGCAGCGCCGCATCCTGGCGCTCGATGCAAACCAGAACGGCCAGGTCTACGCCGCGCTCGACGCGCTGATGATCGCGCCGGAAATGTTCATGCCGGAAACCGGCTATTATCTCGGCCTCCACACCGTGAGCCGCCAGCTCGAGGCGGCGCGCACCGACGACCAGCTGCGCGAGGTCGTCGCCAGCCTGTGGGCGCTCGCCGTCACC
Organism: Bradyrhizobium sp. B120; assembly: GCF_049075665.1. Classification (NCBI taxonomy): domain Bacteria; kingdom Pseudomonadati; phylum Pseudomonadota; class Alphaproteobacteria; order Hyphomicrobiales; family Nitrobacteraceae; genus Bradyrhizobium; species Bradyrhizobium sp. B120. Next base: position 8,006,155 of record NZ_CP185242.1, on the reverse strand, counting down.
ATCGAGGACGGCAACATCAGTGACGTCGACAAGGCGTTGCGCGCGGCGCAGGACGCGCTCAAGCAGGCGCTGGAGCGCGGCGCGAGCGACGAGGAGATCAAGAAGCTCACCGACAATCTGCGCGCGGCGCTGGACAATTTCCTGCGCCAGATGGTCGAGCAGTTCCGCAACAATCCGCAGCAGCTCGCCCGCCCGCTCGATCCCAATGCCAAGGTGCTGAGCCAGCAGGATCTGAAGAACATGCTCGATCGCATGGAGCGGCTGTCGCGCTCCGGCGACAAGGATGCGGCGCGGCAGCTGCTGGAACAGATGCAGCAGATGCTGGAAAACCTGCAGATGGCGCAGCCCAATCAGGGCGACGACGACATGCAGCAGTCGCTCAACGAGCTCGGCGACATGATCCGCAAGCAGCAGCAGCTGCGCGACAAGACCTTCAAGCAGGGCCAGGATTCTCGCCGCGACCGGATGCGCGGCAAGCAGGGCGACCAGTCGATGGGCGACCTGCAGCAGGATCAGCAGGCGCTGCGCGACCGCCTGAAGAAGCTGCAGGAAGAGCTCGCCAAGCGCGGCATGGGACCGGAGCAGCGCGGCCAGAAGGGCCAGAAGGGGCAAGGCCAGAAGGGCGACCAGGCGCAGCAGGGCGATCAGGGCGGCGATCAGGGTGATGACGACGGCGACGGGCTCGACCAGGCCGATTCGGCGATGGGCGATGCCTCCGGGCGGCTCGGCGAGGGCAATGCCGACGGTGCGGTGGATTCGCAGGGACGTGCGCTGGATGCGCTGCGCAAGGGCGCGCAGAGCCTTGCCGACGCGATGCAGCAGGGTGACGGCGACCAGCCGGGCGATGGCCCCGGCAACCGAGCCGGCCGCCAGCAGAGCGGCGGCAACCAGACCGATCCGCTCGGCCGGCCGCTGCACGGCCGCGAGTTCGGTGACGACTACACGGTGAAGATCCCCGGCGAGATCGACGTCCAGCGCGTCCGCCGCATCCTCGAAGAGCTGCGCCGCCGCCTCGCCGATCCGTCAAGGCCGCAGCTCGAGCTCGACTACATCGAGCGGCTGCTGAAGGATTATTGAGCTCGCCACACATTCCACTGTCATCGCCCGGCTCGACCGGGGCGATCCAGTATTCCAGAGACGCCAGAGAGGCCGCGGCGTACTGGATGCCCCGCTGGAGCCTGTCATCGGGCGCGCGTTCGCGCGACCCGGTGGCGGAGCATGACACAGAATGTGAGGCGAGTTGCTTCGCTTGCAATGACGACGCGGAAAGCACCGCGCACCACCCTCGTCATGCGCGGGCTTGACCCGCGCATCCATCGAGCTTCGCGAGAATTGTTCTTCGGGGATGGATTGCCGGGTCAAGCCCGGCAATGACGAGCTATTGCGCCTTCCGTGCCGCCAGCGCATCCGCAACCGCGGTGCGGATATCGGCGACCGAGAACGGCTTGGTCACCACGTCGTGCACGATCGCCTCGAGGCCGGAGGCGCGCTCGCGCTGGTGGGCGAAGCCGGTCATCAGCAGGATCTTCAATGCGGGGAAATCGCGCGCCGCGGTCAGGGCCAGCGCGATGCCGTCCATGACGGGCATCTGGATGTCGGTGAGCAGCAGGTCGAACGCGCCTTCATCGCGCGTAAGCATCTCCAGCGCCTCGGCGCCGTCCTGCGCGGTCACGGTCTCGTGGCCGTCCATGGCGATGGCGCGCGCGACCAGCGAGCGCATCGAGTCTTCGTCGTCGGCGATCAGAACACGCGTCATGGTGATGGTCGGTTTCCGAAAGTGGTGGCCGTCAGCCTCAGGCGCGGCCGCCGGTGAGATCATGCTTGTTGAAGAAGCGTACGTCGATATTGCGGCCTTCGGGCGGCGGCGAGGCGAGGCGCGACTTGAAGAAGGCACGCTCGCCGGGATTGAGCACCGGCTGCTCCAGCACCGCGTTCCAGGCATAGATCTCGGCGCCCTGCGCGTCGCGGACCGAGAAGCGCAGCCGCGGCAGTTCGACCGGCTTTCTGGTCTGGCCGACGATCATGCCCTCGATCACCAGCACCGGCTTGCCGTCCACGGTCTCGTTGGTGATCTTGAGGTCCTTGAAGGCGAGGCCGCGCAGGTTCACGTCGAGCCCGACCATCTTGTAGAACAGCGCGGTCTGCGGCAGCAGCCGCACGACGTCGTTGCGCCAGACGAACAGCGCAATGATCAGCGCGCCCATCGCGGCGCAGGTGGTCGGCAGGGCGCCGATCACCGGCATAAAGGGTATCCGGGGCAGCGAGGGCAGGCGGAACAGGCGGGGAAACCGCGGCAGGCGGAAGCGGCGCCTTCCGGCGGCGTCCTGGGTGCCGGCATGGGCGGCGGCATCCGCCTCGGCCACCGCCGGCCACTCCGTGGCAGCGTCCTCGTCGGCCGGTAAATCGGCCGAAATCGAGGGGCTGTCGACCATCGGGGTCGTGTCAGCCTCCTCGCGGCCCATCGCCTCCCATTCGGCGGCGAGATTGGAGCCCGCGGCCTCATAGGCCAAACTGGGTGCGGACGCCCCGATCGCGTCCTCCGGCCGGGCCAGCCAGACCTCGCGGCAGCGGGAACAACGGACCGTGCGTCCGGCCTCGCCCAGGGTGGCCGGATTGATGGCGTAAGATGTTGTACAATGCGGGCAAACGATATGCATATGGAGCCGAATCTCCACCGTGTGGTATGCCCGGATGCTACCGAGCGACCGTTAACGAATCGGAAACCATAACCGACGCACAAGGTTTCTGTGCGGTTCGCGGCCGCTCGGCGGGCCGCCGGTATTGGGTATTGGGCCACAGGCCCTCTCGAACGGAGCTAGCGCATTGGTTCGGTTCGAAAATGTCGGTCTGCGCTACGGGCTCGGCCCGGAGATTTTGCGCGACCTTTCCTTTATGATCCCGGCGCATTCGTTCCAGTTCCTCACCGGGCCGTCCGGCGCCGGCAAGACCTCGCTGCTGCGGCTATTGTTCCTGTCGTTGCGGCCGACCCGCGGGCTGGTCAATTTGTTCGGCAAGGACGTCTCCCTGCTGAGCAAGGACCAGGTCGCCGACCTGCGCAAGCGCATCGGCATCGTGCTGCAGGATTTCCGCCTGCTCGACCACATGACGACCTATGAGAACGTCGCGCTGCCGTTCCGGGTGATGGGCCGCGAGGAATCGACCTATCGCCGCGAGGTGATCGACCTCTTGAAATGGGTCGGCCTCGGCGAGCGCATGGACGCGCTGCCGCCGATCCTGTCGGGCGGCGAGAAGCAGCGTGCGGCGATCGCGCGCGCGGTGATCTCGCGGCCGCAATTGCTGCTGGCGGACGAGCCGACCGGCAGCGTCGATCCGACGCTCGGGCGCCGCCTGTTGCGGCTGTTCATCGAGCTCAACAAATCCGGCACCGCGGTTATCATCGCGACCCACGACATTACATTGATGGATCAATACGAGGCGCGGCGGCTGGTGCTGCATCAGGGACGGCTGCACATCTATGAGTAGGAGCGGCGACGAGAAAGTGTCGTTGGTCGATCTCGGGCGCGAGCGCCCGCAGGTCCCGGCCACCGCGCGCAACATGTCGCCGATCGTGCCGCGCGCCTCGATCTCCGGCCGCGCACTGGTCGCGGTGGTCGCGATCATGACCTTCCTCGCCTCGCTGACGACCGGCACCGTGCTGCTGGTCAGCGCATCGGCGGCCGAATGGCAGTCCGAAGTGTCTAGCGAGATCACCATCCAGGTGCGCCCCGCGCCGGGCCGCGACCTCGACCGCGACGCGCAGGCAGCGGTAGAGGCGATGCGGGCGCAGCCCGGCATTCTCGAGGTCCGTCCGTTCAGCAAGGAGGAATCCGCCAAGCTGCTGGAGCCCTGGCTCGGCAGCGGGCTTTCGATCGACGAACTGCCGGTGCCGCGCGTGATCGTGGCGCGGGTGCAGCCCGGCACCACGCTCGATCTCGCCGCGCTGCGTGCGCGGGTGACGCAGGCAGCGCCGACCGCCAGCGTCGACGATCACCGCGCCTGGATCGAGCGCATGCGCTCGATGACCGGCGCCACGGTGTTTGCCGGCGTCGGCATCCTGATCCTCGTGATCATCGCCACCATCATCTCGGTATCGTTCGCGACCCGCGGCGCGATGGCGTCCAACCGTCCGATCGTCGAGGTGCTGCATTTCGTCGGCGCCGGCGACAGCTTCATCGCCAACCGCTTCCTGCGGCATTTCCTCCGGCTCGGTCTCGAGGGCGGGCTGATCGGCGGCGGCGCGGCGATGCTGGCGTTCGGCTTCTCCGAGTCGATCGCCAACTGGTTCTCGGGCACGCCGGTGGGCGACCAGTTCGCGGCCCTGCTCGGCACGTTCTCGCTGCGTCCGTCGGGTTACCTCGTCCTGGCGTTGCAGGCGGTGCTGATCGCAGCGATCACCGCATGGGCGTCGCGGCGCACCCTGTTCGCCACGCTCGACGACATCGACTGACGGCCCGCGGCGTCGCAATCATGGGGCCGGTTTCGTGATCGCGTTTCGTCGCCCGGGTGTGATTTCGCGCGGATCGGCACGGCCCTGGCCGGGCAAAACCGGTTTCCACTTTTCCGGATCATGCTCTAAAATCCCCGGGGGGAAGGATATCAGCATCACATGAGTTTGCAGCCCGACGATACGTCGCCGAAAGGCCATGCCGCGCAGGCGCGCGGCTGGCTGCGCGTCGTCATCGTCGTGCCGCTGGCGCTTGCCTTCGTTGCCGCTGCGGTCGGCTTCATCGGCTTCCTGTCGCAATTGCGCGGCGTCGAGACCGACCCGCCACACAATGCCGACGGCATCGTGGTGCTGACCGGCGGCTCGTCGCGGGTGTCCGACGCCATGGAGCTGTTGGCGGCGGGCTACGGCAAGCGCCTCTTGATCTCCGGCGTGCATCCGACCAACGACGCCAATGACATTTCGCGCTCGGTTCCGGACAGCCAGGGGCTGATGCGGTGCTGCGTCGATCTCGACCGCTCGGCGGTGAACACCCGCAGCAATGCGGCGGAGACGCGGCGCTGGGCGCACGAGCGCGGCTTCAAGTCGCTGATCGTGGTGACCTCGAATTACCACATGCCCCGCGCGATCGTGGAACTGTCACATGCGATGCCGGATGTCACGCTGATCCCGTTCGCGGTGGTCGGCGACAAATGGCGCGACGAGCCGTGGTGGACGAGTGGCGGAACGTTCCGTCTCTTGCTATCGGAATACGCCAAATATGTCGCTGCGGAGATGCGGGTGCGGCTGGCCGATATCGGCCTCGACCTGACCTCCGATCTTGCCGAGCCGGCAGTCGCGCCACGCCGCCCGGCAACGGCGCAGGCGGACAGGGACTAGGCATGATCCGGAAAGGTGCGGAGCGGTTTTCCTTCGCGACAAGCGCGGAACGCGTTTGCGCGGAGATCATGCTCAAACAAGGACTGAAATGATTTTCCTGCGCTCGCTGATCTTCAACGTACTGTTCTACCTGGTGCTGGTGCTGCTCTGCATCGTCGCGCTGCCGGCGCTGCTGCTGCCGCGCGCCGCGATGATGGCGATCGAGGCCGCGTGGGCCAACGCCAGCCTGTTCCTGATGCGCGTGATCTGCAACATCCGGATCGAGTTCCGCGGCGTCGAGAAGATTCCGACGGGGCCGCTGATCGTCGCCTCCAAGCACCAGTCGTTCTGGGAGACGTTCGCGCTGGTGCGCTTCTTCGAGCATCCGCTGTTCATCCTCAAGCGCGAGCTGATGATGATCCCGGTGTTCGGCTGGTACCTGAAGAAGGTCGGCATGATCTCGGTCGAGCGCGGCGGCGGCCCGCGCTCGCTGATCAAGACGCTGAAGCGTGCGGCAGCCGAAGTGAAGCTCGGCCGGCAGCTTGTGATCTTTCCGGAGGGCACCCGCACCGCGCCCGGCGCTGCGCCGAACTACAAGGCCGGCGTCGCGCAGATCTATGCCGAGAGCGGCGTGCCGTGCCTGCCGATCGCGCTCAATTCCGGCCTGTTCTGGCCGCGCCGCACCTTCATGCGCTATCCCGGCACGCTGGTGGTCGAATTCCTCGATCCATTGCCGCCGGGCCTGCCGCGCGACGAGTTCATGACCCGCCTGCGCGAGGCGATCGAAACCGCCACCACCCGCATCGTCGACGCCGGCCGCGCCGAGCAGGCGAAATTGTTCGGCGGTGTGCCTAGCCCGAAAGGGTAGGCGGAGAAGTCACCGCATCACGAACGGATTCGCCGGCACGTCCGTCGCGGTCGAGATCCAGACGCTCTTGGTCTCCTGATATTCGCGCACCGCGTCGATGCCGCTTTCGCGGCCGACGCCGGAGAACTTCATGCCGCCGAACGGCATCATGTAGCTGATCGCGCGGTAGGTGTTCACCCACACGGTGCCGGCGCGCAGCTGCTTCGGCACGCGGATGGCGCGCGCCAGATCCTTGGTCCAGATGCCGGCGGCAAGGCCGTAGATGGTGTCGTTGGCGATCCGGATGGCGTCGTCCTCGGTGTCGAAGGAGATGATCGACAACACCGGGCCGAACACCTCCTCGCGGGCGATCCGCATGCTGTTGTCGACATCGGTGAAGATGGTCGGCTCGACGAACTGGCCGCCCTTGATGCCGTCGCCTGTGGCCGGCTTGCCGCCGAGCAGGCAGCGCGCGCCTTCGGCTTTCGCGATATCGATGTAGTCGAGCACCTTCTTGTACTGCGCCGGCGTCGTGATCGGGCCGACATTGGTGTCGGCTTGCATGGGATCGCCGATCTTGGCGGATTTCGCCAGCTCCAGCACGCGCGCGACGAACTTCTCCTTGATCGAGCTCTGCACCAAAAGGCGCGAACCGGCGATGCAGGTCTGGCCGGTGGCGGCGAAGATGCCGGAGATCGCGCCGGCCGCCGCCGCCGTCAGGTCGGCATCCTCGAACACGATGTTCGGCGACTTGCCGCCGAGCTCGAGCGAGACCCGCTTCAGGCTCTTGGCCGCGGTCTCATAGACCTTTGCACCTGTCGTGTCCGATCCGGTGAAGGTGATCTTGGCGACGCCGGGATGCGAGATCAGTGCGGCGCCTGCCTCGGGCCCGAAGCCGGTGACCACGTTGAAGATGCCGTCGGGAATTCCGGCCTCCTTGGTCAGCGCTGCGAATTCCAGCGTGCTGGCCGAGGTGAACTCCGAGGGCTTGACGACCACGGCGCAGCCGGCGGCGAGCGCGGCGGCGCATTTCCAGGCGACGAACAGCAGCGGCGAATTCCAGGCGGTCAGCGCCGCGACGACGCCGACCGGCTCATGCGTCGTGTAGGCGAAGGTGTCAGCCTTGTCGATCGGCACCAGGCCGCCCTCGAGCTTGTCGACGAGGCCGCCGAAATACCACCACCACTCCGGATGGTAGCGCAGCTGGCCCAGCATCTCGGCCATCAGCTTGCCGTTGTCGCGCACCTCGATCTCGGCGAGGCGCTCGGCATTGGCCGCGACGAGGTCGCCGAGCTTGCGCATCACCTTGCCGCGCGCGGACGCCGTCATCTTCGCCCACGGGCCGCGCCACATCGCCTCATTGGCTGATTTCACCGCCTTGTCGGCATCGGCCGCCGAGCCGCGCGGGATCCTGGCCCAGGCCTCGCCGCGATAGGGATCGATGCTGTCGAACCACTCGCCATTGGCGGGGTCGACATACTGGCCGTTGATGTAGAGCTGATAGGTCTTCATGAGATCCTCCCGCAAGGCGATGGGGCTGGTTGGGCGAAACGCTATCACGCATTGCGCGACGCCGTCATAACGCAGCAGCGGGAATGGGTTGCAGGCAGTGTGGGCCGGCATCAGCCGTGCGGCGCGGCAAGCTCGGCTGCGATGATGGCGCCGAGCGCCATGGTACATTTCGCCAGCTTGCGGCGCATGGTCTGGCAGCAGTTGGAAGGCGCACGGACCCGTCAGAAATGGCGCACCGAAGCGAAGGATCTGCGGCATTGGAAAGGTGACAGTATTCCTTACTCTTTGCCGCACCCGTCGGTGAGAGGTAAGCTGCCCGCTTGTCTGACGCTCATAGCGGGGACGTGCCGAATTCCCCGTTCATTCGCTGCGCAGGGTTGCTGCTGTCGGCAGGCATGATCTCTCGGGAGATTGCCGTCTCTTTTGGCTCTCCACTCAGATTTTCATCCTTCTTCGTTCGTATGCCGCGTTCCCAGCGGCAGCAATTCCTTTTCGAGCAACCGGGAAGCCAACAAACGGAGCATCCCATGGCTGGCACCCTTAATTCCTCTTTGGAAATCAATTCCTCTTCGCAAATCCCCTGGTGGAAAGAGCCTACCAAGGATCAATGGCTGGCGTGGGTCGCGGCCTGGCTCGGCTGGACCCTCGACGCGTTCGACTTCACGATGTTTCTGCTGATCATGGTGCCCATCTCGCAGGAATTCCACGTTCCGTTGACTGAAGTCGCGTTCGTGTTGTCCGTGACATTGTGGCTCAGGCTGGTCGGCGCGGTGGGATCGGGTTGGCTCGCTGACCGTGTCGGTCGCAAGATCCCGTTGATGATCTCGATCCTGTGGTATTCGCTGAGCAATTTCGCCGCCGGCTTTTCGCCAACCTTCACCTATCTCTTCATTTTCCGCGCGCTGCTTGGCATCGGCATGGGCGGCGAATGGCCGGCCGGCGCGGCATTGGCGATGGAGACCTGGCCGGTACGCTCGCGCGGCTTGATGGGCGGCGTCCTGCAAGGCTCATGGGGCCTCGGCTTCATGCTGTCGAGCGCGATCTATGGCCTGTTCTACAGCTATATCGGCTGGCGCGGCATGCTGTGGGTCGGGGTCCTCCCGGCGCTTTCGGTTTTCTACGTCCGCAAGTACGTCAAGGAGCCGCCCGTTTGGCTCGAGAACCGGCGCCTCCAGCGCGTCGAGCAACGCGAGGTTCGTGCCCCCCTTATCTCCATCTTCAAACCTGGTGTTCTGGCCAACACGTTGACAGCCTGCGTTTGGCTCGCCGGCGGCTTTGTCGCCTATTACTCCGTCAACGCGCTGTTCGCGACGTATCTGCAGAAGGAGCTGCACCTCTCCCCAGGGCAGGTCGCGACCCCGATCTTCTTCGCCAATCTCGGCTTGTTCCTCTCGACGTGCGGCTGGGGTTGGTGGTCCGACCGCTTTGGCCGGCGCGCGGCGATCATTATTCCAGCGCTGATCGCTCTGCCGCTCGCACCGCTTTACCTGCTCTCCTCCGATTTTCTATGGATCGCGTTGGGTTTCATCGCGCAGGGAATGTGCGCCGGCGGCGGGATGCATGGGCAGATGGTGCCCTACTTGAACAAGCGTTTCCCGACCGAGATTCGGGCGACCGCAGCTGCGTTCTGCTACCACCAGGGGGCCATCTTCGGCGGCTTCGTGCCACTGGTGCTGACCTTCGTCGCTGAACGTTACGGCACAGGATTGGCTTTGCCGATGATTGTCGGCACGTGGATCGGTTGCCTCGCCTGGACCGCGGCGGCTTTCTACGGACCCGAGACCAAAGGCAAGCTCTTGGTGCCCGATCTGGTCGTCGCCTAGGCCACATGAGTGACCCTGATGGTCCGCAAACACGGCATCGCATCGCCTCAACAAGGCGAGGCGATGCCGTGGTCGCGTGACATGATGTTCAAGCGTTCAAGCCAGAGGCGAGTGGCAGGAATGTTGCCGATCGGCACTCTCTGCCGTTCGCGGCTTGGCGAGGAGAGACCATGAAAGTTCTGGTCATGGGTACCGGCGGCATTGGCGGCTATTACGGTGGGCGTTTAGCGGCCGCGGGGCAGGACGTCACGTTCGTCGCGCGCGGAGCGCATCTCGACGCAATGCGCCGTGATGGACTGCAGATCATTGGTATCAGCGGCAATCACACTGTGAAGCCGGCGAAGGCCGTCGGCGATCCCGCTGATGCCGAGCCGCCGGAGATGGTGCTTTTTGCAACCAAGCTCGGCGATACCGAGCGCGCGGCGAAAGCGTTGCAGGCCGCGGTTCGGGACGGCACCACGATCATCTCGCTGCAGAACGGCATCGAGGGGCCGGACCTGATCAGGGCGTACCTGCCGCGTGCGCACGTGGTGCCGGGCGTGGTGCGCATCTCGAGCCACATCGCGCGGCCTGGCGTGATCGAGCACAAGGCGCAACCCGGCCGCATCGAGTTCGGCGAGCCGGATGGGCGAGCGAATCCGCACCTCGAGGCCTTCCAGCACATGTGCAAGGAGGCCGGCCTCGATGCCGTGCTCACACCAGAGATCCGCTACAATGTCTGGATGAAGTTCGCATCACTGGCTCCGAGTTCGGGCATGATGACGTTGACGAATGCCTCTTACGGACCGATGCGCGAGACGCCCGGCACCCGCGCTCTGTTCGAGGATGCCGTGCGCGAGGTGATCGCCGTCGGCCTCGCAGCCGGCGTGCCGTTCAAGCCCACCGATTTCGAGACGATCATGAAGGCCGCCGACGCCAATCCCCGCGAAATGATCACGTCCATGCTGGTCGACCGGCGAGCCGGCAGGCCGCTCGAGATCGACTATTTCTCGGGCACCTTGGTGCGCATGGGTGAGAAGCTCGGCGTACCGACCCCGACGCACAAATTCATTGCCCAGGCGCTGTCGATCGATGCCAACGGCCGCAAAGCATGATTCGAAGGCATCGCCGACGTCTGCTGTTCGGGGTAACGCGGACCTCGCTACCCCGCACACACGCTTCGGATTTGTGAGTATACGGCCTGGTCAGGACGCGCGTGCCGCGGCCCGCCGTGCACGGCGCGCGGCGCGGCGGCGCTGGACCCACAGCCTCGCGCGGTCGAGATAGAGATAGACCACCGGCGTGGTGTAGAGCGTCAGGATCTGGCTCAGGATCAGGCCGCCGAAGATCGCGATGCCGAGCGGCTGGCGCAGCTCGCTACCTTCGCCGAGGCCGATCATCAGCGGCACCGCGCCGAACAACGCGGCGAGCGTCGTCATCATGATCGGGCGGAAGCGCATCAGGCAGGCCTCGTAGATCGCATCGCGTGACGACAGCCCGCGCTGGCGCTCGGCGTCGAGCGCGAAGTCGATCATCATGATGGCGTTCTTCTTCACGATGCCGACCAGGAGGATCACCCCGATCATGCCGATGATGTCGAAATCGGTGTGCGACAGCATCAGCGCCGCCACCGCGCCGACGCCGGCCGAGGGCAAAGTCGAGAGGATGGTCAGCGGGTGGACGTAGCTCTCGTAGAGCATGCCGAGCGAGATGTAGATCGTCGCAAGTGCCGCGAGAATCAAAAACAGCTCGTTCGCCAGCGCCTGCTGGAAGATTTTTGCGGAGCCCGCGAACCCGCCGGAAATGCCCGCCGGCATGCCGAGCGTGTGCATCGCGTTTTCGATCGTGGTGGTCGCGGTGCTGAGCGAGACGCCCGGCGGCAAATTGAACGAGATGGTGCTGGCGACCAGCAAATCCTGGTGGTTGACCGCAAGCGGCGTCTCGCCGTGCTCGAAGCGCGCGACGCTCGACAGCGGGATCATCGTCTCCGCGCTGGTCGAGACCGCGGTTCCGGTCGAGGCGACGCCCTTGCCGGTGGCGCCGATCGAGTTGGTCGCCTGATTGCGCACCACATTGGCGGCGACCGAGCTGATCGAGCTCTTCTGCGACGACGAGGCAACCGTGCCGGCCACCGCATTGGTGCTCTGCGTGCCGGTCGCCGATCCGCCCGAGGTCGAGATGTAGACCTCCTTCAGGGTCTGCGGGTCCTGCGAGAAGCGCGGCGCGACCTCCATGATCACATGATACTGGTTGCGCGCGACGAAGATGGTCGAGACCTGGCGCTGTCCGAACGCGTCATAGAGCGTGTTGTCGAGCTGGCTGACCGTGATCCCGAGCCGCGAGGCGGCGTCGCGATCGATCACCAGATTGGCTTGCAGCGCCTTGTTCTGCTGGTCGGTGTTGACGTCGGCGAGCGTCGGCTCCTTCTGCAGCGCCGCGACTAGTTTCGGCGTCCACTCGTTCAGCTCCTCGAAGGTCGAGCCCTTCAGCGTGTATTGATAGGCCGCGTTGCCCGAGCGCCCGCCGGCGCCGAGATCGCCGATCGATTGCAGGAACAGGGTGGCGCCCGCCACCTTCGCCAAGGGATCGCGCAGCCGCTCGATCACCTTGTCGGCGCGCAGCTTGCGTTCGTCCATTGGCTTCAGCGAGGCGAACACGGTGCCGGTGTTGGTGCCGCCCGGGCCGACGCCGCCGCCACCGGTGAAGCCGACCGCGGTATCGACCGCCGGATCTGACTTCACGATGTCGATGAACTGGGTCAGCTTCTGCTGCATCAGCTGGAACGAGGTGCTCTGGTCGGCCTGGATCGAGCCGATCAAAAGCCCGGTATCCTGTTGCGGAACGAAGCCCTTGGGCACCACCGTGTAGAGATGGACGTTCAGATAGAGCGTGCAGCCCAGGATCAGCATCACCAGCAGCGGATGCCGCAGCGCGAGGCCGAGTGTCGCGCGGTAGCCGCTCAGCATCAGCTCGAAGGCGCGCTCGTTGATCCGGTAGATCCAGCCATGCGGCTGGCCTTCCTCCCTGCGCAGCAGCACCGCGCACATCATCGGCGTCGTCGTCAGCGAGACCACCAGTGAGATCACGATCGCGATGGTGATGGTCATGGCGAATTCGCGGAACAGGCGGCCGACCAGGCCGCCCATCAGCAGGATCGGCACGAACACCGCGATCAGCGACACGCTCATCGACAGCACGGTGAAGCCGACCTCGCGGGTGCCGACCAGCGTCGCCTCCAGCCGCGACATCCCGGCATCCAGGTGACGGGCGATGTTCTCCAGCACCACGATGGCGTCGTCGACCACGAAACCGGTCGCCACCGTCAGCGCCATCAGCGAGAAGATGTCGAGCGTGTAGCCCAGCAAATACATCACGGCGAAGGTCGCAATCAGCGACACGCCGACCGCCACCACAGGCACCAGCGTGGCGCGGGCGTTGCGCAGGAAGGCGAACACGACCAGAATCACCAGGGCGACGGCGATGAGGAGTGTGATCTCGACGTCGTGCAGCGAGGCCCGGATCGTCTTCGAGCGGTCCATCGCCAGCGTGATGTCGATCGCGGGCGAAACCGAGGCCTTGAGCTGCGGTATCAGCCCTTTCACGCTGTCGACCATCTTGATGATGTTGGCGCCCGATTGCCGGTACACGATCATCACGACGGCCGGCTTGCCGTTGGACAGGCCGAGCGTGCGCACATTCTCCACGGAATCGATGACGTCGCCGACATCGGTCAGGCGCACCGCCGCGCCATTGCGGTAGGCGACGACGAGCGGCTTGTAGTCGGCCGCCTTCCGGGCCTGGTCGTTGGCGTAGATCTGGTAGCGCTGGTCGCCGACGTCGATGCCGCCCTTCGGGCTGTGCGCATTGGCGCTCGACAGCGCGGCGCGGACGTCCTCGAGCCCGATGCCGTATTTGAAGAGCGCCGGCGGGATCAGCTCGACGCGCACCGCGGGCAGCGAGCCGCCGCCGACCGAGACTTCGCCGACGCCCTCGACCTGCGACAGCTTCTGGGCCAGCACGGTCGAGGCGGCGTCATAGAGCTCGGCCGGCGTCAGCGTGTCCGAGGTCAGGGTGTAGATCAGGATCGGCGCCGAGGCCGGGTTGAACTTGCGGTAGGTGGGGTTGGCGCGGAGGTTGGTCGGCAGGTCGGCGCGCGCGGCGTTGATCGCCGCCTGCACGTCGCGCGCGGCGCCGTTGATGTCGCGGTCGATGTCGAATTGCAGCGTGATGCGGGCGGATCCGAGCGAGGACGTCGACGTCATTTCGGTGACGCTGGCGATCTGGCCGAGATGACGTTCCAAGGGGCTCGCCACAGTGGAAGCGACGTCGGCCGGGCTGGCGCCGGGCAGGGTCGCCTGCACCATGATGGTCGGGATGTCGACGTCGGGCAGCGGCGACACCGGCAGCTTGAAGAACGCAATGATGCCCGCCACCACCAGTCCAAGAGACAGCAGCGTGGTGCCGACCGGCCGGCGGATAAAGGGGGCGGAGAGGTTCATTGCATCAATGTCGATGTTCGCGGATCAGCTTCTATCTGTCGGCGCCGCGATGCAAAAGCCTAAATGTCACAGGCTGCCGCCATCCAGCCGCAGCGATTTGTCTGGCCGTAACAAATGCCAGACCGCGGCCATATTCCCGATCGCATCGCTCTCGACCGCGCGGACACGGATTACTTCGCCGCATTCTGGCTCGCGCTGACAAAGTAGAAATCCTCAGCTCCCGGGACCGAACCGTAGCTGAAGGGCTGCTGGCGCCGATCCGTCGCCGCCATGACGTCGTCGCGCACCAGGTCGAACAGCTTGCGGATCTCGATCCGAGGGGTCTGCATGCGCTTGATCAGGGCGGTCACGAACGGGCTGTGACCGCCGTCGCCGTCGAGCGCGACCTGGCCGTGTTTGGCGGCGTAGACCACGAGCGTGCCGCTGTCGGGCTCGACCTGGGCCAATCCCCTGCCGATCGAGCGTGATGCGACAGTGCGCTTGATCTGGTTGGCGAACGGATTGTCGCGGCAGGCATCGAGGATGACGAGGTGCAGCTTGCGCGCCCCTTCGGTGGCGCCCATCACCTGGGTCAGGGCGACGGCCTCGAACGACACGTCGCGGTCGGTCGCGAGTTTGGCGTCGACCGGCACCAGATAGTTCTCGCCCGCCATCTCCATGCCGTGCCCGGCATAGTAGATCACGGCCCAGTCGGCGCCGTCGGCCGCGTTGGCGAATGATTTGAGGGCTTCGACCAGGCTGTCGCGCGTGGCATCGGTGACGAGGCGGACATCCTGAAAGCCCACCGCGCGCAGCGTGTCGGCAATCGCCGCAGCGTCCTGGCCGGGGTTTGGCAGCACCGGGACGGAGCGATATTTCGAGTTGCCCACGACGAGAGCGATGCGCCGTTCGGTTGTCGTTGCCTTCGGGCCTGCGCCGATCGGCGCGACTGGAACGGCCGCGGCGAGCGCGGGGGCAGGATTGGCCGGGTCAGGTTTGGCCGCGGCGTGATCGGCGACGACGCTCTTGTCCGTGGCGGCGACCTGATCCAGCCGGCGCAAACCTTCCCTGGCGACGCGCTGGCCCTGGGTGCGGTCGAGCTGATCGAGGCCGATGACATCGAGCGCATGCTGGAAGTCGGCGCGCGCGGCGTCGATATCGCCCTTCTTCTCGTCGGTGAGGCCGCGCCGTGCGTAATTCAGCGCGCCCTGTGCATTGAGTTGCGTGGCGTGGTCGTAGTCGCGCATGGCCTGGTCGGACTCGCCTCTGCTGGCGAGCGTCAGGCCGCGCAGCGAGTAGAACTCGGCTTGCCCATCCTGGATGCCGATCGCGCGTTCGATATCGCGCGCCGCATTGTCGAGATCGCCGGCGCTGATCTCGACCACGGCCCGGCAATAATAGGGGCCGGCTGCGCGCGGCGCGAGCTTGATCGCATCCTGGCAATGCAGCGCCGCGAGCCGGTCCTTGCCGCTGAAATCATAGACCAGCGCGCGATTGACATAGGCGTACCACGAGTTGGGATCGAGTTCGATGGACTTGCCGTAATCGGCCAGCGCGCGATCATAGTCCCCGGTGGCAACGAACAGCTCGGCGCGATTGTTGAACCAGCCGGCGCTGAACGGACCGGCCGGCTTGAGCCGGATCGCCTGATCGAAGTCGCTCAGTGCACGATCATAGGCCTGGTTCTGTAGATAGATCTTGGCCCGCTGGCCGTAGGAGGGCGCAAACGACGGATTGATCGCGATCGACTGATCGTAATCCGATTTGGCTTTTGCCAGCTCGCCCTTGTTATGCCAGGCCAGCGCCCGGTTGTAATAGGTGATCGAAAGGTCGCGTCCCCTGGGATTGGCCGCGATCAGGCGGGTGCAGGCGGGGATCGCGAACTCCGGGCGCGGATCCTTGGCGTCGCACGCCGCGCCATCCTCTCTCAGACCCGCATACGACGGTGAGTTCAGCAGCAACAGCAGGCCGAGTGCGGCGAGCTTG
The DNA here is from genome assembly GCF_049075665.1 of Bradyrhizobium sp. B120. NCBI lineage: Bacteria > Pseudomonadati > Pseudomonadota > Alphaproteobacteria > Hyphomicrobiales > Nitrobacteraceae > Bradyrhizobium > Bradyrhizobium sp. B120. The sequence goes on along the minus strand of NZ_CP185242.1, from coordinate 7,990,228 downwards.
GGCAATGAGGGGCGCATTCCAGTCGTTCCATTCCAGCGACCGGAAATTGAAACCACAATGTTGTTCGCGCCGTGGCAAAATTCCGCGAACCGGTTCCTCAATGCGCGAGATCGACGCCAATAGCGCGGCCGCACTCAGGCCTGGTCGAGCCCGCCCGCCGCACGTGCATCGCGATGCAGCGGGCCGGAATCATGCAGCATCGTCGCGAGCTGGTGCAGTTGGGTGTCGCGAAAGCCCTGCTTCTCGACCGCCGCGACGGTCGAGAGCACATAGTCGCGGTTGTTGCCGGAGCGGCCATGGCCCTGCTGCACCAGCCGCAGTTGCTCGGAGAGCGACAGCCGTCCGGCATATTGCACATGGCCGCGATCGACCACATAGGCCAGCGCACTGACGCGCTCGCGCGCCGCGTTCTCCAGCCACACCGAGCGCATCACCTCGCGATAGACGTTGGTGGTCTGCTCGCGCGCCCGCAAATAGGCGATGGTGTCGTGGCGCAGGCGGGCGGCGACGCGGAACGCGATGCCGCGGCAAGCGCCGCCGCGGTCGAGCCCGAGCACCAGGCCCGGCTTCTCCGGCGTGCCGCGGTGGTCGAACGAATAGACGCAGAGCGCGCGGTGCTCGCCGATCAGCCGTGCCGGCACCTGCTCCAGGAACTCGAAGCCCGGCTTCCACATCAGCGAGCCGTAGCCGAACACCCAGAGGTCGCCGTCGGTTTCGGAATCGGGAGGATTTGCTGACATCGCGCAGATGGGCTAGCAGAACACGCCGTCGAAGCGAAGCAGATTCCGTGATGTTTCCAAGGGTTACCTGAGGGTTACGCAAAGGTTGCGCGAGGATTGCGCAGGCGATGTGTAAGGGTTGCCCGCGGCTTGCTGCCGCTTCGATTTTGACAAATTCGCCCGCCAAAGGACGCCGCATGTCCGATTTGAACTCAGCTCCCCGCCGTCGCTCGCGCTTCGGCCTCTATGCCGTCCCTGTCGTGGTCCTGATCGCCGCGGTGCTGTGGAGCGGCTTCTGGTTCTTCGCCGCCTCGCAGGTCGGCGTGCAGGCCGATGCCTGGCGCGCGCAGGAGGCCAAGGCCGGCCGGGTCTATGATTGCGACAAGCGCTCGGTGGCGGGTTACCCGTTCCGGCTCGAAATCCGCTGCGAGCAGCCCAGCGTGATGCTGGTGTCGCAGACCGCCTCGCCGCAAATGTCGTTCGTGGCACGGCTGGTCGAGATCCTGGTCGTGGCGCAGATCTATGATCCCAAGCTTGTGATCGCGGAGTTCAAGGGCCCGGCCACGATCGCCGAGCGCAACGCGCAGCCGACACTGTCGGTGAACTGGAGTCTCGGCCGCAGCAGCGTGGTCGGCCTGCCGGCGGTGCCGCAGCGCGCCTCGCTGGTGTTCGACAATCTCGCCATCGACCGCACCGGCGGTCCCGCGCCGACGCCGCTGATGCGCGTCAACCACATCGAGCTGCACGGCAGGCAGGTCGAAGGCTCGGCGCCGGACAGCCCCGCGATCGAGACCGTGCTGCAGATCGCCGGCGGCACCCTGCAGGACGTGCATCCGCTGCTCACCCAGCCGTTCAACGCCGACATCCACGCGCGGCTGAATGGCCTGAAGGATTTCTCGCCGAAGCCGTGGCCGGATCGCTTCCGCGAGATCCAGGCGGCCGGCGGCAGCGTCGAGATCCAGCAGTCGCGGATCGAGCAGGGCGACGTCCTTTCGGTCGCGGCCGGCACGCTCCGCCTCAACGCGCAAGGCCGCATCGAGGGCGAGTTGCAGATGACGGTCGCCGGCCTCGAGCGCGTCATCCCTGCTCTCGGCATCGACAAGATGCTCGAGGAGGGCGTGCCGCAGTCCACGCTCGATCGCGTCGCACCGGGCGTGAAGAGCCAGGACCTCAGCAATCTGTTCGGCGCGCTGGACCGCGCGATCCCCGGCCTCGGCAAGGTGATCAAGCAGAACGCCAATGCCGGCATCTCCGCCGGCATCAATTCGCTCGGCACCGAGGCGACGCTCGAAGGCAAGAAGGCGCGCAGCTTCCCGCTGCGCTTCACCGACGGCGCGGTGTTTTTGGGTCCGCTGAAAGTCGCGCAGATTCCGCCGCTGTTCTGAGCGGCGCAGCTCGAGTAGGGCGGGTTAGGCGAAGCCGTAACCCGCCCTAGCAAGCCAACCAAACATGGCGGATTGCGCTGTGCTAATCCGGCCTACGCACCTGGGCATCGTCAGGAATGCTCAAACGGGCCGACTTCGCGGATCACCTTGCAGATCTGCAGGAAGCCGCTGGCGTAGAATTCGGCATGTCCGCGCTGCATGGTTTCGACGTGGTCCGGATGATGGCGCCAGGCTTCGAGCGCTTCTTCCGAGGCAAAGCGAAACAGGGTGAGCTCCTCGCCATCTGCCGCCTTGAACGATTTCACCGACAGGAATCCCGGAAGGCGGCTGACGATTTCGTACATGCGCTCGCCCAGCCGGTTGTACTCCTCGAGCGAGGCGCCATCCCGTAACTTCAGGTCACCGACCACAATGACTTCACCGATCATCTTGCTGTCCTTCGTCCATCGCATGTCCATGGCAGCCTGAAACGGGTGCCGAACGACAATTCGGTCTCGTGACCGGTGTTGTTACACGTCCGCGATCGCGCGCCGCCGGCTGAGAGGCGAATTGTGCTGCGCAAAATCCACCCTCCGCACTGCGCGGACTCCTTAATCCCTCGCGCGCGAGATCGTCCGTCGCGGCAAAACATTCCCGCGGCCGCGATGAGAAAAACGTGACCGGAATATTGCGGGCCGCCGCGAATATCAGTCCCCGAATACCGCTCTCTCTCGCCTGAGGAAACAACCTCGTGTGGAGGAAGCGATGCGAATTCTCGGGGGGATTCTGCTCGGCAGCGTGCTGTTGTCGGCAGGTCCAGCGTTGGCGGACGACGATGCGTCGGAGCTGAAGGCGTTGAAGGCACGCCTCAAGCAGCTCGAACAGAAAATGGAAGTGCAGGCGCGCAAGGAGGAGGCGCTGGCGGCAAGACAGAGCGCAATGCAGAACACGCACATGGCGGCCAAGGCGCCGGTGCCGTTCGATCCCTGCGCATCGGGCAAGCTTTGCTACAAGGGCGTCACCTTCACCTTCGGCGGCTGGGTCGATCTCACCGGCATCTATCGCACCCGCAATCTTGCCTCCGACACCGGCTCGGTCTACGCCTTCATTCCGTTCCCGCAGAGCAAGAACTTCAACACCGGCGAGTCGCGCTTCTCGGCGCGGCAGACCCGCTTCTCGGTGCTTGCCGAAGCCGAAGTCTTCGCCAACACCCGCGTCGCCGGCTACGGCGAAATGGATTTCGAAGGCGCGGCGCAGACCGCGAACTCGGTCGCCACCAACTCGTTCAACCCGCGGCTGCGTCAGGCCAGCGTCGAGGTCAGCCGCACCGATCTCGGCCTGCATGTGCTTGCCGGTCAGAGCTGGTCGCTGAATGCGCCGAGCAAGTCCGGCATCGATCCGCGCGGGGTCGATGCGCCCGGCGTGATCGATTTCGAATCGGTGCCCGGCTTCCTTGCGGCGCGGCAGCCCGGCATTCGCGTCTGGCAGGACATCGGGCCCGAATTCAAGCTCGCGGTCTCGGCGGAAAACCCGCAGACCTCGTTCTTCGGCGGCAACACGCCGCTGGTCGGTACGCCCGCGGCCGGCCCGCAGGGCGTGCTCAACCCGAACCTCCTGGTCAACCTCACCGGGCCGGGCGGCAGCTTCTTCAACAACGCCAACAATGTCAGCCTCAATCACGTGCCTGATTTCACCGTGAAGGGTGCGTGGGATCCGCGGCTCGGACCCTACAAGCTGCATGTCGAGGGCTGGGCGATGTATCGCGACTTCTACGATCGCTTCAACTTCGCCAATCACGACGTCAACACTGTGAGCTTCGGCGGGCATTTCTCGGCGGAGATCGTGCCGCAGCTCTTGGAGCTGCAGGGCTCGGCGTCGCACGGCGCGCTCGGCCGCTTCACGGCGACGCCGTTCCCGGATGCGACGGTGCGCCAGGACGGCTCGATCCAGCCGCTGCCAATCACGGCGTTCCTGCTCGGCACGGTCTGGCACACCACGCCGTCGCTCGATCTCTATGCCTATGCCGGCCTCGAGAAGACCAAGGCGACGTTCTCCAATGTCGGCACGGTGCCGTTCGGCTACGGCAATCCGCTTTACAACAATCTCGGCTGCAACATCGAGAACTCGCCGGCGGCGACCTGCAACGGCAACACTTCGGAGGTCAGGCAATACACGGTCGGTTTCTACGACACGATCTTCAAGGGCGATTACGGGGCGATCAAGGCCGGCGTGCAGTATTCCTATAACCAGCGCTTCGCCTTCCAAGGCGTCGGCGGCGCGCCGAAGACCGACGACCACATCGTCATGACCCAGGTCCGCTACTACCCGTTCTAAAGCGTCGAGTAGCAATTCGGTCGCGAGAAGGTGTGAACCTATCAACCCCGTCATTGCGAGGAGCGATAGCGACGAAGCAATCCATCGGAGTACTTGGAGCGCGATGGATTGCTTCGCTCCGCTCGCAATGACGAGACAGATCAGTTCACAGCCTCCGCGGACCCAAGCGCCGGTAAGGGAGACAGCAGATGAGGATCGTGAGCAGAAAGGAGAGGGCCGTGATCGCCCGCGAACTGATGATGGTCAGCCGCGCCGCGCATGTGTTGCAGCGAACCGGTCTGGCGATGGCCGGCGCCATGGGCGGCACCTTCGTCGCCGCCCAGCTCGCGAAGGGGCACATTGCTTTCTTCGGTACGCTTGCGTTCATCGTGACGACGATCGTGATCGGTGCCGTCGGCTTCTATCTCGGCGTCGATATTCCAAGGCCGGCCTTGCGCGCCACGGGGCGCATCGATGCCGTCGAGCTGATGAGCGCGGGCGGCATCTTCCTCGCCGCGCTGGCTGCGCTGGTGTCGGTCTACGGCATCGTATTCGACGAGATTCCGCCGCGCGCCTGGGAGTTCGTGATCGGCTCGTGGTGGTTCGGCGGCGACGTCATGCTGGCAACCGCCGGCCTCGTCGGCCGCCAGCGGATGACCCAGAAGGTTGCACCGATGTCGGCGGCGGGGCCGATCCGGGATCAACGGTTGCGGCGGTGAGCCACGCGGGTAACTGCACTGCTGGATGTTGGCTCAGTGGCTATTTCGGGATGACCTGTGCATGATGAAGGATCATCAGCCAGCGGTCAGCTTCCTTTCAAAAAGATTGGTGACGAAGTCCTTGATATCGAGAGGGTCGCCGCCAGCCTTCAAGTGCAGCGTCGCCTTCTCCAGACCTCAGACCCGGGCGAATTTCCCGTCCGTTTGGATCTCCGTCACCGAAGTCATTTGAGCCTCAAGCTTGGCTACTTTTCGGTTTCGACGACGTACCGCCGTATGACCTTGGTTGCCTTGTCCCGCTGGGGTGCAAGGTCCGACCAGGCCTTCGACTTGTAGAATGCTACTGCGTCATCCATGCTGTCCCATTCGACGATCGCCGCACTCTTGGGAGGCGGTCCCCCCTCGATTTGAACAACCCGTCCGGCTGCGGTGCGCAAGGCTCGACCATGGGCTGCCTCTATCGCCTTCCGGGCGACCGGGAGGTAAGCGGCCTGGGCTGAAGGGTCGAGCACTTCAACTTCGCTGACAGTGTAAGCTTTCAGCTTGGCTCCTTGGGCGTGGAGTCCGTGGACTGCGATGGCTCCGATGGTGACACCTGCGAGCAATGCCATTGCAAAAGCTTTCATGACTGACTCTCCGGTTGCCTTGCCGATAATCCGGCGGTCAATCGTACTGCTATTTGAGACCGTGCGGTGGGCAATCTAGGATTAGCTCTGGCACCCAACGTCTAGAGGAACGCAACATGATAGCGGCGCCGAAGTATCGGGTGATGACACCGCGTTGTTTGACATCTTGAATCGAGAACCATCCTCAGCGTCGTCCTCGCGAAAGCCAGGACGACGAAGTGGAGAATTCCGCGTGCCTGATCCTACTTCTTCAAATTCGAATGCGGACGGCCGAAGTCGGGCGCGGCGGAATCCCGGCCGATCTCGACGATGCCGCGGCGGATGGCGTGGGTGAAGTGGTCGAACAGCGCTTCGCCGTCGCCCAGCGCAGAAGGTCCGGAGACCCGCATCATGAGTGATCGAAAACGCTCTAGCCACCCCAGCCGAAGCGGTAGTTGAAGCCCACCTTGACGGTATGCTCGTCGTCCCTGAACCGGACGCCGACGATCGTGGCGGGGCCGCCGGCGAAGGTGGTGTTGCCGAAGTTGAAATACTGATACTCGGCCTTCGCGGACCAGTTCCGCGCGAACATGTATTCGAGACCGCCGCCGAGGGTAAAGCCGCTCCGGTGACTGCCATTGGTCGCAACGACCACCGGAATTCCGCCGGAGCCGGCGCCGATATTGAGGTTGTCGCGGACGGCGTAACCGCCCTTGGCGTAGAGAAGCGCCGGGCCCCAGGCGTGGCCGAGCCGGCCGCTGATCGAGCCAAGCTGATTGCTTGTTACCAGGGTGCCTGCCGGAAGAGCCGAGCCTTTGCCACCGTTGCCGGTGAGCCCGCTGAACTGAACCTCGGCACCGATCACCCAGCTCGATGCGAACTGGTAGTCGAAGCCACCCTGCAAGCCGCCCAGGAAGCGGCCCTTGTCCCCGCCGAGGCTGTTGTTGCCCGCGAAGGCGCCACCGACGTGGCCGCCGATATAGAAGCCGGTCCAGTTATAGACCGCCTCCGGCGCCGCATAGGCCGGCGCCTTCGGATAGGTTCGCGCCGGAAGATCGGCCGCGAACGCGGGAGCCGCGCAGGCGATACCAGCGACCGCACCGAGCAGAAGCTTTTTCATGAGATTGGTTTCCCGTTGTTGTGGTTGTGTGGCGAGGCTGGAGGACCGTCGTTCATGCGTTCGGGTCTTGTGGCTGCTTGTGCATTGAAGGGTCTTCCTGGCCCGCTTCTGACCTATGACCTTGGGACCGGCTCAAGCGGTTTATCTCCTGCCGCGCCGAAAAAGGCCTTGAGCCGGACCTAAGGTCACACCGTAAAGTACCGGCGAAAGGGCCTCCGTCGATGAACGAGCCGAGAGACAAAGCCGACAATGACGTTTTGCTGACCGCGGCAGAGTGCGCGGCTCGCATCGGACTCACGGTACGCGGACTTCGGCTCTATGAGAGCCGCGGCCTGATTTCGCCGCGCCGCACGGCGAAGAGTTGGCGGCTCTATGGGGCTGCGGAGATCAGCCGGCTGCACGAGATCCTCGCGCTAAAGCGAATGGAGCTCAGCCTGGCGCAAATCGCCAGGCTTCTCGAAGGCGGCGCGATCGATCTCGACCGAATCCTGGCCATGCAACAATCGTCGATCCTTCAACTGCGCAACCGCGCCGATGAAGGCCTTGCGCTGGTGAATGTGGCGCGTTTGAAGCTTTCCGCCGGCGGGTCACTCTCGATCGCCGACCTCATTGCGCTGGCCAAAGAGACCAACATGGCCGAAGCATCCTTCGATGCCGTCGCGCAACGGCGCTACGAACAGGCCAGGCCCCGTGCTGCGATTCAGATCGATCCCGGCGTGATGGAGCGCTACGTCGGTCATTTTCGGTTTCAGACCGGCGGGCAGGTGGTGACGATCACACGCGATGGCGGTCATCTGTTCGCGAAGCCGCTCGGACAGTTCGCCTCGGAAATATATCCCGAAAGCGAGCACACGTTTTTTCTCAGGACCACGGCGGCGCAGATTACCTTCGCCGTCGAGCCGGATGGAATCGCGAACGCCCTGACGCTTCATCAGGGCGGGTTGACGCACAACGCGACCCGGATCGACGACCGGCAGGCCCAGGATGAGGCGACCGCGCTGGCAAAGAAGATCGATAACAAGACGCCGTCGCCGGGAACCGAGGAAGCGATCCGCCGCCTGGTCATCCAGCACCAGCAAGGTGCCGTCGACTACGCCGGCATGAGCGACATCATGGCGGCAGTGGCCCGCGAGCAGGCTCCGGCGATCGTCGCCGCGCTGGATCTGGCCGGGGGCATGCAAACGATCAGCTTCAAGGGCGTCGGGCGAGACGGTTGGGATGTCTATGACGTCAACTTCGCCAATGTCGACATGGAATGGCGGATCATTCTGGCATCCGACGGAAAGATCGATGGCGTGTTGCTTCGGTCGCTACCTTGACCAGACGCGATGAAAGCTGCGTCCCCAGTCACACTGTCATCGCCCGGCTCGACCGGGCGCGATCCAGTATTCCAGAGACGTCCGTGCTTGAACCGAGAGGCCGCGGCGTACCGGATCGCCCGGTCGAGCCGGCGATGACACGGCGTGGTGTGACGACTTGAATCGCGATCCACCCTCATCGTCGTCCCTGCGAAAGCAGGGACCCATAACCACGAATGCCAGTTGTCATTGCGATACTGGGTTGACGAGTCCCTCCAACAACATCTGCCGCGGAGTATGGGTCCCTGCTCTCGCAGGGACGACGGAGAGTATGCGGACCGAGCCCTTGCCTACTTCTTCAAATTCGCATGCGGCCGGCCGAAGTCGGGCGCAGCCGAATCCTGGCCGATCTCGACGATGCCGCGGCGGATGGCGCGGGTGCGGGTGAAGTGGTCGAACAGCGCCTCGCCGTCGCCGCGCCGGATCGCGCGGGTCAGCTTCGACAGATCCTCGGTGAAGGTGCCGAGCATCTCGAGCACGGCGTCCTTGTTGGCAAGGAACACGTCGCGCCACATCGTCGGGTCGGACGCTGCGATCCGGGTGAAGTCGCGGAAGCCGCCGGCGGAGAATTTGATGACCTCGGATTCCGTCACCTGCGCCAGCTCGTCGGCGGTGCCGACGATGGTGTAGGCGATCAGATGCGGCAGATGGCTCGTGATCGCGAGCACGAGGTCATGATGATCCGGCGTCATGATCTCGACCTTGGCGCCGAGCGCGGCCCAGAACGCGCGCAGCCGGTCGGTCGCGGCGGGATCGGTGCCTTCGGGGGGGGTCAGGATGCACCAACGGTTGATGAAGAGCTCGGCGAAGCCGGAATCCGGGCCCGAATGCTCGGTGCCGGCCACCGGATGCGCCGGGACGAAGTGCACGCCGGCAGGTAGATGTGGCGCCATGTCCTTGACGACGGCGCCCTTCACCGAGCCGACGTCGGAGATAACGGCGCCGGGCTTGAGATGGCCGGCGATCTCGGCCGCGACCGGACCGCAGGCGCCGACCGGGATGCAGAGGATGACGAGATCGGCATCCTTCACCGCCTCGATATTGGTCTCGACGACGCGATCGACGATGCCGAGCTCGGCGACGCGGGCGCGCGTCTTCTCCGAGCGCGCGGTGGTCACGATCTCGCCGACCAGGCCCTGCGCGCGCGCGCCGCGCGCGATCGAGCCGCCGATCAGGCCGAAGCCGATCAGGGCGATGCGGTTGAAGAGCGGAGCCGTGGTCACGTCGGTGTTCACTTTCCGGCCAGGAAGTCGCGCAGGCCCTCGACCACGAGGCGGTTGGCTTCCTCGGTGCCAATGGTCATGCGCAGCGCATGCGGCAGCTTGTAATTGTTGAGCGCGCGCAGCACGAGGCCGCGCCGCGTGAGATAGGCGTCGGCTTCCGCCGCGGTCTTGCCCGTGTCGGCCGGGAAGTGGATCAGCACGAAATTGGCGACGCTCGGCGTCACCTTGAGCCCGAGCTTGCCGATCTCCTCGGTCAGCCAGTTGCGCCACTGTTCGGTATGCGTCCGCGACATCTGCACATGCGCAGAGTCCTCGATCGCCGCCACCGCCGCCAGCATCGCCGGCGTCGTGACGTTGAACGGACCGCGGATGCGGTTGCAGGCATCGACGATATGCGCTGGACCGAACATCCAGCCGACCCGCAGCGCGGCAAGGCCGTGGATCTTCGAGAAGGTGTGCGTCACCACCGTGTTGTCCGTGGTCGCGACCAGCTCGATGCCGAGCTCGTAGTCGTTGCGCGAGACGTAGTCGGCATAGGCGGCGTCGAGCACCAGCAGCACATGCGACGGGAGTTCGGCGCGCAGCCGCTTGACCTCGTCGAACGGGATGTAGGTGCCGGTCGGGTTGTTCGGGTTGGCGAGCCAGACCAGTTTCGTGCGCGGCGTCACCACCTTGAGGATGGCGTCGACATCGGCGGTGAAGTTGGTCTCGGCCGCGATCACGTTCCTGGCGCCGTTCGCCATGGTGGCGATCGGGTAGACCAGGAAGCCGTGGGTAGTCGAGATCGCCTCGTCGCCGGGCGCGAGATAGGTGTGCGCCAGCAGATTGAGGATCTCGTCGGAGCCGGCGCCGCAGATGATGCGGTCGGGATCGAGCCCATAGGCGCGGCCGATCGCCTCGCGCAGCACGCGCGAGGTGCCCTCCGGATAGTCCTCGAGATGGTCAGCCGCGCCCTTGTAGGCCGCGATCGCCTTCGGAGACGGGCCGAACGGCGTCTCGTTGGCGGACAGCTTGAACACCTTGCGGCCCGGTTCCGGCACCGGGCTCTTGCCGGGCGTGTAGGGCGCAATATCGAGGATGCCGGGGTTCGGCACGGGGCGGGACATCATCAACTCCGGATATACAGGCGGCTAGCTTCTGGCCGACCCGTTAGAGGGCACCGTATAGCGCGTTGCGTGGCTGCCGACGAGGGCCGAAGAGCGCACCGAGGCGCCGGCCTCGATCAAGGCGAGCTTGATCTTCTCGAAATCGTGCCCGGTGACCGACACCAGCAGGGCCGCGCCGTCGAAGGCGGTGTCGGGGACCGCGACGATCTCGGCGAGCGGGGCCAGCGCCCTTGCGACATCGGCGTTCCAGCCGGAGACGCGCACGCTCCAGATCTGCACCTCCGTCACCATGGCGTCGTCGGCGACCCGCGAGATCAGGAACACCGGCAGCGCGGCGGGATGGTCGGCGCGTTCGAGGAACGGCAGCCGCGCGATGATCTTCGGCGCGCCATCGGCCTCGAGCGCATTCCACCACGGCGTGCGGCTGGCGATCGCGGAGACCAGCGCGAGGTCGCCCTTCGATTTCGCTGCCGCCTCGACCGCGGCCTGGGCGCTGAAATGCGACACGTAAGGCACCACGAAGCCGAAGTGAAACCGCGCCGAGTCGCGCATCGCGGATTCGCCGACCGAGACATCGGCATGCACCGCGAACGGCGCCTGCACGTAAGTGAAGGTCGAGATGATGACGCGCCAGATGCTCTCGATGGTGTCGAGCGGCAGGATGCCGCGATGGCGCCGCACCAGCTCGCGCATCATGCTGGCCTCGCGCGCCGGGCGGAACGCCGAGCCGACCTCCTGGGTCTTCTTGACCTGGATCAGGCGGTCGATGATGTCGCCGCGCGCCATCAGCAGGCGGTGAACCTGCTCGTCGATCGCATCGATCTCCTTGCGCAGCTCCTGCAGCGAGGGCGGCGGGGGTGGGTTGGACATGCTCTCAAACCTTGTCGTCCGGGCGGCCCGATGCCGTGCCAGACAGGGTCTCTGATTAGGAAAGACGGCCAGCGAAAGCAAAGAGAAACGTCGCAGGCGTGCCTTGCGCATTCGGTTAACCATCGGCGCCCGGCAAGGGGAGGTTCACTGGCCGCCTTGACGACAGGGGGCCTGAGGACTAGGTTCGCTCCACTCCGTGGTCATTTGAGCCGGCCGGCTTGCAGCCACGTTAAACAACTCGCTAAACAGGCCGGGGACAGATCAGCTCCCGGCCGAACCTTGTTCAGGCCGGGTTTTTTATGGCCTGATTTTCTGTTCGAGCCCTCCCGCGCGAGGGCAGGGTCGCCTAGATGAGCAACGTGCGTCCGATCCCGAGCCCGCAAGCCCCGAGCGATGATCGCGCCCATGAGGCCGATCACCCGACGTCATTGGTGGCGAAGTTCGGCATGGATCAGCCGCTGAAGCTGGATTGCGGCGTCGATCTCGCGCCGTTCCAGATCGCGTACCAGACTTATGGCGAGCTCAATGCCGACAGGTCCAACGCGATCCTGATCTGCCACGCGCTGACCGGCGATCAGCACGTCAACAACACCCATCCCGTCACCGGCAAGTCTGGCTGGTGGGACACCATGGTCGGCGCCGGCAAGCCGATCGATCCCGAACAATACTTCATCATCTGCTCCAACGTGATCGGCGGCTGCATGGGCTCGACCGGGCCCGCGTCGCTGAACCCTGCGACCGGCAAGGTGTGGGGGCTCGATTTCCCGATCATCACGATCCCCGACATGGTGCGCGCGCAGGCGATGCTGATCGATCGCCTCGGCATTGCGACGCTGTTCTGCGTGGTCGGCGGCTCGATGGGCGGCATGCAGGTGCTGCAATGGACCGCGGCCTATCCCGAGCGCGTGTTCTCGACGCTCGCGATCGCCTGCTCGACGCGGCACTCGGCGCAGAACATCGCGTTCCACGAGCTCGGCCGCCAGGCCGTGATGGCCGATCCGGATTGGCGCGGCGGCCGCTATGTCGACGAGGACACCCATCCGCATCGCGGACTGGCGGTGGCGCGGATGGCCGCGCACATCACCTATCTCTCGGACGCCGCGCTGCACCGCAAGTTCGGACGGCGGATGCAGGATCGCGAGCTGCCGACCTTCTCGTTCGATGCGGATTTCCAGGTCGAGAGCTATCTGCGCTATCAGGGCTCGTCCTTTGTCGAGCGCTTCGACGCCAACAGCTATCTGTATCTCACGCGCGCGATGGACTATTTCGACATCGCCGCCGATCACAACGGCGCGCTGGCGAATGCGTTCGCCGGCATCAAGACCCGGTTCTGCGTGGTGTCGTTCACCAGCGACTGGCTGTTTCCGACCTCGGAATCGCGCGCGCTGGTGCATGCGCTCAACGCGTCGAGCGCACGGGTGTCGTTCGCCGAAATCGAGACCGATCGCGGCCATGACGCGTTCCTGCTCGACGTGCCGGAATTCCTGGAGATCTCCCGCGCCTTCCTGCAGGCCGCGGGCAAGGCGCGCGGACTGAAGGACAACGGCCAGTCATGAGCATGCAGCAGACATTGCCCTTGCCGGGCGTCGCGCCGGAGCGGACCGGCGGCTATCGCACCGATCACCTCTTGGTCGCCGACATGGTGCGGCCGGGCTCGCGCGTGCTCGACGTCGGCTGCGGCGACGGCGAACTGCTGCAGCTCTTGGAGAGCCGCGGCATCGACGGCCGCGGCATCGAGCTGTCGCGCGAGGGCGTCAATGGCTGCGTCGCCAAGGGCCTCGCGGTGGTGCAGGGCGATGCCGACACCGACCTCGTCAACTATCCCGATGACGCGTTCGACTATGTGATCCTGTCGCAGACCCTGCAGGCGACGCGGCAGCCCAAGGTGGTGCTGGAGAATTTGCTGCGGATCGGCCAGCGCGCCATCGTCTCGTTCCCGAATTTCGGATTCTGGAAGATGCGGCTGCAGCTGCTGGTCGGCGGTCACATGCCACGCACCGAGAATCTGCCGGCGAGCTGGTACGACACGTCCAACATCCATTTCTGCACCATCAAGGACTTCGTGCAGCTCTGCGAGGAGATCAACGTCAAGATGGAGCGCGCGGTGGCGCTCGATCTCTACGGCCGCCCGGTGCCGCTCAACCTGCCCTGGTGGGTGTGGAACATGTTCGGCGAGCAGGGCGTGTTCCTGCTCAGCCGGGGCGAGAAGGCGAAGTGACGGCTGCGCGATAATGTACTTTCGTCATTCCGGGGCGATGCGCAGCATCGAACCCGGAATCCATTTATCCACGAAGTCTGCGGCCAAATGGATTCCGGGTTCTCGCTTCGCGAGCCCCGGAATGACGGCTCACACCGGCGCCGCCACCAGCGATCTCGGATCGCGCACCGGCCAGCGGCCGGCCTCGACCAGCGCGATGAAGCGTTCGACCATCTCGTTGAACAGCGCGGGCTCCTCTAGGTTGAGTACGTGGCCGGACTTCGGGAAGAAGGAAAGGCCGGCGGCCGGCAGATGCTGCTTCAGGAACATGCTCGGCGCGATGCAATTGTCGTCCTCGTCGCCGCACAGGATCAGCGCCGGCGTCGCCGCGCGCTTGATCGCGTCGGTCATGGTGTAGATCGAGGGCCTGCCGCCCTGGAAGCTCCGCATCGTGTTGGCTGAGCCCTTGGCGTCGTGGCGGGCGAGCGCGGCGTAGAAATCGGCATGGCCGCGCGGGTCCTTGACCAGGAATGGGATCCGGCTTGGCGCCTCGCGCGTCACCTTGGCGACCTCCACCGAGCCGATCGCCTCGTATTGCTCGGCATTGGCGCGGCACTGCGCGCGGAAGGCATCGAGATTCTCGAGGCTGGAGCCGGAGCCGACCGCGGCCAGCGTCATCGACAGCGCGCGCTCCGGCGCGTTGAGCGCGACTTGCAGCGACGAATAGGAGCCCATCGAGAGCCCGATGAAATGCGCCTTCGCGATGCCGAGATGGTCGAGCACCGCGAGCGCGTCGGTGTAGAAATGCGTGTAGGTGTAGACGTCGGCATTCGCAGGCACGTCGGATGGGGTGTAGCCGCGCGCGGAATAGGCGATGCAGCGGTGACCGCGGGAGAAGTAGCGCAGCTGCGGTTCCCAGTTGGTGTGATCCGCTGCGAACTCGTGCAGGAAGATGATCGGGGTCCCACTGCCTGCCTCTTCGAAATGCAGGCGGACATTATCTTTCGTGATGGCGTGGGGCATTGAAATTCTCCTCTCGTTGGCCGCCCCCAGATTTGCAATTAATTTCCGCGGCTGCAATGCGGCAGTTCTGGCAATTTTCGTCACGGAATTTGCGCGGAATGACCCCGAAATCGTTTTCGCAACGCCGCATGAAATCTTCCTCTCGCCACATCCCGATCTTCAAAACCACCGCCGCATTCCCTTGGGAACGCGACGGGGAGTTGGGGGGCGTTTCAGAGGATCTCGTGAAGTATGGTTCAGTTGCTTGCGTATCGCCGGTCGCTTCGAGTTTTGGCGCTGGCTCTGTGTTCGCTCACGCTCGCCGTGATCTCCGCCGCTCCGGCGTCCGCCCGCCCGCATCATTCGCGTCACGCGCATTCGGCCCATGCCGGCCATCACGCGCGGCATTATTCCCATCATCACCACCGGCACACAGCGCGGCTGTCGCGCGCCGAGCGCCGCGCCCAGATGCAGGCGGGCGGCTTCGGCGAGGCCAATGCGGCCGTGATGCCCAGCGCTGAGGCCGCGGCCAACACCGACGTGAACGCGGCCGGTGGGTTCGGCTCATCCGGCATCGTCGACGCGGCGCGCCGCTATCTCGGCGGCAATCCGACCGGCCGCTCCAGCCTGTGGTGCGCGCGCTTCATGAACATGGTGCTGCAGCAGACCGGCCATCGCGGCACCGGCTCCGACATGGCGAGCTCGTTCGCCAAATACGGCACGCGCGTTTCGGGGCCGCAGGTCGGCGCCATCGCCGTGATGGGCCGCCGCGGCGGCGGTCATGTCGGCATCATCACCGGCGTCGATGCCAAGGGCAATCCGATCATGATCTCGGGCAACAGCAGCCACCGCGTCCGCGAGACACCGGTCTCGCGCGGCCGGATCTACGCCTATGTGATGCCGACGAATTGATCAGGGACTGGCCACCTCTCCCCTGAGAATGGGGGAGGTGGTCATACGCGGTGCGAGATCAACCGATACTGTTGGCTGGCCTCACTTCTCGTGCTCCTTCGCCTCGATCGTGTCGACGTTGGTCGTCTCGAGGTTGCTCAGGGGGACTTCGACCGCAGCGGGTTGATACCAGGCGAATTGTGAGAAGTAGTTCGCGAGCACCTGATCCTTGAAGAACCGGCCATGCCGCGCGAAAATCTCGTTTCGTGCGATGCGCAGCTCGATCGCCGACATGTCCTTGAGGTCGGCCTCACTCAGAAATCGTCGATCGGAATCAGGAAAGAGAAAGCCGTCATGCGCCTTGGCGCGCTGCGTGACGGAGGCCGGAACGGCGGGCGGCGTCGTGCGTCCGACGGTGGTCTGATCGTCCTGTCCGCCTGACTTCGCCACGGTATGTTCGAACGCGGGCCCGACGGTCCAGACGGCCAGCGCCAATGCCGCGGCGGCGAGGCCTGCGCCGTACTTCCAGTAGCGCTTGATCGGCGAAACTTCACGCAGCGGCGATCGCCCGGCCTCACTCAGGACCTCGTTGATCGTATCGATCAGGCGGGTCATGTGGACGCGAAAATCCTGACCCGAGTCGACCCGGGCGGCGTTGCAGAAGTGCAGGAAGCGAAGCGATTCCGGCAGCTCGGCGGCCTCCGGCATGGTTGCGCCGTTCACCAGCAGCGGCAGCAGCGTCTTGTTGTGCTTCAGTGCCGTTTCGATCTCGAAGCGCACGGAATCTGCGGGATCCTCCAGACGCGCAGGTTTCCCATCGTCGGTCTTGCCGATCCAATGCGGACCGATCACCGCGATGACGATGTCGCAGGCGACGATGGCCTTGGCGATCCGGTCGACGAAGTTGGCGCCGGTGCGAATGCTGTTGACGTCGAAGAAGACGGATTTCTCACCGTACTTCTCGATCAAATGGTCGGCGATGCGGCCCGCTGTGTCCTGATCGACCCGCCGGTACGAAACCATGATCATGCTCATGGCAACCCCGTGCAATCAATTTCGACAAATTTGCTGCAATTCAAAATGTCGAGTGAAGTCTATTGCACGCAACCGAACATTGCAATGCGATGCACGTTCATGCCGTCTTCAAGAAATACGGAACCTGGGGGCGTGACCTAGTGCGGTTCCGCCGCAATCGTGTCGCCCACGGCCGCGCCGCCGTCGCTGATGATCTCGGCGTAGATGCCGCATTCGTTGTTGCCGAAGCGCTGCATCAGCGTGTTCGGGACCGAGAGATCGCGCGCGCCGGTGTCGGGATCGACATTGACCGCAGCACAACGTGTGATCCGCTTCACAACTTTTGCCCGTGCGCTGCCGATCGCAATGGTCTGGTCTAGCAGGCTGGCCTCATGCCAGGCCGGCCAGCCCTCGACATAGAGATTGGCGCGGAAGCGCAGCGGATGGACCGGCGCCTGCACCATGTCCTCGATCGCCCGCAGGCTGGCCAGGTTGATGATCGAGACCACCTTGCGCGGCACGTCGGAAAAACTGTGCCCGGGGCTGACCAGCACCTTGGGCGGCCCCTTGATCTGGCCGGCATGACGATCGGCGAAATAGCGCTCGATCGCCGCGCGCCCGGCTTCGGTCTCGAGATCGCCCTGCGCCACCATCGCGCCGTCCCGGCGCAAGGTCAGCACGTGGCTGTCATCGTCGAAATGGGCGCGCAGCGGCGCCAGCCACTCGTCCCGCTGCAGCATCAGGAAATGCGGCTTCGCCAGCCATTTCGGCGACGAGGGATCGAAACCGCTCGGGCCGTTCTCGATCGCGTAGCGGCGATCGGAGCGGAGCGTCTCGCCGACCTTGAGCTCGGCGCGGGGCAGCGGCTCGGGCGTCAGACCCTTGACGGGATAGCGGTAGATGCCGGTGATCCGGGCGGAGGAGGTGTGCGTGGTGTCCATGCTCCCGCTCTAGCCTGTTTGGCGCGCAAGGAGAACCGCCGCCGATGCGAAGGCAGCTAGTCGGGTCGTGCCGCGCCGGCGGCATCCAGCACGCGCTGCATGAAGACGAGGTCGAGCCAGCGGCCGAACTTGCGCCCGACCTCCGGCATCCGCGCGACCTCGACAAAGCCGGCCTGTGCGTGCAGCCGGAGCGAGGCGGGATTGCCGCCGTCGATGCCGGCGATCATCACGTGCTTGCCGAGCGCCGTCGCGGCGGCCACCAGCGCGTCGACGATGACGCGGCCAAGGCCGCGGCCGCGATGATCGGCGTGGATATAGACGCTGTGCTCGACGCTGTATCGGTAACCCGGGAAGGCGCGGAAATCGCCGAACGTACCGTACCCAAGCACCACCGGCCCTTCGGCCGCGACCAGCACCGGGTAACCCAGCGCCAGCCGGGCCTTCATCCAGGTCAGCCGCTCGGCGTCGGAATCCTGCTTCTCGGTCCAGATCGCGTTCGAGTTGGCGACCGCCTCGTTGAAGATCGCGGTAATCGCAGGAATGTCCTGCTCGGTGGCGGGGCGGATCATCATTGGTCGTTCCTCGATAAACCTCTTGAACGGACCTCATCGTCTACTATATAAGACAACATGTCAATTATAGAAGACGATGCCGATGAGGCTCTCGGGCGGCGGGTTCGCGCCGAACGGGAGGGACGCGGCTGGTCGCTGGCGGAACTCGCCGGGCGGGCAGGTGTGTCCAAGGCCATGCTGAGCAAGATCGAGCGGGCGGAGGCCAGCCCGACAGCGGCGACGCTGTCGCGGATTGCCACGGCCTATGGCCTGACCATGGCTGCGCTGTTCGAGGTTGCCTCACACAGTTCCCGCCTGCAGCGGGCCAAGGATCAGCCGGTGTGGCGCGATCCCAAGGCGGCCTATCTGCGGCGGCAGGTGTTCCTGCATCCGGCCAATCCGCTGGAGCTGGTCGAGGTCGAGCTGCCTGCCAACCAGGAAGCCGGCTTCCCCGCCAGCGCCTATCACCTGGTCCGCCAGGTGGTCTGGGTCATCAGCGGCCGCCTCACCTTGATGGAAGGGGCGGAGCGCCATGAGCTCGCCGCGGGTGACCGCGTCGAGCTCGGGCCGCCGTCGGACATCGTCTTCCGTAACGAAACTGCTCAGCCCTGCCGCTACCTTGTCGCCATCGTGCGGCGCTGAGCTCGATCGGGTGAAATCGCAAACCGTGGCACTTCCGTTTCGGAACCAAGTGCCCACATCTGCGGCAAGCCTGAAAAATGATGGCGACGACCAGAGGCTGGTTGAGGAACGTCAACGCGGCCCGCGGAAAACCCAATGAAGATGCCGTTGTCATGCCTGAATGGGTGACGATGGCAGGCCGAGGGAAAACGAATGAACATTGAGAAGTACACCGAGCGCTCGCGCGGATTCATCCAGTCTGCCCAATCGCTCGCAATGCGCGACGGTCACCAGCAGTTCTCGCCCTTGCATCTGTTGAAGGTGCTGCTGGACGACAATGAGGGGCTCGCCGGCGGTCTGATCGACCGTGCAGGCGGCAATTCCAGAGCAATCCTGAAAGCGACCGAAGAGGCACTGAACAAGCTGCCGAAGGTCTCGGGCAATGGTGCCGGACAGGTCTACCTGTCGCCGGAGCTGGCGCGCGCCTTCGATGCGGCCGAAAAGGCCGCCGACAAGACCGGCGACAGCTACGTCACCGTCGAGCGGCTGCTGCTCGGGCTCACGCTCGAGAAGGGCAGCGAAGCGGCTTCCATCCTGAGCAAGGGCGGCGTCACGGCGCAGAACCTGAACGCCGCGATCGAAGCGCTGCGCAAGGGCCGCACCGCTGACAGTGCGACCGCCGAAAACGCCTATGACGCGCTGAAGAAATATGCCCGCGACTTGACCCAGGCTGCGCGCGACGGCAAGCTCGACCCGGTGATCGGCCGCGACGAGGAGATCCGCCGCACCATCCAGGTGCTGTCGCGGCGAACCAAGAACAATCCCGTCCTGATCGGTGAGCCCGGCGTCGGCAAGACCGCGATCGTCGAGGGCCTGGCGCTGCGCATCCTCAACGGCGACGTGCCGGAGAGCCTGAAGGACAAGAAGCTGCTGTCGCTCGACATGGGCGCCTTGATCGCCGGCGCGAAATATCGCGGCGAGTTCGAGGAGCGGCTGAAGTCCGTCCTGCAGGAGGTCTCGTCCGCCGAGGGCGGCATCATCCTCTTCATCGACGAGATGCACACCCTGATCGGCGCCGGCAAGACCGACGGTGCGATGGACGCGTCCAACCTTCTGAAGCCCGCGCTCGCGCGCGGTGAGCTGCACTGTATCGGTGCGACCACGCTCGACGAGTACCGCAAGCATGTCGAGAAGGATGCGGCGCTGGCCCGCCGGTTCCAGCCGATCTATGTCAGCGAGCCGACGGTCGAGGACACCATCTCGATTCTGCGCGGCCTGAAGGACAAATACGAGCAGCACCACGGCGTGCGCATCACCGACTCCGCGTTGGTGGCCGCGACCACGCTGTCGAACCGCTACATCACCGACCGCTTCCTGCCCGACAAGGCCATCGACCTGATGGACGAGGCGGCGGCGCGGCTGAAGATGCAGGTCGATTCCAAGCCTGAAGAGCTCGATTCGCTGGATCGCGACATCATCCGGCTGAAGATCGAGCAGGAAGCGCTGAAGAAGGAGAACGACGCCGGCTCGAAGAGCCGCTTGCAGACCCTGGAGAAGGAGCTCGCCGGGCTCGAGGAGAGATCGGCGGCGCTGACGGCGCGCTGGAGCGCGGAGAAGAACAAGCTCTCCAACGCCCAGAAGCTGAAGAGCGAACTCGATGCGCTCCGTGTCGAGCTTGCCAATGCGCAGCGTCGCGGCGAATTCCAGAAGGCGGGCGAGCTGGCCTATGGCCGGATCCCCGAGCTGGAAAGGAAGCTCGCCGACATCGAGGCAGCTGAAAGCAGCAAGCAAAACGGCGGCGAGATGATGGAGGAGGCGGTCACCGCCAACCACATCGCGCAGGTCGTCTCGCGCTGGACCGGCGTGCCGGTCGACAAGATGCTCGAGGGCGAAAAGGACAAGCTCCTGAAAATGGAGGACGCACTTGCCAAGCGTGTCGTCGGCCAGGCCGAAGCCGTGCGTGCGGTGGCAACCGCCGTGCGCCGCGCCCGTGCGGGCCTGCAGGATCCGAACCGGCCGACCGGCTCGTTCATGTTCTTAGGTCCCACCGGCGTCGGCAAGACCGAGCTGACCAAGGCGCTCGCCGCTGACCTGTTCAACGACGAGACCGCGATGGTTCGCCTCGACATGTCCGAGTTCATGGAGAAGCACTCGGTCTCGCGGCTGATCGGCGCGCCGCCCGGCTATGTCGGCTACGACGAGGGTGGTGCACTGACCGAAGCCGTGCGGCGCCGGCCCTACCAGGTCGTGCTGTTCGACGAGATCGAGAAGGCGCATCCCGACGTCTTCAACGTGTTGCTGCAGGTGCTCGATGACGGCCGCCTGACCGATGGTCAGGGCCGCACCGTCGACTTCCGCAACACGCTGATCATCATGACCTCGAACCTCGGTTCGGAATTCCTGGTGAATCAGCCGGAGGGCGAGGACACCGCGGCGGTCCGCGATCAGGTGATGGGCGTCGTGCGGGCGCATTTCAGGCCGGAATTCCTGAACCGCATCGACGAGATCATCCTGTTCCACCGGCTGCAGCGGAACGAGATGGGCCGCATCGTCGAGATCCAGTTTGCGCGGCTGACCAAGCTGCTCGAGGATCGCAAGATCGAGCTCACGCTCGACGCGAAGGCGCGGAATTGGCTCGCGGAGAAGGGTTGGGATCCGGCGTACGGCGCCCGCCCGCTGAAGCGGGTGATCCAGCGCAGCGTGCAGGACCCGCTGGCCGAGATGATCCTCGCCGGCGAGGTCAAGGACGGCGATCGCGTGGTGATCTCGGAGAAGGGCAACGTGCTGACCTTCAACGGTCAGGTGCCCAACACCGCCGAGATCGTGCAGTTCGATGCCCCGGTCTCGAAGCGCAAGCTGAACTGACACGCGCATGCAAAAGCCCTCCCCGCGGTCGCGGGGAGGGCTTCGTCGTCCAGGCTAGTCCTGCGGAACGATCGGTGGACTGAGCTGACCGGGCTCGTCGTCATCGGCGGGTTCGAGTTCGGACAGAATATCGACCAGCTCGCGGGTGCGGCCTGTGGCCAGCGGCCTGCCGGCGTTCATCAGCGGCTCGTCATTGGCAAGCCAGGCCTGGGCCTCGGCGAGCTCGGTGATCGTGGCGCCGGATGCGATGATCCTGGCGATGGTGACATCGTCGGCGTGGCCGACGGCCTTCAGCACATCGTCGCGGGTGAGCTGGGTCATGGCGCAAATCCTTGTGCATATCTTCGTTGGGCACGACCAAATCCCCGCCCGCCGGCGATCCGCGCCAGCGGGTAGGGATGCCTTAGTTCAAGGCCTCAGCTGTGCGTTGTGAGCCGGGGCGGATGCTGGGACATCGCCCAGAGCTCGATCGCCGCAAGGGCCGCGACGGCGATGCCGATCACCACGTGCACGGTCGTCGCGGTGGTCATTGCCTGGAACCCGAGGACCCAGGGCGAGACCATTGCCCAAAGCCCGACGATGAGGTTCAGCCACTCCTCCCAGACCGCGAATGCCGCGAGCGCGGCGATCGCAAGGACCGCCATCACAAGGCCGACGATGTGGGCGTTGGTCGAAACCGTTCCGGCGTCGAACTTGAACAGCCACGGCGACAGGAAGAGAATCGCGCCGAGGATCAGGTTTGCGACGTCGCACAGTTTTGCGTTCGTCCAGTTCTCCATGACACCCTCCATTGGAGGTTTTACTGCTGAATCAACTGGATGATCGCCGTTCGGGTTCCCATCCTGGGGCGCGAAATTTATTGAAATTGGCGGCGTGACGCCTGCAAACGCCATCGCATCTGATCTGCGCCTGCAGCGTTTTATGGGATCTGCGCGGCCGGACCGGCCGGCCTTTTGCATCATCAGCGGTTGCTGATGGACCGCGTCATCGGCGCGCTGCCGGTGGCATCCGAGACGATGCGCGAGCTGCCGCGGCTGGACATCTGGGCTTCGATCCCGTCGCGCGCCTTCTCGAAGCCTGCCAGCATCGGGCCTTCGAGTGAGCGGCCGCGCGGCAGTTTCACGCGCATCGGATCGACGAATCGGCCGTTGACCAGGATTTCGTAATGGACGTGCGGGCCGGTCGACTGGCCGGTCGAGCCGACGAAGCCGATCACCTGGCCCTGCCGCACCTTCTTGCCGATCTCCATGCCCTTGGCGAAGGCCGACATATGGCCGTAGGCCGTCTCGTAACCGTTGGAGTGCTTGATGCGGATATATTTGCCGTAACCGCCCTCGTACCCGACCTTCTCGAGCATGCCGTTGCCGGAGGCAAAGATCGGCGTGCCGTAGGCGGTGGCCCAGTCGACGCCGGTGTGCATCTTCACATAGCCGAGGATCGGATGGCGGCGGCCGCCGAAGCCCGAACGCATGATCGCGTTGTTGACCGGCTTGCGGACCAGGAACTTCTTCGCGCTCTTGCCGGTCTCGTCGTAGTAGTCGACGACGCCGTCGTCGGAGCTCTGGAAGCGGTAGTATTTCTTGGTCTCGCCGCCGACGGTCAGCGCGGCGTACAGCACTTCGGTCTTTTCGGTGCTGGTGACGCCCTCGTCCTCGCCGGCATAGAACACGTCGAACGAGTCGCCGGGCTGGACCTTGCGCTGGAAATCGACGTCGTAGGAGTAGATCTTGACCATATCGTCGATGACGGTCGGCGGCACCTTGTTGCGCAGCGCGGTCTCGTAAATGCTCTGATAGAGCCGCACGCCGCTGCCGTCATCCTCTTCGTCGTCGCTGGAATTGTCGGCGGTATCGGTCGTGGTGTTCATGCTCTGCACGTCAACGGCAACGTATTTGCCGATATCGGACAGTGCGGCGACGGCTTCGACGACGGAGTCGTTGGCGACGATCACCCGATAGGGTTGCAGCCGGGCGCCCGGTGCCGACGGCGCCATCAGGATTCGCACCTTCTGGCCTTCCTTCAGCCCGCCGTCGCGGCCGCGCGGGCCGAGCGTTGCGGCGATCGCCTTCGCCTCGTCGGGCGTTGCGCCCTGATCGCGCAGGATCGAGGTGATGCTGTCGCCCTTCTTGACGAGGTGAACCCGTTCGCCGACCGGATTGCCGCCGGTGACCTGCTCCTTGGTCTTCGGCAGCAGGGTGACGTTCTCCGGCACCACGCGGGTCTCGAAGCCTGCATAGGGGTCGGAGGTGTTGCCCTCGGTGGCGTAGGCCATCCTGATATCGGGGCCGGCGCCGGTGGCATCGGCCGCGGCATTGGCGAGCGATGCGTAGCGCACCGAGCCGCCGGAGCCGCGCCAATTGGCGGCGTCGCGGACCCGCATCAGCACGTCGTCGAGTGCGACAACGGCGGCGAGCTTGGCTTTCGGCAGCACGGATCCGAGATCCTTGGTGACGAAAGAGACCTCGGCGTCGGGCTCGGCGGCGTCGGCCGCATTCGGATCCTCGGCCGCAGCGGGTGTGTCGGAGCCGACATCGGTCAACAGACGCTGCGCGTTGAACGCCGGTATCTTGGACGACAGATCGCTCGTGGTCATCGAGAGATTGCCGGAAATCCGGATGAAGGGCCGCACCCGCATCACGTCGCGATTGCCGACGCGGGTCACGGTCGACACGCGCACCAGGCTGCGGGAGGCGGAGGATTCGCTCGGCGGCGGCAGGCGGTCGCCCTTGTGCAGGCTGACGACGCGATCATTGCCGGTGAAGGCGCCGCGCAGCGCGCCTTCGACGCGCTCCGGCACCTTGGCAAACGTCATCTCGCCATCGAGCGACGCAAAAACGGCGCCGCCGATCAGGGCCGCGCCACATAGACCAGTCAGAATGGTGCCGCTGAACCATTGTACGGAGACACGGCGGCGATCGATCACCGCAGCCTCGGTGCCGTCGACTGAAAGCGGCGGTTCGTGACCGAGATCGATCATCCCGGTCTCGCGCCCAATGCCGCTTCCGCGTGACGCCCGTTGGCTCAACCCGATATCCCCCCAAATTCCAGCAACTGCGATCGACCTCTGCTCGTCCTCGTCCCCACCTCGATCCCCTGAAGAGGAATCCCGGCAGTGTGGCGAGCCACACGCATCGAAATCGAGAAGCCGATGGCCATTAGCTAGCCGCGATCTCGAACGTCAATGGTGTGCAGATCTCTCGATGTTGCTCGGCCGCGAAGGGAAGAGGCGACGGGTTCTTGGAGAAAATCGCCTGGTCCCCCTGAAGAACCACCCGAGCCCCCACAGGTTTCGAGCGGTCCAATGCATGTCATATAGCCAGAACGTCGCAGGATTGTGGCTCAAGTGCGGCATTTAAGGTGGAAAAGTTTCCTGAAGCAGGTCGATGCCGCCGTCCGGTCTGGAGCGCCGGGAGACCCGTTCCGGAGGGCTGGGGAACCCGTTCCGGAGGGCCTCACGAGCCCGTCGGCGACAAACTTTTTTTAAAGTTTTTTGCGACGCGCGCCGGGTTGCGAATTTTTACCTCCGACCTAAGCCATGGAAAATACGAGAACTTTTTCGCACTGCACACACGATTTCGGCGTGCGACGATTTGTTGACAATGGTCGTTGACAATCCCGAGGGGTGGGGACTATAAACCAACCACTGAGCGCGGCGCCGCCGGGTCACTGACCAAGGCGAGCGAACGCGCCACTGATGCTCCTCACTTCGATGAGTGACACAGCAGCCGACATAAATCGGTTGAGGTTCACTGTTCGTCGCTGAAGGGTAGAACCACCCTCTAAGGGTGTGGGGTCATCGGATCCCGGGCTGTTTGACAAGTGAAGATGAAGAAAGAGAAACGTGGACGGCGGAGTCCTTGCGTCTCTCGGAATACTTGAAAGCTTCGGCTTTTGACTTTCTGAGGGTGGACGAAAGACTTCGGCGGTACACGTTTAAAGGTTACACCATCGTTGCCAGCGATGTGAATCGTAGGCAGCTCGCAGACTTCGGTCGGCGAAGAATGGTGGGACCTCGTCAAACGTTGTGATCAGCCGGTTCAAAGTTCAAGTCCAACTTGAGAGTTTGATCCTGGCTCAGAGCGAACGCTGGCGGCAGGCTTAACACATGCAAGTCGAGCGGGCATAGCAATATGTCAGCGGCAGACGGGTGAGTAACGCGTGGGAACGTACCTTTTGGTTCGGAACAACACAGGGAAACTTGTGCTAATACCGGATAAGCCCTTACGGGGAAAGATTTATCGCCGAAAGATCGGCCCGCGTCTGATTAGCTAGTTGGTGAGGTAATGGCTCACCAAGGCGACGATCAGTAGCTGGTCTGAGAGGATGATCAGCCACATTGGGACTGAGACACGGCCCAAACTCCTACGGGAGGCAGCAGTGGGGAATATTGGACAATGGGCGCAAGCCTGATCCAGCCATGCCGCGTGAGTGATGAAGGCCCTAGGGTTGTAAAGCTCTTTTGTGCGGGAAGATAATGACGGTACCGCAAGAATAAGCCCCGGCTAACTTCGTGCCAGCAGCCGCGGTAATACGAAGGGGGCTAGCGTTGCTCGGAATCACTGGGCGTAAAGGGTGCGTAGGCGGGTCTTTAAGTCAGGGGTGAAATCCTGGAGCTCAACTCCAGAACTGCCTTTGATACTGAAGATCTTGAGTTCGGGAGAGGTGAGTGGAACTGCGAGTGTAGAGGTGAAATTCGTAGATATTCGCAAGAACACCAGTGGCGAAGGCGGCTCACTGGCCCGACACTGACGCTGAGGCACGAAAGCGTGGGGAGCAAACAGGATTAGATACCCTGGTAGTCCACGCCGTAAACGATGAATGCCAGCCGTTAGTGGGTTTACTCACTAGTGGCGCAGCTAACGCTTTAAGCATTCCGCCTGGGGAGTACGGTCGCAAGATTAAAACTCAAAGGAATTGACGGGGGCCCGCACAAGCGGTGGAGCATGTGGTTTAATTCGACGCAACGCGCAGAACCTTACCAGCCCTTGACATCCCGGTCGCGGACTCCAGAGACGGAGTTCTTCAGTTCGGCTGGACCGGAGACAGGTGCTGCATGGCTGTCGTCAGCTCGTGTCGTGAGATGTTGGGTTAAGTCCCGCAACGAGCGCAACCCCCGTCCTTAGTTGCTACCATTTAGTTGAGCACTCTAAGGAGACTGCCGGTGATAAGCCGCGAGGAAGGTGGGGATGACGTCAAGTCCTCATGGCCCTTACGGGCTGGGCTACACACGTGCTACAATGGCGGTGACAATGGGATGCTAAGGGGCGACCCTTCGCAAATCTCAAAAAGCCGTCTCAGTTCGGATTGGGCTCTGCAACTCGAGCCCATGAAGTTGGAATCGCTAGTAATCGTGGATCAGCACGCCACGGTGAATACGTTCCCGGGCCTTGTACACACCGCCCGTCACACCATGGGAGTTGGTTTTACCTGAAGACGGTGCGCTAACCCGCAAGGGAGGCAGCCGGCCACGGTAGGGTCAGCGACTGGGGTGAAGTCGTAACAAGGTAGCCGTAGGGGAACCTGCGGCTGGATCACCTCCTTTCTAAGGATGGTTCTTCAGCGAGCTCACGCTCACTATCGAACCGTTTTAGAAACATTCAGGGGCCAACAGTTTCAGGATTGTTGAGCTCCATTGGCGGGATTTCGCCGTCTTCGTTTCTCTTTCTTCGCGGACGAACACGCGCCAGGGGCTGAGCGCTGTGCGACGCACTGACGTAAGTTGGTAGCGCGCCGGTATGCCTCTCGTGTTAGGGGCTTGTAGCTCAGTTGGTTAGAGCGCGCGCTTGATAAGCGTGAGGGCGGAAGTTCAAGTCTTCCCAGGCCCACCATTTTGATCGAGTGCGGAGCATTCGTCTTCTGGTACGGGGCCATAGCTCAGCTGGGAGAGCGCGTGCTTTGCAAGCATGAGGTCGTCGGTTCGATCCCGTCTGGCTCCACCAGATGGAATTGAAGCTCGACAATGCGCCTTGCTTGAGAAGCCTTGTTCAAATCGTCCGCGAAACATCACTTCGCACTCATTGGTCCGGATGGACGGTGACGTGCGTGTTTTCTGACATCGTAAAGAGGAGATCGATCCGAGTTTGGATCTGCGAAGCAATTCGCGGGTACCATTCCTAATCTCCAGATCGTTTTCGGCGCTCGCGCATCGCAGCTCATCGCAAGATGAGTGAGATGAGCGAGTTGTAAAACGATCTTTGTAGCGAAGCTTGACCGCCTCGCTATCGGGCCGATCTTACGAAGCAAGCTGGT